>CAWGNW010000007.1:0-414318 GCA_963824045.1 uncultured Gammaproteobacteria bacterium | reverse complement strand
ACTGTAAATCAGCACCTCGATTTGTAGCTAAAAATATGTGATCTTCATGCAACGCGTACCAATTATGATTTGCTGATCACTCGCATTGCAGTATCGATATCATTGATCTCAATAGACCTGCTATGGTTGCGAATGACCCCCTGCTTCTGAAGGTTGGCTGGAAAATACGACTGAGAGATTCTGCTCGAATTCCAAGATAACTCGCAATATCAGTCTTGGGCATGGGTAGATGAATCCTTCCCTTTCCGTTCTGACTCTGAACGAGATTACGTTCGCAAAGGTTATTAAGAAATATCAATAGGCGTTTATCTGCACTCAGATAGCGGCTATCGAGAAGCAGGTTATTGGTTTGCTGTAACTTGCCTGCAAGTAAGGTAGTAATCATATTTTGCAGGCGTGGAACTGACGAGCCGAGGGATTCAAGCTTGTCGTAGGGAATTATGCAAATTCGTGTAGTCTCAAGTGCGATTGCATCGTAGTTATATAGTGCACCACCAATCGAATCAAACCCGAATAGATCACCGCGGAAGTAGAATCCATTTACGTGGTGAGTACCATCCTCAAGTATTTTCTCGACTTTCACTGAGCCAGATTGAATGATAAAGAGCGACCTGAATCGGTCCTCCATTCTGTAAATCGCCGCTCCCGCCTGAAAGGTACCTCCATCTAAAGAAATCTGATCAATGTCACTAATAAATTCCTTGTCAAGCCAGGCATTCAGGCATAACTGCATAGTTCTGCAGTTTTCACAGTGCTGCTTTCCCTTGATGAGTCGCAGAGATGGCTTGCCGTGACAATAATGCGACTTGTTCATTTTCTTGTTAAGTTTGCCTTTGATGCAATCAGCGGTGCATCTTTAGTATTTTTCGTAGATGTAAGAATACATCCATATTGGAGAGTTGTACCTGTTCCGGCTATGAACTCAAGTAAAACATTTTATCAGAGGTTTGTGTTCAGCCTAAACATGCTGACTCTTGCCTCGGCATATGCACTGCGTAATATGTAACACGGAGACGGAAAGTGTCCGTCTCCGTGACGACGATCAGGAACCCTGTTCAACCAGGAATGCTATGGCGGCTTGCAGCTCTTCATCGGTGCAACTCATGCAGGCACCCTTCGGTGGCATGGCATTGAAGCCATTCTTGACTGATGAAAGCAGAGCATCATTACCCTTGGCAATGCGCGGCGCCCAGGCATCTTTATCACCTATCTTCGGTGCACCTGCAACCCCGGCAGCATGGCAGGCTTGGCAGGATCCCTGATAGATCTTCTCCCCATCTACAGTGGCCGTCTGGGTGTCAGCCGGTGAGGCAGTGGCAACCTGAGGTTCATTTGGCTCGACAGCTGGTTCGGGAACCTCGGCAGGTAGTGGTGCCTCAGGTTCTGCGATCTGTGGGGAAGGTGTCTGGTCCAGTGAAGCATCCTCTGGAGCTGAGGCTTCCTTTTCCGTGCATCCGGCGAATAGCAGTAGTAACAGTAGTGCCAGCGTGGGTACTATCGCCTGCATGCCAAGTTTCTGGCGCTCAGTTATCTCAATAGACATGGATTCACCTCCGTGATGATGTGATTGGGTAACCTGTTGGCGTGCAGTGTACGTGAAAATCATCAGGGTGAAAAAAACTGATGATAAGTTTCTCAATACTGAGCTCTATAAGGTCTGCTTTCAGTACAAACACGACATAAAGCCCAAAACTCTGGATGACCGTTTAGGGTCGTCTCACGACTTTTAGCGAAAACTTACATAAGCAATCGATGTAGGACCGATTTCGGCCGGTAACTTGCCGTTCGTGGCCGGAACGAAGCTGCATCCTGACTCAGCCGGAAACGGAGATGTACGGCCAACTCCAGTCATTCCCGAGAAAGCTGTGTATGTCTCGAAAGCCGCACTCCAGACATTTTGAAAGCAGCGTGATTGGCTCACTTCTCTCGTTTGTAACACCTGGTTTTGCGGCAAACCACATGTGACGCAATACCTTTGGTTATTGCGCCCTACGCGGGTTTATTCTTTATTATTGGCTGTGCGAGGTGCCACGCCAGAGTGGCAGAATTGGCGGACACGATAGCTTGAGTGGCCAGTGCCTCAAGGGCGCGGAATCCAATTCCCTCCTCCGTCACCACCTGGCCAGAGCTTTAGCGCTTGTCAGTCAGCCAACGGTGCTCGTCGAATTGCTCGAGCTGCCGTGTGGGCTCAGCTGCTCGACTGCGAAGTACTGGTGCAGTAGCTGGATGGCGATAGAGCCCTCACCGACCGCCGACGCGACGCGCTTCACTGAACCGTGTCGGACGTCGCCGGCGGCGAACACTCCGAGCATGCTCGTTTCGAGGAGGAACGGACTGCGATTGAACCTCGACGCGCTGCGCTGCGAGATATCTGCTCCCGTGAGGATGAAGCCCCGATCGTCCTGTTCGATCTCCGCCGGAAGCCACCCCGTGTACGGCTCGGCGCCGATCAAGATGAATAGTGCCTGTGCATCAACCGTGAACTCGGACTTCGTCGCTATGTCGCGCAGAACCAAGTGATCCAACCGACCATCGCCACCTCCATCCACCACCTCGCAGCCGAGACGGATCTGAATGTTCTCGGTCGCCTCCACCTGACGGACGAGGTAATCCGACATGCCGTCGCGCAGCGATTGTGCGCGGACCACAAGCGTGACGATCCGGGCGTACTGGGCAAGATGCAGTGCGGATTGACCAGCCGAGTTGGCGCCTCCGACGACGAAGACATCTCGACCGACCAGCGCTGGGGCTTCGGATGTCGAACCGCCGTAGTACACGCCGGCTCCGAGCAGTGCCTCGAGTGTCGGCACCCCTAGCCGGCGGTAGCTGACGCCCATGGCCAGTAGCACCGCCGAAGCTCCCAAGCGGCGGCTGTCGGAGAGCGTAACGAAGAGGTGGTCGTCTTCTCGGATGATGTCGGTGACCGTCTGCATGAAAGCGAAGTTGGCCCCAAAAACCCAGGCCTGGCTGTACGCGTTCTGGGCGAGTTGCTGACCGCTGACGCCGCGCGGGAACCCGAGGTAGTTACGAATGAGAGAGCTGGAGGTGGCCTGACCACCGATCCCTCCCTTGTCGACGACCAGGGTGCTGAGACCCTCCGACGCACCATAGACGGCTGCCGACAGGCCTGCGGGTCCTGCGCCGACGATTATGACGTCGAAGTTGGCCTGGTCCGGATTGATTGGCCCACCGGTGGACTGGGAGATCTCGAGGTTGGTTGGATTTTCCAGGACCCTGCCGTCCGGGAACACGACGAGCGGAAGCGTCGCCCCCGCCCGAGCCGCGGCGACGAGCGCCCGACCTTCGGACGAATCGGCGAGGCAGAAGTGGTGCGACACTGCGCACTGCTGCAACGCCTCGCGCAGTTCATAGGCACGACCAGTCCAGGACTCGCCGACGATGTGCACCGTGTATGGCGCCGCCCGATTCGCCTCAACCCATTCGAGAAGCACCATGGAGATCGTCTGGTGGAACCGCTCGTCCGGTGACAGTGACGGCCGAATTACGTAGTGATCGAACCGTCCGTCGGCGATGCCGTCGAAGATCGCCCGTCCTGTGCTCGGGTCACCCCACTCAGTCCACGAGATCAGCACCGCACGCTTGGTGTATGGGTGGAGGTCGTGAACGGCCTCCAGCAACCGGTAGCTTGGCTCGCCGGCACGCCACTGCCCGGCGAGGACCAAGGCAACCTCCATGCCAGAGGTGGCGAAGTGCTTGAGCTGCGCGTGCGCCTCGTCGGACGATCCCACGCTGACGACTTCGTAATGTCGCCCGTACCGGTCCTCCAGCTCACGCTTGATGTGGTCGAGGTCGGCAGCGTTCTCGTCGAGGGCAAGGATGATGGGCTGAGTCATGATGATAATCTACGCCACATATTCGAGAGTGATGAAAGGATGCGTATAAATTGGAAGTATAAACCGTTTTTTCGTCCATCAGCAGTGCCTTCTCGCGTCCGTCAGCGACGATGTCGGTGTTCGCTCAGACCCACCAATGGCCTCTGAGTGGCGTCAGGAAGCCCTAATCCGACCTAGTGCATGTGCACTGGTGCTTTTTTCCCACGGTGCCCGCGATGAACTTCTTGTGTTTCCATTGCTGTGAAGCCCCGTCCTCCCTTGAGGCTTGTCAGACGCCTGCCCATTGAGTTCACGTGTAGCTTGACAGACCTGTGGCTGGGGGCAGGCATCTTACAACCCTTAACATATATAGCCGTACATGCCCAGTAATCTGTACTCATACTTTCGGCCAGAACATACCCTTACCGAGCGAATTGCAAACGGTGAAAAAGCAGGCAATTCCGGACGTTCTCATTATTTTGAGCTGCCTGGTTAACCGGGCACAGCCAATTGTCATCATCAATGGCTATTTATCATCAGGTTGCACCTGGCGAAGTTAGTTCTCTATCGATTTCATTGACCAGATTATTTGCGCCAACGGATTCAGCTAAAACGCGCGCCTCAATAAATTGATCACGTGCCTTGTCCAGATCTTTCTTGTTTGTCGACAACATCGCCATACTGATAAGTGTCTTTGCGGACCACCCGCGCGCATCCCGGTCACGAAAACCATTCAACGCTTTTTCCAGGTATTGGCGAGCCTTCTTTTCCGCTAACGGTAAATTTAACAGGAGAAAGCCAATATTTTTCAATACAACACCGACCGGTGGCTTTGTTCCTCCAAATGCCATACGGAAAAAGATCTGACCAAGGAAGAAATCCGCTATTCCTGAAACATTGTCAAATCCCCAGCCTGCTACACGCTTCTTTGATTCCTCGATCCAACGCACACCCCTTGCGATGTTGCCATTGAGAACCTGGACCAGCCCTATCTGGGGGTCAATCACTGCCAAGAAGAGGAGAACATTTCCCTTGAAAAAGCTGTCGCGCAGTTCATGGAAAATTTCGGAGGCTTCGGATGTTCTACCCAACCCAGTTAGTGCTGCGGCCTTTCTTGCTTTAGTTAATTGCACTGCAACCGGATCGCTGACCATACCCAGGCATTCCTCGGACTTTTCCAGGGCTTTCCCGTAGTCTCCGGCGAAGTTGTGACAAGAGCTCAGTACATCCAGAGCCATCACCCTTGGCCAGGGGTGATCCGTGCCGGATGCATAGTCTAACAGGCGTTGAGCCTGTCCTCGCGCCTCGGCCAGATCTCCCATGATCAGGGCAGCGGCAGCTATCGTGTAGAGCCCCTTCGCCGCCAGCCAAAAGTCACCCAGTTGCTGCCCGATTTCGAAGGTCCGGTTGCCGAGAGCGTGAACTTTCTGACGAATTTGCGGCGTTGATTTCACGCAGAACCCGTAATACCAGCACAATCCTACCGAAGCATGCGCGACGGCGCTCATGTCACCACTCTTTTCGCCCAGCGTCAGGGCGTGCTCGAGAAGCGGCCTGCCGGTTCGTCCCTGTCCAGAGAAAACCTGTGCATAACCGAGTTCCGACAGACAACGTGACAACCTCATGTCGTCGCCGAGCTCCTTGGCCTGCTTCAGGTAGCCTTCGACGATCCCGGAAATTTTCCCGAAGTCGCACTGGAAGTAATAAAGGCGTGCCAGATCCAGTACCAGGTCGATAACCAGTGAAGTGTCAATCCTGCCGGGATTAGCCTCGACCAGTCGCAGGGCCGCGTGATACCGCTTGCCTGCTTCGGGTATCGAGTAGGTGCGGTAGGCTCGCTCGCCGGCAGTCACAAGATACCGTACAGCCTTGTCTGTGTGTGATGTTTGTATATAGTGGTCGGCGAGCAAGTCGGCCACCTCAGTCTCACGGCCGGCGTAGAGCCGTTCTATTGCCCCGCCCACGGCCAGGTGCTGCGATTCCCGGTCACCGGACAACAAGCTATCGTACAGAACGTCCAGCACCAGGGCGTGTCTGACACGGTAGCGTGATCTGTCGTTCGGCTCATCGGGAAGAATCAGACCTTCCCTTTCCAGTTCGTCCATGTGCAAATCAAGTTGGTCATCCGATTTCGTCACCTCACCGACCAGTTCCCGCGTGAAACGAGTACCGATCACGGCTATCGTCTCCATTAACCGCCTTGCATCGTACGTGAGACGGTCCAGCCTTTGCATCAACAGGGCACCAAGCGTGCTCGGCACTCCTGGTGGCAGGCCGCTGTTGTCCCCAGCGCACCAAGTTATGGACTGGCCGTTGACGTGCACCTGATCCGTTTCGATAAGATAGCCGGTGAGCTCTTCGGCAAACAGGGGGTTCCCCTCAGACTTGTCCGACAACACTCTGGATAACTCGTCCGGGAGTTTCCCTACGCCGAGGCGACGCTTCACCAGGTCCAGCGTACCGGAACCGGACAGGGGCTCAATTCTGATCGTCGATACGTTCTCCTGCGCTGACCAGCGTGGCTTGTATTCCGGCCGGTATGTGCACATAACAAGCAGGGGTAACTCATCGCACGCGGATCCAATCCGCTGCATGAAGTCTTCCGAAGCAGGGTCGATCCAGTGCAGGTCCTCCAGTAACAGGATTACCGGTGCGGTACGGCAATGCTCAAATATGAGTGTCTCCAGACTGTCAAAGGTCAGCTGCCGGATCATGTCGCGATTCACGCTTTCGAGAAAGCCTTCGACCTCGAAACCGAGCAGATTGAGCAGTGTGTGCAAGTGCTTCTCCACCGGTTGGCCAAGAATCTCGAGGCCACGGCGCAACTGTTCTTCCACATCCTTCTCGTCACTACGCTCGCTGAGACGGAAAATGCGCCGGATGATCTCGATGAACGGCCGCAGCAGGGTGGTACTTGCATCGGCTGCACAAAAACCCTGGAAAAATGCAACATCACTGGCATTGATCCTGCCGCGGAATTCATGGACAAGCCGAGATTTACCGATGCCTGCTTCGCCCGAGATGTTCACCACGCCGATGTGCCCTGCCTGAACCTGTTGCCAGGCCTGTTCCAGCACCTTCAATTCGTGCTGGCGACCGACCAGTGGCGTAAGGCCGCGTCGCATAGAGGAATCAAAGCGGCTCATGCCGACAACCAACCCCTCCAGTCTGTAAACTTTTATTTTGCTATCAATACCCTTGAGAGCACGTTCTCCGGCCGGGCTACTGTTAACGTAGTCGGAAACCAGAGCTTGCGTGGCCGAACTGATCAGCACTCCACCTGGTTCTGCTGCACTTTCCAGTCGCGAAGCCAAATTGACTGTGTCACCCAGCACGGTCGATTCCATGGATAGATCATCACCAACCTTGCCAACGACCACCGGGCCAGTGTGTATCCCAATCCGCATCTGTGGCTTGGAATCGTGTTCACCTGCTGACTTTTCTGCGATTGCAGCAATACGGGATTGAATATCAAGCGCCGCAGCACAGGCGCGCAGAGGTCCGTCTTCTAACGCCATTGGAATCCCAAAAACAGCCATCATCCCGTCGCCAGTAAGTTCCTGAACCGTTCCCCCATGTGCGTGCACGGCTTCACTCATTTCACGGATAATCCGCTGCATGAACAGAAAAGTTTCCTCTTCGCCCAGTTTGCGAGCTAATGGTGTATAGCCCACCAAATCAGTGAATAACACGGTGACTTGACGGCGTTGTCCTCCAAGGTCGTCACGCTCATTGATACTTGTGGCATGCTCACCAGCCAGCATAGGTGCAGTTCCAATATCACGCTTGTCAGACTGTCGATTCATGTTTGTCATAGGAAACTGGCCCCATTTATTTTGTGGTGCTTATGGAGCGAATTGGAAACATAACCCACGTATTTCGTGATAATCCAGCTGGTTAGCAATATAGCCCTTGTTTGTGTGAACGAAAGACTGTGAACGTCCTGCTTCAGTACCTTCCTGACCCACAAACATGAATTCTGAATGTCCGGCATGCGGGCGACACCGGTCACCCGAGTAAATTACTCAGGAATTTCCGGTGAAGGGCAGGAAGGCGCTCGTAACGTACCGTTCCCTGGCGTGATCTGGAGGACGGTAATGCCGCAGATGCCCGGCAGTCTGTACTCACACTTTCGGCCATCTTCGGACCTGCAGTACAATGAGAAACGGCCCCCGAAGGGGCCGCTGCTAATACAGTATAAATGCTACCTCGTTTCACCTTCGAGTTGCCTGATGCGTTCTTTCAATCGCTTGATTTCTGCTTCTTTGGATTCGGTAACTGGTGCACTGTATGCGGGAGCGCCACCATAACCAGGAGCACCGCCATAGCCACCACCGCCGGGGCCACCACCATAGCCGGGACCACCGCCATAGCCGGGACCACCGCCATAACCGGGACCACCACCATAACCGGGACCACCACCATAACCGGGACCACCACCATAACCGGGGCCACCACCATAACCGGGACCACCACCATAACCATAGCCAGGACCACCACGATAATCATCATAACGATCATTATTATTACCGCCCATCCACCTGGATGGATTCATCATATTGTTATTGCCGCCATTATTACCGCCCGTCCACTTGGATGGACTCATCATGTTGCCCATATCCATCGCACAGGCCTGGTGCGCAAGCAGTAGGCTGGCCACCACAATAAGTACCCTGAATTTTATTTCCTTGTTTTGCACTGTGTATTCCTCTCTATAAATGTAATTGCTACCGGACAAACGATACCCTCGGTCTGTCTCCCGACTACCCTTACCCCCAGGCCGGTCACGGCGTCAAATAAATGTACAAAAATGGGTTAACCTGCAAGGTGAATGTGAACTCTGGTCAGTTGTAATACCAGCTTACCCGCATGCAGGTTCCTATTTGACGAATGGTGGTAATGGGTCGCCACCTGCCACTAGATATAAACATAGTCCATTTCTAACCAGTTACCACTGAATGTCGTATATGGGTCGACTCCGGTCCTCCACCGAAACCCAATATAAGCGTCACATGCAGGACCAGGTCCGGCCGGTAACTTGCCGTTCGTGGCCGGGACGATGCTACGGTCTGGCTCAGTTGGATACGGGGGTGTTTGGCCAGTAAAAGACGGTCACCAAGACGATGTGAAAGGCAGGTTCATGCGCGAAAGCAGGCATTCAGGCAATGCTCTGCCACACCAGGTACTTCGTGCCCAACCACCAGGTCTGCCAACAACCCGCTACAAGTGTTGAATGCGGTGCAAACCCAGCAGCCAGTAAATTGTAGCCAGCACGATGGCGGAAGGCTGTTTCTGACACTATTCCCTGGCGCCGGAATCCGCCGCACCGGCGCAGTAACGCTGCACCAGTTCAGCTTTCATCCTGGCACCGAATTCGTCAATCCAGAGCCATTCATAATAATCCCTTCCCACCGCACTGGGTGGCCGGGGTTCTTTCAGCCAGTTCACTCGCATGCGATGATCCCGCAGATAAATATCCATCGCCTGCTGCACCGGTCTTAGCTGCCAACCGGTTTTTTCAAATTCCATTTTATCCGTGCAGATTTCATCTGCCCGTGTGGCTGAAACCATAATCAGCAGCATACCAGCCGCTAATACGCACAACCGCAAAAATTGCTTTGTCATGGCGCACTCCTCTGTTCAAGCGCCTAAGCAGCCAAACGCCACTGTTGAAGGCCGGTACTGATCAAGGCGACTCCGAGGACCACCCCGAGCAGAATGGCGGAGCCTGCGCCGCCCAAAACGATTAGCAGCGCGCCAAGTACGATGCTCGACCATAGTTCGATCTTGCGAAGCACGGGCGGGTTGACTACCCCTGAATCGCGCAGGGCCGTCAGGCCGGTGATGCCGCTGAGGATAAGACCACCTCCAAGAATGACGGCCACTATCCATAAGGCCAGACCCGGCCAGATCAGAATAACCGCGCCGGCGATCACTTGTAGCCAAGGGGCGAAAACGCTGACAGGGATCCCCTCCTTACGTGCGGCATTGACGTAGAGCAGCGCCACGATGCCGCTGGCCAACATCACGCCGCCGAGCATCATCACCGCGACGGTTCCGAAAAAGTAAGGCAGAATGATCGCTGCTACGCCAAGCAGGATGCTAATGACGGCACTGAATTTCGTGGAACTCACGGGGCGACTCCTTGAGAAATACGGTATTGATTCGTAAGCGGATTATGTTAATTGAACCTGGGCGGTGATGTCACCTTCAATTACCGGCGTCCCCGTCAGGACCGAATCAGCCCTGTCCGATGGGGCCCGCTTTGTAATACAGATTCGCCATTCAACGTATAAGTTCCGACCGGCAGGAGTGAGTCGACTCCCGCCATCCCTGCAGGACCGGTTGCGGGTAGTGACTTGCCGTTCCCCAGGTTCCCGCGTACTTCGGGAATGCCGCAAGAGTCGCCGTTCCCGTCAGGCAATCTGTACTGCCGAGAACGACCAATACACTACACCAACGAACCTGCCTGGCTGTGGCAGGATTACATCGGCAAGCGGTCGTTCACCAGAAACCAAACGGCGGATGCTGCCAGCCCGCCACAGTGTGGCCGTCCCGGCTGAACATCACTGAGCCATTGCCGATGCCGGGGTAGGAGTAGTACCAAACGGGTTTTCCATCGAGTGTGAACTCGCGTGACGGCGTTCCCAGCAGTCCCTTGATTTCCTCATCGTTCATCCCGGCCTTGACGCTGTGCCACTGGTCCTTGAGCGTCTCGCGCCACTGGAACGATTCAGGGACGGCGACCGGCGACAGGGATGTCCCGGCTTCCACTCGTACCGGTGCGGGGGGAGGCTGGCTGACGGTCGACGGGACCGCGGGAGCTGGGGCTACCGTCGCCGGCGGCGTGGGCGCTACTTCTGTTTCAAGCGGGATCGCCGGCGCGGGGGGCGGCGTACTACCGGCCGATGGAGCCACTTCTGGCGGGGCTGCCAGCGATGACGGCAGGGGTGCCGCGACCGCCGCCGCAGACGACGCTTGCGATGCGCCAAGCTCCGCCTCCATACGCTGCACCTTGAGCTGCAGCTCGTGGAGCTGTTGCTGCACCTCTTCAAGCTGGAGCTTCAATGCAGCCTCGGTGCCTTTATCAGCCCGCGCCGGTGTCAATGGCACCATTGTCGCCAGCACCAGAGATGCCAGCATCAATGCAACCCGCCCGGTCATCATCCTGTCGCCCCCTGTAGGGTTAAATCACTCTACCGCCTGCCGAACCGCGGGTATCAAACCCGCGGATTCAATACACATGCCTTCAAAATCAGCAAGTCAGGGGCGGGCCTTTGCGGCCCGCCCGGGATGCCCCGTTACCAGACGAACCAGGCAGCGAGGTATACCGTATTGTTATCGGAGGCGTCGCGCCCATTGCCGTCGTAGTTGTTATCACTGCCATTGAACTTGCTGTAGCCGACATACTCAAGCGTGAACTGCGTGTTCTGCCATGGCAGATAGGTCGCCTGCACTACATAGCCGCGGCTGTCCGGACTGCCGTTGGCGCTGCCATCGACCGGATTCGGCGCATACAGCAGCTGGTCCTTGTCACCCGACGTATTGAACCCGCCGATGGAAAACGCCGCTGCTGTCCCCAGGTGGTATGTTCCATTCAGATTCAGGGTGTTGAGCGAATGCGAGTCATCGCTGGCTTCACCGCTGCTAAAAGATGCGTCCAGACTCTGTTTTTCATGAATATAGGTACCACGCAGCGTGAGCATGTCGTTCCCCATGGGGTGTTCGAACTGGCTGTCGAGCGCGAGATCCGTATATTTGTTGGTCTTGCCTGAAATGCCTTGTGGATACAATTCTGACCACAGCCCGAATGTGCCGACCTCAAGGGTATTCGAACCGACATTCTGCTCCCAGGCCAGCCGCCAGTAGGGCGTTACATTCTTGATGGTGTCCTCACTGTCAATAGTGGAAGCGCCACCGGGTCCATCGCCCAGCAGGTGCGCGGAACGGTACACCGTCACATTCGCATAGAGGTGGTTGTTCCAGAGCGTATAGCCGCCCAGACCGGCTACTTGCTGGGCGAGGGCATCGCTGACCAGCGGAGCCGCCGCCGGTGTCGGCGCCACGTCGGATGTTATAAACGGGTAACCCCAGACAGGGGTCGTGTTCCAGGGATCTTCCACGGTCGGACTGTTATTGAGCGTCACACCGTAGATGGTGTCCTTGCCGGCGAGTGAGGTGTGGTTCGCATAGCGGATGTCGGTATTGTCGAGACTGAAGTTGTCATCCTCCTGGGCGTAGGTGATCTGCATGAACGAGCCGATATGCGGGGTGATCTCGCCGGCAAAGAACAGGCTGAGCTCCTGCGGGAAGGAAGTATCGTTGTTCTGCGTATCCGGCTGGCTCTTGTTGGTGTGGGTGAATGAAGTAAGCAGCATCGCTGACAGGGGCGGAATTTCACTGATCTTCAAACCCGCCCCGGTACCCTTGCCTTCCGTTTCGATCTGACTCATGCCGGTCAGGGTGTAACCGTTAATCTTGAAATTGCGTCCGAATGGCGTCAGCTCCGGTGGAGTGGTGTGACACCCCGCGCAGGGCATCCCGGTTTGCCGGGCATAACTGGGTACAGCCTGTGCATTAACCGGCAGGAACAGCACACCGACGAGCATATACGCATAAACAACACCAAACCATTTACCTGATGACATGACAGCCCCCTTGCCAAAAAAAACGTACGGACCATATGCCTAATCACAATCACATGCAAATAAATATTTTTTGTTTCAGTCCGGCATACTCTCGTACAGATCGATCCACGAAAAGTCGATCCGAATCTATCGCACCGCAAATGAAGCAACATCGGATGTTCAGTACCAAATAAAAAAACGGCGGCCCGAAAGCCGCCGTTGAAGTCCTTATGAAAAAACCATCCTCTGGTGCGAAATCCTTTTCGCTGCATGCAACATAGCACTAATCTGGAATGCCTTCTATTAGGGAAAGTACTTACTCTAATCAATGGGGTCAGACTCGATTAATCTGACGACAATCTGGCATTTAATGGTGCCTGGCCCCATTGATCCCATGCACAAGTGAACTACTTCCAGTGATGGCATCCTTGGAGCAGCAGGTCAGGTTCTGTACGACTGTCGACAATGACGCCGAGGCGCGTCGTCGCGCTACGGATGCGCTGTTCGTCGCGATTGATGACAGCAAATTCAAGGCAGTGAACAATCGGGACGGAACTTTACCAAGGCAAGGATGAAGCGTCGTTTGCAACAGATTGACGAGAGCATTGCGCGTTATCTGTCTCACATGGCGAACGCGGACCGCAGGATACTGAAGCCACGAAGCAACAATCAGAACGCCTCCAGAACAAGATCACCCAGCTCAAAGAGGAGGTCAAACGGCTCAAGGCCCTGGAAAAGGAAATGCTCTGCACACCGGAGCAGCAAATATCCCTGACAGATCCGGATGCCCGCTCGATGGCGACCAGCGGCCGGGGTACCGGCGTGGTTGGCTATAACGTGCAGACGGCTGTAACAGCCCGGGTCGATCCCTGTCGATAGACTTCAGTTGGGAGATCAGATTATCAGGACTAGTTATCTCCTCAAAACCAGCACGTAACTGGTCTTTGACCATGTTCTGGATAAGATCCTAGACAGTTACATTGCCTCATGGTTTGATGTTTTGATTCACATGTAGAACATTATCCGGATCATATTTGCGCTTGACTTCTACCAGCCGTGCGTAGTTTGTGCCATAAGCGGATTCCACACGATCCCCTTCCTCCTCTGTCATGAAGTTCACATAGGCACCAGTTGATGCATACGGTTTTGTGGCCTTGAAAAAGTTGCGCGCCCAGTTGACACAGATATCGTCATCAGTGGCATCATCCCAACGTGCGTGGACGTTAAGGACATACTGTGTGTCTCGCGCACCGTATGCCATGGCATCTGTTGCGACCCGGTTGGCAGCTCCGGATATATGGGCGATAAATATCTCGCACTGGGGAGATGGCAGTGTACCTGCATAGTCGATCAGGATGTCCAGAGCAGCATCAGCCAGCTCGGTGAAGTTATGGGACTTCCAATAATTCCTGGCGCCAGGTGTCAGCAAGGGATCGAAAGCCTTCTGCCAATCGGTATAAGGCATCACACCTGTGTGTTCACCATAGGAATCCCCGAAGCCTTTCAGTATATTGGCGTACTCCGCGCCTTCAGCAGGATCTCCAGCGTACATAAAGGCCAGTACCACGACCTCCTTACCATGTACTTCTTCCGGCAGAAATGGCAGTGGCGGGGCTTTACGTATCACGCTCCAGACAGCCATGTCTTCAGATGCAGTACCGGTGAATTCGCGATAACGATTCAATACCTGTTTTGCCTGTTCAAGCGGGAATACGATCAGTCCGGCAAACACCTCGGGGCCAACGGGGTACAATGCATATTCGAATTGTGTGACAACACCGAAGTTCCCGCCCCCACCACGTATGGCCCAGAACAAATCCGGATTATCGGTCGCACTGGCGCTAATGCTGTCTCCATCAACGGTAACGATGTTCACGGAAAGCAGGTTATCGACGGTCATACCGTACTTTCTGGACAGCCAGCCAAAGCCGCCACCCAGTGTCAGGCCGGCGATGCCTGTTGTTGAGTTGATGCCGACAGGTGTAGCCAGCCCATACTTCTGAACAGCCGCATCGAAATCGCCAAGTGTCGCTCCCGGTTCGACCGTTGCACGACTGGATGCGGTATCGACATTGACCTGCGTCATTAACGAGAAATCGATCAGTAGTCCACCATCGCTGATAGAGTTACCTGCTATGTTGTGTCCTGCGCCGCGTATGGTGATTTCGAGATTGTGCTTACGCGCAAACGCGATAGATGGTGCAACGTCAGCCGCCTTTTCACATTGAACGATGACGCCCGGTTTGCGATCGATCATGGCATTCCAGATCGCACGTGCTTCGTCGTAGTGCTTATCGCCGGGTACGAGCACGGTGCTCGATATACTTTCTTTCAGTGTTGTCATTTCTGCTTCTGACAAGGTCGTCATATTGTCTATTCCCCTGATGGTTAATCAAGCCAGCTCACTGCATTGTCTTGAAAATCAAGATCGGTTTTCAACACAACCGCATCTTGCGTGGAGTACAGCACATACTTCTTTGACTCTGACTCCTGTTCGTTGGAGAGTGAAAAATCCTTGAATACTTGTCAAGTATTTCTTCGGCCATCTAGACACCAATATTGTAACCGTCGGCCTTGATCTTCAGGATGCCGTGCAGCGTCACTGCCTGATTTCCCATTCATGCTGCAGCGCGACAGAAAATAGGGGTCAGAGAACAATTTCCTCTAATATACCTCAACACGTGTCACCCTCACTCGGCCGGCCAGCACTGCCCCGCCGGGTCATCAGTTCGATTTTGTCCTTGAATCGCTCCGATCCATACACCAGATCTTCATTGGCACTTACCCGTATCGCATGAACTTCATGGTCACCCAGGTGGTGACGGAACAACTCACGGTAGGCATGACAGCGCGCTTCCCGACCAGTACCCAGCGCGCGGCAGGATTCATGCTTCGAGACGAGTTCATCCGGCTGGCCCAGCGCATTGTGGCGGTAGCTCGTCCACCGGTAATACCCGGTGCATCCACCATCCCGGCCCGGACCGGGTTCAGTTCAATGTAGCGGTAACAGGTGAGCAGGTATCGCCCGTTATCCACCACGCAGGGCTTGTAGCGTCCCTCCCACAGGGTGCCGGTGCGATGGCAGGCATCGTTGATATAGCGCACATAGCGCCTGCCCAGCGCCTGCATCATGGCCGGTATACTGCCGGCGGCGCCGGGCGTAACCAGCAGATGTATGTGGTTGGTCATCAGCACACAGGCGTGGATGGCGCAACCCGCCTTCCGGCTGGCGGTCTGCAGCACCTCACAGTAGAAATGATAATCCTGTTCGCTGAAGAAACACGGTTTCCTTGCCATCGTTGCCTCCATGTCCAGCAGAGGCATCATGGTAACAACACAGAAGCTACAGTCAGTCAGCAGTCACCTATATTAGCGGTAATTGTTCTCTGACCCCTATTCGAATCCAGCACGGTCAGCCGTCCAGCAGGATGACGGCAAGGGCGGCGATCCCCTCTTCCCGGCCGGTGAAGCCGAGATGTTCTGTAGTGGTCGCCTTGACATTGACCTGGCGGGTATTGACCCGCAGGTCGGCGGCAATGTTCTCGCGCATGGCCTCGACGTACGGCGCCAGTCGCGGGGCCTGCGCAATGACGGTGATATCGACGTTGACGACGCGATAGCTTTCGCTGGCGACCAGTTCGAGGCTGCGGCGCAACAGCACGCGGCTGTCGATGCCCTGGTAGGCCGGATCGCCCGGGGGGAAATGCCCGCCGATATCCCCGAGTCCGGCAGCCCCGAACAGCGCATCGCACACTGCGTGCAGCACCACGTCACCGTCCGAGTGTGCCTCCAGGCTGCGCGCACCGGGAATCTCCACGCCACCCAGCACCAGCCTGCCGCCCGCCTTGAAGGCGTGCGCATCAAACCCCTGTCCGATTCGCATCATTGTTTTTCCGCCCGCAGGTAGAATGCCGCCAGAGCCAGATCGGCCGGCAGCGTGATCTTGATGTTGTCGCTGTGTCCCTGCACCATGAGCGGCCGGTAACCGGCCAGTTCCATGGCGGATGCCTCGTCAGTGACCATGCTGTGGGTAGCGATGACCTGCCGCAGGGCGGCGCGCAGTTGTTCAAGTCGAAACATCTGCGGCGTGAGGGCATGCCAGAGCCCGCCGCGATCGACCGTGGCGGCAACGCGCCCGTCAGCGGCAACGCGCTTCATGGTGTCGGCAACCGGGACGCCCAGCAGGCCGCCGTCGCTGTCTGCATCCATGCCGGCCATCAGTGCGCGGATGTCATCCAGGCGCACGCAGGGACGCGCGGCGTCATGCACCAGCACCCAGTCACCTGCTGCGGCCTTGCCGGCAAGGGCGTCCAGCCCGTTGAGTACGGAATGACAGCGCTCCGCGCCGCCGCTGACGACGTCCAGGGATTGTCCCGCGTAGCGCGGCCGGATCACCGGCCAGTCACTGTCATCGGGTGCAACGACCAGGACCACGCCGGCAAGCGCCTCGACAGCGAGCAGGGTATCCAGGGTGTGCTCCAGCACCGTGCGATCACCCAGCCGCAGGTATTGCTTGGGCAGCGCCGCGCCCATGCGCCTGCCACTTCCCGCGGCCGGCACGATGGCCCAGTAGCCGGGTTCAGCCGGCATGGTAAATGGGGACAGACCACATTGGCACTTGCTTGAAGCCTGATCCTGGTAAATGGGCAGGGAATCCGCGGAAGACACGGATACACTTATGGAATATTCCGTGTTTTTCCGCGGGTGCCGTGGCCGGTAATTTAGTTACAAAGGTGATTTCCATTAAGAACGCACCATTCGGAAACACCGGCACTATTCCACCAGCTGGTAGAAGGTCTCACCTTCCTTCACCATGCCGAGATCCTCGCGTGCATGTTCCTCGATGGCGTCCAGGCCCTGCTGCAGATCCCGCACCTCGGCCTCCAGGGCGGCATTGCGCTCGCGCAACTGCAGGTTTTCTGTGCGTTGCGCCTCGAGCTCGCGGTGCAGTTCCCAGACTTCCTGCAGACTGCCGTCACCAAACCACAAGCGGTACTGCAGGTAGACGAGCAGCAGCAGTAACAGGATGAGCAGTTTCCTCATGGCCGGTCACGACCCGGTAAACCGCTCGCGGGATCCCTGCCGTCGCGCTGCACTCAGTCCGCAGCCAGGTGCCTGAAGGCAGCCCGTCCCGGCATAGCTGGCGTTGTCGCCAAGCTCTTCTTCAATGCGTATCAGCTGGTTGTATTTCGCCACCCTGTCGGAACGCGACATGGAGCCGGTCTTGATCTGGCTTGCCGACGTCCCCACGGCGACATCGGCGATGGTGACGTCCTCGGTCTCGCCGGAACGGTGCGATACCACGGCAGTGTAACCGGCATCCGCCGCCATCTTGATGGCATCCAGCGTTTCCGTCAGGGTGCCGATCTGGTTCAGCTTGATGAGAATCGAGTTCGCGATGTGCTTGTCGATGCCTTCCCGGAAAATCTTCGTGTTGGTGACGAACAGGTCATCGCCGACCAGCTGCACCTTGTCGCCGAGGCGTTCGGTATGGTATTTCCAGCCTTCCCAGTCGCTCTCCGCGAGTCCGTCCTCGATGCTGATGATGGGGTACTGCGTCGACCCAGCCGGCCAGGTAGTCGGTGAACCCGGTGGAGCTGTACTCCCGCCCCTCCGAGGCCAGTATGTACTTGCCGTCCCGGTAGAACTCCGAACTGGCGGGATCCAGCCCGAGATAGATGTCCCTGCCGGCGACAAACCCGGCCTTGTCGATTGCCTCGAGGATAACCTCGATCGCGGCCTCGTTGGAGGGCAGGTCCGGTGCGAAGCCGCCCTCGTCGCCAACCGCCGTATTCAGACCGCGTCCGTGCAGCACGCTCTTCAGCGCGTGAAACACCTCCGCGCCGTAACGCACGGCCTCGCGCACGCTGCCGGCACCGACCGGCAGGATCATGAACTCCTGCAGGTCGACACTGTTGTCGGCATGCACGCCGCCGTTGATGATGTTCATCATGGGTACCGGCATCTGCAGCGGCCCCGGGCCGCCCAGCAATCGGTACAAGCCGATGCCCTGCTCCCGGGCGACCGCCTTGGCATTTGCCAGTGACACGGCCAGCAGGGCATTTGCGCCCAGGCGGCCCTTGTTCTCGGTGCCGTCGAGCTCGATCATCAGCCGGTCGATCTCCGCCTGCTCGCCTGCCTCGCGACCCAGCACGGCGTCACGGATCACACCGTTGACATTGCGACACCGCCTTGCTGACGCCCTTGCCGCCGTAACGGGACTTGTCACCATCGCGCAGCTCCACCGCCTCGCGGGTACCGGTCGACGCACCGGATGGCACGGCCGCACGTCCGACGGCGCCGGATGCCAGGATCACCTCGGCCTCGACCGTGGGATTGCCGCGCGAATCGATGATTTCGCGTCCTTTGACTTCTGCTATTGCTGACATATCAACTCCGAATCTGTCTCGCTTGGTGTAATTCCGGGGATCCCGGTTCGTGGCTAGGCTCCCGGCAATTCCGATTCCGGCAGGCTGCCGGACTTGATGATGGCGTCAAGCTGCTGCAGCTTGCCCAGCAGTACCTGCATGCGCCCCAGCGGCCAGGCATTCGGCCCGTCGCTCAGCGCCTCTTCCGGGCGCGGGTGCGTTTCCATGAAGATACCGGAAATCCCGGCCGCGACGGCGGCGCGCGCCAGCACCGGGACGAATTCCCGCTGCCCGCCGGAGCTTTTCCCCTGGCCGCCCGGCAGCTGCACCGAGTGCGTGGCGTCGAACACCACGGGCACCCCGCAGTTGCGCATCACCGCCAGACCGCGCATATCGGATACCAGGTTGTTGTAGCCAAAGGAGGCCCCGCGCTCGCACACCATGATTTGTTCATTACCGGTGGCCAGCGCCTTGTCGGAGACATTCTTCATGTCCCAGGGCGACAGGAACTGGCCCTTCTTGATGTTCACCGGCTTTCCCTGGCGGGCCACGTTCTGGATGAAATTGGTCTGGCGGCAGAGAAAGGCCGGCGTCTGCAGGACATCGACGACGGCCGCGACCTCCTGCAGAGGGGTGTCTTCATGGACATCCGTCAGCACGGGCACACCCAGCTGGGTCTTGACGGTTTCCAGGATACGCAGGCCTTCATCCAGTCCGGGGCCGCGAAAGCTCTTCCAGGATGAACGGTTGGCCTTGTCGAAGGACGACTTGTAGATAAACGGCATGCCAAGCGCCGTGGTGATCTCCTGCAGGCGCCCCGCGGTCTCGATGGCAAGCGTCTCGCTCTCAATGACACAGGGGCCGGCGATCAGAAACAGCGGACGGTCGATACCCGCCTCGAAACCGCACAGCCTCATGCCGCCACTCCTGCATCCCCTGCCGGCGCGATGTTGTCGAACGTGCTGCGCTTGCCCGGGGCAGGTCGCGAATTTTTCATGGACACGGGTGCAGTTCAGGCATCTGCACGGGCCACGGCGGCCGCGGGTTCGGCTGCGTCGTGACTTTCGTGGTAGGCGCGTGCCGCCTTGACGAAACCGGTAAACAGGGGGTGGCCGTCCCGCGGTGTCGAGGTGAACTCGGGGTGAAACTGGCACGCCAGGAACCACGGATGTGCGGGGATCTCGATAAGCTCGACCAGTTCGCCGTCGATAGACATGCCCGACATGACCAGTCCCTTCTCCGCCAGCTGCTTGCGATAGTGGTTGTTAAATTCATAGCGGTGGCGATGCCGTTCGACAATGCTGTCCCGGCCGTAGACGCGATGCGCCAGGCTGCCAGGCTGCAGTTCGCAGCGCTGCCCGCCGAGGCGCATGGTTCCGCCCAGGTCGGAATCCTCGCTGCGCTGTTCCAGGCCGCCGTCCTCGCGCTGCCACTCCGTGATCAGGGCGATCACCGGGTGCGGGTTGTTCCGCCTGAATTCGGTCGAGTGCGCACCTTCCAGTCCGGCCACATGGCGCGCAAACTCGATGACCGCGACCTGCATGCCGAGACAGATGCCGAGGTAGGGAATCTGCTCCTCGCGGGCATAGCGCACGGCCGCGATCTTGCCCTCGACGCCGCGTTCACCGAAACCACCCGGAACGAGAATGCCATCGGCGCCCTCGAGCACGCCGGTGCCGTCGGTTTCAATGCTCTCGGAGTCCACGTAGCGGATATTCACATTCGTCAGCGTGTGAATCCCGGCGTGGTTCAGGGCCTCGGACAGGGATTTATAGGATTCGGTCAGGTCGACATACTTGCCGACCATGGCGATGGTGATCCCGCCCTCGCGCCGGCCGCTGTCGCGCACCACCTTTTCCCATTCGCCCAGGTCGGCGGGCCCGGCATCGATATGCATTTTCTCGACGACAATGTCATCGAGATGCTGCTCGTGCAGCAGCAGGGGAATCTTGTAGATACAGTCAACGTCGACCGCCGAGATCACGGCGCGCTCCTCGACATTGGTAAACAGCGCCACCTTGCGGCGCTCCGCCGGCGGCAGCGGCCGGTCGGCGCGGCACAGCAGGATATCCGGCTGGATGCCGATGGAACGCAGTTCCTTGACCGAGTGCTGCGTCGGCTTGGTCTTGATCTCGCCGGAGGCCGCGATGTACGGCACCAGGGTCAGGTGCATGAACAGGGCGCGCTCGTGTCCCAGTTCCACGCCCATCTGCCGGATCGCCTCCATGAACGGCAGCGACTCGATGTCGCCCACCGTGCCGCCAATCTCGACCATGGCGATATCGGCATCATCGGCGCCCTTGCGGATACTGTCCTTGATCTCGTCGGTGATATGCGGGATCACCTGCACCGTCGCGCCGAGATAGTCGCCGCGACGTTCCTTGCGAATGACGTTCTCGTAGATCTGCCCGGTGGTGAAATTGTTGTCCTTCGTCATGGTGGTGCGGACGAAGCGTTCGTAATGTCCCAGGTCGAGGTCGGTCTCCGCACCATCGTTGGTCACGAACACCTCGCCGTGCTGGAACGGGCTCATGGTCCCGGGATCGACATTGATGTAGGGGTCGAGCTTGAGCAGCGTGACTTTCAGGCCGCGTGTTTCAAGCAGGGTACCCAACGAGGCCGATGCGATGCCTTTGCCCAACGAGGACACGACACCGCCGGTGATGAAGATATATCGGGTCATTAACAGCCTGGAGATCGGGTGCGACACTATTGCCGCAAGACGGGATCACACGTTACCAGATTGCCGCGAGCACCTCAATTGCCGGCTGTGCTCGCGCCATGAATTTTTTCCCACCGGTGCCGCGCATCTCAGCTGCAATCCCAGTCGATCCACAGCCCGGCATCCGTCGGCCCGGCCTGGAACGGCTCGCACACCCACAACCCGGCAACGGCGGCCAGTTCGTCACCGATATAGATCAACGGGATACGGCCGCGCTCCCAGGGAGGAATGGCATGTGCCTGGAACAGCTTCTTCAGACTGTGGTGATGCCGGCGCCCGGCCGGGCGGCAGCGCTCCCCGCCCTGCCGCCAGCGAACCTGTACGCCGTTCGCCGCCACCAGTGACTTGCGAATCCCGCAGCCGGTGCCCGGCGCCACCCGCAGGACGCCCCCGGCCCGGGGCAGGGGCAGCGGTGCCAGCAATGACCATGGCATTGCCTCATGCGGCAGCGGCGCGGTTTGCCGTGGCAGCAGGCAGAGCGCATCGCGATAGCGGCGGATTTCATAATCGCCGCAACGTACACAGGGTTCCGCATCGTGGCGGCTGGCGAGCACGTCACGCAGGACATGCGCAAGGATCGCCGCAGGCGGAAACGTACCGGTATGTGCCCGCATCCAGTGCCGCAGCACATTGCGGCGACGCGCGGCCGGCAGACTGTCCAGTCCCGCAACCGAGAGCGTGCCGGCATGGCGGCCTTGCACATGCTGCAGATCCAGCTCTGCCAGCTGCCCGATCAGGTCCGCTGCCTCGGCGCAGTGAGCGGCACTGCGCGCCAGGCTGGTCGCGGCCGCGGGCCAGCGCTGCCGCAGCACCGGCATGACGCCGGCACGCAGGAAATTCCGGTCAAACGCGGTGTCAATATTGCTGGGGTCCTCGACCCATGTCAGGCCAGCGGCAAGCGCCCAGGTATGCAGCTCGCTGCGCGGATAATCCAGCAGCGGACGCAGGTGCAGCCCGTTGCCGAAGGTACTCAATTCCGGCATCGCCGCCAGACCGTGCACACCGCTGCCGCGCAGCAGTTGCAGCAACAGGGTCTCGGCCTGATCATCGCGGTGCTGCGCGGTCAGCAGGCAGTGCCCGGCAGGCAGCCAGCGGCGAAGCGCCGCATAACGCGCCGCGCGGGCCGCGGCCTCGGGACTTTCGCCGGGACCGGCTGCGGCATCGACGGACAGGGACACATAGCGCACCCCGAGTGCCTCGCAGGCCTGCCGGCAACGGACTTCCCATTCACCGGCATGCGCCTGCAGCCCGTGGTTGACATGGACTGCCCCGATTTCGGCATGCAGCCTTCCACCGCAGGCGTGCAGGGCATGCAGCAGTACGCAGGAATCCAGACCGCCGCTGTAGGCCACCCAGCAGGCAGGCACCGGTGCATGTCGTTGCAGTTGCTGCAACAGGCTGTCAGGAGAAAACGGCATCGTGGCAGCCGGCGGCTACCGGCGGCAGGACGCGGGGTCAGCCGCTGAATTGCCCGTACGCCATCAGGCGCTGGTAACGGGCCTCGATGAGTTCCTCGGGCGGCACCTGCTCCAGCGTCTCCAGGGATGCGAGAATGGCGGCCTTGATGCTCCCGGCGATAACATCGATATCGCGATGTGCGCCGCCCAGGGGTTCGCTGATCACCTGGTCCACCAGACCGAGTTCACTCAGTCGCATGGACGTGATGCCCAGCGCCTCGGCGGCATCGGGGGCCTTTTCGGCACTCTTCCAGAGAATGGAGGCGCAGCCTTCCGGTGAAATCACCGAGTAGGTGCTGTACTGCAGCATCAGGGTGCGGTCACCGACACCGATGGCAAGGGCGCCACCGGAACCGCCCTCGCCAATGACCGTGCAGATCACGGGGGTGCGCAGCCGTGCCATGACAAACAGGTTCCTGGCGATGGCCTCGCTCTGGCCGCGTTCCTCGGCCCCGATACCGGGGTAGGCGCCGGGCGTATCGATAAAGGTCAGCACCGGCAGCTTGAAACGCTGCGCCATCTCCATCAGCCGCAGGGCCTTGCGATAGCCTTCCGGACGCGGCATGCCGAAATTGCGGTGCAGCTTTTCCTTCGTATCCCGGCCCTTCTGCTGCCCGATGACCATCACGGGCCTGCCCTCCAGCCGCGCCATGCCGCCGACGATCGCATGGTCGTCGGCATAGTGCCGGTCGCCATGCAGTTCCTCGAAATCGGTGAACAGGCGGACAATATAATCCAGCGTATAGGGCCGCTGCGGATGTCGCGCCAGCTGGGAAATCTGCCAGGGCGTCAGGTTCGAAAAGATCGTTTCGGTCAGGGTGCGGCTTTTCTCCCGCAGCTTGGCGACTTCCTCGTTGATATTGATGTCCGCGTCATCACTGACGTAGCGCAATTCATCGATCTTTGCCTCAAGTTCGGCGATCGGCTGCTCAAAATCCAGGAAATTGATATTCATGCTGATTCCGGTGCTACCTGCAACTGGCGTCAAAGGTACCGTGTCCGCTGGCCATTAACAAGTCGTCGCAACGACACTGGCAGATGCATGGTGCACTCAGGCGTACTCCACCTGAACACAATCCTGGCCGGCCAGATCCCGCAGGCGATGCAGCAATTCGTCGGTGGGATGCACCGCCCATTCCTCTCCCAGCGCCACCCGCGCCTGTGCCTCGTGGCCGAGATAATCGATGCACACGCGGCAGTGGCCACTGCGAAACGGCTGCAGGATATCGGCCAGGTGCGTGACGAAACCATTGCCAGCCTGGCGGGACTCGACCCCCACCACCAGGCGCCGGGCGAACAGTTCCCGCGCCTGATTGATGTCATAGATGCTCTGTGCCGTGACCTGGTAACCACCGGTATAGTCGTCCAGCCCCAGCCCGCCCTGGATTACCAGCACCTTGTCCTTGCCCAGCAGGGCCTGGTGCCTGTCGTAAACCTCCGGGAAAACACGCGACGTCCAGCCGGGCCGTGCGGTCATCCAGGGTGAGGAAGGCGATCTTTCCGCCGCGCTGGGTCTTGCGGATCCGCATGCTCATCACCAGTCCGGCGATGGTCACCGCGCGTTCGCCCCCGCCCCCCCGGCCGCTGTGACCTCCCGCCGGCAGTCCACTGCACATGGCCGCAAGCTCCGCCAGCTTGCCGCTGATGATGTTGGCCAGTTCAGGTTCGTAACGGTTGATCGGGTGACCGGTCAGGTAGAGACCGAGGGTTTCCTTCTCTCCCTGCAGGCGCTGCTCCTCCTCCCATTCCGGCAACACCTGCTTGCCGGTGACGGGGGCCACAGCCGGATCGGCACCGCCGAACAGGTCATTCTGGCCGGTATTCAGGTCACGCGAACGCTGTTCTGCCAGTTGCAGGGCCTGGGCGAGACTGGCCTGATGCGTGGCACGCGTCTCGCCCAGCGAGTCCAGTGCACCGGCGCGTATCAGCGCATCGAAGACCCGCCGGTTGACCTTGCGCAGGTCCACCCGCTGGCAAAGGTCGAACAGGTCGGCAAACGGCCCGCCGGCCGCGCGCTCCGCCAGCATGCCTTCGATAGCCCCCTGGCCCACGCCCTTGATGGCGCCCAGCCCGTAGACGACGGTGTCACCGGTCTGCTCGGTGAAGTGGTGATTAGACAGGTTGACGTCCGGCGGCACGACCTTCAGCTTCATGTCGCGGCACTCGGCAATCAGGTGGACCACCTTGTCGGTGTTGTCCATGTCCGCGGACAGCACCGCCGCCATGAAGGCAGCCGGGTAATGCGCCTTCAGCCAGGCCGTCTGGTAGGAGATCAGGGCGTAGGCGGCGGAGTGGCTCTTGTTGAAGCCGTAGCCGGCGAACTTCTCCATCAGGTCGAAGATGCCTTCCGCAACCTTGCTGTCGACGCCTCGCTGTCCCGCGCCCTCCATGAAAATGCTGCGCTGCTTGGCCATTTCCTCGGGCTTCTTCTTGCCCATGGCGCGACGCAGCATGTCGGCGCCGCCCAGCGTGTAGCCGGCCAGCACCTGTGCAATCTGCATCACCTGCTCCTGGTACAGGATGATGCCGTAGGTGGGTTTCAGGATCGGCTCCAGGTCCGGGTGAGGATACTTGATGCTGGCGCCGTGCTTGCGCGCGATGAAGTCGTCCACCATGCCGGACTGCAGCGGGCCCGGGCGGAACAGCGCCACCAGTGCCACGATATCCTCGAAGGTATCCGGCTGCAGGCGCCGGATCAGGTCCTTCATGCCGCTGGATTCCAGCTGGAAGACCGCGGTGGTTGCCGATGCCTTGAGCAGGTCGAAACTGGCCCTGTCCTGCAGCGGAATGGTATTGATGTCAACGGATGGCTTGCCGGCCGCGGCCTGCCGCGTGTTGATGGTCTTCAGTGCCCAGTCGATGATGGTCAGGGTGCGCAGCCCGAGAAAGTCGAACTTCACCAGGCCGACCGCCTCGACATCATCCTTGTCGAACTGGCTGACCAGCGCCTCGCCGCCCTGCTCGCAGTACAGCGGGGTGAAATCGGTCAGCTGCGAGGGGGCGATCACCACGCCGCCGGCATGCTTGCCGGCATTGCGCGCCAGGCCCTCCAGCGAGCGAGCCAGGTCGATGACGGCACGCACCTCCTCGTCCCCGTCATACAATTCGCTGAACGCCGGCTCCTGCTCCAGTGCCTTGTCCAGTGTTATGCCGATTTCAAACGGGATCAGCTTGGCGATGCGGTCGACGAAACCGTAGGGGTGGCCAAGGACGCGCCCGACGTCGCGCACCACTGCCTTGGCCGCCATCGAACCGTAGGTGATGATCTGCGAAACCTTGTCCCGCCCGTATTTTTCCGCAACATACTCGATGACGCGGTCCCGGCCCTCCATGCAGAAGTCGACATCAAAGTCCGGCATGGAGACGCGTTCCGGGTTGAGAAAGCGCTCAAACAGCAGGTCATAGCGCAACGGGTCGAGATCCGTGATGGTCAGGGCATAGGCGACCAGGGAACCGGCACCCGAGCCACGCCCCGGGCCGACGGGAATGCCGTTTGCCTTGGCCCACCTGATGAAGTCCGCAACAATCAGGAAGTAGCCCGGAAATCCCATTTTGGTAATGACGCCGATCTCGGTATGCAGCCGGTCAAGGTAGCGATCGCGCGTGGCCTGCAGGTCGCCGGAACCGGCCGGCGGCAGCTGTTCCAGGCGCTGCTCAAGACCCTCTTCCGCCTGCCTGGCAAAAAAGCCGTCCAGGCTCGTGCCCTCGGGGACCGGGAAATCCGGCAGATAATTCTTGCCAAGTTCCAGTTCCAGGTTGCAGCGCCGCGCAATCTCCACCGTGTTTTCCAGCGCCTCGGGTATATCGCGAAACAGGGCCTGCATTTCCTCCGGGTGCTCGCAGGTACTGCTGGGCGGTAAATTCCCTGCTGCGGCGCGGATCATCCAGCGTCCGCCCCTCGTTGATGCAGACACGTGCCTCATGGGCATCAAAATCCGAATCCTTGAGAAAATGCACGTCGTTGGTCGCCACCACCGGCACATCGTATTCCGCTGCGAGGGCGACGGCAGCATGTATATAATCCTCCTCGCCGCTGCGTCCCGTGCGTTGCAGTTCCAGGTAAAAACTGTCGGGAAACAGTCGGCACCACTCTACCAGGGAACTTGCGGCCAGGTCGTGCTTGCCGGCCAGCAACGACTGGCCGATGTCGCCCGCACGCCCTCCGGAAAGCGCAATCAGACCGTCGCAATTTCCGGCCAGCCAGCCGTGCTCCAGCACAGGCAGGCCGCGGTGCTGGCCTTCGAGGTAGGTCCGCGAAACCAGCCGTGTCAGGTTCAGATAGCCCGCACGGGACTTGCACAGGAGGACGAGCCGGTAAGGCTGCTTGTTCACGGCCGGGTCGGACACCCACAGGTCGACCCCCACGATCGGCTTGATGCCCTGCGCCATGGCGGCCCGGTAAAACTTCACCATGGAAAACAGATTGCTCTGGTCGGTCACGGCAATCGCGGGCATGCCGGCGGCGGCGGCCTGCCTGACCAGCGGCTTGATCCTGACGATGCCGTTTACCAGCGAGTACTCGGTATGGACGTGCAGGTGTACGAAGGTCTTTTGTATCATGGAAAGGCCACCGGATTTCCCGTCCTGGTTCAGCTCCGGACAGTTTCTGAAAGAACGCCGGGACAATCACTACCCTCTTGCTTTACATAACCATCTTCAAACCGTACCCGGGGCGAACCCTGATCCGGGAAACCCCGCCGGAGCGAAATGGCATTCTACATGATTACGCTGCCATTACCCGCACCCGGCATGCCGGCCAGACGGTTCCGACAGGTTTAAAATCAGGCCACCCGGTCGATAACAACTGTGTTCTGCAGCCAAACCCGGTCAGCGAGCCAGTACATGGAATCATTTTTCAGACAACACGGAGATGCGTTTGAGTTGGATGACCTGCGTGGTTTCTCCCGCAGCATGGCGGAACTGCAGTGGCTGTTACTGATTCTGGTCCTGCTTTACTACTTCATCCCTATCCGCCCGATAACCAATAGCGACGCCCTGATCACCATCATGGTCTGCTACTCGGCCTCTGTCATCGTATTCCGCTATCTCAAGTTCCTCACCCGCGAGACCCGCTGGAAACTGGCGGTGGAAACCTGGCTCATGATCGCATTCATTTCACTGGCGATTTGGCATACCGGCATGGTGGAAAGCCCGCTGCTGAACCTCTACCTGCTGGTGATAATCGCCTGCGCAATCACGCTCGGGAAGGCCATGACACTGCTGGAAGTCATGCTAATCGCAGTCTGTTACCTGTTCATGAGTTATGTGACCTTCGCAGACGCGATCTTCTCCCCGGAAACATTTACCCTGCTGATGGCGAAGTTTTCACCTTTTATGCTGGTTGCCTACGTCACGTCCATGCTCGCTCACGACATCCTGACTGCCAAGCAAAGGATCAGCATCCTGTCACAGATAGACGAACTGACCGGTCTGCTCAACCTGCGCGCCTTCAATCTGATGCTCGACAAGGAAATTGCAAAGACCGTGCGCGGGAGTCAACCCTTTGCCGTACTCATGATCGACGTTGATGGCCTCAAGGGCATCAATGACCGCTGCGGCCACAGCGCCGGAAGCCGGTTGCTGCAGGGCGTCGCCGCTGCCATCCACAGCAGCATCCGGTCGGCGGATGTCCTGGCGCGTTACGGCGGCGACGAATTCGTCATCCTGCTGGCGAATACCGGCGCCACGGCAGCCCGCATCGCAGCGGGACGCATCCGTACCGCGGTCCAGGATGCCTCACTTGAATACAAGGGCGAACTCATCCAGACCACCGTGAGTGTCGGCATCGCGTGCTTTCCGGAAGACGTCAGTCGCGCGGAGGAAGTTCTCGACAAGGCGGACCAGGCCCTTTACAAAAGCAAGCGCAGCGGCCGCAACCGGGTCAGTTACTACGGCAGCGAACTTGAGACCGTTGCCGCTATCGCCTGAAGCCGTCAGGCCTGCCGTTGTGCAATCCGCCTGACCGGCGCGAAGCTGCGCCGGTGAACCGGCAGTATCCCCAGTCTTTCCAGCGCGTCGAGGTGGGCCTTGCTCGGGTAGCCCTTGTGGCTGGCAAACCCGTAGCCCGGATAGCTTTCGTCCAGCGCCAGCATCTCCCTGTCCCGCGTCACCTTGGCGAGTATTGACGCGGCACTGATAGCTGCGACAAGGCTGTCCCCCCTGACGATGGCCCGCGCCGGGCAGCCAAGATCCGGGCAGCGATTACCGTCGATCAGGGCGTGCTCCGCTGCCGGTTCGAGTCCGGCAACAGCGCGCTGCATCGCCAGCATGGTCGCCTGCAGGATATTGAGGCTGTCTATTTCCTCGACGCTGGCCGAGCCCGTCGCCCAGGCCAGTGCCCTGTCGCAGATCTGCTCGTACAGATAGTCACGCCTGGCTGCGGAAAGTTGCTTGGAGTCCCGCAGCCCCTCAATTGGCCTGTCCGGATGCAGGATCACGGCGCCGGCAACCACAGGCCCGGCCAATGGCCCCCTGCCCGCCTCGTCCACACCTGCCACACGCCCCGGCGGCGATCCTGCTTCAGTGTCCACGGGTTTCCCGCCAGCCGCTCATCTCGAGCACGATATCGGCCGCCTGCTGGCTCGCATTCCGTCGCAGATCTGTATGGATTTGCGCAAATACCGTGGCCAGCTCCCGGGCGCGTACCGGGTTCTCGATCAAGGCAAGCACTTCACGCCCGAGGTTTTCGGCGGTCACTTCGTCCTGTATCAGCTCGCGTACCAGCGGCCGTCCGGCCAGCAGGTTGGGCAGTGCAATGTAACGGCTTTTCACCAGCAGGCGTGCAATCCGGTAAGTCAGCGGCGACAAGCGGTAGGCCACTACCATGGGGCGCTTCAGCAGCATGCACTCCAGGGTCGCTGTGCCGGAAGCCAGTATCACGGCATCCGCCGCCGCCATGGCCCCCAGCGAATCGCCGTCCAGCAGGGTAACCGGCAAGCGGCCGGGGGTCTGCGCCAGCACTGTTTCGAATGCATCACGACAGGCCTGGTTGGCCAGCGGCACGACAAAGCGCATATCGATACGGCGCTCGTAACACCACGCGGCTGCCTGCAGGAATGGCGGCGCCATCCGCTTCACTTCGCTGACACGGCTGCCCGGCAGCAGGGCCACCAGCGGGCCGCGGTGCCTGATGCCGAGATGCCGGCGCGCCTCGCCCCGGTCCACATCATCCGCGATCAGGTCGGCCATGGGATGGCCAACGCAGCGGGCGGTCACCTGCCGCTCCCGGTAGAACCGTTCCTCGAACGGGAACAGGGTCAGCATGCAGTCCACACTGGCTGTGATCTTGCGTATGCGATAGCTGCGCCAGGCCCAGACCGAAGGGCTGACGTAATGCACTGTCCTGATCCCCGACTGCTTCAGGCGTTTTTCCAGTGCCAGGTTGAAGTCGGGCGCATCGATACCGATGAAGATATCCGGCGGGGTCGCCAGAAAGTGGCGCTGCAGCTCACGGCGCATCGAGAGCAGGCCGGGCAGGTGCCGTACCACTTCAACCAGCCCCATCACCGAAAGCCGCTCGACAGGGTACAGGCTGTAGCAACCGGCCTGCGTCATGCGTGGTCCGCCAATGCCTTCGAAGACCGCATCCGGGACCTGTGCCCGGATCGCCTCAATCAGCCCGGCACCGATATTGTCACCGGATGATTCGCCGGCAACGATGCCGACGTGAAGTGGATGAGTGGTTTGCATCATGCTCCCGTGTGGCCACGCGCAGCGGAGAGGCCGGCATCCCCGGCGGGGACAGCACTGCAACTGCGAATACGGGCCATTATCTGACGATACCGCGCGTCTGCTGCTCCAGAAATTCTGTCAGGAAGGCAACTTCCGCATTCCCCCCGGCCTGCAGCCTGAGCTGCACCAGGGCATCCTCGAGGGTGCGGTTTTCCCGGTACAGGGTCTTGTAGGCACGCTTCAGTGCCTTGCGGCTCTCGGGCGAAAAGCCGCGACGCCGCAGCCCTTCCATATTCAGCCCGTGCGCGCGCGCGGGGATGCCGCCCACCGTGACGTAGGGTGGTATATCCCTGCTGATGCCGCTGCCGTAGGCCGTCAGCGCATGACTACCGATGGTGCAGAACTGGTGCACCAGGGTGAAGCCGCCCAGAATAACGTAATCACCAATCCTGACATGGCCTGCAAGCGATGCGTTGTTGGCAAAAATCGTGTGGTTCCCGATCCGGCAGTCATGGGCAATGTGAACATAGGCCATGATCCAGTTGTCGCTGCCCAGCGCGGTGACCCCCTGGTCCTGCACGGTACCGCGATTGATGGTAACGAATTCCCGAATGGTATTGCGGTCGCCGATTTCCAGCCGGGTGGGTTCACCCGCATACTTCTTGTCCTGCGGGGCATCTCCGATGGAGGCAAACTGGAAGATCCTGTTCTCGCGGCCAATACGTGTCGGACCGTTGATCACAACATGCGGCCCGATTGCGGTATCGGCCCCGATCACCACATCCGGGCCGATGATGCTGTAGGGACCGATACTGACACCCGTGGCCAGCTCCGCACCCGGATCAATCACAGCGGTTGGATCAATCAATTGTCGATATTCCGCTCGGTGCACATGATTTCAGCTGAAGCGACCACCTTGTCATCGACCCTGGCATCGCAGTCAAATACCCAGATTCCGCGTCTGGAGCGCAGCAGGCTTGCGCGCAGGAATAACTGGTCGCCTGGCTCTACCGGCTGTTTGAAGCGCGCCTTGTCCATACCGACGAGGAAGTACAGGCTTTCCCTGCGCGCGCCCCGCTCCACTGTCTTGAAAGCCAGCAGGCCGGTCGCCTGTGCCATGGCCTCCAGGATCAGGACGCCCGGCATGACCGGTCGCTCCGGGAAGTGCCCCTGGAAGAATGGCTCGTTGTAAGTCACGTTCTTGTAGCCGACAAGCGACTCACCCTGCTTGTATTCGACCACCCGGTCTATCAGCAGAAAGGGGAAACGATGCGGAAGATGCTGCAGAATCTGGTTGATATCCATAATTTGGTTGCCCGGGTAAGTATATCTTTATTGTGGTCGGCCCTGGCCTGGTGAGGCTAGCCGCCATGTTCATCGCCGCGACTCGCGGCAAGCAGCCGCTCCAGCCGCTGCACCTTGCGGGCCAGCTTGTCGAGTTGCCGTAAACGTGCGTAATTCCTGTTCCAGCTGTCGTTGTCCTGGGCCGGTACGCCCGAGGAGTACACCCCCGGCTCGGTGATCGAACGGGTCACCATGGTCATACCGGTCACCACAACATTGTCTGTTATCTCAAGGTGCCCGACGATACCGGCCCCGCCGCCGATCAGGCAGTGCCTGCCGATCCTGGCGCTCCCGGAAATACCCACGCAACCGGCAATTGCCGTGTGCGCACCGATAAAAACATTATGCGCGACCTGGATCTGGTTATCGAGCCTGACACCCTCTTCCAGAATCGTGTCCTCCAGTGCACCACGGTCGATCGTGGTATTGGCGCCGATGTCGACATCGTTGCCGATACGGACACTGCCGAGTTGCGGTACATTGATCCACTTTCCCTGGTCCATCGCCAGGCCGAATCCGTCGCTGCCGATGACCGCACCCGGGGCGATCGTGACCCGCTCACCGATAGTGATGTCGTGGCAGATCACCACGTTCGCGCCGAGCCGGCTGTATGCACCGATCACGCTGCCGGCACCCACATGGCAGCCACTGCCCAGCTCGACAGCGGCATGGATCACGGCGCCGGCCGCGACGCTGCAATGCGGCCCGACCCAGGCAGCGGGATCCACCCGACTGTCGGGATCGACGCACGCCTGCGGATGGATGCCCTGCCTGCGGGGCCGTGCGGGTGCCAGCATGGCGGCCGCGCGCGCATAACCGGCATAGGGATTGTCCAGGATGATCGCCGCTGTCGGGCAGGCATCCGCCTCGGCAGGCGCCAGGATCACCGCGGAGGCGCGGGTATTCAGCAGGAACTTGCGGTAGCCCTTGTTGGCAAGAAAGCTGATGTCGCCTTCACCCGCATGCTGCAGGGTGGCGACACCGCTTATCCGGCAGTCGGGGTCGCCGTTTTGCAGCTGCCCTCCCAGTTTCCCAGCCAGCTCTCCCAGCGTAACCGCCATGCGAAACCTGTTCCGGTAACCGGCCGTAACGCCCGGCGGCTACTTGCCGGTGAGTTTTTTCAGTACGTCTGCGGTGATATCGACCTTGTCGCTGCTGTAGACAACGCCCTGGCTGAATATCAGGTCGTACTTCTGCTCCTTGGCGAGCGCCACGACTGCCTCGTACATTTCCTTCTGCAGCTTGGCAAGCACCTCGTTGCGGCGGATGTTCAGGTCGTCACGAAACTCCTCCTGGGCTCGCTTCAGGTCACGTCGCTTGGCGAGGATGTCGCGTTCCAGCTTGGAGCGCTCCGACTCGCTCATCACCGTACCGTCGCGCGTCAGCTTGTCATCCTGCTGCTTGATATCGCGCTGCAGGTCAACCAGCTCCTTTTCCCGTGGAGAGAATTCGGATTCTATCTTGCTTTGCGCGGACTTGGCCTGGGGCGCAGCCTCCATGAGCTTGACCGTATCCACAAAACCGATCTTGGTTTCGGCGAGCAGGCCCTGGGAAAACAGCGATACTGCCAGTATCACTGGAATGGCGAGAGGGGTTATATATCTTTTCATGTGATTCTCCGGAATGTTGTCATTACCAGGGTCTGCTGACACTTGTATGGTCGGGGCGGCGATCCAGGTGTCAACAGGCCCAAATCAGAAAAAGGTCCCGACGGTGAACTGGAAATTCTGCACCTTGTCGCCCGGCTTCTCGTTCAGCGGGAAACCGATGCTGATCGAGATCGGTCCGAGCGGCGACAGCCACAGGCCGGCCAGACCGACAGAATACCTCAGATCACCGGCGTCGAAGGTATTGTAATCCTCGTATACATTACCTATGTCCAGGAAGGTACTCAACCGCACACCCTTGGCATCATCCGCAAAGGGCACCGGAAAGTACACCTCGGCATTGAACACCACCAGAAAGGCTCCGCCGATCGGGTCACCGTCGGAATCCAGGGGGCCGAGGGTGTTGTCCTCGAAGCCGCGCACCGAGCGCACGCCGCCGGCATAGAAGTTCTCGAAGAACGGCAACTGGTCAAACTCGGCGTAGCCATCGCCGTAGCCAAGGTGTCCCTTCAGGCCCAGTGTCAACTCCCGGGTCAGGGGCAGAAAACGCTGCTGCTCGTAATCGAGCTTGTAATACTCAAGACCGGATCCGGGCGAGGTGGTTTCCAGTCCGATGCTCTGCATGCCGCCGCTGTCGGCAAATAATATCTTGTTGCGGGTATCGTGACGCCAGCTCGCGGTGAGCACCAGGCTATTGAAAGTGTCCCCGTGCTGGTTGATGAAGTCCGTGACATCGCTTGCCGAGACCGATGTGGTCTTGAGGTCCAGCCCCTGGTAGCCGGTGCTGAAACGCAGTGTATCGAACTCGTTAACGGGTATTCCAAAGTTGACATCCAGTCCCCGGGTATCGGTCGTGTAGTTGGTCAGGTTTGCCTGGCTGGCATCGGTCGTGCGGTAAGTGGCGCCAAAACCGCGGCTGACGCCATCGATGGTCCAGAACGGATTCACGTAGGCAAAGCTGTAGATGGTGTTCACCGAGCTGTTGTCAAACGTGAAACTGACCCGCTTGCCGCTTCCCAGAAAGTTGTCCTGCTGCACACTGGCGTTGAAAAGCACGCCGGATGACTGGGAAAAACCCAGGCCGGCGGTGATGCTGCCTGAAGAGGTCTCTGTCACCGAATAGTTCACATCCAGCTGGTCCGTGGTACCCGGCACGGTCGGCGTCTCGACATTCACGTCCTCGAAGAATCCCAGGCGATCCAGCCGGGTGCGGGAACGTTCCACCTTCTCCGCCGAATACCAGCCGGCCTCCATCTGGCGCATCTCGCGGCGCAGCACCTCGTCCCGGGTACTGACATTGCCGCTGACGTTGATGCGCCGGACATAGACGCGCTTGCCGGGATCGACGAAAAAACCCAGCGCCACTTCGTGCGTCTCGTCGTCCATATCGGGCACGGTGTTGACGTTGGCAAAGGCGTATCCCTGGTTGCCGAGCAGGGAGCTGATCTTGTCGACGGATTCGGTTACCTGCTTGCGCGAGAACACGTCCCCGGGGTTGATGTCGATCAGCGGGAAGATCTTTTCCGCGGGCACCACCAGGTCGCCGGAGAGCGTTACCACCTTGATTTTGTACTGCTCACCCTCGGTGATATTGATGGTGATGTAGATGTCCTTCTTGTCAGGCGTGATCGAGACCTGGGTCGAATTGATGTGGAACTTCAGGTAGCCGCGGTCGAGGTAGTATGTACGCAGCGTCTCCAGGTCAGCGGACAGGCCCTGCTTGGAATACTGGTCACTCTTGGTAATCGCGGACAGGATGGTCGGTGTCGTCAGGGAGAACTCGTCCAGCAACTCCTTGTCGGTGAAGGTGTTGTTGCCGATGATGTTGATCTGCTTGATGCGTGCCACCCGGCCTTCGGAAATATCGATCAGGATGCCGACCCGGTTACGTTCCAGCGGTGTTACGGTGGTTTTGATCCTTACCGCATACTTGCCGCGGCTGAAATACTGCCGCTGCAGCTCCTGCTCCACCTTCTCCAGCAGGGAGCGATCGAACACGCGGCCCTCGGCCAGCCCGATCTGCTTCAGGCCGTCCAGCAGTTCATCGGTGTCAAGGTCCTGGTTGCCCTCGATCTCGATGCTGCTGATCGCCGCACGTTCCTTGACGAACACCACCAGCACGTCGCCATCCCTTTCCAGACTGACATCATTGAAAAACCCGGTATTAAACAGGGCCGACACCGCGGCGATCGAGTCTTCCGTAGTGACTGTCTGACCCAGCTTGATCGGCAGGTAGTTGAAGACGGTGCCGGCCGAGATACGCTGCAATCCTTCCACCCGGATATCCTTCACCACGAAGGGTTCGAATGCGGCCGCCCTGGCGCACAGCAGCAGGGAAATGACCAAAACACGCAGTACTGCGCCGAAGGAACTAACGAGGGGAGGCATTTTCATGTTTCAGTCAAACAGTCGCACCAGATCGTTGTAGAAAGCCAGTGACATCAGCGCCAGCAACAGCGCGATGCCGATTTTCTGCCCCAGCAACTGGGCGGCCTCGGACACCGGGCTGCCCTTTACCAGTTCCAGCAGGTAGAACAGCAGGTGCCCGCCATCGAGCACGGGGACCGGTAGCAGGTTCAGCACCCCGAGACTGACGCTGACGATACCCAGAAACCCGAGAAAAGTCGCCAGTCCGATCGCGGCAGACTGGCCCGCGTACTGGGCGATACTGATCGGGCCGCTGAGACTCTCCACGGAGGCCTTGCCGGTAACCATTTTCCAGAGGGTGCGCAACGTCAGCGTCGTCACATCCCGGGTTTTGCGCAGCGCCTCGGGCAGCGCCTGCAGTGGCCCGTAACGCACAACGACGCGCATTGTAGCACGCTGCTCGTCATCCGGAAGGCGCACATACGCGCCGATGCGGCCGATGGTCACGCCCTCCTCGGTGACGCTGTCCGGAACCAGATCAAGGGTCACTTCACGGCCATCGCGCAGGACCTGGAGTTCCATGGGCTGTTCGGGCCTGTCACGGACATACCCGACCCACTGTTCCCAGCTGTTGATGGATTCGCCGTTGGCGCGGATGATCCTGTCGCCCGGCTGCAACCCCGCACGTTCACCCGCCCCGCCCGCGATCAGCCGGTCGATGACAGCGGGCGGACGCCACGGACCCAGGCCGAAATTTTCCAGCACACCCCCCGCCTGCAGCAGCTCGCTGCTGCTGTCGAAGTGCGCCTGCAGGTGACGTTCCCCGCCCTGCGGGTCGCGCACCGCGAGATCCACGCTGCCGGATTCGGCGAGACTGGCATCCAGCAACGCCAGCACGGTGTTTTCCCAGGTGGGCGTCGGGGTGTTCCCGACTGCGACGATCTCGTCGCCGCTGACGATGCCTGCCGCGGCGGCATCGGAACCGGGAATCACCTCGCCGACCAGCGGGCGCATGCCGGGCACCCCGATGGTGTACATCATCCAGTAGGCGAGGATGGCAAACAGGAAGTTGAACAGCGGCCCGGCAACGACAACGGCGACGCGGGTGCGCAGCGGCTGGCGATTGAAGGCGCGCGGCAGGTCCGCGACCGCGACCGCGCCTTCGCGCTCGTCCAGCATCTTCACGTATCCGCCCAGGGGGACGGCCGCCACCACCAGTTCGGTCGCGTCGGATCCGAAAGTCCGCTTCCATAAGGGCTGCCCGAAACCGATCGAAAACCGCAGCACCTTCACGCCGAGGCGCCGCGCAACCCAGAAATGCCCGAACTCATGCACGGTCACCAGGATGCCGATGGCGACGATGAACGCCGCTGCGCTGTAGAACACGGAATTCACAGGGTTGCCGCCCTGCGGCCGGCGGCAAGGCAGTGGCGCGCCGCGGCGCGGGCGGCGGCATCGTCTTCCAGGATTAGTTCCAGCGAGTTCGCCTCGTGAACGCTGCAGCGTTCCAGTGCGTAGCGGATCGTAGCGGGAATTGCACTGAACGGGATTTGCCGGTCCAGGAATGCCTGCACGGCGACCTCGTTGGCCGCATTCAGGATGGCCGGCGCTGTACCACCGGCCCGCATCGCATCGGCTGCCAGCGCCAGGCAGGGATAGCGGTCGCTTTCCGGGGCCTCGAACTGCAGCGACCCGACCGCGAGCAGGTCGAGACTTGCGGCGCCGGACTCGATGCGCCCGCGGCCAGCCGAGGGCGTGCGCGATGGGAATGCGCATGTCCGGATTTCCCAGTTGCGCCAGCATGGAACCATCCGTGTACTCGACCAGTGAATGGATGATGCTCTGCGGGTGCAATACCACCCTGATCGTGCTCCTGCGGCAGGCCGAACAGCCAGCAGGCCTCGATCATCTCCAGGCCCTTGTTCATCATGGTTGCGGAATCCACCGAGATCTTGCGCCCCATCACCCAGTTGGGATGGGCGCACGCCTGTTCCGGCGTCACGCCTGGCAGGCTGTCCAGCGGCAGGGTCCGGAAGGGTCCGCCGGAGGCCGTCAGCAGATACCTGGCGCACACCCGGTGGCGCATGGCCGGGGGAATAGTCGTCCGGCAGGCATTGCAGTATCGCATTGTGCTCGCTGTCGATGGGCAGCAGGGTTGCCGCCGTGGTCGCGCACGGCCTGCATGAACAGGGCGCCGGACATGACCAGTGCTTCCTTGTTGGCCAGCAGTACGCGCTTGCCCCGGCGCGCCGCTGCCAGCGTGGGCAGCAGGCCGGCGGCCCCGACGATGGCCGCCATGACGTAATCGACCCCGTCCATGCCCGCGACCTGCACCAGGCCTGCCGTTCCGTGCAGTACCTGGACCTCCGGCGCGGCCTGCCGCAGCCTGTCGGCGAGCCGCTGCGCGGCATCCGCATCAACCATGGCGGCAACCCGGGGGCGAAAGCGCAGACATTGTTCAGCCAGCTTGTCGACGCTGGTGTTGGCCGTCAGCGCCTCGACCCGGAACCTGTCAGGATGGCGCGCGACCACATCGAGCGTGTTCACGCCGATCGAGCCGGTCGCGCCAAGCACGGTGATACCCGCAGGCCTGTTCATGAGCAGCACTCCCCGGTTGTGGACAGCGTGCCGGGTGCACGCGAAACCGCCGTCAGTATCATAGTTCCAGCCACCTGAACCCCGCCAGAAACAGCGGCGCCGCGGCTACCAGGCTGTCCAGGCGGTCGAGGATACCACCATGTCCGGGGATGATGTGCCCGCTGTCCTTGATCCCGCTCTGGCGTTTCATCAGGCTTTCCAGCAAGTCCCCGGCAATCGAGAACAGCATGGCCACCAGAGAAGCCATCAGGCAGGCCAGCGTCCAGCGCAGGGAATGGCTGTAGAGGGCGCCGGCAAACACCGCAAATACCAGGCTGGCAAGCAAACCGCCGTAGGCACCCTCCCGCGTCTTGCCCGGGCTGATGACAGGCGCCAGCTTGTTGCGTCCCCACTTGCGTCCCGCAAAATAGGCGCCGCTGTCCGCGAGCCACACCATCAGCAGCAGGCCAAGCGTAATCACGGGCCCGCCAGGACCGCTGCCCTGCAGCACCGCCAGCGCGGCCCAGGCCGGCACAATCACCAGGATGCCGGCAAGCAGCTTGAATCCGCTGCAGGCCGCGCCCGCCTGCGCGCAAAGCTGCGGGTGCGCCAGCCAGTAAAGTGCAAACAGCCACCACAACAGGGCAAGCGGCAGCAGCCAGTCAATGACGGCGTCCAGTCCGGCCTGCCACAACAGCCACATCAGGCCGGCGACCGCTGCGCAGTAGAGCAGTCGCAGGGCGCTGCCTGCGAGCGGTACGAGGTGGCCCCACTCCCAGACACCCCCCAGCAGCACCAGCCCCAGCAGCAAGGCAAACAGCTTCATTGGCAGGGCAAGCACGCCATAGATAACCAGCGGCGCCATGACAGCCGCCGAGATCAGGCGCGGTCCTAAGCACCCTTCAGCTGCTCCACCTGTTCTCCCGTGCGTCCGAAGCGGCGCTGCCGGTTTGCGTACCAGAGCAGGGCATCATCCAGTTCTCCGGTCCCGAATGCGGGCCATAGCACGTCAGTGAAGTACAGCTCGGTATAGGCGAGTTGCCAGAGCAGGAAATTGCTGATGCGGCGTTCCCCGCCGGTACGAATAAAGAGGTCGGGGGGCGGCAGGTCGGCGAGCGACATTTCCGCCGCCATGACCTGGGGTGTAATGGCATCCGGTGGCAGCTCACCCGCTGCCGCGCGGCGCGCAATCGCCCTGCAGGCCTCGGTGATATCCCAGTGGCCACCGTAATTGGCGGCAATCACCAGCTCCATCCGGGTATTGTCCCGGGTGCGGGCCTCTGATTCGTCGATGAGCTCGCGCAGTTTGCCGGAGAAGGCGGCACGATCACCGATAAAACGCAGCCGCACGCCATTGCTGTGCAGCACGGTGACCTCTTTCTTCAGCGTGGCCACAAACAGGTTCAGGATCAGGCTGACCTCGTCGCGTGGCCGCCGCCAGTTTTCGCTGCTGAACGCGAACAGCGTCAGCGCCGCTATGTTCCTTTCCATGCAGGCCTCGACAATACGGCGTACCGTCTTGACACCTTCACGGTGACCGACATAGCGCGGCAGCATGCGGGAACGCGCCCAGCGTCCATTGCCATCCATGATTATGGCAATGTGACGCGGTATGCTGTCTGCATTGCTGTCTGTTGCCATCCGGTAAAACCCGTCTTCATGTCTGTAAAAAACTGCGTCCCGGCGCTATGCCCGGCCGCATCCGGATCTAGATCTCCATCAGCTCCGTTTCCTTGCCGGCGAGAACCTTGTCGACCTCGCCCACGAAGCGGTCCGTGAGCCGCTGGATATCCTCCGCTGCCTTGCGTTCCTCGTCTTCGGAAATTTCCTTTTCCTTGAGAAGCTCCTTGAAGTCGCTGTTGGCGTCGCGGCGTATGTTGCGGACCGCAACCTTGGCCGCCTCCCCTTCGTGGCGCACCACCTTGACCAGTTCACGCCGGGTTTCCTCGGTCAGCGGCGGCATCGGAATGCGGATCACGGTACCTGCGGTCGCGGGGTTGAGACCCAGGTCGGATTTCAGGATCGACTTCTCGATGGCCTGGACCATCTGCTTTTCCCAGGGGGTCACGGTCAGGGTCCGGGCATCCTCGACGCCGATGTTGGCCACCTGCGAGATCGGCATTTCGGAGCCGTAATAATCTACCGTGAGATGGTCCAGCAGGCTGGGATGTGCACGCCCCGTCCTGACCTTGCTCAACGACTGCCGCAGGGAGTCGATGGTTTTTTCCATCCTGCTGCCGGCATCCTGCATGATTTCCTTTATCATTCCTGAGTCTCCTGCTGCACCAGGGTCCCGATTTCCTGGCCGTCGATGATGCGGCCCAGCTGACCGGGTTCAAACATGTTGAATACGCGCACCGGCATGGCATGCTCGCTGCAGAGCACCAGCGCCGTGGCATCCATGACACCCAGCTTGCGCGCCAGGGCAGCATCATAACTGATCCGGTCAAAGCGGGTGGCATTCGGGTCGGTCATCGGGTCAGCGGTGTACACGCCATCCACTTTGGTTGCCTTCAGCATGATGTCCGCGTTGATTTCTATGGCCCGCAGGCTGGCGGCGGAATCGGTGGTGAAAAACGGGTTGCCGGTTCCGGCCGCAAACACCACCACGCGGCCCTTTTCCAGGTGCCGGATGGCGGCACGGCTGCTGTAGGATTCGCAGACCTGCGCAATGGCAAGCGCCGACATGACTCGGCACCCGGCACCGGCCTGCTCGATGGCATCCTGCAGTGCGAGGGCATTGATGGCCGTTGCCAGCATGCCCATGTGATCCCCGGTTACCCGGTTCATACCCTGTGATGCCAGACCGGCACCGCGCAACAGGTTGCCCCCACCGACCACGATGCCGACCTGCACGCCGCGGGCAGCAACCGCGCATATCTCTTCCGCCAGCCGCTGAATGACGCCAGGGTCAATGCCATGCGTCCCCGGCCCCATGAGTGCCTCGCCGCTCAGCTTCAGCAGTATCCGTTGATAACGCATCACCTTTCCTTATCAATTACAATGATTTGCGGAGTATATCCGCCACGGATTCCCGGAGGGCATTGTCTTACTATTTAAAGCTGATTGCCATAAAAAACGGGGTCGAAATTCGACCCCGTCATTTCACAAAACAAGTCGGACGTGCCGCGGTCTCGCCGGTTAGCCGCGCTGCGTCAGCCGCCCTTGACCTGGGCCATTACCTCGTCGGCGAAATTTTCGACCTTCTTTTCGATGCCCTCGCCCAGTTCCACACGTTCGAAACGACAGCACGCTGGCACTGGCCGCCTCCAGCAGCTTCCCACCGTCTGGTCCGGGTCCTTGACAAAGGACTGGCCCAGCAGGGTGACCTCGCCAAGGAACTTGCGAATGCGGCCGTCGATCATCTTCTCGATGATGTTGTCCGGCTTGCCACTCTCGCGCGCCTGGGCAGTGAAAATATCACGCTCCTTCTCGATCATCTCCGCGGGCACCTGGTCCTCGGAAACGCACACGGGGCGCGGATCGTGCGCGGCGATGTGCATTGCCAGATCCCTGCCCAGTTCGGCATGCCGCCTGCGAGGTCGACCAGCACGCCGATGCGCACTCCGTGGCGGTAGCTGGAAAGCTCGCCGTTGCTCTCGACGCGGACAAACCGCCGCACGGCTAATGTTCTCGCCGATGGTCGCGATCAGCGCCTTGCGGGCGTCCTCGATGGTGGCGGCATCACCGTCGTGCAGCGGCATCGCCAGCAGGCTGTCGATATCCGCCGGGTCGTCCGCCAGCACCCGCTTCGCGATGGCGGCGGCAAATGTCCTGGAAGTCATCCTTCTTGGCGACGAAGTCGGTTTCGCAATTGACCTCGACGATGGCAGCAGTCTTGTTGTCGTCGCTGATCTCGATGACCACCAGACCTTCCGCCGCGACCCGCGCAGGCCTTCTTGTCGGCCTTGGCAAGTCCGGTCTTGCGCAGTGTCTCGATTGCCGTCTCCATGTCACCTTCGGCTTCCACCAGTGCCTTTTTGCACTCCATCATGCCGGAGCCGGTGCGTTCGCGCAGTTCCTTCACTTGCGCTGCAGTAATAGCCATAACTGTGTCCTCTGGTAATTGGGTTTCGATCCGCGCGCCACCGGCGCAGCACAGTCTAGTCCTCGTCAGCCGCGCTGTCCGTGTCGCTCGCCACTGCGGCCTCGGGAGCAGCTTCCTCAGCCGCGGGTTCGCCGGCTACCAGCTTTTTCCTGACCGTGATCTTGCCGGCCGTTTTTCTTGCCGCCGTACCGGCTTTCCTGCCGGGCATGCCGCCCGCGGCGTTTTCATCCAGTTCGACAAACTCGTCGGTGGAATCGGCCATGGCATGAGCCACGCTCAGCTTGCCGGTATCCGCGGCATCGGCGGCGGCCTCCACGTACAGCTTGATTGCGCGGATGGCATCGTCATTGCCGGGGATAACGTAATCGACGCCTTCCAGCGAGTTGTTGGTATCCACGATACCGACGACCGGAATACCCAGTTTGCTGGCCTCGGTGATCGCGATCTTTTCGTGCCCGACATCGACCACGAACATGGCATCCGGAATACCGCGCATGTTCTTGATACCGCCCAGGCTGCGCTCCAGCTTTTCCAGTCTCACGCGTCAGCATCAGGGCTTCCTTCTTGCTGATCTTGCCGAATGAGCCGTCCTCGGACATGGTCTCCAGTTCTTTCAGGCGCTTGATGGAGGCGCGAACCGTCTTGTAGTTGGTGAGCATGCCGCCGAGCCAGCGGTGGTTCACATAAGGCATGCCGCAGCGTTCGGCGCATTCTCCTGACAATGGCCTGCGCGGAACGCTTGGTGCCGACGAACAGCACGTACCGCCCCTGGCGACCAGGCTGCTGACGTAATTCATCGCATCGCCGAACAGCGGCATGGTCTTTTCAAGGTTGATAATGTGGATTTTGCCGCGTTCACCGAAGATATAGGGGGCCATCTTCGGGTTCCAGTAGCGGGTCTGGTGACCAAAATGCACGCCAGCTTCCAGCATCTGGCGCATGGTGACATCTGCCATGGGTGTTTCTCCAGTTTTTCGGGTTGAGCGTCCATGTACTCCATGGCAGCAACCCGGAGTGGCGGTTTCGCGCGCCAACCGGGCACCCTGCTGCATGTGCCGGTACATGTGTGAATTTTGTCAGGTGAACCAACGGGGAGCACTTAACAAGCCGGACTTTATACCATACACTCCCGTACTCGGCAATCCGGAACCCTGTTTGTCACCGGGCCAATCACGAGCAAATCAGGCCGTTAGATGCCAGTCACCATCAAAACACCCGAAGAAATCGAGAAAATGCGGATCGCCGGCCGGCTCGCCGGGGAAGTCCTGCAAATGATCGGGCCGCACGTGCAGCCAGGCATCAGCACCGCCGAACTGGACCGCATCTGTCACGACTACATCGTCGACGTGCAGCAGGCCATCCCGGCGCCGCTCAACTACCGGGGCTTTCCGAAGTCCATCTGCACTTCCATCAACCATGTCGTCTGCCACGGCATCCCGGGCGACAAGGTACTGAAACGGGGCGACGCCGTGAATATCGACATTACGGTCATCAAGGACGGCTTCCACGGTGACACCAGCAAGATGTTCTTCGTCGGTGAGCCGGGCGTTGCCGCCGGGCGGCTCGCCCGCATCAGCCACGAATGCATGTGCATCGGCATCGACCTGGTCAGGCCGGGCGTCACTCTGGGCGATATCGGCCATGCCATCCAGCAGCATGCCGAGTCAAACAACTGCTCCATCGTGCGCGAGTATTGCGGCCACGGCATCGGCAGGGAGTTTCACGAGGACCCGCAGGTACTGCACTACGGCACGCCCGGCACGGGGATGCCACTGAAGGCCGGCATGACCTTCACCATCGAACCCATGGTAAATGCCGGCAAGCGCCACACCCGGCTGCTGCGGGATGGCTGGACCGTCGTCACCAAGGACCACAGCCTCTCGGCACAGTGGGAACATACCATCCTGGTCACACAGGACGGACACGAGGTCCTGACCTGCCTTCCGGGTGACGCAGTCTGAACAATCACAAGCAACCCGCGACGGATGCAGCTGCGGCAAGTCATGAAGCGGCCATCTTCGAGTCCTGGTTTGACCTGCACAGCCTTGACGCCGCAACCGGCCAGAGCGTTGCGCGCGTACCGTTCAAGGCCTGCCTGAAACAGGGCAATACCCGGCTGGTCGAGCAATTCGCGGCCGACACCGCCACCCCGCTGCTGCTGCGCGGGCGTTCCTGGCTGGTCGACCAGGTGCTGCAACGCGTCTGGACAGGCCTCATGGAAGACGCAGCCGGCGACCTGGCACTGGCCGCGGTCGGCGGCTACGGCCGCCGCGAACTGATGCCCGGCTCGGATATCGACCTGCTGATACTGCTGCCCGATGCAGCCGGCAGCCGCTACGATCGCCGCGTCGGGACCCTGCTGACCTTCCTCTGGGATATCGGACTGGAAGTCGGCCACAGTGTACGCAGCATCGACGAGTGCGTTGCCCAGTCACTCGCGGACATCAGCGTCGTGACCAACCTCATGGAAGCCCGGCTGCTGGCCGGAGCAGCGGACCTGTTCGCGCGCATGCAGGAAGAGACCGGGCCGGTGCACATCTGGAACAGTCGCGATTTTTTCGAGGCGAAGTGCAGGGAACAGGCAATCCGCCATCACAAGTTCGGCGAGACCGCCTACCGGCTGGAGCCGAACATCAAGGAAGGTCCGGGCGGCCTGCGCGATATCCAGATGATCGCCTGGGTCGCGAACCGCTATTTCGGCACCGCCTCGCTGCAGGAACTCGTGGACCACGAGTTCCTGACCGCTGATGAACTCGAGCTGCTGCTCGAATGCCGGGACCTGCTGTGGGATATCAGGTTCGCGCTGCATGCCATGACCGGCCGCGGCGAGGACCGCCTGCTGTTCGATTACCAGCGCACCCTGGCGACCCAGTTCGGCTTCGGGGACGATGCCACCCGCCTCGGGGTCGAGGCCTTCATGAAGCAGTACTACCGCACCATCATGGAACTGCGACGGCTGAATGAAATGCTGCTGCAGCTGTTCCACGAATTCATTCTCCACCCGGAAGGTCCCGGCAAACCGGTCGCACTGAACCGGCGTTTTCAGGTGCGCAACGGTTTCCTGGAAACCACGGGCGACGAGGTGTTCCGCTATCACCCCTATGCCCTGCTGGAAGTCTTTCTGCTGCTGGAACAGAACCCGCAGCTGCGGGGTGTGCGTGCCGGGACGATTCGCGCCATACGCGAAAACCGTTATCTTATCGACGACGAGTTTCGCAACGACATCCGCAACCGCAGCCTGTTCATGGAAATCATTCGCCAGCCGCGGCGCATCACCCGGGAACTGCGCCGCATGAATCGCTACGGCGTACTCGCCGCCTACCTGCCGGCATTCGAACACATCGTGGGGCTGATGCAGTACGACCTGTTCCACATCTACACGGTCGACGAACACATCCTGTTCGTGGTGCGCAACCTGCGCCGCTTCACCGTCCAGGACCACGCGCTGGAATTCCCCCTGTGCAGCCACATCGTCGCCACCCTGCCGAAGCCGGAACTGCTCTACCTCGCCGCCCTGTTCCACGATATCGCCAAGGGGCGCGGCGGCGACCACTCGGAGCTTGGCGGGCTGGATGCCTACGAGTTCTGCATCCGGCATGACCTGAGTGATTACGATGCCGGCCTGGTGACCTGGCTGGTCGAGAATCACCTGATCATGTCGACCACCGCGCAGCGCGAGGACATTGACGACCCCGTCGTGATCAACCGCTTTGCCCGTACCGTGGGCAACCCGGCGCGCCTCGACTACCTGTACGTACTCACCGTGGCGGACATCCGCGCAACCAACCCGGGGATGTGGAACGCCTGGAAGGACGCCCTGCTGAAGCAGCTCTACTACAACACCCGGCGGGCGCTGCACCGCGGACTGCAGGATCCGCTGGAGCGCGCCGAGCACATCCAGAAGGTACAGCATGAAGCCGCCGAACTCCTCGGTCAGCGGGACGCTCAAACCCTGCACCTGTGGGAACAGCTGGGCGATGAATACTTCCTCAGGACACCGCCCGAGCAGGTGGCGCATCACACCCGCCTGCTGCGGGACATACCGGCGGAGGGCTGCAGGATTGTCGATATCCAGCCGCTGACCGGGCGCGGCGGCACGGAGATCTTCATCTACGCACCCGGCGGCAAGAACCTGTTCAGCCGCATCACGGCGACCCTGGACCAGCTCGGGCTGAATGTCGTCGACGCCGGCATCATTACCACGGCCGGTAATTTCATTGTGGACACATTCCACGTACTCGAGGAAACCGGCGAGCCGGTGACGGGTGAATCGCGGCTGGATGAAATCCGCAGCGCGCTGCTCGCCAGGCTGGACACCACACAGGCACAAGACTGGCGGGTCTCGCGGCGGGCACCGCGCAGGTACAAGCACTTCCCCATCAAGACCCATATCGAGTTCAAGGCGGATGAAATCGACAACCGCACCATCATGGAACTCATCACCGGCGACCGTCCGGGCCTGCTGTCGCAGATCGGGCGGGCGTTCTCGGAATGCGAGATCAACCTGCAAAATGCCAAGATCGCCACACTCGGCTCGCGGGCGGAGGATGTTTACTACATCACCGACCGGCAAAACCGGCCGCTGAGCGACCCGGCGCAGCTCGAGTGCCTGGAAAGCGCCATCCACAAGTACCTGGACAGCGACCCCAAAACCGGCATGCCGTTATTCAGCTAGCCCGGGCCAGGCGCCCGTTCCACCAGTTCCACCGCGTTGCCGTCCGGGTCGCGGCAGAACAGGGCCCGTCGGCCGGAGCGGCTCAGGGTGTACGCAATTCCCGCCCGGTCCAGTTCCGCGACAGCGGCCTCCAGGTCCGTCACCTCCAGCGCCACGTGCCGGTCCCTGCCGCCATGCTTTTCGCCGGTATCCTCTGCAGCCGGCGACGCCAGCTCCAGCAGGTGGAGCTGCGCGTTGCCGGTATTCAGGAAGGCACCGGGGAAACCGAGATCCGGGCGCGAGACGTCGATCTGCAATCCCAGCAGGCCGTGATAGAACTCCAGTGCCCGCGCGGTATCGCGCACCAGCAAACTGACGTGATTCAGTGCAAGCACCCTGATCATGATGCACTCCGTGCATGGATATGTGCTGCGGCATAGGCTGCGACAATGATCAGACCGCCCCCCAGCCATTCCCGCAGCAGTATCACTTCATCGGTCAACAGCAGCGAGGACACGGCCCCCACCACCAGTTCGAACAGCAGGATCACGGCCGAGCGGTGCACCGGCATGCGGGTCACGCCATACACCACGGCCAGCGACATGAACAGGAAACCGCACAATCCCAGCACGATGGCTGCGATTACCACGCCGTGGCCGACAACGGGGAAAGCCTCACCGCGGAGCACGATCCAGACGGCGGCAATCGCCACCACGGCAGCCCAGGTGCTGACCGATTTCAGCAGCACGCCGACCGTCTGCAGCTTGCGCACGAACACGTTGCTCAGGGCAAAGGCGAGGCCGGAGGAAACCGCCAGCCAGTCGGCGCGGCCGGCCGGCCAGGGATAGCCCAGGCTGTCATCCCAGAGCATGATGAACGCGCCGCTGACAGCGACCACGAGCACCAGCAGGGACTTGCCGTCCAGACCTTCGCCCAGCAACAGCCAGCCAAGGCACACGGCCCAGAAGGGCGACAGGTAAAACAGCAGCAGCACCCGCACCACGTTGCCGTCCAGCACGGCAACGATAAAGGCCACGTTGCACCAGCCCGCCGCCAGGCCCATCAGCAACAGCGGCAGAACATTCGCGGCCAGCAGGCGGCGCTCGCGAATGAAGACCCACAGACATACCGTCGTCGCCGCACCGAAACTGAGCAGTGCACTCCACAGCCCGGCAAGACCGTGCTGCTCCAGCAGTCGCAGCGGAAACCAGACAACACCCCAGAGGGTGGCGCTGAACAGCAGGCTGATGACCGGCAACAGACGGGATTGCTGATTGGATGACTCCATGGGTTCCCTTATACTTTGCGTTTTTCCACCTGCAGGCGGCGACACGCGGCACTGGCCACGAACAATCCGCCGGACACGCATTACCAGAGCAGCCATGAATCCCGATATGTCACAGTTGCAGCCCTACCCGTTCGAGCGGCTGGCTGCCCTCTTCAGGGACATCACACCACCGGCAGGACTGGATGCGATATCGCTGTCCATTGGCGAACCCCGGCATGCTACACCCGGTTTCATTACGGAAGAAGTGATTACCCACCTGCACGGCCTGTCGCGCTACCCGCTTACCCGCGGCCAGCCCGAACTGCGTGCCGCCATCGCCGGGTGGCTGACACGGCGCTTCCACCTCGCACCCGGCAGTCTCGACCCGGAACGCCAGGTATTGCCGGTGAACGGCACCCGCGAGGCGCTGTTCGCCTTCGCCCAGTGCAGCATCGACAGGACGCAGGAAGCCGTCGTGCTGATGCCCAACCCGTTCTACCAGATCTACGAAGGCGCCGCCCTGCTGGCAGGCGCGCAACCCTGGTTCATGAACACGACCCGCGACACCGGCTATCTCCCCGACTTCGACGCCGTGCCGGAAGATGTCTGGCAACGCTGCCAGCTGGTCTACATCTGCAGCCCCGGCAACCCGACCGGCGCCGTCATGGACATCCCGCAGCTGCAGCAACTGCTCGCGCTTGCCGACGAACATGACTTCGTCATCGCCTCCGACGAATGCTATTCCGAGATCTACCTGGACGAGACCGCCCCGCCGCCGGGCCTGCTGCAGGCCGCCCACGCATCGGGGCGTGAGGACTTCAGCCGCTGTATGGTGTTTCACAGCCTGTCGAAGCGCTCCAGCACCCCCGGCCTGCGCTCCGGCTTCGTCGCCGGCGACGCCGCGCTGATCGCGAATTTCCTGCGCTATCGCACCTACCACGGCTGCGCCATGCCGCCCGCCACCCAGGCCGCCAGCATCCGCGCCTGGAGTGACGAGGCCCACGTGGTGGAGAACCGCGGCCTGTACCGGGAGAAGATCACGGCCGTACTGAACATCCTGGCGCCGGTCATGGACGTCAGCGCGCCGCATGCCGGGTTTTACCTTTGGCCCCGCACACCCGGGAGCGACACCGGGTTTGCGCACGGCCTGCAGGCGCAGCAGCACGTCGCTGTCCTGCCGGGCAGCTTCCTGTCGCGCACCTTCAATGGCAGTAACCCGGGCGCGAACCACGTCCGGCTGGCGCTGGTCGCACCGCTGGAAGACTGCCTCGCGGCGGCGACACGAATCCGGTCGTACCTGGGATAGCCTGCATTGTGCAGGCAAGGCGGTTATTATTGGCAACCACGAAAAGGCCGGACGCATGCGTTGGCTCCACCAGCGCGTAAATACCATAACCACCGGACATGCCCTTACCACTTTCAGCCGCATTAATGGAGATTGACCCGAATGAGCGACATACAGGCCACAATTGAAGAAGCCTTCGAAAGGCGCGCCGACATCACACCGCGCAACGTGGAAACCCATGTCAAGGAGGCCACCCTGGAAGCCATCAACATGCTGGACCGGGGTGTTGCCAGGGTGGCGGAAAAACGCGACGGCGTCTGGGTCGTGAACGACTGGCTCAAGAAGGCCGTGCTGCTGTCCTTCCGCATCGAGGACAATGCCTTCATCAAGGGCGGCTTCACCAATTATTACGACAAGGTCCCGTCGAAATACGCGGACACCAGTTCCCGCGAATTCCGTGACGGCGGGGTGCGCGTGGTGCCGCCGGCGACCGCGCGCCGCGGCGCATTTATCGCCTCCGGCGCCGTGCTGATGCCGTCCTATGTCAACATCGGCGCCTATGTCGACAGCGGCACCATGGTCGACACATGGGCCACCGTGGGCTCCTGCGCACAGATCGGCAAGAACGTCCATCTCTCCGGCGGCGTCGGCATCGGCGGTGTGCTGGAACCGGTGCAGGCCAGCCCGACCATCATCGAGGACAACTGCTTCATCGGCGCGCGCTCGGAAGTCGTCGAGGGCGTCATCGTCGAGGAAGGTTCGGTGATTTCCATGGGCGTGTACATCGGCCAGAGCACCCGCATCTACGATCGCGAGAACGACGAGGTCCTGTATGGCCGGGTGCCGGCAGGCTCCGTCGTGGTTTCGGGCAACCTGCCGTCGAAGGACGGCAAGTACAGCCTTTATTGCGCGGTCATCGTCAAGCGCGTCGACGAGAAGACCCGCTCCAAGGTCGGCATCAACGCATTGCTGCGCGATATCTGAGCAGCCGGCCCGCATGCGCACCACCCTGTATGGCATCAGCAACTGCGACACCATCCGCAAGGCGCGCCGCTGGCTGGATGCACACCACGTGGATTACCGCTTCCACGATGTCCGCAAGGATGGACTGGACCGGAAGACCCTGCACGGCTGGATCGCGGAACTCGGCTGGGAAAACCTGCTGAACCGCCGCGGCACCACCTGGCGCACCCTGCCGGAATCGGCACGTAACGGCATCAACGCACAGACGGCCGAAAAAATCATGCTGGAACACCCCGCCAGTATCAAGCGCCCGGTGCTCGCGCATGCGGGCGGCCTGATCCTCGGTTTTCGCGAGACGCAATACACCACGCTGTTCGGGTGGACGGACGGCACATGAGCGCGACCCTCGAACTGGCAAAGGCGCTGATCGGGCGCGCCTCGGTGACACCCGACGACGCCGGCTGCCAGCCCCTGATCGCGGCACGACTTGAGGCCATCGGCTTCAGTATCGAGTCATTGCGCTTCGGCGAGGTCGACAACCTCTGGGCAAGGCGCGGCAATGCCACCCCGCTGTTCGTGTTTGCCGGGCATACCGACGTGGTCCCCCCTGGCCCGCTGGCGGACTGGGACAGCGACCCGTTCACGCCGTCTGTCCGGGATGGCCATCTCTATGGCCGCGGCGCCGCCGACATGAAAAGCAGTATCGCCGCCATGCTTACGGCCTGCGAACGCTTCCTCGAGCGTCATGCCGGCCACCGCGGCTCCATCGCCTTTCTGCTCACCAGTGACGAGGAAGGCCCTTCGGTCAACGGCACGGTCAAGGTCGTCGAGCACCTCAAGGCACGCGGCGAGCAGATCGACTGGTGCCTGATCGGCGAACCTTCCAGCCGGGAAAAGACCGGTGATGTCATCAAGAACGGTCGCCGCGGATCCCTCAACGGCGTGCTCCGCGTGCATGGCCAGCAAGGACACGTGGCCTACCCGCAGCTGGCCGACAACCCGGTTCACCGGGCCGCTGCGGCACTGGCGGAGCTGGTTGCGGCGGAGTGGGATGCCGGCAACGCACACTTCCCGCCGACGACCTTCCAGATATCCAACATCAACGCCGGCACCGGCGCGGAAAACGTCATTCCGGGCAAACTGCACATCCTCTTCAACCTGCGTTTCTCCACGGAGTCCAGTCCTGAAAGCATCCAGTCGCGCGTGCTTGCCATTCTCGACCGGCACGGACTGGATTACAGCATCGACTGGAAGCTCTCCGGTCTGCCCTTCATCACGCCGGCCGGGGAACTGGTGGATGCGGCACGGCGTGCGATACACAGCCTCACCGGACAGGAGACCGAACTTTCTACCAGCGGCGGGACTTCCGACGGCCGATTCATCGCACCGACGGGCGCCCAGGTTGTTGAATTGGGGCCGCTGAACGCCACGATTCACAAAACAAATGAATGTGTAAATCTGGCTGAACTTGATACACTATCAAGCATATATGAGAGAGTCCTTGAATTATTGCTAGCCTGAGATAACAAAAATGATGTTTCGAAGGGGCAAGCCACCAATCAATCACCGACGCCTGCTGCAAATTCCCGGCATCGTGCTGACGGCAGCACTGCTGTCCGCCTGCTCCGTCGGCCAGATGGTGGTGCGCGGCTCCCAGACCATTCTGGACAGCGGTGTCGATTCGATGAACCGCGAAACCGACCTCGAACTGGCCAGGGCGGCCATGCCGGCCAACCTGAAGCTGATTGAAGGCATGCTGCTGGAAGACCCGCAGAACGGGGAACTGCTGCTGTACGCGGCCCAGGGCTTCTATGGCTACAGTTACGGCTTCATCGAACTCGAAGACAGCGAGCGCGCACAACAGCTTTACCGGCGCTGTTACAACTACGCACTAACGGCACTCGAGCTTGACGGGCTCGGGCTGGACCCGGAAACCGCCAGCGTGGATGAGCTGGAAGCGGCAACTGCAAAACTTGGCAAGTCGGCGGTACCTGCGCTGTTCTGGTCTGCCTCATGCCTGGCAAAATGGATCGACCTGAATCGCGACGATGTCACCAGCATCGCCAACCTTGCCAGTGCGGCAACCCTGATGGGCCGCGTTCTGGAACTCGATGACAGCTACTACTATGGCGGCGCACACCTGTTCTTCGGGGTCTACTACGGCGGCCGCGCACCGATGTTCGGCGGCGACTTCCGGCTGGCCGAGGAGCATTTCCGGCGCGCAGGCGAAATCAACCAGGGCAAACTGCTCCTGGTCGACCTGCTGCAGGCGGAATACCTCTACCGGCAGCAACTCAACCAAACGGCTTTTCATGACAAGCTCCTCTACATCCTGGGTGCGCCGCAGGGACTCTACCCGGAAATGGCGCTGGTGAATGGCATCAGCAAACAGCGTGCCGCCTACCTGCTGGCGCTGGAGGAGGAATGGTTTTGACGCACGCACAATCAGCGTGGCTGCGGAGACTGCTCGCGGTTCTGCTGCTGTGCGTTTTCCCGCTGGGATTCACCACGGCATCTGCAGAGCACGTCTACGTGCTGAAATTCGCCACGCTCGCGCCGTCCGGCACAACCTGGGTGAATCTGCTGGAGGAGTGGGCCGAGCAGGTCAAGCAGGAAAGCAACGGCCGCCTGGTCTTCAAGATCTACCCGGGCGGCGTCCAGGGCGACGAACCCGACGTGCTCAAGAAAATCCGCTTTGGCCAGCTCCAGGGAGGCGCCTTCACCGGCTATGGTATCGGCCACATCTTTTCCCCCACCCGGGTCCTGGAACTGCCGTTCCTGTTCAACAACATCGAGGAAATCGACTATGTCCGCGAGAAGTTCATGCCGGAGATCGCCCAGGGTTATCGAGACAACGGCTACGAACTGCTGGGCTGGATGGAAGTCGGTTACATCTATTTCTTCTCAAAATATCCGATCAGGTCACTTGACGACCTGAAGCAGCGCCGTATCTGGCACTGGCAGGGCGACCCGCTCGGCAGCGCCTTTTTCGAGGCCAGCGGTCTCTCCCCCATACCGCTGTCCATCATCGACGTCTATACCAGCCTGTCCACCGGCCTGATCGACACCGTCTATACACCGCCGCTGGGTGCGATTGCGCTGCAGTGGTTTACCAAGACGCAGTACATTACCGACGTCCCCATGGCGAACGGTATCGGATCGCTGGTGGTATCACGCCGGTTTTTCCAGAACCTGCCACAGGACCTGCAAAAACTGCTGAAACGCACGGGCGAGGAAACCGGGGAAAGGCTCATTGCAGCAACCCGCGAGGACAATATCGTGGCACTGAAGACGCTCCAGGAAAAAGGCATGGTGCTGGTCGTCGACACGGAGGAACTGGAATCCTCACCGGAAGTCGCGGCCATCACCACCCGGGCCGCACAGAACCTGATGAGCAACGGCTATATCCCGCGCGCCGTTGTCGACAAGGTCAATTTCTGGCTCCAGGAATACCGCGCCAATAAAGCCAAAGAACAGGTAGATGCTCCCGGTTGAGCCCTACTGGATAACCGCCCTGCGCCATGCCCTGATCCGCATGGAGACCTTCATGGCCGGCGGCTCCCTGTTGCTGCTGCTGGCAATCGTGTTCGGACAGGTGCTGGTCCGCAACTTCCTCGACTCCGGCATCCCGCACGCGGATATCCTGTCGCGCTACCTGGTACTCTACGTCACCTTCTTCGGCGCCGCGCTGGCCATCGAAAGCCATCGCCACATTCGCATCGACGTAGTCGCCGCCTGCCTGAAACCCGAGCGAATGTGCCTGCTGCGGCCGCCGCTGTACCTGATCAGCGCGGGCCTGTGCTCCGCACTGACCTGGGCGGCGATGCGCTTCTGGTACGATGACTGGCAGTACGTGGCCGAACATGAACGCTGGGCGTCGATCCTGGCCCTGATCACGCCCTTCGGTTTCTCCCTGCTGACGCTGCATTTCCTGCTTGGCGGACTGTTCAAACCCGCCCTGGCAGGCCGGCCATAATGACCCTGCTGCTGGTCGGCCTGCTGATCCTGCTGGCACTGCTGGGGCTGCCGCTGTTCGTCGCCCTCGCCGGCGGCAGCCTGCTGGCGACCTACAATGCCGGACTTGACCCGGCACTGCTGGCGGTGGAACTGAACCGGCTGGCATCCTCGCCCTACCTCGCCTCCATTCCCCTGTTCACCTTCGCCGGCGTGGTACTGGCTGCGGGCGGCGCCCCGGAACGCATGATCCAGTTGTTCAACGCCGTGGTGGGCTGGCTACCGGGCGGCATGGCCGGCGTGACGCTGACGTCCTGCGCCTTTTTCACCGCATTTTCAGGTGCCTCGGGCGTGACTATCCTGGCACTGGGCGGACTGATGTTCCCCATGCTGCTGCATAACGGCTACAACGAACGTTTCACCCTTGGCCTGCTGACCACCTCCGGCTCGCTGGGCCTGCTGTTTGCGCCCAGCCTGGCCATCCTGATCTACGGCATCGTCGCCAGCGTCAGCATCGACAAGCTGTTCCTCGCCGGCATGGTGCCGGGATTGCTGCTGATGCTGCTACTGGGCCTGTACTGCCTGTATGTCGGACGCAAGACCGCCGTCCCGCGGCACCGCTTCTCACTGGTGACCCTGGGGCGGGCGATACGGGAAGGCATCTGGGACATCCTGCTGCCGATCGGCATCATCGTCGGCATATTCGGCGGCTACGTCACTATCAGCGAGGCCTCCGCCTGCACCGCGGCCTACGTGCTGCTGCTGGAAGGCGTGATCCACCAGGAGATCCACCTGGGCAAGCACCTGCCGGAACTGCTGCGCGACGCCGCGATTCTGGTGGGCAGTATCCTGATCATCCTCAGTGTGGCCATGGGCCTCACCAACCTGCTGATCGATGCCCAGATCCCGATGAAGATACTCGGCTGGATGGAGGTCCACGTCGACTCGCAGCTGCACTTCCTGATGCTGCTGAACGCGTTCCTGCTGATCGTAGGCTGCATGATGGACATCTTCTCGGCCACGGTGGTCGTGGTGCCGTTACTGCTGCCGATCGCGGCGAACTACGGCGTGGACCCGATCCACCTGGGCATCATCTTCCTTGCCAACCTGGAAATCGGTTACAGTACGCCGCCGGTCGGCATCAACCTGTTCATTGCCAGCCAGCGCTTCGGCCGCCCGGTGCTGTCGCTGTTCCGCGCGACCATTCCCTTCCTGGCGCTGATGCTGTGCTGGCTGGTCATGATTACCTATGTACCGTACTTCACGCTCTGGTGGCAGCATTCCTGATGCCGCAATCGCCCGGCGGCGGCGCCTGTCAACCAGCCACCGGGACCAGGTTGGCGCTGAACTGACGGTTCGCCGCCTGCCAGCCGGGCCTTGTTCTCCGGGATAAAGAGGCCGGCATCCACTCCGCGCGACCAGCGCACGAGGTACCTGAATCGCCGGTGTTCCAGCAAGCGTTGCTGACCGGACGTCGCCACCATGGTGTGGATGGCCGGAGCATGGAAGCGCCGCATGCGGGCGCAGGAAATTCCCGGCGGCACCGGCAGGCGCTTGCGGAGGTATTCCGGGAACTGCGTGTGATATGCGGTTGTAAATGCCAGCCCGTTTTGCAGGCAACAGCTGCGTGCCGCCAGCACGAGCGGGCCTTCCGTTGCGATATGGATGCAGTCGGGTTGCAGGCCGGCCAACTGCCTGACTATGTGCACCGTTCAGCACGGAAAGCCAGGCGACCGTGGCATCAGTAACTGTTGCATTCCGGGGTTGTGGTTTTTATTCTTCCTGTGGATCGACGAATACAGGGGCATGTCCGCATGGTAATTTACATGCTGACCGATTTTTTCCGGTGGCACAGTCGGTGCCGTGTTCTGGAAGTCACGCCAGCAGTGCATGCTTGCCACGGAATAGCAATGCACATTGAAACCGGAGATGGATGCCAAGATAACTGAAGAAAAATACAGCCAGTATATAAAGGACTTCAATGCAGTTTGCGCAGATGACGGGGACGACATTGGTGCCTTTTTTGACATGTACTATGAACCGGACGCGGTCTTTGAATACATTCCCAACGCAACAAAAAACGTGGGCAGGGACATGACCGTCGCATTCTGGAGTGGAGTGCGTGAAATAATGCGTGAAGAAATCAAGAACCATATCTCGTTCCTGAGTACCGCTACAGCTGTTGCTTCCGAGGCCCCGATTGATTTCCAGTGCAGGAAAGATCTTGAGTGGGTTGGTGTAAAACACAAGGCAGGCAGTTCGTTCAGATTGCGTATGGCGGCATTCTACGAAGTCAGTGCACGCGGAAAGTTCAAATACGTGCGCGTTTATTCTGTTTATCATCCGGACTATCAGGTGAACTGACAAAGGCAACCCTCACACTACGCGGCAGCGAAACCGCCGCGCAATGATGCCCTCCCCGGTCCGCGCGACGACCGCGAGCGTGGTACCTAACTCACGCGAGCATCGGAAACAGCCGCTATTGTAGTGTTGGCGTTTTCCAGCAGATTCGGCAGAATCCGGTCTGGCAGCATTCAGTTCACGACCGGGGCAGAGCCGTTACCTGGTGCTGCTGCCTGCGGTAAATCCGTCCGGAATACGATATCCGTAGCAGAACATGTTCACCTGGCACTGCTGACCTTGTCCTCTAAGCCGTCAGGCATCCCGTAACATCATGTACAGGACGGCCATTTGTACCAGCATCCGGTTGCGCGCTTCGGCTATAATCACACTGCGCGGACCATCGAGAATGTTATCCGTAACAGTAACTCCGCGGCGTACGGGCAGGCAGTGCATGAAACGGCAGTTACTCGCTGCATTTGCGAACCAGGTATCGTCTACGCACCAGCCTCGTAGTTCACGCTTCAACTCTTCTTCAGCGCATTTGTTGCCGTAATGGCGCGTTGATGCCCATGAGTTGACGTAAATGACCTGGCTGCCTTGCATCGCATCGGACAGGTCGTCTGTCTCTGTAACCGATCCTCCGCTCATTGCAGCCGCCCGACGTGCCTTTTCCATAATGCTGTCCGGCAACTCAAAACCCTCCGGCCGCAGTAATGTGACATCCATTCCACGCAAGGCAGCCATATGCATGGTTGCTGCAGGTACGGCCAGGGGCAGAGGTTGTGGATGCCAGGTCCAGGCCAGCACGAACTTTCCGCTGTTTGCCGGTATCCCTAGATCATCCATGGTTTTCCAGTCGGCGAGGCTTTGACAAGGATGATTGATTGCCGACTCCATGTTGATGTACGGCGTATCGACCAGTGATGTCAACTCGCGGAATTCGCGATCAGCAAGGTCATCATCGAGATTTTCCCTTCTCGCAAATGCACGGATACCGATGGCGTCGCCATAGGACGCAATCACAGGAACCGCTTCGCGAATATGTTCGGCCGCGACACCATCCATGACTATACCCGAGCGGGATTCCAGGCCGTGAATCGACATGTTGGGAGAAACAACAAAGGTACCACCGCCCATTCTGGTCATCGCTGACTGGAATGAAACCAGCGTCCGCAAAGATGGACTCAGGAATAACAGTGACAGGACTTTACCTTCCAGCGACCGTGGTTCCGGCTTTTCATCAAACCTGCAAGCGAGTGCGATCAGTTCTTTTATTTCATCGATACTGTAGTCCGCCAGGTCATTAAAGAAATTCATTTTGAATTCATCTCCAGTTCGGGATACCAGAAAAGATGCTACAACAATTGTATCGTCACAAATGCCTCAATCTGTCCGCAGGTGAGCTGTTAGCTAAAGCCTGTTTTGATTCAGTCAACCAGGCCCGGTATCTGCGGGCAACCTTCTGATCGTTCAGGATTTTAATCTGCAGACTGTGAATTACCGGATTTGGAGAAACGTCGCCAGCAAAGCATGGATGTTTGCCCGGCTTGCGTCGAGACTCACGTCTTGCAATGAAAGCTTGTATCAGAAACTCGTGCAGGAAATGGTTCGGCCACAAGATGTCACTCCCGGAGTGACTGTGCGGGCCGGAGAAGCAGCTATTCCAAACAACCGGATATCACCTGTATTTGGCGCCGGGCTGCGCTGGAAATTCATGGGGTAGCCGGGGGTAGTGACGCAACGAATTGCGTGATCAAGGTGTGCATCGATGCTGAATCCCAGTCCCGCGGCCCCAGCGCACGGGCGACGAGCAAGCCCGCCGGATCTATCAGGTAAGTCACCGGTATACCCCATGACCAGTAGCGTTCGCTGATATTGCCTTCCCGGGCGAGGTAAACAGCAATTGTCAAACCCAGGTCTTGCGCATACTGCCGGATCCGGGCGACGTCCACCGCGTCATCAATCGCCACCGCGACGAGCTCGACACCGGTGTCCGCACGACCGCGGGCAACTGCCTCGAGCGCCGGAAGTTCATCACGGCAGGGTTCGCACCACATCGCCCAGAAATGCAGAATTACCGGATGGCCGCGCAGGTCGGCAAGATGCAGATCCTTGCCGGAGGCGTTGCGCAGGGTGAAATCCGGCGCCGCCTCGTCAAGCCGCTGCATATGTACCGTTTCGAGGCTGTCCTCATCCAGCGCGCAAGCCGGTGCTGCTGCAAGCCATAGTGCGGCAAGCAGCGGAATATGCGCGCATGCCGCGCTATCAGAAAAGATAGTTCGCCGAAGCAAAGAGCCTGTAGTTCTCACCGAGCTGCGTCTCGTTCAGATTATGGTAGACAGCATATTGCCAGGTGGATTCGAATACCCAGTGTCTGCCGGCAACATACTGGATTCCGGGCGTCAGGTAAATCGTTTGTCCGCCCGAATCCGGCACGGTATCACCGTCAAGCTTCTCGCGCCGGCGGTACTCCCCGTTCACACCCAGGGAGAGAAACAGCTCATTCGCAGACTCACCGGTCACAGTGGGCGATACCCGATATTTTCCTGTGACGTCATAGTTCAGTGAATCGCCGAAGCGATGACTGGCATCACCGGCTTCACCATTGCCTGTGAATGCGGCCAGCACGTTGGCGGAGACAGAATAGCGGCCCAGCACATGATTCGCCGACACCCCCAGCAACAGATCGGTTGAGCCGGTACCGAGCTGCAGGTGCGCGTCGAGATATTCACCCTGGTCACTATGTCGATCGGTACTGCCCGTCGGCAGCTTGATGCCAAACACTGCTGCCAGGAGCGTGCTGGTATCGAGTGTGTGGTGGCTGAAGACGGTGTACCGCCCAAGTACCGAGAGATCCCCCACACCCGTGGCACCGCCGGTCATGTGTTCACTCTCCGGCTCACCGCCGGGCCCCTCCGTGAGCTCGCCATCTCCCCGTGTTTTACGCACCGGGAGACTGGCCAGGACGAGAAAGCGCTCCGAGAATCCATAAAACCCCGACAATTCCGTGGCCCAGTACTCCTCCCTGACACCTGGATTGTCGACCTTGTCCGTGCCTGCGTAGACGTTGTCGAGCAGCGTATAGCGCTGTGCGAGTTTCAGTCCGGCGCCGTTCTGTACCAGCAACGGAGAAATTCCCTGACTGATAAGGCAGTAGTCACAGGCCGTGGCATTCGTAACACTGACGGCAGCCGCAACTGCCAGAGCTATCAGCAATTTATTCATTATCGTTTACCTGTGCTGAATAGAATCAAGACCAGCCGCGCCTTGCCCCCGATTGATATTCACCTTACAACAGGCCGTCAAATCACGACATGCGACAAATTGCCGCAGCAAGGGAACGAGCGCAGCGATAACGTAATACCCACTTCCGGCCTGATAACCGGTGGCAACAGGAATCCCTATGCCATGTTTCCGCAAGTTCAGGAAGTTGACCTTACGCCAGCCTGTATTACGAGTGGCAGTCTGGCGCCAAATCTGCAACTGCAGCAACAATTTGTGAAGGAACGGGTAATGCGAGCGGGATAAATTATGCATGCTGCCCCGGGCGGCCCGGTATCCGGCCGCTCCCGGGCACAGGACTGTTACGCCTTGTCCGCTTCCATGCGGCGGAGGAACTCCCCCATCACCAGCCGATAGAGTTCCACGCCGAGATACTTGTCCTCGACACCACGATCGATGTTCGGGTTGTCGTTGACCTCGATGACATAACCCTTGCCGTCGCGTTCCTTGACATCGACGCCATAGAGGCCGTCACCGATCGGCTGGGTTGCCGCCAGCGCGGAGCGCAGCACATCACGGGGTACCTCGAAGGTTGGCAGGGTGGCGAATCCTCCGGTAGCGACGCGCCCCTTGCCATGACGGTAGATCTGCCAGTGGTCCTTGACCATGAAATAGCGGCACGCATACAGCGGCCGGTTATTGAAGATGCCGATGCGCCAGTCAAAGTCGGTGTAGAAGAACTCCTGCGCCAGCAGCAATGCCGACTTGCGGAACAGTTCCTTCGTGATGGCATGCAGTTCCTTGCGGTCCCGCACCTTGGCCATGCCGCGCGAGAAGGACCCGTCCGGTATCTTGATAACCATCGGGTATCCCAGTTCACTCTCCAGCCGTTCGACCTGTACCGGATCGCTGCCGTGCAGCAGGTGCGTGCGCGGTGCCGGCACCTTGCGCGCCCGAAACAGGTCGGCAAGGTAGACCTTGTTGGTACAGCGCAGAATGGAGACTGGATCATCGATCACCACCATGCCCTCGGCCTCGGCCTTGCGTGCAAAGCGATAGGTATGGTGATCGATGGCGGTGGTTTCACGAATGAACAGGGCGTCGAACTCGGGCAACCGCGGATAGTCGCGTTTCGTTATCAGCTCGACATCAATGCCGAGTTCGCGGCCGGCGCGGATGAAGGACTTCAGGGCACCGCGGTCACTGGGCGGCAAGGCTTCACCGGGGTCGATGAGCATGGCCATGTCGTAACGGTAGCGCTTGCGCTTGCGCGCCCCGCGCCAGATCTGGCGGCTGAAATGATCAAGCGCGTCGGCAAAGGCTGTCTGTGCTGCGTCATCCAGGCTGCGCGGCGAGACTGCCTTGAGCGATACAATCTGCCAGCGTTGCTTGTAGCGCAACCCGATCTCCAGCACCGCGCAGGGGAACAGATCAAACAACCTGCGCGCCAGATACCCGTAGGCCGCTTCCGGCGTCGTCCCGAAATAGCTCATGACCAGCAGCTTGTCCGCCGGTGCGTGTCCCGCGAAACTGCGTTCCAGCGACTCGGCGAGTTCACCCAGCTGCAGTTCGTACAGGGCGCGCTTGCCGAGGTCGTTGAGGACCTGCACCGGGGGAATGACGTGGTGACCGCGCGCCTCGGCCAGCAGCGAGCAATAGTAGCCGTCCGCCAGGTAGCGGTAGCTGTTGCACAGGTTGATAACCCGCGTGCGCCGCGACACGTTGAAGTGGCCGCTGTCGAGGTAGGTCGCGAAACTCATGACCTGATCGCTGGGGTAAAACGGCGCCCAGTCCTTCAGGTCATCGACAACGATAAGGGTCTGCGACATGTCTGCCCGCCAGAAAATCGAATCGATAAAATGCCCGGGGATTCTGCACACATAACCGGGAAGGCGGCAAGCAAAATATTCCTGTCATCCAGGTAAATTCACTTTGCATCCGCCGCTATCGGGGCTATGCTTCACGAGCTGATCAGCAATGTATAATAACCCATGCAGTCACAATTAACCCCTCCAGAACCATCACTGGCGGTCTTCCCGGACAGTTATACTCACGCCCGGGACCTCTGGAAGCAGCACCTCTTCAGCCTGCGCATTCCGACAGCGCAACGCAGCTTCAGCGCAAAGGAAAACGCGCCCGACGGCACACAGCTGGCTACCGACAGTGCCTGGATCGGGGCACAAAGCGCAGCGCGCGTGCTGGTCATCATCGGCGGCACCCACGGGATCGAGGGCTTTGCGGGCACGGCCGTCATCTGCGACCTGCTCGCAGGACTGGCACAAGAGCCCCTGCCCGATGACCTGGCGGTGCTCTGCGTGCATGCACTGACACCCTGGGGCTATGCCTGGTACCGCCGCTGCGATGCCGACGGTGTCGACCTGAACCGCAACTGCATCGACTTCGACCAGCCCTTGCCGCAAAACCCCGGTTACATGGAACTGCGTCCCTGGCTGTTCGAGCCTGACAGCGAGCGCCGGGAACAGGCATTCCAGGCCTATAGCGATACCCACGGACAGACCGCCTTCGAGATCGCCATCAGCGGCGGCCAGTATCACGACCCGACCGGCCCCTTCTACGGCGGCCGCAAACCCTCGCATGGCAGGCGCGTCGTGGAGGCCCTGATTGCAGACCACCGGCTCGGGGAAAGACAGCTGGGTGTCATCGACGTGCACACCGGGCTCGGAGCATGGGCAAATGGCGAGATCATCTGCGACCACCCGCCAGGCAGCGACGGTGCGGCCACCGCACAGCGCTGGTACGGGGATAAATGCACCCTGCCGGCACTCGGCACTTCCAGTTCGGTGCCCAAGACCGGTCTGCTCGATTACGCCTGGCATGCCATCATGCCTGCAGGCAGCTGTTACATCACCCTCGAGTACGGAACCTACGAGACACAGGACCTCTTCGATGTGCTGCTGCACGACCACCGCTTCTGGGCGGAACATGGCGCTGCCGCGGCCCGCCACCCGGAACGCGCGGAACTGGTCGAGCAAATGCGGGCGCACTTCTGCCCGGACGACCCGGAATGGCGCAGGCAGGTACTGCTGCAGGCCCGCCACGCCATCCGCCAGGCCATGGATGGACTGTTGCCATGAAGAACGCCCCGGTCCGGCTGCGCGAGGTCGAGAATGACGACCTCGAGGCACTGATAATCCTGGAAAAGGCTGCATTCAACACAGACCGTCTCAGCCGGCGCAGCTTCCGCCACTGGATCAGCAGCAGCAAACGCGCCTTTCTGGTGGCAACTGTCAACAACGAGGTGGCAGGTTACATTCTCGTTATTTACCACGGCGGCACCCGCCTGGCACGGCTGTATTCCATCGCCACCGACCCGCGCTTTCGCGGCCGCGGTATTGCGCGCCGCCTCGTCGAGGCCGGTGAACGTGCTGCCAGCGACAGCGGTCGCTTCATCATGCGCCTGGAAGTCGCGACCGATAACAAGCCGGCGATCGCACTGTACGAATCGCTCGGCTACCTGACCTTTGGCAGCTACCGCGACTACTACGACGATCACAGCGACGCCGCCCGCATGCAGAAGCGCATCCACCACTACCGGGTGCTCGAGAAGCATGCCGACGTCCCGTGGATACGCCAGACGACGGCATTCACCTGCGGGCCGGCGGCGCTGATGATGGCGATGCGCGCAATCTGCGATGAATACACGCCTTCGCTGCACGAGGAACTGCAAATCTGGCGCGAGGCAACCACCATTTTCATGACCTCGGGCCACGGCGGCTGTCACCCCCTGGGTCTCGCCCTGGCGGCACGGCAACGCGGCTTCCGGGCCGAGACCTGGATCAACCAGCGCCAGCCACTGTTCGTCGACGGCGTGCGCAACGCCAACAAGAAGCGTGTCATCGGCATGGTGCATGAAGACTACCTGCAGCAGACACAAAAGCAGGGTATCGGGATTCATTATGGCGATATCTCCCAGGAAACCCTGATAGATGCGCTCGACCACGACGCCATTCCCCTGGTGCTGATCAGCACCTGGAGCCTCGAAGGCAAGAAAGCGCCGCACTGGGTCACGGTCAGCGGCTATGACAGCGATTGCCTGTACGTGCATGATCCCGACCCGGAAGAGATCAGCCAGACGCCGCTCGATTGCCAGTACCTGCCCATTGCCCGCGAAGACTTTGCCCGCATCTCCAGCTTTGGCCAGAGCCGGTTGCGAACTGCGGTGATCGTGTCGAACAGCTGATGCCGGAGCTGCCGGGGCTCAGGCCGGCACACGGAACCGGGTATGTTGTGATACTGCAGCAGCCGGACAGTACCGCGACGGCCGCCGGCATGGCGACATCCCGTCAGGTTAATCGAGTGTCTTGGGCTGGATGCCTGGCTGGCTTGCCTGCCGCCATCCGGTTACCGTTCGCAGCCGGATAGCCCGCCGCTGAAATGCCCGGATGCCGGATTCCACGGGCACCCCAGGAACCGGCACCGGGGCACAGCCGGTTAATTATGCATCGTAACTGTCGGCAAGTTGCCGTTGCAGCAACTGTGCCTCGCGCAGCATCTCGATCCGGCGGCGAACAATCCCGGTATTCGGGGAGTCTTGCGCGGCCTGCCTGTCCAGGAGGGTGTCTATGGGTTCACCGGCCGGCTCAAGCTGCGTCTCCTGCGTCTTCTTCTTGCGGCCGCGCTGCCTGGCGTTCTCATTGAGCAGCAACGGATTCATGGCGCCGCCTGCATCGGGTTTCCGGCGGCCTGTCCCGGAGCGGGTGTTACTGCGGGGCATCTTCGCTGCCCATCCCGGCATCATTGCTCACTTCGCCTTCCGGCGGGGCATTGTAGTCTGGTACAGGCGGGTCCGGGGTGAATTCGCCACCACGGGACAGTACACAGCCGGTTACATAATCTTCCATCTGTTCGGGCGGGATCCCGTAGTCTTCCGCCTCCTGGCGGCATTCCGCCTCGACACTCGCCAGTACCGGCAAGCTGACAACAGCCGTGCCGGCGGCTGCCAGCACGGATACCAGTAAAGGAGTACCTATCATTATTTTCATTAACCCGTCTCCATACAAGGCCGGTAAATGCCCTGCAGCGATTGTAGTAAAACCGGTCCTAGCTGACGACCGGCAAGAGTATTGCACTCCGCTTGCCGAACAAACTGCAAATTCAGCCGTGGCCCGTGACAGTGCGTGGCGGACTTCCGCCACTGAAACTGCATCTGCAACACACAGCACTTATAAAATGGCATGGAACCCCAGACTAACAAAATATAATCGCCTTCACGATCACAATATTATGTCGACAGGCAGGCCTGCATGGATATCAAATTGCAGCGCACATTTCTCGCCGTGGTGCGTACCCGCCACTCTGGCAGGGCTGCAGACGAACTGTGCATCACCCAGGCGGCTGTCAGCGCCCGCGTCCGCCAGCTGTCGAGCAGGCCTTCAATGCCGGCTATATCATGGTCGACTGGGGTGCGGCGTTTGCGCTCGAGCATGCCCGACTGTTTCCGGACATGCCGGCTCCGGAGATGCGGATGAACTGCGGCGCGCTGGCACGGCGCTACCCGGAGCAGGCTGAGGGTTCCGCCTACCTGGCCGAACAGATGCTGGCGGCGGCAGGGAACGGCGGCAAGCCGCTTTACCGGGTACGCAGTGGCTCCTATCGCAGCGACCTGGTACGGCAAGTGCAGGAATTGCTGTAGCCTGCGGCAGGCATGAGACCGTTCGCAACGAGGGGATAGTGCCGCTGTCTCCCCGCTCCGAATCCCCGCGGCACCGGCACAACCGCTGCCGGTCGCGGGCTCAGAGCAGAAAGAAGGTCGCCAACCCGAGGAAGCTCATGAAGCCCACCACGTCCGTGACCGTGGTCAGCACCACGGCCCCTGCCAGGGCCGGGTCTATGTCCAGTTGATCCATGACAAGCGGGATGGCAATCCCGGCAAAGGCGGCCACCAGCAGGTTTATCACCATGGCGGCGGACAGCACCAGGCCGATGCCGATGCTGCCGAACCAGACGTAGGCGATAACCCCCACCACCAGGGCCCAGAGCATGCCGTTGAGGAATGCGATGGCCAGTTCCTTGCGAGCCAGCCACAGGCGATTGGCAACACTGACCCGCCCCATTGCCAGGCCGCGGATGACCAGGGTAAGGGTCTGGCTCCCTGCGATACCACCCATGCTGGCAACGATCGGCATCAGCACAGCCAGGGCGACCAGTTGCCCCAGCGTGGCCTCGAACAGGCCGATCACCCAGGAGGCGAGAAACGCCGTACCGAGGTTGATGCCCAGCCACAGGGCGCGACGCCTGGCGCTGGGCAGCACCGGTGCGAACAGGTCCTCTTCCTGGTCCAGGCCGGCCATGTTCATAAGCTGATGTTCTGCTTCGGTGCGGATCACATCCACCACGTCGTCAATCGTGATGCGTCCTATCAGGTGACCCGCGGGATCGATCACCGCCACGGAAACCAGGTCCCTGCGGTCGAACAGGTGCGCCACCTCGGTCTCGGGCATGTCCACCGGCACGCAATCGGCTTCCTCGGACATCACATCGGAGACACTCAGTTCCGGCTGGTTGATCAGCAGGCTGGAGATCGGCAACTTGCCGATATAGATGCCATCACGGTCCACCACCATCAGACCGTCGGTGTGGTCCGGCAGGGACTCGCGGCGGCGCAGATAGCGCAGCACCACTTCCAGGCTGACATCGGCACGTACCGCCACGGCACTCACATCCATCAGCCGGCCGGCACTGTCTTCCGGATAGGCCAGTGTTGCTGCCAGGCGCTCGCGACCTTCCGGGTCAAGGGATTCCCGTATCGCGTCGCCATATTCCTCCGGAATACTCTCGACCAGGTCAACCAGATCGTCGAGTTCCAGGGATCCCACCGCCGATGCCACTTCGTGCGGCTCCATCTGTCCGATGAGGCTGTCCCTGGCCACATCGTCAAGGTGTGAAATCACCTCGCCGGCGGTCTCCTCCGGTACAAAGCTCCACAGGTGCTCCCGGTCGGGTTCCGGTATCGAGGCCACCAGGTTGGCGCTGTCCGCCGGATGCAGGTCGGCGAGCGCATCACGCAGGCGATCATCGTCGCCCTCGTCAATGGCCGACATCACCTCATCGACCAGTTGTTCCTTGTCCATGGCTGCCGTCTCGATCATGTCAGCTTCTCTGGTTGTAGTGCCGGATCACCCCCGGCCCCGTTCAGTCGACAGGTCACGCGCCACCGGTATCAGGCCCGGGCGTGTGGTTTCCACAAGAGATTCAATTTGACATACAAATGTCTTCGGGGAAACAGTATCGGCACACCGTGCTTTCACCACACTGGGCAAGGCCTGCGCGTACCCGATTACTGCAAGGTTGTCTGTGCCATGCAGGAACTGTCTACCTGGTACCCCGGCCCCCTGTCGACAAGCCGGTTCAGATACCAGGATGGAGACGAAGAATATGCGGCCTGTTTCACCAGTCCGAATGACTGCAAATGAAAATAAAACGGCGGCCCGGAAGCCGCCGCGTGCAATGCATATTTTTCGGGTTGTTATATGGGACCGATCAGTCTGGCCTGAAGTTTCTGCGCACCAACCGCACTCAGTACGTCCTGTGAGGAATACCGGTCCCTGTCGTACCTCACCAGTATCAGGTGGTAGCGTAGCGGGCAGAATTCCGCAGAAACAATACCGGCTTCTTTTTCCAGTGCGGATACCAGATTGTCGCGCTGCTCGTCTTCCAGACTCTCGGAAACATGAACTACAATTTCAACAGCATTCTTTGCCTTGTCAAAAACAGGCGTATCCTGAACTACCTGATCCATCGCGAACTACCTCCAGTGGATATCAGCTTAGCAAATCAAACCTGAGCATTTTCATGCTTACCGACTACGAGACTGAAGATAGCAGAGAAGGTTCAAAATAGAATGTGACTAATTACCATTCAGTAAATCAGCATTTAATGATGCTTTAACAATTATCAGATGCGTGTCGGGAATCAGCAGGCCACTCCATACTGCAACTATGGCAGCTGAGGCAACTCGAATCAGACCGGGGGCACCCCAACCTGGAACCCCGAGGGCCTGTTATCTGCTGCTGCAGAACGGTGCCCTGCACTGAGGCGACACGGGAACAGTCAGCCCTGCCTGGCATCCGCCACGTTATCACGCAGGTATACCGGGACCGCTGCCTCCGCAGTCACGGCTCTCCCCTGCAAATACTCATGCAGGCCGAGCCGCGCAACATCGCCCGCGCGTGGTTCCAGGTCCGGCAGCACCCGGATGACATCACCCCCGCATTGCTGCAGCAGGGCTTCGCCGTGCGCCAGCCAGCCACTGCCGGCGCCGACCCAGCGGCCCGGCCCCGACTGCGGCGCGCGCGCCGGCGGGCAAACCATCTCGCTGCCCTGCAGCACGAGTGTCTCGCCGGACTGCCTGTAACAACCCCAGTAGACCTCATCCTTGCGTGCATCCAGTGCCGCCAGTGCCTGCATTTCCCCGGTCTCCCGCAAGGCACCCTGCGCCAGCGCAGCCAGCGTGGAAACAGGCACCACCGGCAGTTCCGCGGCAAACGCGATACCCTGCACGATACTCGCCGCGATCCTCACCCCGGTGAACGCACCGGGACCGCGACCGAAGGCAATGGCATCGAGCTGCCGCACGCCGATGTCCGCCTCGGCCAGTACCGACTCAATCATCGGCAGGATCAGTGCGGCATGCTGGCGCGGTGCCAGCACATAGCGCTCCAGCACCTCTCCCTCCAGGCACAGGGCGGCAGAACAGGCGGCCGAGGAGGTTTCAATCGCAAGGATGCGCGCACTCATGATCAGGAAGACCGCCGGGTGACCTTCGCGGGACTGTTGTCCGTTGCCGGAGCCGTGAAAAATGCCTGTACCTCACCGATGCTCCGGGTTTGCGGCATCTCCGGCAGGCTGCCGAGAAATATACGCCCGTAGGAACGGGTGCGCAGGCGCGGGTCACACACCACCAGTACACCGCGGTCGGCGCTGTCACGAATGAGGCGGCCGATCCCCTGTTTCAGTGCGATAACCGCCGCCGGCAGCTGGTACTGCATGAACGGGTTCGCGCCCTGCTTGCGCAGGGCCTCGATGCGCGCCTGCAGCACCGGGTCACCCGGTGAGCCGAACGGCAGCTTGTCGATAATCACGCAGGACAGGGCCTCACCGCGAACGTCCACGCCTTCCCAGAAGCTGCTTGTCCCCAGCAGCACGGCATTGCCGAGGTCGCGGAAGCGGGCCAGCAGTTCCCGGCGTGGCGCCTCACCCTGCACCAGCAGCGGGTAGGAAAGCGTATCGCGCAGCTGCGCGGCGGCAGCCTGCAACGCAGCATGGCTTGTAAACAGCAGGAACGCCCTGCCCCGGCTTGCCGCCAGCACAGCTCGCGCACACCTCACGACTGCGTCGACGTAGGCGGCCTGGTTCGGATCCGGCATCTCGTCCGGGAGATACAGCAGCGCGTTGCTGCGATAGTCAAACGGGCTTTGCAGCTGCAACAGACAGGCATCCTCCAGACCCAGCTGACCGGTGAAGTGACTGAAGTTGTTGTTGCCGATCGCCAGGGTCGCCGAGGTGAATATCCAGGCACTGGCCAGACTTTCAAGGCAGGCACTGAATGCCGGCGCGATATTCAGGGGCGTCAGGTTGAGTCGAAACGCGGTGCGCTGCGTCTCGAACCAGTGAATGTAGTCACCGGCTGCATGTGCCTGCAGCATTTCCAGCCGTTGCTGCAGCAGGCGGGCGCGCTGTCGGCAACTGTCCAGCCCCTTGCCGCGCTCCGCGGCATATTCCAGCCACTCGGCGAGTTGCTGCATGACGGTGGCCAATTGCCGCAGCAGATCCTGCAATTCACCGGACTGCGCGACCTCCGCCCAGGGCGCACGCCGTTCGGCCTGGCCCAGTGCGAGCCGCAGGCGCGGCACGAGGTCCTCCAGCTGCCCTGCGGCCACCGGCAGGTCCTGCATGTCACCGGCCTCGCGCAGGTGTTCGATGCGGGTATCGCGAGCCAGGTCCCGCAGCTGGTGGCTGCTGAGCGTGGTCCCGAAAAACAGGGATGCCACTTCGGGCAACTGGTGCGCCTCGTCGATAATGAAGGCATCCGCACCGGGCAGCAGTTCACCGAACCCCTCCTCGCGCAGCACCATGTCCGCAAACAACAGGTGATGATTGATAACCACCATGTCGGCTTCCAGCGCGGCGCGGCGTGCCTTGACCACGAAACAGGACTGGAAATATTCGCATTCCTGTCCGAGACAATTCTCGACGGTCGAGGTAACGCGCGGCCAGACGACGGAATCCTCCGCGACCACACCCAGTTCGGCGATATCGCCGCTGTGTGTCCTGCCCGACCAGGCGCGTATCTGTTCCAGATCCTGGAGTTGCAGGCGGGACAGCTTGCGGCCGTCACCGGCTGCCGTCTCCAGGCGATGCCAGCAGAGATAGTTGGCCCGCCCCTTGAGCAGCGCCACCCTGGCCGGGAGGTTGAATGCCGCACGTATCACCGGCAGGTCCTTGCCGTAAAGCTGATCCTGCAAATGCCGGGTACCCGTGGAGACGATGACTTTCAGACCGGAGCGCAACGCGGGCAGCAGGTAGGCAAAGGTCTTGCCGGTGCCAGTGCCGGCCTCTACGACCAGGTGCTCGCGACCGGCAATGGCGGCAGCGACCGCCTCGGCCATTTGCTGCTGCTCCAGTCGCGGTGAAAAGCCGGGCAAACTCGCGGCAAGCGGGCCGGCGCTGCCTAGCAGCCCGGCGATATCACTCATGCCGCCGCGCACCGCCAAAACATCAGCCATTGGCTTACTGGCGGCATGCGGAAACGAACCCGGGACAACACTGCGGGAGATTCAGCATGAAAATGTGCCGACAAGCAATTCATAGCTAGTGATCTTCAAGTTCTCGAGCGCGTCGCTCGGCCGCACGCGCGCCGGTCCCGTCGCCGAGCGCCTGGCGCGCCCTGGCGATCAGGCGCCAGTTGCGCGACTGCTGCAAGCGATTGCCTGCGGCCAGGCTGTTGGATTTGACCGCCAGCTGCTCCGCCTGTGCCGCTTCCTGCTGCGCCAGTTTGACGGTGGCAAGGTGGTACCAGAGCAGCGGGTTGCGCGGTTCGATGCGAATGGCGCGTTCCAGCGATGCGGCGGCCGATTCCAGGTCACCGGCATTGGCATGGTCCTCGGCCTGTCCCAGCAATGCGACCACCGCGGGTGAACTGGGCGTGACAGCCCGGGGGCCGGGTTGTGGCTGAATACCGCCGGGGGTGACCGGTCGCGCCGGCTGCGCCCGGCTGTGTGCCGCCCTCTTCCACGACAGGTGGCGGGTAAGGCGCCGGGGGTGACGTGCTGCAGCCCTGTACGAACAGCAGCAACAGGACAACCGCGGCAACAGGCAACAGGCATGATTTCACTGAAACAACTCCTTGAACCAGTCAACCGGATTAGGCAGGACCTGATCGCCCCGTGCACAGGGTGCATTCCCGTGCGGTGCGCTACCGGTAATAAACGGTAATTGTACGGCATCCGCGCAGCCGGCATCAGCCAGCAGGCCAGTCGCCGGATCGATGTCATGGTACTCGATATTCTCCGCAACGGGCTGGTTCGTGCCGGGGCTGCCGAAATGCCGGAAAAGATCACGCCAGATGGTCAATGCGCCGCTGGAACCGGTCAGACCGGTTGAGGCATTATCGTCACGCCCGATCCAGACCACGCCCAGGTGGTCGCCGCTGAAACCGGCGAACCAGCTGTCACGCAGATCATCAGTAGTGCCGGTCTTGCCGGCGATATCCCAGTCCTCAGGCAGGACCTGGTACAGTGCGCGTCCGGTCCCTTCACGAACGACATAACGCAGGGCCGTGTTGACCAGGTATACGGGTGCCGGGGCTACCACGGCGCGCACGCTCAGGGGGTAACGCTGCAGCGGGGTCTTGTCCGCCGCCAGCACCGCATTGATGGCTCGCAGCGGCGTGAGAAAGCCGCCGCTGGCAAAGGTCTGGTACAAACCCGTCACTTGCAGGGGCGTCATTTCCACTGCACCCAGCACCAGCGAGGGATAGGGATTCAGACGCTGTTCCACCCCGAGACGCCGCAGGGTTGCGACGATGGAATCGATGCCGAGGTCCAGTCCCAGCCGTGCCGTGCTGATATTGTAGGAATGCGCCAGCGCCTGGTAGAGGGGTACCTCGCCATGGCTCATTTTGTCGTAATTACCGGGCTTCCAGACAGTGCCGTTGCGCGCAGTGTAGGTTAGCGGGCTGTCATCCAGCAGCGTGGCCAGCGTGTAGCGCTCCGGTTTTTCCAGCGCCGTCAGGTAGACGGCGGGTTTCAGCAGCGAACCCACCTGGCGGTGTGCATCCAGCGCCCGGTTGAAGCCGGCAAATTTCGGATCACGCCCGCCGGCCAGTGCCAGCACCTCACCCCCCTGCACCGAGGTCACAACCGCGGCCCCCTCCAGCTTGCCGCCCTCGATGCGGCGGCCTTTTTCCAGGCGCTGCAATCCGGATGCCAGAGTCCGCTCAAGCTGCCATTGCATTTGCGGATCCAGCGTGGTGAAAATGCTCAGGCCTTCCGAGGTGATGTCCTCGTCACGGTAATCGCGCTGTAACTGGCGGCGCACCAGCTCGAGGAATGCCGGAAACGTGTTGATCGCCTTGCGTCCCTGTTTGCTGACCTCCAGCGGCCTGTTCCTGGCGCGCTCGGCTTCGGCGCGCTCGATCAGCCCCAGTTCCGCCATGACGTCCAGCACCAGGTTGCGGCGTGTCGCGGGCGCGCTCCGGGTGGCGCCGCGGATTGTAGTAGGACGGCCCCTTGACCAGACCGACCAGCAGCGCGGTCTGCTCTACGTTCAACTCGGCCAGCGGTTTTTCAAAGTAGAAATGGCTGGCCAGGCCGAAACCGTGCACGGCGCGATTGCCATCCTGGCCGAGATAGACCTCGTTCAGGTAGGCCTCGAGAATCTCGTCCTTTTCATAATGTATTTCCAGCAACAGCGCCATGATGGCTTCATTGAGCTTGCGTGTCAGGGAACGCTCGCTGCTCAGAAAGAAGTTCTTCACCAGTTGCTGGGTCAGGGTGCTGCCGCCCTGCACCACGCCCCGGGCACGCACGTTGGCCCATAGTGCCCGCAGTATTGCCAGCGGTGCCACGCCATGGTGCTTGTAGAAACCCCGGTCCTCGATCGCGATCAGGGCATCGGTCAGGCTGACCGGGACATCATCCAGCTTTAACAGCACCCGGTCTTCGTTGTGGGCGGGGTAAAAACTGCCGACCAGCACCGGATCCAGCCGGGCGAGACTCGCGGGACGGCCCGTGCCTGCATCACTCAGCGCACTGATCCTGTCGCCGGAGAAGCCGACACGGAGACTGGCACTGTCCTGCTGGCCGTCCCAGAAGGTGAATGGCCGTGTTACAACATGAAATTCACTGCCGTTTTTTGAAAACCTGCCGGGCTGGGTGGCCTTCTTGACGGGAAGGTAATACAAGGCACGCAGTTCGGTCTGGAACTGCTCGGTGGTGAGTTCCCTGCCAACATACAGGTCGAGTGGACGCGCATAGACGCGGGCAGGCAACGACCAGCGCTTGCCGTCAAACTGCTGCCGCACCTGCAGGTCGAGGTACGCCACATACCCTGCCAGCAGCAGGCACAGCAACAGGATCAACCCCGACCACGGGAAGCCCTGCCTGATGACCTTGCGACGTGATTTCCTGCGCCCGCGCTTGCGCCCTCGTGCCATGTATCCGACCAGCCTTGCCTAGTGAATATTATGCATGCTCGGCACACGGACTGCGCCTGGCTGCGCGTCCGTATCAGGGAGATACACTGCCAAATACCTTTTTGAGCAGGTCCGAGGAACGGGCCAGCGGATTTTCACGAATTTGCTGCTCTTCGATGGCAATCATGCTGAACAGGCCGTCCAGCGCCTCCTGCGTCACATATCCATCGATATCCGTCACATTACCGGGAAGCATGCTGCCCAGACCGCCGGCACTGGCAAGCATGCGTTTGTAGGCCGAAGTCACCCCGGCCTCCGCCGTGGCGCGGGAAATTATCGGTCGCATGCGCTCGGTCAGCGCGGTCCCGGTATGCACCCGGAAATACTGTGTTGCCGCATCATCAGGACCGGTGAGGATGGCACGGGCATCATCCAGCGTCATCGTCTGGATGGCATCACTGAAAATTGCCGCCGCTTCGGGAACCGCCTGCTCCGCCGCATGATTCATCGAGACAACGAACTCATCCGCAAGCTGGTCCTGACCCAGCTTGCGCAGGCTCTTTTCCACCCAGGCAAGACTGTCCGGCATCGGAATCCTGACAGCAGCGTTGTCGAGGTAGCCGCCATCCTTGCCGAGAGATTCAACCGCAAAGCGCGTGCCTTTCTGCAGCGCCGCCTTGAGACCGGCCACAACTTCCTCATTGCTGAGCGAATCCGCAGCTGCAGGAACACCTGTCGGACTGGTAGCCATTACCCCTTTCAGAGAATCCATGTAATCAGACAGACCTGCAGTCACCGGACAGGTGCAAACCAGGGACATGACGCCTGCCAGTGCCAGCAGTGTTTTCGTTCTCAGGGCCATACTATTGCCACTCCTGCATTAGCGGGGTAACAATACCCCGGCGCCTAATGTAACCGAATGGTATCGTCATGTCCTGCTGCGCTCGCAGCGGATGGCAAAAAAAACCCCCGGTTGACACTGCCAACCGGGGCGAATTTACGGAGCTGGAAAAAATACGTTATGTTCAGGCGCGGCGTCGTATTGCGATTCCGCCAAGCAGGAGCATACCCGAGCCTAACAGCCAGATGGCGGCAGGCACGGGTACTGCTGACACCAGTCTGTCACCGTAGAAGAATGCGCTGGAAATATGACCATCTTCCTTGTTGCACATTTCACTATTCTCCTTGAAGCAAAGATCAGTTCCTTCCTTGAAACCGGCAACATGCGAAGCGAAGCCTGGAATGATGTCCCCGAGTTCCAGACCCAGGACGGAAAATTGCAGAGGATCCTGGCGGGTTTGACCGGTTCCGAGTAAGCGTACATCAAACATTCCGGCCTCACTCATTCCCTTGTTGAACTGCACCTTCCACTTTTCGGGTACCAGGAAATCGTCATTGGAAAGTTCGATCCCTTCGCCCAGGTTGAAACCGAAAGAGGCAATTCCAAAGTTTTCCCCGGACATCTCATTGAGCGCAGGCTGGGTTTCAACCAGGAAGTCAAGCTGGCCGGATTGATCATCGGAGATTGTGACCAGCAGGTAGTCGATATTATCTGCAAGCGTATTGGACTGGTCCAGCATGTACTGAACGGTTGCAGCCTCTGCACGACTGACAACGAGGAGCACAGCAACCAGGAAAGTGCCGAGTATTGTTTTCATCTGTTTCATGTCTGCCACCCCTTGTGTCCCGCAACCAGGTTCAGGTTGACCCTTTCAGGTTTCGCTTCTGTATCTGTTTGCTGCAGCTTGACAACCGCATCAGCAGCGCCATGCGCGAGCATGCGGCGCAGAACAGATGTCAACTCGGGAAAATTCCTGAAGGACAAGCGATCACTTGTCCCGACCGTTTCTACCAGGCCGGCGAGTTCATCCGGGTCGCCCTGGCTTCTTCTGTATATCCTCACAATGTAGCTATCCATGACCCCTCCAGAGAATGATCACATTCAATTTATTGTTCTCAATGCGACCATAGACCTGGAAAACTTACAGATCGCTTACAAATTCGGATTCCTGCACGGTAAGCAGAACCCGCAAACAGACACAGACTTCAACCCTGTGGCAGCAACACGGTTCCATTAGCGGAATGGGGGAAACGCCGCCTGAAGAATAAGCGGCGGCGGTTGTGCGTGCAGGCCGGGTGTACGCACGAGTGCTGCCTGGTCAAGCTGCGCCATCAATATCAAGATTCAATCACCCACGGAAACACGCGGGAAAAAGCAGCAGGATAAATAATTCGTTCAGGAAGTAGTTCTGTGTGCGTGCGTGTGTTTCCGTGGCAGGCTTCTCAAGCAAGCGCCATTCGGGGGGTATCAGCGATTGCGGGAGCAACCACGCCGGAGAGTTTCAGGCTGGCTGTTTTGTTGCGCGCGTGTACTTCAACTCATTGTAAATGGATTCAGTGACCGCTTCCGGTTGCAGGCCCAGGACGATGGACAGCACCCGGACGCAGCGTCGATAGGCCGCCATACCTTCCGAGTAACGCTGCAATTTCAGGTAGCACACCATCAATCGCTGGTAGAAAGCCTCGATCAGATCGTCGACATCAAGACCAGTCTGGTAACAAATCATGGCCTTTTCCCAGAAGCCGTGTGTTTCCCAGTAATGGCCGGTCTCCAGGAGATTGTGTATATATTTACTCCGCAACCGCTCGCGCAGTGAAACAGACCACGACGCCATGTCTTCACGTGCCAGGAAATGGTCCTGGTAGAGCGCCAGCAGCTGTGCGGTCAGTCGCTCCAGCGCCAGTGCGTCCCTGCCTGCCGCATCCAGCTTGCGAATACGATTCAGCCGGCCCAGCAGGCGTTCGAATGCCCACACATCCGTCCAGCAGTAGCGGGAATCAAGTGTCACCTTGCCTTCCCGCTGGGTGATGACCCGGTCATCACCCAGGACCCTGCGAAGCCGGAACAGGGTTGTATCAAAAGCACGCTTGGCATCATCGCCATCGCTGTCCGGCCACAGGGCCGCCGTTAGCAGGGAGAGACTGATGTCGCGCCCGCCATAGGCAATAATGGCCTTCAGCAATTCAAGGGGACGATGCGGCGTCTTGCGGCCAAACACCGCAGGTTGTCCGTGCAGTAGCAGGGAGAACCGGCCGAGCGTGTATACCCTGACGGTTGGAGAGGCTGCCTCTGACAGGCGCGGAACTGTTCCGTCAAGGACATTGTGTAACGCGCGCTCGCCGTCACCCTTCTGATCGGCTGCCCGTCTGAAGAAGATCAGATTATCTGTTTCTTGCAAGGGTAACTGCTCAACCCCCTGCAGCTGAATCTGTCGCGTCATTATGGTTTTCATCGGGTATGACAGAAATGTCTGCCACCTGCGCCCGATGCCTCTGTATTATTGTTATGAGCCGGCAGAAGCCGGTCCCGAAAATCAAGCTAATTTTAGCAAAAACAGCCAGTAAATCAACATAAACCAGAACCCGGGAATGTCCTGGATTCCAGCCCCTGGCTGCCAATCCTGTCACAACAAAATACGTTCAGGGGCCGCGCCCTGATATGACCCAAAAGATGAGGTAGTTATGATATCCGCATGTTTTTAAATGATTATACTCAACTATTAATTTCCCAAGCGCCAATTCTGGCAGAGGCTTCAGCGTGGCCAGCGGGAATAAGGATTGGCTATCAGGTTCGCGTTGTAATAGCGCGACTCCGTGGTGACTTCTTCACCGACCCACGACGGCAGTGCGACCACCTGGTCCACAGAGGCAAGCTCCACTTCGGCAATGGCAAGCCCCGCATTCTCCCCCTCGAATTCGTCGATTTCCCAAACCAGACCCTGATTCTCGATCCGGTAGCGCGTCTTTTCAATCAGCGGTCGCGCACACAGGTCGTCCAGCATCGCGTCGGCACCCTGTAATGGAATGCCATACTCGTATTCGGCGCGTGTGGCATTGACGGTTTTGCCCTTGATGGTGAGTTAACCCTTGCCGGCAGCCACACGGACCCTGACGGTGCGGTCGGGTTCCGTGGAAAGATAACCCTGGCGGTAGGCCGCGCCAGGTATCGCCCTTTACAAGAAAGTTACGCTCGATCTTGGTAGCCATGATTGCAGTTTATTCCCGTCCGTACCCCGGCTAGCGGTTGCCTGCCTGTGGTTTGTCAGTGCCACACACTGTCATCATCATCGGGTATGTGCGGCGGGTAGTGTTTCATGATCACCTTGTGTCACATGCGCCAGGGCCTCGCTCACCGTATCCTCAATGTACCAGTTCTGGATGATCGGTATGCCTGCCTTGTCTGCCTGGCTCAGCAACCAGGACTGCAACTCCCAGATATCGTCTATTTTTTCCAGGGCACGGGACTTCGGATGGTCGCCGCTCTCGCAGTCGCGCCGGCTCAACTGCTTGCGCAGCAGTGATTTCTTCATGGTCGCAAGCTTTATGGGGACCACAATTGCGCCACCGTTTCTGATATCCAGGGTCAATTCCGTCGGCACCACGTGCACGCCCTCGACGATGAGGTGATGGCGTTCCCTGATTGCCCGGTTGATGGTTGCCTCCAGCGCCAGTTTCATCGCAGCGAACTGGGACAGAAATCCGGCGATCACCAGATTCTCGATCTCCAGGCTCTGACCTTCGATGGAACCCGGCAGTCCGCGCCACGCCTCGAAGCTGGAGTAGCCCAGGGTTGGCACCATTTGTGGAGACAGGTAGGCGCGGATAATTTCCCGCATCATGTCGGTGGACTGGCTACGCGAAATATTCATGCGGTACGCCAGCTCCGCTGACACAGTGCTCTTGCCACTGCCCGTGGTGCCGCCAACCAGCACAATCAATGCGTCACCGCTGTTCTCAAACCGGCGCCATGACAGATAGCGTTCGGCCATTTCGGCTGAGCAATGCTCGTTCAGACAGCGGTATATCACGCGGCGCAGGGCCTTGTGATCGATCTCCCGGTGGCCGGTCTGCTTCAGGCGGGCATATACCTTGCGCGCGCCCTGCTGCGCGACCTCCTGGGCAATGCCGCAGGCCTCCAGGGAATGCGACAGGATCCCGGCGGAAAACGGCGCGCTGCGTGTCTGGGTGTGCACGATGATGCCCTGCCCTTGCCGCGGTTTGGCTTCATAGGCCTTGCGCAACGCCCGCCCATGGCCTGCTTCCAGCATGTCGGCTACCCGCGCGCGCAGACGGGTACTGGTGATTTCCTGCAGATCCTGAAGTTCATTCCTGACCTGCTGCGCCAGTTGGTAGGCATCGGCGAAGGGCAACCCGGCATTCACAAGTGACTGCACCAGGATGCCGCGCAGGAACGGAGACCGGTCATTCTCCCCTGCCTTCAGTACCGTGATCTTCGCCATGACCGCTCGGAAATAGAATCCGCAAGCGTCTACTTTTCCGCGATCAGAAAGCAGACCCAACCTGGGTCCGCGTCACCAACCGTTGCAGGCGAATAGACCCCGGCGCCCTCCCCGGTTTCCGGGTCTGTCTCCTCCCAGTAAACCGTCACCCGGGAATACCCGGCCTCGACCAGCAGTTCACGCAACTCCGGCAAGGTCCACATGCGCCATTCATAGCTGAAGGCCCGCTTCAGCCGCGAGCCATCGGGAAAGGCAAAATGGATGTGACACACCATATGTCCGTCAATGGGATTGTAACTGGCGTGTTCCCAGATATATTTAAAGCCCTTGTACTTGCGCTTTTCCCTGATCTCGCGGTAAGTGTCGTAACCACCGAATGCATCGAGAAACAGGATGCCGTCATCGACCAGCGCCTCACGCACCTTGCTGAAATAGCCGCCCAGCCTCTCCCGGGTCATGAACAACTGGTAGCTGAAATTCATGGCCAGCACCACATCGAATTGCTGCGGTGTCTGCACATCGAACACATCCGCCTCGAGGAGGGTGACCCGCTGCCTGGCATCGGGCTTGAGGCGGGCCAGGTTGTGATCCCGGGCCCAGGCCAGGACATCCGGATCGAGATCGACACCGATAGCAGTATTCTGCTTGCGGCGCCGCACCCATTCACAGCACATACTGGCCGTACCGCAGAAGTCTTCCCGCGCATGGTGCGGTCGTCTGTCCCGCAATTTGCGAAACGTCTTGTTTACAAACCGGTATTCCTGGTCAACATCCTGAACTGACTTTTCATAGAGAACATGCCGGTCGGCAAGCTCCGCCATGGTCGTTTTTTTGCGCTGCCGTTTGTTTTTCATATTTTCTTCCGCAACCGGGTTCTTTTCGGGGCCCGGATTATCGCACATCGCCCCCGGGCTTCAAAACCGCGAATACCCCATGGCAGTAAAGCGTCGTTGGCACTATAATTTACCGGAGAGGCAGTCAAGTTCCTGACTGAACAAGATAAAAATAGCCACGAATCGGGCGGGCATGTGAATGCGCAGGTGCCCGGGCAATAACGCGACACCGGCGGTACAGGCTGAAGGGGCGGGGTTTGAAGGATTTCCTGAACATCAGATTTTCCGAATGGCGTGCGAACGCACAGCGCAAGCTGCAGCGCAAGACCAATGCAGGAATCACGGACATCCTCGGCACCGTGGAACGCGTGGTAGACGGTACGGATGGCAGGATCAGACTGGTATCCGGCTACCGCAACAAACTTCAGGACGTCATACGCTCGTCGCTGGCTTTCGCGGACGAACTGGTGGAGCAGATACCGGGGGGGATCGAGGTCAATCGCCATACCTTTGTTACCGACCCCTATGTCAATGCCTATTTTGCCAATGTATCGGACATGCGGGCTATCTTCAGCCACAGCTCCGAGATCAAGGATTTCATGGAAGGTTACGGCGACAATGACGCCATGGAGTGTTGTGCACTGCTGTGCATGAGGATGTCCGAGAAGACCGTGCTGGGCATGGAACTCTCGGGAGATATCCTGAAAAAGGATGTCCGCCAGGTCGCGGTTAATTTTTCAGACCATCGCATCTATTCGCCGGCCCCCGGGGAGCCGGAAACCAGGCAGGGGCTCAAGCGGTGCCTGTTTGACGGTCTGGTCACCAACGCCCTGGACCGCATCACAAGGATGCGGCTGACAAACCACCAGCTCAATGCCGAGCTGCAGGTACTCAAGTCCAGGCAACGCCGCCAGCAGACGGCAATGCAGAAATCAGCAGATGCCACGGTGGCTGCCGAGTACCAGGACACCTGCCGGCAGCTGGAAAAACTGGAAACGGAACTCTCCAGCGCACCGCTGGCGACCCCGCAGGCCACCATGGAACAGGTGGTGACCGTCTTCAAAAATCCGGAAGATTTTGTCCGGCTCAGGAAATTTTCCCTCCGCCTGAACAAGATGGGCATCCTGATCGGCGATGCACCGGAGCAACCGTGCAACGAGATCGACCTGACAGAAGTCACAATAGGGGAAGGAACTCCCCGTATTGTCACGCTGGCAAGGTTCCCCAAGTGCGAAATCCTGCCGCCGTCCACTCTGCAAAAAACCGGCGGCTTTTCGCCTAATCAGGCAATGTAAGCCCGCCGTCAGGCCGGCTCGACCCGCAGCTTGAGGACAGCCCGGTCGGATGCCTCGGCAACGGTAAACCTGAACCCGGCCTCGGTCAGCGACTCGCCTTCCTGCGGAATATGCCGCAGACGCGCCATCATCAACCCGCCGATAGTATGCGATTCGCCGATCGGCAGGCTCGCGCCAAGCACCTCGTTGACTTCTGATATGGGCATACGGGCATCCATCAGATAGGCCTCCTCACCCAGCATTTCGAAACCACGCTTGCGCCTCGGCAGGTATTCCTCGAAGTCGTAGCCAACATCGATCTCGCCGACCACTTCTTCCAGGATATCCTCCATGGTGATCATGCCGACGGCGGAGCCGAACTCGTCGACGACGATGGCCATGTGGTCCTCCCGGTTGCGCAGCACCGGCAACAACTGGTCGATGCTCTGGTAGGGAGAAACATAGTGCGCCGGCTGGATCAGTTCCTCCAGCGGGCGGCTGGACAGTTCCGCGTCCATAAGGTCCCAGGTCGTCAGGGTGATGATACCGACTATGTTGCTGATATTCCTGCTGTACACCGGCAGGCGATTGTAGCCGCGCCGGCGCACCAGGGTAATGGCGCTGCGGGTATCGCGGTTGCGATTGAGCGCCGTCATCTCGGCCACGGGGATCATGGCCTCGCCAACCGAGGTTTCGGCAAAGCGGATCACGCGCTTGATACGCACCTTGTCGAAGACATCGACATTGGCACCACGATCAGCCATCTCCACAACCATGCGCATCTGTTCCCGCGTGATGAAAACATTCTGCTCGGTCTTCCCGCCGCCGACCAGGCGCGCCACGAACCGGGCAATGCGCGAGAACACAAACACGACGGGATAGAACAGCGTGGAAAATAACCTCAGGGGATAAACGATTATGGGTGCTATCTCGTCGGACTTTTGCTGATAGACACTCTTGGGCACGATTTCACCGAGTATCAGAAACAACGGGGTAAACAGCAGTACCGCATACAGGTCGCCAATCTCGCCGAAGTAGCGAATCATCAGCATGGTGCCCAGCGTTACCAGGATAACCGTTGATATATTGGTCCCGACCAGGGTGGTGCCCAGCAATACATCCGGCGTCTGGAACAGCTTGAGCACCATCTTGGCGCCCCGGTTGCCCTGGTTGGCCTTGTGATGCAACTTGAGCTTGTCCGAGTTGACCAGTGCAATTTCCGACCCCGAGAAGAACCCCTTCAGGAGCAGCAGCACCAGCATAACCAGAGGTAGAAAAATGTATTCCATAACCGTGTCCTCGTTCAGTGGAGCGCCTTGTGTTCCTGCGCCGGCTGCGCATCGTCAGGCCCGGATTCATTTGCGGCGTGCGCCGGGACGATGCCTGTTCCGCTGTTCGCAGGACTGTTTTGACGTGTCCCGCCGTCCGGCGCGTCATCAAGTCGCCCGCCGGCTGACAATGGATCCTCTCCGCCGGCAGCATGTTCCTGATCGCCGGGTTCGCTGGCGGCGGTGCCCGCTGTCACTGCCCCGCCTGGTTCATCCGCTTCCTGCTGATCGACAATGGCCGCTTCCTCTGCCCCCTCGCCGCGGCTGACACGCACCCTGTCGATGCGGTGCTCATCCATTTCGAGGACCGTGATGGTGATGCCCTCGACGGTAACCTGGTCGCCCACCCTGGGCAGGCGGTCCAGATGGCGGAATGCCACTCCGCCGATCGTAGTCATGCGCGGGTCCGCGATACCGAAATTGGTGAGGTTATTGAAATCGTTCAGCCTCATGTCGCCAGGCACTTCGTAATAATTCTCGTCGCGCTCCTGGTAATGCTCCTGGCCCAGCACTTCTCCCGATATCTGACCGAAAATGAAGGTCAGCACATCCTTCATGGTGACAAAACCCTCGACGCCACCGAACTCGTTCAGGACTGCGGCAGCACGGGCGTTTTTTGACTGGAAGAAGTCGAACATCTCGTCCACCTTCTTCGTCAGTGGCACTACCACAGGCGGATGCATGAGGTCTTCGGGAACAAGTGCAGAGAGATCGGTGCCATCAATGATATGCCGCAGCACATCCTCGGCATGGACGAACCCGACCAGATTGTCACGATGCACGCGGAATACCGGCACCCTGGGGTGCCTGAAAGACCGGAACCGCTCAACCATCTCCGGTACCGACATATCGGCGTTGAGAAACGCTGTGCGGGTGCGCGGCGTCATGATTTCAACGACCTCGGTATCACCGGCCTCGAGGAGATTGTAGATCAGCGCCCGCTCGGTCGCGTTCAGTTCCCCCTCCCTGGCGACTTCTTCGACAAGGGTGCGAAATTCGTCCAGCTGCAGGATATTCTCGGCCGCTTTTTCCTCACCGACGATCAGCGTGGTAATGCGGTCCGCCACGCTGCGAATCACCCACACCAGCGGCGCCACGATCCTGACCCACAGGTTCATGGGCGTCGCGACGACCCCGGTACTGATCCGCACCGGGTTTGAGACCGAGATGGTCTTTGGCGTGACTTCGCCGAACAGCAGCAGCATGGGTACCATCACCAGCACGCTGATAAGACCGGCGCGGTCCACGCCGTAGAGGGTAACCAGAATGCCTGTCATATTCGCGGCCGAGGCGATATTGACCAGTTCGTTGCCGCACAGGATGGAAATGATCAGGCGCCGGGGCTGGTCCAGCAGCGCGTGCAGTGTTTCCGAGTGGCGGTGCCGCTCGCGGCGCAATTTCTGCAGGTCAAGCCTGGAAAGCGAGAACAGCGCGGTTTCAGAACCCGAGAAAAAAGCCGAACCGCACAGCAGCAGACCCTGCAGACACAGGCGGAGGATCATATCGGTAGACGCCAGCCGGGAGGTATCGAAAGTAAAGAACGCCTTGACCAGCGCCCACTGCTGCATCAATTCGTTGAGAATACTCTCCATAACCACTCGCCCCGGTTGACCTCACGACAGCCCCGCTAACCCCCTGCCAGATGAACATTTGCTGCACCGCAATCACCGGTGCGTAACCTTGCATGCCCCGCGGCATACCGGCGCGACACATGTTACCCTAATAGTAACCTAATCCTATCCTAACAGTCTGGCCAAGCTGATATACTTCAAAAGTATTCTATAAGGAGTCATTTAACAATAATGGACAAGCAGCAGGAAGGTCCGCAGAAAACCCGCGCAGCGAGTGGAACCCGGTCGCCACGTACAACCACGCCGGCAAAATCAGGCCCCGGCACACGCCCGGCAAAGCGGAAAGTCGCCGGCCAGAGAACGCCCCGGAAGCCGGAGTTCAACCTGGACGCCCCCGAGCTCTACCTCAACCGCGAGCTGACCTGGCTGGAATTCAACCGCCGCGTGCTGCATATGGCCGCGGATGCGCGCACCCCCCTGCTGGAGCGGGTCAAGTTCCTGGCTATCGTCAGCAACAACCTCGATGAATTTTTCATGAAGCGCATTGGTGGGCTGAAGCAGCAGATCGCGGCAGGCATCCGCACGACAACGGTGGACGGCAGGACACCACTGGAACAGGTGCGCGAGAGCCAGATGGTGGTTCGCACGCTGCATCACGAACAGAACCGGATTTTCCGCGAACTACTCGGCTTGCTTGCAGCCGAGGGCATACGCCTGACCAACTATACCGACCTGAAACCTGCCGAGCAGGAAACGTTGCGTGACAGTTACATTACCAATATCTTCCCGCTGCTGACGCCGCTGGCCATGGACCCGGGGCATCCGTTCCCGTTCATCTCCAACCTGGCGATCAACCTGCTGGTATCACTGAGCCACCCTGGCGGGACCGCCCGCCATCTCGCCCGGGTGAAGGTCCCGGTGTCACGGGATATCGCACCGCGTTTCATCCGTGTCGGCAATGAAAACACCTTCGTAACCCTGAATGATGTCATCGCCAACAATCTGGACACACTGTTCCCCGGCATGGTCATACATGCCAGTGAACTGTTCCGGGTCACACGCAACGCTATTGTCGAGGTCGAGGAAGAAGAGGCGGACGACCTGCTGGCCATGATTGAGTCAGAACTGCGTGACCGGCACTTCGCACCGATTGTCAGGCTGCAGGTGGCGAGGGACATGATCCCGGTACATCGCGGCATGCTGGCGGCGGAGCTTGGCCTTGACGAGGCAGCCGACGTCTTCCAGGTCGAGGCCCTGATGGGCATGCGCGACCTGTTCGAGATCGCCAGCCTGGATATTCCCGAACTGCATGACAAGCCGCACAAGCCGATTGACCATACCCGCCTGGCGCATGACCCACGCAATATCTTCCATATCATTCGCGAGCGCGGCGCCCTGCTGCTGCAGCATCCCTACGAGTCCTTCAGCACCAGCGTGGAACGCTTCCTGCGAACCGCCAGCGAAGACCCGAAAGTGCTCGCCATCAAGATGACCCTGTATCGCACTTCGGAGGAAGGCAATATCATCCAGTCGCTGGTGCAGGCGGCTCGCAACGGCAAGCAGGTGGCGGTTCTGGTCGAACTGAAGGCGCGCTTTGACGAGGCGGCGAACATTGGCTGGGCGCGACGTCTGGAGCGGGCCGGCATTCACGTCACCTATGGCGTGGTCGGCCTCAAGACCCACAGCAAGGTCCTGCTGATCGTGCGCAAGGACTACAAGGGGCTGCAGCGTTATGTTCATATCGGCACGGGCAACTACCATGCGGGTACGGCGCACCTGTACTGCGACCTGGGCATGCTGACCAATGACGAGGCCATCGCCCAGGACCTGACCGAGCTTTTCAACTACCTCACCGGCTACTCCCCGCCACCGCGCTACCGCAAGATCCTGACATCGCCGTATACCCTGAAGAAAGCCCTGATAGATAAAATCGACCGCGAGATCAAGAATCACACAGCGGAGTCTCCCGGAGTCATCCAGTTGAAGATGAATGCGCTGGAGGATGTCGACATCACCAAGGCGCTTTATCGTGCCGGCCAGGCGGGCGTCAAGGTGGACCTCATCGTACGCGACACCTGCCGGTTGCGTCCCGGGATGCCGGGACTGACGGAAACCGTGCAGGTGATTGGTGTCATCGGCCGGTTCCTGGAGCATGCCCGCATCTACTACTTCAAGAACGGCGGCGACGAGGAGTATTACATTGGTTCAGCGGACCTTATGACCCGCAACCTGGAGAGCCGTGTCGAGGTCGTGACTCCGGTCGATGATGCCAGACTGAAGCAGGAATTGCGTCTCATCCTGGATGTGCAGCTTTCCAGCACCCGGAATGTCTGGGAAATGCAGTCCGACGGCAGCTATATCGAGCGCCAGGACATCCCCGGAAAGCAGCCGCTCGATGCCCAGGAGACCTTTATCGAACTGGCACGCAAGCGCATGAATGCCGCTGCCAAGCACCAGCAGTCGAAGCTGCGCAAGAAATTGCTTAACCACTTCCATAATCGCCTGAAGAGCAGTGGCTAAGTGGCCCCGATCAGGGAAAACCTGCAGCATGACCGGGTGCATGGCACCAGTGCCGGGGGCATCGTGACAGTGAGGCGATCCCTCCGGTAAATTGCAGCAGAAGACGTTACGTGCTTTCGCACCGCATATTCGATAGCGAAGAAGGAAACAGCAATGACATCAAAGGCAGCCAAACAACCGATACTGGTCCCGATCGATTTCTCCCCCAATTCTGAATCCGCACTCCTGCAGGCAGCTGAACTTGCCGGCGCCCTGCAGGCACCTGTCTGCGTACTTCACGTCGTGCATGACCTCAGCCAGGCTCCCGGGTACAACGCCCTGAAGGGCAGGAAGAAGCAGTTGCGCCGCATGGAGGATATCGCAGCCGACATGGCGAAGGAATATATGCAGGAAATCCAGAAGAAGTATCCCCAGCTGGAAGCACTGCAAAACGCCGAAAGCATGCTGGTCGTCGGTATCCCTGTCACGCGGATACTGGAAGCAGCTGAAAAAGTCGGTGCGCGCATGATTGTCATGGGCAGCCAGGGACGTACCGGCCTGTCGCATATCATGCTGGGCTCGAAGGCCGAGCAGGTGGTCCGCCTGGCCAAGATCCCGGTCATGATCGTCAAGGACAGACGCAAGAAATAGCAACACCGGTGCCGCACCGGAACAGGACCGGGAAGTGACCGCCACTGCCGCCGTTCAATGAACGGGCCATGACGGGACATACTGCGTTCCCGGTATCCTGTCCTTGCAGAAGCGGGCAAAACCTGCCGCAGGGTACCGGGGTAAACTTCCTGCAGCGGATTGCGGCTGGGGGAATCGAAAGAACAAAAAAATCAGCCGGGTGACTCTCGCCGTCGTGGCAAGGTTCGACCCGTCTTTTCGAAGGAGACCATAATGCATAACGACTTCAGACGTGTCGCTGCCATCAAAAATGTACCCGGTTTGCTGCTGCTGGCGTGTGCCGCCATGGCCGGACTGGCTGCCATGCCGGCGCTCGCTGCCGCAGCGGGCGGCGAGGCAATGGACTGGTGGAACATGAGTATGCAGTTGTTTGGCGGACTGGCACTGTTCCTGTTCGGCATGGAACAGATGGCGGACTCGCTCAAGGCCGTCGCCGGCGAACGCATGAAGCTCATCCTGGCGAAACTCACGGCCAATCGCTTCATGGGGGCAGCCACCGGCGCCTTCGTCACGGCCATCATCCAGTCGTCATCCGTCACCACGGTACTGGTTGTGGGCTTCATCACCGCAGGCCTCATGTCCATGTCCCAGTCGGTGGGCGTTATCATGGGCGCCAACATCGGCACCACCATCACCGCCCAGATTATCGCCTTCAAGGTCACCAAGCTGGCCCTGCTGATGGTCGCCGTGGGTTTCGGCATGCTGTTCTTTTCCAAACAGGAAAAGATCAAGCAGTACGGCGGCATGATCATGGGGCTTGGCCTGGTGTTCTTCGGCATGAGTGTCATGAGCGACGCCATGATACCCCTGCGCAGTTACCAGCCGTTCCTTGACCTGATGACAAGCATGGAAAATCCCTTGATCGGCATACTCGTCGCGGCGGTTTTTACCGGGCTGATCCAGTCTTCATCAGCCACCACGGGTATTATCATCGTCATGGCTGCCCAGGGATTCATCACCCTGAATGCGGGTATCGCACTTGCCTTTGGCGCCAATATCGGTACCTGTGTCACCGCCCTGCTGGCCTCGATAGGCAAGCCCCGCGAGGCACTCCGGGCGGCCGTGGTGCACGTGCTGTTCAATGTCTTCGGCGTGCTGCTCTGGGTCGGGTTTATTCCCTACCTCGCGGAATTCGTCACCCTGTTGTCTCCCGTTCATCCGGAACTGAGCGGCGTGAACCGGCTGGCGGCGGAGGCACCGCGCCAGATCGCCAACGCCCATACCATCTTCAATCTCGCGAACACCCTGATCTTCATCGGCTTCACCAGCCAGTTCGTGCGCCTGGTGGAAAAACTGGTTCCGGACAGGCCGCTGGAAGACATGCTCATCGCCCGGCCCAAGTATCTTGACGAGGAACTGATCGCCACGCCATCCCTGGCGCTGGAGCGCGCACGCATGGAAATGGGCCACATGGGAGGCCGCGTCCGGGAGATGCTTGAGCGCATCATGCCGGCCATCACCAACGGCAACCGCAGCGCATTGAAACAGGTTGCCAAGATCGATGATGAAGTCGATATCCTGCACGGCCATATCGTCACCTACCTCGGGCGCATCAGCCAGAAGGCCCTGACCGACGAACAGACCCGGGAACTGCTGCACCTTATGGGGGCCGTGAACGACCTGGAAAATATCGGCGACATCATTGAAACAGACCTGGTGCAGCTTGGTAACAAACGCATTGCGCAGGCCGTCTCCATCAGCGATTCCACACGGGCGGTGCTTGAAAATCTGCACGAGACGATCGCACTCACGGTCGATCTGGCACTCAAGGCCGTGGAGGATAATGACCAGAAAGCCGCACAGGAAGTAGTCGCCAGAAAAGGTGACATTACCCGGCTTATGGAATCGGCCGCCATGCACGAAGCCAAGCGCCTGGTCGCCGAGGAACCCAACCGGCTGGCCGCCTACACGCTGGAAATGGATATCCTCGAGAAACTGAAGCGCATCTATTATTTCGCCAAGCGCATGTCCAAGGCGATACTGCCCGGAGAACTGGCGGAACGAAACAGCTAGGAGCCTGTCGGCCGCAGTCCTTGCGGGTATACGCCAAACAGTGCACTTGCAGGCATCGACGATCCTGCAAAATTCATGTGCACATTTTGTGATCGACCCGTGGCCTGACCGGTCCCTGGCTTGTCAAGGCACGCCTGTCCTTGCGGGTGAAAATGACAGCGCCACCATGGCCTGCAGCACTGTCCCGATTGGCACGCTGACATCGACGACGCAGTGATTCGGAACACAGGCATCCCGGACCAGCAGGGTTTCCGGATTTTCCAGCCGGGCGGCGCCGTCGAATTTTTCCCGATTGGCAATGTGTTCCACCGCCCGGTGTTCACGGACTTCAGGCAGCCGAGGATACAGGTGTGTCTCCAGTAATTTGCTTGCCCTTGCCAGGGGGCGCCCGGTTCCTCCGTGCAGGGGAACGGCGTCATCTGTTGTTTCAGCAGTGGCACTTTTATGATGCAGATGCCACCTGCCTCATTTTGCGGAAACCCTCAGTGGCTTCTTCTTTTTACCCTGCTCGTCTTCCACCTGCCAGCTCACCCTGATACTGATGCGATCACGATCTTCCTCCTGGGAAGCGGTCACCTTCATGTGCAGCAGACCTTCCGGGTGCATCACGATCTTGTCGTCTGAATCACTGAAACTCACCTTGCCCTTGGCAATGCCCTCGGAAATGGCTGCCAGGATTTCCTGAATTGACGCGGCGTCCTGCAACGATTCATGTCTGAAACTTTTTTTGCCCTGTCTCATAACTGCACCCTCTGTCTGGAACCTCACATGCCCCGCAGCCGCGACTAGCGCAGCAATGCTTCCGGCTGAAATATCTTGATATAGGGATAATCTGTGCTGATCCCCATCACGACCCTGTCGGGATGAAAGATGGTTACCGCCGCGCCCTGCCCCTTCAGACCTTGCCTGCTGCGCGTGTTGCGGTCGACCATGGCATCACATTCAAAGTTCAGCAAGCCCTTGCGCAGCATGATTCTCTGGCCATAGTTCCGGTTGACATGACCGTGCACGATCGCGTGTATACCCTTCCTGTGAAGCAGCCGGGTACCACGCCGGGTCAGTGGCCGGTCCGCGTCGCGATACTTGGTACGGACAATGTTCGCCACGGGACCGTAGTAAAAATTAAACAGGTCCTGCTGCAGCTGTTCATGGAACAGCCGGTTCAGGTGCCCGAGGCCCTTCTCCCCGATCAGCGCCGCACTGCGGTCATCCAGCCCGGCATGGATAAACAGGAACGAGCGTTCCCGGTGCACGACCTTCATCCCCCGGTAGAACCAGTGAAATTCCCCCCCGGGATGCAGGAACAGTTCCTGCCATTTCCGTGCGGCCGCATAGACCATGCGCATGGAAAGTCCGGTACGGGCGCAGCTTTTCTCGAAGGCGTCGTATTTTTTCTGCATGCGTTCCAGCTCGCGCTGCAACTGCTGTTCGTGCATGTCCCAGCGCGCCAGCTGCGGGAACTCCCTGAACCAGCGTTTGCGCGGAAACAGCTTGCGGCGGCAGGCGCGGTTGTCGGGAATACCCTGCAGGGCGTTTTTGCCCTGCAGGTATTCGTCACAGATCTCCCTGAAAAACGGGACAACCTTTGGCCCCATGCGAACAAAGAAGTGTTCGGTCCTCGGGTCCTGCTCCAGATCCAGCGACCGGATGCCGACCAGCATGCGGATATCATGGTTGCCGGCCAGCAGCTCAACATCGGCGCCGGCAGCCATCAGCAGGCGAATCATGCGCAGCAGTCGCAGGCTGCTCGGACCTTTGTCGAAGCAGTCACCACCGATAAGAAAACGCGCCTTGCGTCCGGCCCTGGTGAGCCTGAAATCCTTGTCGCGGGGTCCCGTCTTGCTGAAGCCTCCCGAGGCTACCAGCGACGCGATAAAGGCATCGGTGTCCGCATGCAGGTCGGCAAAAAAGTACACAGCGCGCTTCGGCCAGCGCCACGGTTCACCCTCGATGGCCATGCGCAGTTCCCTGGCAAGTTCCCCCCGGTTGCTGCGTTCCTTGCGTACCGACTTGTATTTCCCCAGCAGCCACAACTGGCCTTCTTGCGGTAACCTGGCTGCTATCCATTTCTGGCCATGGTAGCGTGGCAGCTTTGTCTGGCTGGCAGGTGCCTTCATTGCATCAATCCAGTTCCACGGCATCCTGCGACCGGACTTTCCAGTCTCCGCCGACATGACACCAGCTGGCGTCCGGGCGGTATTCGATGAATACCGGGCGACCATGATACATGCTGAGTTGCGCAAGCTGCCCGAATTCGAGCACGCCGAGGCTCCAGGCAGCATGTCGCATGGCCGCACCGTGGCCGACGAACACTTTCAGGCACGCCGGGTCCGGCGCTGCCGCAAGGCCGGCGGTACGCTGCCGCAGGTGCGCGGCCACCCGCTCACCGGCCTCTACGAGGGACTCCGCACCCTGCAATGGCAGGCGGTAATGGCTGTCCGACTTCCAGCCTTCCGGCAGGTCAGGGAATCGCGGGTCACGCTGGATGATGTCCTCGATCTGCGCCATGCTGAGGTTGGCGGCAGCGCCGACGCAGCGCTCCGCGAGCGCATCGAAGCTGGTCACGGTAAAACCGGATGGCAGCAAATCCGCGAGCTCATCCGCGATTATCCGTGCGGTCTGCCAGGCCCTGAGCATGCGGGAGCTGTCGATACAGGATTCCGGCTGCCAGCCGTTCCGGATACAGGCGTCCCTAAGCAGCGCCGCAGCCTCGCGTGCGTGCTGTTCGCCCGCGGCATTCAGGGGAAACGGCTGATGGGCACTGGGTGTATCCGGCAACTGCTCATAGTCACCGTGTCGTATCAGGGCGGCGATCAGTCCTGGCATGCCGTTCTCACGCCTTGAACACCGGACTCAAGCTGCCTGCAACCGTGCAACCAGGGCGGCGACCAGCGGCTTCAGCTCCGTCTGCCACAGCCGCTTCTGCGCCACTTCCGGTGTAACCCATTCACGACCGCGATGCCGCTCCTCCCATTCATCATCCGGGAGGACGCGGGTGACTTCCATCGGGTACACGTCGACCGTGCAGGTCGCACCCCACTTTTCGTAGCGATAACTGCCGAGCGCCTCTCCGGCGACCCGTCCCTCCACACCAGCCTCTTCCCATGCCTCCCTGGCGGCGGATTCCTGCGGTGTCAGCCCCGGGTCCCTGATACCCTTGGGGACCACCCAGTGCTTGCGCTGGCTTGACGATACGATCAGGATCTCCGGCCGGCCGTCCTGCAGACGGTAGGGGATCACGGAAGATTGCGTGTAGTAATAGGCCGGACGGTCACGGCGTTCCGGACCATCGGGAAACGGGAACGGGAATTTCTGCGGCAGTTCGCCGGGGCGGGTAATGGAAAGCAGCCGCGCGGAACCGGCGTGCAAGCCCTGCCAGCCGCCCGGCATTGCCAGCCTTGCCAGCGTCGCTGTCGGTAACAGCTTGCCGTCAGCGGGATACGCTATCGACTCCCGTGCCAGATAGACCAGCAGTTCCTCAAGCCCCGGATTGTGTCCCACCAGCATTACCCGCTGCGCACTCTCCGGGCAGCCGGCAAGCACCTGCAGCAATGCACCGGTCATCGCCTCGTAGACCGTCTTCTCCCGCTGGATTGCCCGGGCATTCATGCCCATGGCCTTGCAGGCCTTTTCTGCGGTCACACTGGCGCGCTCCGCCGGTGAACTGACCACATGGTCGGGCAGCAGACCCTGCAGCAGCAGCCAGGCGCCGACCCGCTGGGCGGCACGCTTCCCCCTGTCTTTCAGCGGCCGATGAAAATCATCGGTACCTGCGTCCCAGTCGGACTTGCCATGGCGCAATATCAACAGTTCACGTGTCATGCCGCCTTACCCCCGTTCGTTAGTTCGATACCAGCAATTCATCCAGACAGCGTCTGGCAAGCAATTCAAAATCAATCCCGCCGCTGACCTCATGGACAGCCACCCCCTGGAGTGCGTCCAGGTAGGCCTGCTCGTCAAACTCCGCATCATCCTGATAAAAGCTGCCGTCCGGGTACTGGTAAAATGGCCCGGGTGATTTCATGATCGCGGCCAGCAGGTCGCGGCGATTGTCCAGTGTCACAGGTTCGACCCTGAGCGCCGCGTCGCTGTCACGACTCCAGTTCAGCACCAGGTAACCTCCCAGCGGCGCCTCGGCAACGACCCGCCCGGGACCGTACACCAGGTCCATGGGCACATCGTACTTGTCCTCCAGCTGCCATAGTTCCGCGGCCGGCATGGCCAGCAGCGCCGCGCGCCTGTCAGCCGGAATCAGTCCCTGCAATCTGGCGTTGTGCACGATGGTCCCGGGATTCACGCGCGGCAGCTTGGGAATACCCACCGCACGGGTCTGTCCCGCCTCCTTGCGCACGAACAGCCGGTCATTGGTGAGGTAGCAGACCTCGTCGTGATCCAGCAGATGCAGCATCAGTGTTGACTTGCCGCCACCGGAAAATCCCGCAATACCGAAGCCCTTGCCGCGGTAGACCAGACCGGCGGAATGACAAATCAGCCAGCCACGGTGCTGCAGCCAGTTCATATACTGTGCATTGATGAAATTGATGACCTGATTGTCGAATTCCAGACAGGGTCCGGCCGCGATCCGCCGCGTTTCACTTTGCAGGAATACCATGCCGGTACGCACCTTGCGCACCAAGCGCCCGCCGGGTATCTCAAAACAGGAATCCTTGCGGCCGGTCTTGCCGGGCTCCCGCTGCCAGTCGACAAAACCGATACCCGTATCGGGCGCTTCGCGCTCGATTGCTATGATTTCCATGTCCGGCTGCGCGCTGCCTGCCGGGACATGCGAGAAATACTGTCGCAAACCGGCGATCACTGCCGCGGAGTTGGAACGCACCAGCAGCGTGCACTCCCCGAGTGCGAGTGACAGCGTGTCGGCGCACAGTTGCGCATCGCCCTGCAACATGCCGGCGATCGAATCAATATCCGGGTTCATGCCCACCCCCTTTCCAGTGCGTGCAGCACATAGTCAACATAAAGACCGGCGGCATCGACACCGATCCCTTCGTGGGCGCCGCGAAAACCGCCAAACGCGGACACCTCGAACACAATCGGTCCCGCTGGCGTCTCGGCCACGTCTACCGTGGTGAAATCCATGCCGAACAGGGCCTGGGCACGCCGCCCCAGAGCGACGATTTCGTCCCCGGGCTTGCATGCGGCGTAGCGGCCGCCGCTGTGAATGGTGGTATTCCAGGCCTCACCCTGGCTAACCCGGGCGTAGCTCCCGAGGTAGTTGCCGCCGAGAAATACCATTCCCATATCCTGTCCCGGAAGTTCCACCAGCTGCTGGATATACATCATCGGGTTGTCACGCCGGAAATTCTGCACCGCCGTCTCTATCCCGGCGGCCGGCTGTTGCGCCATGATGACACACATGCCGCGGGCCTTGGTGGAGTACAGCGGCTTGAACACCGCACGCCCGAAGTCCCGCACTGCCTCGACGGCGGCATCGACATCTTCGGTCACGCGTGTCTCCGGCATCGGTATCCCGGCATTGCGCAGTGTGACCGTACAGCTCAGGCGGTCGATCAGGCGCAGGATATTCTCCGCCCGGCTGAAAACCCGCACCCCGGCCTGCTCGGCAACCCTGAGCAGTTCCAGGCGATCCAGGGTATTCGGGCTGTAGCTGGCACTGATCTTCTTGACGATCAACCCGTCCAGCCGGCACAGGTCCTGCCCGCCGTAGCGCAGGCTGCCGCTGTCCAGGTCCAGGCAGACAGCTGCCATGTCGATCACCAGGCGAAATCCGGTCACCCGCTCGACCGCATCTGCCAGGATCTCGGTGGACCATTTGCCGGGAATACCCACTACGCCTATTTTCATGTCAGCCAACGAAGATCTCCCTGACAGGGACCCGGAACGAATTTTCCTGCCCGGGGGCGATCGCCAGCACCTGCTCCAGCAGGTAGCGGGAACGCATGAACATCGCACGCGCCAGGGATTTATCGAGGATAAAGCGGGTCGAGGTTACGAAGGAACGCGCCAGACCCAGTGCCAGGCGAATCTCGAAGGTCTGGTCGCCGGACTTGTCCGCGAATTCCGCCGAGAAGCGGTAGAAATCGCGGGTCAACTGCAGGATCCGCCTGCGCAGCGGTAAATCGAGAATCTGCAGGCGGTAACAGGAAACCATGAACACGGACACGTCCTGTACGTAGTCCATGTAGCGGGAGCGATGCAGGTCGATGAAGTTGATCCTTTTCTCCACTGGGTCGTAGATGATGTTATCCACGTTGAAATCACCGTGGATATAGACCGAAAACGGAGCACACAGCTGCGCTTCCCGCGCCAGCACCCGCTTGAGCAGTGAGTTGAATGCCGGAACCTGCCGACCGCACAGGCGAATGTCGCCCTGTCTGAATTCCGGATGAATGCTGTAGACGTCGTCCAGCCGCCTGGCAAGCTGGCGCATGTAGTTTGCACACACAGGTTTCCTTGTACGGGTCTCTCGCCAAACGGACTCCAGTGTCTGATTCAGCCTGTCGAGGGTTTCCAGCAGCAGCCCGCGGGACTCGCGCAGGAGAATATGTTCAAACGTGAGTCCGGCAAGGTGTTCAATCAACAGGGCCGCCGATTGCCGTCGCTTGTGATAGGAGAGAATCCGCGGCGCCAGCCCTGGATAAATCTCGTGCCAGTTTTCCAGGCCCTGGCGCTCTTCCTTCAGCTTGCGCTTCTCGCCGTCCTTGAAAATGGCCACATAGCCGTCGTCCTCGCTGTCCTGTGTCGTGATGCCGGAAATGGCACCACCGGAACGGGTTTCAGCAATGGCTTCAATGACCAGGCCGCGACTGGCGTCGTCGATGCCCAGATGCTCCATTGATGTCTGCAGGGAAAGGTAGCGATCGCTGTTGACGATATACCCCAGATTGACGGAAATCACGGCCTCGCTGATATTGAGCAGGGTGTCGCCCATCTGCTCGATGCAATGCGAAACCAGCAGCGCGGTGATGAGATCCTCGGTCGCCTTCCTGTTGTGTTTAAGGTCGTCGGTATATTGCTTGCGCAACTTGCGGCAAGCCAGATCCAGACGCGGCTTGAGGCGCCCGATCCTAAGTGCCAGCGGAGTGTCGCTGTTGCGAATGGCGGGCTCGATGCGGCCGATCGCCCGCATCATCCAGCCCAGCATCGGCCGGTAGGCTTCGGAACGCAGGCAGCGGCGATCCTGCATGTGCTCCAGCTGCTGGATGCAGTCGCGGCACAACTCAGTCAGCCGATCCAGGTCGGTGGCAACCGACTCGAGTGCCCGTAACGACGCAACATCGCTGTCGTCAGCCTTGCGGGCCCGGGCAATCCGTTCAAGACAGCTCTCGTGTATTCTCAGCTTGAGGTTGTAGGCGTAGCCGCCACGGTCAAGGATGCGTTTCGCCAGGGTGTTGGCAGGTTCCCTGAAGTAGGTGCGCAAATGGGATATTTGTGAGCCGGACTCGGCCAGCAGAAAACGCAGGTTTTCACGAATATTCCTCGCCAGGCGCATGATCAGTCTATGACGCCCATATAGACATTCGCAGTGTCCGCAAAACTCCTGCCCAGAAAGACCGCCAGCGTGCGCGGAAACAGCGGCATGTCAGGCAATAAATCCAGCGGCGCCCAGACGACCTCGACCTGGTGCTTGTCGGGATGCCCGCCATTTATCGGCGCATAGGAACCCGGCACCTCGCAGCGGAACAGGAACTCGACCATGTGCCGGGTGCTGGGGGGGTCGGTATCGCGCGGCTTGAAATAGTCGGCCACGTGAATCAGGTCGTGTATCAGTACCTGTGTGCCGATCTCCTCGTGGCATTCGCGTTGCAGTGCCTGCCGCAAGTTCTCCCCCGGATCCTGCCCGCCGCCGGGCAAGGCGAACCGCTCGCCATCCGGATACCCCTGCTTGCGCAGCAGTAATATGTGATCATCCCGCAGAATCAGTGCCCGGACGGCATTGCGTATTTCCGGCAGGAGATTTTCCATAGGCTGTATCCGCTTTCAGTTTCGGGCAAGGCCGGAGGTTCACCTGCACCTCAGGGTTACAACCCGGAGGGCACGGACAACAGCGGCATGCCACAACAGTTATTGTGTAATACACCGATATTTACAGGTATATAAAAGGAATATAACGTATATCCGCCATGCTATCTAACAAAAGCATCAGAATATCACGCACCGCCCGCTTGCCGGACCCGGTGCGGATCAGCCGCTATGCGAAGGCGCCGGAACTGGGGCCGCGCGTTCTGTTTTTCAGTGGCGGCTCCGCACTCAACAAGGCCAGCAGGGTTCTCAAGAACTACACTCACAACTCCATCCACATGGTGACGCCGTTTGATTCCGGCGGCAGTTCCGCAAAGTTGCGGAGGGCCTTTGCCATGCCGTCCATCGGCGACCTGCGCAGCCGGCTGATGGCGCTTGCGGATGAAAATATCACCGGGCAGCCGGAAGTGTACCGGCTGTTCACCTATCGTTTTCCCGTGCAGGGAAAACCGGACAAGCTGCTGGCCCGTCTGGATGCCATGATCGAAGGGCGGGACCCGCTGGTGCATGCCATTCCCAACCCGATGCGCCGCCTGATTCGCAACCAGCTGGGATTCTTCCGCGAGGCCATGCCGGCCGATTTCGACTTGCGCGGCGCCAGTACCGGGAACCTGATTCTCGCCGGTGGTTACATCAACAACCACCAGCATCTCGATCCGATCATATTCCTGTTTTCGCAACTCGTCGGTGTGCTGGGTACTGTGCGGGCCATCGTAAACGACGACCTGCACCTGGGCGCCGTCCTCGAAGATGGCAGCGAGATTTTCGGGCAGCACAGCCTGACCGGCAAGGAAGTCGCTCCCCTGGCCTCACCGGTCAGCCGGCTGTTCCTGAGTGCGAGCCAGGACCGGCGGGAGCCGGCAACATCGGAACTGCGCAAAAAAAACCGGAAACTCATCAAGCAGGCCGACCTGATCTGTTACCCGCCGGGAAGTTTCTATACCAGTCTGATCGCAAACCTGCTGCCACAGGGCGTATGTTCGGCGATAGCCGCCTGCGACAACCCGAAGATCTATATTCCCAACCTGGGCCATGATCCGGAGCAAATCGGCATGACGCTGGAAGGTTCGGTGCATACCCTGCTTGATTACCTGCGCGCGGGTGTCCCTGATGAATGCCCTGACCGGGAACTGCTGAATTTCATACTGATCGACAGCAAGCGCGGGCATTATCAGGGGTATAAATCGCTGCAAAGTGTACGCAAACTCGGCATCCAGGTCATCGACACCCGGCTGATCAGCCGGCACAGCGAGCCCTACTATGATGCCGGACTGCTGGTTGCAGCCCTGCTTTCATTCACCTGACGTCAGGACTCCGCCACCGCTGCATTGACTGTCGGGCGACGGATATTCAGTTTGCTGATACTGCGGCTGGTAGCCTCGAGTATCGTCACCTGCAGGCCGTCGATGAGGAACTTGTCCTCCGCCCCGGGAATGCTTTCCGTGTGGTTCAGCACCCACAGGCTGACGGTATCCGTAGGTTTACCGGGCAATTCCAGGTCAAAGTACTCCTCTACCACGCGCAATTCGGCGCTGCCTTCGACAATGATCTCATCCCCGGAGACTTCCCTGAGAATCTGCGGCGCAATATCGCTCTCATCGTAGATCTCCCCGACCAGTTCTTCCAGCAGGTCCTCGAGCGTAACGATGCCGCGGACATCCCCGTATTCATCCACCACGACGGAGAAATGCCGGTTGCGGTGCCGCAGCGAGGCAAACAGAACATCGATAGCCTGATACTGCGATACGAACAGGGGTTTGTGCCCGATTTCCTCCAGTGTCACCTCCAGAAGGTTGTTCGCAACGGCATCAATCAGATCCCGCAGGTACAGAATCCTGATGATATTGTCCGGCTGGCTCATGAACAGGGGAACACGTGAATAGGGTTCACGGGTCACGAGCGGCAAAGCCGCCGCAACGGACAGGCTGGCGTCCAGGGAAAAGATCTTCCCCTTTGGCGTCATGACATCCCTGACCTTCAGGTCATTGAACTCGAACACCCGCTCGATGATATCGCGTTCCTCATGATGGATCTCACCCTCGGCAACACCGTGACCCAGCATGCCGATCAGTTCGGACTCGGTGATCGTCGGCTCTTCCTGCCCGCCCGTGAGCCGGTGAACCGAGGCCGTGAAGTGTCCGAACATCCACACCAGGGGATACATCAGCCGCATGAACAACAACAGGGGCATTGCGACGACCAGTGAGATACGCTCCGGGTAGCGGGTCGCCAGGCTCTTGGGGGTGATTTCGCCAAACACCAGGATAAACAGGGTCAGCAGGCCCACGGCAATCCCCGGCCCGGCATGGCCGAGTTCGCGTGTGGCGATGACCGTCGCCATGGCGGAAGCACCGATATTGACGAGGTTGTTCCCGATCAGGATGGTCGTCAGCATGCGCGAAGGATCTTTCTTGAGCTCGTACAGGGCAGCGGCCCCGGCACGTCCCTGCCTGACCAGGGCTTCCACCCGCGACATGGACAAGGCCACCAGCGCAGTCTCTGATCCCGAAAATGCCCCTGAAAACACCAGCAGGACAAACAGTGCTGCAAGTTCACCCACCGCTGCCGACCCGGTGCCGGGCAGACAGTGCGATGCCGGCCCGGCAGTTCACCACTTGACCCGAACTTCCTCTATCGCACGCTCCGAGCCGTGCTGGATAACAAAGGTAATCTTGTTGTACCTGACGCGGGTCCCGACTGCCGGTACATCCCGTACCCTCTCCAGCAGGAACCCGGCCAGGGTTGCATATTTCCCTTCCGGCAATTCAATACCCAGGGCATTTGCAAGCGCCTCCGGCTCTATGCGGGCACTGACCAGGTAATCACGCTCGCCCAGCTTGCGCAGCCACCCGGTCGGGTTCTCCCGCACATCGAACTCATCGGAAAGGTCCTCGACGATTTCCTCGATAATATCCTCAACCGTGACAATGCCCTCGGCACCGCCAAATTCATCGACAACAACCGACAACAGGTGACGTTCGCGCTGCATATCCATCAACAGGGTCTGAATGCTCTTGGACCCGGGCACATAGTCCACCGGCCTGATATAGGAAGTGATGGGTTCCTGCGGATCAACCCCCAGCAGTTCCAGGGCATCGAGCATACCCACGATCCGGTCCACCCTTTTTGAGTAAACCGGCATCCGCTTGTGCGCCCTGGTCCTGGCAAGCCGCATGGCCTCCCCGCAGGAGGCACTCTGCTCAATGCCGATCACGTCGATAAGCGGCATCATGATTTCAGCGACGGTGGTTTCCTCGAAATCGAACAGCCTGCGGATCATCGCCTTCTCGTTCATGTCGATATCGCCGCCTTCCGTGGACATCTGCATCAGGGCGAAGATTTCCTCGCGCAAGGTAAAGGGGTTCTGGTTCCCGGTCCGGTCACCCACCATCCTCGCGAGAAGGCGTGTCAACAGGCTGAAGACCAGCAGGATCGGGTAGAACACCCAGGAAAAAAACTTGAGCAGGAAAATAACTCGCGGGGTAATGATGTCCGCGCGCTGCTGGAATACGCTCTTGGGCACGATTTCACCGAACACCCAGATAAGCGGCGCAACCAGTGCCACAGCAAGCCAGCTGCCATATTCACCAAACAGTTGCAGCATCAGGGCTGTTGCCATGGTGGTATTGGCAACCACGGAGATATTGGTGCCGACCAGGGTCGTGGACAGCAGCCACTCGGGCTTGTTGAGCATATCCAGCGCCAGCTTTGCACCCAGCGAACCTTTTGCCGCGTCATGCCGCAGCTTCATGCGGTCTGCGCTGACAACACCCATCTCGGATCCGGAAAAGAAACCCTCTGCAACGAGGCAGGCAGTCATCAGGCCGAATGTCACCAGGATATCAGTCACTGCCTAGTCCTCATCCGGCACTGCAGCAGACGGGCCGTTCGTCCGGTCAGCGGTTTCCTGTCCGCCCCCGGGCGTCTGTGCCCCGCTCGCTGCGGAATCATCGCTGGCCGCAGCCAACCCCGCTTTCACGGACAGCATCATGATCCGGTTGCCCTCAACCGTTTCCACCACAAATTCCAGTCCACCGATCAGCAGCTTTGCGCCAACGACCGGCAACTCACCGAAGCGGTCCAGCACCAGCCCGCCAACGGTTTCAACGACATTCTCGGGCAGTTGCTGCCGGAATTCCCGATTGAACTGCTCTATCGGCATCCCCCCTTCGATGCGCGTACTGCCGTCCGTCAGCTTCCGGCACCGCGTGGCGGACACCATATCGGAGGCACTGGGAAGATCGCCGAAGATGCATTCCAGCAAATCCTCCATGCTGACCAGTCCGGTCACACCGCCATACTCATCGACGACCAGGGCGAGTGACAGTTTGCGCTTTCTGAATGTATGGAACAGTCCGGCCGCCAGTTTGGTTTCGGGTACGAAATACGGGGGGCGCAGCAACTGCCGTTTGCTCTCATCAAGCCGGGCCAGTTCGTCAGGCTCCATGCCCAGCAGATCCCGCGCATAGAGAATGCCGAGAATATTGTTGCGGTGTTCATGGAAGACGGGCACCTTGGTACGCCGCGTGCGCCGCAGTTCCTGCAGCATGTCCCCCAGCGTCATCTCCGCTGACAGGAAAAACACATTCGACCGCGGCGTCATGACATCCTCGACGGTCTTGTCACCGAACTCGAAGATATGGTCAATGTAGCGTGCCTCGACAGGATTCAGGACGCCTTCACCGACCGCTTCCCGAGCCAGGGTCCGAACCATGTCCTCGGTCACGATATTCGCACGCGACCGCTCCTTGCCGACAATCAAGGTGGTCACCCAGTCCGCCGCCTGCCGTACCAGCCAGCGCAGCGGGCTTATCAGGTTGGCAAACAGGGAAATGTAATAGCTCTGGAAGGAGGCGAAGGCGACGTTGTTCCTGATGGCCAGGGTTTTCGGGGTTATCTCACCCACCAGCAGCAGGATAGGCACCATAATGAACAGGTTCACGAACTTGTCCTCCGCACCCAGCAGCTGGATCACAATCGCTGCTGAAATCACGGACGCGGACACGTTCACGAATTCATTGCCGATCAGAATGGTCACGATCAGGCGACGCGGCTGGCTCAGCAGCCGTTCGATCCTGCTCAGGCTGGCATGCCCGTCACGCCGCATCTGTTCCAGCTGAATCTTGCTGAGTGAAAACAGGCTGGTTTCGGCACTGGAGAAGAAGCCTGAAAACCCCATCAGGATAACGAACAGCGCCAGTTCAACCCACAATGTAATATCCATTCACCCCCCGTTTCCCGGATCCAGCTGTTTTTCTGACAATTTCTTGAGTATTGGGCAATAATAGTGACAAAATATCGAAACATAAAAGCATAATTAGTTATCACCGGCACTTAACGGAGAGAACGGTTTCCTGGCTCGGCGATATGGGCATAACGGCGCGCACGCCGTGACTTCCTGCCGCGAGAAATCACGGAAATCATACCAGTATGCAACATACATTTACAATAAATAATACCTTTACTATCAGCGGCTTGCTGTCTTTGTTAAAAAATAACATCAACGCCGTTTCAGCACCTCCACAGCTGCTGCAACGAACCTGCTACGACACCTTTGACTGGCGGGTATATGGCAGCAAGGCGGTGCTGGAAGCAGAAATCAACGGCAGGCAACACGAACTGCTGTGGCGTTCGCTCGATGATCCGGGTCAGAGGATGCATGCTGCACTGACCGGCGCACCACGGTTTGCGCAGGACCTTCCTCCCGGGCAGCTGCGCGACAAGCTGGCGCCGGTTCTGGAAATGCGCGAACTCATGCCACTCGTCAATATCAGCTCGCGGGTTCACACCCTGCGGGTAATGGACAAGATCGAAAAAACTGTAGCGCGCATCCTGATCGAGGAAAACGCCATACGGCGCCGCAAAGGCGGCAAGGTCGTGCTGCAGGATAACCGCGTCGTCGTACTTCCCGTGAAGGGCTACCAGAAAGCCTGCAACCGTGTCGTGAAAGCACTTGAAGACCTGAACCTTGCGCCGGCCACGGAAGACCTCATGCTGAAGGCGCTGGCCGTAACCGGACAGCAACCGGGAAGCTACTCATCGAAACTGGAACTGCATCTGGATCCCGGCATGCGCGCAGACCAGGCGACCCGCGGCATCCTGCTGCGGCTGCTGGATATGGTGGTGGAAAACGAGGCAGGCACACGCAGGGGAACCGATACCGAGTTTCTGCATGACTTCAGGGTTGCGGTGCGCCGTACCCGCTCCGCCCTGACACAGATCAAGGGAGTCCTGCCGAACCCGGTGCTGAACCGCTACAAGCGCGAGTTCGCCTGGCTTGGCGAGATAACCACGCCCTCGCGCGATCTCGATGTCTACCTGCTGCAATTCGATGATTACAAGCACAGCCTGCCTGACTCGGCACAGGCCGATATCGAACCATTGCGAAAATTTCTGTTCCGCCACCAGGCCATCGAACACAAGGCCCTGCTCAAGGGGCTGAACTCCGCGCGTTACCGGCGCCTGATAGAGAACTGGCGCAAATTCCTCACCCAACCGGTCAGCGAACGTTCGACACTTGCGAATGCGCAACGCCCCATCCTCGATGTCGCCCGCAACCGCATCTGGCGCGTTTACCGCCGCATCCTCAAGGAGGGCCGTGCCATCACTCCGGACTCACCGGCGGAGGACATGCATGAACTGCGCAAGACAGGCAAGAAACTGCGCTACCTGATGGAGTTTTTCCAGAGCCTGTTTCCGGACAGTGAAATCAAGGCGCTGATCAAGGTGCTCAAGCAGCTGCAGGACAACCTGGGCGACTTTCAGGATTATGAGGTACAGGTAATGACACTGAGACAATTCAGCCAGCAGATGGTTACCGAGGATGCGGCACCCGCCAGAAACGCTGCTGGCAATGGGCATGCTGATCAGAAGGACTTGAACGACGCCAGCAGGCCGCGCACGCGGCATTCGCAGCGCGCTTTGCGGAATTCGAGCAAAAAGAGAATCGCGAGCATTTCCGGCAGCTTTTCAACCGCGTTGAGCCGGCAACACCGGGTGACGCCCGGTGAAGATCATCGCCACGTACAACATCAAGGGCGGAGTGGGCAAGACAGCCACGGCGATCAACCTGGCTTATCTCGCCGCGAGGGAAGGCGCCCCGACGCTGGTATGGGACCTCGATCCGCAGGGTGCGGCCAGCTACTATTTCCGTATCAAACCCCGCATCAAGGGGGGCGGCAAGCGCCTGATGCAGGGGAAACGGGACCTGGAAGATTTCATCCGCGGCACGGATTACGAACTGCTGGACCTGCTGCCGGCGGACTTTTCCTACCGCAATATGGACCTGTTCCTGGAGCACGCAAAAAAACCGGAACAGCAGCTGCGCAAACTGCTGCATGCCCTTCAAGAGCGAATACTACTACGTATTCCTGGACTGCCCGCCGAGCATCTCGCTGGCGTCGGAAAGTGTCTTCGAGGCGGCCGATGCAATACTGGTGCCCACCATACCCGACGACCCTGTCACTGCGCACCTACAAGCAGATCAGGCGCTTCTTCAAGCAGCAGGGCCTGAGCCCCGAAAAGGTCATGAGCTTCTTTTCCATGGTGGACCGGCGCAAACAGTTGCATAACACCATCGTGGATAATCCACCGGATTACATGACCGACCTGCTCCCGACAAGCATACCCTACAGCAGCGACGTGGAACGCATGGGCCTGCACCGGGCACCCGTGGGTGCTTTTGCGCCGCGCAGTTTGCCGGCATGCAGCTATGAAGCCCTGTGGGAAGACATCAAGAAATGGCTGCCATACTGCCGCTGAGTGGCCTTGACGTTGCAGCAGCCGTAGGGCTGGCCTGCTGCCGCCGCCACGCACTTCCGGATTTGATCCAGCCCTGGAGCCGTGGGCTGGCAGACAATAAACCTTGCATCTTCAATTACATAATGCAAAGATTTGATATCCATAATCGTTAAGCACGGGAAGACCCGGGGGGAAACATAATGAAAGCAGTCATCACAGATATCACAGGCATCGGACCGGCTGCGGCAGCCGCACTTGGCGAACAGGGCCTCGGCAGCGTAAAGGCACTTGCCAGGGCCAGCGTAGACCAGGTCTCTGCCGTTCCCGGCTTCAGTGCCGCGCGCGCGCAGAACGTCATTGCCGCAGCTGCGGAATTGCTGGGCACCGCCGCCGACAATCCGGAAACTGGCAGCAAGGACAAGAAGGACAAGAAGGACAAGAAAAAGAAAAAGAAGGACAAGGGCAAAAACAAAAAATAGTTCGTTGTCGATAACCTGGACAGGGAACGTCCACAGTACCCGTTCAGGGGTGTCACGGTTCGCCGCGCCCCGAATGGTCACACAATGTTCATAAAGACGTAACACAACCGTAACCTGCAAAAGTTAAAATAGCAGGTGTCCGTTTGTTTGCCTTGATCAAGTGCAACATTCGATGAAGGTTATGGTCAGGAACACAATCCAACAACATCAGGCGCCCATCGCAAGGCATACCCCTGACCGACAGCATCACCTTGTCTTGCAGAACAGCATCCCGCGCCCGGTCATCCAGAGGAGTTGTCTTTATGAATAGCAAACTGTTACTCGCCGGTTCACTGCTTGCCGCCGTCAGCCTGCTGACATCCGGCGCGCAGGCACGGGAGCTGATCCAGAACAAGGGCTCCGACACCCTGGTCAATGTCGCCCAGGCCTGGGCCGAGGCCTATCCGGCGGTTAATCCCGATGTCGCCGTCGCTGTATCCGGCGGTGGCTCCGGCACCGGCATTGCCGCCATGATCAACGGCACCGTGGATATCGCCAACGCCAGCCGCAAAATGAAAGACAAGGAAATAGAACTGGCAGAGGAACACGGCCAGCATCCGGTGGAACATATCGTGGGTTACGACGCCCTTGCGGTATTCATCAACAATAACAACCCCATCACCACCATGTCGTTTGAACAACTCAAGGACATCTACGGCCGTGACCCCAAGGTCAGGAAATGGTCCGAGATGGGGGTCACCGTTCCCGGCTGCAAGGACGAGATCGTCGTCGTCAGCCGCCAGAACAACTCCGGAACCTATGCCTACTTCAAGGAAACCATCCTCGGCGAGGGAGGCAAATATCGCCAGGGCACGCTTGACATGCAAGGCTCCAAGGACGTGGTCGACCTGGTCGAGAATACACCCTGCGCGATCGGCTACAGCGGCCTTGCCTATGCCACTGACAATGTCAAGAAGGTCTGCATTGCCCCGGAAACCGGCGGTGCCTGTGTCGAGCCCAGCGTCGCGACCGCAAGTGACCGCAGTTACCCCATTGCCCGCCCGCTGTTCATGTATACCAACGGCGAACCCCAGGGCGCGATCAAGGGCTACCTTGACTGGATCGAGAGCGATGCCGGCCAGTGCATCCTGCTTCACAAGGGATATGCACCGATCAGGAACGTGAAGTGCGACGATGGTGGCAGCTGAGGACATTTCGTGACTGGCAGCTACGGGGCCGGCAGGCAGGCCGGGGCCGTTTACCGGAAACCGGTAATGGCCTGGCAATCAACCGAGCCGCGTCCCGTAGCCGTATTTTTTTGGGTCGGACCCCTGGGACATATACATGAGCCATTATGAAGAACGCCTGGAAAATGACCTGACACGCATCCGCAACAGCGTGTCGGACATGGCTGCGAAGGTTGAAACTGCCGTCAAGAACGCCATGCATGCACTGCAAACCGGCAACCACAAGCTTGCCGCGGCGACCATCCTGGCCGACCATCCCATCAACCGCACCATGCGCCGGATCGACCAGCTGGCTCACAGTTTCATTGCCCTGCATCTGCCCAGCGCCGGACACCTGCGCATGCTGTCGTCTGTCATCCGGGCCAATATCGAACTGGAACGCATCGGTGACTACGCAGTCACCATCGCCCGCGAATCCCTGCAATTATCCAGCCCTCCACACGGTCCGCTGGCAGCGGAACTGGAACGGGTCGGGAGCGAGACCCGGCTCATGCTGCGGCAGTCAATCGAGGCCCTGAACGAGCTTAATGCCGACAAGGCCAGGGCCACCATGGTCATGGAAGAACAGATGGAAAATGACCTGGACGTGGTGTACGCGGAGCTCATGGCAAATGACCAGCGCGATGCCGTCAAGAGCCTGCTGACGATCTTTGCCGTTTTCACCCAGCTGAAGCGGGTTGCCGACCAGGCAAAGAATCTCTGCGAGGAAACCGTGTTTACCGTGACCGGCAACATGAAGGCCCCGAAGGTCTACAACATCCTCTTTGTCGACGAAGACAACAGCTGCCAGAGCCAGATGGCCGTGGCCATTGCCCGCAAGAATTTTCCTGGCAGCGGCAACTATACCTGCGGCGGCAGACACCCCGCCGCCCGTCTGAACCCGGCAATGACCGGCTTCCTGGAACGGCATGGCGTCAGCCTGGAAGGCATGGCCCCCGCCCCTCTGGACCTGACGCCACTGGAACTCATCCGCCAGCATGTCATTGTCAGTCTGCAGGGACCGGTTTCCTCCTATTTTGACAAAATACCCTTCCATACGACACCGCTGGAATGGGATATCGCGCCGGCACCGGCACAAGGCGACGGTGCGGCTATTGAAGCCTGGCTGGAAGAGATCTATCGGGACATTGCCGTACAGATTCGTGACCTGGTGGAACTGCTGCGCGGCGAGGAGGCTCCCTGATGCCGGGCAGCCCGCTGACCGCGAAAGGCATGACCGCGGATTTCGACCGCCGCAATGCCGACTGGTTTATCGACAAGGCGGTACAGGTGCTGGTTTTCATCGGCGGCATCTCGGCCATCATTTTCATCATCGCTATTTTCGTCTTCATCACCAAGGAAGCCCTGGGCTTTATCCTCGACCGCTTTGATTTCACCGAATTCTTCACCAGCCCCTACTGGTACCCCGCTGACGAGGACGACCCGGAATACGGCATCCTGGCACTGATTGCCGGTACCGCCAGCGTGACCGGTCTGGCCATGCTGGTTGCCATCCCGTTCTCGCTCGGCGCCGCCATCTTCATCGCGGAATTCGCCACGGGCAAGACCCGGGAAATACTCAAGGTGCTGATTGAATTACTGGCGGCCATCCCCTCGGTCGTATGGGGGTTCATCGGGCTGTCCATCATGAATCCGCTGATCATCGAACTGTTCGATGTGCCGGTCGGACTGAATGTACTCAACGCCGGCATTATCCTCGGCCTGATGGCGGCCCCGATCATGACGTCCATTGCCGAGGATGCCCTCAAGGCCGTACCGGACCGTTACCGGGAAGCCGCCGAGGCCATGGGCGCCACACGCTGGCAGATGATCTTCAAGACCGTGCTGCCGGCAGCCAAGAATGGTCTGCTGGGCGCCATCCTGCTCGGCGTCGGCCGCGGCTTCGGTGAGACCATGGCGGTACTGATGGCGACAGGACACTCGGTCAACATTCCGCACAGCGTCTTTGACTCGGTACGCGCCCTGACCGCGACCATTGCGGCAGAACTCGGCGAGACCGCGGTCGGATCGGACCACTACCAGGTACTGTTCACCATCGGTGTCTTCCTGTTCCTGATCACCTTTGTCATCAATCTCACCGCCGACCTGATCGTACGCGGTGTGCGCAAGGGGTAGTTGTGATGTTCGAGGCTTCTGAACTCAATGTTAAAAACCAGCGGGTGCAGAAGCTGTACCGGCTCCTGTTCATGCTGATGACCCTGTTGCTGATCATCCCGGTACTGCTGATCCTTGCCACGCTGGTCATCAAGGGCGGTTCGGTGATTTCCATCGACTTCCTGTTTTCCAGTCCTACCCACGGCATGACCGCAGGCGGCATATTCCCTGCCCTGCTGGGCACGGTCTGGCTGGTCTCGGTGGCGCTGCTGATCTCGGTGCCACTGGGGATCGCCTCGGCCATCTACCTCAGCGAGTACGCCGGAGACAACTGGTTCACGCGCATTATCAACCTCGCCATCATCAATCTGGCCGGCGTACCGTCGATCGTGCATGCCCTGTTCGGCGTAGGCGCCTTCGTGCTGTTTTTCGGGTTCGGCACCAGCATCCTCGCCGCCAGCCTGACGCTCGCGATCATGACCCTGCCGGTGGTGATCGTCGCTACCCGCGAGTCCCTGCAGGCGGTGCCTTACGCCTTTCGCGAGGCCTGCTGGAATATGGGCGCCACCCGCTGGCAGGCGATTCGCCGCGTGGTCCTGCCGAACGCCATCTCCGGCATCCTCACCGGTATCATTCTCGAGGTGTCGCGCACCTCGGGTGAAACGGCCCCCATCATGTTTACCGGCGCCGTGTTCTTTACCCCGTTCCTGCCCCAGGGGATATTCGACCAGACCATGGCAATGTCCTTGCACCTGTTCGTGGTCTCGACGCAGGTCCCGGGCGTGCCCGAAGACCTGCCATACGGCGTGGCCCTGGTGCTGATTGGCATGGTGCTGCTGATGAACAGCCTGTCCATCGCATTTCGTACCTATCTGCGAGGAAAAAAGAAATGGTGACAGCCGCTCAGCCTGCGCAGGCGACCCCCGCAGCCGCAGCCGTCAAGCTGGCGGTGAAGGACCTGACAATACGCTACGGCAGCAGCGTGGCGCTCGGCAATGTCAGTCTGGAGATTCGCGAGCACGAGATCTTCGGCATCATCGGTCCGGCAAATGCCGGCAAGACTTCATTCCTGAAGTCGCTCAACCGCATGGACATGTTCAACTCCGGCATGCATGTCGAGGGAGAGATTCTTTTCAATGGCCGCAACATTCACCACCTGAAGAACGTCTATGCCCTGCGCTCGCGCATCGGCGTAGTGTTTCCCCTGCCCGTCGGGCTGCCGATGACCATCTACGACAACGTCGCACTGGCACCGCGCCTGTCCGGACTGAAAAACAGGGCGGACCTGGACATCATCGTCGAACGCTGCCTGGCCCGCGCCGCCCTCTGGGACGAGGTCAAGGACCGCCTGAATTCGCTCGGCAGCCTGCTCTCCGGCGGACAGCAACAACGTCTGACAATCGCGCGCGCCCTTTCCCAGGACCCCGAGGTCCTGATGCTGGATGAATTCTCCATCGCGGTTGACCCGGTCACAACCATGCGCATCGAGGACGTCCTCAAGGAACTGAAACATGAAATGACGATCATCCTGGTCACCAACCTGGTACAGCAGGCACGGCGCCTGGCAAGCCGCACCGCGTTTTTCCTGGACGGTGAGTGCGTCGAAATCGGAAATACCGAAGACCTGTTCACCGGCGAGGTGAAGGACACCAGGACGCGTGACTACGTGGAGGGTCGCTTCGGTTAAGGCCTGGCAATTCGCCCGGGAGGCCGTCGGCAACGCGGCGGCCCGGGATGTATGAACACCAACCCCCGGGTCACTCACGGCCACAGGGCAGTCAATCAAGCTGGATTAACCGGATACATGATGAACACAAGCAGCCAGGAAGTCATTGACAAGCAGCCGGATTACGCCATCCACACCGAGGAGCTGAATCTCTGGTACGGCACATTCCAGGCACTGTTCAATGTCGACCTTGATATCAAGAACGGCATCATCACCTCGCTGATCGGCCCTTCCGGTTGCGGCAAGTCGACCTTGCTGCGCAGCATCAACCGCATCAATGAACGCCTCGGCTACGTCAGGATCGATGGCAGGATCAAGGTGTTCGATCACAACATCTACGATCCCGGCGTGGAACTGGTGCAGGTGCGCAAGCAGATCGGCATGGTATTCCAGCGTCCCAACCCTTTGCCGATCTCGATCCGCGACAACGTCCTGTTCGGCTACAACCTGCACACCCCGGGCAGGCGTCGCCCGCGCAGCGAGCTGGATGGCATCGTCGAGGACGCGCTCAGGCAGGTGCTGCTGTGGGACAAGGTCAGGGACAAGCTGGGCAGCAAGGCCACGGAGCTGTCCCTGGAAGAGCAGCAGAAACTCTGCATCGCACGGCTGCTGCCCGTGAAACCCGGGCTGCTGCTGATGGACGAACCCTGTTCCGCACTCGATCCCAAGGGCACCGAGGCAGTGGAAGAGCTGATTTGGGAGCTCCGCGGCAAATACACGATTCTCATCGTGACACACAATATGGCACAGGCACGGCGGGCCAGCGAGGAATGCATTTTCATGCTCATGGGCAGGGTCGTGGAACATACCACAACCGAGCAGATGTTCGTGACCCCGAAAAAGCAGGAAACCGCAAATTACATCGAAGGTCGTTACGGCTGATCAGGCCGTACGCTGCCTTGCAGCTTGCCGGCAGTTCCCGACACGAATCCCGGGCTGTAACCGCTGAAGACAAAGCATGACTACGATCCTGGTCGTTGATGATGATCCCGCAATTCGCGAAATGCTGCTGCTGGCACTCGGCAGCGCCGGGTTCGATACGCAGCAGGCCGCCAGTGCTGCGGAGGCCCGGCGCGCCATTGATGCCGCACCCCCGGACCTGATTCTGCTGGACTGGATGCTCCCGGGCCAGTCGGGCTACGAATTTGCACGTGCCCTGTTCATGGACACCAGTCACCCGGCGATCCCGGTCATCATGCTGACCGCACGCGGCCAGGTGGAGGACAAGGTTGCCGCACTCGAGGCTGGAGCCGATGACTACGTTTCCAAACCGTTCTCTATCAGTGAACTCCTGGCACGTATCCATGCCGTGCTGCGCCGCGGTGCCCGGGATACGCAGGACGAAGTCCATGGTTTCGGTGAACTGCAGCTCGACCCGGCCAGCCACAGAGTCAGCGTAAAGGGCATAGCCCTGGAGCTGGCCCCCATGGAGTATCAACTGCTGCTGTTCTTCCTGAAAAACCAGGAGCGGGTCTACAGCCGCAGGGAACTCATCAAGCTGGTCTGGGGCAGCGGCACCTACGTCGAGGCACGCACCGTGGACGTGCATATACGGCGTCTGCGCATGGCCCTGGAACCCTCCGGCCATGACAGCCTGATCCAGACCGTAAGGGGTGCCGGTTACCGGTTCTCGGTCCAGGGATAACCGCGCTGCGGTCCCTGTCCGAATCAGGGCTGTGCGGGCATTCCCGGCGCCCCCATCCCGGCCCCTGCCGATGAGAGCCGTGATTCGCCCATGCTGGCGTATGATATCGGGCATGCCAAACGCCTGGAAAGAAGAACTGGCGCTGCTGTCAGGCAGCCTCCTTATGGCCGTACTGGCCGGCACACTCACGGGATGGACATTACCCTGCCTGCTGGCCGGCCTGCTGGTTTATCTTGGCTGGCACCTGTCTCAACTGATGCGATTGCCGCAATGGCGCGCGAACCGGGAGATCGCAGGGCCACACCCTTATGGCCTGTGGCGGGCTGCCACTGCGGCGCTGCAATCCCGGCTGGCGGAGGAGCGTGATCGCAGTACTAAACTCGAACGTCTTGCGGCCGGCTTCCGCAACAGCATCGATGCATTGCCCGATGCCGTGATCACCCTGGACCCGTTCGGACGTATTACATGGGCAAACACGGCAGCCGCAAAGCTGCTGGATATCAAGTGGCCGGCAGCTGCCGGAAACACACTGGCGGTGCTCATCCCCGACCCGCTTGTCCGGGACTATATGGCACGCGCCGATTTCACCCAGCCGCTGGTGTGCAATGCGCCACTCGACCGGGCAAGAATCCTGGCATTGATGGTCATGCCGCAGGACGAGGAATCCGGTCAGCGCCTGCTGGTGGCAAGGGAAATCACCCGCCAGTATCACCTCGACACGGCAAAGCGTGACTTTGTAGCCAATATTTCACATGAACTGCGCACGCCGCTGACCGTGATATCCGGGCTCGCGGAACAGTTTGGACTGGACAGCCAGGACCGCCCCGAACTCCGGCGGCCCGCAGAGCTGATGCAGCAGCAGGTACAGCGCATGAACGAAATGATCACCGACCTGCTGATCCTGTCGCGGCTGGAATTGCAGCAGGCACCGGGGCGAGATGAGCCTGTTGACGTCGCAGACATGCTCGAGACAATCGTCGATGAAGCCCGCGCCCTCAGCGGCAGCGCCTGCCATGCCGTGCTGCTGGAAATTGAATCCCCCTCCTGTCTGCTGGGTGACAGCCGGGAGCTGCGCACGGCCTTTACCAACCTGGTGACGAATGCCGTCCGCCATACGCCACCCAGGTCCGAAGTCCGGGTGCGCTGGCATTCGAACGGGGATGGTGCCGGTTGCAGCGTCACGGACAGCGGCGCCGGTATTGCGGCACGTCATATCCCGCGACTGACCGAGCGTTTCTACCGCGTCGATCCCAGTCGTTCAAGAGATACCGGTGGCAGTGGACTGGGACTGGCAATCGTCAGGCACATTCTTGACCGTCATGAGGCAAAGCTGGAAATCAGCAGCAAGGTGGGCGGCGGCAGCACCTTCACCTGCCGTTTCCCGCTGCACAGGGTTATCCGGAAAGCAGACTGACCGCGACAGCCCGGGAATATCACCGGCAACACCGGCCCCTGTCAGGCCGGTTTATATGTTCCGGGTAATTTAATCTTTGGGAACCGGTGACCCAATCATTGCAAAATAACTCCTGCAGGAGCGCCGTCCTCCGGCACGATCGCAACCAGGCGGGCGCTCCTGCAGTATCCGGAGATTGCTTTGCTTCGCTGCGCTCGCAATGACGAATTAATCAGCGGCTCATCAGGTAAAGATGCCCTTCAGGGTGAAGAAAAACAATGCCGCCAGAATACCGCCGGCAGGCAGGGTCACCAGCCAGGACACCACGATTCCGCCGATGACGCGCAGGTCAATGGCGCCGATGCCACGCGCAAGACCGACACCGATGACCGCACCCACCGCAATATGCGTGGTCGATACCGGCAGGCCGGTGCGTGAGGCCAGGACGACCGTGGCTGCCGCTGCCAGGGTTGCGCAGTAGCCGCGGCTGGGAGTCAGCTCGGTAATATTGGTGCCGATGGTCTGCATGACCCGGTAACCCATGGTCGCCAGACCCACGACGATACCCGTACCACCAAGAACAAGAATCCACAGCGGCAACTCCGCCTTCTGCGCCACCTCACCCCCCGACCGCACAATACTGACCACCGCAGCAAGCGGGCCGATGCCGTTGGCGACGTCGTTCGAGCCGTGCGCAAACGCCATGGCACAGGCCGTGAACAACATCATGGGCACAAATACCTTTTCCACGCTCGCATAGTGGAAGTCCTTGTCGGCACCCGGATCTACCACCACCCGCCTGATCATCAGCCAGCCGATAAAGGCCAGTACCAGACCAAACAAAACGGCCACGAAGAAACTCATACCGACAGAGAGGTCGATATTCAGATGTTCCAGCCCCTTGAAAAGGGTAACGAGGGAGATAATGAAACCGACCAGGAAAACATAGGCGGGTCCCCAGCGCTTTGCGCTTTCGAAAGGATGCTCCGTATCCAGGATCAGGCGGCGGATGCTCTGCATCAGCATAAAGGCGATAAGCCCGCCAAGCAGCGGTGATACCACCCAGCTGGCGGCGATCTGCGACACCTTGCCCCATGCCACGGCATCGGAACCAATACCGGCGACCGCAAAACCGATGATCGCGCCTACGATGGTATGCGTGGTCGAAACCGGCCAGCCGCGGGAGGTCGCTATCATCAGCCAGATGGCCGCGGCCAGCAATGCCGCCAGCATGCCAAAGACCAGGATCTCCGGGTTGTTGACGACGGCAGATGGATCGATGATTCCCTTGCGGATGGTCGCGGTGACATTGCCGCCGGCGATGAAGGCACCGGAAAACTCGAACAGTGCCGCGATGACTATCGCCTGCTTGATGCTGATCGCACGCGACCCGACCGAAGTACCCATGGCATTGGCGACATCGTTGGCACCGATGCCCCAGGTCATGTAAACGCCAAAAACAACCGCCAGCGCAATAAAGACGAACCCGTATTCAGTTATGATTTCCATGTTTGTATCCCGGGATTAATTAACCGTTAAGCTGGTTGAGACTACGCCGTGTTGTAGCGGTCCCGACCGACCCCCTCCCCTGTACCTTGCAACAGGGCTATGACTAATGAACCTCTGATTAACCCATGTTTATCTTTCTTGCGAACGTCGCCAGGCAGTCTCTCAATCCACGATTGATCAGCCGGAGACTACAGCTCACGACATTGCCCGGGCCAGTCTCTCGAACGCTTCCCGTCCCCACCTTCTCCCTGCAGTCGTCGCAGTGACGATTTGATCCGAAACTCCTGGCAATTCTCCGGCTTCACCGGCTGCCCCGCGGCATATTTTCGTTAGCGCAACCGGGAAATCCCCGCCGGCTCCAGCCGCTAGCGCGCAATCAGCAGGCGCAGCCGGTCTCCGACCTTCTCTGCATAATCTGCCAGGTCGCCGACCCACTCGATGAGCTGGTACCACATCATGACCGATACCGGTTTCATCTCGTCCTCATGCTCGAACAACTGCCGCGCCAGCTTGATGCCAAGTTCATCAGTATCGTCCTCGATCAGGTTCAGTTTCTCCACCATCTCCTCGACGCGACTCGCCTCGCGACCGCGGAACCCCATGGCCAGCAATTCATCAAGTTCCTCGATAATCTGCGCAGACTGCTCGCAGGTATCAAGACAGCGGCGCGCCAGCAGCAACAGGTCTTCCTGCATGAATTCCGGTATCTGCATGCGCCGCTCGATCAGCATGCCCGCGATATCCTGTGCAGTATCAGCGATGGAATCCTGCATTTGCAGGACCTCCAGCAGGTCGCGCCGGTCCACCGGCATGAACAGACTCTTCGGCAAGGCCCCGCGCATTTCATTCTTGATACGGTCGGCCTCGGCCTCGCGCTCGAATATCCTGGTTTTGGATGCCTCCACCTTGTCCTGGTCCCCGGCGGCGAGGGCCTCGAACAAGGACGGTATTTCGCGGGCGCATTCCAGCACCACGCGCATGTGGCGTTGCAGGGCCGAGAACGGAGACTTGCCGAACAGACTCCCGAATGGATTGCTAGATGACATAGTTGTTTATCCCTGGTGGCGTCCGCGTGTTTGCGGGGCGGACTGATTATGATAAATGGAATTCAGTAACAAAAACCTGACAATTTTATTGATACAGATCATGAGATACGAAAAATACCGTAACACAGATGGACTGCCCTGCGGCGAACCAAGCATCCATAACATGCCGCTCCTATCTGACTACCCGCGGCAGGCGTTGCATGGCCCGCCTGAGATCATTCTTGCGCAGGCGCTCGAGTGCGTCCTTGAGGGATAGCCATTCCCTCTCCCGGTCAGTCTCGTCCCACTTGCGATAGACCTTCCTGACCTTCATGGCGTAAATCTGCACAGTGCACACATCGCCCCACTTGCGGTGCTTGTATACGCCCAGCAGCTTGCGATGCACATCGCCCTGTACACCGGCTTCCTCGAAGGCCTCCTTGGCGGCAGAGGCACGTGCATCGAGGCCAGACTCGATGATGCCCTTGGGGATGATCCAGCGACCCTTGTTGCGCGAGGTAATCAACATGACCTCGATCTTCCCTTGCTTCTTGCGGTAGGGGATGACACCGGATTGCTTGTAATTGTTGGCGCAGACTTTTCGGCCCATGTTATTTTTCCGCCAGCGCGACTTCCAGGCGCTCGCAGTATGTCTGTATCACCTTGATGCGGGCGTAACGCTTGTCGTTGCCCTCGACCAGCACCCAGGGCGCACTATGGGTGCTGGTATGCTCCACGATATCATTGACCGCCATTTCATAGTCATCCCATTTTTCCCGGTTGCGCCAGTCTTCCTCGGTCAGTTTCCATTGCTTGTGCGGGGTCTGCTCCCGCAGCCTGAAACGCTCCAGCTGTTCCTCCCTGCTGATATGGATCCAGTACTTCAGCAGTACGATGCCATGCTCGGTGAGCTGCTCCTCGTAATCATTGATCTCCGCAAAAGCACGGCGCCACTCCTGTTCGGTGGCGAAACCTTCAATGCGCTCGACCAGGACGCGCCCGTACCAGCTGCGGTCAAAGATACTGATGCGCCCCGCCCGGGAGAGGTGGCGCCAGAAGCGCCACAGGTAGTGCTGCGCCCGCTCCTCATCTGTCGGCGCGGCGATCGGGATTACCTGGTAGTGCCGCGCATCGAGCGCGGCCGTAATCCGGCGGATCGCCCCGCCCTTGCCGGCCGCATCGGCACCCTCGAATACCAGGATTGCGGATACTTTTTTCTTCAGCGCCTTCCGATGCAGCAGATTCAGTCTTGCCTGCCATTCCTGCAGCTGCTTCTTGTAGTCCCCCTTGTTCATGTGCAGGGACATATCCATCCGTGACAGCACGGTTGCGACCGACAGCGGCGGCAGCAGGCTCCCACCAGCGTCCGGCTCAGCGGCCGAATCCTGCGGCGCCGGTGTTGCCAGCTGTTGCTGCTGCGCGTTGCGCTGCAGGTGCTTGCGGATTTCATCCCGCACAATAGTGCCGACCGTCAGACTGCGATAACACGGGTCCATGCCCTCGACAATGGTCCAGGGCGCCGTGCCGGTACTGGTGCGCATGATGGTGCGCTCCGCGGCGGACTCGAAGCGGTCATAAATATGCCAGTGATCCCAGTCGCGCTGGGTGACGCGCCAGCTGGTGAGCGGATCCTTTTCGAGTTTCTTCAGGCGCTTCTTCTGGGCATCATGGCCCAGGTGCATCCAGAACTTGAGAATCAGCGCGCCATCGTCGGCAAGCGCCTTTTCAAAGGAGAGAATCCGGTCCAGCTGGTCATCGAAACTCGACTCATCGCTTTTATCATGGACCCGATTCAGGATAGGGCCCGAGTACCAGGCGCTCAGGAACAGGCCGATGCGACCCTTCGGCGGCAAGGCGCGCCAGAAACGCCAGTATTCGGGCCGCTCCCGTTCCTCGTCGGAAGGTTCATCGTAGGCCGTGGTGAGCAGCCAGCGGGGATCCATCCACTCATTGAGGAGATTGACGGTGTCGCCCTTGCCTGCCCCGTCGACGCCGGCAAAGACTATTATCACGGGAAAACGGCCGACTTCACGCAGTTGCTGCTGCACCTCAAGGAGTTCCTGTCTGAGCAGCGGTTCGCGCTCCCGGTACTCGGCTTTCGATATCATCTGACCGAGTTCTGCAGTTCTGAACATGCCGTATTCCTCCATTCGCATCTTTATCCGATCATGCCCGCGCACAGGGTTCGCTGTCTGGATACTCGCTGAAAACTACCGGAACATTAAACGATAATTATCATTTATACTAACGCTAATGTTAAGCGTTCCAGGGATGTCCTGATTAATTTATGCATCTCGTCATTGCGGACGTAACGCGGCAGTCTCGCAAGCTGAAAATCAACTACTTGCAGATTCAGCTTGCCTGGTCACCGTCGTGTTCCTCGCAAATACGGATAAATCAGGGGTTTCCTGGTGCATGGCACGTTACCAGGGGGCGAGCATGGCGAAGATTCTGGTTGAAGACCCGGATGAGCATACCAAGGTTCCGTTTTTACGCGGCATCCTGATACGCTCCCTGCAGGATGCGGGCCTGTCCTTCAAGGAAGCCTACCGCTTTGCATCGGATATCCGCTCCGAACTCGGTGATACCCAGCTGATCACCAACCAGGCACTGCACAAGCTGGTACTCAAGCGGCTGCAGGCAGCCAGGGGCGACGCGATAGCCAACCGCTACGTGGAACACAACCTGCCCTACACCATCATTGTGGAGCAGCGCGATGGCCAGCTGACGCCGTTTTCCAGACTCGAGTACCAGCATTGCCTCGAGACTATCGGACTGGAAAGCGGCGAGGCAAGCAACTTCGTGGCCCTGCTGCACAAACACCTGTCCGACAGGCACATTGAGCGCATTACTTCACGCCGCCTGGGACAGCTGACCTATCGTTACCTGCGACAATCCCGCGCACTCGGGCCGGCGGTGGCCCAGCGCTGGCTGGTCTGGCGTGATTTCGCCCACAGCGGACGCCCGATAATTTTCCTGATTGGCGGCACCGCGGGATGCGGTAAAAGCACCACGGCCACCATGCTGGCCAACCGGCTGGATATCGTCCGCACCCAGTCGACGGATATGTTGCGTGAGGTCATGCGCACCATGCTGCCAAAACAGCTCATGCCGGTCCTGCACACCTCCTCCTTTACCGCGTGGTCCGCCCTGCCCGGCCACCCGGGAAACGGCGCCGAGGTTTCTGATGCCCAGCTGGTACACGGCTACCGCAGCCAGGCGGACCTGCTGTCGGTGGCTATCGAGGCGGTTATCCAGCGAGCCCTGCGCGAGCGCGTGTCCCTGATTCTGGAAGGCGTTCATATCCATCCGGCATTCGTGGAAAAACTCAAGACGAAACTCGGGTCGCGTGGTGACGAGATACTGGTACCCATTATGCTGGGTGTGCTGAAACGCAAGTGGCTGCAGGGCAGGATCCGCGGCCGCAGCACCAATGTCCCGCAGCGCCGCTCGGAACGCTATCTCGAGCATTTTGATGAAATCTGGCGGTTGCAGTCCCACCTGCTGTCCGAGGCTGACCGCACCAATATCCCCATCGTCGTGAACAGCGACAAAAACAAGGTCTTCAGTGAAATCATGCGTATCACAATCGAGAAGCTGCAGAAGAATTTCACCGGCAGTGCGCAGGAAGTATTTTCATGACACAACGTAATGGTCTGATCGTCATTCTCGACGGACTGGGAGACAAGCCCATTCCCGGTTTCAATGGCGCCACACCACTGGAAGCGGCGCACACGCCAAACATGGATGAACTGGTCTCCAGGGGACGCTGCGGGCTGGTCGACCCGCTCTATCCGGGTGTGCCGGTCAGCACCCACACCGGTGCCGGTGTTTTGTTCGGCATCAACACCCGGGATGCCTTCAACCTGCCACGGGGACCGGTGGAGGCGGCGGGTACCGGTCTGCCAGTCATGCCAGGAGATATCGCGCTGCGCTGCAACTTTGCCACGCTGCAGGCGGGGGCAGACGGGCTCGAGGTCATCGATCGCCGCGCCGGCCGCATCCACGCTGACACCGGCGAACTAGCGGATGCGCTGCAGGAGATTACGCTGGATGACGGATTTTCCGCCAGTGTGCGACCGGCTACCGGACACCGCGCCGTGATGCGCCTCTCGGGACCGGGACCGTTGCCGGTTGTCAGCGATACTGACCCGGGATCGTGTGCCCGGTCCGCGCGCCTGCTGACCTGCCATACCCTGGACACGGATAACCCGCTCGGGGAACAGACGGCAAACGCCATCAACGCATTTATCCGGGCCGCCCATGGCCGTCTCAGCGAGCACCCCGTCAACCGCAGGCGGATACAACAGGGGCTCCTGCCCGCCAACGGCATAATTACCCGCGGGGCCGGCAGCATCAGGAAACTACACAACATCATTCACCACATCGGCCTCAGTACCGCCATCGTGGCCGGCGAGAGAACCATTATCGGGCTCGCGCACCTGTCAAACTTTGCGGTCATTTGCAGACCCGAATTCACCTCGATGTCGGATACCAGCCTGGAATCAAAGGTTTCAGCCACCCTGACGGCGTTGAAGGATCACGATCTGGTATACCTGCACATCAAGGCGCCGGATATTTTTTCCCACGACCGGGATCCGGAAGGGAAAAAGGCATTTCTGGAAAAGGTGGATGACGCGCTTGCCCCGTTGCTGCAGCAGGACATCGTGATCGGACTGAGTGCCGACCACTCGACGGACAGCAACACCGGCCGCCATTGCGGTGATCCGGTACCTTCAGTGATGTGCGCGCCGGCAGGTCGCCGGGACCTGTGCCGTGAGTTTGGTGAAACACAATGCCTCACCGGTGGACTGGGCAGGATTCCGGCACGCGCCTTTCTGCTGACACTGCTGGACGAAATGGGCCGTATGCAGAACTACCGCACGGTGGACAGCCCGTATTTTATTTGAAGCACCGGCAGGTCATAGCCGGCGCGCGTCACGCAACGTGTTGCTTGTCTCCGCTGAGTTCCCGAACCAGCGGATACAGTTTCTCCGTCTCCGACTGGATACGCTGCAGCACCAGTTCGAACATTTCTTCTGATTCTTTCAGGAAGCGTTCGTGGTCCGCAATGGCCAGCGTCTCGCCGCGTTTCCTGGGGCACCAGTCCCTGGTATAGGCGTTCATGATGCGCTTGATTTCCTGTGAACCCGACATGAAATTGCGCGCCAGCTTCTGAATCTCGTGGTCATCATGCGACAGCAGCTTGCTGTAGAGGTTGGTATCCACCAGGTCGATGTGGTCCTTGACCTTGTCCATATACCGGTAGAACAGCTCACAACAGGCCCCGGTATCGCACATGGACCGTTCCTTGAACAGATACAGCAGGACGTTTGAGAGCTCCGTGATGCTGTGGTTCTGGGTATGCAGTTCGTCGTAGGTAATCATTGCTAAATCCTTCTGATTTGGTCCCGCCCCGGGGGGTTAAACTGTTATCTGACCGGAGAATCCCGAGGCTATGGCGTAATCCTGTGCTTGTCAACCTGCCGGCAGGGACCGGCGATTGGCAAACATCTATTTGATGCAATCGGGAACGTGGAATTGATCATCCAGGCTATAGACCTCGTCGAACACCCCGTCACAATCACTATCGCGAATCACGTAGTTGCGCAGGCCGGAATCATCGTCACGCGTGTCCAGGCTCCAGGCCCAGACCACGCCATTGCTGGACATGCTGACCAGACTGTCACCGTTACTGTTGAGGTAATGCTTGATATGGGTCTCTTCAATATTGTCGCCGTCCCCATCGGCGTCATTTTCCCCGTGCAGGGTGTATCCTGCAAGATCCGGTGGCGAGAAGCTGGCGGGATCCGCTGCGAGGATCAGTTGCGGCATGGCCGCACAGGACAGCGCCAGCAAATGTATGAGTTTAAGTCGCATATGAACCTGCCTGTTGTAGCGGTTGTCTACAGGATACCGACCCGTGCAGCACACTGTTATGGCATGAGTCTAGCACAGACAGCATTCTGGAATTACAGTAACATCTTGGCTTGTTACAAGGACACAGCGGAAAACCCGACATGCAGCCGTGCACCATGAATGCGTCCACGCGGAAGGTCGTCACACGCCGGCGCCCGGCCCTGCTGATTGCAGGCGGATGCCTGCTGGCCGCCTGCCTGATCACGCCGGTCGCCGGCATTACCGGCGACCTGGAGCCCTACAAGGAAACCACGCAACCGCCGGAGCTCAAGCTGGTTGACCCCAGCGGAGAAATGCATGACCTGGCGGATTATCGTGGCAAGGTGATACTGGTGAATTTCTGGGCCAGCTGGTGCCCGCCCTGCATCAAGGAAATGCCGAGCCTGCAACGATTGCAGGCAAAGCTCGCAGACAGACCGTTCGAGATTCTTGCGGTAAATGTCGGCGAAAAGCGCTACGACGTATGGAAATTCGCGAAACTCGTGAATTTCACGCTGCCGACGCCGCTGGACACGCAGAGCCGGACCTTCGACGCCTGGGAAGCCGAGGTGCTTCCCACCAGCTTCCTGCTGGATGCCCGGGGACAAATTCGCTACCGGGTCCAGGGTGACCTGGAATGGGACAGCGACGGGATTGTCGCGCTGATCGAGGAACTGCTTGCCGAGGGAGACAACCAGAGTGAGTAAATCCATCTGCCTTGCGGGCGCCCTGTTGCTGGCATGGTTGGCACCGCAAACGGCCAGCGCCGATACCGCGTCGCATCGCGCCGCTGTCGAACAACTCTTCACCCTGACCCGCTTGCAGGAGAAAATCGACGAGAGTGTTTTAACCGTTACTGCGCTGCAACTGCAGCAGAACCCGGAGCTGGCCCCGCACCGTGAGGCCATCACTGCTTTCCTGGAAGAGCACATCGGCTGGAACGCCATGCATGAGGATCTGGTGCAGATGTACCTGCAGGCGTTCAGCGAGCAGGAACTCGACACCATCAATGCCTTCTACAGTACGCCGGCAGGACAAAAGATCATCACCACGGTGCCGCAACTGGTACAGCAGCGCAACCAGTTGGCCATGCAGCGACTGCAGGACAACATGGAGGAGTTCCACTCAATCGTCAGCAGCGGGAAGGAATGATCGCGGTCAGGAGACCGCTCCTACCCTCTCCGGATGCACTGTAGGAGCACCCCAGTGGGCATAAACACCGCCCTTCGGCGCGATAAACCAACGCGCAATATCACGCAAAAAAAGGGGGAAGCCTGTGCTTCCCCTCTTCCTCCCGGGTTGTAGTCGACGGGGGCGCGAACGTCCCCGTGACTTTTGCCCTTACCAGCCGCAGGTGCTGCCGGTCCTCAGATAAGACACATAGGTCCAGACCTTCTCGGCAACACGTCCCTCGACCAGGTGGCGTTTCCACTGCGAGTTGCCGCACTGCACATGGCTGCTCTCGTCGCCGTGACAACTGCGGCAGACGGTGGTGAGCGGATTCACACCGGAATCGGGGTCACCGAAGACGTAACCCGTCTTCTCGATTTCCACCTTGTCCATGATGTCACGTGAGACACGCCCCAGGTCGGCATGCTCCAGCCATTCATGCTCGCTGATTGACACGTGACTCCATTCATCACTGTGGCAATTATGGAAAGACGGTCAGCGACCCGGCGACTGTTTGTGTACGTTCCCGGTGGGCCGTGCTAAATGAAAACTGCCCGGTCTGTTGCGTGCAGGCCGGGCAGGATTTTTCAGCAATGGTTCGCGGCGCTGTTGCAGTAAATAAACAGCATCCTGATACGTTCCCGGGCTATTGCTCCTTCTCCATCATTTCCTTCAGTTCCGCCTGGCGTTCTGATGTAATCGAGCCTTCTTTGGCAGCCTTCTCGGCAAGCCCGGCAATGAAGTCCGACTCGCGCTGGAACTGGTGCGCGAGTTCGTCTTCATAGACGGCCACCTTGAAGTTGTTCTTGCGCAGCTCGACGACATAGTTGTCCAGCTTCTCGCCCAGGTACATGCGCAAAGTCGCCTGGCGTGTCTGTGGCTCTTCCAGGTACTGCATCTGGGCTTCCTGCACGTCCAGCACCTTTACCAGGTGCCAGCCGGCGGGAGACTGTACCGGACCACCCAGGACTTCCGGCTCCTGGAAGAAGGTGAATTCATCCAGCTCCGGGAAGCCGGTCCCGCGCATAACCCAGCCCATCTCGCCCAGGGTCTGTTTTGCATTGGGATCGATGGAATAGTCCCTGGCCGCCTCAAAGATCGTCATCTCGCCTGACTCGATTTTCTGCTTGATGTCCTCGGCCTCTTCCTTTGTCGAAAGCACGACCATCTGCACCTTGCGCATTTCCGGTACGCTGATCTTGTCCTTGTGGGCCTCGAAATAGGCTTTCAAATCCTCGTCGGATGGCGTCCAGCCCTGCAGCAACTGGCTGCGATGCAGGTTAATCAGGCGGGTCTTGCGGTATTCTTTTGTACGTACCAGGTAAGAAGGATCGGATTCCAGCCCGGCGGCACGTCCCTTGTTTGCCATGATTACGGTGTCGATGTAGGTATCCAGGCGCTTGCGCCGCTCGGTATTGGTGTCAAGGTAGAACTCGGCACTCTCGGAACGCCGGTCCGCACCCAGCATCAACTCCTTGACCTCGCCCCAGGTAACCGGAATGGTGTCGTCGATCCTCGCCACGACGGTAGCATCCGTGCGCTCATCGTCCTTGTCCGGGTCAAGCGCATCATGATCGATGTCAACCTTCACGCCTTCCCGGATACGCGAGCTCAGCCGGGTCTTCAGGGTGTTCAGTTTGGCATTGCGCAGGCTGGCCTCGATGGCGGCGTGGTCGGCTTCCGTCATCTCCTCACCTTCCTTCTTTGTACTGTTGAACTGTTCCTGGATCTCTTCCTCGCTGACCTGAATGTCTCCATAAAGGTATTTGTCACGATACAGACTGGCCAGTACGGCATCCTCGAAGCGCTTGATAGCCTGCTGGTAGGCCGGCGTCTGGTCCACGCCCTGCTGTTTGGCATCGAGGTACAGCAGGTTGGCGCTGATGGCCTTGTCTATCAGGGTTATGATTACCTGGTTTCGCTCCTTGGTTCCCAGCGCGGGAATCGACAGGCCAACCATGGCGGAACTGTTCAGCATGGTATTCAACATGCTGTAGGTAATGACCTCGTCACCAACGCTGGCAACCGTGTCTTCAGGCCATCCGGCATTGGGTTCCCGGGGCGTGCCTGCCGCAGCGGCTTCAGGTGTGCTGATCGCGGGCAAGGCATTCGTCTCACTCGATTTGTCGCTGCAGCCCCCCAGCAGTGACAGTACAACCACGACTGGTGCAAGGGATGTAAAAGTAATTTTGTCATTGCGCATGATTATTTTCCGATGTCAGGTGAACGTCTCGTCACATCCTAATTAGGTAAACACAGAGTGACGCCAGTGAGTCGTCCTACTGTATAGCCCGGAATATTAAAGTCAAAAAAAAGGGAGAGGAAGCAGTGTTCCCCTCCCCGAATTTGAGTGTGCCGCCGGGGAGAAGTTCCCCCCGGCGGCATTCGGCTTACCAGCCGCAGGTGCTGCCGTTCTGTTTCATGGCAACATATTCCCAGACCTTCTCGGAAAGGCGACCGTCGATGACGTGCGACTTAAACTTCGAGTTGCCGCAGGTGGCCAGACTGATGAAATTACCACTGGGTCCGCCCTGCAGGGAATGGCAGGATGAGCACACGGTTTGCAGTCCGATAGATTCATCGGCATCCACGTAGGTGCCACCGGCCACATGTCCCAGAGCGGCAATCTCCGCCTTGTCCTGGATCTGGCGACCGACACGGCCTACGAAGGAATGCCGCAGCCACTTGCCGCTGGTTTCGGAGATACTGCCGCTGCGATCGCCATGGCAGTTCTGGCAGACACCACCGGGTTCCAGCGGACTGGTCTCGTCGGTGAAGGTATGCATCCAGGAGACGGCATCGTCATAGGTCCGGATGCGGGTGCCGTTGTACTTGACGCTGGACATCCAGGTCGGAATACCCGTCCTGCTGTCCACCTGATGGCAGGTACCGCACTTGAGCGGGCCGTGTGAACCATCGGCATTCAGGCTCGCCGCCTGCGCATACGACGTCGTGTCGATGTTCGGCGTCACCGGATACAGACCGTGAATCGACTCATGACACCCCTGACAGCTGATGTTCTGGTGACCACGCGAGTAACGCATCAGGCTCGCCTTCTGCGGATAGTTGAACGGCGGGAATGCATTGATGTTGCCGCTCTGCTCCACATACGGCGCCGCATGACAGTCCGCACAGTGCGGCTCGCCCGCCGCCAGCCAGTGATCCCGGCCATCCGTCGCCGCCGAGAACGGCACCGGTACCGCCACCGAACCCGCCGGCAGCGTCCCCTGGGCCGCCGCCACACAATCCGGCGTCGTGCAGAACGGTGACTGAGGTACGTTCACGCCAGGGAGGCTAACACTGAAGTCACCCAGACCCCCGTTTGTCGAATCTCCGTCGTCGTGCCGCAAAGATAGAACGCCGGCGCTCGCCGGCTACTCGATACCACAGTCAATCAGACCAGTCCCGCTACCGGTCGAGCAGGCAGCCGCACTGTTCACATTGACCTCAACCGTCGCCACATTGCCGTCATGCGCCGGATTCACCGGAATAACACCAAAGTAACCCGCCACGTAGTTGCACAGACCAGGATCACCCTTCCAGATCGCATGCGTCTCGTCTCCCGTCGCGGTCACCTTACTCGCCGTCGTCGGCGCCACCGCCGGATCACGCGGATCCAGCCATGACTCCGCCTGCGCCAGACTGATCCCCAGGTTGCTCGCCACATCCGCCAGCGTCGCACCGGCAAACGGCTCGCGTACATGTCCCGGATCGCCCGGGCTGCGCATGCACCAGACTGTCCACGTTCTCGGCCTTCCACAACTCCTGACCCAGCTGCGTGTGACAGTTCGTGCACCACAGACCACCGTTGCTGCTGTTGCCGTCGTTGAACACGTTCTGCGACAGCCACTGTACCCATCGGATTCAGATGCTCCGGCGTCTCCGCACCATCGTTGTCCTTGTTCGGGTTGGAGTGCACGTCACGGCCCACGAAGCAGCCGCCGTTCGCATCACGGTTGTCCGCACCGGCGTAGAAGTTCTCGCCACCCAGCGTGATCGGGTAACCATTCATGTCGCCGCTCGAACGGTGCGCCGGGTGACAACCCTGGCAACCACCGCTGCGGCCCTGGCTGTCGCCAAAGACGATCGGACCACCCTCGCTGAGTTCCCGGTGATTGTTGTGAATCGCCTCAGTCACCGGCGGAATCACCGACCCCGTCGTGCGTCGCCGACTTCACCACCGCAATCACGTTATCCGCGTGACACTTCTGGCAGATAATGCTCTCGTGGCCCAGACGCGTGTTCTGCGGCGCAGATCCACACCCGCTGGTGTCATTCGGATCACCCAGCGCTCCACATCCCGGATAGTTCGCGGTGAAGCTCGTACCGTGCTGCACGTCATGCCCGTTCAGCATGCTGATCGCCGCACTCTTCAGCCGGCCATACCAGTCCGAATCACCCGCTCTGCATGCCAGGATAGTACGCCGTCCAGAAATCGTTCTCCTCCTGTACCAGCGACCACTGGAGCCGGATCCGTGTTCGGCGAGTTCGGCGCACGCCGGACCGTTCGAGTGACAACGCTCGCAGTTCGGAATGTCGATCGGCGCCGTACCAAAACCAATCACCGGGTTGCCGCTGCTGTCCAGCACCGGCACGCTGTTGCTGGCACCGTCATAGTGGTACATCTGCGCCTTCATCGCCACGTACGGACGCACCGAATCCTCGTCCACCAGTCCCGGATCACCGAAGAAGTCGATGCTGTCCTCGAACGGCGTCAGCGGCAAACCCAGAGCCTCCCAGATATCCGGCGAGGTCAGCATGACCGGCAGGTTCTCCAGCACGTTCATCTGCGTGAATACCACCGTGCCGGAATCGCCAGAGTAGGTCAGCACGTTGCCGTTGGAGAAACCACCGCAGTCGTTCGCACTCACAGGGTTGTTGGGATCTCCGCCCTGCGTATTCGGACCCAACGGATGAAATGCCGGACCACAATCAGGCGGGTAGGCAACTTCAGAGAAAATACCGTTCACCTGACCGGTCACACCCAGGCGGATCTTCGCCGAGTCGTCACTGGTGCCGCTGGTGTTGCTGCCTTCCAGATCACTGTAGATGTACAGGTGGTTCCAGATGGCGTTCTGGTAATTGTCCGTCGCGTCGTTCGGGGTGCAGTTCGTCGTGTTGCCGTCCGGGCAGTCATCACCCAGCACCACACCGTCGGAACCATCGTAGCTGCCTATCACGAACGTACCGTCCGCATTCTGCGCCGCAGAATCGAACACCGTGTTCCACGCCATCAGCGAGTTGCCCTCGGCCGCACTGATCAGCGTGCTCGTCTGTACCTTGCCCCTGCCGTCGTTACGCGGCTGTGCATCGTGCCAGTACTTCAGCACGTACTTCCTGAAGTTGCCGCTGGCGTCCAGCTCATGGTCGCGCAACACCGTCTCGCGGCCCAGGCCATCAGTCCCTTCGCTCGGGGTTGCATCCAGCAGGATCGGGAAGTCGCCGCCATTCTGCGGGGATGACTGGTTGGGCTTGACCACCTGCGCCAGGATGGAGTTGTACACCGGCAGCACGCAGCAGTAGGCAAACTCGAAACCGGTGCAGTGCATGCCCAGCTCGTAGTTCATCATGATCTTGAAATCCGTCTGCGTCGGGAACTCGGACGGCGGTGGAATCGCGACCACTGTGATGGTAACCGTCGCCGTGGACTGGAGCTGACCGTCGTTCGCTGCATAGGTAAAAGTCGCATTACCGGTGAAGCCCGGGGTCGAGGTGTAGTCGAACGAACCGTTGCTATTCAGGTTCAGGGTACCATTGGATGGGCCACTGACCAGGTTCGCGACAAGCGGTGCAAGCTGCCCATCGTCAGTGTCGTTGCCCAGTACACCCGGGGCTGCCACATTCAATTGAACACCCGAGGTCGCGTTGTAGGAATCATTGGTGGCCGTCGGGGGGGAATTGCTGCCGCCAGGGGTGACCGTCACGTTTGTCGAGCAGTTGGCACTGCCGGACTTGTCGGACACGGCAAGCAGTACCGCAAAGGTGCCGGTGTTGGTATAGGTCACATTGACCGGGTTGGACGTCGAACTGGAAGGTGATCCCGGGCCAGCCGAGAAGTTCCAGTTATAGGTCTTGCCGCCTTTCCCGCCTGTCGTCGAGGCGGTGAAGGTGATCGGCACGCCGCTGGTCGTGGATCCATTAGTCGGCGCAATGCTACAGGCCAGCGGGTCAGTGGTGCCACCACCAGGCGCCGCAAGCGCCGGTGTGGCCGCGAAGGCCAGCAAGGCGCCGCCCCCGATGGCCGCGAGCAGCATCCGGCGCGCAGAGTTAATGAAATAAGTTGTTTTCATGTGCCCCCCCCTTGAGTGAGGTGTTTGGTTAAATGAAAAATTTACTGCCTGAATAAGTTCCCTGACTCGAGCAATCTCCCTAGTACCATTCATGTGAAGCAATAACCGTGCCACTACAGTTTTAATTTCTAAGTACTTCTACGTATATAAATTCAGCTTATTAGCATATCTTAACTTGCCAATATCACTGACAGAAATGGCATCAAAACCTGCCAGATCTGTCATCTCACGCCTGACACAGGCGTCTGACACGGATGCCTGCGTTGCATGAGGCAGAACGATAAATACCTGAATTTATGGAAATCAAGACCTAATGACGTTTCTTATGGCCCGGAACCCACACCCGGCTCCGTCTTGCTAACGGATCAACAAGCTAACCGGAATGTATTCACGGACACGGTTACGCAGTATCTCGGTAGTGCGCCTTACCAGCGGCTCCAGCGGCGCCGAATCATCCGTGAGCACCCGCCCCTCCCCGACCTCGATGGGCCGGGTGCGGGCTATGGCAGCAGACAGGGTATCTGCCGCCGAAGGATCCCCTTGCTCGCGCCGGCCCGCCCGCGGCGGGGCGTTGGCTGCCGCGATAAAAATATTGCGCGTCGGGTAGTCTGCCGCTGCCCACGGGTTCGGATAGACATCGACTGTAGTGAATACCTGCCGCGCAGTACTGACTACTGCCTCGAGTGCCGGGCGCTGTTCGGGATCGAGGTGACTGCCGATGAAGTTGAGCACAACGACCCCGCCGGGATTCAGGTGCGCCTGGTAGAGCGCAAAGGCCTCCTGCGTGTAAAGCTGCCAGGGCGGACTGCCACCCGCGAAGGCATCGACGATGATGACATCCCAGGTTCCGCTGGTACGTTGCAGGAAACGCCTGCCATCATCCACGACAACCTCGCCGTTATAGCCGAAATAGTCGTGTGCGGTCCTGACCACCTCGGCGTCGATCTCCACCGCGTCGACCTGCAGGCCACTCTCCGCCAGCGCTGTTGCAATGACACCCGGCCCCAGGCCGATCAACAGCACCCTGTCGCTGGCCGCGGCGTACATGCGCCCTACGCCAACCAGGCCGTCATCGAAATCGTATGCTGACACGCCGGTTTCGAGAAAGATCCCGCCCTGGTCGAAGCCGTTGACCACCATGTAGCGGATGCTTTCCTCCCGTTCGATCACCCGCACTTCACCATAGGGAGAGTGCCGCGTGTCGATCAGCCGAAAGCCCTGGTCCTCATCCGGGTACCATGCGGTCATGCCCCCGGCATAATCGAACACCAGCGCCAGCAGGACACCTGCCCCCGCCAGCGCAGCGCCGACAGCGGCAGCAACAGGCCGCAGCAGCATTACCGGCAGCACCACAAGGATCGCCGTTGCGACAAACCCGGTCAGCAGCGGCAGGTACAGAAACAGCCAGACCGCCGCCAGGGTACCGAACAGGCTGCCAAGCGTGGAGACTGCATAGATGCCACCGGCGGTCACACCGACATGCGTGGCCCCGGCATCGGCGAGTCCACGGATCAGCGCCGGTGAAACCTGGCTGAGGAAGAACAGCGCAGGGGCAATCAGCACGAGGGCTGCGACAGAGGCACCGTAAAGCGTGGAAAGTCCGATGGTCGCCTCGATCAGCGGCATCCGGACCAGGGGAATCGCAGCACAGAGAAGCGCGCCGATGACGGCGGCACGGCAGGCGACCACCACCCCGCCGCTGCGATCGGCCCGGTAGCCGCCAAAGGCGTAACCGGCCGCCAGTGCCAGCATGGTGGTGGCAATCACGATCGCCCATACCGAAATGGAACCACCGAACACGGGGGTCAGCACGCGCGCCACGCCCAGCTCGACCACCATCACGGCCGCACCGGCAACAGCAGCAAGTGCAAGCCCGGTGGCTCTTGTCCACGGGCGTCCGCGCACTGCCGTTTCCCTGTCAATGTCCACTGCCAAGGCTTGCGAATAATGCCCCGGGTCAGGATAACGGCCGGGGGAAATTTTTCCCTGATACGAGGAGGCTTTGGTTCACCCTAAGGGATTACCAGCAGGGATGCAAACTGCTTGACCGCATGCGGCCATGATGCCGCACACACACGAAGGGGACAGATTCACTACTGTCCCGAATAGCGCTTACTTAAGGGATATCATTTTTGTTAATGAAACATTGGCCACGGAAAGACACGGAATATTCAATAATATCCGTGGATTCCGTGGCCATTTACCATGATCAGGCTTTAAGTAAGTGCCATTTACTACTGCCCCCACTTTTTTGCCTTTTTGCTGTCAGTCAGAAATGTTACGTCAGACCGTAACGCTTGAGCTTGCGGTACAGGGTGCGCTCACTCACGCCCAAAGCCTGGGCGACCTTTCTGCGGCTGTCGTTGTGGCGACCCAGCAGCTCCGTGATATGCCTGGCTTCCACATCCTGCAGCGACGCGGCATTATCCTGTACAGCAGGCTGCTGTGCGGTGTCCATCGACTGCTCAACGATGGAATGAGACTGGCAGGGTTGCACCTTGCCTTGTGCATGCAGTTCGAACACCTCTTTTACGATGTCGATATCAATCTCTCCATTCTTGCTGTGAGTTGCAGCAATGAACAGTATATTGCGCAATTCGCGCACATTACCCGGGTAGTCGTACTGTTTGAGCCGGTCCACCGCGGCGGAGGTTAAAGTGAAGCGGCGCGACATGGTGCTGCTGATCGGTTCCAGCAGGTTGGGTGCCAGCATCTGGATATCGTCAATACGTTCCCGCAGCGGCGGTAATCGCACTGCCAGGCAGGCGATGCGGTAATACAGGTCTTCGCGAAACTGACCGGTCTTGACGTGGTCCCAGAGGTGGCGGTTGGTGGCGCAGACGATGCGTACATCGGCCTTGCGGGTACCGCGCCCACCGACCCGGCGGTACTGGCCGGTTTCCAGAACGCGCAGCAGCTTGGCCTGTTGCGACAACGGCAGTTCACCCACCTCGTCGAGGAACAGGGTCCCGCCATGGGCCTGCTCGAACAGACCGATGCGCTCCCCGATACTCCCGGTAAAGGCTCCGCGCGCATGCCCGAATACCTCGGCCTCGAACAGCGGCTCGGTCAGAACCGTGCAGTCAACCGTCAGAAACGGCTGGTCACTGCGGGGAGAATTCCTGTGTATATAGCTTGCAGCAAGTTCCTTGCCGGTCCCGGTTTCACCCTGCAGCAGCACCGGCGCATGCGCCGCGGCGACCATCTTCAACTGATCCATGCAGGCCATGAACGGTGGCGTGCAGCCGACCATGCGCTTGCCTTCAATACGGCGGTCTTCGGGTCCGGAGAGTTCCTGGATCAGTTCCCCCATGTACAGTTCCCCGTTAATGCCATGCAACGGGTATGCGGTAACCCGCACCTGGCACATGCGATGATCCTTGTCATAGTGAATATGCAAACAGGAATCCCGCTGACCTACCTCGAACAGGTTGACGTGCGGACAATCCTCGCCGGACTCGTGGCATGGCGCCTCGTTGTTGTGACTGATGCGGTAGCATGTCTGCCCGACCGCCTGCGAGCTGTTGGTCCCGAAGGCCCGTTCGTATGCACTATTGACCGCCAGGATACGATAATCCCTGTCAATGATGACAAAAGGCTGCTCGTGACTGTCGACCAGCGACTGCAGCTCTATTGGTGTGGATTGCGTTGCGTTGTTCTTGAGTATTGCCTTCATAGCGCCCCCATAGCTAATCAGCGAACATTCCAGGAGACTGCCAAAGTTGGCAGTCTCCTGACATCTTCGTAGTGTAACACTGACATTAATGTCACTGTTTAATATAGATCAATTAACCGGCATACGCACCCGCACCCCTGACAGAATAAGCGACCAGACAGCACAGCTAACAAACCGGTCCGCAGCACGCAATAACAACACCTTGTTTTACATGACTATCCAGCCACTCCGCAGCGACATATCGGGCACGCGGCAGTTGCGTTGTGCCCGCAATTCCCGCTACACAGGCACCGGAAATCAGAGCTGGCACCCATATTGCTTACAACACGGGCAGCAGCGGCTGCTCATTCCTGAAAGTCGCTGCGCAAACCCGGATTAGCGAAAACTGCGCCGGGTTTGTGGATAAACCTCTCTCCGGGGCCGGGGACGTCAATGACGCTTCCGGGTCCGTTTCCAAGGGCGACCCCACTCGCCCTTTTTTTTGTCCGGAGGAAAGCTACGGAAACCGAATCGCGCCGCAGGCAAAGCTCCGGCACCGGAAGGATTCAGCCAACCGCGCGGCACAAAAACTTTATGGTTGGGTAACACGCGATTCAACGTTATCATGACTGATTCTAAAAATCAGATAACAGTCAGGCCAACAACCCGTTTGATGCCCGCCGCCCCCACACTGGAAGCACGCAAGCTCGAATGCATTCGGGATGACCGGACGCTGTTCAGCGACCTGAGCTTTCGTGTCGAACCGGGACAGGCACTGCTGCTGGAAGGACGCAATGGCAGCGGCAAAACCTCGCTATTGCGCATCCTCTGCGGCATTCGCCTGCCCGACGCCGGCGAGATCACCTGGGATGGCAGCGATATCAACCGCCTGGGGGCTGACTACCACGAACACATCGCCTACGTGGGACACCGCGACGGCATCAAGCTGGACCTGACACCGCTGGAAAACCTGGCCATGGCCCGCGCCCTGGGCAAACCCAGCGACCTGACACCGGAGGCTGCTCTCGACAAGGTCGACCTGTTCGGCTTCGAGGACGTTCTCACCCGCAACCTGTCAGCCGGCCAGCAGCGCCGCCTGGCCCTGGCGCGCCTGCTGGTCACCGACAGCGTGCTGTGGATCCTGGATGAGCCGTTCACCTCGCTCGACGTACATGGCATCCGGGTGATCGAGACCCTGCTGGAAGCGCACACGGCCAAAGGCGGCATGCTGGCAGTGACGTCGCACCATGCGGTCAACCTCAATGCCACCCCGGTACAACGCATCAACCTGTCCGCATGAACAGCGATTCCCTCACCCGCGCCTTTGCGCTGCTGCTGAAACGCGACCTGACCCTCGCGGCCCGGCATCGCGCGGAAATGATCAACCCCTTGCTGTTTTTCGTGCTGGTGACCAGCCTGTTCCCGCTGGGAGTCGGCGCCAATCCGAACATGCTGCAGGCCATCGGCCCGGGGATCATCTGGGTTGCCGCCCTGCTTGCCGCCCTGCTTTCGCTGGACAGCATCTTCCGCTCGGACTTCGAGGACGGCACCCTGGAACAACTGCTGCTCAGCTCGCACCCGGTTTCCGTGCTGGTGCTGGCCAAGGTCCTGGCGCACTGGCTCATCACCGGCCTGCCGCTGCTGCTGATCTCGCCGCTGCTTGGCGTCCTGCTCGGCCTGCCCGCCCAGGGCATAACAACCCTGCTGATCACATTGTTAATAGGCACACCGGTGCTCAGCCTGCTCGGTGCTGTCGGCGTGGCGCTGACGGTCGGACTGCGCAAGGGGGGGATGATCCTGTCCCTGCTCGTGCTACCCTTATACGTACCTTTACTTATTTTCGCCGCGAGTGCGGTCGACACGGCTGCAGCCGGCCTGCCCGTAACTGCACACCTGTCGCTGATAAGCGCGCTGCTGGTACTTGCATTGAGCCTGTCGCCAGTCGCAACGGCAGCGGCATTGCGCATCAGCCTGGGTTGAGTTGATGAAACATTTTTTCACATGACCGGTGGCTAACATGCGACAAGCTGAAATACAGAACAATCATGACTCAACCCGGGATTTCGGCCTCTCGGCCGGCACCCGGTGTACAACCCAGAGCTGACATGTTTAACAACTTCTTTCACAAGATGGCATCACCGAAATACTTCTACCGTATTTCGGGCAAGCTGATTCCCTGGTTCGCCGTTCCCTGCCTGCTGCTGACGCTGGCCGGCCTGTATTACGGCCTGGTCGTGGCGCCAACGGATTACCAGCAGGGCGACAGCTATCGCATCATGTTCATCCACGTGCCGGCGGCCTGGATGTCGCTGTTCATTTACATCGTCATGGCAGGCGCAGGCGCCATCGGCCTGATCTGGCGCATCAAGCTGGCAGAGATCGTGTCCATCAGCAGTGCACCGATCGGGGCATGGTTCACCTTCCTGGCACTGATTACCGGTTCCATCTGGGGCAAGCCGATGTGGGGCACCTGGTGGGTCTGGGATGCGCGTCTCACCTCGGAACTGATCCTGCTGTTTCTCTACCTGGGCGTAATTGCCCTTTACAGCGCCATCGATGACAAGCGCACCGCGGCCCGCGCAACGGCCATTCTCGCCATCGTGGGCGTGGTCAACATCCCCATCATTCACTACTCGGTGGAGTGGTGGAACACCCTGCACCAGGGGCCAACGGTCACCAAGTTCGACAAACCGTCCATTCACATCAGCATGCTGATACCGCTGTTGCTGATGGCGCTTGCCTTCAAGCTCTATTACGCCTTCGTGGTACTGATGCGCGCGCGCTGCGAACTGCTGGAGCGTGACCGGCATACCGGCTGGGTCAGGGAACTCACGGAGGAAAAATGAATCTGAATGAATTCTTCCACATGGGTGGCTATGCGGTTTATGTCTGGACATCCTACGGAATTGCCCTGGTTGTGCTGCTGCTCAACATCATTCTGCCCGTCCGGCAGCACCGCAAGCTGCTGACGGACATTGCCCGCATGGCCAGTCGGGCCGGGAGAAAACCATGACACCGAAACGCAAGAAACGCATGTTGCTGATTGCCCTGATGGTTGCCGGGGTCGCCACGGCCGCCGCGTTCGCACTCAAGGCATTCAATGAGAACCTGATGTTCTTCTATACCCCGACCGCTGTCAGGTCCGGCGAAGCCCCGGTCGGCCGCGCCATCCGGGTTGGCGGCCTCGTCACCACCGGCAGCGTGCGGCGCCAGGCGGACGGTCTGACCGTGGAATTCGACCTGACCGACAATGCCGAAACCATAACCGTGCAGTACACCGGCATCCTGCCCGACCTGTTCCGCGAGGGACAGGGCATCGTCGCACTGGGCAAGCTGCAGGAAAACCAGCGCTTCGTCGCCGACGAAGTGCTCGCCAAACATGATGAAAACTACATGCCGCCGGAGGTCGCCGATGCCCTGAAAACGGCCCACGAGGCCGGCAGCGGCATGTCTGCAGAAACCGGAGGTGCCCCATGATTCCCGAGCTTGGCAACTTTGCCCTGATCCTCGCGCTGTGCCTGTCGCTGGCGCTGGCGATTTTCCCGATGATCGGCAGCCTTAACAACACACCCGCCTGGATGGCGATGGCCCGTCCGGCCGCCTGGGGGCAGTTCTTTTTCCTGGCCCTGTCGTTCGCCTGCCTGGTGCACGCCTTCCTGACCAATGACTTCTCGGTGCTCTACGTCGCAGAGCACGGCAATACCCAGTTGCCCACCATCTACAAGATTTCCGCGGTGTGGGGTGCGCACGAAGGTTCGCTGCTGCTGTGGGTGCTGATCCTGAGCGCCTGGACGGTGGCCGTGTCACGGCTGAGCCGCAAGCTGCCGATCGAGGTGGTTGCCCGGGTCCTCTCCGTCATGGGCATGATCGGCATCGGCTTCATCTCCTTCCTGCTGTTCACCTCGAACCCGTTCGACCGCCGTTTTCCGGTACCGCTGGAAGGCGGCGACCTCAATCCGCTGCTGCAGGATTTCGGCCTGGCGATCCATCCGCCCATGCTCTACATGGGTTACGTCGGCCTGTCGGTCGCATTCAGTTTTGCTATCGCCGCCCTGATCGGCGGCAGGCTGGACGCCGCCTGGGCACGCTGGTCGCGCCCCTGGACCACGATAGCCTGGGTGTTCCTGACCATCGGCATCTCGCTCGGCAGCTGGTGGGCCTACTATGAACTGGGCTGGGGCGGCTGGTGGTTCTGGGACCCGGTGGAAAATGCCTCCTTCATGCCCTGGCTGGCGGGTACTGCGCTGATCCATTCGCTGGCAGTGACCGAGAAACGCGGCGCCTTCAAACGCTGGACGGTCCTGCTTGCGCTGCTGGCCTTCTCGCTGAGCCTGCTCGGCACCTTCCTGGTCCGCTCCGGGGTGCTGACATCGGTGCACTCCTTTGCCGCCGACCCGGCACGCGGCCTGTTTATCCTGGTGTTCCTGTGCATCGTCATCGGCGGCTCGCTGGCCCTGTACGCCTGGCGTGCACCCGCGGTTTCCTCCGGCGGTGGCTTCGACCTGTTTTCACGCGAGACGCTGCTGCTCGGCAACAACGTGCTGCTCGTGGTGATCACCGCCTTTATCCTGCTGGGCACCCTCTCTCCGCTGATCTATGACGCAATGGGCTGGGGCAAGATCTCGGTCGGATTTCCCTGGTTCACCACGATGTTCGTGATATTCGCACCATTTCTGGCCATGCTCATGGGTCTCGGGCCACTGGCACGCTGGAAACACCAGGATCCCGCGAGCCTGGCACGGCAGCTGCGCATCGCCCTGCTGCTGAGCATCGGCGCGGGAATCCTGATGGCCCTGCCGCTGCTGCATGACGGTTCACTCGCGGCCGGGCTCGCCGTCGCACTGTCCTGCTGGCTGCTGGGCAGTCTGTTTGTGAGCCTGCGGCAACGACTCAGGTACCGCAAGGGACTGGTCGGTCTGCTGCGCGACCTTGGATCGCGCGGCAGCGGCAGCTACTACGGTATGGTGGTCGCGCACTTCGGGATCGCCGTGTTCATCATCGGCATCACCTTCGTGACCCAGTTCGATGTCGAGAAAGACATCCGCATGGCTCCCGGGCAGTCCATTGAACTGGCCGGCCACACGTTTCGATTTGACGGCGTACAGCAGATTCCGGGACCCAACTACAGCGCCAGCCAGGGCACCGTCCACGTCTACAAGGATGGCGAGGAAGTAGCCCTGCTGAAGCCGCAGAAACGCACCTACCTGGTCCAGACCAAGCCGATGACAGAGGCCGGTATCGATGCGGGTTTCACCCGTGATATCTACGTCTCGCTCGGCGAGTCACTGGGCGGTGGTGAATGGAGCCTGCGGCTCTACTACAAGCCGTTCGTGCGCTGGATCTGGCTGGGCGGCATCCTGATCGGGATCGGCGGCCTGCTGGCAGCCAGCGACCGGCGCTACCGGATGAAAGAGCTGGCGACCGAACCGGCTGCCACGGCCACCGCTGCGCGCAAGCTGGCAACGGCGAGAGGTAGCTGATGGCACGCTACCTTGTTCCACTGGGAATTTTCCTGGTGCTCGTGGCGTTTCTCTTCCGCGGCCTGAGCCTGGACCCCAAGCTGGTGCCTTCCCCGCTGGTGGGAAAGCCCATGCCCTCCTTCAAGCTGACGCGCCTGCAGGATCCGGATGCCACCATCAGCGACACCGATCTCAGGGGCAAGGTCGCGATCCTGAACGTCTGGGCCACCTGGTGCGTCTCCTGCCGCGCGGAACATGAAACACTGCTCGAATTCGCCAAAACCGGCAAGGTCGACATCTATGGCCTGAACTACAAGGACGACCGCGCGGCCGCACAGCAATGGCTGCGGCAACTCGGCAATCCCTACGTGGCGAATGCCTTTGACGACACCGGCCGCGTCGGTATCGACTGGGGCGTCTACGGTGCGCCCGAAACCTTTATAATCGACAGCAAGGGCATCATACGCCACAAGCATATCGGTCCCCTGACAGTCACCGTCATTAACGAAGAGATACTTCCGCTGATTGCGGAGCTGCAAGCCTCGCCATGATGAAAAAACTTCTTACTGTGCTGACTATCTTCCTGATACTCGGCAGCGGCCCGCTGCAGGCGACCGCTACACTGGAAAGCTTCAAATTCGCCGACGCTGCGGGCGAGCAGCATTTCAAGGACCTCATTTCGGTACTGCGCTGCCTGGTCTGCCAGAACCAGTCGCTGGCGGACTCCGACGCCGAACTGGCGCATGACCTGCGTGCGGAGGTTTACGAAATGGTGCAGGACGGCAAGAGTGACCAGGAAATCATCAAGTTCCTGGTGGCGCGCTACGGGGACTTCGTACTCTACAATCCGCCGATGAAACCCTCCACCTATCTGCTCTGGTTCGGTCCGTTTGCCCTCCTGCTGCTGGCGGGTGTGCTGCTGTTTCGCGCCGTGCGCCGGCAGAAACAGGCTGCGAGCGTGGAGATATCCACGGACGACCGGAAACGCCTCAATGATCTCCTCGGCGGCCGCAACAACGGGGAACGAAAATCATGACCGTATTCTGGAGCCTTGCCGCTGTCATGGTCATGATAGCGCTGCTGTTCATCCTCCCGGCCCTGTTTCGCAGCGTAAAGCCCGGCGCGGCCGGCATCGACCGGGACACCCTCAACGTCGAGGTCATTCGCTCGCAGCTTGCCGAGGTCGAGACCGACCTGCAGACCGGCCGCCTCAACGAAGATCAGTACGCTGCTGCCCGCAGGGACCTGGAGCAGGAACTGCTGAACGATCTTGCCGGCAGCGACGCCGGTGGCAACGGCAAACCCCGCGGCGGCCAGTGGGCAGCCATCATTCTGTTCGTCGCTATCCCGTTGCTGGCGGCAGCGCTCTACAACCAGCTGGGGTCCCGGCAAATCATTCCGCTGCTGGCGGAGATGCAGGCCAACCCGGCACCCCACCCGGCCAGCAGCACCGGGGGCCAGCTCTCGGTTGAAGAGATGGTCAGCAAGCTGGCTGAACGCATGCGCAGCCAGCCGGACGACATGAAGGGCTGGGTGATGCTCGCCAGAAGCTACGTCGTGCTGCAGCGTTACGACGCGGCCGTTGATGCCTACCGCAATATCCTGCGCCTCGGCGGCAGCAGCCCCGAAGTGCTGGCTGACTACGCCGACGCACTGGCCATGTCCGCTGGCGGCCGGTTTACCCCGGAAACCGGGGAACTGCTGCAACGTGCCCTGGCCGCGGAACCCGACAACGTCAAGGCGCTATGGCTGGCGGGACACTGGAAAAACCAGGAAGGTGATCCCGCTGCCGCCATCGAATACTGGCAAAAAGCCGCTCACCTGCTGCCGGCGGACGGCGAGGATGCCGCGGTCATCGGCCAGCAGATCGCGCGCGCCCGCGAACAGCTGGGGCTGCCGCCGCTGGCAACCACGCAACCGGCCGCCACTGCCGCGCAGGCACCTGTCGAGAAACCCGCGGCTGCCGCAGCCGCAGCCGCGGCCATACAGGTCAGCGTGTCGCTGGATCCGCAACTCGCCGCCCAGGTCAAGCCAGACGATACCGTGTTCGTGTTCGCGCGCGCCGCCCAGGGGCCACGCATGCCACTGGCGATCGTGCGCAAGCAGGTCCGCGACCTGCCGCTGAGCGTGTCGCTGGACGATTCGCTTGCGATGTCACCGGCCATGGTGCTCTCGAAGTTCGCCGAGGTCAGCGTCGGCGCGCGCATTTCCAGGACCGGCAATGCCATGCCACAGAGCGGCGACCTGCAGGGCAGCAAATCACCGGTTGCCGTAGGCAAGGACCTGAATGTCGCGATCAAGATAGACAGCCGGGTGCCCTGACCCGGACGTATATAGCTGCAGCCGCCGCGCCGGCAGCTGCAACTGTTCAGCGCGCCAGCAATAACTGCGAGCGGACGGCAAGCTTCTCCGAAAAATTCGCCAGGTCGTCTATCCATCCCACCAGCTGGTACAGAAACACAACCGCCACCGGGTCCATGTCCCGGCAATGCGCAAACAGGACCCGGGTGGTTTCACGGCTGGCCGCGTCCGCCTCGCTGGCAATGGCGATGACATCCTGAATCAACTGCAGGATCGCGTCCACCTGCGGCCCCTTGAAGCCGCTGTCGATCAGCTTTTCAATCGCCCTGACAATCTCGTATGCGCCCCCGGTGGCCGCGATGCAACGGTCGATCAGGTGCCTCACCGGCTTGTGCATCCCGTCCGGCACATCCAGCGGAAGATCCAGCATCAAGGTGGTAATTTCCTGCATCCGTTCGGCGATGGCCTGCTGGATTTCCAGCACGCTGAACAGGTCGCGCCGTTCAACCGGCATGTAGATGGACGCGGGCAGGCGCCGCTGCAGCTCCAGCAGAAGCTTGTCGGCATCGGCGTTAAGCTGGCAGATGCTTAGCTGGATGTCCTTGAGTGTTTCCCTGTCATCACCGAGCAATGCCTGCATGGCAGCGGGCATGAATGCGGCGCAGTCGGCTGCGAGGCCCATGTGCATCCTGACCGGTTTGAACGGCGACCTGGCGAACAGCTTGCCGAACTTGATGGTTGTGGGCATGGCGATGATCCCTGGTGTGAAGGCTGATCCTGTTGGGCCCGCATCCGCGTGGCTGTCCCCTGCTGGAATGACATTTACTGCATTTCCCGCTGCATATCAAATATAAATCAGCCGTCAGCAAGGACTGCCGCCCTGCTCCCGGCCCTGCCATGACAGATGCTGTCACATGCCACAGCCGAAACCGGTAGCTGCTCCTGTAAACACGCAGCGGGCGACCATGCCGGCTGCCGGGAAATCGGTTACCATCCCGCAGACCGGGTGCCGCCACGCGCCTGCAGCAGGAGCCGCCGTCATGGATTCAGGCAGTCATGAAAGTATGTCGTTCCGCGAAGGTGTTGACCGGATGGTCGACCGGGCCGCGCTTGCCATCGGCCTGAATCCCAATACCGCGAAAATCATCCAGGCCTGCAACGCCGTCATTCAGATCAAATTCCCGGTCTGCATTCGCGGCGTCGTCGAGGTCTTCACCGGCTGGTGGGCAATCCACAGCGCGCACCGCCTGCCGGCCAAGGGCGGCCTGCGCTTCGCGCCGATGGTCAACCAGGACGAGACCGAGGCGCTGGCCGCGCTGATGAGCTACAAGTGCGCCATCGCCGACATCCCCTTCGGCGGCGCGAAAGGCGGCCTGCTGATCAACCCCCGCAACTACGAGGTAGACGATCTGCGCGAGATCGTGCGGCAGTTCACCATGGAACTCGCCCGCCGGGACTTCATCAATCCCGCCACCAACGTGCCCGCACCCGACATGGGGACCTCGGCGCGGGAGATGGCGTGGATCGCCGACACCTACAAGTCCCTGTACCCGGACGACGTCAACCGCGACGCCTGCGTAACCGGCAAGCCGCTGAACCGCGGCGGCGTTCCGGGACGCACCGAGGCAACCGGCAAGGGTGTGCAGTACGCGCTGCAGGAGTTCTTTCGCCATAGCGAACTGGTCACGGCCAGCGGCCTCAGCGACGGGCTGGGCTCGCAGCGGATCGTGATCCAGGGCCTCGGCAACGTCGGCTATCACGCCGCGAAGTACCTCTCCGAGGAAGACGGGGCGAAGATCATCGCCGTCATCCAGCGCGACGGCGTCGTGGTCAACGAGGATGGCCTCAATGTGCACGACGTGCGCCAGCACCTGGCGGAGACCGGCGGCGTGAAGGGTTTTCCCGGTGGCCGCTACAGTCCGCAGGGGGAACAGGCGCTGGAAATGGACTGCGACATCCTGATACCGGCCGCACTGGAAGCGCAGATCCACGCAGACAATGCCATGCGGATAAAAGCGAAACTGATCGCGGAGGCCGCCAACGGCCCCGTCACCTACCAGGCCGACGAGATTCTGCGCGAACGCGGCATTACCATCCTGCCCGATATCTACGTCAACGCCGGCGGCGTGACCGTCTCCTACTTCGAGTGGACCCGCAACCTGTCGCACATGCGCTTCGGCCGGCTGGAACGGCGTCTCGACGAAATGCGCGGCTCGAACTATATCGCGGCGCTGGAACAGCTGACCGGCAAGCAGGTGCCGGAGAAACTGTGCCGCGAGATCCGGCGCGGCGCGAACGAACTCGACCTGATCCGCTCCGGCCTCGACGACACCATGCGCATGGCCTTTCACGACATCCTGGAAATCATGCGAAAAAATCCGAACCTCAAGGACTACCGCACGGCGGCCTACGCCATCGCCATTACCAAGCTGGCGCAGTCCTACTATGAACTGGGTCTGGCGAAGCAGGAATAGCAAGCGGGCCGGCATCGATCACGCCCGCCGCCCCGTCTTTCCTCACCCGGCAATGACAGCTACCGGCTGACCTTCCTCCATGACCGGAACCGCCCGGTCCGGCAACGGGTTCCTGCCCCGCCGCCGCACACCCGGAAGCCGCTTGATCTTGCGGACGTTATGCGCCTTAATAAACGCCTCGACGCGTTTCAGCCACCACTGCCGGGCATACCGGGCATTTCAGGTAGCCACCGAAACAACGCGAAGCGGCGTCAGGGATGATGACGGGGGAGGATATTTAATCCTTTCCTGTTCAATAACGAGGGCGATCTGCCCGGAGAAGGAAATGCTGCCAGCGATGCTATGCCGAATCACTCAATCGAACACCAGGACGATTCCGTACTATTTACCAATAGTGCGGATTCCGTCTATTACACTGTTAGGCCAAAAAAACATGGCACATTTTGACAAGCTGTTCAATGTTAACAAAGCGAATATTGCTTTTTCACCAAAATCAGAAGATACAATTTTATTATTCTTTAACGAAAATATTTTATTAGTCTATTAAACTCTTGCCTGGTGCAGCTGAGAAATTTTTGGGACTCAATGTAAAAAATAAAGATAAAGAGCCTTGTGTCGAGGTGAAAGCGAAAAAACTCCTAAAGGATCAAGATTTATTCGAGTGCTGAAAAAGAAATAAAGTTTCTTCATTTGAATCTTGCAAAAATGCTTTAAAGTACTTTCATTATGAAGCCGAGGAAAATATAAGTCATTAGCCTTAGAAACTGAAGCAATAGGATCGCATTGTTCGTGTTATACGTCGTAAACTATAAATTAGTCAGTAAGGCAATGAATGATTTTTGTCTTGTGGGTAAAGAAAAATCGGCCAGATATTGCAAACCCAGAAAATGGGGGTTGAAATTGTCAGGCCCTAACAACTCGGCTCGTTGGACGCTGCACTGTTGCGGCTTGGCGCCGCACAGCTCCAACGTTAGAAAGGCTCATGAAATTACGTACATCAGAAAACATTATTCGCGCTACTGGTGGTGTCTTTGCTGTATGTGTCCGGCTTGAATCTGGGGAGTATATCTTTATTAGTGGATAATATTTGGGTATATTTTAATGTTATGCCCAGGCCCATTGTTATCTTTAGCTTTGCTCTATGGCCTGTGTCCAGTGGGCCAAAAATATGGAGAGGATGCGTTATTTGTGCTTGCTACGAATACCAGCCAGTTTTATGCAGTTAATATTGCTGCAAACTAAATGACTGGGTATTCGTCAGTGACTATTGTGGATTATCTGGGGCTGGCATATATGCAGTATTAATGGATAGTATTCAGGTTTACGTGCAATGACAATTATGTCTATAGTGTTCACACTTTCAGGTGGCGGAGCCTGAAATTTGCCTATCACTTTGCAGTATGGTTATATTTAAGGCATGGTTCATTAACATCAAGTTTTGGTGTTGCTTTGTTACAAAACGAGCAGAATTACCATAAACACAGAACATAACAATGCCATTAAATTCGACGCTCGTACCTCGCGCGATTTATGGCAAACGTTGGTAAGGTCACACAAACTATGCCAACTAATTTAGACAAATCAGTCCCTGAAGATGATCTCCCTAATTTTCTTAGGACGCTTCTATCTGCAGCAAAGACCTTTGAAAAGGATTTAATACATTTGGCTGCTGATACTGAAAAAGCCCATGTTTATTGTATGGATGCGTTGGTAGTAGTGGAGATGATGAATCGGTTAGGAGATCTTGGCATCGAAATGCCAAAATTAGATGGTGGAAAAGAAAGTGATATAGCTGAGATGCGCGAACTTGTCGCGAAGATTGAAGGAAAGACAATTAGTTTGCTAGAAGTGTATGGAACAGAGGAGGATAGAGAACTTGTATCGAGAGAGAAAACAGAAAAAGAAATGTATGAGTTTTCCGATAACGATTACGAAAGAGTTCAGCAACTTATAAATGAATTACGCCAAATTGTTACTAGAGCTAATTTGATAGGTGAAGATCATAGATTACGATTGTTAAAGAGGCTAGAAAAGTTGCAGTTAGAATTGCATAAACAAATTAGCGATCTAGATAGATTTTGGGGCCTACTCGGTGACGCTGGCGAATCGATTGGGAAATTCGGCGCAGATGCAAAACCTTTCATTGATAGAATAAGAGAGCTATTAGAAATTATTCGAAAAACACAATCAAAGGGGCCGAAATCATTAGAAGGAGGAGGCTCAGGAAAATTGCCGGATCCGGAATATTCAGATAATTCATCAAATGAGTAATTACCGCCTAACAATTTGCTGCACTCGGAAATATTACTCGCTACGCTCCTGATTTTCCGGTGAGCAAGGCGTTATGCATAAGTAGCGCGAATGAACAGAAAGCATCCTATTTCGCAATATCTGAGGTCTGCGGATCCCCTCCGTGATGAAGCTATTGAATTCTTGTTGGGGTACAAAGAAGAAGATGATTTGGTTGATTACAAGTTAACACTTGATCCAGGCTCAGAAAAAGAATGGATTGAAATAGTGAAGGATGTAACAGCTTTTTTCCAATACTTTCGGAGGCTATCTGGTTTTCGGAGTAAAGAACGATAAGTCGATAATAGGCCTATCTGATGCGCATTCTCAGAACCTGACGGACATCAATAATATTCACCAGAAGGTCAACAGATTTATTGAACCTCAAATTGGTAGTTTAAGAAGTAAGGAATATGTGAGCAACAATTGTAAGGTGGTTGTAATGCATATTCCTATGGGCAAGGGTATAACATATGTTGTAAGTAAGGATGCTGTTTATTATCCAACCAAGTTACAAACCAAAGGTTTTGCTTCATAAAGGAACACTCTATGTTAGACGAAGCGCGAGCAACCACCTCGCCGATTCACGTGATTTGGATAATCTGGTAGAAAGACGTATAGATCAATTTAAAGAGGTTTTGTTAGACCGGATAGGGCGCGTGGTGGATGCTCCAAAAGATAGCGAGGTGTTCGTTCTATCTAAAGACGAATCTGATCCGGAAAAAAAGAGATTTATTATAGAGTCTGGTCCAGATTCCATACCTGTAAAAGGGCTGAGTTTTTCAGTAGCGCCAGAGGATAATGAGGAAAAAGTGGCTGCATGGGTTGTTATTTCCTCGGGCAACTCTCAGATTGTCCCACCCACTGAAGAACTCTGGGAATGGTATGCAAATAGATTGTCACTTGAAATCGGAGAAAAACAAAGATTGGCGATTGCCCAATTCTGTATGTGGTCGGAGGTCCCTCCATTCTACTGGCTCAGAGGTTTAAGGGCGCAGGAAATTCAAAGCATGGTAATGAATACTATCAACCATCGAAAACCCGGAACACATCTGAAGACAATGATGGTTGTAGCAAGCTTCTTAGGAAAGACGTTTTATAAGAAAGCGTTATCAACTCTGGGAGACCACAAGTCAAAACTTGCTCCTGCCATGCAAAAATATCCAGAATACGGACCCCGAAGTGCTCACTGTGCACTTAAGCCGCTAGCTGGCCAATCTGGGCCAGATTATCGTAAAGAGTTAACAAAAAGAATTGACGAGATAGCAAGATCTATTGATGTTAGTAAGAATAGATATCAGCCATCCGCTTTGGATCGAATGAATGCATTAAAAATAGATTGCTATCTATACTCGCAGGACGACAAATATGCATAACAAGCCCGTAAACTCAGATGCATTTTTGAAATGAGGGTCAGAGAACAATTACCTCTAATATTACGTGAATTCAATTTGTAAGTGCAACTCTACGTGACGGTAAGAGGGCAAGCTGCGTTAGCATTGTGGCTTTTCTCACCGCCAAGCAAGAGGAGCACACATGAGAGGCTATACGCAGCTTACCCATGAGGAACGATACCAAATTTATATCCTGAAGAAAGCCGAATATAACCAGACGCAGATTGCTGAGCTTCTGGGACGTAGCAAGTCGACTATTAGTCAGGAACTGCGCCGGAATCGGGGGCTGAGAGGCTACCGTCCAGATCAGGCCCACAATCTGGCCTTGATGCGCCGTCAAGACAAGATCCAGCCCCGTCTCAGTGAGCAGATCTGGCAGCAAGTCGAGGCACTGATCCGTGAGGAATGAGCCCGGAGCAGATTGTCGGCCGGGTAGCAATGGAACAAGGGGTGTCTATCAGTCATGAGTGGATCTATCAGTATATTTATGCCGACCAGCGCTCAGGCGGTGACCTGTACCGGTTCCTGCGTTGTCAGAAGCTCAGGCGCAAGCGCTATGGGTCTTATGATCGGCGTGGCTGCATTCCCAACCAGGTCTCGATTGATGATCGCCCGGCTATTGTCGACAGCAAGCGGCGATTTGGGGACTGGGAGGGTGACACGGTGATCGGTAAGGGCCACCGGGGTGCGTTGGTCACACTGGTCGAGCGTAAGTCGCTGTATACGGTCATCCGATCCGTCCTCCACAAAACGGCTGAGGCTGTCCGAAACGCTGTCGTAGACGGGCTCACCCCACATATAGACCGGGTGCATACTATTACCTATGACAACGGACGTGAATTTGCCGACCATGAAGGCATGGCCAGTGACCTTGAAGCTCGCATCTACTTCGCGCATCCTTATGCCTCTTGGGAACGTGGACTGAATGAAAATACCAATGGCCTCATTCGACAGTACTTCCCGAAAGACCGGGATCTGACAACCGTTACAAAATGTGAGATTGAAAATGCCATGGATAAACTCAATCATCGTCCGAGAAAATCGCTGGGCTATCTGACACCCTATGAAGTCTTCTTCAATACCAGGACTTCGTTAACCGTTGCACTTCAAAGTTGAATCCGCGTTAGAATTATTTGTTCTCTGACCCCTATTTTTTCGTTTCTGACCCCTATTTTTCCCCATATTTCCAGGAGCGCGTATGCCACAAGAGAAACCGAACTGCGCCGTAGCAAAGAAGCTCTACGAAGCATTTCTCGCCGGCGATCTCCAGGCGATATATGCCCTGCTGGACCCCCGAGTTGAGTGGGAGCTCGTCGGCTCCAGGGAGGTCCCGCATTTCGGCCTCTATCGTGGCCTGGACGAGGTGAAGCGCTTCTTCTCCATCATCGGGGAGATCAACCGGGTCGAGTCTTTCGAGGTCCTTTCCTGCACTGAGACGGAGAACGGTGCCTATGTCGAGTGCCGGGAGCGCGGCCACTTTGAGGGACACCCAAAGCATTTCGAGATGCGCTCCTGTCAGATTCTGGAGATCGAGGACGGGCGCATCGTCCGTTTCCGAATCTACCAGGACACCGCGCAAATGGTGGATGCCTGGCGTTCCTGACCGCCACTGCACATGCCGCTCAGAGTGCTGTGGTTAAGTTCAACAGAAACACAACTAACAAACGCCTCCAAAGCGATGCGGCTACGCCGCGTGCTTGAGGCGCGACGTTATCTATCCCAGGAACACGAGCACACTGACTCATGAAATTCTTACCGCCATCTACCGAAAACTGGATCGAGGGACGGGGATATAAAAAGCAGATACTGCTGACTGAATCCGGGTTGCATTGCCCCGGGACGCTGGTTCAACTCGTGGTGATAGATCCGCATTCGGAAGTCCCGTTTCACTACCACAACAAAATGACGGAGGTCTTTCATATCATCGAGGGCACGGGTTCCATGACCATTGCAGGACAGACTTTTCATTTAAGCCCTGGTGATACGCTGACCACGGAACCAAAAGAATTGCACAATGCGATCAACGCGAGCGACGCACCGCTCAAGTACATTGTGTTCAAGACCAATGTGACGGAAGGTGACAGTGTGTGGCCTTCCGAACAGGGCTAGATGACTGCTGTTTCCGGGGTGCCGCAGGTCCCATCGCCGTTACGGACAATAATGGTAGCTTGAAGCCTGGGGGCAGCCGCGCGCGGCCGCTGAAAATCAGGCTTGCGCTTCGCAGTCATAGCCCAACCCGTGACGGGTCGACCCCGACAGCTTCAGTTTCATGGGCATCCGACTCCGCCTTGCGCTTCTCGCCGGAGCGCAGCGCCAGTTTCGGCAGCGGTCGTGAAATCAGTGTGGTGGTGATTGATTTAAAGGGTGTCAGAGCACATTTTTCTCTAATATTCCCCGGTGCCGATTGCTTTCCGTAGTCGACCCCGGGTGTTTCCTCTGTTTGCCTAATCGACTGGAAACAGCCTGTAACCGGCCATACCTAATTATCTCAGCCACTTCCGAAATGCCGGACATTCCCTGCAGCAGCCGGCATTTCTGAGAACGGCCACCTCCTGGCGTTCGCTATGAACCCAAATAGCCAACCTCATCATGCGGTGAGCATCATCCGCTACCACATTAGTCGCAACCGTCGTGTTCTGTTACGACAATACCGGTCTCTGGATCCTTTAGCGGCAACCCGTCATCGCCAGTTACTACCGTATCGATATACATCATCCCCTGGATACGGTTAAAGTGATTATCCATTGCATGCTCGACTTCTCGGTCCTTCATGCCTTCATAGATCATTACATGGTCATCACGTTCCCACTGAAGTTCTGCCTCGGTAGGGTGTTCCAGTCTCCTTTGCTGCCAGGTTAATGGTTGCGTGCTGCAAGCACAAATGAACAGAGAACCAAAAATAGTAACTGCACATGACAAACAAGAATAGATATTCACGATGCACCTCCTCTTCCCTGTGCACGGCCTCTCTGGACCGAATTAATCACTTATCCATGATTCTTCATTCCAATGATTACTAAATAGCAGACACGCAGAGTGATGTGTATCGTGGTAATTACTTAATCGTTTATTCAGTTTATTATGACATGGTGTACTGCCGCTTAGGATCGAAACTCGCCAACCAGAGTCCCACACCGGAAGGGCCGGTTACGTACATTCATGCGTCCCGGCATTCTTGTCGAAGGTCTTCAACGGGTCGTTTACCGTCCTTCAGCGAAATCGAATATAAGATTTGCCTGCAGTACCGGTTTCGGACAAAAACAGGACATTCCCTCATCACAGTCCACGCCGCCCGAGGTCGCAGCCAGAACCTCGGGGTAGTGAGGGAGGGCTGGAAATCTGAAAACCTGACAGGCTGGGTCGCCGTGCGGTAGGGAGGAAGTCAGTTTCAAGCGTTCCAGTTTTCCGGGGGGCGTCTCCGCTGATATCCTGCACCGACCCGACGCACTCGACGTACCCGCCGCTTACTGGTCGCCTCGATGTGTCGGGATATCGTTATTCCCGTCCCGAGTGCCAACATCTGTCTTGCGTGAGCCAGGCTGGTCAGTGAAGATCAGGGCAAGAATGCCCATTATCAATTGCAGCGATAGGTAAATACCCAGCACTATCAATGTGTTCCAGTACATCCCGCAGCTCCTTGAATAAGACAAAAGCATTAGCGAATTACTATGTTAATTTATTCGCATTAGCTTATATGTAGCCTAATATAGTCCCGGGATTAATCGCAGGCTGTACGGTGGCGTACATTACGGCAATATGAACACATCCTTGCGAATTCGTCTTGAATGTCAGACTGGCAGGTGAACCGGGTCTCAGGCAGCTCGTGGCCTGCCCCGGGAGCCCCAAGAGCGTGAACTTCCAGGCACTCGTTCGCAAGCACCTGGCGTACTTTATTGAAAAGGCCTTCCATACATTGGCTCCTGACGAGAAATGTATCCTGAACCGGCATATCGAGGTAATTGTTTGCTTATTGATGAGTTGCATCCGGGTTGTAATCACCCGCCTCATCCTCCCGGTACAATTTACCGGGAGTCTGCCTCTCTGTTTCTGGCGATTGCAGCCAAATCGACTTGTGTCAGGGCTGTTAACCGTCAAACCACGGAACTGCCATGACAATGCGTGACTTACTGAATACGGCAATATTACTGACTGGTTGTTTGTTGAGCCTGATGATCGGGGCCGCTGACCTTGAGGTACCTACCGAATCAAATGCGCACCCGCCATTAAAGCTGCAAGGCCTCGATGGTCACCAACATTCACTGGAAGATTATCGGGGAAAAATTGTACTGGTGAATTTCTGGGCGAGTTGGTGCATTCCCTGCCTGCGCGAGATGCCCGGCATGCAGCGCCTGGCGGAAAAGTTCAGTGATCGGCCATTCGAGATCGTCGCGATCAACGTCGCCGAGCCCAGGAACGTCGTTGCAGCATCCGGCGAGCGCATGAAGATCGACTTCGCCATCCTGCTTGATCCCGAAAAGGTCGCCATGAACAACTGGGCCGTCAAGGTCCTGCCCACCAGCTACCTGCTTGATACCGAGGGCCGAATCCGCTATCAGGCGGTAGGTCCCTTCGACTGGGAGAGCGACACGGCAAACGGCGCTGTCGAGTCGCTGCTGCCCGCGCGGGAATAAAAAAGGGCGGCATCCCGCCGCCCTTCACGGTAAACCGGCCACGCATCGCGCAGACCGGTAGCGTTACGCCTACTTCTGCCGGTGGCAGAATCCGCAGCCCACCGGGGTCCCCTTCGGGATGACCGCCTGGGTCGGAGGGTCGTTGCGTCCCATTGCCGCGCATTCCGGAAGACTGCCATTATTGTCTTTGCACCAAACGGTACGGTCATCGGCGGTTCGCGACAGCACCGTGCCCCTGAGATCCGCGCCGTGGCAGGATTCGCAGCCGGGCCCCTGGTTGCGGTAGTTGCGGTGCCTGGTGTTCCAGCGGTCATCAGCCTTGGCGGGTGGCACCGGATCGAGATCCGCTACCGGGTGCATGCCATGCGGGCCATTATTGCCGAGCGGCAGCGAGGTGTCGGTCGGTTCGTGGCAGACGGTGCACTCGGCGATATAGCCTGAATGACCCTGGGTCTGCCTGGCCATGACGTTCTCGTTGGCGGTCGGATTGGCGGCCGGCCACTCCGCGTGAGTGCTGCCATGGCAGGCCTCGCAGAACAGGCCGCCGTGGCCGGTGCTAACCCGGTACAACTTCGGGTTGCCATCAGCCGCTGTGCCTTCGGCCACCACGCTCTCGGCAAAGGCCTTGTTGGATGGCACAATGGCCGCGGCCTTGGGGTCATTGGTACGGTATGCCGCCAGCAAGCGGATGCCGTCTTTGTTCCCCTGGGTATCGGTCGGGCTTACCAGGACGTTCGCCGTCCCTGCAAGATTGTCGGTGGCGTAGCCTGTGTGGCAGGCGCCGCAGCTCGGCTCGTTGGCCCAAGGCACGCGCGGTGTTGCCGGATTAGTATAGAAGTCCGCACCCAGCTCGAAGGCACCCACATTGTCCGGCGCGACGTTACGCGAGAAGTCGTTGCCGACCTGGGTGATCTGGCCGTGGCAATCCTGGCAGACCAGACCGCCGTTGGCCATCGCGCCGCGCATGCACTGGGTGCGCTTGCCCGGATGGCAGAGGTAGCAGCTCTGTTCCAGGATGTTCTGGGTGGTAGCTTGGGTGCGCCGGTTGCCCTGGCCGTCGATGGCCGGTGGCATGTTCGGGAGCAGCGAGTTATTGGGGTCGTACCCCGGATCACCTGGTGACTTTCCGGTCGCATCGAGACTACCGTGATGACTGTGCATCGCGTTGGACATGGACGGCTGCTTCAACTGATCCCGGCCATTGGCCAGTGAAGCGATTATGATAGGGCCACTGTCAGTATTGACTTGCAGGCCTGTTACATCGTTCTCCGGTCCCAGGGGACCAAATTGCGCCAGATCGAGCGCAGGCGTGTAGTGGCAGCGCTGGCAGACCACGGGATCGGTGGACTTGCCCGTGACCGGGTCGAAGCCATTGTCCAGACAATCCGGGTCGCTCGTGTCCGGGGTCGGGCAGCCATAGCTGACTCCGTCGTTCAGGTCATGCAAGCGCAAGAGGTTAATGTCTGAGGCCCACTCTAGCGCGACTTCGAACGGTACGCTATCCGTTGCATTGCCATCGTAGAGCGGATCCTCCATCGCCATTGCTGCTGCCGGTGCCCCGCCACTGCCCGTCAGCTTGCCAGTCGCAATACCGGTACCCACATCGGCGGAATGGCAGTCCTGACACGACGCCTCGCCGGAAATCGGTACCACAGTGTCGCGCGTGGCAACACCGTTCGCGCCAACCTTGGCCTTGATCCGAAACATGGGGTAGGGATTTTCGCGCCCGAAGTCGTCGAATGGCGTTATCGCAACACCCGCGGCCTCGAACAGGTTCACGCCGGCCGTATAGCCGAACGGGAAACCGGTGAAGAACGGCAGGGTGCCGATGTGCTCAGCGAATTCCTGCGGATCATTATTTACATACGGGTCAAGCATGCCTGGCATCACCTGCTGGCTGGCAGCCAGAAAACCGTCCTCCAGGTAGAAACGTTCCACATCGGGTACCGGCAGGCCGGTGTCGGCGGCAAGTGCCGTGAAGATGCCCGAGGGATAGAACGGAGCGTAGCCCTGCACGGCAATGTCCCAGAAGTTGGTCTTGAATACGCTGCCGTCGGCCGCGACCGAAGACAGGGCCTGGCCTCCGGCCACCCGGCCCGGCGCCGGATCGTCCGGATTGGAAACGGCGGAGTACTCAAGCGTGACCTCCCCTTCATCCAGGATCCGTGGCAGGCCGGTCGTAGCGTCGCCGCGGCGGATTACCTGGGCATGCAACACGTTGAACGGCGGCAGGATGCTGGAGATGCGGGTATCCAGGTCGCCGCAGTGCATGCCAAGGTCGTTGGTCGCCATCAGCGCGTAGTCCGGACTGGACTCCCAGAGCTGCTCGGATACCGGGCCGGCAGGCACCATCACGCCTTTGACACTGGTGGAGTTGATGGAAACCTCTACTGAGGAGGCTACGCCGATGCTGACGGTCGCCATGTTGGACAACAGTGCGCCGTCAAATGCTTGGTAGGTGAAGCTGTCGTTACCTGTAAAGTTCGTCGGTGGGTCGTAGGTGAACGACCCATTGGCCAGCAGGTTCACGCTACCCCCCTGGATGGTTGCACCGTTATACGGTATAGCCGATATCGTGTCGCCGGCATCCGGATCGCTGTCGTTGGTCAGCACGCCCGGGGCCGCTGTGATCAGTTGCGTGTTTTGCTGTGTACTGTATCCGTCGTCCTGAGCGAAAGGCGGTTTGTTGCCTGCGGCGCTGACGATCACGGTCACGCTGTTGGAACAGGTACCACCTTTGCCGTCGGTACCATCCAGGGTGGCCGAGAAATTGCCCGCGTTATCGTATTGCACGGTTACCGATGGCTGGTCGGAGGCGGCGGGGCTGCCGCCACCAAACGTCCACGAGTAGGTCTTCGGGCTTTTACCCGTTACGGAACCCGTAAATTCGACAGTTTGCCCAATGTTGGCGGTGGCCGGGCTGGGTACGGTGGTTATGCTGCAGTTGGCGGCGTGCACCGTCGTGACTGACATCAGCGATAACAGTCCTGCCGACAGCAACAGGCTGCATCCGGAGACCGAATGCTGACAGAACGCACGGAAGCTCATCGTGATCATGCCCCACCCCCCCACGGATCCATACTTCAGGGCATTAGCAAAACAAGGAAATCGGCTTCTACTCATTATTTGTTTCCCCCTATCAAACTACCGGAATTCTTGACCATCACGAATAACACCCCCGGACATACCGGAGACCCAGACGGCCAGAATCGACAGACGCGGGTACAGATCTGCCCGCACGCGAGGCGAAGAACCCACCCTGCGAGAAGCATAGGTTATGAAATAGTAAAATTGAATACGTGGAACTACGTAAAGATTGGGAGTGCACAGACGGCGGGCTGGAAATCGTGGGGTCGAGCCGGTGTGCCGCTCACCACCTGGTCATAGGCTCGCAGCTGCGCAACTGCTGCCAGGCTTTAACCTGTGCATTGAGCGCTTCCAGAATCCGTAAGGCGCGATCAATACTGTCCTTGCCAGCACGACAGCCAGCCTCAGCATCGGGGAACTGACTGCCCGATACAATGACTTGCGCTCCTCGGCCCCATGCCGGCATCGTCGGAACAAACGATATTTCGAGGGCCGCACCGGCATCACCAGCAGCGGCCAGCATTCCAACTGGCGCGAGGAACACCTGGCTGTAGCATTGCGCAATGCCTTCGCCAAAGACAGGTCCATGCTGCTGGACAACGGGCAGACGATCACGATGCTGGACTATCAAATCCCGCAGAAGGAACGACGTAATGACAAAGGCATCGGCGAGGTCGACCGGTTCGGAGCCATCGACGAGACATTGCCCTGCGTCATTGAACTCAAGTCCCGACAAACCATGACAATGTCAGTGACACGCAGCTGCGCGCATTCCTCGAGGCCATTGCCTGCAGCGCCGTGATCGAGGCCAACAGCGTCGATATCTCGGCGGAAGCAGCAGCATCGTACGATACGCAGCTGACACAAGGTCGGCCGGCCCTGTGTGTCATGGTCCCCGACAGCACTGGCTCGCCAGGCTCGAACACCCAAAGGCGGGAGCATGGTGGCCACAACTCGAAAAGGTGGCCTCAGTGTATGTGAACTAGTTTGTGATAATTATTCACCCAAAATAATCCTAATCGAAAATAGGGGTCAGAGAATAATTTTCTCTAATATTAGATTTATTTGTTCTCTGACCCCTATTTTCCTTGCGATTGATGAAGAGGTAACTATGCAATTGTTGCCGTTCACGCCAAGTAATCAGTATTCGCACTTCCGGCCAGAAGCTACCTTTCAAAAATCTTTACCACTGAAAACGTGTCAACATTTCGGCCTGTCGCTTATTGCGGACAGGTTATTCCTAGCTATTTCAGACTATTAGATTATTTTGGTGTATTGGCGTCTCTAATCAGGGACATATACAGCATTCTTGCCTGGATTTTTCCTTGTTCGATTTGAGTCAGAATCTCCTAAGCATATGTTTTGGTGAGCATAGCGGTAACTGGTATGTGAATTGCTGCTACTTATTCCGGCAAATAAACCGGCTGAGCTCAAATCTACGTCCAAACAGGGGGTATATGATTGACTGGTTGCTGCAAGGATTCATTAAAGAAATCCCTGCCAGTGTAATCACCACAAACTAAATCGCATTCCTCCTCGCAACCCTGATCAGTCCAGGCATGCCGGAGCCAAAGACCCGGGTGACGAGAGATTCTTATCTCAGGGAATGACCGTGACCGGAACAAGACATTCCCCATCATCCTGCGAAGGTCATAATAGAGCAGTGTGGACTTTCACATCTTCACAGCGTGGAGCATCTGTCAGCCAATGAACGACATTAGTTGCATTTAATTCACTACCCTGATTTCAACTTTTTCTACCCCTTTGTCAAGATTTGAAATTTCAGAAAAAGCAGCTCTTGTTAAGTCAATAATTCTCCCTTTGATAAACGGGCCTCTATCATTGATTCTGACCTTAACTGATTTCCCATTATCCAAACTTTTAACAATTACTTCGGTTCCAAACGGTAAAGTTTTGTGAGCCGCTGTCATTGAATTGTTGTTTAAGAGCTCACCACTGGCAGTTTTTCTGTGTTGAAGATTCCTGGCGTAATAGGAAGCCATGCCAGTTTCCTTATAACCTTTTAATTCTGTATGTGGCTTGTAAGTTGTATATCCAGTACAGCCATGAAGGAACAATACAAATACACAAGAAATAGCAAGCGTAATGATAAATCTTAAGTAATATAAAGAGTCCCTGGAATCAAGTCTGTCCATAATGCTTTCTTACGAATCCGGTAAACTACAGCCACAAAGCGACATTTCCCAGTCATCGGGTAGGTCGTAAAAGCGGCAGTAAAGATCATTGATTGAGTGTTCGCTCGAGCGACTACTCGAGATCTCCCGTGCAACGCCTAGTATAAATGACCTGGGCGCATTACCTTGCACTTATAACATGCTGTTGATTTCTTGAAACATCTGGTCGATTGCGGCCCGTTTTTGAATTCTCACTGCACGAAACGCTGTCTCATCTCACTGGAAAACGTCTGTTGGGATATGACGACATTTGAAATTCAGGTTTCAAATTACTATGCTCCGGCGCTGTGTTACATGGAGCGGGTACACAAGAGTCGATTTCCTGCTAGCGTGCAACGAAAATCATATGCTCATTCCGAAGGAGGTAATTCCATGCGAATCAGACTTTTCAAGTTGATTCTGTCAGCCGGACTGGTGATACCCGGTTTCACTACCGTGGCGGAACCGATAGACAACACCAATACCTTGCCTGCTGCAAAGCCGGGCGAGTGTTATGCCAAGGTGATGCTGCCGGCACAATACCAGAGCAAGGAAGAGAAAGTGCTGGTTCGTGAGGCGGCAGAGAAGATCGAAACTATCCCCGCCAAGTACGAATGGGTGGAGCAGAAAGTCACTGTCACACCGCCGGAGACAAAACTCGTGCCTGTGCCAGCGGTATTCGAAGAGGTCACAGAAAAGGTTGAAGTACGCCCCAGCCAGCGGCGGTGGCTCACCGGCATGGACAAGAAGGCCCTGCCCGCCAGTCCGGTCCTGATGAGTGCCGCCAAGGCAGGCGGAGTTCGGCTCGATGAAGCCGAGCCGGGCATGTGTTTCAAGGAGTATTACCAGGAAGCCCAGTACAAGACCGAGATGCAGGAGGTGCTGGTCAAGGAGGCTTCCGAGCAGGTAGAAACCATTCCTGCCACCTACGAGACGGTGGAAGAAAAAGTGCTGGTTAAGGAGGCGTCCAGGAAACTCGTTGAGGTCCCGGCCACGTATGAAACTCTCACTGAGAAAGTGCTGGTCGAGCCTGCCAAGACGATCTGGAAAAAGGGCGGCGGCGTGATCGAGAAGATCGATAACACCACTGGCGAAGTCATGTGTCTGGTCGAGGTACCGGCCAAGTACAAGACCATCGAAAAACAGGTTGTGAAGACACCGGCTACCACCCGGGAAGAAGTGATTCCCGCAGTCTACGAGACCGTCAAGGTCAAAAAGCTGGTCAGTCAGGCAAAGGAAAAACGCACCCCGGTCCCGGTCGAGCACAAGCAGGTTGCCAAGCGTATCAAGGCGTCGGATGCGAGCTTCTCCTGGGTGGGTGTGCATGAGGAGACCAAACCGGTTGGTGTACCGACCGGCAACCAGATCTGCCTGAACGAAACCCCCGCCAGGTTCGAGACCGTGAAGAAGCAGGTGGTTAAGACACCGGCTACATTTGTGAAAGAGGACGTACCCGCCGTTATTAAAACCGTCAAGGTGCGCAAGCTGGTGGCGAAGGCCGAGGAAAAACGCACCCCGATCCCGGCCAAGTTCAATATGGTTACCATGCGCAGCAAGGTCAGTGACGAAAGCATGGAGTGGCGCCAGGTACTGTGTGATACAAATATGAGCAAGGATGTGATTGTGCGACTGCAGGTAGCGTTGGGAAAGGCGGGCTATACACCCGGTGTCGCGGACGGTGTAATGGGAGGTGCCACACTGCGCGCGGTGGATGCATTTCAACGGGACAAGGGCTTGCCGCGCGGCGGACTGACGATCCTCACACTGGCGACACTGGGTGTCAAAATCTAGGTGACATGGGACGCAACACCAGGTTCTGTTGGCCCTTGACAGGAGGGGGCCTCATAAGTGTTAGGCATATTCTGTTATCCTCGGAATGCAGAATACGCTGCACTATTCCACTCTACAGATCTTGTTGCGCAGCTGTATTCGATAAGGGAATGGCTCCTATCGCTCCAGCAGGATGAAGACGCCTGCGGTGATAACGAGGAGTGCCATGACCGTGCCGAGTCCCGAGAAGCTGAGATTGAACAGGGGTATCAGCCCTTTCAAGATCAGCCAGATGCCTAGCAAAAGCATGCCGATTTTTTTGGTTAGTTTCATTGTCATTTTGAGAATCTCCTTATGTGGATTGAATGATATCGGCTTGAGCGAGTGTTGGGACGCAGCCAGCTGTGCAGCAACTGCGGACAGTCATAGCGACCAGGCCCTGGCTCGGTGGCGCTTCAGCGCCGCCGTCGGCAAAAGCGCATAGTTATGTAGCGCTATCTGCAGTAACCATGACGCTGACACCCGCGCCTCTTTGCCTGACCCCGGCGCTCTCAGAAGTCATAATCAAGATTCTTTGGGTCGAAGTCGGCGTCTGACAGACGCGCGTCAAGGTTCAGGTTCTCGTACCCGTAGTTTTCGACGAGCCGGCCGTCCCTGTCATAGACTCTGATCCTTAGCAGGATCTTGCTTTCGACATCCTGATTGATGACACACCGCGCGCACAGGTAGTCCTTCGCTTTCTCGTATGGTATGTCTAAATCCAGGACTTGTGTGTCCCTACCGTAGATATTTTCTTTTCCGCGATCGGTGAACGTGAGCACCCCGGCCTTGATCGCCTTGCGCATGTTTATCGCAACTGTTTTCAGGAGATAGCCAATGCCTGTACTGGTGACCGGACGAAGGTCATTCTCCATGAGTAACGGGGCATTTGGGTCGAGATCGCGGACGATAATTCTCAGCATTCCGCCCCTGTGAGCCCTGACGCGATCTTCATTCCAGCCCACTACGTACAGTAACTCGCTCCCCTTGAAGGGCTTTGTCACCCATTTCATGTACAGGGAGAATGGCTGCTTTCTGCACTTGAGGAATATGTTTTCTTCGGGAAGGAGTTTGCCCGATATCCGTTGCTGTTTATGAAAAATGGCGGTGTAACTTTCGACACGGTCGTAAGCGGCCTCTGCCTCCGTGAGCCACTTCTCAGGATCGGATTCAACGATTGCACCGCCGTGTGCGGCCATCGTGGTGAGTACGAAGAGCGCTGAACAGATGATCCGGGGCAGAGGGTTGTTTGCAATGTTGACCATGTCTAATGAATCAGACAACAAAACAGTTTCGCTGGCCATAACTTTTCAGGAATGGGCTTCATAAATTCAACCACTATTAGATGGCCTGAAAGTCAGTGTTAACTATCAACTTTTAGGTCATGTAAATTTACATCCATTAGCATCAATAAATTTTTTTCATGTTACATAGCCTAATGGGATTTACAAACCTGACTGACAAAAAACTGAACGACAGCTTACAGTACATTCATGCCGTTCCGGCATTCTGGTCGAAGGTCTTCAACGGGTCGTTTACCGTCCTTGAGCGAAATCGAATATAAGATTTGCCTGCAGTACCGGTTTCGGACAAAAACAGGACATTCCCTCATCACAGTCCACGCCGCCCGAGGTCGCAGCCAGAACCTCGGGGTAGTGAGGAAGGGCTGGAAATCTGAAAACCTGACAGGCTGGGTCGCCGTGCGGTGGGGAGGAAGTCAGTTTCAAGCGTTCCGGTTTTCCGGGGGGGCGTCTCCGCTGAAATCCTGCACCGATCCGACGCACTCGACGTACCCGCCGCCGACAGGTCGACTCGATCTGTCGGGATAACGTTATCCCCGCCCGGAGTGCCAACATCAGTCTTGCGCGAGCCAGGCTGGTCAGTAAAGATCAGGGTAAGAATGCCCATTAGCAATTGCAGCGACATGTAAATACCAAGCACTATCAATGTGTTCCAGTACATTCCGCACCTCCTTGAATAAGACAAAAGCATTAGCGAATTACTATGTTAATTTATTCGCATTAGCTTATATGTTGCCTAATATAGTCCCGGGATTAACCGCAGGCTGTACGGTGACGTACATTACGGCAACATGCTCAGTAAGTGACCTCCTCTGTGGCTCGGACAGGATGGACCCGGTTGGATCCGCGATTACGCCGCGACGGTTTGGTTACGCCCCCGATGCTTGGCCTCGTAGAGAGCCCGGTCCGCCTGCGCGACGAGTTCATCGAGCCCCTCGCTGCTGCTCATCTCTACGCAACCGATCGACACCGTAACGTGCAAACCGGTGGCCAACTCGTCAAATTGTTCAACCTCGATGCGATGCCGAACCTTTTCCGCTATCAGAAGCGTCCCGTTCAGGTCAGTGGCCGGTAACAACACGACGAATTCCTCACCACCCCATCGTGCCACGGTATCGCCTTTACGAAGACAGCGACGCACAAGACGAGTGATCCGCTTCAGGACCTCGTCACCTGTCTCGTGCCCATAGGTATCGTTGATGTGTTTGAAATGATCTACGTCAATAAAAAGCAAAGACACATTGCCCTTGATTCTGCGGTGCTCACCAATCTCCCGGCGGGCCTGATTAGTGAAGCTGGCACGATTCATTGCCCCGGTCAGCCCGTCGCGCTTGGCCCGCGTCTCTGTACGCCGCTGCAGTATGTTGTTGCGACGTTCCTGGTTGCCGAAGGACAGCGCCAGGAAGGCTACGACGAGCCCTACAGTCTGGCTGCTCGCGACTATCAGGACCAGGAACGAGATCTCGGCGGCATCCGGACTGATATTGATAATGCTGAAGCCCAGCAGGTACGGCGCCATCATTACCAGTGCGAGGTGACGCCGGGCAAGCGCACTGATGCGGGTTGGGCCAAACAGCGGCCGCAGGAAGCCGTGAAAGACGGTGCTCAAGGCCGTAGCCACACACAGCGGGATCAGCATCAGGACGGTGGCCAGTGACATCCTGGCATAGGGCTCATTTACACCGAGCACGAACCCGACTAGCGCCAGTGCCGGCGCGCTGTATGCGAGTACGGACATCAATTGCGAGATTACCGCGTTACCATACTGGCGCAACAGCAGTGAGGCGGCCAGCAGCAGCAGACACAGCGCAGTGCCCGTCGACACGACGGCTTCCGGGTCCGCAGGATATGTATCGTGTTGCTGGAACCAACGGCTGGCCTCGTCGGGGAAGGCCAGCCGTGCCAGTGCGCCTAGCAATACCACGGCGCAAACTCCATCGATGAATGGACGGGCTCGCGGCGTCGTGAGCACAACACAAGTTGCCAGCAGTATCACGCTCAGCGCGGTAACCGGGTGTAGCCCCGGACCATCGGTCAGCGGTTGAATGATATCGACAAGGCCCAACCGATGCGCAACCAGAGCAACTACCGCAATCAGGAAACTGCACAGGGCGAACAGGGAGGCCAGACCCAGCGCAGCCCTGACCGGCCCTTTCACATGCGCGTTCGACGCCTTACCTGAGCGGGAATAACCTCGTACCAACAACACGTCTCTTCTCCCAAGGCGACTTGGGGGTGGAGCCCCTGTTCAGACGCCTTGACAAGAGCCTATACAGATACTCGTCTCTATACGTTGCAGAACATCACATGATCAATGGGGCAGACACGATTATTTCCAGTGCGGGGAAATTGAATTCACCCAACAGCCAGGGAATTTAAACCACAGTGTATCCGTTTACAAAAGTCCGCTGACCGCCACTAAACAGCCCTTGAGCAAACATGTCGCGACTGACCGCTTTGGGTCGAAAATCCCCGTCCAGAGTCCAGCCCGGGAACGGCGACTTTCAGTACATCCCGGAAGTTCAAGGAATTTTCCTGGATGTCCGTATATGGACGACTCCGGTCCTTTAGCATTCTGAATCACAAATATTTCCTCTCGGACTCGTGAAAGTCTTATATTGCAGGTTGATCCTGATCCCGTAACCATTGAGTACAAGGTCGAGTTGAGTGGGGTAATAGATACAAAAGCGTCGCTTCGCTCTGCTTTTTGGCGCCGGTGATTTTCGAACATGTGCTTCACAGTCACAACCCAACCCGTGACAAGTCCACCCTGACAACTTCAGTTTCCTGAGCATCCGACTCCGCCTTGCGCTGCTCACCGGAACGCAGTGCCAGTTTCAGCAATTGCGGTGAAATCAGTGTGGTTATAATCACCATCAGGACGATGGCGGAGAACAGGTCGTCGGTGATCACGTCGAGGCTCTTCCCAATAGCGGCGAACACCAGGCCCACCTCGCCGCGCGGCACCATCCCCAGCCCCACGGCAAGCCGGTCGGCGCCGCGGCCGGCACCGCTGGCAGCCTGCAGCGTGGCACGCCAATCGAATGCCCCGCGAGCATCCCGTGTGTGGCTTTGGCGGGCGCACCGGACAGGCCGCGCGTGTGTGCCGGTCGCGCTAAAGGCTTGCTTTTGGGCCACGGGAACCATAATCTTTCGACAGGTTTTTCAGAAAGATAGCAATGCCTTGCCAAGCATGCCCACAAACGTCGCGGATGCCGCGCGCTTCCGGGAGCGGGCACCGGCAGACCGGTCCATTGCGCCACTCATCAAGCCGGGAAATCCGCGGCTGCCGGGAACCCGGGGGATCACTGCCTTGTCGCCTGAAACCGGGCCAGCCAGGGCAAGAGGAGAGAAGTTTGGTTATGCCAGATGAACGACGAGCATCACCGGGCGACCCGGCTTCAGGTGCAGCCCGGAGGGTCACGCAGAACACTGACCGCCCTGGCCGCGAACCCGACTATCCGGGGAGACCCTGACAGTGCCCGCACTAACCATGGCCGCCAGCCTGATGTTGTTCTGGATCATGCTTTCCGGCGATTTCGGTCCGTTGAACCTGGCGCTGGGTTGCGTATCCGTCCTGCTGGCGGTGAGCATCTGCAACCGCATGGATGTCGTCGACCAGGAGTCCCAGCCCGTTCAGCTGTCCGCCCGGCTGCCAATGTACTGGGCCTGGCTCGCCCTCAAGGTCGTCAGGTCCAACCTGGAGGTCACCCGCCGCATCTGGACACCGGGTAAGTGCATCAGTCCGAACCTGGTGCGTCTCAAGGTCAGCCAGCAGACCGCGCTGGGCAAGGTCATCTACGCAAATTCCATCACCCTGACGCCCGGCACGGTGACCCTTGCCATCGAGGGCGATGAAATCCTGGTGCATGCCCTGTCACGCGCGGACGCCGCCGCGCTGCAAACCGGGGAAATGGACCGCCAGGTGCGGGAACTGGAGTGCGGATGTTTATCGCCGCCAGCATCGCGATCCTGATCGTCATGGCGCTCGCCCTGCTGCGGGCGGTCATCGGCCCGACAGTGTACGACCGCATCCTGGCCGTGAACATGTTCGGGACCAAGACCGTACTGTTCATCGCGGTGCTCGGTTTTCTCCGCGGCCGCACCGACTTCCTCGACATCGCGCTGGTCTACACCCTGATAAACTTCATCGGCCTGGTCGCCGTGCTGCGCTTCTTCGAATACAGCCGCATCCGCTTCATCACCGTCCCGCCCGGCGTCCCCGACGAGGATGCGGACCATGAATGAGTGGCTGGACATCGCCGCGTGGATCTGCCTGCTGGGCGGCAGCTTCTTCGGCTTCAGTGGTGCCATCGGGCTGCACCGCTTCCCCGACTTCTATACCCGCATGCATGCCACCGGGGTTACCGATACCCTGTGCTCGGCCCTGATACTCGGCGGACTGATGCTGCAGGCGGACTCCGGTCTGGTGCTGACCAAGCTGTTCCTTACGCTTGCCCTGCTGCTGCTCACCGCGCCGACCGCAACCCATGCGCTGGCCAGGGCGGCCATGCACGGCAATCTCAGGCCGCTGCTCGACGAAGGAGAGGAACCGCCATCGACATGCTGATCGACATGGTGTTGCTGGGGTTTCTGACCGTCACCGTGCTGTCGGTCATCCTCCTGCGCGACCTGTTTGCGATCGTCATGCTGTTCGGAATCTACAGCTTCCTGGCCGCCGCCCTGTTCACCACCCTGGACGCGGTCGACGTTGCCTTTACCGAGGCGGCGGTCGGTGCGGGGATTGCCACGTTCCTGATGCTTGCCACGCTTGCCCTGACCGCCCGCCGCGAGAAGACCCTCCCGGACCGGCCGCTTGTGCCGCTGCTGGTCATCGGCATCGTGGCCGCCGCGCTGGTCTACGGCACACTGGACATGCCGCGCTTCAGCGATCCGGGGGCGCCGGTGCACACCCGCGTGGCGCCCCACTATCTCGAGTCCACCCCGGCCGAGATCGGCGTCCCCAACGTCGTCACCGCGGTGCTTGCCAGCTACCGCGGTTATGACACCCTGGGAGAGCTGACCGTGATCTTCACCGCAGGCCTCGGGGTCCTTTCCCTGCTCTGGTACCGCAAGCGCCGGGAGGAAGACTGAGTGCACGCGCAGATCCAGCCCTACAACCTGGTATTGCGCATCGCTGCAAAGATGCTGATCCCGCTGATCCTGATGTTCGCCCTGTACGTGCAGTTCCACGGCGAATCCGGACCGGGCGGCGGCTTCCAGGCCGGCGTGATCCTCGCCGCGGCCTTTATCCTGTACGCCCTTGTATTCGGCATGGATGCGGCCCGCGCAGTGGCCCCGGAACGGCTGTTGCGGGTAATGGCGGCACTCGGGGTGCTGCTGTATTACGGTGTCGGCCTTGCCTCGCTGTTTGCCGGCGGCAATTTTCTCGACTACGGCGTGCTGGCCCGGGGCGGCATCAGCGGCCAGCATCTCGGGATCTTCCTCATCGAACTCGGCGTCGGCACCACGGTTGCCACCGTCATGGTGATCATCTTCTTTGCCTTCGCCGAACGCGGGGTGACGCGATGAGCTACCTGATCAGCCACTACAACTACTGGATCGTGATTTTCCTGATGATGGCCGGCCTCTACGTGGTAATCGCACAGGGCAACCTGGTGAAGAAGATCGTCGGCCTCAATATCTTCCAGGCCTCGGTAAACATCCTGTTCATCAGCATGGCGAATGTCGAGGGTGGCACCGCACCGATTCTCGTCGCGGGCACCACGCTGTATTCCAACCCGCTGCCGCATGTACTGATCCTCACCGCCATCGTGGTCGGCGTCGCCACCACGGCGCTGGCGCTGGCGCTGGTGGTGCGCATCAACGGCGCCTACAGCAGCGTCGAGGAAGACGAAATCCACGAGCAAGACCAGTCCTTTTGATCAGCGAACACCTTCCAGTCCTGCAGGTCCTGGTGCCCTTGCTGGCAGCGCCGCTGTGCCTGCTGGTCTACGAACAACGCCTCGCCTGGGGCATCAGCCTGGGCCTGAGCCTGACGGCACTGGTGATCGCCGTACTGCTGCTGCAGCAGACCCTCGCAGAAGGCGTCATTAGCTACGAACTCGGCGGCTGGCCGGCGCACTGGGGCATCGAGTACCGCGTCGACATCGTCAACGCGTTCGTGCTGCTGGTGGTGACGACGATTGCCAGCGTGGTGCTGCTGTACGCCCGCCAGAGCATCCTCAGGGAACTCTACCGGGGGCGCATTCCGCTGTTCTACGCGATGTACATGCTGTGCCTCGGCGGCCTGCTCGGGGTCACCATCACCGGCGATGTGTTCAACCTGTACGTGTTCATGGAAATCTCCGCGCTGTCCTCCTATACCCTGATCGCGCTCAGCCAGGAGCGGCGCGCGCTGACCTCGGCGTACCAGTACCTCATCATGGGGACCATCGGCGCCACCTTCCTGCTGATCGGCATCGGCCTGATGTACATCATGACGGGCACCCTGAACATGCGTGACCTGGCGGACGCCCTGCCCGCGGTCACCGGCACCCGCACCATCGAGACCGCGTTTGCCTTTATCGTGGTGGGGATCAGCATCAAGCTCGCGCTGGTGCCGCTGCACCTGTGGCTGCCGAATGCCTACACCTATGCCCCCTCGGCGGTCACGGCCTTCATCGCATCGACCGCGACCAAGGTCGCCTTCTACGTGCTGCTGCGCTTCCTGTTCACGATCTTCGGCGCCGGCTTCGCCTTCAGCAGCATGCTGCTCGGCGGCATCTTCCTGGGACTGGCGCTGCTGGCAATCTTCACCGGTTCGACGGCCGCCATCTTCCAGGACAACGTGAAGCGCATGCTGGCCTATTCCAGCGTTTCCCAGATCGGCTTCATGGTCCTTGGCGTGAGCTTCGCCACCACGACCGGCGTCGGTGCCGCCATCCTGCACCTGTTCAACCACGCCATCATGAAGGCGGCGCTGTTCCTGGCGCTCGGCTGCGTGTTCTACCGTATTGGCACGGTGAATATCACGGATATGCGGGGACTGGGCCGCGAGATGCCGTGGACCATGACGGCCTTCGTGATCGGCGGGCTCAGCCTCGTCGGCATCCCGCTCACTGTCGGTTTCGTCAGCAAGTGGTACCTGGTGCTGGGCGCGCTCGAGCAGGGCTGGTGGCCGGTTGCCGCCGCCGTGCTGCTGGCGTCCCTGCTGACCCTGGTGTACGTCTGGCGGGTGGCGGATACGGTCTGGTTACAGTCGCCTGCCGTGCGCCGGCAACCTGTAGTCACAGAGGCGCCGCCCGGGATGCTGCTGCCGCTGTGGGCGCTGATCCTCGCCAACCTCTACTTCGGGATCGACACCAGACTGTCGGTCGGAGTTGCCATGCGGGCGGCAGACTGGCTGCTCGGCGGGGGCGGATGAATACACACCTCGCCCTGCAGCTGGCCTTCTGTACGCCGCTGGCCGGCGCCGTGCTGATCGTGGCGGCAGGCCGGCATGCGGCCGTGCGCGACGGCGTCGCCCTTGCCACCGCGGTCACGCTGTTCGCTGCGCTGCTGGCGCTCGCCCCGGCGGTCTTCGGCGGCGCGCGTCCCGCCCTGCTGCTGCTGGAGCCGCTGCCCGGGCTGCCGCTGCAGCTCACGGTGGAGCCGCTGGGCATGCTCTTCGCACTGCTGTCGAGCTCGCTGTGGATCATCACCACCCTGTATTCCTTCGGCTACATGGGTGCGCACCAGGCACACGGCCTGACGCGTTTTTATGCCTGCTTCGCCCTCTCGCTGTGGGCGGCAACGGGGATGGCGCTCGCCGGCAACCTGCTCACCCTGTTCGTGTGCTACGAAATCCTCACCCTCGCGACCTGGCCGCTGGTCACCCACGCCGGCACCCCCGAGGCACACCGCAGCGGCCGCCTCTACCTGGGTCTGCTGCTGGGCACCTCGATCAGCCTGCTGCTGCTTGCGATCATCTGGACCTGGAAGTTGACCGGCACCCTGACATTCGTCGAGGGCGGCTTCCTGCAGGGCAGCGCGTCGCCCACCCTGCTGGGTTTCCTGCTGCTGCTGTATGTCTTCGGCATCGGCAAGGCCGCGCTCATGCCCTTCCACCGCTGGCTGCCGGCCGCCATGGTCGCACCCACGCCGGTAAGCGCCCTGCTGCATGCCGTGGCGGTGGTCAAGGGCGGCGTGTTCTTTATCCTGAAGGTCGTACTGTACGTATTCGGCAGCGACACCCTGGCGCAGCTGTGGAGCACGCAGTGGCTGCTGTATGCCGCCAGTCTCAGCATCCTGCTGGCCTCGCTGGTGGCGCTGCGCCAGGACAATCTCAAGCTGCGGCTGGCCTACTCCACCATCAGCCAGCTTGGCTATATCGTGGTCGGCGCCCTGCTGGCCACCTCGGCGGGCATCGTCGGTGGCGCCATGCACATGGTGACGCATGCCTTCGGCAAGATCACGCTGTTCTTCTGCGCCGGCGTCATCCTGCTCGCCGCGAACAAGGCGGACATCAGCCAGATGCGCGGCCTCGGCCGCAGCATGCCCTTCACCATGGCGGCCTTCCTCGTCGCCGCGCTGAGCGTCATCGGACTGCCGCCCGGCGGCGGCACCTGGAGCAAGTGGTTCCTGGTCGCGGGCGCACTGCAGGCGGATCAGCTGTTGCTGCTGGCCGTGCTGCTGACCGGTTCCCTGCTGAGCGCGTTCTACCTGCTGCCGATCCCGGTACGCGCATTTTTCAGTCGCCCCGAAGCACCGCTGAATATCGCGGTTCACAAGGCTCCACTGGCCTGCGAGGTGGCCATCGGACTGGCCTGCCTCGGCTGCGTGGTGCTGTTTTTCCAGGCGGACGCCCTGTACCGGGTCGCCCGCCTGCTGCTCCCCGGAGGCACGCATGGCGGGTGAGCGCCAACACCTCTTCGACAAGCCGCGCAATGTGCGCCGCCTGCTGTATGTGCTGTACAGCGTGTGCGCGCTCCTGCTGGCGGTCGAATTCCTGTATCACCGCCATGCCCAGCATCCCTGGGACAGCTGGCCGGGATTCTATGCCGGCTACGGCTTCGTCGGCTGCGTGCTGCTGGTGCTGATCGCGAAGCTGCTGCGGCGTATCCTGAAGCGCCCCGTGAACTACTACGGTGACGAGGCTGGCAAACCATGAGCGCGCTCGCCCAGCTGCCGCCGTTTCTCATCTTCTACACCGCGGCAGTGCTCGCCGGTTTCACGCGCGGCACCCCGCGCAGTCTGATCCTGCTGGCCGCGCCGCTGCTGGGCGGCCTGTGCCTGTATGGCCTCGGCAGCGGTGCGCTGCTGCAGCTTGAGTTCCTCGACTATACCCTGGTGCCGCTGCGTGTCGATGCCCTCAGCCGGGTGTTCGGCTACCTGTTCCTGACTGCCGCATTCATCGCGGTCATCTTCTCCCTGCACGTGAAGGATACCCTGCAGCACGTCGCGGCGCTGGTCTATGCCGGCAGCGCGCTGGGCGCCGTGTTCGCCGGCGACCTCCTCACGCTGTTCGTTTTCTGGGAACTGCTCGCCGTTTCCTCGGTGTTCCTGGTGTGGGCCCGGCGCAGCGAACGCGCCCTGTCCGCCGGCCTGCGCTACCTGATAATCCAGATCCTGTCCGGCGTACTGTTGCTGTCCGGAACGCTGCTGCACCTGCAGCAGACCGGCTCCCCGGCATTCACCCGCATCGGGCTCGACGGCCTGTCCGGCTGGCTGATCTTCACGGCCTTCGGCATCAAGTGCGCCTTCCCCTTCCTGCACAACTGGCTCACCGATGCCTACCCCGAGGCCACCCCGACCGGCACCGTGTTCCTCAGTGCGATGACCACCAAGGTGGCGGTGTATGCACTGGCGCGCGGCTTTCCCGGAACAGAGCTGCTGATATACATCGGGGCTGTCATGACCTGCTTCCCGATCTTCTATGCCGTGATCGAGAACGACCTCAGGCGCGTGCTGGCCTACAGCATGATCAACCAGATCGGCTTCATGGTGTGTGCAATCGGCGTCGGCACACAGCTGGCACTGAACGGCGCGGTGGCGCATGCCTGCAACGAGGTCATCTTCAAGGGGCTGCTGCTGATGTCGATGGGCGCCGTGCTGCACGTCACCGGGCGCAGTAACGGCTCGGACCTGGGCGGGCTCTACAAGACCATGCCGAAGACCGCGGCGTTGTGCATCGTCGGGGCGCTGTCGATCTCCGCCTTCCCGCTGTTCAGCGGCTTCGTCAGCAAGGCCATCATCATGACCGCCGTGCAGGATGCCGGCCACGGCTGGGTCTGGCTGGCGCTGCTGTTCGCCTCGGCCGGCGTATTCCACCACGCCGGCATCAAGATCCCCTACTTCGCCTTCTTCGCCCGGGATGCGGGCATCCAGGCCGCCGAACCGCCGCGCAACATGCTGTTTGCCATGTCGCTGGCCGCGCTGCTGTGCGTATTCATCGGCGTCTATCCCGAAGCGCTCTACCGGCTGCTGCCCTACGCAATGCACTACGACCCCTATGACGCCAGCCACGTCATCAGCCAGCTGCAGCTGCTGTGCTTCGCCGCGCTGGCCTTTACCTGGCTCAAGCTGCAGGGCATCTATCCGCCGGAACTGCGTGCGGTGAACCTCGATTTCGACTGGACCTACCGACGCCTGCTGCCGGGCGCATACCGGCACCTGCTGGGCGCCCTGCAGCCGCTGGACCACGCCATCCGCCAGGGAACGACAGGCATGGTCCGGGATACAATCGCCGCACTCTTCCGCCAGCACGGCCCGCGGGGTCTGCTGGCACGCACCTGGCCGACCGGCAGCATGGTGCTGTGGGTGGCCGTGCTGCTGGGTGCCTATCTGCTCGCGTACCAGCTCGCGCGGTGATGCACCAACAGCCCCCTGGCTGTCATCGTGCAGCTCCTTCTGATACGCCATTCGCCATCGGCATGAGCGGGGTCTCCTGGCTCCGCTACACACTGCTGAATGTCATCGGCGCAGGCATCCGGGCGTCCGTTGTCGGACTGGCCGGCTACTACCTGGGACAGGCGGTCGAGGCAGTCTTTGGCGATATCAAACACTATGAACTGGAGCTCATGGGCAGCATCCTCGCAATCGGTGCCATGCTCTGGCTGGTGCATTCCCGCCGTCGGCGGCAAGCTCCCGGAGCTCGATAGTCATAACAGATGGGCACCCGGCAAGGAAATGACGACCGTATGGCCTCTCGCAATGACGCAGCTGGCGTGGAGGATGCAGCCGGCACGGGATTCGCCCGGGCACTGCGCTGGGCCAGGCGCGCGCTGCCGGTAGCCTTCCTCGTGCTGGTCACCGTACTGGCCGTCCGCGAGTTGCGCGGGCTGGACCTGCATGCCGTGCGCACGCTGCTGCACGACATCAGCCTGTCACAACTGCTCATCATCCAGCTAACTGCCATAGCAGGTATTCTGGCCATGACTCTGTATGACTGGCGTGCGGCGCGCACCTTCCAGCTCAGGCTCCCTGCACGCACGCTGGTCCGGAATGCCTGGATCGCAAATACCTTCAACAACCTCATCGGGCTCTCGGGCCTTGCCGGTTCCGGTATCCGCATGCTGCTGCTTGGCAGTGCCGGCATCGAACCCCGACGCGCAGCCGCCTTCTCGGCACTTATCATGGCGGCGGCGCCGGTCGGTCTGGCAGTACTGAGCTGGCCGTTACTGCTTGCCGGCGGGGTGGGCATGGACAGGCTGCCGATTCCCGCCTGGTCAGCCTGGCTGGCGCTTGGCGTGTTTGCCGCCTATCTGCCCGTATTCGTGCTGACGCTACACAGGGGTATGTTCGCCCGCCTGTTGCACGACCTGGCACCGCAGTCCGCAGCCACCCTGGCAGGGCTGATCGCCATTTCGACACTTGACTGGCTGATTGCCGCCGCCACGGCATGGATTGCCCTCGAATACAGCGGCGCCGCCATACCCTGGCCGCAGTTTCTCGCCGGTTTCGTGCTGGCCTCCACGCTCGGCATCCTGAGCCTGATCCCGGGCGGGCTCGGAGTGTTCGATACCGCACTGGTGGTGCTATTGGCGCCCTGCACCCAGGGTCCGGAACACCTCGTCTCCGGCGTTCTCGTCTACCGTCTCTGCTACTACCTGGTGCCCTGGCTGGTCGCGGTTTACCTGGGCGCGGACCGGCTGATGCTGCCGCAACACTGGCAGCAGCTCCCGCTCGTACGCCAGTGGCGCGCAGGCAGGTTGACGGGGCTGTTGCGGCTGCCGCTGAATATGCTCGCCTCACTCGGCGTGCGGGCACTGGCCTACCTGACCTTCGGCGGCGGCGTGATCCTGCTTGCCTCGGCCGCCTTCCCGACGCTCACCGACCGGCTTGCCATATTGAAAGACTACCTGCCGCTTGCCGCCATCGAAATTTCGCATTCGCTTTCGATCGCCGCAGGTGCGCTGCTCATCGCGCTGTCACGCGGTATCGCCGCCCAGGTGCGCAGCGCCTACCACCTGACCCAGGTACTGCTCATCTCCGGCGCCCTGCTGACCTTCCTGAAGGGCATCGATTACGAGGAAGCCATCATCCTGCTCAGCGTGGCCCTGCTGCTCTGGCGGCAGCGCAAGCGCTTTTATCGCGAGAGTTACCCGCTGTTGAGTCCGCGCAGCCTGCTGTGGCTGGCGGATCTCGTTGTCGCCATTATCGGCTTTGCCTGGCTCGGCAACCTGGTGCATGGCGGCATTCCGCTGGGCTGGGATCACCTGTCTCGTTTCGCCCACAATCTGGAGGCGCCGCGCTTCGCGCGCGGCCTGCTCGCCGCCGCCGCGACCACCATTGCCTTCATTGGCTGGTCGTTTTTCAAGCGACCAGGGACAACCACCGAATGTGCGTCCGGGGAGGCGCTGGCCGAGGCGGAGACCGTACTGAATCGTTATGGCGGCAGCGAGTTTGCCCACCTGCTGTTTCTCGGCGACAAGTCCCTGTTGTGGACTCCCGACCGCCGGGCATTCATCCAGTACGGACGGATTCGCGACCGCCTCATTTCCCTCGGCGACCCGTGTGGCGACCCGGACGCCTTCGATGCCGCAATCCTTGCCTTTCGTGATTACGCCGACCTGCACGACCTGACACCCTGTTTCTACGAGGTCAGTGAGACGCACATGCACCATTATCATGACGCCGGGTTCGCCCTGTTCAAGCTGGGCGAAACAGCCCTGGTCTCGCTCGCCGGCTTCACCACGGCCGGCAAGCGCGGTGAGTCACTCCGGCACAGCATCAACCGGGCCCGGCGCGATGGCGCCGAATTCGAGTTACTCGAACAGCCGCTCGAGGCCAGTCTCTGGCCACAGCTGCAGGCCATTTCCGACAGCTGGCTGGCCGAGCGCCACGCCGCGGAAAAAGGCTTTTCACTGGGCAACTACAACCTCGCCTACCTGCGCCGCAGCGCTGTGGCAGTGATCCGGATACAGCAGCAGATCGTCGCCTTCGCCAACCTGATGCCTGACTACGGCAGTCACTCGGTGCTGAGCATCGACCTGATGCGCCACCTCCCGGAGGCACCACCCGGCACCATGGACCTGCTGTTCGTCGAGCTGATCCAGTATGCAAAGGCACAGGGTTACCGCTATTTTAATCTCGGCATGGCACCGCTGGGCGGCGTGGGCGAGACCCGCTATGCACGCACCGGTGAAAAGCTCGCCCGCCTGGCCTATGAATACGGCAACCGGCTCTACAATTACAAGGGCCTGCGCAGTTTCAAGGACAAGTACCATCCCGAATGGCGCAGCGCCTACCTCGCCTACCCCGTGCTCACGCCGCTGCCCATGCTGTTGCTGGACAATATGGCGCTGATCGCCGGTGGCTACCGGCGTATTTTCTTCAAACCGGACTGATTACAGGAATCGTACGTGGAAATATTGAGCCACATCGAGTACGGACTGAGCGCCGCGGCCCTGCTGCTGCTGGTGTTCTACCATGTTCATCTTTATCACAAGGTCCGGCATGATCCGCTGAGCACCTCGCAGGGACTCACCGCACGTACCCGTGCGCTGTGGGTGCACGCCATGATGCGGGATAACCGGGATATCCTGGCCGTGCAAACCCTGCGCAACTGGACCATGGCGGCCACCTTCCTGGCCTCCACGGCGATCCTCATCGGGCTGGGGATCTTCAACCTGGCCATCACCGCGGACAAGCAGGGCGAACTGTCGCTGCTGATCAGTCACTTCGGCAGTGAGCATCCGGGCCTGTGGATCGGCAAGCTCATCCTGCTCGGCATCGATTTCCTGCTTGCATTCTTCAATTTCACGCTCGCCGTGCGCTACTACAATCACACCTGTTTCATGATCAACCTGCCTCCAGACATGCACACCGAAATCACGGTCGAGGATGTCGTCACCATCCTCGACCGTGGCGGCATTCACTACACACTGGGTATGCGCGCCTATTACCTGTCCATACCCATGGCCCTGTGGCTGTTTGGTCCACTCTGGCTGCTGGCCGGTACGCTGGTAATGATCACCGCACTGTACCGCATCGACCGCGGCATCTGATTGAGCGCGCCGGAACCTTTCCGGGAGAAGTGAATACCATGGAAATTACCCGCTGTTGCAGCTTTCTGCTCCTCGCCGTCATGGCCATCTGCAAGGCGGGTCATGCCCAGCCAGCCACACCACAGGAGGAAACACTCCAGTTCGGGCATTTCGGTGATGTCCATATTTACCGCAACTCGACGACACCGAAGCACGTGGTACTGTTCGCGTCAGGTGACGGTGGCTGGAACCCGGGGGTAGTCGACATGGCGCGGGCATTGTCCGGACTCGATGCACTGGTCGCGGGCATCGACATCACGACCTACCTGAAGCAGCTGCAGTCCACCCGTGAAACCTGCAGCTACCCGGCGGCAGATTTCGAGGGATTGAGCCAGTTCCTGCAGAAACACTATGGCTTTACGGATTACATCCAGCCGCTGCTGGTGGGGTATTCGTCGGGCGCCACCCTGGTCTACGCCACGCTGGCACAGGCCCCGCCGAACACCTTTCGTGGCGGTATCAGCCTCGGGTTCTGTCCCGAGCTGCAACTCTCGAGACCCCTGTGCCGCGGCAGCGGCCTCAAATTCTCGACCGGCCCGCAGGGCAAGGGCTACTCCTTCCAGCCGGCGCCGGACCTGCCGGCCCCCTGGATCGCCGTCCGGGGTGAAAGTGACCAGGTGTGCGCGCCCGCCACAACCGCGCAATTCGTCTCGCAAACCGGCAATGCCCGCCTCGTCAGCCTGCCGGACGTGGGTCACGGCTTTTCCGTACAGCGCAACTGGATGCCACAGTTCCGGGAAAGCTTCAACCAGCTGGTCGCCGGGGCACCCACGCCTGCCCCGGCAAGACCAGCCGTCCTGGGTGACCTGCCGCTGGTTGAGGTGCCAGTCAAGCAACCCGGCAAAACCTTCGCAGTCATCGTGTCCGGGGATGGTGGCTGGGCCAGCATCGACAAGTCGCTGGCAGAGAGTCTGGCTGCCGAGGGTATCCCCAGCGTCGGCCTCGATTCCCTGCATTACTTCTGGACGCCGCGTACCGCGGATGAAATGGGACATGACCTGACGGCCATCCTGCATCACTACCTCGCGTCCTGGCACATGGACAAGGTAATGCTGATCGGCTATTCACGCGGCGCTGACGTGTTGCCCTTCATGGCAAGCCGCCTGCCAGCAGACCTGCGGGAACGGACGTCGCTGGTTGCACTGCTGGGCGCCGAGCATGGCGTCGACTTCGAGTTCCGCGTCTCCGACTGGCTGCCGGGCAGCATGCATGCAGCCCCGCACAAGGTGCAACCGGAGGTCGAAAAACTCACCGGCTACACGGTGCTATGCATTTACGGTAAGGACGAACCCGCACCCTTGTGCCCGGATCTCGACGCGAACCGTTTTACAGTAAAAGAAATGACCGGTGGACATCACTTCGGCGGCGATTACAAGGCGCTTGCCAGGCTGATACTGCGCGCGGCCCCTTGATCGCTGATCTGTCGTACAACCGTTCCGGGAACGGTTGAATCTCTCAACTTCCGTGTGGTAATCGCCAGTTCCCGGCCAGAGAGGCATGCCAGACTTGCCTGCAACTGCGCACAACAGTGCTGCAGGTCCGTGTGATCGCTGCTGCTGCATGGCGCGGACCATGATCACAGCGACTCCACCGGCATTTCCGCAGAGACCACATCTCGCCCAGGCTCAAGTTCTGTAATGGTGTTAAGGCACAGCAAGACCTGCATGGTCTGCCAGACAGGTCGCACGAAGTTTACAAGTATCTGATGGACTGGAAGACCCGTGCCCTGCGATCCCCGAGGCCGACACGGCACGTGGACGCCCGCAGAGCCGCCGGCACGCTCAGACAGCCTGTAGCCGTGTTGCTCAGTGGGTCAGTGAGCAGCCGGAGGCGGAGTGGCATGGAAAAACGACAGCGTTATCGACAAGCAGCTATCGACTCTCAATATCGAAAACAGACACGGGAACAGCCCTGGAGAATCTGACAAAGTAGAACGATTATCGCCCCCGGGTTTTCAGGGCATGGTGAATACGGTATCCGCACCTTTCCAGTCCAGACGCTGGCGCCAGACTGCCGGATCTTCATGACCGCAGTGCAGCAGCAGCACGGTCTTCCCGTCCATGATCGCCTGGTGAAGGATATCCAGCTTGTCCTCGGGAATGCCGAGTCGCCGCAGGGCGATGGTCAAATACGTCACTGCGGCGCCTGCGGTCATCAAACCAGCGCCGACAGCGGCACCGGCAATCGCATCGAGCAGAGGACCGGCGATGAGCATGGGCCCGATGCCAGGCAACAGAAGCAGCCCGGCGGCACCCGCCAGCAGACCGCCCAGCGACCCCCAGAGTGCGCCCCTGGCGCCCCAGACCCTGAAACGCTCCTTTTCGTTGCTATAGGCAATGCCGAGAAAATCGTCACCCTCCCCGCCGGCCTTGTGGAGGATGGACACCTGATCCATCGGGAAATCGTTCTTGATCATGTCTTCAACAACGGCATGGGCGTTGTCGGGGTTGTCAAATACGGCGCCAACAAAATTTTTCGTGTCTCTGGTCATAGAGATGCCTCCTTCCAGGCACTGGTTACAATCTGTTTTCCATAGCGACGCCTGGCACTCACGCTGGCAAGGCGGTGCAGGTGTATCCCGCCCCCCCGGATCCCAGGAGCCTGTCGGGTTGTAACTTGCTCGATGTACACAACGCCGGAATTACCATACAGCGAAATCCGCCCTCCACCATCCTGAACATGCGCGAGGATCCGCATTGCCATACGTTACCGGGACCTGGCCGCCAGCAGCGCCCTGGCCCGCGCGCAGACGTTATCGACGGTGAAACCGTATTCGCGCAGCAATACCGTGGCCGGTGCGGACGCGCCGAAGCGTTCCACGCCGAGCATGTCACCGCGCGCACCGATGTAACGATCCCAGCCCTGCGACACACCCAGTTCGACCGCGAGCCGGGCACTGACCCCGGGCGGCAGTACTGCCTCGCGTTCGGCCTGCGGCAAGGCCTCGAACAACTCCCAGCTCGGCATCGAGACGCAACGCACGGCGATGCCCTGCTGTTGCAGGCGTTCCGCTGCCGCCACGATCAGGCTGACTTCGGAGCCGCTGGCGAGCAGGATCAGTTCCGGTTTGCCGTGCGGCGCATCGCTCAGCACATAGGCGCCATGGCGCAATCCTTCCGCCGCCGCGTAGCGGCTGCGATCAAGTGTGGGCACCGCCTGCCGGGTCAACACCAGCAGCACCGGCCGGTCGCGCGTTTCCAGCGCGACACGCCAGGCGACCGCGGTTTCATTGGCGTCTCCCGGGCGGATCACGACAAGACCAGGAATCGCGCGCAGGCTCGCAAGCTGCTCCACCGGCTGATGGGTGGGGCCGTCTTCGCCAACGGCGATGCTGTCGTGCGTGAACACATGCAGGACGTGCAGCCCCATCAATGCCGCCAGCCGGATCGACGGGCGCATGTAGTCAGAGAAGATCAGGAAGGTGGCTCCATACGGGATAAAGCCGCCGTGTGCGGCGAGGCCGTTGACGATGGCGCCCATGGCGTGTTCACGCACACCGAAGTGCAGGTTGCGCCCGGCATAGCTCCAGCCAGCGCTATCGGCGCCTTGTTTATCCGCGTTTTCCATGGCAGCCGGCGGATTGAAATCGCCGAGTCCTTTCAAGGCCGTTTTCGTCGAAGGGTCGAGGTCTGCCGAGCCACCGGTCAGTGCCGGCAGTTTGGGGGCAATGGCGTTTAGCACCTTGCCGGAAGCCTCGCGCGTCGCAAGTCCCTTGTCATCGGCAGCGAATTCCGGGATATCCGCATCCCAGCCCTCGGGCAGTTCGGCGCGCAGGCGCCCCTGCAGATCTTCGGCCAGTTCCGGAAATGCCACGGCATAGGCAGTCAGCGACGCTTTCCAGGCGGCCTCATCCTGTGCGCCGCGTTCCAGCGCAGCCCGAAAATGCGCCAGCGCCGTCTCCGGTATCAGGAACTCCGGCTCGGTCGGCCAGCCCAGCGTCTGCCTGGTTTTGCGCACGTCGTCCACACCGAGCGGGGAACCGTGCGCCTTGAAGCTGTCCTGCTCGGGCGAGCCGTAGCCGATATGCGTACGCACCAGGATCAGCGACGGCCGCGCGGTTTCCGCGCGCGCGGCGGCCAGGGCGGCGTCGATCGCGGCGAGATCGTTGCCGTCCGCTACCGACACGGTGTGCCAACCATAGGCCTCGAAGCGCTGTGCGCGATTCTCGGAGAAGCTGATGTCGGTGCCGGCGGCGAGGGTGACGTGGTTGTCGTCGTAGAGACAGTTGAGCTTGCCGAGCTGGAGATGGCCGGCCAGCGAGGCCGCTTCGGCGCCCACGCCTTCCATCAGGTCACCATCGCTGACAATGGCCCAGGTATGGTGATCGATCAGCGCATGACCGGGACGATTGTAGCGGGCCGCGAGTTGCGCCTCGGCGATCGCCATGCCAACCACGTTGCCAAGGCCCTGCCCCAGCGGCCCGGTGGTGGTTTCCACCCCAGGCGTGTGTCCGCGCTCGGGATGCCCCGGCGCCTTGCTGCCCCATTGGCGGAACTGCCGGATGTCGTCCAGCGAGAGGTCATATCCGGTCAGGTGCAGCAGACTGTAGAGCAGCGCCGAACCGTGCCCGGGCGACAGCACAAAGCGGTCGCGGTTGGGCCAGTCGGGGTTGCGCGGATTGTACCTGAGCCAGCGCGTCCACAGCACATAGGCCAGCGGCGCGGCACCCAGGGGCAGGCCCGGATGCCCGCTGTTGGCCTTTTGCACCATGTCCACCGACAGGAAGCGCAGGGTGTTGATGCACTGCTGGTCAAGCTGCGTTGCGACTGTCATGGCGTGCCTCCATCCTGTGCTTGTCCCTGCGTCAGCGCGGCGCTTTTCGAGGCGATGCGGTCCAGGAGCTCGTTCCAGGACTTTGCGAAGGATTGCGCGCCCTCGCGCTGGAGTGTGGCCGCAAGCGCCGCAACGTCCACGCCCGCCCGGGCAAACCCGGCAAGAATCGCCTCGGCGTCGCCGCCATCGGCCGGCAGGCTGCCCTGTACGGCAGGGTGTCCGGCAAAGGCCAGCAGGGTCTTCTCCGGCATGGTGTTGATGGTGTCCGGCGCAGCAAGCGCCTCGACGTACAGGGTATCCGGGGCAGCGGGATCCTTGGTTCCGGTACTGGCCCAGAGCAGGCGCTGCGGCTTCGCACCGGCACCGGCCAGTTCCTGCCAGCGACTGGATGCCAGCAGTTCGCGGTAGGCCTTGTAGGTACGTTTGGCAATGGCGATCCCGAGGCGATTGCGCAGTTCCTGTGGGACCTTGTCCCTGACGGCGACGTCCCAGCGGCTGACGAAAAGCGAGGCCACGGAACCCACCGCCGGGTCGAGGCCGGCGGCGATGCGCCGTTCAATGCCGCGCAGGTAGGCCTCGGCGGCAGCGAGGTACTGCTCTCGTGAGAACAGCAGCGTCACATTCACCGGTACACCGGCGAAGATCGCCTCCTCTATCGCGGGTATGCCAGCGGACGTGCCGGGTATCTTGATGAAAACATTCGGGCGCTGCGCCTGCGCATGCAGTTGCACCGCCGCCTGAACAGTACCTGCCGTGTCGTCCGCCAGCAGCGGCGACACCTCCAGCGATACCCAGCCGTCCACACCGCCCGTGGCATCGTGGACCGGCCGAAAAAGATCTGCGGCCTGCCCCAGGTCTTCCAGTGCCAGTTCGAAGAACAACGCCTCGCCCGACTTGCCGGCCAGTGCCTTCTGGTGGATGGCCGCATCGTAGAAATCGGCATTCCCGATGGCCTGATCGAAGATCGTGGGATTGGAGGTCAGCCCGGTCACGGACAACTCCCTGATATAGCGACCCAGTGTGCCGCTGGTCAGCAGCCCGCGCGTGATGTTGTCCAGCCAGATGACTTTGACCGAGATCGTGCAGTTGTTGTGTGGCTTTCATAATGTCTCCGGTTGCGTTGTCATGTTGTGACCTTCACGAGTGTGGGGTTGTGCCAGCCGCCGTCCGCCGCAATCAGCGCATCAGCCTGTTTCGGCCCCCAGCTGCCGGGCTTGTAGCGGTGCACCGGGTTGTGCACCTCAAGCACCGGATCGACCGCCGCCCAGGCGGCATCAACCGCTTCCATCGCGGGTGAAGAGTGCACCGTTGCCGGCCATGGCGTCACCCAGGAGCCGCGCGTAGGGTGTTTCCTCACCCGGCAGTTCCTCCAGCAGGTAGAGCTCCCGCTGGTCGCCGACAAATTCCTTGCCGGCGCGCTTGACACGTGCGGCGAGTGCCACAGCTGCGTTGGGTGACAGCCGGAAACGCAGATAATTGGCCCGCCCGGCCCGCGGTGCGGAATCGTCGAACAGCCTTTGCGGCGGCGGCTTCAGTTCCACCAGCACCTCGGCCGCGGTTGCGGCCAGGCATTTGCCCGAGCGCAGGTACCACGGCACGCCCTCCCAGCGCCATGAGTCGATGAACAGCCGCAAGGCGCAGAATGTCTCGACGTCAGACCCCTTTGCCACACCCGGTTCCCTGCGGTAGCCGGCATACTGGCCGCGCACCACGTCGTCCGGATGCAGGGGACGCATGGCCTGAAACACCCTGGCTTTCTCGGTGTGCACGGCGCCGTAGCCCTGATAGGCCGGCGGTTCCATGGCCAGCAGCGCGACGATCTGGAATATATGGTTCTGGATAACATCGCGCAGGCAACCGGCGCTTTCGTAAAACGCGCCGCGACCCTTCACGCCGAAATCCTCGGCCAGCGTGACCTGCACGCTGGCCACGTGATCGCGATTCCAGATGGTTCGAGGAACGAATTGGCGAAACGGAAATAGAGGATATTCATGATCGCCTCCTTCCCGAGATAGTGGTCGATGCGGAAGATCGAGTCTTCCGGAAACACCGACAGCGCAATGCGGTTGAGTTCCCGCGCCGAAGCCAGATCCCGGCCGAAGGGCTTCTCGACGATGACGCGCGCCTGATCGGCCAGACCCGCGGCCCCGAGACCTTCGAGCACCGTGGCGAACAGCGCCGGCGGGATGGCGAGGTAATGCGCGGGGCGCCGGGCATTCCCCAGCGCCTGTTTCAGCGCCCGGAATGTCCCCGGGTCGTTATAGTCACCGCCCACGTAGCGCAGCAGGGAAAGCAGCCGGGCAAGGGCGTCCCGGTCAGCGATCCTGCCGGCTTGCCTGATGCTGTCCGTCGCCTGTCTGCGCAGTTGCGCCGGGGTCCACGCGGGGGCGGCGACGCCCACCACCGGCACCTCGAGAACACCGCGCCTGACCATCTCATAGAGCGCCGGAAAGATCATCTTGTGGGCGAGATCCCCGGTCACGCCGAAAATCACCAGCGCATCGGCAGGCGTCATGCGGTTATCGGTATGGCTCATCTCTGCTCCCTGTCTGTTTATTGCCCGGCATCACCGCCTGACCGCCCAGCATGGCTGCAGACCGTCCACGCAGCAGGCGCTATAGTCCGCCGCGGCAGTGTGTTTGATCCCGTTCAGGCCCGGATAGTTCAGACGCAGGGATCTGCCGCCCCCCTTCTTCCCGCGAACCGGGCAGGTGGCGGCGGTGCAACGGTCGCTGTACAACCGCACAGCCTGCTTTCCCGGCAAGCGCCGGTTTCGAATCCGCGTTATGCGGAGATTGAGCTATTTGCTCACTGCTTACAATCCCGGCAGAAGTCCCCTACACTTTGCAGGATTCCGCTCCAGGCAGCGGAAGATCGCAGGCCATAACCCGGGATCCAGGCATGAACATAGCAACGGCAGTCTTCATGGACAGGCGGGCGCGCAAGACCGTCATCATTACCAGCATTGTGTTACTTCTGGCGGGTATTGCCGGCATTGCATTACCGCAGATTATGTCGATGGCGGTTGCATTTTTTGCCGGCTGGCTGATGGTTGTCGCCGGTGGCATCGCCTTTTACATTACCTGGCACGGCTTCCGGGATGGCTGGGTTGTCTGGCTCAAGCCGTTTGCACTGATCGCGATTGGCCTGCTCATACTCCTGCACCCGCTCGCAGGAACAGCGGCGCTCGGCCTGATGCTGGCCGTCTATTTCCTGCTTGGCGGTTTTTCCGGTGTTGGCTACGCGCTGGAAGTGCGGCCGCGGCGTGGCTGGGGGTGGCTGATGTTTAATGGCATATTGTCGCTCGTGCTGGCGGCTGTGTTTATTGCCGGCTGGCCGTTTACCTCCATCTGGCTGATCGGGCTGTTTATTGGCATCAGTCTGTTTGTCGACGGTCTCTCACTGTTGATGCTGGGGCTTGCCGCCACGGCAAACTGAGCGACAAATCGGGCGCAGCGATCAAGGCTGTATCACAACCACACCTGCAAGCCGAGTTCCAGAACCCGTTCTTCCGGCAGGTGGTAGTAGGCGGTGGCACGGGCGGCGTTGCGTGCCAGCCAGACAAAGAGCCGTTCCTGCCAGAAAGGCAGGCCGGGTACATCGCGACGGGCAATCAGGGTTTCACGCCCGAGGATGTAGATAACCGATTCGATGTCGAGCGGAATCCCGACGTGTTCACCAAGCTTCAGTGCAACCGGAATATTCGGTGGCTGCGAGAAACCATAGTGGACATGCATGCGCACCACGCCCAGACCGAGATTCTCGAAGTCCAGGCGTTCGGCAGCGGGCACGTGCGGCCGGTCGGCAGTGATCACGGTAAGAAAGATGACGCGTTCATGCAGCACCTGCGTGCAGGCCATGTGATGCACCAGCGCTGCCGGCACGCACGGTTCATCACGGCTGGTCACCACCACCGCGGTACCGGGAACGCGGTAGGGGGGGTCGGCCTCCAGTTGCTGCAAAAACGCATCCTGCCTGATTGAGCGCTCCGCCAGCCTTGACGCCAGCAGGGCCCGGCCCGCACGCCAGTTCCACATCAGCAGGAAAATCAATCCCGCGATCAGCAGGGCATACCAGCCGCCATCAGGTATCTTCGCCAGGTTCGCGCCCAGAAATGCGCTGTCGATGGCCACGAACAACACGCCGGCACCCACCGCCAGCAGCGGACGCCAGCCAAAGCGCCATGCTACCGCCACGGCCAGCAGTGTGGTCACGACCATGTCCATTGATACGGCCACCCCGTATGCGGATGCCAGCGCGGCGGAACTGCCGAAGCCCAGCACCAGCGCCACGCAAGCCGCCATCAGCAGCCAGTTGACGAGTGGCAGATACACCTGGCCGGATTCATCCGCCTGTGTGAATATCACCTGCATACGGGGTAACTGGCCGAGCCGGATCGCCTGGCGGGTAAGTGAAAAAGTACCGCTGATTACCGCCTGCGAGGCGATGATCGTTGCCACGGTCGCCAGTGCCACCAGCGGCATGGCTGCCCAGTCAGGGGCCAGCCGGAAGAACGGCGCCTGTATCGCGGCTGGTTGCCTGATCAGCAGCGCACCTTGTCCCAGATAATTCACCAGCAGCGCCGGAAACACGATCAGAAACCAGCCACGCCGGATGGGCGAAACCCCGAAGTGTCCGAGGTCGGCATACAATGCCTCACCACCCGTCACTACCAGGAACACCGCGCCCAGGGTGAAAAAACCGTTTAACCCGTTATTGATGAAAAACATCGCGGCATGCCAGGGATTAAGCGCCGCGAGGACAGCCGGTTCCATGGCTATCCCGCGCAGCCCCAGCAGCAGCAGCACCACAAACCACAACAGCATCACCGGGCCGAACAAATGACCAATCCGGCTGCTGCCATAGCGTTGCGCGGCAAACAGGCCAATCAGGATCACGATCGTGAGGGGTAGCACGAAGGCCGTCAGCGCCGGCGCGGCTACGTGCAGGCCTTCAACCGCACTCAGCACCGAGATGGCCGGTGTTATGGTCCCGTCGCCGTACAGCAGACAGGCGCCGAACAAGCCCAGGAGCATCAACCAGTAACGCGCTTCAGCCGGTTTACTGCGCCAGGGATTGAGCAAAGCCACCAGGGCAATAATGCCGCCCTCCCCCTGGTTGTCTGCGCGCAGGATGAACACCAGGTACTTGATCGATATCACCAGTATCAGCGCCCACAGGATCAGTGACAGCACCCCCAGCAGGTCGGGCAGGTCGAGCACCGTCGCATCGGCGCCGCTGAAGCTCTGCCGCAATGCGTACAGCGGGCTGGTGCCAATATCACCGAACACCACACCCAGGGCGGCAACCATGGCCGCGCGATTCGGCGTCGGTGTATGGTCAGGTGTTGCAATGCTGTTTGCCATAAGTGTAATACTACGCCAATTGAATTCCCGCACGGCAAGCTGCGTGGCAGCTTCCATGACGGGTCAGGACTGCAGGCCCGCGCGGTTTATCGGCAGACCGTCCGGCCGTAAAATGGCTTTCACCGGAGCCCTGCCCGATTCGCCTGCAACCCGATCGTTGCATACACGCCAGGGTCAAGCCTGCGTACCTGCTGCTGCAGGCCCCATGTGGTAGAGGACCTGTAATATGGATTCAATTTCAATCGACAACGCGGTTCGGGTATTGCTGGGCTTCACGGTACTGCTGGCCGGGAGAAATATCTTCTGGCTGTTCATCGCGGTAATCGGGTTTCTGCTTGGCACCGAGCTTGCCCATGCCTGGCTGGCGGCTCAACCCGTGTGGTTTGTGCTTGTTGCCGGCATTGTCGCGGGCCTCGCTGGTGCGGTACTGGCAATCGTCTACGAGCGGGTTGCATTTGCGCTGGCCGGTTTTTACGCAGCGGCGTTTCTGGTAATGACATACGCGGACAAACCGGGCTTCGCCAGTATGCCGGCAGCTACGCCCTATATCGCCGGAGTCTTCGGCGCCTTGCTTGCTGCGTTGCTGACGGACTGGACGATTATCGTGCTGTCCGCGCTTGCCGGGGCGGCGGCTATCGTCTCCGTGCTTGCACTGCAGCCGGCTGTTGAAGCCGTGAGCTTCCTGGCGCTGGCACTTGCCGGAGTGCTCGTGCAGTGGAACATGCTCGCGCGCCGCCGGTCTTGATGAGACCGGTTTTTCTGACCGGACGGCTGCCCATGCTGCACGCGCCAGCCACACCTCGATGCCTGGCTCAACGGGCAGCCTTGACCCGGCCCGTGCATTGCAACTTGTCTGGCTGTTTTAAAATACTGGGAGAACAATGATGGATAACAACGTGAGGGAACTCGCCGAAAAGCTGCTGAAGACCGGCTATAACGACCTGTCGGAACGGGAGCGGCATGTTCTGCGGCGCATGGCAAGGCGGATCGTGATTTCAGAAAATGTGAATGAGCAGTTTCACGAGAAGCTGACATTCGGGCAGCGCCTCGCTGACCAGGTCGCGGCATTCGGCGGCTCATGGACATTCATACTCATTTTTGCCGCAACCCTTGCCGCCTGGGTGCTGCTGAACAGCAAGCTCCTGCCGGGGTGGAATATCTTTGATCCCTTTCCCTTCATTTTCCTTAATCTGATCCTGTCAATGCTGGCAGCTATCCAGGCCCCGGTCATCATGATGTCGCAGAACAGACAAACATCGAAAGACCGGCTTGCCGCCGCCAATGACTACCAGGTTAACCTGAAGACAGAACTGGAGATCATGCACCTGCACGAGAAAATAGACGATTTACGCATGCGGCAGCTCGAAACGCTGCTCAGGCAGCAGAGCGAGCAGCTCGCCCAGATACGAATTCTGGCAGATAAAATTGACACCCGGCAGGGAACCGGGTGACGCCGCGAGAATGCAGCAGGGCAGACACTGCCGGTACGCACGCATAACCTGCTGCCCGGCCTCCCGCCTTGTGTTATAAACCTGTCCTGACCTGCCATCCGGGACAGGTCACACCAGCAGGACTGGATTCATACCTTGGATTCCCTCTTTGACACCGTCCTCCTTTCCCGGCTGCAATTCGCGCTCACCGCGATGTTCCATATCCTGTGGCCGGTACTCACCATCGGGCTGAGCCTGTTTCTGGTATTGCTCGAGGTGCTGTGGCTGAAAACACGCGATCCCGATTACTACCGCCACGCCCGCTTCTGGAGCAGACTGCTGCTGCTGAACTTCAGCATCGGGGTGGTCAGCGGCATCCCGCTCGAGTTCGAGTTCGGCACGAACTGGGCACCGTTCTCCATCGCAGCCGGCGATTTCTTCGGCAACATCCTCGGCTTCGAGGGCGCCATGGCCTTCATGCTGGAGGCGGGTTTCCTGGGCATCATGCTGTTCGGCTGGCAGCGGGTGCCCGCCGGCATGCACCTGTTCGCGACCGCAATGGTCGCCTTCGGCGCGTCCCTCTCCGCGTTCTGGATCATGGCCGCCAATGGCTGGATGCAGACACCGGCCGGGGTGCATATTGAAGACGGCAAAATAATAGTGGACAGCTATACCGCGGCCATCTTCAATCCGGCCATGCCAAGCAGCGTACTGCACATGTGGCTGGCCTGCCTGGAAACCAGCCTGTTCGTTGTCGGCGGAATCAGCGCCTGGTATCTGCTGAAGCGAACGCCACAGTGCATTCTTTCTGAAAACCTTCCGGCTGGCGATATTGGCCGCCTGCATCGTTGCACCCCTGCAGATACTGCTCGGTGATGCTGCCGGACTCATGGTGGCAGAGCACCAGCCGGCCAAACTCGCGGCCATCGAGGGACACTGGCAGACCAACCCACCTGGAGAAGGCGCCGCCTGGGCGCTGCTGGTCTGGCCGGATGTGGAAAATCAGCGCAATCACTGGTCAATCGAGATCCCCGGTGCGCTGAGCCTGATCACGACGCATTCGCTCACCGGTCGGGTTGCGGGCTTGCGCGAGTTTCCGACCCGGGACCAACCCCCGGTGCTGCTGCCCTTTTACGCCTTCCGTCTGATGGTTCTTGCAGGGATCGCGCTGGCCACGCTGATGGTGTTGGTCCGTCTGGCGCTGGCGCTGCGGGGCCTTGCAGGTCCAGAGCATTCACGGCGAGCGCGCCCTGCTGCGCGCCTGGATCGCGGCAATCCCGGTGGCCTACCTGGCCGTGGAAATGGGATGGCTGACGCGCGAAATCGGCCGCCAGCCGTGGATCATCTACGGCATGATGCGTACCGAGGCGGCCGCCTCGGTACTGCCTGCCGCTGCCGTCGGCGCAACCCTGCTCACCTACTTCGTAATCTATGCCGTGCTGCTGGTGGTCTTTCTCGTTTTCGCGGCACGCCTGGTCCGGCGCGGGCCCGATCTGGATATCCCCCTGCCTGCAGCCTCGCGGCATACCGCAGACAGCATGGCACAGCAGCGGGATAGCCGACTCATGGACGCACTGCAGCTGTTTCTCGGCAACATCTGGTTCTTCCTGATCGGCCTGATGCTGGTGCTCTACGTGGTGCTGGACGGCTTCGATCTGGGCGTCGGCATCCTGTCGTTCTTTGCCGTTGATGAAAACCGCCGCGGCATCATGATGGCAAGCCTCGGGTCGGTGTGGGACGCCAACGAAACCTGGCTGGTGGTGCTCGGCGGTGCATTGTTCGGCGCGTTTCCACTGGTATACGGCGTAGCGCTGCATGCCCTGTATATACCTGTCATGTTGATGATCTTCGGGCTGATCTTCCGCGGTGTCGCGTTCGAATTCCACGCCCATGCCCGGCGCAAGGCCCCCTGGGGGGTGGCCTTCGGGGCCGGCAGCCTGCTCGCGGCCGGCAGCCAGGGACTGATTCTCGGTGCAGTCATCAGCGGCCTGCCAGTGCACCACAGGCGCTTCGAAGGCGGGCTATGGGACTGGCTGCATCCCTTCCCGCTGCTGGTCGCGGCCGGTGTCATATCCGGTTACGCCCTGCTCGGCGCAACCTTTCTCATCATCAAGACCGGCGGTGAAATTCAGCAACGCAGTTATCGTCAGGCCCGTATCAGTGCCTGGACGATGCTGGGCGCAGCCGCGGTTGTGACCCTCCTGACGCCCGTGCTGCATGAGCACATTGCCAGCAAGTGGTTTTCGCTGCCCGCATTTTTCTACATCGCGCCGTTGCCGCTTGGCGCAATGCTGGCATTCCTGATGCTCATGCGCAGCCTGCACAGGGGCCACGAACACGCACCCTTTGTCTGCAGCCTGATTGTCTTTCTTTGCTCGTTCGCGGGGCTTGCCGTCAGCCTCTTCCCCTACCTGCTGCCACCGGACGTGACCATCGCGGATGCCGCGGCATCGCCCAGGACCCTGGTATTCATGCTGACCGGCATCGGCATGCTGCTGCCGGTCATGCTGATCTACAACGGCTATCAGTACTTCGTGTTTCGCGGAAAAGTCTCACAACAGGATAATTCCTGACAGCACCAGACGAGGTTCGAGGCAATATGTGGCTAATCGCTGAAAATACCCGCTGGAATCCCTGGCCACGCTGGCACCGATGAATCCCGGACCGGTCCAGACGCATTAAAGTACACTGCAGCGCTGGTACTCACGGCATTTTGTGCAAGACTGAAGCAGACAGGCATTGGACAACACCCGGGGCGACGCCAGGCGCAGTCAGCCCGGGAAGGAGACCGCGATGAACGGGGTACGGGTTCTGGTGGGCACACGCAAGGGGGCGTTTGTCCTGACATCGAACGGCAAGCGCACGCAGTGGGATATCAGTGGTCCTCACTTCGGCGGCTGGGAGATCTACCATATAAAGGGCTCGCCCGCCGACCCGGACCGGCTGTACGCCTCGCAGACCAGCAGCTGGTTCGGGCAGGTGCTGCAGCGCTCCGACGATGGCGGCAGGACCTGGGAGGCCGTGGGTAACGCCTTCGCGTATGAGGGCGAACCCGGCACGCACCAGTGGTACGACGGCACGGCACGTCCCTGGGAATTCAAGCGGGTATGGCACCTGGAACCCTCGCTGACCGACCCGGATACCGTCTATGCCGGCGTGGAGGACGCCGCCCTGTTCAAGTCGACCGATGGCGGCCAGACCTGGCAGGAACTCCCCGGCCTGCGCGGTCATGGCAGCGGGCCGCAATGGCAGCCCGGCGCCGGCGGGATGTGCCTGCACACCATTCTGCTGGACCCCGTCGATCCGGCACGGCTGTTCATCGCCATCTCCGCGGCGGGCGCCTTCCGCAGTGACGATGCCGGCGCGACCTGGCAACCGATCAACCGTGGACTCAGGTCCGAGTACATCCCCGATCCGGCGGCCGAGGTGGGCCACTGCGTGCATCGCATCGCCATGCACCCCTCACGCCCGCAGGTGCTGTTCATGCAGAAGCACTGGGACGTCATGCGCAGCGACGACGCCGGCGACTCCTGGCAGGAGATCAGCGGCAACCTGCCGAGCGACTTCGGATTCGTGATAGAGGTGCACGCACACGAGCCGGACACGCTCTACGTCGTCCCGATCAAGAGCGACACCGAGCATTACCCGCCCGACGGCCGGCTGCGCGTCTACCGCAGCCGCACGGGCGGCAACGAGTGGCAAGCGCTCACCAACGGCCTGCCGCAGCGCGACTGCTACGTCAATGTGCTGCGGGATGCGATGGCCGTCGACGCGCTCGACCCCTGCGGCGTGTACTTCGGCACCACCGGCGGACAGGTGTACGCCTCCGGCGATGCCGGGGACAGCTGGACAGCCATTGTCCGCGACCTCCCGGCCGTGCTGTCTGTCGAGGTGCAGACGCTTCCATGATCCGGATCATCCTGCCGCCGCAACTGCGGCTGCTCGCGCACACCGGCTACGAGGAGAAACTTGACGTCGACGCCCCCGTCACGCAGCGCACCGTCATCGACGCGCTCGAAACGCGCTACCCGATGCTGCGCGGCACCCTCCGCGACCCGGCCACGCAGCAGCGCCGCCCGCGGGTGCGGTTCTTCGCCTGTGCCGAGGACCTGTCACACGAACCACCGGACGCCCCGCTGCCCGACGCGGTCGCGTCCGGCCGGGAACCCCTGCTTGTGGTCGGCGCGATCTCCGGGGGTTAGCTGCCTGCCAGCCGGTACACCTTTCCCCACGGCGGGTACGAAACCATTCCGGTAGCGCAGGTGGCCGTCCGCCTCCACGGTCCGGAATCCCGATCCCGGCGCGACTACTTCAGCCGCAGCATGACCACACCCAGTTTGGGCAGATTGATGTAGACACGCCCGTCGCCCTGCGTCCAGGGTTCATGAAACGCGCTGCCTGCGCCGTCCCAGCCGAGGAAGGAGGCGACCCTGGCCACGGGATCCTCGCCGCTGAGGGCGCGCTGCATCTCGTGGTGCGCCCTGGTGTACCAGGTCGCGTCGAAATTGCCGGTCGTGGTGATCCAGGGATGGGCCGACAGGTGTTCGACAATCAGGTACTTGTCGGGGTACCTGGACCGCAGCTGCCAGAGCACCGTCGCAGGTGCTTGCCGTCGATCCGGGTGGTGACATCGAAGCGCAGGCCGTCGGCGTGGTCACTACGTATCCGGGCCAATTCTGTTTCACCCCCCTGATTCAAGGCCCGGGTTACAGATAGCTCGATGCGTGTCGCCGACGCCCTGCAGGCATGCCATGGGCGGACCGCGGCCGTGCACAGACAACGGGCCATGATGCCATTGGCCGGTATGCTGCATCGAACCGCGATCGCCGGTAAGATTCAGGTCATGCTTCAGCCCACCCGGACCGCAAGTCAGCGATGTTGACCGGAATCCGTCTCAAAGCAGCGGGCCGGATGCCGGAACCCGGCGCAGACCCTGCCCGCACGGACAGGCACGGCGTGCGTGACCGGTGGCAGCCACCGGTCACGGGGCCGACGACGCAGGAACGGTACGTGCTGCTGCACCTGCGTTTCCGCAGCCTGCTGCGCGTGCTGCTGGTCGTGCTCCTGCCGGCCGGCGGGCTCGCCGCCGGCGAGTCAGCCACGCTGCCGCCGGGCTTCGTCTACCTCGACAAGGTCATCCCGGACATTCGCCTGGATCTGCGATACGCCACCGCAGACAACTTCGTCGGGGACCGCATCGACGGCTACCTCCTGCCACGTGCGATCCTCAGCCGCGAGGCGGCCGCAGCACTGGCGCAGGTGCAGGCGGCGCTGCGCCCCTTCGGTCTGGGGCTGCTGGTTTTCGACGCCTATCGCCCGCAGCGGGCGGGGGATCATTTTGTGCGCTGGACGCAGGACCTGGACGACACCCGCATGAAAGATGCGTACTACCCCGATGTCGCCAAGCAGGACCTGTTGCGCGAGGAATACATCGCCGCCCGCTCCGGCCACAGCCGCGGCAGCACCGTCGACCTCACGCTCGTGGCGCTGGATGCGCCGCCCGGCGACACCGGGCTCGACATGGGAACGGGATTCGATTTCTTCGGACCAGAATCCTGGCCGGCCTATGCAGGCGCCACGCCCGCGCAGCGCGCCCACCGGCTGCTGTTGCGCAACCTGATGCTGCAGCACGGGTTCAAACCCTACCCGCGGGAATGGTGGCATTTCACCCTGGCAAACGAACCGTACCCGGCAACCTGGTTTGACTTCCCGGTACGCTGAGGAATGATTGTTCAAATTCGGGGAATACCCGGGCCTATGGCGGGATGATCGACAAGCGTCTCGACCCGCTGAAATCCTGCTGCCTCGCCACATGCATTGAGCAGGTAATCTACCGACTCGCCCATAGACAATACAGGCAGGTGTTTTCCGGGCAACAGCTACTGCATCTGCTTCCCCAACCGCCATGCCATGATTCCCAGTATGCAGACACCCAGTACGAGTACACTCCAGAGTATGAACTGCTGCCAGGGGAAGGGTGCTTGCTGTGCCCGCAATTTTTCCGCACCGCCCAGGGTTATCATTTCGCCTGCAAGGGCCGCGCCGATAAACGTATCGCTTTGCCTGTCGTCGATGCGATCCAGCAGCGCATTGATCCGGGCCGGTCCAGCCGCTATTGCATGCGCACCAAATGCCAGCACGTAGGGCGGTTCCCCGCGCGCCAGGAAATACAGCTCATGTGGAATATAACCAAGCCTCAGCACCGGCGCGGCGGCACCCAGGCCGGACAGATCTGAAACCGCCTCAAGCCGCCAGAGCGGGTCGGTCACCGACGGAAATACCGCTGGCTCGCTTGTCAGGCTCGCGCCATCAACCTGCAGACGATAGAAGCTGCCGCTATGGCGCATGCGCCACGGGGTGTTTTCCGCGGCACGGGAGAACAGCTTCACATCCACCAGACTGTTGCCTTCGGGCAGTGCGACATCGGCCCGCTCAACCGGCAGATGCCCCCGGGTGCGGTATTCGAAGCTACCCGGCTCACCCGCAACCACCGACCCTCTCAACGCTGTCCAGACCGGTTCTACAGGTTCAGCCCTTTGTGAAAAGCTGGCAGTTACCTCGGTGAGACGCACCCCGTCTGCCGTTGCAGGCCAACCGAGTTTCAAATATTTATAAGCCCTGTCCGGCAATTCGATTTCCCGGCGCGCCAGTTCGCGTCCGGAAAAAAGCAGGCGTACCAGGCTGGCCTGCGGGACCAGTGTTTGCCAGTGATCAAGATCATCGGAACCTTCAATCCTGATGCTTGCTACGAAACTGTCTTCAGGACTCTCCCAGTCTAGAACCAGGCTGGACGGCGTGTCTTGCAGTGCGCTGGCATCGATCAGGTAAGCGCTGACCCGCTCTGCAGCATCCGTGTTCGCAGCGGCGCTGGAGCTGACCACAGTACCCTGATCATTGACGATAACCCGCACCTGTACCGGGCTGTGCGCGCCGGGTTTGATTACCGCATACGGAAAAAAGGGGACGACCCGCGTATCACCCGTGTCAGGCTCCGGCGCCACCGGTCGCCGCAGACTATGAGGCACGACTTCCCCGGCGGCATTGAAGATACGCATATCACTAAAATCCGCGCTGCTCAGGTAGCTGTACACGACTTCCGGCAAAACCATGCGGTAAATCGCCGCCTCACCGCTTAGTTGGATGGGCAGACCATAGGCAAAATCATCCTCTTGCACCGGCACAGCGGCAGCGCAGACAGCGGCTGCCGGCAGCCATAACCAGGACCATAACAGCATCCTCATGTTACAGCCTCGTCACTGCTGCGTGGCGGCAGCGGCGAGTAAAAGCCGATGACCAGCATTAGCCCTCCCACCACGAGGAACGAAATGATCCGCTCCAGGGTGCCTGCGCCGGAAAGATCTACCATAAAGAGTTTAACGACTACGGCTCCCAGAAGCGCGGCACCCGCATACCAGGCACGGCGGCTGGCCCGGCGACGCGCCACTACCATGACGGCCATGGCCGTCAGTGTCCACAGGATAGCAATGGCGGTTTGAAACATGACCGAATGCTGCATGGCAACCGGGTTCCAGCTCACACCGCCCCAGAAATGCACCGCGCGCGCCAGTGCCGAGTTCAGCCACAGGAATACGCCCAAAGCCAGGCCACCCGCAGCCAGTGGCAAAAATTCCGGGCGGTGCCTGTCAGTATCTGCATTTCGCCACCACAACACCCAGCGCAGGGCTGCAAGCAGTGCAAAGCATTGCGCAAGGTCCATGGGATTGAGCAGTACCACATAGGGCAGCGGTGCCGGGTCGCCGGCGTGCAAGAGCGCCGCCATCGCCCAAAGCCACAGATAAAGCGCCAGCACACCGAGCCCGATGCCGTAGTACTCCAGGGGAAATTGCGCGACCGGCCACGAGATTCTTTTTCCGGAATGCAGCAGCAAATAAACCGCCCCCCCGGGTATCAATGCGCGTGCGATCCAGTGCCAGGTCTGCGACTGGAACAGCGTCTCGCGGATCGCCCAGTCCAGTTCCCAGGTCAGCAGTCCCACCAGCAGCCAAAGACCCAGCGGATGCCAGGCACGCACAATGTCACGCGGCCAGCTTTCCGTACCATGCCACAACACACGCAAATGGGCAGCAAGAGCCACCGCCCAGGCCAGCAGTCCCCAGCCCTGGAATCCATGGTACATGCCAGGCAGCCCGAACTCATCCAGCAACACCAGCAGCAGCACCGGCAGCAGGGCAACCGTGGCAAGCAGCGCCGGCGGCCATTGCACCCGTCGTCCCAGCCATCCCAGCAGCAGTGCCGTGAGCGACATGAACAGGAGTGTTGCATGCTCCGCATTCACGTCATTCAGGTGCGTATTCATTTCACGCAGGCCGGATCCCGACCACCACGCCAGACCCCACAGCAGCAGTGCAACACCCGCTTCGCGGGCATGGCCTTTCAGGCTCTCGGGATGCCGGTACAGAAACCATGACGAGAATAAAGCGGACACAGCCACGACCACCGAACCCAGCCAGACAGCGTTCCACAATGGCAATCCGCCGGCAGGCGAATCAATGGCCAGGAGAAAAGCCGTACCCGCGGCAAACTGGAGCAGCACACCGGAAACCTGCGCCAGCAGACGCATCTGCCGTATCCCTACCCACACCAGCGCCGCACCTTCCATGGCCCAGGCCGCCGCAGTCCAGCGTCCATCCAGGGCCAGGGGTATCGCCAGGCTGCCGAACACCACGCCCAGCGCCAGGAACGCCTCGGTGAGCATCCGCAGCCCGTCTCCCGAGCGTCGCCACAGCAGACTCGCAAGGCCAACATAAAACCCCGCAAGCAGCAGCGCACTGATTGCCATGCCGAACTCAAACTCACGAACCAGCGCCGCCTGCAGGGCGAATGCCACGATGGGGACCCCGAATACGAGACTGCCGTCCACGTAGCCGCGCAACTGCGGTGGCTGGCGTGTTGCAAACAGTACCGCGATCAGTGCATACATCAGGAAAAACAGGGTCAGAAAAGGCTCGGTCGTCGGGAAGTACTCAGGGCGGTAGTAGTGATAGCCCCAGGTCGAACTGATTACGAAGGTAAACACGAAACCGAGAACATTCAGTTCGCGCCAGGACCGGTACCAGGCGATGGCAAGAATACCGCTATTCAACAGCGCGTAATAGGAAAACAGCGCGACGTGACTACCGCTTCCGGTCGAGGCCAGCACCGGCGCGAGAAAGCCACCTGCACTTCCGAACAAGGCCAGAGACCTGGCATTTTGCAAAATCGCCAACAGGGCCGAAAAGGCAACGATACCCGCCATTAGTGCAAAGGCCAGCCCCATGGGTAGCAGGTGATACAGCTTGGCTGCGCCATAAACGACAAGGTACAGAACACCGACCGCACCACCCTGCAATACCAGGCCGTAATTCCCGGGCCGGTCGCGTAACCGCCAGCCGATCACCAGCACGACAATCGCCGCCAGGGCAATGCCTGCCAAACGTAATTCTACAGGGATCAGGTTGTGCTCTGCCGCGTAGCGCATCAGGAATGCGACGCCGAAAAACAGCACCACCACAGCCACGCGCACCACCAGGTTGCCGCCGGCAAAAAACCCGACGAGCTTCTCCATGAATTCCGGCCTGCCGACAGCCGGCCATACTCCATTTACACCCCAGGCATCCGCGTCATCCGCGTGTTCCGTCGCATCCGTGGTGGCAGCCTGCTGCACCGGCTCAAAATATGGCGGGGACTGCTGCGCTGCGGGAGAAACAACCTGCGTCGCCAGCGGTTCCTTTTCTGCCTGCTGCCGCTCTGCGCGGTTCGTGGTTTGGGAAACAGGGTCGGCAGTACTTGCGAGTTTTTGTTCAAGCGCGACAATCCGGTCCAGTAGCGGCTGTAACGCCCTGCGCAGCTGTTTATCAAACAGTTGCTGTTCCTTCCTGTTGATTATCAGCCCCAGCAACCAGCCGGCGATTCCACCGGCCAGCAGGCCGGTCAAACCCCAGGCAGCGGCCCCGACAACGGCCAGCACTACAATCCAGCCAAAGATATTTGACAAGCGTACACGCCTCCCTGTGTGAGCCTGACCCTGTCACATAACCGGATCAGGCGCGGGTACTTTCTTTACGGCCCGTGGTTCGTGACGTCGCAAAGATTACCTGTTATTGACATCCAGGACAGTCTTGTTCCTGAAGCCAGCGCCCCTGCACCCGCCCCGGAGCAGCCACAGGTCATCACCCGGTATCGGCGCCATGCACCTGATCTTTCGAAGCATGACTGATGCCTGTCCGCCGGCAGGCATGCCGTTGCACTACTCCGGTGGCGGTCCGAACCTGATACCGGGATCCACACTGCGTAAATGCAGGTCGCGCTGCGGGAAGGGAATCTGGATATTCGCCTCGCGCAGTGCTTTTTCAATGGCAAAATTGAGCTCGCTCAGGGTGGCAAGACGCTGGTCGACATTGCGGATGAAGCAGCGCAGCTCGAAATTGAGCGAGCTGTCGCCGAAACTGCGAAACAGTACCCTGGGGGCACTGACCCGGCTGCTGTCAACGATCACCAGTGTGTGGTCCCTGGCGACCTGCAGCAGCAGGTCGCGGACCTGCTCCACATCCGAGCCATAGGCCACACCGACGGGAACGATCACCCGTCCCCAGGGATCGTGCAGCATCCAGTTGGTGACCTGGTTGGATATCAGTTCCGAGTTCGGCACGATCACGTCGGCGCGGTCGAAGGTCTCGATCTGCGTCGAGCGAATACTGATCTTGCGCACGTAGCCTTCCGTGTTGCCGACGACAATCCAGTCACCGGTGCGAATCGGGCGTTCGAACAGCAGGATGATACCGGAGACAAAATTGTTGACGATATTCTGCAGTCCGAAACCGATGCCCACGGAGAGGGCACCCGCGATGATGGCGAGATTCGTGAAGCTGAAGCCGGCCAGCGACAGGCCGATTATCGCAGCGATGATCATGCCGACGTAGCCACTCAGGGTAACAATCGCTTCCTGGGCGCCGCGCTCGATCCTGGATTTCTTTACCCACCCCGGCAGGACCTCCTTACGGATCCAGCTCACCAGGGTGACCAGGATGGAGAAAACGACGATGCCGGTCACCCAGTGGATCGGGATAATACGCACCGGACCAAGCTGGAAGCCCTCGGTAATGCCCTGACTGACCAGACTCCAGAAGGTATCCGAATAGCCCCACAGACCGACGACCGTGATACCGAAGGCCAGCCAGATCAGCAGCACCGTCAGCAGGCGCAGCCAGATCAGGCCGGGCACCGGTTCGCCCTCCTTCAGACTGAGCTGGCCGCGCAGCTTGCGTTCCCAGGCGTAGCGTCCCGAGTCCATGCCGTCGAAGGAATCCTGCAGCAGGCTGTTGACCAGCCAGAGACCGGCCGCCAGCAGGGCCGTGCCGAGCAGGCCCCTGAACAGGTACCACGACAGGACACGGAAACCCAGCAACTCGATGACGATCCCGGCGAGCAACAGCAGCACGATGATGCTACGCAGTTTCCGGCTGTCCAGGGGTGGCGGGGCGCCGTGCAGGGTGGACACCAGCCACACCAGCTGCGCCGTGGCCACGGTAAAGAACACGGCGCGCACCAGGTACCATTGTTCCGCTGAAAGCACGGTATGGATACCCGTGCTCACTACCAGTATCAGCGCAAGCACCAGGAACAGCAAACCATGGGCGCGCCGGCACACCGCCCGTGAATAACCCGGGTCTATGGTGAGAAAATGCACGGCTGGCTGACAGGGATTGAGCAAGGACTGGATGATCGTCATGCCACCCAGGTATAGCAGGATGCTGATGAGAACGGCCACCGCCGGCGGTACGGGCCTGGCCGGCAGCAGCAACAGGAGCGTACCGGTCGCCGCGCAGAGACCGAGAATGAGTGGCAGGTTCCTGGCCAGACACGCCTGCAGCGCGGTATTGAGCCCTGCGCTGATTCCCTCTCCTGTCCTTTGCTTGAGCCGGTGGCGCCAGTGGTGGCGCCACCACAGTCCCAGCGAAAATGCCAGCACGGTCAGTGTTAGCAGTGCCAGCCAGCCATTGCGGCGCAGGTGAATCAGCTGCATGCGCTCCAGAAAAAAGGCGCGGACGGTGGCAGGCAGGGTATTCGCCTGCTGCAGATTTGCGAGCGTGACGTCCCAGATATCCGGACCGCGTCCGAGTAGCCGGTATTTGAGCACCGCCTGCTGTGCAGTGCGGATCTCATCGCCCAGTGTTCTGGCATCCAGCAGCATGCTGCTGCATGCCGCAAGCTGGGAATCCAGTTCACCCAGCTGTTTCCGTGTCGCCGCATCAGGTGCTGCGGTTGCGCTGCCGGCGGCGGCATTGTCCGCGCCCTTGACAGCGTCCTTGATGGTGTTTATTTCCGCCAGCCGCGCGTCGATGCATTTCTGCGCATTCAGGCGGATCTCGCCAAGCACGCGCACCCAGGGATCGAGATCCTCGGCGTTGCCGGCAGCCGGGTCGAAAGACGCCAGTGCCTGTCGGGCAACGATGACGGCCTCGCGCGCCGGTTTCAGCCAGTCGCTGCCGTTGCCGGTGGCGGCTATGGAGAAGGATTGGGAAAGCAAGGCGATCAGCAGGACCAGCAGCTGCAGGACCGTGACAGGGAGGTATCTCCTGGGTTGCATAGGCGCTGTGTTCATGCAGATTGATTGCTGCACCGTGGATTCGGTGGCCGGGCGGGCAGCATAACCCGCCCGTTCCGCCGGAATCAACCGGCGCCGACCGGCATGGGCACAGGTCAGCTTTACCGGGCAAACAGGCACTGCCCGTGGTCAACGGCAGCGCCCGCATGGCGGGGATGCACCGGCCCGGGAGTATGGCACGACTGCCCGCAGATCCGCCTGGCGATCCCCTGATCAGGTCATGCATTCGTCATTGCGGGACACGATGCACACAACCAAGGTGAGACTGCGATACGGCCGAGGGACTGGCACGGGGTGCCTGAATTTACGCCCGGCCCCCTGTATCCCTGCAGCCGTACATCCGGGCAGGTGACGTAATGGCGCTGATCTGCCGGCACCATCCAGTCAGTACTCCCGCTTTTCAAGCCGGGGCACCACACTGTAGACTGCGTGGCCAGACAGGACTGGCGGCGTAATGAAAAAGCAAACCCACGCATGATAAAACAGCCCGGCAAACGACAGGTCGTGGGATGGCGCGAATGGGTCAGCCTGCCGGGCCTGCAGCTCGCGCATATCAAGGTCAAGGTCGACACGGGGGCACGCACCTCGGCCCTGCATGCCTATTTTGTCGAGCCCTACCTCAAGGCCGGCAGGCGCTGGGTACGCTTCGGCGTGCATCCCTACCAGCGCGACAACAGGACGAAATGCATCTGCGAAGTACCCGTCACGGATGAACGCTGGGTAATGGATTCCGGCGGCCATCGCGAAAAGCGCTATGTCATTACGACCGACGTGCTGCTGGGTGACAACCGCTTTCCGGTCGAACTGACCCTGACCAACCGTGATACCATGCGCTTTCGCATGCTGCTGGGCAGGAGCGCGCTGAAAAGGCGCTTCAATGTCGACCCGGCGCGCTCCTATCTCATGGGGCGCTATAAAAAACCCAAAGGTGAAAGCAGATGAAGATCGGCATTCTGTCACGCAAGGCATCGTATTATTCAACCCGGCGTCTGGTCGAGGCGGCCGAGCAGCGCGGCCACGAGGCGCATGTCATTGACACGCTGCGGTGTTACATGGACATCGCCTCGCACCGTCCGGGCGTTCATTACAATGGTGAAGCCCTCACCGACTTTGACGCCGTCATTCCGCGCATCGGCGCCTCCATCACCTTCTACGGTACGGCGGTGCTGCGCCAGTTCGAAATGATGGGCGTCTACCCGGTGAATGAGTCCGTCGCCATCAGCCGTTCGCGCGACAAGCTGCGTTCGCTGCAACTGTTGTCGCGCAAGGGGATCGGCCTGCCGGTGACCGGCTACGCCAACTCCCCGGATGACATCCAGGACCTGCTCAAGATGGTCGGCGGCGCCCCGGTGGTCATCAAGCTGCTGGAAGGAACCCAGGGGATCGGCGTGGTCCTGGCGGAAACCCATAAGGCCGCAGAGAGCGTGATCGAGGCCTTCATGGGGCTCGATGCCAACATCCTGGTGCAGGAGTACATCAAGGAAGCGGGGGGGTCGGATATCCGCTGTTTCGTGATCGGTGACCGGGTGGTCGCCGCCATGAAGCGCCAGGCGCAGGAAGGCGAGTTCCGCTCCAACCTGCACCGCGGCGGCAGCGCCAGCCTGATCCGGATCACCCCGGAAGAACGCGCCACGGCAGTGCGCGCGGCCCGGGTCATGGGACTGAATGTCGCGGGCGTGGACCTGCTGCGTTCCAATCACGGCCCGGTGGTCATGGAGGTCAACTCCTCACCGGGACTGGAGGGTATCGAGGCAGCCAGCGGCAAGGACATCGCGGCCCTGATCATCGGCTTCATCGAACGCAACGCCCGCCCCTACAATACCAGGACCAAGGGCAAGGGCTGAGCGATGCCGCAGCAGGACCTGCTCATCGGCGGCATGACGGTGAAGCCCGGGCAGCGAGTTACCCTCGATCTGCCGATGGCCAGCCTGTACTCACACGCACCGATGTCGCTGCCCCTGCAGGTCATACACAGCACGCGCGACGGTCCGCGCCTGTTCGTCAGCGCGGCCATACACGGCGACGAAATCAACGGCGTGGAAATCATCCGCCGCCTGCTGCGCCTGCCGCTGCTGCACAAGCTGCGCGGCACCCTGCTTGCCGTGCCAATCGTCAATGTCTACGGCTTCGTCAGCCGTTCCCGCTACCTGCCCGACCGCCGCGACCTGAACCGCTCCTTCCCGGGTTCCGAAAAGGGTTCCATGGCTGCACGGCTGGCCGAGATGTTCCTGGAAGAGATCGTCACCCGCAGCGACTACGGCATAGACCTGCATACCGGCGCCATCCATCGCGAGAACCTGCCACAGATCCGTGCCAACCTGGACGATCCCGAGACGGCGCGCATCGCCAGTGCCTTTCATGTCCCGGTGCTGCTGAATTCGGATCTGCGTGACGGATCGCTGCGCGAGGTGGCCGCGGACCTCGGCATACCGATCCTGCTCTACGAAGCCGGCGAGGCGCTGCGCTTCGATGAACGCGCCATCCGCGCCGGCGTCAAGGGCATCATTGCGGTCATGCGCAGCATCGGCATGCTGCCGGCATCGAGTCGCGTCAGGCAGCCATCCGAACCCCTGATCGCACGCGCCAGCAGCTGGGTACGGGCCGGGCGCAGCGGTATCCTGCGCATCACCTCACCGCTGGGCGCGAGGGTGCGCAGGGACGAGGTCATCGGCATGATTTCAGATCCGTTCGGACAAATGGAACTGGAAGTGAAGTCTTGCTGTTCCGGTATCATTATCGGGCGTACCAACCTGCCGCTGGTGAACGAGGGCGAGGCACTTTTCCACATCGCCCGGTTCGAATCCGTACGGATCGCTGAGTCCACTGTCGAGGCCTTCCAGGCCGATGAACTCCCCATCGATTCGACAGAGGACCAGGAACCCCCGATTGTGTGAGGAGTGCGATCTGCGCACTGCCCGCAAGCGGACAGGATTCCTGGATTGATACCGGATCCCTCCCTGCCACAGCAGCGCAGGCGGCACCCATTCGTACCGGTGACAGGCTTTCCAGTATCATAAGGCCGGAACCTGCTGCGGCGTCTGTCGTCACACGGTAATTCATAACGCGTCCTGCACCGGCGCAGCCAGGCAGCCCCTCTCGACCGATGAAGTATAGATACCTGTTAATTGCCTGGACCCTGCTCTGGATGCCATTCGCCATGGCGGCGGCGCGCGTCGAGGTCGGGATTTCCGGTCTCGACAAGGTGCTGCAGGAAAACGTGCGCGCCCACCTCGGCATCGCCCGTCTGGTGCAGCAGCCCGGGTTGATTCCGTTCACGCCCGGGGAACAGGACAAGCCTGCCATGGCTGTCACGGAAAGCAATGTCCGCCGGCTGCACCGCCAGGCGCCGCAGGAGATCAAGGCTGCACTGCAGCCTTTCGGCTACTACGAACCGGTGATCGAAGCACGGCTCAGCCACGAGGGCGATATCTGGCGGGCGGCATATCACATCGATACCGGCCCGGCCACCCGCATCGAACAGCTCGACATTCAAGTCAGCGGTGCCGGCCGGGATAACGCAGGCATCCTCGCGGCCAGGAAGGCCAGCAAGCTGCAGCAAGGCAAGCGCCTGCTGCACAGCGACTACGAAACCACCAAGCAGGCGCTGTTGCAGGCAGCACTGGCAGCCGGCTATCTCGACGCCCGTTACCAGCGTGCCGAACTGCGCATATTAATGGCACAGCGCCAGGCACAGGTCCACCTGCTGCTGGACACCGGCCCGCGCTATTTTTTCGGACCGATCAGCATCGAGCAGGACATCCTCGACCCGGACTTCGTGCAGCAGTTCGTGCACATCAAACAGGGTGAGCCTTTCAATACCGACGCCCTGCTGGACCTGCAGCTGGCGCTCAACGACAGTGGTTTCTTCAGCCGGGTCGAGGTAGACCCGCAGCGCGAGGCAACGACAGACCACCAGGTCCCGGTTGTCATCACCACGGAGCCGAGCAAGCCCCGCCGCTATGCCGTCGGCCTGGGTTATGGCACGGATACCGGGCCACGACTGTCACTGGCCAGTGAATTTCGCCGCATCAACCGGCGCGGGCACGGCATTCTCGCCGACATACGCCTGTCGGACATCCTGCAATCCGTTGGCGCGCAGTACCAGATTCCGATCGGCAACCTGGTTTCCGACAGGCTGGTCTTCAGCAGCCGCGCCGAATACGAGACCATCGCCGACGGCGGCAGCTCGGACCGCTATACCCTGGGCGTCAGCCGCAACGAGGAATGGCGCTCCCTGCAGCGACGCCTGTATCTCAACTTCCAGCACGAGGATTTTTCCCTGGGCGATGAAGCAGGCTCGGTGGACTTCTTCATCCCCGGCATCACCCTGTCGCAGCTGCGCACCAACGATGTCCTGTTTCCGCGGCGCGGCTATAGCTGGAGTACCGACCTGCGCGGCTCACCCGGACTGGTATCGGACACCACCTTTGCCCGCCTCGACCTGGCCGGCAAGCTGGTATTCCCGCTGAGCGAACGCGGCCGACTGCTGCTGCGCTCGCGGCTGGGCGCCATCTCCGTGCAGGATTTCTCCAAACTGCCCGCCAGCGAACGCTTCTTTGCCGGCGGCGACCAGAGCGTGCGCGGCTACGAGTACCAGACCCTGGCGCCCGTGGACGCCAGCGGCGACGTTGTCGGCGGCCAGTACCTGGCCACCGGCAGCATCGAGCTGGATTACCTGTTTGTTGGCAATTTCGGCGCCGCCGTGTTCGTTGACAGCGGCAACGCGGCGGATGACTTTCTGCCCTCACCCAAGACCGGCGCCGGTATCGGCTTTCGCTGGCGCAGCCCGGTAGGCATGCTGCGCATCGATGTCGCGCACCCCTTCGACGACGGCAAAGACGGCTACCGCCTGCACATTACCTTCGGACCTTCCCTGTGAAGCACTACGCCCGCCGCCTGCTGACCGTGTTGGCACTGCTGTTATGCACGCTGTTGCCGGCGCTGGGCTGGCTGCTGGCAACCGAGTCCGGTCTGCAGTTTCTCTGGCGCCAGGCTGCGGCACTGGCCGGGCCCGAGCTGACCGTCACGCAGGTGACCGGCCGGCTGTCAGGGCCCCTGCGGATACAGGAACTGCACTACACCACGAATAAGTTCAGCCTGGTCGTGGAGCAACTGGAGATCACCTGGCAACCGCGGGGCCTGTTGTCCGGGACGCTGGAATTCACCCGGGTCAATGCCGCCGCCGTGCGCTATACACAGCTTGCCGGAACCACCGCAACCGGCTCCGACCGGATCGAACTGCCCGCAATCGTACTGCCCTTGCGCCTGCGGCTGGATTCCCTGCACGTAGGCTCTGCCAGTATCGTCACTGCAGCGGATAGCGAAGCAGTGCAGCTGCAGGATATCGCCCTCGCCGCCCGCGCCGGCGACACCCGGGTGGCACTCACCCGCCTCTCCCTGGCTGCGCCCGGCCTGACGCTGCAGGGAACCGCCAGCATGGAGCTGCAGGGCGACTACCCGCTGCAGGGAAATCTCGACCTGCAGTGGCACAGCGACACGCGTGCACCGCTCGCCGCGCACACCCGCATCGCAGGCAGCCTGCGCCGGATCGAGCTCATCCAGGAAATCCAGCCACCCTACAGCGTACACGCCGAGTTGTCCCTCATCGATGTCCTCGACGACCTGCAGCTCGATGGCACGCTGACCCTGCAGGACAGCGCACTCGCCGCCATCGACAGCAGCTGGCCGGCACTGCAGCTCAGCGCTGCGCTCACCCTGGCCGGGCCGCCCGGGCAATTGCGTATCCAGGGCTCCGGCAACAGCCGCGACGCCCAGGCCAACCAGGTGGATGCGACCGTCGACGTCGCGCTGCACACGGCGCGGCTGGACATCCGCTCGCTGCAGCTGACTCTGCCAGAGCAAAGCACCCGCCTGCAGCTGCAGGGCGAAGTCGATTTCTCCGCGGACAAGACCGCACTTGACCTGCAGGCGGACTGGCAGGATCTTGCCTGGCCGCTGTACGCCGAACCGGTCGCACGCAGCGCCAGCGGCACGCTCGCGCTCAAGGGCGGCCTCGACGCCTACCGGATCAGCGGCAACGCCATGCTGGATGCCCCGGAATTCACGCCGACACAACTCCGGCTGCAGGGCCGGGGCAGCCTGGACGCACTTGAGATCGAGACCTTCACCGCCGACCTGCTGGACGGCAGCCTGGCGGGCTCTGCGCAGCTGGCCTGGTCTCCGGCGCTCGCAGCCCGGGTCGAACTCGACGGCAGGAACCTGAACCCGGGGCTGCGCTGGCCTGACTGGCCCGGCGATCTTGGACTGCAGCTGCAGGCCGGCCTGGAAGCCGGCGATGCTGCTGCCTGGCGGCTGCGTTTCGACAAGGCCAGCATCAGTGGCAGGCTGCGCGGGCAGGCATTGCAACTGACGACGCGTGGCAGCTACCGCCCCGGCGCACTGCAGATCGACTCGGGTGTTCTGACCTCGGGTCCCACGCGCGTACAGTTGCAGGGCCTCCTCGGCGAATCACTCGACCTTGCCTGGGAACTGGAGAGTCCGGACCTGGCCACGCTGGCGCCCGCCGCTGCCGGCCAGCTGTCCGGCAAGGGCCGCCTGCAGGGGACAGTGCCAGCGCCGCAGCTGACGGCGCAACTGCACGGGCATGACCTGCGCTACCATGCGGACCACATCGGGAAACTCGACCTCGAGGCGTCGATCGATAGCGGCGGCGGGAAGGCGTCACAGCTGGAACTGGTGCTCAGCGACGGGCGGCTTGCCGGCACCGACCTCGACAGGCTCAAGCTGACAGGCTCAGGATACCCGCAGGCGCATGCCTTCACACTGTCTGCCACCGGCAGCGGCTACGCGGCCAGCCTCGCCCTGGACGGCAGCTGGCGGCAGGACGCATGGACCTACACGCTCACACAGTCAGAAATCACACCGGCCGGGCTCGCCGCCTGGCAGCTGCAACAACCCGTGACAGGGAGCGTGAGCGCCACGCAGGTGACCCTGCCGCAAACCTGCTGGAGCGACGCCAGCAGCCGCCTCTGCCTGCAGGGAAGCGTGACAGAGACCGGCCGCGAGGCAAGCTTCCGGCTGCAGGATCTGCCGCTTGCCGCGCTGGCCGGACTGCTGCCGGCCGGTACTCAACTGCAGGGGCTGCTTGACGGTAACGGCCGCTATCAGCAATCCACCGGTGCTGCCGCCACGGCACACGCGCAGCTGACCTCCACGGAGGGTGAACTCAGCGTGACAGATGACGCAGGCGAACTCGACACGCTGCTGGCATTTGCACCGGGAAGCATGACGCTGGATCTCGATGCGGAACACGCCCGCCTTGAATTCGCGCTGCCACTGCAGGCAAATGCAGGCAGCCTTGAAGGCCAGGCCAGCATCAGCGCAGACAGACAGGGCTGGGCCAACGGCCGCCTGACGGGAACAGTGCTTGCCAGGCTTCCCGATATCGCCTTCGCGGGCCAGCTGTTGCCTGATGTCAGCGACCTGCACGGACGCCTCGACGGGGAAATCCAGCTCGCCGGCACAGCGGCCGCGCCGCGCCTGCAGGGCAAACTGCTGGTCTCCGACGCACGTGCCATGCTCGACACGCCAGGCGTGCAACTGGAGGACACCCGCATTGAACTGACCGGCCAGCCGGACGGTGACATCAGGCTGGACGCGCGGGCCCGCTCCGGTGAGGGGCAGCTGCAGGTGCGCGGCACGGCAAACCTGACGGGCGTGAAGCCGGATGCGCAGCTGCGCATCGAGGGTGACAACGTCCGCGTACTGAATACGCTGGAGGCGGAAATCGACGCCTCGCCGCAACTCGATGTCAACCTGAGCGGTACACGCATCGACGTCACCGGCAAGATCGTGGTGCCGCGCGCCAACATTCGGCCCCGCAAATTGTCGGGCTCCGCAGTCACGGCATCTGCGGACCAGGTCATTATCGAGAACAGCGAACAGCTGGAGACGGCTGTCGATTACCCGGTTTACGCAACCGTGCGCTTCACCCTGGGCAAGGCGGTCAGGTTCGACGGCCTGGGGCTGACCGGGCTGCTTGGCGGCAGCGTGCTGGCAATTGATGAGCCCGGCCAGCCGACCCGGGCCAGCGGCGAACTGAATATCAGCAACGGCAAGTACAAGGCCTACGGCCAGGACCTGGATATCCGCCGCGGCAGGCTGTTGTTTGCCGGTGGCCCGCTGACCGAACCCGGTCTCGACATCGAAGCCGTGCGCCGGCCGGCATCCGACATCCTGGCCGGGGTGAAGGTGCGCGGCAACCTGCAAAAACCCGTGGTAACGACATTCTCGGAGCCGGACATGCCGCAATCCGAACAGCTCTCCTGGCTGGTGCTGGGACGACCGCTGCAGGGCAACACCAGTGACTCGGAAAAGTCCGCGCTGAACAATGCCGCGCTGATGCTGGGTCTTACCGGCGGCGAGACGCTGGGCAAGGAGCTGGGCAGGAAAGTCGGCGTGGACGAGGTCGAGGTCAGCACGCAAGCCGGTGATACCACTTCGGCCTCGCTGCTGGTCGGCAAGTACCTGACACCGAAATTGCTGGTCAGCTACGGTGTCGGCCTGTTCGAACCGGTCTCGACGCTGCGGTTGCGCTACACGCTCAGCAGCAAATGGAAACTGGTCGGTGAGGCGTCCGAACTGCGCTCGGGTGCGGATCTGTTCTATGTCATCGAAAGCGGCGATTGAAGTGTTGAACCTGCCATGACGCCGGCACCGCTCGCGCCGCGCGAAGCTGTCACTGCCGTCATCCTCGCCGGCGGCAGGGCAAGGCGCATGCACGGTGAGGACAAGGGCCTGATAGACGTGCTGGGCGAACCCCTGCTTGGCTATATCATCGCGGCCTTGCGCCCCCAGGTTGACGGCATCCTCGTCAACGCCAACCGCAACCTGGCGCGTTACCGCGAGTTCGGCTTCCCGGTCATCGAGGACATTCTGGACGACTATTGCGGCCCACTGGCCGGTGTGGCCACCGCCATGCAGGCCGCCTGCACACCCCTGCTGTTGACAGTGCCATGCGATTCACCGTTCGTGCCCGCGCAGCTGCTGGAAACCCTGTACCAGGCAATGGCAGCAGCTGACGCCGCGATCAGTGTTGCGCATGACGGCGAACGTCTGCAGCCGGTATATGCACTGCTGCGCTGTGGGGTGCTGCAGGACCTGCTGGACTATCTCGGCAAGGGTGGACGCCGGGTCGACACCTGGTATGCGCGGCAGCGGCTGGCACTGGCGGACTTTTCGACGTCGCCGGAAGTGTTCCTGAACCTGAACACGCCGCAGGACAAACTGGCCATCGAGCAGTTGCTTGCCGCAGCACAGGTGCCAGTCTGAGCGAATACCCGCGACGCCGGATGCGGACGCCACCCCGCAGGGAGCGTGTCAGCACCGCCTTTGCCGCGACTGCCATCCTGCGCACGAGCCTGGCAGGAACCCTGGCCCGCCACGGATCCGCATGCGCCCGTGGCGGGGTTTTCAGCTGCCGCGCGTACCGGGTACCCCTAGTTGCAGCTCTGGCTGGAGAAGAACGCCGCCAGGTTTTCAGCATCCGCATCCGTCAGGGTGCTCGCCATCGCCTTCATGGTCGGGTCTCCCCGATCGCCGGACCTGTAGGCATTGATCGCCTTCAGCAGGTATTGCTCCTGCTGTCCGGCGAGGACGGGATACAGCGGGTTGCTGCTCTGTCCGTTCATCCCGTGACAGCTGACGCAGGCGGACGATTTGACCTGGCCCGCAGCCGCATCTCCTGCACTTGCCGTCGCGGCAAAGATCATTCCGGCAGCAGCGAGCACCGGCAACAGCATTGTTTTCAGCTTCATCGTGTATTCTCCGTTGTTTGTCTGGGTTGATGGTCGTGTCGTCCGCGAGTTCTGGCTGTCCGGGCGAACGCCGCTTCCTGATGTCTTCCGTCCTTGCGAACTAGAGATCCCCGCTGGCGCCCGCCTGCATGATTTCACTGAGACTGTCCCTGACCTTGAGTGCATCCTTTTCCAGTTCCGGCGGGAGCTTTGCAGAGCCGATAAACATGTCGAGGTTCATCATGACCAGCCAGACCTGCTGGTTTTCATCTTCCACCATCGCGATACGGCACGGCAGGTATGCCGCAAAGTTGATGTCATGACTCACCATGCGGCGCGCGATGCGCGGATCGCAGAACTGGAAGATTTCCATGCGGGTCGTCTCTATGCCCATCCCTTCCAGCTCCTTCGATAATGGCTGGTGTGCCACCAGTTTGAAATTCAGTACATTCGCACGCAATTTCATCGAATCGATGGCATCTTCAGGCGTCACGCCATCCGCCAGGGGCACCTTTATCACGGTCTGCGCGATATCGATGGCAGGCGGCGCCACCGCTTCGGCACCGGCATTCACTGTAAAAAACAGGGTTATCAACAAACAGCCAATCAACTTTTTCATCCAGCAAGCCTCCACACGGTTAATTAATGATCTTTGGGTTAACCCAATACGCCGCAGACTGTTGCTGCCGGCTGGCTGCCTGCGGACGTGCCTTCCCCTGCATCACTGCGGACATACCTGAAACTGCTGAATTGCAATGCAAGCACAGCCAGCGTCAGTATCAGTATGGCCCCGGTTATCATCACAACGGATTGCATCTCCAGCTCCTTCACATCCACAGCCAGAAACCGGGTAAGTGCCGTGATCGCGATATAGATCAGGAACGTTACCGGTAACCTGTGGGTCTTGAAGTAAATGCCGACCATTGCACCCAGCTCCAGATAGATGAACAGCAGCAGGATGTCGTTCAGCAGCGCATGCCCCGACTGCATCATTTCGATATATTCGTGTATCGCCGACCATACGATGGTGCCGCCGATAACGAACAGACCAGGCAGGTGGAACTTCGACTTGTCCGTTTTTCAGCATCGGAATTCTTACCTGCTTGCTCTCCGGCCGGTAGCGAAACCCGGCGGAAAATACTGCCCGGGCTGCGCTGCCGGTCAGGCAGCGCAGCCATTGTCAGGCGCTGTAATCCATCAGGCCCGGGTTATTGCCGACATTCTTCAGTACGGGTGTATTGATCTTGCCGATCTTCGCCACCTTTTGTGTGCGCAGGTAGTCGGCGACCACCTCCCAGACGGGCGGCCCGGGTGATTTCGAACCCACGGTGGCCCAGCCGGTAACCCGGTATTTCTTGCCGGCATCGACCTGCTTGCCGTCATCGAGCGTCATCCCGGATATCCGGTTGCCGAACGTCCCGGTCGGATCGCAGACATAATCCAGCCCGCCGACCCGCACCATGTCGCCGCCCTGCTGGTAATAGGGATCTGCATTGAACAGGTTGTCGCAGACGTCTTCCAGGATGAGCTTGATGTCGGCGCCGGTCATTTCGCGCAGATAGGTTTCCGGGTAGGTCATGCAGGTCTGGGTCAGCAGGTCTTCCATGGTGATTGCATCACCCGGCAGCACCGAGCAGCCCCAGCGGAACCCGGGCGACAGCGCCACCTGGGCATCGGTCTGGGCGCGCATGGCGTCCACGATGATCTGGTCAAAGGTGCCGTTGAAGTTACCGCGCCGGTAGAGGACCGTGTCCGCGATGGCCAGTTCCTCGTTCAACTGGTCCCTGTAGGGTGCGCGGACCTGCTCGATGTAGGCAGCCATTTCGCTGTCCGCCGGCAGCAGGTTGGAAAACACCGGCAGCAGACGGAAGCGGTAATCCTGCACCTTGCCGCCGCGCACATCGAAATCCATCACGCCGAGGAACTTGCCGTTGGAGCCGGCGTTGGTTACCAGGGTCACGCCACCGGCATTCTTGACCTTGATCGCGCCCGGCACGCCGTCATGGGTATGACCGCCGAAGATGGCGTCCACCCCGGTAACGATAGACGCCATCTTGAGGTCCACATCCATGCCATTGTGGGAAACCACGACAACCACGTCCGGCTTTTCATTCTCGCGCACCTGGTCCACGATGGCCTGCATGTCTTCATCCCGGATACCGAAGGTCCAGTCAGGAATGAATCGCTGGGGGTTGGCGATCGGCGTATAGGGAAATGCCTGACCGATGACGGCCACCCGCACCCCGCCCAGGTCCCTGATGGTGTAGGGCTTGAAGGCATGCCCGGTGTTGTCATCGAAAGCCGGCGAGCCCTCGAACAGGGCATCCTCCTTGACCTTGACATTCTGCGCGACGAACTCGCCCTTGAATTCCTTGATGTTCTCGAGCACTTCCGTATCAAGATAGGTAAACTCCCAGTGACCGGTCATGACGTCCACGCCAAGCAGGTTACAGGCCTGGACCATGTCCTTGCCACGGGTCCAGTAGGCCGTTCCCGACCCCTGCCAGGTGTCGCCGCCGTCCAGCAGCAGGGTTTTCGCGGGTCCGTATTCTGCGCGCAGGCGGTTCACCAGCGTCTTCAGGTGGGCGAAGCCGCCAACCTTGCCGTATTGTCTTGCCGCACTCTCGTAATCCAGGCAGGTATAGGCATGCGACAGGGAACCAGCGGCACTGATATCGAACCGCTCCAGCAGTGACTTGCCGACCAGGTGCGGGACCTTGCCGAGTGCCTGTCCTATGCCGATATTGACGCTGGGTTCACGAAAATACACAGGCAGCAGCTGGGCATGACAATCCGTCATGTGCAGCAGGCGCACGTTGCCGAATTCAGGCACGGTGTACATTTCACCCGGCGCCTTTTTCGCAGCAAAGATGCTGCCCGGAACCAGCCCGGCGGCGCCCGCCATGCCCAGCAACCTGATAAACTCCCTCCGACTCATTGACATCGCAATGCTACCTCCTGATTCCCGGAAACCGGTGTGCGGCCTGCAGGCAAGCCGCACCTCCCGGCGCCGAACTTGTGAATTATCCGAACCCGTCGTCGTACTGCCCTGGTCCAGCCACTACCCCGTTCGCACGCAGTTTGATGCCTGGCAGTATTCATTTCAGACCCCGCGGCGCGAAGCAAATGCCCTGCACTTCTGCTTTCGGGTCACCACCTGTTGTTCACTGACGTTCGCCTTGCGGGTGCGGCTTGCGCGGCAGCTGCAGTCACGACCTCATTTACTTGATTGTCGTTTCAGCGGTGTCACTTTCACCGCTATTGTCTGTCCAGCTCAGTTTCAGGGTATCGCCGGCCTTGCCGCCCCGGAAGCGGAAAGACAGATAGGGATTTTTTGAAATTGCCGCTCCCCATTGCGCTGTCAGAACAACAGCACCATTGTGTTCGCAGGTCACTTCCTGGATAAAATGCGCAGGAACCGGTTTCCCTGCATCATCCTTGCGCGAGCCGGTTTCCATCGGGTGACTGATAAGCGCCTTTACCGTGGTGACATCACCCTCGGTATTCGCGCGCATTTTTATACTGGACATGGCATTTCCTCGTAGTTCAATTCAGGTTGATATTGCTGGACCGGCAGGCATCAGCCGCCACAGCCACCGATCGTGACCTTGACCTCTTTTTTTGCGCTGTACAGCCTGCCACCCGCCTTGACAACCGCGATGACATTGGCCGTCTTGCCCATCTTGATCCGGGTGGAGACATAGGCTTCGGCCCCCGGTCCCAGGACGAAGGACGCGGTAAGCGGGGTGGCGTTCTTGTCGGCAAGAATGCTGATCGAATCCACGGCATCGAGTTCTGCCGTAACGGAGACGGGTACAACCGCACCATTCTCCGCAATGTCAGGGGCCTTGATCCTGATCTTGTCGCTGTCCTCCAGCGCGTCACTGCCGAGCAGGTCCTTGAGTGCCTCGCCAGACGACGTGGCCTTGAAGGCATCCGCTGACCAGGCGGCGAGTACCGCGCGTGGCGAGAGCAGGCCCGCGCCGGCCGCAACACCGAATGCGCCGGCCGCCAGCGCCCCCTTCAACATGATTCTGCGTTTGATGCTCATATCCGACCTTCCTCTGCTGGAGAGTCCGATCACCAGACCAGGCTGGTTCCGGACCCTGTTATATCTGGAAAATTCATTTACCCGCCATGCCAGAGGCAAATGGCGTGCCAGGTATTTAATTGTTTTGAATTCAATGATTTGGATTTCTGCCGCCGCCTGCATGCCGGTGAATTAAATGCATATTGCAATATGCGTATTGCAATATGCCCCGGCAGGCAAGCACGACCGGAATGCAGGCTGCCGCAGCCGGCCAGGGGGAGAGGAATCATATGACTGCCGGGCGGCGGCACGGCAGCGGCGAGTACGGCGGGGAAATCAATCGGCTTGCGTATTGCCTGCCTGGTCAAGCTCCGCGTACTGCTGCAGCTTTCGCCACAGGGTCGACTTATCAATACCCAGCGCAGCGGCCGCCTTAGTCCGGTTGCCATCGAAACGATCCAGCACCCTGGCAAGGTAGCGCCGCTCGAGTTCGGCCAGGGTCGGGTGGTCTGCATCGATGCCGGCAGTCGCTGTCACGCGGCGGGTGGATATATCTTCCAGCACCAGAACCGGGGCGCTGGCGAGGGCGATATGTTTTTCAACGACGTTGCGCAGCTCGCGCACATTGCCCGGCCAACTGTAGGCAGTAAGGCGCTGCATGGAATTCGCGTCGAAGCCCGTCACGTCCCGGTTGTACTCTGTTGCGAACTGCTCGACGAAATGCTCCACGAGGAGCGGTACATCCTCGCAGCGCTCGCGTAACGGCGGAATGGTGATCTTTACCACATTAAGCCGGTGATAGAGATCCGCACGGAACTTTCCCTCCTGGATCATCTCCTCCAGGTCGCGGTTTGATGCCGCCAGGAAACGCACATTGATTTTAATGGGGCGGATGCTGCCGACACGGGTAACCTGCTGTTCCTGGATCACCCGCAGCAACTTCATCTGCATCGCATCCGAGATATTGCCGATCTCGTCCAGAAACACGGTGCCGCCTCTTGCCGCCTCCAGCAGGCCCTGCTTGCTGCCGACGGCCCCTGTGAACGCGCCTTTTTCGTGACCAAACAACTCCGATTCAAGCAGGGTGTCATTCAGTGCACCGCAATCGATAACGACGAATGGCCGTTCTGCCCCCGGGCTGTTGTGATGGATAGCCTGCGCAACCAGCTCCTTGCCCGTCCCGGATTCCCCCTGGATCAGGACATTGCAACGGATATCGGAAATCTTCGAAATGACACCGTATACCTTTTGCATGACCGGTGAACTGCCGATCATCACGTTCCCGTCACGCACATGCTGCAGCTGTCTTCGCAGCAGCCGGTTCTCGCGTCGCAGGGAGACGCGCTCCAGGGTCTTGTCCACCAGCAGCAGCAGTTCTTCCATGTCGAAAGGCTTCTTCAGGAAGTCCGTGGCGCCGAGTCGCAAGGCGTCTATCGCACTGTCCTGCGATGCATGGGCGGTAACGATGATGACCGGCACCTCCGAGTCGAGGCGCCGGATCCCGGCCAGCAGTTCGATGCCGTTCATTCCCGGCATGCGCAGATCGGTGATGACCAGGTCGGCGCCATCCGCGCAGAAGTATTCCAGGGCCTTTCGCGAATCACGGAACACATGGCAATCATAGGGACCGTCTTCACAGAAGCGCAGCAGAAGATCCCCGGCCTTCGGGTCGTCATCGACGAACAGCAGTGATGTCTTGTCTGGCATGCTCAGGCCACGCTGGCCGGCTTGTGCGCCGTTTGCCTGGCCCCGCCGGCGGGCAGCAGTATCGAGGCGGTCACCCCGCCACCCGGATTGTTCTGCAGTTCCAGCATGCCGTTGTGGTGCTGCACAATCCCGAGGCTGATCGAAAGCCCCAGGCCGCTGCCTTCGCCCTCCGGCTTGGTGGTAAAGAACGGGTCGAACACGTTAGCCGCCACTTCCGGCGTGATACCAGGGCCCTGGTCTGTCACCGACAATTTCAGACTGTCGCCGGACAGGCCGGACGTAACCGTGACGGTGCCGCCTTCCGGACTTGCGTGCAGGGCATTCAGCAACAGGTTCACCAGTGCCTGTTGCAGCAGGTCGCGGTCGCCTTCCAGAACGGTGTCGTCGCTGCTTTCGGTGTGTACGGTGATATGGCGCTTCGCCGCCTCGCTCTCAACCAGATGCAGCGTCTCCAGCAGCCAGGGTCCGGTATCAAAGCATGTCCGCACCGGGTGCGACTGGCGCCCGAAGTTGAGGATGGCATTGACAATACGGGAAACCCGCTCGGCCTCCTCCTTGATCGCGCTGACATCCTGTTTGACCAGTTCATCCGAGTCCGGCAGACGCCTTTCCACGAGTTTCGTCAGCGAAAGAATATTCGACAGCGGGTTGTTGATCTCATGGCCGATACCCGCCGCCATTTGCCCGATCGACGCAAGCTTTGCACTTTGCAACATGGCGAACTCCGCCTTGTCGCGGTCCTTTTCCGCCGACTCGAGATTGCTCACCATGATATTGAAGGCTTCACCCGCCTGGCGTAATTCATCCGGACCCTGCACCGCTATCGTGCCGGTGGCCATTCCGCGCCGGTAGGACGCCAGGCTGGAGGCAAGTTTCCTGATGGGTGCTGCTATCTGGTTGGCGCCGGCCTGTGCCAGCAACAGGCTCACAAGCAGGGCGATGCCAACACCGGACAGAATGACCATATTTCTCCTGAAGAATGACTCCACGACGGCATCCGGGTCCACCCGAAAACCGATGACCCAGGTCAACAGGCTGCCGGGATAAGGCAGCAGTTCATGGTAATAGATCATGGAGGAACCATCGGGGTCCTCCACGATCCCGGTCGGGCCGGAATAGCGGATGCCCGCGAAGCGCGGTTCCGGAACCTCCCCGCTATCGCTGTCGGCATAGGCCGATAGCAGGCTGATGCCCTCCCGGTCGTCATACAGCACCAGACCATCCCGTCCAGGCAATGTTGCGTCCTGTTCGGTAATAAGCAGTTCACCGCCATAGGGGCGTTGCGCCACGCCCAGTATCCGGTTGAGCTGGGGAACCGGCGCATCGATCGAAAAATATCCGGCGACCTGGCCCGCATGGACAAGCGGCGTCACCGTGTTCATAACCGGAACGTTGCCGGCCAGCCCGGAACCACTGTAGTACCCTTCAGGCAACACGGCCGCGCCGATATTGCCCGGCCCGATGTCCCGAAGCGACTGCAGGAACCACGGATCATCCGGCACCTCCTCTACATAGGGAACATCCCCCAGCGTTTCCAGTGTGGCGGGGATGCGGTGTCCGGAGCGGACCATGATCAGTGTGTTGCCGGCCGAATCAAGCACACGGACGGTGTTCAGGCTCTGACGCACTGACTGGAAAATTTCCAGGAACCGGTTTAACTGCTCTGTTCTCCCCGCATAGCCGGGAGCCAGGCGTCCCTCGTCAAGCTGCGCCAGCAGCGGGATAAATTGCCTGACGGCAGGTACGTTCACCAGGCTCTGTATGATGTCCTGCTCCACGTGCAGCCTGTTGTTCAGCGCGACAGCAATGCTGTTCAGACTGCTGAAAATCTCCCTGTTGATATTCTCCCGGAAAAGCTTTTCATTATGCGCCATGGTAAACAGCACCAGCCCGGCCATCGGCAGGGCAATCGCAGGAAATATCCAGAGAAAGAGATTTGTTTTCAGCTTCATGGCTGAAAATGATAAGTCAGTTGCCATGACAGGTCATGGTTAAATTTCACTGGCGACACAAGCATGCCGGTACACGGCCACGAGATCAGGCGACCATCCGCTCAGGCACAGCAGCGTGCACATGCAGGGATACGTCCGCGCACGTGTCGGGAGACAGCGGCCGATTGACGCTGCAAATCAGGTATAAAGGGTGATGTACCCGAGCTCAGCGGGAATGCCGTTCGTCCGTTTCATTCCGCTTTTCCGCTGACCTCGGGGGCAAAGCCGCGGCGCAGGGTGTTTTCGGTGACACATACCGGGTCCATGAACTGCAGCAGGTAATCCGGGCCGCCGGCCTTGCTGCCCACGCCGCTCAGCCTGAAGCCGCCGAAGGGCTGGCGGGAAACCTTTGCACCGGTAATCCCGCGGTTGAGATACAGGTTACCGACATGGAAAGCTTCACGGGCGCGCTCGAGGTGTGCGGGATAGCGGGAATACACCCCGCCCGTCAGCGCATACGATGTTGAGTTGGCGATCACCAGCGCCTCCTCGAAATCATTCGCCCGCAGCACGGCAAGTACCGGCCCGAATATCTCTTCCTGTGCCAGCGGGTCCTGTGGCGCAACGCCGGTAAAAATCTGCGGCGCCATGTAATGCCCCTCGGGCGGCAAGCGCGCGGCATCACCGGCCAGCAGTTGTGCACGCTGCCTGCCCTGCTCTACGACTGCTGCAATGCGTGTATACGCCGCGGCGTCAATCACCGGCCCCAGGAAATTCCCCGGCTGCTGCGGATCACCGACCGTCAGACTCTGTGCAGCCTCGACCAGTCGGTCCACGAAGGTATCATGCAGCTTTCCGACCACGATCACGCGCGAGGCCGCACTGCACTTCTGTCCCTGGTAGCCAAAGGCCGAATGCAGCACGCCCGGCACGGCATCATCCAGGTCGGCGTCTGCATCCACGATGATGGCGTTCTTGCCCCCCATCTCTGCAATGACCCGCTTGATGTGCACCTGTCCCGGCTGCAGCTGCGCACCGATGCCAAGCAGCCGGGTGCCGACCTCCCGCGAGCCGGTGAAGGCGATCACGTTGACCCGGGGGCTGGCAGCCAGGTATTCACCCACCTCAGCGCCTGGACCGGGCAGGCAGTGCACCACGCCGGGCGGAAGCCCGACGTCATGCAGCAACTGCATGAAGTGAGCGGCGATCACCGGGGTCAGGGATGAGGGCTTTACGATGGCGGTATTGCCGGTCACGATCGTTGCCGAAAGCATGCCGGTCAGGATCGCCAGCGGGAAATTCCACGGGGCTATCACCAGGCCGACGCCCCTGGGCCGATGGCAGTGCCGGTTGTGTTCACCGCTCACCTCGATGATCTGCGGGCCGGCCAGCCGCTCCGCCTGGACAGCATAGTAGTTGAGAAAGTCGATCGCCTCGCAGACGTCGGCATCCGCCTCCGTCCAGTTCTTGCCCGCCTCCAGTACCTGCCAGGCAGCGAACCGGTCGCGCTGGCGCAGCAGCGCCATGGCAATCTTCCTGAGCCAGGCGGCGCGCTCGTGTGCCGGCAGCCGGCTCCAGCCAGGGGCTGCCGCATGAGCGGCGGCCAGCGCCTGGTCTGCCAGGCGGCCATCAGCCCTGGCCACCCGACCGATGACCTCGGTCGGCCGGGCCGGGTTCGTGGAGGTGATCCAGCCGGCCCCGATTGCCGCTTCACCTCCGATGGTGAGCGGATAATCCTCGCCCAGCTGCTCCCTGGCGGCGCGCAGCGCAGCCGCAAATGCCGTGCGTTCCTCCTGCCAGGCAAAGCGGTGGACGGGCTGGTTGGAAAAGCCGCCAGGCGTGTACCTCGGTGTCTGAATCGCAGCAGGCCGGGATTTTTCCAGGCTGACCTGTTTCAGCCCGCTATCGAGAATGGACTGCCCGGAGCTGTTCTCCAGCAGCCGGCGCACGAGATAGGCCATGCCATGCAGCACTTCCCCGAAGGGTACATAGACGCGCAGGCGGTAACCCATTCCGACCAGCGCCAGTTTGAGTTCATCCGCCATCCCGTAGAGCATCTGGAACTCGAAGTCCGCCGCAGAGAGACCAGCGCTTTCCGCAAGGGCCATGGCGCAGGCCAGACTGCGCACGTTATGGCTGGCAACAGCGACCGACACGCTGCCGGGCCGGGACATCAGCAGTTCAAGGCAGGCCTCGAAGCCGGCATCGGTCTGCGCCTTCTGTTCCCATACCGGCGATTCCCAGCCATGCTGCCGGGCAATTACGGTTTCGTAGTCCCAGTAGGCGCCGCGGACAATTCTCACCTGCACCGGCGTCGCACGCCGCTCTGCCCAGGCGAGCAATGCCTGCAGGTCAGCACGGGCATCCTTCAGGTAGGTCTGGATCGCGATGCCCGCATCCGGCCAGTCGCGAAAATCCGGCTCCAGCAGCACCGTCATGAAACACTGCATGATGACGTGCTTGAACGCGTACTGCTCCATGTCGATGGTGACGGCCGCGCCCGCCTCGCGCGCCGCGGCCAGGACCGGCCGCAGGCGTGCGGCGATGGCCGCTACGCTGCCCGGGGGATCGGCCGGGTGAATCTGTGAATACAGCGAAGACAACTTCAGGGACAGGTGCGGGCGTTGCGCATCCGGACGGGTCCGGGCGGCCTGCGCCAGGTCCTGCAGCAGTTCGATGCTGGCCTGCTGGTAACGGTCCGCCTCCAGCTCGCTCACCACCGCCTCCCCCAGCAGATCCAGGGTATAGGCCATTCCCCTGCGCTGCAGCCTGACGATGGTCTCGAGAGCCTGCCGGGTTTCGCGGCCACCCATGAAGCGCCGTGCCAGGCCACGCAGGGTTGCGCGCACCAGGGGTGCAGCAATCGGTGCCGCCCACGGGGCGTCACTGTGGCGCAGGCTCCACTGGCTGACTGCCGGCCAGGGCAGTGCCGTATCGGCAAAATATTCCTTCAGGTGGGCAACCAGTACGGCATCATCCTGCAGCGTCGGCAATACATCGACGAAGCGCAGCGCCTGCAAGCGAAACTCCCGGTCCTGGATCGCACGGCTGACGAGTGCATCAAGCCAGCCGCCAGCCGCCGTCTGCACCTTGCGATCGAGCTGCGCAAGCAACCGGGCTCCGTACGCCTGAATACGCGCCTCGAGGTCGGTCGCAGCGGCCTGCGGCATGGCCGGTTCAGCCTACCCGTGTGAACGTGTACTCACTGCCCTGACGTCGGGCCTTGATACCGACGCGTTCAAACAGAAGTTCCTGGCCGTCATCGATATCACGCGGATCACCGCCTACAGCAATAAAGCCTTCACGGGTGACCCCGCAGTGAATGACGCCGAGCTTGCCGTGCTCGGCGGGTGCCAGTGTCAGTGTTGCCGTATTGTCAGACATGTTCATTACCTCCGGCTGTTCACGGACAGCATATCCTCTCGCACGGGACATGCAGCGTGTCAAAGGTTATCTACCAGAAAGCTTAGTCCAAAGCCGGGGGATGACAGGGTGGTGACCGACGGATTCCCGACACGCGGGCCGCGTATTAATAAACCCTGCACGCTGTACTGGAAGGCGCTCGGCCCCGGCGGGCAATACCGGTACCGGGCACCCTGACACGTCGTACGCAGGTCTGTAGTCCAGGCACAATCCTGGCATTGTGCTACGCTGTTACTGAGATACATACCCGTGCTGACCTGACCCATGGAGGACCTATGGCTGACATCAATACCTACATTTCCAGACCGAGCCCGGATGCCCCCGAACGCATGGATCGGCATATTGAGATTGCGCACTGGGACCGTGACAGCGCCGTTCAATCAGCCGCTCAGGAGGGGATCGAGTTAAGCGACGGGCACTGGGAGGTGATCACCTTTCTGCGCCGCTATTACCTTGATCATGGCTGGCCCGCCCAGCCCCGTATCCTGATTCGGGAAATGGACAAGGCCTTCAGCGAAGCGGGTGGCACACGTTATCTTTACCGGCTGTTCCCGCAGGGTCCACTGACACAGGGCACGCGCATCGCTGGTCTGCCGGAGCCGGCCAATGTGAATAACAAGTCATTCGGGTACGTGCAGTAAGGACACCTCTCACCCCCGGGTCGCCGCCATTCCGGCACGGCCTGCACTTGCGGCTACCCCAATTGAATACTTGACTATTTTACTCAGGTATTCTAGGTTCAATAGTGAACCGCAAGCGCGCACAGCCTGCGTCAATTTCTGGCGGGACTGCAGTATCGCCACGGTTTGAGTTGTAATGGCTGCTTCAAATTCACAAATCAGTCGCCTGCTGGATCAGGAATATGCGGCGGGCTTCATCACTGATATCGATGCGGACAGCGTTCCGCCCGGCCTCAGTGAGGAGGTGATCCGGCTCATTTCCGCAAAAAAGCAGGAACCGCAATTCCTGCTCGACTGGCGCCTCAAGGCCTACCGCCACTGGCTGACCATGCCGGTGCCGCAGTGGTCGAGCGTGCACTACCCGCCGATCGACTATAACGCCATCAGCTATTACTCCTCGCCGAAGTCACGCCCGCAGGGCCCCGGCCAGCCTCGAGGAGGTCGATCCGAAGCTGCTGGAAACCTACGCAAAGCTTGGCATTCCGCTGGAGGAACAGGAATTGCTGGCCGGCGTTGCCGTGGATGCGGTGTTTGACAGTGTCTCGGTCGCCACCACCTTCAAGGACAAGCTCGCCGAACACGGCATCATCTTCTGTTCCTTCTCCGAGGCGGTGCGGGAACACCCGGAGCTGGTGCAGCAATACCTCGGCTCGGTGGTCCCGCCGACGGACAATTTCTATGCCAGCCTGAACTCGGCGGTTTTCAGTGACGGTTCGTTTGTGTTCGTGCCAAAGGGGGTGCGCTGCCCGATGGAGCTGTCGACCTACTTCCGCATCAACGCCGCCAACACCGGCCAGTTCGAACGCACCCTGATCATCGCAGAGGAAGGCAGTTACGTCAGCTACCTCGAGGGTTGCACGGCGCCGATGCGTGATGAAAACCAGCTGCATGCCGCGGTGGTGGAACTGGTCGCCCTGCGGGATGCGCAGATCCGCTACTCCACAGTGCAGAACTGGTACCCGGGTGACGAACAGGGCCGCGGCGGCATCTACAACTTCGTCACCAAGCGCGGCGCCTGCCGCGGTGACAACGCGCACATCTCCTGGACCCAGGTGGAGACCGGCTCGGCCATCACCTGGAAATATCCCAGCGTCATCCTCGAGGGTGACAACTCGGTCGGTGAATTCTACTCGGTGGCCATGACCAACAATTTCCAGCAGGCGGACACCGGCACCAAGATGATCCATATCGGGAAAAACACCCGCAGCACCATTATCTCCAAGGGTATCTCGGCCCGCCGGGGCCAGAACGCCTACCGCGGTCTGGTGAAGGTACTCAAGGGTGCCGCCGGGGCGCGCAACTACACCCAGTGCGATTCGCTGCTGATCGGCGACCGCTGCGGCGCGCACACCTTCCCCTATATCGAGGTGAAGAACCCGACGGCACGCGTCGAGCACGAGGCCAGCACCTCGCGCATCGGTGAGGATCAGCTGTTTTACTGCCGCCAGCGCGGCCTGTCGGCGGAGGATGCCGTCACCCTGATTGTCAACGGCTTCTGCAAGCAGGTGTTCAACGAACTGCCGATGGAATTTGCCGTCGAGGCGCAGAAGCTGCTCGGCGTCAACCTGGAGGGTGCCGTGGGATGAACGCCATGCTGGACATCAGGGATCTGCACGTGTCGGTGGATGGCAAGGCCATCCTCAAGGGCATCGACCTTGTGGTCAACGCCGGCGAGGTGCACGCCATCATGGGCCCGAACGGCTCCGGCAAGAGCACCTTCGCGCAGGTGCTGGCCGGTCACGAGCAGTACGCGGTCACGCGCGGCAGTATCCACTATGCCGATGAGGATCTGCTGGCCATGGTGCCGGAAGACCGGGCACGGGCAGGGATCTTTCTCGCCTTCCAGTACCCCGTGGAGATACCCGGGGTAAGTAATATCTATCTGCTGAAGACTGCGCTCAACGCGATTCGCAGGCAGCGCGGGGAAGCGGAACTGGATGCCATGGATTTCCTGGCACTGGTAAAGCAACGCGCCGCCCTGATGCAAATGGACGAGGACCTGCTGTACCGCTCCGTCAATACCGGCTTCTCGGGCGGGGAAAAGAAACGCAACGAGATCCTGCAACTGCTGATGCTGGAGCCACGCCTCGCCATCCTCGACGAAACCGATTCCGGACTGGATATCGACGCACTGCAGGTGGTTGCCAACGGTGTCAACAGCCTGCGCGACAGCAGTCGTGCCCTGCTGCTGGTCACCCATTACCAGCGCCTGCTGGATTACATCAGGCCCGATTTCGTGCATGTAATGGCCGCCGGCCGGCTGGTGAAATCCGGCGGCCCGGAACTGGCACGGGAACTGGAACAACGCGGTTATGGCTGGCTGCAAGAGACAGCTGCGGGAGCGACACCATGGGCATCCCGCAGCCGGCTTACCAGGAAACCTTTCAGCGCGTACAGCAACAGCTGCCGGGCGCCGGCGTCGCGTGGCTGACACGCATGCGCAACAACGCCCTGTCCGCGATGCAGCAGCAGGGGTTTCCGGACACCCGTGTCGAGGCGTGGAAATATACCGACCTGCGCAGCCTCTGGCGGCATGCATTCACACCGGCGCCTGGTGGCGGGGAAGTTCCCCGGGCAGGTCTGGAGCCATGGTTATTCGATCACGAGCCGATGCACCGGCTGGTATTTGTGGACGGCCGGATCGCGCCACAGCTATGCCCGCCCCCCGCATTGCCGGCCGGCGCCACGCTGACCGGCATCGCTGCCATGCTGGCGCAGAACCCTGATGAACTCGAGAATCTGCTGGGAGGCACACTGGCCACGGAGCGGCCCGGTCTTGATGCCATGAACACCGCCTTCCTGCAGGACGGCGCCTGCCTGAAACTGGAACCGGGTGCCGTACTGGAGCAACCGCTGCACCTGCTGTTCATCAGCACCGGGCAGGCAGAGCGCATGACGACGGTCAGAAATATCATCCAGGCCGGCCCCGGCAGTTCCGCCACGGTGATCGAGTCCTGGGTGGCGCTGGGTGACGCAGTCGGACTGACCAACACGGTCACGGAAATCGTGCTGGAAGAGCACGCCTCGCTGGAACATTACAAGCTGGAGCAGGAAGGCGACTCGGTCACCCACATCGGCGGCACCTATGTACGCCAGCAGCGCGACAGCCGTTTTACCGCGCACAGCATTGCACTGGGAGGCCGGCTGGTGCGCAATGAGCTCGATGTCAGCCTTGCCGGGCAGGGTGCGGAATGCACGCTGAACGGACTGACCGTCACCCACGGCCGGCAGCACGTCGACAACAATACCCGGATTGATCATCGCCGGCCCCGCACGAGCAGCAGCGAATGGTACAAGGGCATCCTCGACGACCGCTCGCGAACGGTATTCAGCGGGCGCATCGTGGTGCACCCGGATGCACAGAAAACCCGTGCACAGCAGCAGCAATCACAACCTGCTGTTGTCCGCGGACGCCGAGGCCGACGCCCGCCCGCAGTTCGAGATTTACGCCGATGACGTGCAGTGCACGCACGGCTGCACGGTGGGCGAACTCGATGTGGATGCCCTGTTCTACCTGCGTTCACGCGCACTTGACAGCGAAACCGCACGCAACCTGCTGGTGTATGCCTTCGCCGCGGACGTGCTGGAGCGCATGCGACTGGAACCCGTGCGGCACTACCTGGAACAGCAACTGGCCGCGCGCCTCAGCGGGGTCGACGCCCTGTTGCAGGGCAGCTTGCTGCACTGATCATGGAGGAGAAGCCAGTGAGCAACATGCGCGAACTCTACGAGGAAATGATCCTCGATCACAATCGCAACCCGCGCAATTTCGCGCTGTGAACCGCCCGGCGCGAATCGCCATGCACGCGGTTTCAACCCGGTCTGCAACGATGAATTCAGCGTGCACCTGCAGGTCAGGGACGGCGTAATCGAGGACGATCGGTTTCGAGGGCGCCGGCTGCGCGATATCCACGGCATCCGCCTCGCTGATGACCGAGGCCGTCAAGGGCAAAACTGAACAACAGGCGCGTGAACTGTTCCAGTCGATGCACAACCTGCTGACGGCAACGGCACCGGCCGGAGAGCTTGGCAAGCTCGCGGTGCTCGGTGGCGTGCATGAATTCCCGATGCGCATCAAATGCGCCACCCTGCCCTGGCATACCCTGCGTGCCGCGCTGGATCAGGACAGCGACACCGTCGTCTGCACCGAACCGCTGGCAACCTCCATACTGCGCTGCGTCCGATGGCGACTGAAGCGGGCAGTATTGCGCACACCATCCTGACCGAGCAGGTGGTCGGGGTGTTGCGCACGGTGTATGACCCGGAGTTGCCGGTCAACATCTATGATCTTGGCCTCGTGTATGACATCCAGGTCGACCCGCAGTCCGGCAAGGTGCATATCCGGATGACGCTCACCGCACCGGGCTGCCCGGTGGCACAGTCCTTTCCGGGTACGGTGGAATGCGCCGTCAACGAGCTGCCGGAAGTGAACGAGGCCTGTGTAGAGCTGGTGTGGGACCCGCCATGGGATAAATCGCGCATGTCCGAGGCCGCACGCCTGACACTGGGAATGTTTGACTAGGGCGGAAGCAACCGTACAGGAGCTGAAATGACCGAATGGATCGATGTCGATGCCGCCGCAAACCTGCCACAGGGCAGCGTCAGCGTGGTAGATGTCGATGGCACCGAGGTCGCGATATTCAATCTCGACGGCCGCTTCTATGCCATCGAGGACGTCTGCACCCATGATGGCGGCACCCTGGCCGAGGGCAAGGTAGAGGGATTTGAAATCGAGTGCCCGCGCCACGGCGCGCGCTTTGACCTGCGCAACGGCAGGGTTACCGCACCGCCGGCATACGAGGATATCACCACTTTCCAGGTCCGCATCCATGACAACCGGGTGCAGGTGCGCGAGGCAGACGACGACAGCTGACGAACAAACAGGCCGTCCTGATGTCACTTTATACAGGAGCTGCACGCCAGCATCACAGCGAGACCGGTGTTGGCAATGAATGCATTTTCAAAGGAAGACACCCCATGATTACAGCATCCGCTACAACAGTAAATCTTGAAAACCTGCTGGACAACGCGGGCTTTATCAATGATCCGGAAGCGTGGAGCGAAGACCTCGCGAGGAGGATTGCGCGCAACGATGGTTTGCCGGAATTGACCCCTGAGCACTGGATAGTCATCCATGCCCTGCGGGAACACTATCACCGCTTCGGGTCGGCACCGCCCGCGTTCAGCCACATCTGCAACGAACATCACCTGGGCAGGCATTGCGTGGAGAACCTGTTCCGCAGCGAACGGGAGGCCTGGCGGATCGCCGGACTGCCCGACCCGGGTGAAGAGGCCAAATCCTATATGTAGCCACGGGGCACACCCCTGGCGAGGAGGTCATTATGAAACGACGTCTGTATTTCCTGCTACCGGATACCGGGCATGCCCGCAGCGTGGTGGACGAACTGGAATCAGGCGGTATCGAACGCCGCCACATGCATGTCGTCTCCGCGCAGGGTGTTGACCTGGAAGGCCTGCCCGTTGCCACGCGCAATCAGCGCAGGGACCTTGGCGCACGGCTGGAAAACCTTGTCTGGGCCGGCAACCTGGTGCTGTTCTTTGTTGCATCACTGGCAATGATTGTCCTGGCACTGATGCAGGTCAGCTGGTACTGGCTGCTATTGCCGCTGGCCATCATGCTGGCGACATTTTTCTCGGGTCTGGAATTTACCAGTCACATCCCCAACGTTCACCTGTCCGAGTTCACCGACGCCATTCATCACCGGGAAATCCTGCTGATGGTCGACGTACCCGTGGGCCAGGTAGCCCGGGTGGAGGCGCTGGTCCAGCGGCATCACCCTGAAGCAGTCGCAGGCGGCGTCGGCTGGCATAGCGACGCCCTGCATATCTAGCAAATTGACGGCCACTGCTGACTGGATCGCGGCAGTCGTCAACCCGAGCAATAAAGGAGGAATAGCACCATGAGAACCCAGACACAATCGCAACACGCGCAGGGCATCCGCTTCGAAGACCTCAACTGGGTCGCCACGGCGCCGCTGCCGCGTGACCGGGAGCAGAGTCACCGGCTGCATGAACCTGAACACCTGACCGGCACCATCGATCCGATGACAGGCCGGGATATCGGGGATCTGCGGGGTCACCCGTCACTCGTGGACGGTAACCTGACGATCTACTTCGAGTCCGAGGAGACGAAGTCGGAGTTTCAACGCATGCCGCTGAACCATCCCTACGAACACGCTATCGGTGAACCCCGGGCTGACAGCGACCGGGGAGGCTGATGCGAGGTAACGGCCCACGTTCCGGGAACGTGGGCTGCCTGTTTGTTCCTGCCCGAGAGCATGCCTGTGCCGGCATACAGTCACCGGAATACGGCAGCACGCTCATCATGCTGAGCGATGGCGCTGTCTGCCATTCACCTTTATTGTGATATCCCTCATCCGGAACTGCATCAGACGGACTCAGGACAACGTGGCGTCCCCGGCACCACTATATGGGAATGAACTGTTCCTTTTGCATCCGGCATTTGGCGGACGTTCAGCGGCAATCTGACGGAAAAGGCCGTTGCGACCAGGCGTATTACCCTGTCCAGCGCGCGGGAAGACAGCCGGCACAGGCAAATTATCCCTGCCATAATCTGGATAACAGACATACCGGAGGGTGGGCAGATGAGCAGAGACACGGTAACTGTCACCGACAACAGGAATGGCGCGCAGTACGAATTCCCCATAAAACAGGCCTCGCAGGGAACCGATGCCGTCGATATCGGCCGGTTTTATCGTGACACGGGATATTTCACCTACGATCCGGGTTTTCAGTCTACTGCCAGCTGCCACAGTTCACTCACCTATCTTGATGGCGAACAGGGGATATTGCAGTACCGCGGCTATCCTGTTGAACAGCTGGCTGAACACAGTAATTTTGTTGAAGTCGCCTACCTGATTCTGTACGGCGAACTCCCCGGCCGCAGGCAACTCGATGATTTCGGCTACATCATTGCCCACCACAGCATGCTCAACGAAAACCTGAAGGCATTCTTTCGCGGCTTCTACCACGACGCGCATCCCATGGCCATCATGGTCGGGGTGGTGGGTTCGCTGGCCGCCTTCTATCATGATTCCACGGACATCGGCAATCCGCGACATCGGGAAATCGCCGCACATCGAATGATCGCCAAGATGCCCACCATCGCGGCTGCCAGTTACAAACACTCCATCGGCGAGCCGCAGGTCTACCCGGACAATAGCCTGAGTTATACGGGCAATCTGTTACACATGATGTTCTCGGTACCCTGTGAGCCCTACCACATCGACCCGGTGGCCGAGAAGGCACTGGACCTGATATTCATCCTGCATATCGACCATGAACAGAATGCCAGCACGTCAACCGTGCGCCTTGCCGGCAGCTCCGGTGCCAATCCGTTTGCCTGCATTGCCGCCGGTATCGCCGCGCTGTGGGGGCCTGCACATGGCGGCGCAAACGAGGCGGTGCTGAACATGCTCGGCGAGATCGGTGACGTCAGCAATGTCCCGAAATTCGTGGCACGCGCCAAGGACCGTGATGATCCGTTTCGCCTGATGGGGTTCGGACACCGCGTCTACAGGAATTATGATCCGCGTGCCCGCATCATCCGGCAGATGTGCCATGAGGTGCTGGCAAAACCGGGGGCCGGGAATGACCCCCTGTTCGAGCTGGCGCTGCGGCTGGAAGAGGCAGCGCTGAATGACGACTATTTCATTGAAAGAAAGCTCTACCCCAATGTCGACTTCTATTCCGGCCTGATCTACAGGGCGCTCGGTATTCCCGCCAACATGTTCACGGTGATGTTTGCCATCGCGCGGACCGTCGGCTGGGTGGCACAGTGGATGGAAATGATCAGTGAAAAAAAGCAGCGGATCGGGCGGCCGCGCCAGCTTTACGTTGGCCCGGGGCGAAGGGATTATGTCCCCGTGGAGATGCGCTGATTCACGCGGCATGACAACCGGACAGCAACGCTAGCGTAACTCGATGGTATAAGTCAGCTCCTGCGGCGGTGAAAACCACTGCTTGCGGCTCACCCGCAGTATCACGGTATCACCCGGCAGCTTGTCCCACATCGCCAGCTGCAGATCCGTCATATCTGCTATGGGTTCGCCGTCGATGGACAGGAAGCGGTCGCCCTGCTTCAGGCCGGCAAGCGTACAGGGGCTGTCGGGCATGCAGGCCTCTACTACCGGCACAGGATTCTCCGACTCGAGCAGCAGGCCGAATCTGCCTGCCGGAGGCAGCGCGGCGGGTTCCGGCAGCAGGATAAAGTCGGCCAGACCCGGATGCAGCTCACCCTCCCAGCCGTTGAGAACAATGGCACTGCTCTCTTGCAGGCGGCGCGCCAGCCGCCGGGGGATACCACTCCCCCATGCAAGATGTCCGCTCCCGGCAAGTACTGCCATGTGGTAATCCGGATGGTTCATGAGATAGTCTGCAGCCCGTTCCGCCATCCCCTCGTCCCAGAGTAACTGCACGTCGAGAAAGTTGTCGAAGCCGTGCCCGTTACCCGGGTGCTGGTTAAAGATCTCCCTGAGGCGCTGCGTGTAGGCGGCGTCTGACCGGTCGATCATCGCGGGCAGTTGCGCCCGTTCCGCCGGCGTGAGGGCAGTGTAACCCTCGCGCCCGACCTTTGCGGTGAGCTCGGCCGGCAGGCTCAGGGCGACCACCGGCAGCTGGTGCTCGCGTGCATAACGCAGGATCGGGGCATAGAGGCGGAAATCAAACCGCCAGCGCGTGTAATATTCGCTCTCGCGCAGCAATTCCCGTTCACTCAGGTTGCCGGCGATATAGTCATCGAGCACCGCCTGGAACGGCTGCTGAAAGGCCTCCATGCCGATCGCCAGCCGCGGATGGCTTGCATGCAGGTGGCGAATAATCTCGAGTTGTGTCAGATGATGGTCGAGGCGATTGTGCGTCTCGCCGATAAACACAACCCGCTTGTCGGCCAGTGTCGGGATAATGTCCTGCAGATCCGGCAATGAACCGAGATCCAGCACGGGCGTTGCCGGCACAGCTACCTGACCGGACGCGGCTGCATGTTGCTGCACGTCCGGTGTCGTATTGTGAGTGTGATGCACCGTGTTGGTACATCCCGTAGCCAGCAGCATCACGATTGCGGCTGCGATGAAGACGGCCGCCCGCCCGGCCGGCATGCTGTCATTGCCAGTCGGCGATAAAGACATTGGTTTCCCCTGCTACCTTGCCGAATCGATTGGAGGCGAACACCAGGTGTTTTCCGTCATGGGAGAACATCGGGAAGCCGTCAAAACCGTCATAGCGGGTGATACGTTCGATATCGCGGCTCTCGATATCGATCATGTATAAATCAAAGTCGCGCCCCTGTGGATCCTGCATGTTGGACGCGAAAATAATGTGCCTCCCGTCAGGGTGCCAGTAGGGCCCGAAATTGGCTGCCCCGTTATCGGTAATCCGGACGGGTTTGCGCTCCCCGAGGTTCATGATGTAAAGCTCCAGCCTGCCGGGGCGGATCAGGCCTTCGGCCAGCAGCGCCTGGTAGTTTGCCAGATCCTGGCCTTGCGGGCGGGAGGCACGCCAGACAATCCAGTCACCATCCAGCGAGAAAAACGCACCGCCGTCGTAGCCGGTGGCAAAGGTCAGTTGCTCCACCCCGCTGCCGTCAGGGTTCATCAGGTAGAGGTCCAGGTCGCCATTACGTACCGATGTAAATACGATCCGGTCGCCCCGGGGTGAGAAGACCGCCTCTGCATCGTAACCCGCCGTGTCCGTCAGCCGCTGCGGGTCTTCACCCTCCGGCCCGGCCCTGAAAATATCGTAGCCTTCATACAGTGGCCAGACATAGCCGCGCGAATAATCCGGCTTCGGCGGACAGTGTTCATCCCGCAGGTGGGTCGAGGCATAGGTAATGGAGCGGTTATCGGGGGCGATAAAGGCGCAGGTCGTCACCCCTTTCCCCGAAGAAACCTGCCGCACATTGCTGCCGTCGCTGTTCATGCGGAAGATGGCATCGCACTCCAGGTCGCCGCGCGTGGACTGGAAGATCAGTTCCTTGCCGTCACGGGAAAAGTAGGCTTCAGCGTTCTGGCCGCCGAAGGTCAGCTGCCGGATATTCTTCAGGTGCGTCTCCCCCGGGAATGCCGGTGCATCGTTCCCGGGCGTTGCCGCCTCGCCGGCCGCCAGCCATCCGGCCCGCGACAGCAGCAGGATCATGAAACTTGCGGAAATCACCTTGCCGGTCATTGTTATTTCCCCTTCTGCAACTGCGTCAGTGTAATCTCAACCCTATGATGACGGATATTATGGCCATAGAGAAACACCGGCACTCAGCTCAACCTGCCAGCGTCCTTTTTTTCTCAAGTTTAAAATACTAGCGTTCAATAACCCGGGCAGTGGCCCGGTGCTCGATTGCATCGCGTCTGTACAGAATCTCGACTGCATCACCCGGCGCAAGTTCCTGCAAGGCCCGGGAGTACTCACGCAAATTGTGTGTCGGTGTGTCGTTCACAGCACGGATGATATCACCCGCCCTGAGTCCTGCCTGTGCGGCCGGCGTATCCGTGCGCACCGCGGCGATCTGCACTCCGTCTACGCTGACGGCGTAGTCCGGTACGATGCCCAGGCTGACGCGCCGTTTGCCCTGCGCAGACGGGTTTGCAGAAATCCCTTCTGCCTTGCCCGGGCTGGATGTCAGGGCCTCCGGCCGACCGGCCAGATAGGTCACGATCTCCTGCAGCACCCGCGCCGTCTTTACCAGGCCGGCCGCATCGATCTTATCCGCTGTGTCACCGGGCCGGTGAAAGTCCGCGTGCGCACCGCTGAACAACTGCACGGCAGGCACCCCGGCCTCGATGAAGCTGGTCTGATCGCTGGAACCGATATCATCGGCGACCGGTTTTACCACAACCCCGGTGACGTATCCGGCACCCTGCAGGATATGCACCCACTCCGCTGCGGTGCCTGAACCGAGCGCGAGCAGGGGCCGCTCCTCCAGACGACCGACGCTGTCCAGGTTGACCATGGCAATCATTCGCGGAGCGCGTGGCGTTTTCAAGGTAATGCTTCGAACCCAGGCGGCCCGTTTCCTCGCCCGTAAAGGCGATGAACACGATGCTGCGCGGTTGCGGTTTGTCTGCCAGCACCCGCGCCAGTTCCAGCAGCACGGCCACGCCGCTGGCATTGTCATCGGCACCGGGGTGGATCCGGCCCCGATCGGCCGCGCGCCCTCCCGATTCCCCGTGGCCCAGATGATCGTAGTGCGCGCCGATCACCAGACTTTCACCCGCACGGGCGGGATCGGTGCCGGGCAGGACAGCGATCACATTGCTCAGCTCGACATTCCTGCCGGACTCCGGCAGCGCAGCCTGCCACACCTGCAGCCAGTCGCTGCCGTCATTTGCACCGGGCTGCAGGCCGGCCGCACGCAATTGGCCCGGCAATATAGCGGGCGGCGTCGATCCAGTCCCGGCGTACCCAGACCCCGCCCCTCCAGGGAGGCATCGGAGAGCAAGGCAATATCGCGCTGCATGCGCTCCACGGAAAACTCCACCGGGGCCGCCACCAGGGGCGTCCGAGGCGCCAGCCGCATGCTGCCCGGCGCCACCGGCACACCGTCATCCTGCACCACCGTCACCGACAGCGGCGAGTGCACCACCGGCCACTGTCCCTTCAGCACATTGTCCGGTGCTTCCCCGGTAAAGGCGAGGTAACTGTACTTGCCGTAATGCGGCAGTTTGCGGCCCAGACCGGGCAGCGCCGCTGGCTCCCCGGCAGCCAGCCAGCCAAGCGCATGCCCGGGGTTTCCGGGGCTGCGTCCCAGCACGACGATGGCGTGTTCGTCCCTGCTCAGGCGGGTGCCGGCGATCCACACGCTGCTCCCCTGATCCGCATAGTCATAGTCAGCAAGCGCCTGCCCCAGCAAGGGTCGAAAGCGGTTGTCCCAGCCAAACAGCCACACACTGCGATCATCGGGCAACTGCTGCAGATCGCTGTCGTTGACAACCTCGATCTGCCCCGGTTGATCCGCCTGCCAGGCTCGGGCCAGGGTTGCATAGGCGGACCCGAGTCCCGCCGGTACCGCACCCGGCAACACGATCAGCAGATTCCCGGCACCCAGGGCCTGACTGATGGCCGGCGGAATCTCGTTGCGGTGCAGTCGCCGGAACACATCGAACTGCGGATCGACATCGAGCTGCAACGGCCGTGCAGGCAGTTCCAGTTCGAGCGTCGTGCGCCTCGAATCCAGACTCACCACGGTCTGCCAGGCCTGTTCCCTGCCCTCCAGGCGAACGGCGAGCGGCACCTGCAGCACATAGGGGGCGTCGTCCTGCAACTGCTCGATCACGGCCGAGAGTACAAAGCCGTCATTCCGGGGTCGGGCATGCGCCTGCGATACAGCCAGCTGCGGCGCACCGCGGCGCTGCACCCATTGTGCAAAATAATCATTCAGCGGCTGCCCGGCGACCTCGCTGAACGCGCGCTCCACCGCTGCAAACCCGGCAACCCTGAAGCGGTTCTCCCGGTAGAGTGTTTGCAGTCCCTGCACGAACTGCTCATCCCCCAGCTTGCGGCGCAGCATGTGAAACAGCATCAGCGTCTTGCCATAACCCACGGCCTCGGTGACGGCACTGTGGCGGCTGCGGAATGCCGTCAGGGGAAAATCCTGCTGCTGACGCACGTAATCGGTGTAGTTCTGCAGGGTGCTGCGGCGGAATTCAGCACCCTCCCCGCGCTGCTCCTTGATCAGGTGATCGGCCAGGTAGCTGGTCAGGCCCTCGGACCAGTTGCCGTGCTCGTAATCGACGTAGACACCGTTGCCCCACCAGTTATGCAGGATCTCGTGCGGATAGGAGGAATGCAGGATGAACGGAAAGCGGATAACCTTCGGGCCCAGCAGGGTGAATGAGGGCATGCCGTAACCCGTCTCCCAGAAGTTCTCCACCAGGGCAAATTTTTGATAGGGGTACTGCCCGATCAGGTCGCTGTAGAGCCTGACATAGTCAATGGTCGCGTCCAGATACTGCTGTGCCAGCGCCTGATCCGGCTGGCGCAAAAACACCAGCGCCTGCAACCCGTCTGCGGATTTTGTGTATTCGGTGAAAGGGCCGGCGACGAGGTAGATTTCCTGCTGGGGCAAACTGCAGCGCCACTGTTCCCGCACGTGTTCCGCCCCGCTTTCCCGCGCCACGCGTTCCCCCTGGCTCATACCGTACCAGCCCTGCGGCAGGAGCAGGGAGAGATCAAAGGTCAGCATCTCATCCTGGATGTGCGGGTACCAGAAACTGCTGCCTGACAGGAACACACCCTGCGCCGTGATCGTGCCCGCTGTTTCGCGGAAACCGCGCGCGTATTCCTCGCCACCCTGTTGCAGCTCATGCCGGATCCTGCCGTGATAGCGCAACGTGAAACGGGTCTGTCCGGCAGGCAGTTCAATCCGGTAGCGCGCCGGCTCGGGCGCACTGCTCACCGTCGAATCATTCTGTGCAGGCGGGTGTGCTTCAGCATCGCGCTCGACTGCGGTCAGCGCCAGACCGCGTGTCTGCATCTCCGGCGTCAACCCGGGGTGCAGTTCGAAATCCAGTTGCCGGGCGCTGCCACCGGAAACCGTAATGGTATCGGTCACTTCGAGATAGCCGTTGCCGGTGTCGACAGCCACCTCGAGGGCATGATGAACTGTCGCATTGGCGTGCGCTGACAGGCACAGCAGACACAACAGCCAGACGCTGCCACGGTAAAGTGACATGGCATTCAGGGCAGCTGCAAGACGATAAACAATCATTGTTATTCTGTGACAGGTATCAACCAGCAATCCGTTGCACGGATTACCTGTTGTTTACGGGATTCAAGGCATTATGACAACCCGCGGAGGCCGGAGTTTCAGACAATGCAAGGGAAACAATGCTCGCAATTAAACCGCATTCGTTTTTCCGGCTATACCGGACAGCCCCGGTCAGGCGTTGTATCAGGCCCGGTTTGTTGTGCTATGTGCAGTATTTTTCGTAATAATCTTTCGACCCCAGAATATCAAAGCGAATTTCAATAGACTTCTTGTCGTTAATAGATACCAGCTGGAGCCGTGTTGTCACTTTATCTTCCATTTCATTAAGCACAAGCTTCCTTGCAATATCTGCCGGGACATAGCCAATGCATTTCTTCCGTTCAAAGAGCCAACCCCTGGATTTACCAATGACCCGGATTGCGTTTGACTCACGCTTGTTATCGGGTACGCGTTCCAGATAAATTCTTCGTTTGTTTCGTTTCGCGAATTTCCTTGCATCGTGGAAGCGTTTGCTTATTCCTGCTACTTCCACGCCGTACTCGAAAACCTGCATACCCATAGGAATGGGTGACCTGAATATTGTCAACTTAGACATGCCGTACTTACCTTCAGTAGCTATACCGCCTTGCGGTTAATCTGGCTGCATGCATGACCCGGGAACTAAACCCTGGAAGAACTGCAGGATTCCAGGGCGCGCCATAATCATCGGGTCAAGGCGATACGATTAGCTGGTTACGTAGTATTTATAGGACATGACACGCGTTATGGGTAGTGTGGGAATTACTTACCAAGTGCATCAGGATGTTGCGATACTCCAGCAGGATAAGGAATGTCGCACCAGGGTCGTTTTCCCGTTTAGTGATTGTTTGTATTGTGAAACTAGACGACCGGGTCTGGATCGTAATCTGACCTCCCGACGCTATCTGCCAGATCCAATCTGCGTTGGTAGAATTATTCCGGATCATCCCGCACGAGCACTGATGGAAAGCACGTGTAACAACCTGATCTTGAAATTTATTGCTAAACATCACGTTGTAATGAACAGCTGCCAGCACCCGGTTCCTGGATTACTCACCATCAGGACAGGTATCTGTAATACCCGATTACAGAAGTGGTTTCCTGAAATTACAAATAGACTCACGACCCGAACTGGTCGCAGTTTTAGACAACGAGGAATTATTTTAGACAGGAATGATTGCAATAAAACTTTGCAAGTCTTTGAAAAATTGTTCGGGACGAGAGGATTTATGGCGGACATCCCTGTCCGCCACCCCTTCGGGGCCGCCGCTTGCGCGGTGTTCAAAAATCGCTCCCGGGGATTTTTTGTGAACCTCCGATACGTCCCGTCTCCCCACCCAAACCGGAAAATAAAAAAGCCTCCGACTTTCGTGAGAGGCTTTTTATTTTCCGGTTTGGTCGGGACGAGAGGATTTGAACCTCCGACCACTTGACCCCCAGTCAAGTGCGCTACCAGACTGCGCTACGCCCCGGGTAAAACGAGAATGGGATTATACAGTAACCAGTCGGGGTTCGGGCTACCGTTTCAGCAGTTGCAGCACATCCTCGAGTTCCAGGCGTACCTGGTGCACGATTTGCTGACTCTGGGTAACGTCTTCCCTGGCATCCTCGCCGGACATCTTCTGACGAGCACCACCGATCGTGAATCCCTGTTCATACAGCAGGCTGCGGATTTGCCGAATCATCAGCACATCCTGACGCTGGTAATAGCGGCGATTGCCGCGACGCTTCACCGGCTTGAGCTGCGGGAATTCCTGTTCCCAGTAACGCAATACGTGCGGCTTCACACCGCACAGCTCACTGACTTCACCGATGGTGAAATAGCGTTTGCCCGGGATAGGTGGAAGCTCGTTGTTATGACTCGCTTCCAGCATACGCCTCTACCCTCGCCTTGAGTTTCTGACCCGAACGGAACGTTACGACGCGACGCGCGGAGATGGGAATTTCCTCACCGGTTTTCGGGTTGCGGCCGGGCCTTTCATTTTTCTCGCGCAGATCGAAATTGCCGAAACCCGAGAGCTTTACCTGACGCCCGTTTTCCAGCGCCATGCGGATTTCCTCGAAGAAGTGTTCCACCAGTTCCTTGGCCTCGCGCTTGTTCAAACCCAGTTCTTCAAACAGACTTTCTGCCATGTCGGCCTTTGTCAGTGCCATAGTTCTACGTCCTTAAGGTTGCCCCAAATTCTTCATCGAGCCGCGCGGTCACACGCGCGACGATGGCTTCGATATCTTGTTCGGTAAGTGTGCGTGAATAATCCTGTAGAATCAAGCCAAAGGCGATGCTTTTTCGCCCTGTTTCTACACCCTTGCCCTGGTACACATCGAAAAACACCAACTCCTGCAACAGTCCGCCCGCCGCTTCCGCCACGACGCGCTGCAGATCGGCGGCAGCCGCGTTCACATCAACGACGACCGCGAGGTCGCGGCGAATCGAGGGATAGCGGGAAATCGGCTGGAACTGCGCCAGGGTACCCTGCCTGATGGCCGCATACTGCAACTCGAACAGGCAGGTGTTCACGTCAAGGTCATGGCTGCTCGCCAGTGCCGGGTGGATCCTGCCCAGCCAGCCCAGCGTCAGGTCACCGCACTTGATCCGCGCCGACTGACCGGGATGCAGCGCCGGGTGCTCGGCCGCCACAAATACCGTTTCATCACGGTGTGCGGCAGAGCGCAGCAGCATCTCCACATCATGCTTGATGTCATAGAAATCGACGGCTTCGCCACTGTCATCCCAGTGCTCCGGCATGCGCCTGCCTGTTACGACGCCAGACAAGATAACTTCCTGTCTTATATCATTGCCTTGCATATAAAACCTGAGACCATGCTCGAAAAGCCGCAGACGTGATTTCTGGCGGTTCAGGTTGTACTGCACAGCCTTGATCAGCCCGGGCCAGAGACTGGTGCGCATTTCCGACATCTCCGAGGAGATGGGATTGGCCAGCCGCACCGGCTGCAGTGACGGATTCACGCGTGCCTGCAACCCGGGATCGATAAAACTGTAGGTCACGGCTTCCTGGTAACCACGCGCCACCAGCAGGTCGCAGACCTGCTGCATCGACTGCTCGTTCTCCGGCAGCGGCAACACGTCAAGCGCACCCTGCATGGCGATACTCGGCAGGCGGTTGTAGCCGTGAATACGACCCACCTCCTCGACAAGATCCGCCTCGATCCGGATATCGAAACGGAAGGTCGGCGAGTGCACCAGCCAGTCCTCGCCCTGCGAGCTCACCGTCATCCCCAGGCGGGTCAGGATATCGGTCACCTCATGCGGTTCGGGTAACATGCCCAGGAGACGCTGCAGGCGAGCCCGGCGCAACACGATAGGTACGGCCGCCGGCAGGTGACCGGCATCACTGACCTCGATGACCGGACCCGGCTGACCGCCGCAGATCTCGAGCAGCAGCCGGGTTGCCCGCTCTATCGCACGCAGCTGCAACCCGGGATCGACCCCACGTTCGAAGCGGTGCGCAGATTCGGTGTGCATTGCGTACCTGCGCGCGCAGCCGGCAATCGCCTCGGGGGTAAAAAAGGCGCACTCCAGAAACAGCACTGCGGTATCCGGCTGCACACCGGAGTCGATACCACCCATGACGCCGGCGATGGCCAGCGCCCTGTCATGATCGGCAATCACCAGCGTGTCGGCGTCGAGGCTGATGGTGCGTTCGTCCAGCAGGGTCAACTGCTCGCCCGCGCCGTGCGTAGCGTACGCGAATACCCTTTGACAGGCGGTCGAGGTCGAAGGCGTGCATGGGCTGCCCGAGTTCCAGCATGACGTAGTTGGTGATATCCACGAACGGGCCGAGACTGCGCATGCCACTGCGCCGCAACCGTTCCTGCATCCACAGGGGCGTCTCCGCGGCGGCATCCACACCGGCCACCACCCGCCCGAGGTAACGCGGACAAGCCCCGGGTGCCAGCACCTCGATGGCGAAACGATCGGCAACCGTGGCCGGAACGGGATCGGTGATCACGGGAATCACCGGGCTGCGGGTCAGCGTACCAACCTCGCGTGCGATCCCCTCTATCCCCAGGCAATCCCCCCGGTTGGGCGTCAGGTCCACTTCGATGATGCTGTCATTCAGGCCGAGCAGCTGCTGCAGGCTCTGGCCCGCCACGGCCTCTTCCGGCAGATCCATCAGACCCACGTGATCCTCACTCAGGCCCAGCTCCCGCGCAGAGCACAACATGCCGTGCGATTCCACGCCACGCAGCTTGCTCTTCTTTATTTTGAAATCACCCGGCAGCCGCGCGCCGACCGGCGCCAGCGGGTACTTGCCGCCGGCGCGGACATTCGGCGCACCGCAGACAACCTGTAGCGGCTCTGCCTGGCCAATCGCAACATGGCACACCCGCAGCTTGTCGGCATCAGGGTGCGGGGCAACGCTCAGCACCTCGCCCACCAGCAGGTCCTGCAGACCCGCACCGACCGGCTCGACCGAATCGACCTCCAGTCCGGCCATGGTCAGCTGCTCCACCAGTTCCGCAGTAGAAACCGCCGGGTTCACCCATTCACGCAACCATTGTTCACTGAATTTCATGCTGCAGGCTTTGTCCTGATTCCTGTCAAATTTCGAGACTTGTGTCGTTTTGTAATACCCGGAGAACCCCTGATTAATTCGTCATCGCGACGGCTTCAGGGAAGCTGTCGGCAGGGTACCAGCAGCAGGCGCCCGGGGCGAGGCATGGAGCAGTTGCCGTTGCACAAAATGACGAAGCAATCTGTACCCGGTTGATTCGCCGGTTACGGGATTGCTTCGCTGCGCTCGCCATGACGGGATTCATGAATTAACCGGAAGTTCTCTAGTTAAACTGCTTGAGGAAATTCATGTCGTTTTCAAAAAACAGTCGCAGGTCATTCACACCGTAGCGCAGCATCGCAAGGCGTTCCACGCCCATGCCAAAGGCAAACCCGGTATAGCGTTCGTTGTCGATGCCGACCTGCTCGAATACTTTCGGATGCACCATGCCGCAACCCAGCACTTCCAGCCAGCCGCTCTGCCCGCAGACCCGGCAGCCAGCCCCGGCGCAGATGACGCACTGAATGTCCACCTCGGCCGAGGGTTCGGTAAACGGGAAATAGGACGGCCGGAAACGCACCGGCAGGTCACTGCGCTCGAAAAATGCACGCAGGAACTCATCCAGCAGCCCCCGCAGATTTGCGAAACTGACCTGCTCGTCCACCAGCAGGCCCTCGACCTGGTGAAACATGGGGGTATGCGTCAGGTCTGAATCACAGCGATAGACGCGACCGGGCGCAATGATGCGCAACGGCGGCGGCTGCCGCTCCATTACCCGCACCTGCACCGGCGAGGTGTGGGTACGCAGCAGGGTATGCGCATCGAAATAGAAGGTGTCGTGCATGGCACGCGCAGGATGGTGCGCCGGGATGTTCAGGGCCTCGAAATTGTGATGGTCATCCTCGATCTCGGGGCCTTCCGCAACACTGAAGCCCAGCGGCCGGAACAACTGCTCGATACGGCGCATGGTGATGGTCACCGGGTGCAGGCCGCCCTGCGGCTGGCCGCGCCCCGGCAGGGTGACATCGACGCGCTCGCTCGCAAGCCGCGCATCCAGTTGCGAGGATTGCAACCCGCCCCGGCGCGCTTCCAGCGCCTGCTGAACCCGCTCCTTGACCTGGTTGATTGCCTGTCCTGCTGCCGGACGTTCCGCTGCCGGCAGCGCACCGAGCTGTTTCAGCTGCCGGGTCAGCTGCCCCTTCTTGCCGAGATAGCTGACCCGCACGCCGTCAAGGGCTGCCGGATCGGCTGCCGCTGCAATCTCGTCCAATGCCTGCTTTTCGAGTTCTTCCAGGCTGTTCACCTGATAGTGCTCCCTTTACTGGTTTTACCTGACACTGGGCAACCGGTCATTGCGACGCCTGCATGGAGAAGGTGAGACCGCGAAGCGGTCGAGAAACTGGCCTGGGCCATGCAGGCAGTTGGGTAACGCAGGAGCAGTTTCCGGTGAAACGAAGTGACGAAGCTGTCTCCAACCGACTCGACAAGTTTAAAAGATTGCTTCACTGGCCGTTCCCTGCATGACCCTTCATGCCGGCGTGATATGCGCGACACCGGTGTGGAACAAAAAAGGGGAAAGGCCATGACCTTTCCCCTTTTCGTCAACAACCGCGGTAAAGGGGTCAAGCCGATAGACTGGCCTTGGCCTTTTCAGCCAGCGCACTAAAGCCGGCGGCATCGAATACCGCCAGGTCTGCCAGCACCTTCCGGTCGACGTCGATGTTCGCCTTGTTCAGGCCGTCGATCAGGCGGCTGTAGGACATGCCGTTCTCGCGGGCGGCGGCATTGATGCGCGCGACCCACAGCGCACGGAACTGGCGCTTGCGCTGACGGCGGTCACGATAGGCATACTGGCCGGCCTTGGTAACAGCCTGCTTGGCAACACGGAAGACCTTGCTGCGCGCACCGTAATAACCCTTGGCCTTGTCCAGCACCTTCTTGTGTCTGGCATGTGCGGTTACACCGCGTTTTACTCTTGGCATTGCTAAAACCTCTGAAAAAATGAATTCAACTGAAAGGCAACATACGGCGCACGGCTGCAACATCGGCTTCGTGCACTTCCGACGGCGAACCCAGCTGGCGCTTCCGCTTGCTGCTCTTTTTCGTCAGGATGTGGCGCAGGTGCGACTGGCCGCGCTTGAAACTGCCGGACCCGGTCTTCTTGAAGCGCTTGGCGGCGCCACGATTCGTTTTCATCTTAGGCATTACTGCTTCTCCAAAATAATTCCGGACCCCGGCATACCCGCGATCACCTGTGCTTCTTGGGGGCCAGCACCATGACCATCAGCCGCCCTTCCATTTTCGGTTCCTGCTCGACCGTACCGTATGGCTCAAGGTCGGCCTTCACCCGCTGCAACAATTCCAGCCCGAGTTCCTGGTGCGCCATCTCGCGCCCCCGGAATCGCAGGGTGACCTTGACCCGGTCACCCTCTTCCAGGAACTCGATCAGCTTGCGCAGCTTGATCTTGTAGTCGCCGATATCGGTCCCGGGCCGGAACTTGATTTCCTTGACCTGGATCTGCTTCTGCTTCTTCCTGGCGGTCTGCAGCTTCTTGCTTTCCTCGAACCGGAACTTGCCGTAGTCCATGACCCGGCAAACCGGCGGTTCCGCGTTGGGCGAAATTTCCACCAGGTCGAGGCTGGCTTCGCCGGCGATCTGCCGGGCCTCCTCGATGGCTACGATGCCGACCTGGGCACCTTCCTGGTCGATGACCCTGACTTCGGGTGCAAGAATTTTATCGTTTATCCGATGTTGCGGTTTTTTTGCGGCGATTCTCTAACCCTCCAAAACAGTACGGCCGCGGCTCGCGGATTCGGCTTTCAGACCATCGGCCAGCTGTTCGATCGACATGCTGCCCAGGTCACCACCGCTTCGCGTGCGCACGGCCACGGTACCTGCTTCCGTTTCCCGATCCCCGATTACCAGGAGATACGGGACACGTCTGATTGTGTGCTCGCGGATTTTAAAGCCGATTTTCTCATTTCTCAAGTCCGATTTAACCCTCAGGCCCTGATTCTGCAAGGTTTCTTCCACTTTCCGGGCAAATCCAGCCTGGCGGTCGGTGATATTGAGGATCACAGCCTGTACCGGGGCCAGCCACAGCGGCAGCGAGCCGGCGTAGTGTTCGATCAGAATACCGATGAAACGCTCCAGCGAACCCAGGATTGCACGGTGCAGCATCACCGGCACCTGCTTGCTGCCGTCCTCGGCGATGTAGTGCGCGCCCAGCCGACCCGGCATGGAGAAATCCAGCTGGATGGTTCCCAGCTGCCAGACCCGGCCGAGGCAGTCCTTCAGGTTGAATTCGATCTTGGGCCCGTAGAAGGCGCCCTCGCCCGGCTGCAGCTCCCAGTCCAGCTGCTTGTGTTCCAGCGCCGCCTGCAGCGCCGCCTCGGCGCGATCCCAGAGTGCATCCTCGCCCACCCGCTGCTCGGGACGGGTGGAAAACTTCACGCTGATGTCTGTGAAGCCGAAGTCCGCGTATACCCTGAACAGCAGGTCGATGAAGTCTGACACCTCGTCAAGTATCTGGTCTTCCGCGCAGAAGATGTGGGCGTCGTCCTGGACGAAGTTCCTGACCCGCATCAGGCCGTGCAGGGTGCCCGATGGCTCGTTGCGATGGCAGGACCCGAACTCCGCCAGCCGCAGCGGCAGATCGCGGTAGCTCTTCAGCCCCTGGTTGAAGACCTGGATGTGCGCCGGGCAGTTCATCGGCTTGATGGCGTAGGTGCGGTTCTCGGAGTCGGTGGTGAACATGTCGGCCGAGAACTTCTCCCAGTGACCGGAGCGCTCCCACAGGGAGCGGTCGATGATCTGCGGGGTGTGGATCTCCTGGTAGCCGTGCTGCTTCAGCATGCCGCGAATGTAGTCCTGGATGACGAGGTAGATGCGCCAGCCGTGATCGTGCCAGAACACCATCCCCGGGGCCTCTTCCTGGGTATGAAACAGGTCCATGGACTTGCCCAGTTTGCGGTGGTCGCGTTTTTCGGCCTCTTCCAGCAGCTGCAGGTAGGCATTGAGTTCCTTCTTGTCGCGCCAGGCCGTGCCATAGATGCGCTGCAGCATTTCATTATCGGAATCGCCGCGCCAGTAGGCCCCCGCGAGCTTCATCAGCTTGAATCCCTGGCCCAGCTTGCCGGTCGCCGGCAGGTGCGGCCCGCGGCAGACATCGAACCAGTCACCCTGACGGTAGATCGATACCTCCTCGCCCTCGGGAATGATGTCCCTGATGATCTCGACCTTGTAGTCCTCGCCCAGGCCGGCAAAGGTCCGCATCGCATCCTCACGTTCCCAGACCTCGCGGACGATCGGCAGGTCGCGATTGACGATCTCTGCCATGCGCGCCTCGATCTTTTTCAGGTCTTCCGGGGTGAAGGCTTCCTCGCGGGCGAAGTCATAATAAAAACCGTTCTCGATGGCCGGCCCGATGGTCACCTGGGTGCCGGGATAAAGCTCCTGCACGGCCTGGGCCATGACATGCGCGGCATCGTGGCGCAGCAGTTCCAGCGCCTCCTCGTCACGCACGGTGATAATCGCCAGATCGGCATCCTGCTCGATGACAAACGAGGTATCCACGAGTTCGCCGTTGACCTTGCCGGCAAGCGCGGCCCTGGCCAGGCCGGGACCGATATCTGCCGCAACGGCGTGCACGGAAACAGGCTGATCGAATTCGCGGCGGCTGCCGTCGGGAAGCGTCACAGTAGGCATGGCGTGCTCCAGTGGTGACCGATACGAGGGGCCACATGTCCTGCAAAAAGAAAGCATCGCGACGCGATGCTTTCGGGAAGAAGTTGGTAGGCGCGATTGGAGTTGAACCAACGACCCCCACCATGTCAAGGTGGTGCTCTAACCAACTGAGCTACGCGCCTGCGAGACCGGGAACGATACCGGTACCACCCTTCGGTTGCAATACCCGTGGCGGATAACCCTGCTTGCAGGCAGGTAATCCACGCGGGTCCGGGCCCGGGAAACAATCCCGCTACCGGAGATCCGAAAGCGACGCGATCCTGTCGCGCGATGTTGTCGCCGCTTCGGGGTTTTGCCCCGCTCAGTCCGCCAGGCCGAGGCTGCCCTTCTTGAGGCGCCGGATCTGGTCGCGCAGCCGGGCGGCATCCTCGAACTCCAGGTCGCGGGCATGCCGGTACATCTCCTTCTCCAGCCGCTCGACCTGTTGGGTCAGCTGCTTCGGTGTCAGGTGGCCGTAGGTGTGCAGCTCCTCGGCCACCTGGGCGAACTCCCGCACCGACGAGGGTCCCGTGCCGAATGCACCTTCCATAATATCGGTGACCGCCTTCTGGATACTGCGCGGCGTGATGCCGTGCGCCTTGTTGTAGGCCAGCTGCTTATCCCGGCGGCGCTCCGTTTCATCCATCGCGCGGCGCATGGAGCCGGTGATCTCATCCGCATACAGGATGGCCTTGCCGTGCAGGTGGCGCGCGGCCCGGCCAATGGTCTGGATCAGGGAACGCTCGGAGCGCAGGAAACCCTCCTTGTCGGCATCCAGGATGGCCACCAGCGACACCTCCGGCATGTCCAGGCCCTCGCGCAGGAGGTTGATCCCGACCAGCACATCAAATTCTCCCAGGCGCAGGTCACGGATGATTTCCACCCGCTCGACGGTTTCGATGTCCGAGTGCAGGTAGCGCACCCTGACCCCGTGTTCGCCAAGATACTCGGTCAGGTCCTCCGCCATGCGCTTGGTCAGCGTCGTCACCAGCACCCGGTCCCCTGCGCCGACCCGCTCGCGTATCCGCGACAGCAGGTCATCGACCTGGGTGATTGCCGGGCGCACCTCGATTTCCGGATCGACCAGCCCCGTCGGCCGGATCACCTGTTCGACCACGGCACCGGCATGCTCCGCTTCGTAGGGACCCGGCGTGGCCGAGATGAACAGGGTCTGCGGCGCCAGGCGCTCGAACTCGTCAAAGCGCAGCGGCCGGTTGTCCAGCGCCGATGGCAGGCGGAATCCGTATTCGACCAGGTTCTCCTTGCGCGAGCGGTCGCCGCGGTACATCCCGCCCAGCTGGGGAATGGTGACGTGCGACTCGTCGATCACCAGCAGGGCATCCTGCGGCAGGTAATCAAACAGGGTGGGCGGCGGTTCGCCGGCCGCGCGCCCGGACAGGTAGCGGGAATAATTCTCGATGCCCGAGCAGTAACCGAGTTCCGCCATCATCTCCAGGTCGAACAGGGTCCGCTGTTCCAGCCGTTGCGCCTCGACCAGCTTGTTGTTGTCACGCAGCTGCTCCAGCCGTTCCCGCAGCTCGACCTTGATCTCATCCATCGCACCGAGGATGACCTCGCGCGGCGTTGCATAGTGGGTCTTCGGATAGATCGTCAGGCGCGGCACGCGGCGCAGCACGGCGCCGGTCAGCGGATCGAACCATGACAGCGAATCGATCTGGTCATCGAACAGCTCCACCCGCACCGCCTCGCCGTCCGATTCCGCCGGAAAGATATCGATAATCTCGCCGCGCACCCGGTAGGTGGCACGGTGCAGCTCGACATCATTGCGCGTGTATTGCAGCTCCGCGAGGCGCCGCAGCAGCGTGCGCTGGTCGGCACTCTCGCCGCGTATCAGGTGCAGCACCATCCGCAGGTAGGCGCGCGGATCGCCCAGGCCGTAGATCGCCGAAACCGTGGCCACGATGATGGCGTCGTGCCGCTCCAGCAGGGCCTTGGTCGCGGACAGCCGCATCTGCTCGATGTGCTCGTTGATGGAGGCATCCTTTTCGATATAGGTATCGGATGCCGGCACGTAGGCCTCGGGCTGGTAGTAGTCGTAGTAGGAGACGAAATACTCCACCGCGCTGTCGGGAAACAGCTCGCGCATCTCCCCGTACAGCTGGGCGGCCAGGGTCTTGTTGGGCGCGAGTATCAGGGTCGGCCGCTGCACGGACTGGATCACGTTGGCAACGGTGTAGGTCTTGCCCGAGCCGGTCACGCCCAGCAGGGTCTGGTGGCTCAGCCCGTCCTCCAGACCCTCGACCAGCTTCACGATGGCCTGCGGCTGGTCGCCGGCGGGCTGCAGGTTGCATTTCAGCTGGAATTGTTCACTCACGGGCTATGGTCAACTGCCTGACTTTGCGTATGATAACGGGACTGCTGCAACAGCCATCGGACCGCAAGGATACAGTCTTGGACAAGCTCACGCTCTCGATGCGGGTACAACGCGTCAAACCTTCCCCGACACTCGCGGTCACGGCGCGGGTCGCCGAACTGCGTGCGGCCGGCAAGGACATCATCGGACTGGGCGCCGGCGAACCGGACTTCGGCACACCCGAACATATCAGGGCGGCCGCAATCCAGGCGATCAGGGACGGCTTCACCCGCTACACCGCCGTGGACGGGACACCCGCCCTGAAGCAGGCGATTATAGCGAAATTCAGGCGCGACAACGGGCTGGAATACAAGCCCGAGCAGATCCTGGTGTCCTGCGGCGGCAAGCAAAGCTTCTTCAACCTGGCACAGGCCTTTCTCAACACCGGTGACGAGGTGATCATTCCGGCACCCTACTGGGTATCCTACCCTGACATGGTGCGCCTGGCAGACGCGGAACCGGTCATCATCCGCGCCGGCGTCGACACCCGTTTCAAGATCACACCACAGCAGCTGGATGCGGCCATCACACCCAGGACCCGCATCTTCGTCATCAACAGCCCGTCCAACCCCACCGGTATTGCCTATACCCGGGCGGAACTGGCCGCACTTGGCGAGGTGCTGAAGCACAGCCCGCAGGTGCTGGTCGCGACCGATGACATGTACGAGCACATACTCTGGGGAGAAGAGCCCTTCTGCAACATCCTCAATGTCTGCCCGGAACTCTACGATCGCACCATCGTCCTGAACGGCGTATCCAAGGCCTACGCCATGACCGGCTGGCGCATCGGCTATGCCGGCGGCCCGGCCGAACTGATCAAGGCCATGAAGAAAATCCAGTCGCAGAGCACCTCCAATCCGGCCTCGATTTCCCAGGTCGCCGCGCAGGCAGCACTGGACGGTGACCAGTCCTGCATCCAGCCCATGCTCAAGGCCTTTCGCGAGCGGCATGATTTTGTGATCGACGCCCTGAACAGGATACCCGGCGTGGTGTGCCTGCCGGCAGACGGGACCTTCTACTGTTTTCCCCACGTCCAGGAGGCCATCGACCGCCTCGACGGTGTCAACGACGACATCGCGCTGGCTGAATACCTGATCGACAAGGCAGGCGTGGCGCTGGTGCCCGGCTCCGCCTTTGGCGCCCCCGGCTACGTGCGCTTCTCCTTTGCAATCGGCCTCGACGTCCTCCAGGAAGCGATCTCCCGCCTCACGGCAGCACTGACACACTGAACCGCCCCCGTCCTACCCGGACGGTCGTCCCCGACTGATGTAATTCGCCACCCGCAAGGCAGAAACTGCCCATGCAGGCAGGCCACGGGCCTGCGACTGCAAGCCTGCAGTGGCGGCAATCCCGGGTTCCGGGGCAAACGGCGTTACCCCCCTGCAGCAGCAAAAATAATGCCCGCAGGGAATACCTGCCATGGAGGGAGGGAGCCGGCATGTCTGCCAACAATATTTCGTCATGCCGGCACACTGCACGCAGGCGGCAACTGGGCGTGACACTGCCCGAACTGCTCGCGAGCCTGGCCGTGATTGCCACACTGACCACCGGGGCCTACGGCCAGTTCCACACATTGATACAGGAAAACCGCATGGTCGCCGAGGTCAACCTGTTCATCACGGCATTACAGCTGGCACGCAGCGAGGCGATCAAACACGGGCGCCGCACGGTGTTGTGCCCGAGCATGGACAAGGTGAACTGCGGCAACAGCAGCGCCTGGAGCTACGGCTGGATGCTGTTTGCGAGTGACAACCGGGAACGAGAAGCCGATGAACCGGTGCTGCACGCCGGAAACCCGCTGGCTGCCGGCGTCATCCTGCACGCCAGCAATTACCGCAAACGGATCATGTACCAGCCTGACGGGAGCAGCGGCGGCTCGAACAGCTCGTTCACCTTCTGTGATACCCGCAAGGCCGCAAGACCCAGGGTGATCTGTCTGTCGAACAGCGGCCGCCCGCGCCTGACTTACTCGCGCTGCGACGGCAGCCCCATACTGTGCCCGTGAGGTGAAAATCGAGAAACCGAGGCTTGCGTTGACCGAAAACCCGCGAATCCAGTATGATGCGCGCTCTTGCAGGTTCTCTGATCCCCGGTAGCTCAGTCGGTAGAGCGGGTGACTGTTAATCACTAGGTCGGCGGTTCGAGCCCGTCCCGGGGAGCCATTTAAATTCTTCGGCTTACATCTCATCGTTCGGTCCGTGCTCGCATAGAAAACGGGCAAAGAGATCATAAGTCACCGGGTCGGCGCTGCGTGTCCCGGCGGGGTCCCACTTCCTTCTCACCTATATCCCCATAAGCTACACTTTCGTCTACCCATCATTCACGAGAAACATCATGTCCGATCCGGAAATTGTCATGTCGCCGCTTTGCCGGGAAATCACCGGGGACGGCACCAGGATTCAAGTCGACATCTATCGCGGCGAGGACGAATCGGGCTGGATCCTGGAGGTCATTGACGAAGAGAACACATCGACCGTATGGGATGACCCGTTCGACACCGACCAGGAAGCTCTGGACGAAGCGATGCAAGTCATCGAGCGGGACGGCATCAGGTCATTCCTCGAAGGCGAATCCGAAGAGATGCACTGAGCAGGTCATCGGGGCCTTAAACGGGTGGGTGCACTTACCCAACCCGCCGCTGGCATTCTATATATATGAGGCCACCCTCTGATAGGGCAGTCCCTGGGCCGTTGCGGGGGAAGGGAGACTCATAATCCCTTGGTCCCAGGTTCGAGTCCTGGCGGGCCCACCACCTTCCATGAAATTCATAGGCTTATGGAATTGAGATCTAGGGACTCCAATAGTGGGTCCGGGGGATCGGAATCCCTCGGTGTGAGTCATAGGGGAGTATGGAGCACATCGTCATTGGCGATGTACCATTCTCACATTTAATGCATCGCCGCTACGCTGGTAACCTTCTGGCCCTGCAAGTAATCAGTGTTCTGGTAGATATAACGAATGAACACTGGCTGGCCCTCTGAGCCACAGGCACATACATGATGCCAACGAAGAAAAGATCTGTGACACTCGGGTAGTATGCATTCCTCACAATCACGTACCCCAAGAAACTTGACTCCGGACTACTGGCTGGACTTGTTTGCGAAATTCTGACTATGTAGCTGTACCAGCGACATTCTGCGCGCGGGCGTCGAGATCGCCAGCGTGCCGAGAATGATGGAATTTATGGCAAGAGGCGCCAGGTTGCTGGTCTGATGGCACGCGGGAGTGGCGACGCCCGCGTGCAGCGACTTCACTCGCCTGTTCAAGCGAGACAGTTTCAGTGCAGATGAGAGAGACAGATTGATGAACAGCACAAAGACGATCGACAGGGCGGATTGCGGCACGATTGCCGAGCGGTTGATGCAGCTGGGTGAGTACCTCGACCGGTATCAGCGCTTCGAACATGATGATGCGATGCTGCAACCCGAGCGCTGGCGTGATGTGCTGAACCGGACGGTGCCGGCGCAGGGCATCGGAATCGACGGAGTGATGAAGGAAATGGGTGAAACCCTGATACCCAACGGTTCGCAGATACCGAATCCCGGCTGCACCTCCTTTATCACCACGGGCGCGACCAACATCGGTGTGCTGGCAACCCTTGCCGGGGCGGTCGCATCACCACAGCGCCTCGGCCTGACCGCGTTCAACTACCTGGAAGAACTGTCGTTGCAGTGGCTGGCGGAAATGTTCGGCCTGGCCGAGAACATGAAAGGGGTCTACAGCAGCGGCGGCTCGGTGGCCAACCTGGTCGCTCTCGGCGCCGCTCGCCAGTGGGCTTCCGAGCGCAGGGGCATCGACCCGGCGCGCGACGGCATCACCAGGGCCTGCCGCATCTATGCCACGCGGGCCTGCCATCATACCGTGCACCGCGCCGCGGCGGTGCTGGGCATGGGGCGCGCTGCGGTGGTGACCGTCGCTTCGGACGCAATCGGCAGAATGTTGCCAGAGGCGCTGCTGGAGCAACTTGTCGCCGATCAGAAGGCCGATGTCATACCGGTGGCTGTGGTTGCCAATGCAGGTACAACCGGCACCGGCGCGATCGACCCGCTCAGGCAGCTTGGCCAGCTTGCCGGGGAATACCACGTCTGGTTCCATGTCGACGGAGCCTACGGCCTGCCCGGTATTCTCGACGCGCGGGTGCGACCGCTTTTCGACGGGCTTGAGCTGGCCGACTCGGTGATCGTGGACCCGCACAAATGGATCGGCGCACCGGTCGGTATCGGCGCTACGTTCGTGCGTGACCGCAACCTGCTGCACCGTGCGTTCACCCAGCAGGCCTCAGACTATCTCGAAGGCGCTTTCGCCGATGCAGTGGCGTCGCATTCACTGGACGGCAGCGGCATTCCTTATTACGATTTTGGCGTCGAGCTATCCGCGCCGTCGCGCGGTGCGGTGGTGTGGGCACTGATACGCGAGATCGGCCGGGAAGGACTGCAGGAACGTGTATGTCGTCACAACGACATGGCGAGTTACGTCGCGGAGCAGGCACGCGCGCATCCGAACCTGGAAGTCGTGCAGGAGCCGACGCTGTCGATCTGCTGCATCCGTTATGTACACCACGGCTGGGCCGACCTGGACTATCTCAACCAGCTCGTGCATCGCAGGATGGTGCACAACGGGCGCGCGATGCCCAGCACGACGATTGTCAATGGCAGACTCGCCATCCGGCCCTGTTTCGTGGGTGCGCGAACTTCGTGGCGACAGGCGGAGGTACTGGTGGAAGAAATCATCGCCGCGGGTGAGCGTGTGGTCGCTACGGTACAGCCGGTGACGCCGGCTTAAGGGCAGATCCTGACAACAATAACAGAGCACCACCGTACTAAAGGTCGCAAATGATCACAGAAGAGAGGAATCATGGGTAAACGTTACGACAGCATACTGGGCACGATCGGCAATACGCCGGTGGTGCGTCTGAACAACATCGGCCCGAAACACGTGAATATCTACGCCAAGGTCGAATCCTTCAATCCGATGGGCTCGGTCAAGGACCGGCTGGCGCTGGGCGTGATCGAGGATGCGGAACGTCGCGGTGAACTCAGGCCGGGCCAGACCATCGTCGAGGCGACCAGCGGCAATACCGGCATCGGTCTTGCGATGGTATGCGCGCAAAAGGGCTATCCGCTGGTGATCACGATGGCAGAGAACTTCAGCGTGGAGCGGCGCAGGTTGATGCGTTTTCTGGGTGCGAAAGTGGTGCTGACACCCGCGGACAAGATGGGTTCGGGCATGGTCGCGAAGGCCAGGGAACTCGCCGAAAAGAACGGCTGGTGGCAATCACTGCAGTTCCAGAACCCGGCCAACGCGGACATTCATGCAAAGACGACCGCAGTGGAAATACTCGAGAGCTTCGATGACATTCCACTCGATTACTGGGTAAGCGGCTTTGGTACCGGCGGTACACTCAACGGTGTGTCGCGCGTGTTGAAGGTGAAAAGCCCGAATACAAAAATCATCGTGTGTGAACCCGACAACGCGCCGATCCTGTCCAGTGGAATACCGCAGGCGCGCAATGCCGACGGTTCGAACAGCGAAACGCATCCGCTGTTCCGACCGCACCTGATGCAGGGCTGGGTGCCGGATTTCATTCCAAAGCTGATGGATGAGGTCACCGAAGCCAGAAACATCGACGAAATCGTTCCCATAAACGGCAATGATGCGCTCAAGTATGCACGCGAACTTGCCAGCAAGGAAGGGATCTTCGTCGGTATATCAGCGGGCGCGACCCTGGCCGGTGCGATCAGCATCGCCGAAACCGCGCCGGAAGGTTCCAATATATTATGCATGCTGCCGGATACCGGTGAGCGTTACCTGTCCACACCACTGTTCGCGGATGTGCCGGCGGATATGAGTGAAGAAGAATACGAGGTTTCGCGATCCACGCCCGGCTACCGTTTCGACGCCGTGGATGAAGAAGCCAAAGAAGCGCCGGCCGTAGATAATGCGCCGCTCGATGAGCGCGACGTGGAAGAAGTAAACACCATCGTCAACGACCAGGCGAACCCGGTGATCATCTTCGGGCTCGAATGGTGCGAGTTCTGCTGGTCCGTACGCAATATCCTAGATAAATACGATATCGACTACCGATCCATCGATCTGGACTCGGCCGAACTGGCCGTGGACGATCGTGGCAACCGGATGCGCCGGGTGCTGGAGAAAAGCAACGACTGGCCCACCATGCCGCAAATCTATATTGGTGGTGAATTCATCGGCGGTTGCACGGATTTATTTGATAGCTGCATTGACAAAAGTCTGCAGAAAATGCTGGACGACAACGCGATAACCTATAACAGGTCAGTGGATATCGATCCTTATAAGCTGTTGCCCAGCTGGTTGATACCACGCTAGAGTCCAAGGAATGCTCATGCAAGTGAGTGGGCATATAGGCAGAATAAAATAAAGGTATTGAGAACGAGCATAGCAAGGTTCGTGCAATTTTTAGGTGTAGTAGTTCTGATTTGAACTGACAGTTACCGGTTTGATGGTGGTGACTGTCAGTTCAGGTTCAAGCCACGAGTTTCTCCTGCCAGATTCGGTTTCCATACTCCAACGCCTGCATCGGTGATCACCCGTAGCACATCATCCACACAACACCTATTCAAACCATCCTCCAGCTGCCCCCACAACTTGGCCCCTCATAAAATGCCCGCCAAGTCACGCTAGTGGCGGGCTCTTTTTTCGACCTCGAAACGCGCCTTTTTCGGCATCTTATATGAACACCTCTAGGGCCTCGCCAGTCCATCCGCCAACCCGCAGCCCGGCGGTTTTTTCATTTTGGCGACTCCAGATATATTAGGTACGTACAGGGATAGATGGCGTCATCGGGTAATTGAACTGCTGGTATTTCCCATATATGGGGGTTGCTGCTATTCATCTTGCTCACCAGCGCAAATACATAGCCATCCAACGCCGTACTTTTTTCGAGCTCATTGTCAGTCAGATAGAAACGCCATTGACCATCCCTCGCAGATACCGCCTTGACTTCAATCCTTTTGTCAGACCCATCAGCATAGAAAGACTTGATATCGTATCCAAGCGCAGGATCACTACTGACATCTTCGACCTGGGCCGCCAAGTCTATTCTACCCTGCTTTGACAGCCGCTCTACTTCGTATCTGAGCACATGGAATTGCGCCTGAGCACCGATCTGCTGGTTCCTACGGGCCTCAACAATGTAGTCATCAGCCGTTTTCTGCTTTGCGCAGTTTTGGTTTTCAAAGAAAACCGGCTTGGTTGATGCGACGGGGGCTGCCTGGATTTTAGTGTACTCGACCGGTGTTTCTTCTATATCCCACAGACTGACCATGATCCAACAGAATGAATGGGCATCGATCAGTCTATTTCCTGGGACTTGATATTCCGCAAGCTTCTGTCTGACCATTTCGAGTCGTTGTAAAATTTCCTGGTAATTTTTCCAGGAGCAGCTGCCGATCATATCCAACGGCACTCCAAGAATCTCGAATGCTTTAGAAAATCTAGTTGGCCTGACTGGCATGTAAGTCGTCCAGTCTTTCAGAAAAAATAGATATGCAATCAGGTCATAACGTTTCCCAAGAAGATTGACCAGAGCGGTGAATGCATGACCATCACCTTCACCCTTTCCTTTGTAAAGTGAATATAGCGCTGCCTCAACATTTTTTGTAGTCTTTGGATCTTCCGATGATTCAAGCAGAGACTTATGCGTACGCGATTTTTCGCCATAGCGTCAATCCCATTGGACCAAATTATTTCTGTATTCTGAGTCTTGATGAATCTCCACCGCCGCAATCGTGTTCTTTATTATAATTCCTTTTCCGATTCCTGATTTCCTCCAAGACTTGACGTCTAGAACACGACGCCCTTCGTTGTAGACCCAATCCTTATAGCCTTCCCACTTATGTGGCAGCCCGCTGCCAAAATCCTTGAATGCAACCCCACTCTTCCCCCCGGTGTCAGGATAGTTGTCGCGTCTCTGACGTGGAGTTAAACATAGACCGGGGGCGGAAAGAAGTGAGAAATGACGGGTTATTCACCGGAGCGTAAGGCGGCTGTTCTGAAGAAGATGTTAGCACCTGGCAATCTGTCTGTGGCGGAGTTGTCCCGGCAGGAAGGCATTTCTGACGTCACCTTGTACACTTGGCGCAAACAAGCCATGACGAGAGGTGCGGTGGTGTCGGGGAGTGGAAAGTTGCCGGAGCATTGGTCGGCGGAAGCGAAGTTGGCGGTGGTGATTGAGACGAGCGTTCTGTCAGAGATTGAACTGAGTCAGCATTGCCGTGAGAAGGGTCTGTACCCTGAGCAGGTCAAGGCGTGGCGACAAGCCTGCCTGGATGGGCAGGACTTGGCCAAGCAACAGTTGCAGGACGAGCGCGCACAAACCAGGGCCGACAGGAGGCGTATCCGCGAGCTGGAGCGCGAGCTCTATCGCAAAGAGAAGGCGCTGGCGGAGGCGGCGGCACTGCTGGTGCTGCGAAAAAAGTTGAACGCCCTCTGGGGAGAGGACGGGGACAGTTAACCCCGGCCCCGGAGCGGCAACACCTGGTGGGATGGATCAACGAGGCGACCCAGGCCGGCGCACGCAAGGCGCAGGCCTGCGCCGAGGCGGGATTGACGCTGCGTACGCTGCAGCGCTGGACGGAGGGTGATGAGGTGAAGGTGGATGCCCGCACGACGACCACGCGGCCGGCGCCCAGCAACAAACTGAGCGAGGCCGAGCAATGCGCCGTGCTGGCCGCCTGCAACCGTGCGGATCATGCGCCGCTGCCGCCGAGCCAGATTGTGCCAAAACTGGCCGATGAAGGCGTCTATCTGGCGTCGGAGTCCACGTTCTACCGGCTGCTCAAGGCGCATGACCAGGGGCATCGGCGTGGACGTGCACAGTCACCGCGGCCGCGGACACCGCCGACCAGCTACCGTGCCACAATGGCCAATCAGGTGTGGTCCTGGGACATCACCTATTTGCCCACGTCGGTGTGTGGACAGTTCTACTACTTGTACCTGGTTGAAGACATCTACAGCCGCAAAGCCGTCGGCTGGGAGGTCTACGAACAGGAGAGCGGTGAACACGCCGCCGGGTTGATGCAGCGCACCGTCACGGCCGAGCGCTGCTGGGGAGTCTCGCTGGTCCTGCACTCGGACAACGGCGCCCCGATGAAGTCATCGACGCTGCTGGCCAAGCTGTATGAGCTGGGGGTAACCCCTTCACGGGGCCGGCCTCGGGTCAGCAACGACAACCCGTATTCGGAGTCCCTGTTCAGGACGCTGAAGTACTGCCCTCGATGGCCCTCGCAAGGCTTTGCCGATATCGACGCTGCCCGAGCGTGGGTGCGCGACTTCATTGCGTGGTACAACCAGGAGCATCGCCACAGCCGCATCCGCTTCGTCACTCCGGCGCAACGGCATCATGGTGAAGACAAAGTGATTCTGGCGAAACGTGATGCCGTGTATCAGGCAGCCAGGGCCGCACACCCCGAACGATGGTCAGGAGAAACCCGAAACTGGTCACCGATCGGCGCGGTCATGCTAAACCCGGAGCGACCGGAAATGGAATGCCAAAAGGCAGCATGATGAAAACGGTTGACGCGACAACTACCTTGAAAAACGCCGCTTCACCTTTACCGAATTACAGAACCGATGGAATGCTTTGTTAAATGCTGCCTCACTTAGATCAACACTCATTTCATTTATCTCGTATAACGTGAATGGCGCCTATCAGAATATAAGGTTGGAGTGATTTTAGCGAATGCGAATGCTGAAATATGGCATCACTCGCGCTCATCAGAGCATCACATATGAATATTCACGCCCGCCGCCCCGGCGGGTTTTTCATTTATGGAGGATCCCAACGTGATCACCTTCAAATCCATCTCAGTTCTTTCCAAACTCCCTCCCACCGACCCCGCATATCCCACCGTCAAAGACCTCGTCGAACGGCTCATCGCGGACTACACCTGGGAGGGCCATCCATACGACCCCGACTGGTACGGCTACACCATCCTGATCCAGGAGGGAGACGCCGACCGCACCCTGGACGAGATCTGGGACGGCTGTTCCCTGCTGACGATTCCCTGGGAAGGCATCATGAAGCAGGGTGCATTCTTCATCGCCATCTACCTGGCCAACAACGAATATGGTCTCTGCTTCGTCATTTCGGATGCACCCTGGGTGAACGGCGAATTGCGGCAATTGATCGAAGACATCCTCGACCCACTTCCCGAACCAACCCAAGGAGAAAACTCATGAGCAAATCCGAAGACACAAATATGAAGGTCCTGAAGACCGCCACCTGCCCCATGCTCTCCGGCAAGTCGAAGCTGACGTACCAGATCGGCATCAACCCCGATTCGATCGTGCATCTGCGCATCTCGAAGAACGACGGCGGCGGCTTCTTCTCGGATGAGTGGCTGTCTATCGATTCGATCATCGACACGCTGAAGAAGCGCCACAAGGAAAGCGGCGATCAAAAAAGCCGCCGTGAAATAGGCTGCAGCGAGAAAGACCTCGAAAACTGTCTGAGGGAGTTCCTTTCCCTCGGTCTCCAGCAGAGGTGCATCCATAGTTCAAGAAACCTGAGGCTTTCCCCGAGCCTCACCAAAGCACTTCCGCAATACCGACCGTATACCGACCTCGGCGTCACCCTTCCCCTTCAACGTCTTACTCAATTTGGAGAAAACATGTCCTTCATCAACGTCGCGATTCTCACCGCGCTGTGTCTCCTGCTGCCCGTCACCCGGATCTACGGCGTGATCGGACTGGGGATACTGCTTTACTTCCGACCTTTGTTGAGCCTCATCGTCCTGGCCACCGCCGGGATCGCTTATTACTTTTACAGGAGAACCACCGCATGACCTATGAAAACCAAATACCGACGCACTTCTGTTCTTAGACTGGGACCTTCCCGAAGAAGCACTGGCCGATGCGGTCATGGACCAAGCCAGACTGATGGCGGGTGCCTGTCCCGAAGAACTCGGAGAGACACTACTCAACTAACCATTCACAAAACCCCTTCCTTTCGACACTCCCCTCCTCTCTCGAATCTTCCACCGAACTGTATGTATCCGATTCACTTCGGAGACTTTCGTTCGTGTGGCTTTCGAGGGAGTCGGGGCTTTTCAGGAGACACAATTTGAACACGCAATCGACCCAAATCATCGTGACACGGGAGCTCGTTCCGGAGGACCGGCGCACGGCAGTCGCCGAGCGGCTCTTCGGGGTTCACTTCCCGCTGCGCCTGGAGCCGGTCATATACGGCATCACCGAGAGAACGGCGAAAGACTACGGCGGGGGATATTGGGACTTCTTCACGCTCAGCAACGGCGGGTTCTACATGGCGCCCGCAAGTGACGTTGTCTTCCGCGTGACCTGCGACAACATATACCAGGGTGACCTGTCGGGGGACGCGCTGGGGATCACCGCATGTCTCTATGCGTATTCACATCTGAGCTTCACCGGCGGCGGTTTCGCCCGGGAGTGTGCCAGGCATTATCACCGGCTGCGGGAGTACATGTTCGAGCATCCGGAGGTGAGGGCCATTCTGGGGGCCACGGACTGAGCAATTGCCGGCAACACCTGTCGCCCCCGACGCCGACCCTGTGTTTTCAAGCAGTTGAAACGCATGGGGAAGCGACGGTTCGTCGGTTCGTCGGTTCGTCGGGTGCGTCGGTTCATCGCGGGATTTTTTTTCGATGCCAGCCCATCCTGGATCCGGCTGAGTGGAACCGGTGGGGTCGGCGGGGAAAGTCCTGTTTGGGGCGGTGACTTGCCTTTCAACAACCTCTTAAAACCCGGCAAGGACGACGTCCGGAAAGGTGATAACCGGCCAATAGTTGCCATTCGAGGGTTGGTAGTAGACAAATAAAGTACTGTGTTCAACGAGTCAATAAATATTCGCCGCGTATTTATTCTATGGCCCGTTGGTTTACCACAGCATTCACAATATCTGAAATAACGCCAAGCACCTCGCAAGAAATCATCCAACCATAGGACAGGGCATCTTGCCTGTTGTTATACTCAAACTTGCTTCTAGACCGTACCTCAGGATTGTCTGGTATAAAGACTTGTGTAGTCCAGAGGACGCCTTCTAATTTTGTCATTTCGACAGATCCCATACCAAAGTCCATAGTGCCAAAGTGCTGAACATTGTCACGGTAGTTAGTGATCTTCTTGCCGCACTCTTCCCAACTTGTATTTAGGCGCTCTCCCAACGTATCTGGTAGCTTGTGGCATTTAGGGTATGTTTTATAAAACGAATCCGGGCACCCGTCTTTGTCTCCAAAAGCGTTCCAGAGTATAGACGAAGTACTATCGTAAGCGCGTCGCGCTGCCGTCACTAACGCATCAAACTCAAACCATGGTGAATAGTTAGCCGAGAACAACAACCTATCTGATCTGCTCCCACTCGGAGGACGTGGCATGGCTGAGAAATCATGGCAAATATCAGAATAGGCTTCCGCAAGCCGTTGACAATGATGGCTAACTGCATTGAGGATATATGTGACTTTTTCAACTGTTGTGACTTTTATTTTCACGTCAACCATCTTACTGAATAGCTCTTGTATCCGAACATCGAACCAGTGCTCTGATGGTAAGGTGAAGAATGCTGGCCCGTTCGACATTAGTATTTCGTCGATGTTCTCTTCGCATGGCAATAGTAAGGTTGTGCCATGCATAGGACCCGCGACCGCTTCGAGGGCGATAGGCCTTAGTCTGAATGCAGCTTGTACACCAGATCGGCTGATATCGCTAACAGGGCGATCTCCGCCATCTGCAAACGGATAGTACCAGTGACCGTCAGGCTCACAGCGAACTCCCACTCCTTTCTCATAAAGTATGCGGTAATTCGTCATATATCAGCTTCTAGTGCATAGGTGTGATGGTGAAGTAATACGGCATTGGATAAGCTTAGAAGTCCTGAAAGGCAGATTAAACGATCAAGTTAATTGGCGTTTCTTACAGCTCGCACATTATAGATGCCGTATTTTTCACTGGCGGCTATATGACCATTGGCGAAAAAGATAGCGTATGCACTAGTAGGGGCGACTGGCCATGTTGTTGCTGTCCAGTAATACTGATTGGTTGACGGCGAAAAGAGTGGATCGATTATGCAGGTTCCGTATAAGCGACCTGTGCACGGTTCAGGCGCAAATAGTATGGTTTCTAATTCTTCCAGGGTCGGTAGTCGCCAGTTTGCATAACCGGCGAACGGAGTGACCGGATTGTTTAGTCTGGCTAGGAAGTCAGAAAAAACTGTCCCGTCTGAGCTGTGTCATCGCCATCATCAAGTGTTGTCCACGTGTACCTGTTCTCGACATCATGGGGATTGTCATAGTCTTCTACACTATCACTAGCATCCTTCATTTCCCACATCAAACCTGTTCCGGTATCTGTGACTGTACCGTTACCATTGTCAATGAATTCACGGTCCGGTGGTTGCTGTGGATTCACTAATGCTGTAACTCTTGCTTCTAATTGATTTATCAACTGAAGAAATTCGGCAGATAGTTTATCTGTATTTACCGCACCACTCGCAATGTCTGCTGTATCAACGCAGCCAGTACAGTCAACATCCTCAGCAACCACGGGTTGTGGCGGTGGTTTTCCTCCCTTTGCTGCAAATGCCAGGGTAGAAAACTGGGTAGTGACGACTAGTGACGCAATTATTAATATGTGAATTGGTTTCATGTTCCCCTCCGGTTCTATTTATTCCAGCCCGATTGATTCTCGTTGCTGGCTTGCCTCCGACCATAGCATTCAATGGACGGGTGATTATTGAAATATAAGAACGAGGGAAGGCAGTATGTACGGGAAACTACTTAGCTCGGCCGTTGCGGCCTGTATGTCTCTTTAGGGTCGTTCTTTTCCGTTTAGCCGGTGCTTATATAAGCCGCCCATAAAGGTCCGGTTATGCGCATAGACCTGCCGTTCAGGGCGCTCACAGCCCCCGGGCCCAGTCGGCAGGATTTCGGGGGTGGCGTGTGTGGGTGAAAACCTGAAATCCTGAAAATCTGAAATCCTGGCAATCTGAGCAGGCGTGCCGGCGGTCAGTTTTTCAGATTTCCAGTTTTTCAGTTTCCCGGCCCCGGTCGGCACGGTGAAAACCTGGCACCGACCCGCCGCCGCAGGGCAGCCCGGTGAAGTCAGGCTCGGCGGCGCGGACGCCCCTCTCCGGCCCAGAGTGTCCCGCTCTCCGGCGTTCCCGGCGCGGGTGTGCTCCGGCTCCCGGCGGCCCGCCCCACTCCACAGACGGCGACTCCGGTGTCGGTTCAGTAAATTTTCAGTCGCCATCAAAAGCGCAACTCGTTGAACACGTTCGAAAACGCAGTAAATCAATGCGCCAATTCTGGAGTCACATGCATCGGGAAGGTTCAGGACTGTTTCAGTCGAGGGGACCAAGAAGAAGGGCCACAAGAAAAGACGCTTAGAGATTCTTCAACTTTCTTGCGCCATAAATGACTGTTACTGCTACTGTTAATCACTAGGTCGGCGGTTCGAGCCCGTCCCGGGGAGCCATACTAACTCGCTGTTTTATTATTGCCATTCCAGGGATACCCGGAACAGACTCGAACCTCTTCCCTGGTGGCGAAGATACTGGATTGCCACAATCTTCAATCCCACGAAATCTGTGTCCACCTTCCAGCTAGCGCAAAACACCCTTCCCATCTGCTGAATTGAGGAGGTCCTTGGCGGGTTCTGTCGGAGTGCGCAGCGAGCGAAAGTGATGACACCGGACCGAACCGACGCTAGAGCATTCGGTTTTGGATATCAGCCGAACAGACCGGCCGGCGGTGCCCCGCTCCCCGTGCAACGGATTATGCGCTGTTGTTTGGGCTCTGTCCTTCGGGTGACCGAAGATATTCAGGATCACCGGCGGATACTTGTGAGCAGTCGGTCTATAATAAATGTATAAGCATTTTTAGCGAATCGTACACATCTGACAGATTTGTCAGAACTTTGCAGACAGGTCAATACTGCATGGTCCAAGCGGGAGTAGGACATGCCAGTGGCAACTGACAACGCATCTACGGAGGTCCGGCTTAGGGGTGCCGCGCTCTCACCGGGCGTCGCAGTCGGGAGACCATGCTTTTTCACCTGGCACAACAGTTCGGACTCACCCGAGTCATCCGCCGGAGGCGATGAAGTACAGCGCTTGCGCGATTCCCTGCAGCGGGTGGCCCACCAGCGTGCGCATCTGGCAGAGCAAACCGCTACCGTACTCGACCGCGAACATGCCGACATTTTCACCACCCAGTGCCTTATGCTGGACGACGAAACCCTGCAGACGGAGCTGGTTCAGGCGATACAAGACCAGGGTTGCAGCGCACAGCTAGCCGTCCGGCAGGTGTTCGATAGCTACAAGGCACAACTGTCCGCCAGCGATTCGGGGTACCTGCAACAGCGCGTCGCCGATATAGATGAAATCCGCCAAACGATACTCGGCGACCTGGAACGCACAGTCCCCTGTCGCTATTGCAGGGAGGCATACAACTGCAGTATCGACCGCTGCCGGCTCGGTAACGATCATATTCTCGTCGGCAGGGAAATCACCGCCAGTCTTCCGGTGGAAACCGATGTTCATACCACCGGCTTCATCGTGGAGAAAGCCGGTCCCAACTCGCACGCGATCATCCTGGCTCGCGCCCTGCTCCGCCCGGTGGTCGGCAATATCCGCGACCTGCCCGGTTGCATACCGGCGCAGGCACGATTGCTGATCGACGGCACCAAGGGCCAGGTTATTATCAACCCTTCGCCGGAGACCCTCGCGCTCTACCAGGCGCGGCGTAACAACGACAGCACGGACGTACAGGTGAGCACACCGGTTACCGGCCTCAGAGTCATGGCCAACATCAGCCTGTCGGCCGACGTGCGTGAGGCTCTGGCGGCTGGCGCCGAGGGCGTTGGTCTGTACCGCACCGAGATGGAACTGCTGGCGGCGGGTCGCTTGCTGAGCGAGAACGAACAGGCGGTCCGCTACACGCAAGTGGTCAAGGCCATGGCCGGCAAGCCGGTGTGTATCCGCCTGCTAGATCTGCACAACGATAAAAACGCCGTCTGGCTGAGTAGCCGTGAACAGTCCAGCGATGCCAACGGAAAAGCCGGCAAACATATACTGCAGGCGCGCCCTGAACTGCTGCAGGCGCAAGCCCGGGCGCTGGCAACTGCTGCCATGCATGGCCCGATCCATGTGCTCTACCCGATGATTATCAGTGCCAAACAATTTCTCGATCTCCGCAGGCAATTCGATGCGGCCATCATCGACATGCCCACAGTCGATCTGCAGCATGGCGTGCTCTTCGAAGTTCCCGCAGCCTGTCTTGCTGCGGCAGAGATCATGGCGGTGGCCGATTTCGGCTGTATCGGCACCAACGACCTTATCCAGTATCTGTTCGGCGCAGACAGGGGCGGGACCGACACACGCAATCACAGCGACTTTGAATCCAGCAGTGTGCTGTGGGAACTGATCGCCGCCTTGTCGCACGCCGCCGCCAGCGCGGGAAAACCGATGGCAATCTGTGGCGAACTGGCCGGCAAGCCCGAACTGACCTGCAGAATCATGAGCTGTGGTATCACCACGATCAGCACCAGCACCGCGCACGTCGCCGATGTGCGCCAGGCCGCGAAAAGACACTGTTCCGAACCGCCATCCACACCCGCCTAACCACCTCCGCATCCGACACATCGTTGGCACGCTTTGAGTGAGGTCCAGTAGCCGAAAACAGCAACACACTATCCGCAATCAGACCGTTGGCCCTGGGTCCGCGCCTCTACATCCGGGGTTCTTCCCTAACCCATTGAATTAAAATGCCTGACACTTTCTAGTACTGTTCTGACTGCGGGTGGCGGCGCGATGCAAAGAGTTCGATATGTGTCCACGATGGGGAGCCATTTCATTTTCTTACACTTACGACACCCATCGGGCGGCATTGCTGCTGGCCATAAGACCGAAAGTCACCAAGTCGATTCTGAGGAGTCCAAGGTGAGGCGTGGTTATGGCTAGCGCTCATTAAGTGACGGATCGGCTATCCAGCCTTCCAGTGAATCGATCTGACCAGACACACCGAAGTTATTGTCGCGCCGCAACCAGGCCCAGCCTGCCTGTACGGCACACAGTAAAGCGTCCAAATGATCTGCCCCGGGATCATCCGCCAGTGTCCTTGGTGCCAAAACCACCAAACCGTGCGGATTGTGATCTGTACCAAGCGAAGGCTTCAAACAATACGATGCTTGCTACAAGGTTAATCCACATAGTGTTTGTCCATGACTTCACCCTGCATTTACCGGATTGCTACCTTAATCGGTGTTCGCCCGATCCGCTGGTGGTTCGCTCAGTATCTTTTTGCCCGAAAACATCGCGGAGATAAGAGTGCCGCCTTCGCGCAGCTCGGTCACGACAACTGCCAGGATATGAATCACGGCAAAGGTGAGTAGCACGTAGAAGCCGTAGTAATGAACAGTTATGAAGGGCTTGCGGAAGGCGCGCATCGCCTCGTAAGCGGTCTCGTCATACATCTCCTTCGCGTAAGGCACCAACGTTGCCGGATCAACTCCCGGGTTGGCCACCCAGCCGGCAATCCATGCACCGATGGGCGGGTAGAACAGATCAGTGCCCGCCAGTACCAGACCCGTGAGCGCCTGTGACAACAACAGAAGCAGCAGGAGGGTAACTGCGATGCGCCCGAGCGGATTGTGACCGAGGTACTGTCGTGGCCTTCCGGCTCTGAAATCGGTGACGTAAACACGTACCTCGTTCATATAGCCGTGTCCGCCAGGCAGGATCGCCCGCCAGCGCGCATGTGGCCCACCGATAAAGGCCCAGACCAGACGCCACAGTAGATTCGCCGCAAACACATAACCAATCCAGACGTGCACGGTCTTCAGCAGAATCTTGCCGTCGTTGGTCACGCCGAGCGACTCGTCGTTGAGAATGGCCACGCCCACGGCAATCAGCCCGAGCATGCACAGCAGATTGATCCAATGAAACCAGCGGACGCTAGCGTCCCAGACAGTGTAGGCTTTCAGATCGGTCATGGCGGGGCTCCTGGAATTCGTGTTGACTCTGTGTTTGGGGGTGAGTGTCTAGCCAGCATCATGATTCTTGCGTTCTTGCCATTTCAGGCCGGAAGGCCGGGAGTTCTTTTCGCCCTCCCCGGACCCGAGGCGTTTTGATTTCCAGAGGTATTCTGCCTCATCTTCATCACTGCTACGATGGCACTCTGTGCAGTTTTCATAGTCGGAGATGCCACCGGCAATTGGCCTGGGTCACCTCCCGTCCTTCAACAAAAGGTTATATAAGAAAACCTTCTATGGTTCGATTCATATTACTTGTCCTGTCCGGAGTCGCGACGAGTGTCGCCAGTGCTTAATGGTATTCCGCAGGTGGCCAGACTAGATGCCGGCGCCAGACCCTGTCTGTACGGTTCCGTACTGACCCACTATCTATTTACCTGTATACTACACACCAAGAATTGTTTGGCATCAATGCAAAGTGTGCTAAACCCTGCTCTACTTTACGAGGTGGTAACAATGAACACATTAATGCGCCTTGTGTCAGGCACTGCAATACTCATCGTATCAATTTCCGCCAATGCGCAATGGGAAGCGTTACCAGATCGCGCGCCAGTCCCCGCCGATAATCCGATGACGCCCGCAAAGGTCGAACTGGGGAAGATGCTCTACTTTGATCCCCGACTATCCTCCAATGGCACGGTGTCTTGCTTTACCTGCCATAATGTCATGGAAGGGGGCGATGACCATCGACCAACATCCATTGGTGTTCACGGCCAGGCAGGCGGAAGAAATGCACCGACGGTCTGGAACGCCGCCTTCCTTTCTGCCCAGTTCTGGGATGGCCGGGCGCCAACCTTAGAAGATCAAGCCAAGGGACCGCCGGCGAACCCTATTGAGATGGGTATGGCTGACCTGGATGCGACGGTGAACCGCATCAAGATGATACCCGGCTACAAAACCTACTTCGATCAGGCCTTCGGTGGCAAAGACAGTATCACCATGGACAACGCAGCCAGGGCAATTGCCTCGTACGAGCGCACCCTGATCACACCCAATAGTGCCTACGACAAGTATGTCAAGGGTGACAAGAAGGCAATGACCGCACAGCAGGTACGCGGGATGGAGACATTCGCCAGCACCGGTTGTACCGCCTGTCACTCCGGCGCCAATTTCGCCGGCCCTACCCTGCCCGTTGGCACCGCCTTCTTGCAGAAATTTCCTGCCTTCACCAACAACACTTATGTCACGACCTACCAGTTGATGAATGACGTTGGCCGAATGAACGTGACGCACAAGGAGGCCGACAAGAACATGTGGCGCGTGCAGACTTTGCGGAATCTCGTTTACACCGCACCGTACATGCACAACGGGTCAGTCAAGAGTCTCGACGATGCTGTGCGCGTCATGGCCAAGACCCAATTGAATCTGGACCTGTCCCAGGATCAGGTATCGGATCTGGTGGCATTCCTTGAAGCGTTAACGGGCGAGTTCCCAACGCAAACCATGCCCCGGTTACCTCCGACACCGGGCGATTTGCTGGAATAGGATTCGTCCTTAACCAGTGACTCCATCTGCGCGATCCGGGCACAATCCCTCGTACCCGGACCGCGCTTTATCTGGCACCTGAAAAGTGGTTAAGTGTTCGGCAGCAGCGAAACGCTACCGAGGGTCACCACATGAACACCCTTGAAGGGATCGCCAACGTCCGCGAAATCGACGCCGATGATGCCATCAAATTTTGTTACGCCAACGACTGGGCCGCTGACGGATTACCGGTGGTGCCACCGGAATCCGCACGTGTTGATTTGTTTATCGCTCTTCTTGTTACGATGTCGCCTTCGGCCAGTTCCTTTCCTTCCCGGTTACCGGCCAGAACGGCAAGCCTTTCCTGCCGTTCGGGCATTCTGATCGAATATCTACAACGGGGCGTTCTTTTCCGTTTAGCCAGTGCTTATACAAGCCGCGACTAAAGGTCCGGTTATGTGCATAGACCTGCCGTTTAGGGCGCTCACAGCCCCCGGGACTAGTCGCGGCAGGATTCCGGGAGAGGCGGAGGTGAGTGAAAACCTGAAATTCTGAAAATCTGGAATCCTGGCAATCTGGGTGGATAATCGGGCGTTCAGTTTTTCAGATTTCCAGTTTTTCAGTTTCCCGGCCCCGGTCGGCAGGATGAAAACCTGGCACCGATCCGACGCCGCAGGGCGGCCCGGTGAAGTCAGGATCGGGGCACTGTCGTCACCGGAAATATAGGCAACTCCAAGCGCATGGACTTTACCATGATCGGCGATGGCGTGAACCTGGCTTCCCGCCTGGAAGGTGCATGCAAGATTTATGGAACACAGATTATAATCTTCGATTTCACCAAGAAGAGACTCAAGGGTATCTACGCACTTCGCGAACTGGATCGCATCGTGGTCAAGGGCAAGACCAAGACGGTTTCGATCTATGAGGTGCTGGACTTCCATGCCGATGAGTCCTTTCCAAACCGCATGTCCGTGGTTAACCATTTCACAGAAGGCTTGAAGCTCTACCGAGAAGCCGACTTCGCTCGAGCGTCTCATGAATTTGCGCATGCGATTGTAGCCAACGATAAAGACAAGCCGTCATTGCTCTATATCGAATGTTGCCGTACCTTCATGGAGACCCCGCCGCCCGAGGATTGGACCGGCGAGTGGATCATGACAGAGAAGTAGTTATGCGCTTCAACGTATGGCGCACGACATACGTTACCCCCCGGTAGTGGGCCAATTTTAGATGCACGTCGGAACTACCTAATAATGCGAAGCCGGGAACGGGTGCGGCTCTGGTGTGGGTTTTTGTGATCAAGTGCCGAACCTTCGGCTGGTGGTAACCCATCAGGGAGTTTAAATCGATCTTTCTCAATAGAATGCGCCAAAAGAGATTGAAGGTCTTCCAAGGTTTGAAAGGTTTCTATTTGACCAGACTCGGTATCTTCAAAAATCCCTGATACCGACGCCGTATCTTCAGAGTGTGCACGATAGACGCTCACAACATATTTTTGCATGAGTCTCCCTCCGTTAATGCTAATTTTATTTGCGGGCAGAATCTTATAATCGATTCCTAACCTTTGCGCATGGTTCTCTTACTTTCCCTGTCCATAGTCCACCTCATCCATCGGAAGAACCTTTCATCATGCGGCTGCCTATCGGGTGCAGTCGCACTGGAACGTATACGACTGCAACTCAGCGGCGCGATATCAGCAGGTAGGGCCAAGCCTCACTGAGATGCTGTTTGATCAGTGTGACAATCTCCATGTTCTTGATATTTTCCGCCTGCTGCAGCGGCGTCATGCCGTTCTTGTCCCTGATATCCAGTCTTGCTCTATATTTCAACAGTATTGCCACCACTTCGCGGTGTCCCTTGGCAATGGCCAGATGCACGGGGGTTTCCAGCCTGGCGGTCTGTGCATCGGTTTCCGCACCATAACGGACGAGCAACTCACACAAATCGACATGGCCAAGACTGGCTGCATAGTGCAAGGATGTGCGGCCTGAGTTGATTCTGACTACATTCACGTCGGCTCCATTCTCTAGCAAGAGTTTTACAACATCGCTGTTGCCCTTGACTGTCGCCAGATGTATGGGTGCATGGCCGCGGATATTTCTGGCATTGATATCTTCACCGTGTGCGATAAGACTCTTGATCGTGTCCACGTGAGCCATGAATATCGCCTGCTCCAATGATGAAGTTACCGGGGTTCGTGGTGCGCTCGAGCGAAACATCAGTCGTATCCAATACTGCCGCAGAGTATGTTGATAGGGTTCATTACCGTTGTAAAAAAAGACATGCATCCATTGTTCATGGTAGCCCTGGCATCAGGATTAAAAAGATCAGCATATTCCGCGCCATTCTGCGCAAGTCGGAAAAAATCATGCAGTTTCAAGCGGTAGCGTGATTTGAGCCAAGTGCCAACTGGATTGGGAACATAGTTTGTGGCGCCATTTCCCGACGGTTAATCCATGACAGTGTCTATCTGTCTGATTTCACTAGGTAATCATTGTCGCCGAAAGGAGACATGAATCAGCGTGTCTGGATTCACATTTTGGCTAGGTCGCGGATCATTGGAAGATGTGTTTTTCGAGCCCAATGGACATCGAGAACCAAGCTAAACTGGCATGGTCGGTTGCATGCAGAACCCGGGACAAGCCAAACGGTAATAATCACCGAAAAACTACATGCGCTACTCTAATTCGAGCGTAAACGGTGAATGTCCTGGGGTCGTTTTTCTCCATTTAGCCCGCACTTATATAAGCCGCGACTAAAGGTCCGGTTATGTGCATAGATCTGCCGTTTAGGGCGCTCACAGCCCCACCCAGGCCCAGTCGGCAGGATTTCGGGGAGTAGTGGGCTGAGTGAAAACCTGAAATTCTGAAAATCTGGAATCCTGGCAATCTGGGCTGGTCATCGGGCAGTCAGCTTTCCAGTTTTTCAGTTTCCCGGCCCCCGGTCGGCACGGTGAAAAATCTGGCACCGACCCGCAGCCGCAGGGCAACCCGGTGACGTCAGGCTCGGCTGCGCGGACGCCCGCCTTTGGCCCAGAGTGTCCCGCCCTCCGGTGTTCCCGGCACAGGCATGTCACCACCCCCGGCGGCCCGCCCCACTCCGTAGACTGCGACTGTGGTGTCGGTTCAGTAAATTTTCAGTCACCATAAAAGTGCAACTCGTAAAACCCAATCGAATTTCCAGTTATGAATGCGCCAATTTTGGAGTTATGTGGTCGAGAAGGTTCAGTGGTGGCTCAGGCGAGGCAACCAAGCAGAAGGGCCAACAGAAAATTACCTGGGATTCTTGATCATATATGTGCCATAACAAACTGTATTTGCGAATGTTAATCACTAGGTCTGCGGATCGAGCCCGTCCCGGGGAGCCATTCTAATTCTTCAGCTTACAACCCATCGTTCAGTGCGAAAGCGCATAGCGAGCGGGCAAAGGGATCATAAGTCACCGGGTTGACGTTGGGTGTACCGGTAGATCATCAAAATGGAGCGGTGAAGTTTCCAGGCCAATTCGCAAGCCTGCCTATATAAACCGGCCCGAATAGCACCAACCACTCCGCAGGGTGGTCGGTGACACCCACCCCCAGCCTCGCCAGATCGATGACAGTATTACATCGAGCAAATATCGCTCCACTCGAAATTGATATCGTCTAGCCGTCTGTTTGAGATTTTCCTGCGATCCGCCCTGATTGACGCACCGTTGCTGTCTTTGAATGGGACTTTAGGCATTCCCATATCCTCACGCCTATCAATATACATTCCCATATCCTGACGCCGATCCATAAACTGGAATCTTCTATTCTCCATTGCTTTTCCCTCCTGCCAAAATATATGACGAACCAGCAAGACGATATTCCTTATTGTGAGTAAGGAATATTGGTCAATATAGACCCCCTCTCCCGACCTCGCAAGTTCGATGTGGTCGCCCATGAGCTTACCCATGGTGTTACCGAGCGCACCTCGGGCTCATCTACCAGAACGAGTCGGGGGCACTGAACGAGGCCTGGCCCGACATTTTCGGTGCCATGGTCGACCATCGAAAGCGCCACCGGCGCTGACATCTGGCTGCTGGGCGAAGACATCTACACTCCGGCACCCAGGCGACGCTCTGCGCAACATGGCCGACCCGGCCCAGTTTGGCGACTACGACTACTGGCCAACCGCTACACCGGCCTCTCCGACAACGGGGCGTGCATACGAACTCCGGGATCGCCAACCTGGCCTTCAAGCTCTTGGTCAACGGCGGCACCCATCCGCGCGGCAAAACCTCAGTGATCGTGCCGGCTATCGGCTTCGATGACGCTGCGGACATCTTCTACGCCGCCAATGTCAGCTGCTTGACCCCAGCTCGAACTTCGCCGCGGCCCGCTACTGCACGGCGACGTGTTCGGTGGCACCCGACGCCGCCGCAGTCCACGCCGCCTGGGACGCCGTCGGCGTGCCGAACTACTCGCCACTGCCGCCAAATGAGCCGATCACGCTGACTGACGGCGTGTCGCTGAACGGACAAGACGGCGACACGGGCAACATCCAGCATACACTCTGGGCGTAGCCGCTGGCGACTCGGTGACCTGCACCACGTCTTGCAACAACGGTGACGCCGACCTCTACCTGCGCTTCGGAGCCGAGGCTGAAGCCAACCCCAACAGCACCAACAACGAGTGTAGCAGCTACTCCTCGAACTCGAACGAGAGCTGCACCACGGGCGCGGCACCGAGCGCGGATACCCTCTACGGGGCTGTCCACGCATACACCGGCTACACCAACCTGACGATCATCTGTACGATCAGCGGCACGGGCGGTGGCAGCTGCAGCGCTAAAGGCGCCAGCTGCTCTACTGGCGCCGACTGCTGCTCCGGTAGCTGCGGTGGCAAGCCCGGGTCTAAAACCTGTCGATAAGACGGCAAAGTCGAATAGCCTGATCGCAGGGATGGCACCTGGGGAACCCGAGGCCTTTTCTCCAAGACCGTCTCGGCACATATAAGTCAGGACGCCTGGAGGCGGCCTTCGTTCATTCGCTGACCACCGTTTTAAATTGATGCTAAAAGTTCGAGTTTGGTCGTTTCCGGTAGTACCGACTACCTGACAGGAGCGACAACTTTTGCGGCATCGCTGACCTCCAGATGGGACTGAGGAACAGCAAGTCCTAGCCGATGATCGCCGTTCAGGGGCCCCGCTGATTCGCGGTTCCTGCATCTTGGGAGCGGCGATTCACCCTTACGGGAAAACCCCACCTATTAGAAAATATGCGTGGCGATGCAGCGGTAGACGTTGCCCAACACCTGACCCATGATGGCTGGGCGGCTGGCGAGCGGCACCATTTACTCGGCGCGCAGGACTGGTCTAGACTCAAAACACCGGTTGCACTGCAGCCGCACACTGACCATAACAAAAACCGGCGAGGCTCCCAAGGCTATGTTTCATTATTCCCGTTTCAAGGCAGTGTGGGCGATGTGTTTCGCCCTGGTTCTGGTTTCCTGTGGCGGTGGCGGTGGCGGTGACGGCTCCGGCACCGCATCCATCTCCACATCCACCCCGGTGGCAACACTTGCCCTGCCCGCCACGGGTGCGGTGTTCAACCATAACCCTACCCTGATCGAAGGCAGCGTTGAACCACCGGACGCGAGCGTGACGGTCAACGGTGTCACGGCCACGGTGGTGAACGGTCACTTCAGCGTGACGGTCACTCTGCCCGCCGGCACGCATCCGGTCGAGGTGGTAGCCACCAGCCCGGCCGGCAGCAGCACGACAACGTTTGCCGCGACACTCAATCCGAACGAGACTTGCGGTACGGGTGCCACCTTCACCGTTTCATTGCCTGGCCTGTCGCTGCCGGATGATCCGGCCACCATCGGGCGGACCGACCGTGCCTTGCCCGATGACAGCGTCACACTGCCGGACGGCTGCGACGTGTATGCCATTCTCGTGCACGGTTACGGCCGCAACGAAGTGTTCGATGAGTTGATGTTCTACAAGCTCGCCAAGTGGGTCGCCGAGCACAACGGTTACGTGCACTGGTCGTGGTGGAACAATTTCGTTGGCGAATACATGGAGCGGCCCTTGCACGTCATTTCCGGCACGTCGCGCGGCGATCCCCGTTATCCGTACCCCGGCAACATCAACGAATTTGAAAACAAGCTGGACTTCTTTGCGCGCGGCGGCAAGGGCAAGGCCGTGCCGGACGACGACTACCAGTTCCAGTCCGACGTGAAACGCGTGCTGACACAGATCCGCGCGCGCAACCCGGATGCCATCGTCATCGTGGCCGGTCACAGCATGGGCGGTAATGCCGTGATCCGCCTCGGCCGGCAGACCACCGTCCCGATCGACTTGCTGGCACCGATCGACCCGGTCGGCAACCGCAACCTGCCGGAGGGCCAGGGCAGTTCTGTGTTCTACGCCAAAGAGACCCAGAGCGCCGTACCTGGCACCAGTCACTACGTCAACGGCAACGAGACCTTCAACTGGACACGTTGGCGAGCCACGCGCGATTTTGCCGGCTGGACCAACCGCGACTGCGTCCGCAACTTTCCCCTCGGACCCTGTCGGGACTTTGACCTGCACCCCCAGAAAATCGACATCCATTGCCGCACTGTCGCCACCGGCCTGGACCACCGCCCCCCCTCAGACGGCCTGGTCGCCGACTTGTACTGCCCGGACCAGTACCCGTTCTCTGTCGTGCGTTTGCCGCACAGTGGTCCGTCGTCTCTACCACCGCTGGCAGCGCGAGGCGTTCTTCCCGTTCGACTGGGAAGCAAACAACCTGCGACTCAACTTCACCACGGCGCCGTTACACAACGAACAGCCGTTCGATGTCGGCTATCACAACTACCAGCGTGCTGTGGATGAATACACGCAGGCGGAACTGCCACTACCGGCGGTCCTTCACCCGGCCCCGAAAACCTGTAGTTTCGACACGCAACAAGACCCCTCCGGCGCCGAATCCTTCGAGTATTCGCCGCTGGTGTGCCAGGACTGGGACGGCCACGGCGAGATCATCGGCATGCGGGCAACAATGGGAAGAAGCCCAATCGGCACTCCGCCTTCGCCAGTCCGCGGGAACCTGAACCCGCTGGCAGCAACCGCCGACTGGAACACCGGCTGGGATCGTGCCTCACCGTGGTTTCCGGACGTCGGTGCCGCGATCCCGGCCTGCGCGCCACTCGATGACTCGTCCTGCACCAGCACCGCATGCCGGGCCGCGGTCGCCCGGCGGGCCGCACTGGTCTGCATGGCCACACCAGGACCATGGAGCTTTGCGCCGAAGCAGCCGGACCTTGACCTGGTGGTAAACGACCTGGTCGCCATCGCCGACGACCTGTGGGCACAGCGCGGCACCACACCCGGCGGCGGTCCTGATGTCACCCCGCCGGTCAGCACGGCGGTCCTTGATGTGGAGCCGACGGTCTATGGCTGGAACAACACCGATGTCACCGTCACGCTCACCGCCGTCGACGAGGACGGCGGATCGGGCGTACAGGACATCGTTTATACCCTGAGCGGCGCGACCACGGACAGCGCGGTCGTCAGCGGTGATAGCGTGCAGTTCACGCTCACCAACGAGGGGACGACCGACATCACCTTCTACGCGCACGACAACATGGGCAACGAGGAGACGCCCAACTCGCTGACGGTGAACATCGACAAGACACCACCATCATCGATGCCAGCGTAGATCCGCCACCCAATGACGCCGGCTGGAACAACACCGGCGTGACGGTGAGCTTTACTGCTGAGGATGCGCTGTCGGGCATCGACACCGTTACCGCGCCGGTCACGCCGACCGACGAAGGTGCCGGCCAGGAGGTGGACGGTGTCGCAACGGACCGCGCGGGCAACACGGCCACGATCGGCGTCATTGTCAACATCGACAAGACACCCCCGGTGATCGGCGGATTACCGGATAGCTGCGAACTCTGGCCGCCGAACCACAAGCTGGTCACGGTGGCGCACGTAGTCGTCAACGACACTCTGTCAGGCATCGCCGACAGCAGCATGGATGCCGTAAGCAGCGAACCCGAGAGTGGTCCGGCCTACGGCACGTTTGCGCCGGACGTGCAGCTCAGCAACGGCGTCGTGACATTACGCGCCGAGCGTTATGACTTGGCGGGGCGCACCTACATCCTGAGCGTTACCGCGACCGACGTCGCCGGCAACGTGACGCATGGCAGTGCGACCTGCCGGGTGCCGCACGACCAGGGGAACTGAACTTAGGAATAACCGTCGTCAACTGCGATAAGGAAGCCCGGACCTTTCAATCCAATGATTTCGGCGGACTGCTGAATCTGCTTTGAAGCATTCTTTACGACAGATTGGAGAGGACGCGATACTGAACTTCGCGCTGGAGACCTGGTGACCGACACATCCGGACTAATCATAAAGGATACTGAAGGAGCTTTAATAACATGGTTGTTATTTGGCATGGGCCAGGTGGACCGAGTTAGATTTACCAGGGTACAAAGTATTCAATGATGCCATGAGCATCGCTAGCCCGCGCGGCACCGGCCATGAGACAGCCGGCACAGCGGCCGCCGGCCGGCTTCCACCTCCGCAACTTTCGCATTGAAGTGGGTGCTGATCTTTCCGAGCCGCAGGCTTGGCGTCAGACCCTTGTCCCGAATCCCCGAACAGCCTCAAATGCTGCCCGGACCTCCGGAAGAGGCGCTATACAACGGGAGAGAAACTTTTTTTTCACCCTGGTGATTTTCACGTACACTGCACAACAACTGATTACCCAATCACATCATCTCATAGGTGTAGCCATGTCTATTGATACTACCCAGCGCCAGAAGTTTGGCGTAAAGGCGATAATCCCCACCCTGGCACTACTGATGCTGCTGGGTGCTGGTTGCTCGGAAAAGGAAACTACGGCCCCGGAGGTAGATGCTTCAGCTCATGCACCCACCCCACAGATCGCGGAGACAGAGGCGCCGCCGCCTGTCGAGGCACCTGAACCAATCGCCGAAGCAGATGAACCGAAAGTTACAACTGAACCTGAACCTGAACCTGAACCTAATGCTTCAAGTTCAGCTCACATGACATATGAAGCAGTAAAGGCATTTGTTCCAACACATACAGCTAGAGCAAGGTTAAACCTCAGGCCTTCTGCATCATTGAATACCACTCCAATCGCCGTACTGAAAGCTGGATCAGAGGTTGAATATATTAAAGAGGCTGATGGTTGGTATTATGTAAATACACGATCACACGGAAAAGGCTGGTGTTCATCCGAGTACCTGTCCCCCTTGTCGCCACCTTGAAATAGATAACAACGGTTAATTGACCGGGGGTTTCTAATTTAGATCACCAGAAAAAACAGCTCCTCCGAGGTCATTTGTATTGAATCGTGAACTCCCGATTCTGGCCGATAGTCGCCTATTGGGAACCCAGCATCAGTTGGTTTTCTGTGCCCGGTGAATGGCAACACTTTGGCCCGATTCCTGACTTTCAGCAGGATATAACACCATTCAACCAAAGTCCCTGACACTCTGTAAGACAGCCCCAACCTCAGGGGCGACGCTATACAGAGAGTTCGATTTGCGTCCACGTTGGGGAGCCATTCTCGGCGAAACAACAGCTTCGGCTTCAGCAGTTGCCCTTGCGCAGCGGCTGTTCAACATGCTGGCCGAATTCCGTCGCCAGGTATTTCGCAAACTCATCGCGCAACTCGGGGTGCATTAGCGCATATTCCACGGTTGCCTGCAGGTAGCCCAGTTTGCTGCCGCAGTCGTAGCGCTTGCCGGCGAATTGATAGGCCAGCACCGGCTCATTCTGCAACAACTGCTCAATCGCATCGGTCAGCTGAATCTCTCCGCCGGCGCCACGCGGTATTTCCTTGAGATGGCTGAAGATCGCCGGTGTCAGGATGTAGCGTCCCACGACACCGAGATTGGAGCGGGCATCCGCCGGCTTTGGCTTTTCGACGATATTACGTACCTGGGTAATGCGCCCGTCTGACTCACCGGGATCGATGATGCCGTATTTGTCGGTTTCTCCCGGCGGCACCTGCTCGACGCCGATAATGCTGCAATCGCGATCATTGAAGACCGCGATCATCTGGCCCAGGACGCACTTGCGACCACAGTTGATCAGGTCATCGGCAAGAATAACGGCAAAGGCCTCGTTGCCGACTACCGGCTGTGCGCAGAGTACGGCATGCCCGAGACCCAGCGCCTCCGGCTGGCGAATATAGACACAGGTTACGTTTGCCGGCACGACTTCCCGAACGATCTTCAGCAGGTCCTTTTTGCCGCGTTTTTCCAGTTCGGACTCGAGTTCGTAATTCTTGTCGAAGTGATCCTCGATCGCGCGCTTGCTGCTGCTGGTGACGAAAATCAGCTCCTCGACTCCCGCATTGACCGCCTCCTCCGCTGCATACTGGATCAGCGGCTTGTCCACCACCGTGAGCATTTCCTTGGGGTTGGCCTTGGTCGCCGGCAGAAACCGCGTGCCAAGTCCGGCCACCGGAAATACCGCCTTCCTGATCTTCTTGTCCATTGGTGTTGTTCCTTGCTGGCAGTTTTCTGTATCAGTTTTCCCGGACCCGGTCATAGACATCATCATAACGGACAATGTCATCCTCGCCGAGATAGCTGCCCGACTGGATCTCGATCACCTCCAGCGGAATGTTTCCCGGATTTTCCAGGCGATGTCGCTCACCTATCGGGATGTAGGTGGATTCATTTTCATGCAGGTTGAAAGTGCGTTCGCCGCAGCTTACCCGCGCCGTTCCCTTCACGACAACCCAGTGCTCCGCACGGTGATGATGCATCTGCAGGGAGAGTTGTGCGCCGGGCTTGACGGTCAGGCGCTTTACCTGGAAGCGCGGTCCGGCATCGATTCCTTCAAAGGAACCCCACGGTCGATACACCTTGCGATGGAACTTGTGCTCGTCGCGATCCGTTTCCTTGAGCTGCCTGACGATTTCCTTGACGTCCTGTGCCTTGTCCTTGTCCGCGACCAGCACCGCATCGGCGGTCTCCACCACAATAATATTCTCCAGCCCGACGACGGCAAGGCAGCGATGCTGGGCCACCAGGAAGGCATCGTGCGTATCCTGCACCAGCACGTCACCCTGTACCACATTACCATCCGCATCACGCGGGCATACTTTCCACAACGCCGACCAGGCACCCACATCAGACCAGCCGGCACTGATGGGCACTACCACAGCGCGATCCGTTTTCTCCATCACGGCATAGTCGATTGAATCACCCGGACAGGCGACAAATGCCGCCTTGTGTACCCGCATAAAACCACTGTCCTGGGCGCCCTGTTCCAGCGCCTGGCGGCAGCAGTCGAGAATATCCGCGCGATGCTTGCCGATTTCCTCCAGCCAGCGATCTGCACGCATCAGGAAGATGCCGCTGTTCCAGTAATAATCGCCAGCCTCGAGGTAGCTCATGGCGGTCTGCAGATCCGGTTTCTCGACGAATTCTGCCACCGTGTAGGCAGCACCGCCCTCAATTTCGCGGTCGCGCCTTATGTAGCCATAGCCGGTTTCGGGGGAATCCGGCAGCACGCCAAAGGTCACCAGCGACCCTGACTGGGCACTGGCACAACCCAGCTGCACTGCCTCGACGAAATGCTGCGGTTCTGTCATGACATGATCCGCCGGCATGACCACCATCATGGCATCGGGATCACGCGCAACGAGATAAAGCGCGGCAAGCGTCAGGGCCGGCGCGGTATTGCGGCCCTGCGGCTCGAGGATGATGGTTGCCGGCTTCTTCCCGAGCTGGGCCACCTGTTCGGCAACCAGGAAACGATGTTCCTCGTTGCAGACGTAGACGGCGTCACCCAGACCGGGGACCGGATCCAGGCGGCAGGCGGTTTCCTGCAACAACGTGCGCTCCGAGACCAGTGGCAGCAGGGGCTTGGGGAAATGTTCGCGCGAAAGCGGCCAGAGACGCGACCCTGCCCCCCCCGAGAGAATGACCGGATACAATGACATCAATCGTTTTCCTGACAGTTAAACACTGGTGAACCCCGCTTCTTTCTGGCTACAGGAGGATCGGCTCGGCCGATGAAATATTGATATTCCGGCGTATGCCGCTCTCAGGGATTGTAACAGCCAGCAGGCTTTATCGTACTGTAACCTGATTGCAACGGGTATGCGTAACAGAAGCAGTTTGCGCAAACTGCCGGAGAGCGGGCATGGCGCCTCGCCATGGAGAGTCGCGGCGGGTTCCATACGGTCGCGGATACGCGATTCCCCAAACGCTGCCAGTGCAGGCAACAGGCGCCCTGGAGGTATTGCCCGCCACCCCGGAGGGGGCCGGGATGGCGGGTCCCGGAACTACCTGGATGGTGAAACGACCGTAAGGTTGTCACGGTTCCGGTCAATTGTCGCGGCACCGATACCCTTGATCCCGGCCAGATCGTCTACGCTGGCAAACGGCCCGTGGGTGTTGCGGTACTCGACAATCGTAGCTGCCTTTTTCTCGCCGACACCATTGATAGCACTTGCCAGTGTGGCGGCATCCGCGGTATTGATGTCGACCGGTCCGGCCGATACGGGCGCCGTCATGAGCAGCACGAGCGTTAGATAAAACCATCTGAGATAATGCATTCCTGCCTCCTGTTGGTGACCTTCCCTGTGTGTTGTGACTGCGGCAACCGCATCTAACTGCATGCGAACACCACATGGGGGAAGATGCCCGACAGGCAGGCTATTGCAAAGCGGCGAGTTCCGAATTGATTGTAAGTAAAACGCTGACCGGGTCGTCAGCCTGGGTCACCGGGCGCCCGATGACAAGAAAACTGGCGCCGCTGCTTATGGCCTCCACCGGCGTCATGACACGACGCTGATCGTCATTCCGGCTGCCGGCAGGCCTGATTCCCGGCGTCACCAGGGCGAAGTCGGGGCCGATCCGTTCCCTGAGCAACCGTGTCTCGCGGGAGGAACAAACCACACCATCGAGACCGCACTCGTGCACCAGGGTGGCGAGTCGCAGTACATTTTCCCGGGGCGACCCGGCAAGCCCGACTGCAGCGAGATCCTGCGCATCCATGCTGGTCAGGATGGTGACTGCGACCAGCAGCGGGTTGCGGCCCGATCTTGCGCAGCCTTCACGCGCCGCCAGCAGCATACGCTCCCCGCCCAGGGCGTGGACATTCAGCATCCACACCCCCAGGTCTGCTGCAGCATGACAGGCACTGGCAACGGTATTGGGTATATCATGGAATTTCAGATCCAGAAACACCTCGAAGCCGCGTACAGCCAGTTCCTCCACCATCTGCGGACCGGTCCGTGTAAACAGTTCCTTGCCTACCTTCAGCCGGCACGAACCCGGCTCCAGCTTTTCGACCAGTGCCAGGGCATCGGCGCGGTCAGGATAGTCAAGCGCCACGATCACCCTGGGTCCGGGATTATCCACGGTGTTCATTCACACATCCCCCGGAGAGTACAGCTTTACTCGCCTTCGACGCCATGAATCGGCTTCACGGTATTCCAGTGCTTGCATCCCGGACACTGCCAGTGCAGTGCCTTGCCGCAAAAACCGCAGTCATGGCATTTGTAGACCGGTTTGTTTTCCAGCAGCTTGTCGGTCATGTTTTTCAGGATCAGCAAATTTCCCCGGGCCGATCCTTCACTGTTGGCCAGGCTGAGATCGATGAAGCGGGAAAGTCCGCGCACCGACGGGCGCTTGCCCAGTTCTCCGGAAATAAACTCCGCCGCCGTCCTGTCGCCCTTCTCGCTGCTCATGATCTCGGCAAGCATCAGCACCGGAGAGATGCCGGCATACAGTGACACGGCCTTGTGCAGATAGTCGATCAGGACAGGCAGTGTCCCGAGTTCCACGTGACAGGTGTGCATGCCATCAAGAATTTCCGGCAATAATTCAATGTCGCGCTCCGCCACCTGCTCATAGGCCACAAGCGCCATCTGGTACTCACCCTGCTGCCTGGCGATCACCGCACGAATCAGGCGGGCACGCGCGCAGTAGGGATTGAACTCGCTGGCATTCTCCAGCAGTCTGCACGCCTCCTCGATATTGTCGCGGGCGCGTGCATTTTCCGCCAGTTCACAGTAAAACTGGGCGATGATTGACTTGGCCGGCTGCCCTCCGACAATGCCCATCTGGCTTGCAATCCTGATGGCATTGGACCAGTCCTTTTCCTGCTGGTAGATATCGAGAAGCAGCGGCAACACGCTGGAGAGATGGACGTTGTTCTCTATCAGCTCGTTGAACAGTCCTTCGGCGCGGTCAAACAGGCCGGCCTTCATGAAATCCTGGCCAAGCTCCAGCAGGGCATCGTTGCGCTGTTCGGAACTCAGGCTGTTGCGGGTAATCAGGTTCTGATGAATCCGGATGGCGCGGTCCACTTCACCCGCTTTTCCTGAACAGGTTGCCGAGGGCAAGATGTGTCTCTACGGTGTCGCTGTTGACCTCCAGCATGCGGATGAAGACATCGATGGCCTTGTCCTGCTGCTCGTTGAGCAGGTAATTCAGCCCCTTGATGTATTCGGGCCCGAGAATGGAGTCAGAGCAGCTGCCGGGTTTCCCCCGGTTGCGGCAGGCACGCCACCCAGCCCGTGGCAGCAGCAACGGGTAGCAACAGCCAAAGCAGGTCAAGCGTCACCATGAGATCGAACCGGTATACGCGGCTTCTGGCAGCACAGGTGTCTGCTTCAGTTCGTCAGCAGATCGCAACCTGGTGCTGCCGGGTTGCAAAAAAAGACCGGGACACCTGCCGGTAAACTGGCAGGTGCCCCGGGTGATCGGGTTGCTACACGAAACGAAGTCTCTTCTGCTACTACCGGCACTGTCACGAACGGAAGCGTATACGCGGCATGTACCCTACAGTTCCCTTTCACGTGCAAGACCGGCATTCACCCGTTCCCTGAGTTCCTTGCCCGGTTTGAAATGCGGCACATGCTTGGCGGCCAGTGCGACAGAATCGCCGGTCTTCGGATTTCTGCCTATGCGCGGCGGTCGGTAATGCAGCGAGAAGCTGCCGAACCCCCTGATTTCAATCCGTTGCCCTGTTGCGAGTGCCCAGCTCATTTGTTCAAGAAGACTTTTGACGGCCAACTCGACATCCTTGTGATTCAGATGCCCGTTTTTCGTCGCAAGTATCTCGATCAATTCAGACTTTGTCATTTTATCCACCAACCCGGATGAGATTTCCGTTCCAGTAAAACCCGATGAATCAGCCATGACCGCCCGCTCAGGCTGCCGGCTGACTAGTCGTCCCCATTCATTTGCTGCTTGAGTACATCCCCGAGATTCGTGGTTGCCTCCGCGGAACCCGAACCGTAGTCCTGCATCATGGCGGCCTCGTCATCGGAGTCCTTTGCCTTGATCGACAGCATGATGGCGCGGCTCTTGCGGTCGACCCCCATGAACTTGGCCTCGACCTCGTCACCCACGTTCAGCATGGTACGCGCGTCCTCGATGCGGTCACGCGAAAGTTCCGAGGCGCGCAGGGTACCGTCGACACCGTCACCCAGGTCGATGATTGCCGCCTTGGCATCCACTTCCTTGACGATACCCTTGACGACACTGCCCTTGCTGTGTTCTGCTACAAAATTCGAGAACGGATCCTTTTCCAGCTGCTTGATACCCAGCGAGATGCGCTCACGTTCCGGGTCGACCGACAGCACCACGGCCTCGATCTCGTCACCCTTGGAGAACTTGCGCACGGCCTCTTCGCCCGGCTCGTGCCAGGAGATGTCCGACAGATGCACCAGACCGTCGATTTCGCCGTCCAGTCCGATGAAAATGCCGAAATCCGTAATCGACTTGATGGTGCCCTTGACATGGTCGCCCTTGTTGCGGGTCGCACCGAATTCATCCCAGGGATTCGGGAAGCACTGCTTGATGCCCAGCGAGATGCGGCGGCGCTCCTCGTCGATGTCGAGCACCATGACCTCGACTTCCTGGCCGATGTGTACCACCTTGGAAGGGTTGACGTTCTTGTTGGTCCAGTCCATTTCCGAAACGTGCACCAGGCCTTCCACGCCTTCCTCGATCTCTACAAAACAACCGTAGTCGGCGATGTTGGTCACCTTGCCGAACAACCGCGAGTTGGCCGGGTAGCGACGCGCCAGGTCCGCCCACGGATCCTGTCCCAGCTGTTTCATACCCAGTGAAACGCGGTTGCGCTCCCGGTCGAACTTGAGGACCTTGACATCGATTTCCTCGTCCGACTTCACGATCTCGGACGGATGCTTGACACGCTTCCAGGCCATGTCGGTGATGTGCAGCAGACCGTCGATACCACCGAGGTCCACGAAGACACCGTAATCGGTGAGGTTCTTGACGATGCCCTTGACGGTCATGCCTTCCTGCAGGCTTTCCAGCAGCGCTTCGCGCTCGGCACTGAACTCGGTTTCCACAACGGCGCGGCGCGAAACCACGACATTGTTGCGGCGCTGGTCCAGCTTGATAACCTTGAATTCCAGTTCCTTGCCTTCCAGGTATACCGGGTCACGCACCGGGCGGACGTCGACCAGGGAACCCGGCAGGAATGCGCGGATCTCCTCGATATCCACAGTGAATCCACCCTTTACCTTGCCGCTGATAATACCCTTGACGATATCCTCGTTTTCAAACGCTTTTTCCAGACGACGCCAGACTTGATCACGTTTTGCTTTCTCGCGGGAAAGGCATGGTCTCGCCGAAACCATCCTCGATGGCTTCCAGGGAAACCTCGACCTCGTCACCAACCTGAACTTCCATCTCACCCGACGCGTTCTTGAACTCCCCGATCGGGATTACACCTTCCGATTTGAGACCGGCATTAACAATCACACTATCTGACTGAATTCAACAACTGTCCCGACTACAACTGCACCCCGGCGCAACTCCTGATTGGCGAGGCTCTCTTCAAACATTTCAGCAAAACTTTGGGTCATGGGGAAAAACTTCCTTGGACCGTTAAACACGGCCCACTGTTTATGCGCCGCAGTATCCGGAGACATTGCGGCAGGTCTGGTTAAAAGAAGGAGCGGAAAACAGATTCCGATCCGGCTAAAGTGAATATTATAACTGTATCTAGTTAATTGTATAGGGTTTTTTACACACTCTTGTGGACGGCGTCCAGAACAAGACGCAGGGTTTCGGATTCATCCAGGTCACTGTTATCCACGACCAGCGCATCTTCGGCGGGCCTCAGGGGAGATGCCTGGCGGGCGGAATCCCGCCGGTCGCGCGCCTCGACCGCCACGACCAGTTCTGCCAGATCCATCTCTATTCCTTTATTTTTCAATTGCTTATATCTCCTCACCGCGCGCACCTCGGGGCGTGCCACCAGGTATACCTTGAGGTCGGCATCGGGGAAAACCACCGTCCCCATATCCCGTCCGTCAGCAACCAGGCCGGGAGACTGCCGGTAATGGCGCTGCCATTGCAGCAGTGCCTGGCGCACCTCGGGCAGTGCCGCCACCTGTGATGCCGCATTACCGCAAGCCTCGGAACGCAGCAGCTCGCCGACGTCCACGCCGTCCAGCAGAATCCCCGGGGAGCGCCGTGTCGGCAGGCGGTAACGTGCCTGCAGGCGACCTACCAGCGCCGCCAGGGCCGCGGCATCATCCAGCGGCGACGGATTCCCGCAACGCCGCATAGGCCAGCAGGCGGTACAACGCGCCACTGTCCAGATGATGCCAGCCCAGCTCTTCAGCAAGGTACTGACTGATGGTGCCCTTGCCGGAGCCGCTGGGGCCGTCAATGGTGATGACCGGTACGTGCATCGCCAGACAGTTAGCCTGCCGTCTCGACGCTGACACCGGCCTGCCGTGCCTGGCCGACAAAATCCGGGAACGAGGTATTCACGTTGGCGCAATCACGAATCTCGATGGCCGCCTGCGCCCGCAGCGCCGCCATGGTGAACGCCATGGCGATGCGATGGTCGCCGTGACTGTCGACGCTGCCGCCGCCGAGTGTCCCGCCCTCAATCCGCATGCCGTCTGCTGTCGCGACCGCGTTGATACCCAGTGCATTCAGACCATCCGCCATGACCTGGATGCGATCGCTTTCCTTGACCCGCAATTCCTCGGCACCGGTCAGCACGGTCCTGCCCTGCGCACAGGCCGCAGCGACAAAGATCACGGGAAATTCATCGATCGCCAGCGGCACCAGTTCCGGCGGGATATCGATCCCCCGCAAGGGTGCCGCACGGACACGCAGATCCGCCACCGGTTCACCGCCAACCTCGCGGGTGTTGCTCACTTCGATCGCGGCGCCCATGCGCTGCAGAATATCGATGACACCGGTACGCGTCGGATTCATGCCCACGTGTTCGAGCACCAGGTCGGAACCCGGCGCGATGCTGGCGCCTACCAAAAAAAACGCAGCCGAGGAAATGTCCGCCGGGATATCGATATCCATGCCGTGCAGCACATGCCCGCCATCCAGGCAAACACGCCCGTGTTCACGCCGCACGGGATATCCCATGCCCGCAAGCATGCGCTCGGTATGGTCGCGGGTCGGTGCCGGCTCCCGGACACAGGTGGTGCCGGCGGCATACAGCCCGGCCAGCAGGACACTGGATTTCACCTGCGCGCTGGCGACCGGCATGTCGTAGTCAATGCCCGTCAACGACGCCCCGCCGTTGATCCGCAGCGGCGCCGTCCCGGCCGGTGTCGCATCAATACGCGCACCCATGGCGGTCAATGGCCGTACCACGCGCTGCATCGGACGCCCCGACAGGGAAACATCCCCGGTCAGGGTGGTGGCGAATGACTGGCCGGCGAGCAAGCCCGACATCAGCCGCATGGAGGTCCCGGAATTGCCCAGGTACAGTGCATCCGGAGGTGCGGTCAGGCCATGCAGGCCCACACCCTGGATGCGTACCTTGCCCGCCAGTGGCCCTTCAATTTCCACGCCCATGGCACGGAACGCCGCCAGCGTCGCAAGGCTGTCCTCGCCCTCCAGGAAACCGCTGACCCGGGTCTCCCCCTCGGCCAGCGAGCCCAGCATGATGGAACGGTGTGAAATCGACTTGTCGCCGGGCACCCGCAGGCGACCGGTCAGGCAGCCGCCGGGACTTGCATGAAAGCGCAACTCACTCATGGATATTCCCGGCAACTCAATTGCGCACAAAGCGGTCGCGGGCCGCCTTGGCATCAGCGAATATTTGCAGCAGATGGTCGCCATCGCGCGACTCCACGGCAGCATCCAGCACCTGCAGGTCGACGATAAAGCGCTCGATCATCTGCTGGATTGCATCCCCGTTGGCGAGGCAGATGTCGCGCCACATGACGGGGTCGCTGGAGGCGATCCGGGTGAAGTCCCGAAATCCGCCGGCCGCGTATTCAAAGATTTCCGCCTTGTCATGCAGTCGCGCCAGGCTTTCCACCAGGGTGAATGCCAGCACATGCGGCAGGTGGCTGGTCGCCGCGAGTACCTCGTCATGGTGCACGGGGTCCATTTCCACGACCTCTGCGCCGGCGATTTCCCACATGGCCCGGACCTGCTGAATGGCAATGCCGGCGGTCTCCGGCAACGGCGTGAGGATCACGCGGCGATTGCGATACAGGTCCGGCAGCGAAGCGGCCACCCCGCTCTGCTCGATACCCGCTATCGGGTGTCCGGGCACAAAATTCGCCGGCACTTCCCCGAATGCACGACGCACAGCCTCGATGACGCTGACCTTGGCGCTGCCGGCATCGGTCAGCACGGCGCCTTTGGCCAGGTTCCCCCGGATGGCGCTGAATACCGGCTCCATCGCACCCAGCGGCACTGCGACCAGCACCATGTCCGCACCGGCAACCGCGCGGGCAGGGTCGGTTTCATAACTGTCAATAACGCCCAGTTCGACTGCATGGCGGAGATTCCCGGAGCTGCGTCCCGACGCCGATAACGGACCTGCAGTAGCCGGCCTCACGCAGTGCCCGCGCCAGGGACCCGCCGATCAGACCGACCCCGATAATACACAGCCGCTCGATCATGCCAGCACCTTTTCCAGCGCCTCGAGAAAACGCGCATTCTCATCCGCACGCCCGATCGTCACGCGCAGATGCTGCGGCATGCCGTAGTTCGCCAGCGGACGCACGATGACGCCTTCCTGCAGCAGTGCGTTGTAGACCTCGAGACCGGAGCGCCCCGTATCCACGGCCAGGAAATTTCCGGCCGACTCGATAGTACCAAGCCCCAGCCGGGAAATACCGGTCAGCAACTGGAACATGCCTTCGTGATTGCAGCGGATGCTCTTGTCGAGGTGCCCGTGGTCATCCAGCGCCGCGAGTGCGGCGGCCTGGGCCACCACGTTGACGTTGAAGGGATGCCGCACCCGGTTCAGCAGGTTGGCGACATGCGGGTGGGACAGCGCGTAGCCGACCCGCAAGCCGGCGAGGCCGTAGGCCTTGGAAAAGGTGCGTGTCACGATCAGGTTCGGAAATCGGTCCAGCCAGCGCGAGGTATCGGGGTAGCTTGCGTGAGCCACATACTCGAAATACGCCTCATCGACCACCACCATGACCTGTGCCGGCAGGTCTGCAATGAACTGCGCGAGTTCGGTCTCCGCCAGCCAGGTCCCGGTCGGATTATTGGGATTGGCGATGAAGACCAGGCGCGTGGTGGAATCCACCTGCGCCTGCATGGCGGCAAGGTCGTGGCCGTACGCCGGTCCGCGGCTGCCGTCATGCGCGGGTGCCACCCGCGCCTGCGCGCCGACGGCCTGCACCGCTATCGGGTAGACCGCAAAGGCGTACTCCGAGAATACCGCGGAATGTCCGGGCGTCAGGAATACCCGCGCGACCAGGTCGAGGACATCATTGGAACCGTTGCCCAGGGTAATGCATTCCCGTGGCAGCCCGTGTTTTTCCGCCAGCCGCTGCGCCAGCAGCATGACCGCTGCCCTCGGGGTAGCGCGCAATATTCTGCAGTACTGCCTGCGCAGCGGCCGACCGCCAGGGGACTTGGCCCCAGGGGATTCTCGTTGGACGCCAGCTTGATGGCATCGCGAATCCCGTATTCCCGTTCCAGTTCCGTGACCGGCTTGCCCGGCTGGTAAGGCTGCAGACAGGCGAACGCCAGGCGCCGCCAGCTCGAGAAAGTGGTTATCAGCGACTGGCATCTGTATCTGTTCTCCGGCCCGTGGCATTCAGCGTCGGGTTCCGCACGTTCCTAGACAACCGATTTCGGGTAGGAGCCCAGCACCCTGACGGCAAAGGTCTCCTGTTCCAGAGCGTGCAGCGCAGCGGCAACCGCGGGATCGTCACGGTGTCCGTCCACATCGATATAGAAGACGTATTCCCACATGGCCTGGCGTGACGGCCTGGACTCGATGCGGGTCATGCTGATGCCGTGATCCGCCAGCGGCCGCAGCATGCGATACAGGGCGCCCGGCCGGTTGCGTACCGAAATCAGCAGGGAGGTCTTGTCATTGCCGCTGGGCAATGCCGCTTGCGTGCCAATCACCAGGAAGCGCGTGGTATTGTCCGGCTCATCCTCGATATTGGGCTCGATAATCACGAGGCCGTAGAGTTCCGCCGCCGTGTCGCTGGCGATGGCGGCGGCGGATCTCATCTTGCTGACCAGGCGCGCTGCCTCGGCATTGCTGCCGACCGCCACGTGCTCGGCACCGGGCAGGTTCCGCTCCAGCCAGCCGCGGCATTGTGCCAGCGCCTGCTGGTGCGCCAGTACCCGGGTGATTTTCACATCGCGGGCGCCGTGCCAGCAGGTGATGGTGAATACGCAGCTCCACCTCGCCGCAGATACCCAGCCGCGAGTACTGGAACAGATCAAGCGTGTGGCTGATAACGCCCTCGGTGGAATTTTCCACCGGCACGACGCCGTAATCCGCCGCCCCGGCCTCGACCTCGCGAAACACATCCCCGATGCCGTTCAGTGCCAGGGTCTGCACCGAATGGCCGAACTGTTTCAGCGCGGCCGCCTGGGTGAAGGTGCCTTCCGGCCCCAGGTAGGCGATGGTGAGCGGTTTTTCCAGCGCCAGGCAGGCCGACATGATTTCGCGGAACAGGCGCACCATTTCCGCGTCCGGCAGGGGACCGGAATTGCGTTCCCTGATCCGGCGCAGGATGACGGCCTCGCGCTCGGGGCGGTAGAATTGCGTGTCCTCGCCGGCGGCAAGCTTGACCGCCGCCACTTCCCGGGCACAGCCTGCCCGCTGGCTGATCAGGTCCTGGATCTGCTCATCCAGGCTGTCGATGCGCCGGCGCAGGTCGTCGAGCTTGCTGTCTTCACCCATGTTCAGCTCGCTACAGCGCCCGGACATTGAGCACGCCTTCAATCGCGGCGATATTGTCCAGGCATCCCGGGTCGACCGGCGAATCAACATCCACCAGTGTATAGGCCAGGTCACCGCGCGACTTGTTCAGCATGTCGAGGATATTCAGGTTGGAATCTGGCCATGCAGGTGGATATCTGCCCCAGCATGTTGGGCACATTCTTGTTGACGATGCCGAGGCGGTAACCGGCGTTGCGCGGCATCATCATCTCGGGAAAATTCACGGAATTCCTGACGTTGCCGTTTTCCAGGAACTCGCGCACCTCCTCGGCCACCATGATGGCGCAGTTCTCCTCGGCCTGGTGGGTGGAAGCGCCCAGGTGCGGCAGGGCGACGACCCGCGGATGGTTCTTCAGCAGGTTGCTCGGGAAATCGCAGACATAGGCGTAGATCCTGCCGGCATCGATTGCGGCAACCACCGCCGCGTCATCGACAACCCCGTTGCGCGCGAAATTCAGAATGATGGCGTTGTCCCGCATCAGCCTGAGGCGCTCGGCATTGATCATGTGGCGGGTTTCATCCACCAGCGGCACATGAAAGCTCACATAATCCACGTGGGCCAGCAATTCCTCGATGCTTGCCGCCTGGCGCACCTCGGAAGACATTTGCCAGGCGCGGCGCACGGTGATACCCGGATCGAAGCCGATGACATTCATGCCCAGCGCCAGTGCACCATTGGCAACCTGGACACCGATTGCGCCCAGTCCGACGACCCCCAGTGTCTTGCCCGGCAGTTCGAAACCGACGAACTGTTTCTTGCCGGACTCCACCGCCTTGTGAATGGCCGCATCATCGCCTTCCAGGGAACGGGCGAAATCCCATGCCTGGCAGATGTTGCGCGACGCCAGCAGCATGCCGGCAATGACCAGTTCCTTCACCGCATTGGCATTCGCCCCCGGCGCATTGAACACCGGGATGCCTGCGGCGCTCATGCGCTCGACGGGAATATTGTTGACACCCGCACCGGCACGGCCGATCGCCTTGACGGACGGCGGCAGCTCCATGTCGTGCATGTTGAAGGAACGCAGCAGGATGGCATCCGGATGCTGGATCTCGGAGGCCACTTCATAGGTGTCGCGGGGAAAATGTTCCAGCCCGGCAGGCGAGATATTGTTCAGTGTGAGAATTTTTTGCATTACGATTCTAAGTCAGGCAGTCATCATGTCGGGAGCCACGGCGGGGTATACGCCCGCCGCAGCGATCAGCCATGCGTCCGTTCAAACTCGCCCATGAAATCGATCAGCGCGGCGATGCCGCTCTCCGGCATGGCATTATAGATACTGGCGCGCATGCCCCCCACGGAGCGGTGCCCCTTCAGGTTCAGCAGCCCGGCCGCCCGGCCTGCTCCAGGAATGCGGCGTCCAGCGCGGCATCAGCCAGCGTGAAAGGCACGTTCATCCAGGAGCGGCACGCGGCATCCACCGGGCTGCTGTAGAAATCCGACTGTTCGATCGCCGCGTACAGTCGCTGCGACTTGCGCCGGTTGATTTCCGCCATGGCATCCAGGCCGCCCTGGCCCTGCAGCCACTTGAATACCAGGCCGGCAAGATACCAGGCATAGGTCGGCGGCGTGTTGTACATCGAGCCGTTGTCGGCATGCACCCGGTAGTCGAACATCGTCGGCGTCCCGTCCAGGGTCTCGCCGATAAGGTCGTCGCGCACGATGACGACAGTCAGCCCTGCCGGGCCGATATTTTTCTGCGCTCCGGCATAGATCAGGCCGTAGCGGGAAACATCGATCGGCCGGGACAGGATCGTGGAAGACATATCGGCGACCAGCGGCACATCACCGGTCTCGGGGACCCAGTGAAACTCCACACCGCCGATGGTCTCGTTCGGGGTGTAGTGCACGTAGGCGGCACCGGGATCGAGCTGCCAGCTTTCAAATGCCGGGATTGCACTGAAATTGCCGGCTTCGCCCGTGGCGGCGACGTTCACCTCGCAGTACCTGCGCGCCTCGGCGATGGCCTTCTTCGACCAGGCGCCGGTATTGATGTAATCCGCATTGCCCTTGCCGCGCAGCAGATTGAGCGGGACCATGGCGAACTGGCTGGTAGCGCCGCCCTGGAGAAACAGCACCTTGTAGTTGTCCGGTATCGCCAGCAACGCGCGCAGATCGGCTTCCGCCTGTCCGGCGATGGAAAGATACGCCTTGCTGCGGTGACTCATTTCCATCACCGACATGCCGCTGCCGTGCCAGTCCAGCAATTCATCACGCGCCTGCGTCAGCACTGCTCGCGGCAGCATCGCCGGTCCGGCACTGAAATTATGGATATCAGGCATGCTTGATTTCCTTCATTCCGATGTTTCCTCAGTCGCTTCGGCGTCGTCGGCCTCGCTGCGATCCTCGATGACACGTTCGATGCCGACCAGTTGTTCTCCGGCATCAAGGGCAATCAGACGCACGCCCTGGGTGTTTCTGCCCATCACGGAGATTTCGTTGACGCGGGTGCGCACCAGCGTCCCGCCGCCACTGATCAGCATGACCTCGTCAGTGTCGTCAGCGGTTACGGCCCCCACCACGGCACCGTTTCTTTCCGTAATCTGGATGGCGATGACACCCTGCCCGCCGCGGCCATACACGGGGTAATCCCCGGCCAGGGTGCGCTTGCCGTAACCGTTCTCGGTAGCGGTCAGCACCGGGCTGTCGCTGGCAATGATCAGGGAGATGACCTGCTGCCCGGTTTGCAGCCTGATACCGCGGACACCGCAGGCGGTGCGTCCCATGGCACGCACGTCGGCCTCGCGGAAACGGATCACCTTGCCGGCATTGCTGAACAGCATGATGTCCTGGGTGCCGTCGGTGATCGCCACGTCGATGAGATAGTCCTCGCCGCGCAGGTCGATGGCGATGATGCCATTGGCACGCGGGCGGGAAAAATCCACCAGTGGAGTCTTCTTGACGGTACCCAGGGCCGTTGCCATGAACACATAGTGATCCGCAGAAAACTCGCGAATGGGCAGAATTGCATTGATGCGCTCGTCTGCCTCCAGCGGCAGCAGGTTGACGATCGGCTTGCCGCGCGCGGCGCGTCCGGCCTGCGGCAATTCATAGACCTTGAGCCAGTAAACCTTGCCGCGACTGGAGAAACACAGGATGGTGTCGTGGGTGCTGGCGATAAACAGCTTGTCGATGAAATCCTCTTCCTTGACGTCCGCCGCACTCTTGCCGCGGCCGCCGCGGCGCTGGGCGCGGTAATCCGACAGCGGCTGGCATTTGGCATAGCCGGCATGCGACAGCGTCACCACCACGTCTTCCTCGGTAATCAGGTCTTCCAGCGTGAGATCGAGGTGGTCGGTGAGGATCTCGGTGCGCCGGGCATCCCCGTAGCGATCGCGCAGCTCGGTCAGCTCGTCGCGTATCACCTGCATCAGGCGCTCCGGATCCTGCAGGATGGCCAGCAGTTCATCGATCAGGTCGAGCAGTTCCCGGTATTCCCCGACTATCTTGTCCTGCTCCAGCCCGGTCAGCTGGTGCAGGCGCAGGTCGAGGATGGCCTGGGTCTGTGCCTCGGAAAGGCGGTAGCCATCGGCCACCAGGCCGAAGCCCTCTCCCAGGTCATCCGGGCGCGTGGCAATGCTGCCGGAGCGTTCCAGCATGCCGGTCACCGCACCCGGTTCCCAGCTGCGCGCCATCAGGGCATCCCTGGCCTCGGCGCGGTTGGGTGAAGACTTGATGACCCTGATGACCTCATCAATATTGGCCAGCGCCACGGCGAGGCCTTCCAGGATATGGGCCCGCTGGCGCGCCTTGCGCAAGTCGAACACCGTGCGCCGGGTGACCACATCGCGGCGGTGGCGGATAAACGCCTCCAGGCACTGCTTCAGGTTCAGCAGCTGCGGGCGGCCGTCGACCAGCGCGACCATGTTGATGCCGAAGACATTCTGCAGCTGGGTGTGCTGGTAGAGGTTGTTCAGGACGACTTCCGCCACTTCACCGCGCTTCAGGTCCACGACCATGCGCATGCCGTCCTTGTCCGACTCGTCGCGCAGGCCGGAAATACCCTCGATCTTCTTGTCCTTTACCAGTTCGGCGATCTTCTCCAGCAGGCGCGCCTTGTTGACCTGGTAGGGCAGTTCGGTGAACACGAGGCGCTGCCGCCCGCGCGCCTCGTCAGTCTCGATGTGATTGCGCGCGCGGATCTGGATCCGGCCACGCCCGGTGCGATAGGCCTCGTGAATGCCGCGCACGCCGTTGATGATTCCGGCGGTCGGGAAGTCCGGACCCGGTACGTATTCCATCAGGCCGTCGATATCGATATCGGGATTGTCGATCAGTGCAAGACAGGCACTGGTGATTTCCGCCAGGTTGTGCGGCGGAATATTGGTCGCCATGCCCACGGCAATACCGGCGGAGCCGTTGACCAGCAGGTTCGGAACGCGCGTCGGGAATACCGAGGGTTCGTGCTCGGTCTCGTCGTAGTTGGGGACGAAGTCGACGGTTTCCTTGTCGATGTCGGCGATCAGTTCGTGCGCAATCCTGCGACATGCGCACTTCGGTGTAGCGCATCGCCGCCGGTGAATCACCGTCCACGGAACCGAAATTTCCCTGTCCGTCGACCAGCATGTAGCGCAGCGAGAATGGCTGCGCCATGCGCACGATGGTGTCGTAGACCGCGGTATCGCCGTGCGGGTGGTATTTACCGATGACGTCACCGACGATGCGCGCCGATTTCTTGTAGGGCTTGTTCCAGTCGTTGCCCAGCTCGCTCATTGCAAAAAGCGCACGGCGGTGCACCGGTTTCAGACCGTCGCGCACATCCGGCAATGCCCGTCCCACGATCACGCTCATGGCGTAGTCGAGGTAGGACTGCTTCATCTCGTCCTCGAGATTGACGGGCACTATTTCTTTTGCGAAATCGCTCATTTGGGAGTGAACTGCGCTTCCTTGTTCAGGTAACCGGGCGCTGCGGGAGGCGTTTGGGGCAGCCGCAAGCAACAAAGACGGCGGATTTTAACATAGTCGACTCCCCCACTACACCCGGAAAATAATGCTTTCCGGGGCAGCTCAGGCAGCCTGTCGGGAAGAACACCGCTCCGTGCCGGCTATTACTGACCTGTCTGCGACTCAAACAGTGCTGCCAGTTTTTCCCTGTCGGGGGCCGCCACCACACCCGCTTCCGTCACCAGGTAATCGACCAGCCCCGCGGGCGTGACATCGAATACCGGGTTCCATGCCGTTGCGCCTGGCGCTGCGACAGGCCGGCCGGCCAGCTGCAGGATCTCGTCTGGCGAGCGCTCCTCGAGCGTAACCTGCTGTCCGTTCGGCATATCCCTGTCCAGCGTGGAGAGGGGCGCGACGACCATCATGCGCACCCCGTGGTAGCGACAGGCAACAGCGAGCTGGCAGGTGCCGATCTTGTTGATGACATCACCGTTGGCGGCCACCCGGTCGGCCCCGACGATCACCCATTGCACGCGTTTCTGCTGCATCAGGAGGGACGCCGCACTGTCGCTGAGCAGGGTCACCGGGATGCCGTCTTGCTGTAACTCCCAGGCCGTCAGCCGGGCACCCTGCAGCCAGGGCCGGGTTTCCCCGGCATAGACCTGCCGGAGACTCCCGGTGGCCCAGGCACTGCGGATCACGCCCAGCGCGGTCCCGTAGCCTCCGGTCGCCAGCGCGCCTGCATTACAGTGCGTAAGCACGGCACTGCCCTCAGCGACAAGTGCAGCGCCAGCGTCGCCCATCGTGTGATTGGCCGCGACATCCTCCATATGTATACGCCTGGCTTCCTCGAGCAATGCCGCAACCGGCCTGTCGCCGGCCCTTGCCAGGCAGCGCTGCATACGCGCCAGCGCCCAGGCAAGGTTTACCGCCGTCGGACGCGCCGCTGCCAGCACCCGGATATCCTGCAGCACGCCGGGCTGCCATGCCTGCGGTGACTCCATGACATGCCGGCGCGCCGCCAGCACCACGCCATAGGCCGCCGTGATGCCGATCGCCGGGGCACCACGCACCACCATGTCACGAATTGCTCCAGCCACCGCACCCGCGTCATCAAACTGTAGATAGTTTTCCTCATCCGGCAGCAGGCGCTGGTCCAGCAAGCGCAGGCCGGCCCCGGTCCAGCGGATGGCAGAAAAAGTCTCATTCATATCATTAACATGGCGATGTAAATTTCCCGAGACCGGTGTAGCCGGTGTATTCTACTGTTCTGGCGAAAAAATTCGTACTGCGGGGGCCGGTTTAACAATCCGGATATGACTTGCCAGCCCTGCCGGTCTCGCGTGCGGGTATAACATCTATCCAACTGATTAATCATGGTAATTTTTCTCCCTCAGCGGGGCCGCACGGGCCACGACTGGCGGCATATGTCGTTTTAAGGCAACATATTCGCGGATATGTGGTTTTTTTGAAAATAGTTGTTGCATTTGTGCAATGTAAGTTGTAAAGTGCGCGACGTGCAATGATACCGTTATTTAATCACCGAACTGTGTTCTAGAATCTAACCCAGCAAATCTGGCAAGACGAGCAAACAGGCTTTTTATCAACATCCCACAGGAGTGGTTACACATGAAAAACGACTATAGAATCGGAGGAATCGTCGCCTCTATTGCTGCCGGACTGCTGTTCGCAGGCAGCGTAACAGCCCACGACGCCGGCAAGGCCGGTCTGGGTTATCTCGGTGACGGCAACGGTCACTATGTGACTGACAGTGCCGGCAACTGCGTGCGCACCGGTTTCTGGAAGCCCGAAGACATGACTGTCGACTGCGGCCTGGAAGTGGCTGAAGCGCCACCACCCGCGCCTATGGCCCCGGCTGCTCCGGTCTACACAACCTCCACCATCTCTGCCGAAGCCCTGTTCGACTTCGACAAGTCCGATCTGAAGCCTGCCGGCAAGTCCGCTATCACCGAACTGGATGACAAGATCAAGGCCCAGGGCATGCAGGTGATCGATATCAACGTGGTGGGCCATACCGACAGCATCGGTACTGAAGAGTACAACCAGGCACTGTCCCTGCGTCGTGCCACGTCCGTGAAGGACTACATGGTCAGCGAAGGCGTCGACCCGGGCATCATCGACGTCAGCGGCAAGGGCGAGTCCGATCCGGTGGCCAGCAACGACACCAAGGAAGGCCGTGCACAGAACCGTCGTGTCGAGATCAGTGTCGGTGTTAAAGTACCCAAGAACTGATCCGGTCGCATGAAGTAAATCCAGCCCGCCACCCGATTACCGGGTGGCGGGTATTTTTTTGTCCGGCGGAATGGCTGCCGGCGGCGACAGGTACCCGGCACCGCCAGCATGCCGCCTGAAAACACCGCATGAACAACATCGATACCCTCATTCATTGTCGCTGGATAGCCCCGGTCGAACCGGCAGCGACCGTTTACGAATATCACAGCCTGGCCATCCAGGAAGGCCGCATCCTCGAAATACTGCCCACGGCCGAGGTGCATGCCCGCTATACCGCTGACAGTGAACACGACCTGAACCGCCACCTGCTGATCCCCGGACTGGTCAATGCGCATACCCATGCCGCCATGTCGCTGCTGCGCGGCCTGGCCGATGACATGCCCCTGCTGGAATGGCTCAACGGCCATATCTGGCCGGCCGAATCACGCTGGGTAAACGAGGAATTCGTCCACGACGGCACGCAGCTCGCCATCGCAGAAATGCTGCGCAGCGGCACCACCTGTTTCAACGACATGTATTTTTTCCCGGATATCACGGCACGCACCGCGGCCGCGTGCGGCATGCGCGCGAGTGTCGGCCTGATCGTGATAGATTTTCCCACTGTTTGGGCAAACGACGCCGGCGAGTACATCTCCCGGGGACTCGCCGTCCACGACAACTATCGCAGTGACCCGCTCATCAGAACGGTCTTCGCACCCCATGCGCCCTATACCGTATCCGATCAGCCGCTGCAGCATATTCGCGTCCTCGCCGACGAGCTGGATATCGGCATTCACATGCACGTGCACGAAACGGTCGAGGAAGTCGACAAGGCCGTCGAACTCACGGGCCAGCGACCCCTTGCCCGCCTGCATGACCTCGGCCTCGTTTCCCCCGCCCTGCTCGCCGTCCACATGACCCAGCTGAGCAGTGCGGAAATCACCGCCTTTGCCGCTGCCGGCGGACATGTCGTGCATTGCCCGGAATCGAACCTGAAACTTGCCAGCGGCTTCTGCCCGGTCCAGGCGCTGGTTGCCGCCGGCGTCAACGTGGCACTGGGCACCGACAGCGCGGCCAGCAACAACGACCTGGATATGCTCGGCGAGATGCGCACCGCCGCGCTGCTGGCGAAGGGCACCAGCGATGATGCCAGCACCCTGCCGGCGCACGAGGTATTGCGCATGGCGACCCTGAACGGGGCCAGGGCACTGGGACTGGGAGAGGAAACCGGTTCCCTGGTACCCGGCAAGTGGGCGGACCTGGCTGCCGTCAACCTGGATACCCCGGAGACCCAGCCCGTGTATGATCCGGTATCCCAGCTGGTGTACGCTGGCGGGCGCGAGCAGGTAACCGATGTCTGGGTCGCCGGCCAGCAACTGCTGAAAGAGCGCCGCCTGACCACGCTGGACGGCAACGATATCCTGGCGCGCACCCGCGGCTGGAGAGATCGCATTGGATCCACTCACAACACACGACACACAGAACCATGACCGAAGCGACACATAACGTCGACCAGGACGAGATCGCCAAGTTCGAAAAGCTGGCCGGTCGCTGGTGGGACCCGCACAGCGAGTTCAAGCCGCTGCACGATATCAACCCGCTGCGCCTTGATTATATAGACCGGCTTGCGCCGCTTGCCGGCAGGCAGGTCATCGACGTAGGCTGCGGCGGCGGCCTGCTCACCGAGGGCATGGCCCTGCGGGGCGCGCAGGTAACCGGCATCGACATGGGCAAGGCACCGCTGGGGGTCGCCCGGCTGCACCAGCACGAATCCGGGCTGGATATCGACTACCAGCAGGCGACCGCCGAACAGCTCGCGGCGACCCGGGCCGGCAGCTTCGACATCGTGACCTGCCTGGAAATGCTGGAGCACGTGCCCGACCCGGGTGCCGTCATTGCGGCCTGTGCGCAGCTCATCAGGGATGACGGCCATATTTTTCTCTCGACCATCAATCGCAACCCCAAGTCTTACCTGTTTGCCGTGGTCGGCGCGGAATACCTGCTGCGGATGCTGCCCAGGGGCACACATGACTACAGCAAGTTCATCCGCCCTTCCGAGATGGAGGCCTGGGCGCGTGACTGCGGCCTGCGACTGACCGACCTCACCGGCATGAGCTACAACCCGCTTGCACAGGAGTACAACCTGGGCAGCGATGTCTCCGTCAACTACCTCGCCTGCTTTCGCAAGGACTGATCCGTGCCCGGCGGCATCCAGACCGTCCTGTTCGATCTCGACGGCACCCTGCTCGACACGGCGCCGGACCTTGCTGCCGCGCTGAACACCGTGCTCGCGGAAAACCGCCGCGAGCCACTACCCTTCGAGAGCATACGGCCGGCCGTCTCACACGGCGGTGTCGCCATTGTTCGCCGCGGCTTCGGGCTGGAGTCATCCGACCCCGCAATCGAGCCGCTGCGCCTGCGCCTGCTCGAGGTTTACCGGACGAACATCTCCACGCACACGCGACTCTTCCCGGGCATGGCTGAGGTCCTCGACACACTGGAAGCACGCGGCCTCAACTGGGGCGTGGTCACCAACAAGCCGGGCTGGCTGACGCAACCCCTGCTTGGCAATCTGGGGCTGCTGCAGCGCGCAGCCTGCGTTGTCAGCGGAGACACACTGGCACAACGCAAGCCGCATCCTGCACCCATGCTGCACGCCTGCGCACTTGCAGGCAGCGAACCGCAGCGCTGCGTCTGCATCGGCGATGCACAGCGTGATATCGAGGCCGGCAACAATGCCGGTATGTACACGGTGGTAGCCCTGTTCGGCTATTTCCAGGACAACGACCGCCCGCAGGAATGGCAGGCAAACGCCATGATCGACAAACCTGCGGATTTGCTGGCGTGGCTCGACCGTGTTGAAAGCTGCGGCATCACCTGACACCGCCACCCGTATGCCTCAAAAACGCCTGTGACTTCGATGGTATGATCCGGGCCATGGCCGATAATGAAATCACCTTCCTGATCCTGGTTGTTGCCATATCACTTGAAATAGGCGCACTCACGGCCTACCTGGTCGAGAGCCGGAAATTCAACCGGCTGCGCGAAAAATACCAGCGCGTGCACATCGAACTCGAATATGAACGCAAGGCGGCCGTTGCGCGGGAAGCCACCTTCGAGGAGACCACCCGCACCCTCAAGGACACCTTCAGCAGACTCGCCGGTAACGCCCTCAGGGACAACACCGACCAGTTCCTGCAACTGGCACGGGAGAACATGAAGCAGTTCCAGATCCACGCGGAGAGTGATCTCAGCCGCAAGGAAAAGGCTATCGAGGGACTCGTGAAACCCATCCAGGACGCCCTCGGCAAAACCGGGGCGGAAATGCGCCGTATGGAAAACGAGCGCAGGGAGGCACAGGGTGCACTCACCCGGCATCTCGAGACCATCGCCGAGTCACACCGGCTGCTGCAGGGTGAGACCCGCAATCTTGTGCAGGCCCTGCGGCGCCCGGAGGTGCGCGGCCAGTGGGGCGAGCTGACGCTGAAGCGGCTGGTTGAGCTGGCGGGCATGGTGGAGCACTGCGATTTTACCCAACAGGCGACCGTGGACGGTGAATCCGGCCAGCAACGACCTGACATGGTGATCCGCATGCCCGACAGGCGCGACATCGTGGTGGATGCCAAGACGCCGCTGGATGCCTATCTTTCCGCCGTGGAAGCCACGGAGGACGCTCCCCGCGGCAAGCACCTGGAGCGGCATGCACGCAACGTGCGCATGCGCATCAAGGAGCTGTCCGGCAAGGCCTACTGGAAGCAGTTCCGGCACAGTCCCGAATTCGTGGTGCTGTTCATACCCGGAGACCAGTTCCTCAGCGCCGCCCTCGAAGTCGACCCGGCGCTGCTCGAGGATGCCCTGGCACATCATGTCATCCTCGCCACCCCCAGCAGTTTTGTCGCCCTGCTGCGCGCTGTCGCCTACGGCTGGCGGCAGGAGGCACTGGCCCGGAATGCCGAGGAAATCCAGGCGGTAGGACAGGATATGTATGCACGCCTGACGACTTTCGCCGAGCACCTTGCGCGCCTTGGCCGCAGCCTCGACAGCAGCGTCGACGCCTTCAACAAGGCGGCAGGTTCCTATGACTCCCGCGTCCTTCCGGGTGCCCGGAAGTTTTCCGAACTGGGCGTCACCGGCAGCGACAAGCCACCCGAGGTGGGACAGATCGAACGGGCCACACGACGCGTGGCATCACACTGTGACACCAGCGAACCCGATATCGGGCCGCAGTGTGGCAAGACAGGCAGCTGACACCTCCCACTCTCATCCCGCAGCAGCATCCTGCAGTCCGTGTGAATATGTCACAGCTGCGGCGTGATTTGTTCATACGCCCGGGCGCCATAACCGCCTACCCTTTCAGTATCAGGGAAGAAATCCAGGGATGGTCCGCCAGGGATGGCCCCACACGGGAAGGGCGCCCGGATCGTTGCGAGGAGACCTTCTGCAGCAGCGGTCCGGTGCGCGGAAGTCGGGGACGCAACAATGATACGGTCAGAGAAAATCTACCTGGTTGACGATGATCCCGCGATTCTCGATGCACTGGGTCTGTTCCTCGAAAGTGAAGGATACGACGTCACGCAGTTCACTGCAGGAAGGGACCTGCTCGATGCCGTCAATGACGAGAGCTGTGCCGTCGTGGTGCTGGATCACTACCTTGAGGACATGTGCGGACTTGAGCTGCAGGCGGAACTCAATGTGCTCGGTATCGAGTGGCCCGTTATCTTCATATCGGGCAGTGACGACATAGCGATTTCCGTGAAGGCCATGAAAGCCGGTGCACTGGATTTCCTTGAGAAGCCGGTCAGCAACGAGGCATTGCTGGCCAGTGTGGAGACCGCCTTTGAGGTGATGGGTGAGCTCAACGAGATCCAGCGACTCAGGGAACTCGCACAGGAAAGATGCAGCCGCCTGAGTGAACGCGAGCGGGAAGTGATGCAGCATATTGTGACCGGCCATTCCAACGGCAAGGTTGCCGAACTGCTCGGCCTGAGCATCCGCACGGTCGAAGTACACCGTTCCAACATCAACAAAAAGATGAACGCACATACACTGGCGGAACTGGTACGGCTGGCAGACCTTTGCCCCGTTTCCCGGCCGGAAAACTTCGAATAACAGGCCATATCCTTTTCGGAGACCGCAGGTTCTGCAATTATAGCCATCCGCCGCAGCCGGATTTCCGGCCCGCGGGCCAGGCACTGTATCTCACATGCCGCCGTGCATTTCTGCCGGCAGCCGCCGCTGTTTTCCAATTGCCAGGGGGTTTGCTTGTCATCCCCCTGCTTCTGTCCCATTATTGATTTTCTGAAACGACACCCTGGTTAACGCATCCAGATGACCAGACAGGCAAAGGCTCTGCTGCTGGGAATCCTCACCGGCCTGTTTGGCGTGGTTGTCAGCAGCCTGCCCGTCATGCACGCACTCGAGGAAAACACCGGCCTCGACCTGCTGTTCAGACTGCGGGGACCCCGCACGCCACCTGATGACGTTGTCGTCGTCAGTATCGACAGGCAATCCGCGCAGACACTGGGGCTGCCGAACGAACCCGCGAAGTGGCCGCGCAGCATCCATGCGCAGCTGGTAAGCAGACTCGCGGCCGCCGGGGCATCGGTCATCGCGCTCGATATCTTTTTCAGGGAAGCACGGGAACCCGGGGAAGACCGGCTGCTGGCGCAGGCCATCAGGGACGCCAATCGCGTGGTCCTGTTCGCCTACACCCGCAAGGAGATCACCCGCCTGTTTAACGCCGCCGGTGACTACACCGGTGAGATGATCAGCCAGCAACTGCTCACCCCGGCTGAGGAACTGGCCAGCGCGGCCCGGGCCATCGCGCCCTTTCCCCTGCCCGTCTACCCGGTCAGGGTAAGCCAGTACTGGGCCTTCACCAGCGGGACCGGCAACCTGCCGACCGAACCGGTTGCCGCACTGCAACTGCACGCGGAGGCGGTCATTCCAGAATTGCAGGCCGTGCTTGCCGGGCTGGCTCCTGCGCCTGCCGGTGAACAGGCCGCATCCGGCAGCCAGCCGGAAGCCGGCCTGGTGCAAACAATACAGGCATTGCGCACGACCTTCGCGGCACACCCGGGGCTGGCAGGCACACTGCGTGAGGCCTTCAGTTCCCCTGCGCAAATCCAGCCGGACAAGCAATCGCATGATCTGCTGCTGGCGCTCGCAGGCCTTTATGCCGGTCCGGACAGCCGCTACCTGAATTTCTACGGACCGCCACAAACCATTACCACCATTCCCTATGCAAGCCTGCTGGCACCCGCTGACGCCCGGCCGGGTGAAACAGCCCCGCCCGACCTGCATGGCAAGGCGGTGTTTGTGGGTTACTCGGAACGCCTCCATCCCGAGCAACTGGATGAGTTCTATACCGTGTTCTCACAGGACAACGGGCTCAACCTGAGCGGGGTGGAAATCGCCGCCACGGCCTTCGCGAACCTGCTGGAACAACTGCCGGTCACCCCGCTGCCCCTGCCGGCTTACTATGGCCTGTTGCTGGCATGGGGCATCCTTGCAGGTGCCCTGGTACGCCTGCTGTCCGCTGTCCCGGCAATCCTCGCCGGTATCGTCCTCGCTGTTCTTTATCTGGGCAGCTGCCATGTCCTGTTCAGCCACCTGGCACTTTGGCTGCCGCTGCTGGTGCCGCTGGGACTGCAGCTGCCGCTTGCCCTGTTCGCAGCCCTGTTGTGGCATTACCTCGACGTCAACCGGGAACGGGAAACCATCCGCTCGGCATTCGGCATGTACCTGCCACCACGGGTAGTGGACGAGCTTGCCGGTCAACGCGCCGCCGGCCAGACAAGCGGACAACTGATGCACGGGACCTGTCTTTCCACTGATGCCTACGAATATACCCAGCTGTCGGAGTCCATGCCTCCCGCGGCGCTGGGTGATTTGATGAATGCCTACTACGAAACCCTGTTTCAACCGGTGCGCAACCATAACGGCATCGTCTCGGACGTGGTGGGCGATGCCATGCTGGCGATCTGGGCAACGGTGCAACGGGAACCCGGCATCCAGCGCCAGGCGATCCAGGCAGCCCTGGAGATCAACAGCGCCCTTGGTGCGCCCGCACACACTGCGGTTCAGCATTGTCTGAAGACGCGCATTGGCCTGCACAGCGGGGAAATCCTGCTGGGCAGCATCGGCGCGGTGGACCATTACGAGTACCGCGCGGTCGGGGATATCGTCAACACCAGCACGCGCATCCAGGGCATGAATACACACCTGGGTACGCAAATCCTGCTCAGCGGAGATGTCCTTGCCGGTGTCGATGGCCTGCAGACCCGCGAACTGGGCAGCTTCATCCTTTCAGGAAAATCGCGCCCCGTGGTTATCCATGAATTGCTGGGGATGGAAGACGACCCGGAAGCAGCCCGCCGCACCGGCCAGCTGGCCCGCTTTGCCGAGGGTCTGGCAGCGTTTCGTAGCGGCGACTGGCACGCGGCGGAGTCGATATTCACGGCACTGCAGGCGGAGCACAAGCGGGATGGTGCGCTGCGCTTCTTCCTGGCGCACTGCAGGCTGCAACCGCCTCCTGACTGGGATGGTGTGATCCGCATGGAGATCAAGTGATCCAGCTCAACAGATTGCGGATATTCATGCAGTTATCCGCTCCCGGGTGTTGGTTTTCCAGCCCCATGCGGTTAAGGTACACGTCATATATATCAACAAATAGAACGATATACGTAGATCTACGTAGTGCTACGTAGTTATACGTATCAGGCACAAGACCAAACTGCAGGCTGCTGCTCTGGCCTGTTTGGCGGAGAGAATCGATTGAACATTCGGCGCTTGCTGTATTCCATCACCTGTCCCTGTTTACCACTGGTACTGGCATTTACCTCCCACGGTATCAATGCAGCAGAGCGCTGCGAAGACCGCATCGCCCGCGCGGTTTCCATACAGGGAGTCCTGGATGTCCGGCATGCCGGAGAAACGGACTGGCAGGCCGCAAGCTGGAACCAGGAGTATTGCCCCGGCGATGCGCTGCGCACCGGCGCGAACAGCCGGGCCGCCATCCAGCTGTACCCGGAAACTGTCATCCGTCTGGACCAGTCGAGTTCCATTGTCTTTACCCCCGCGGAAGCCGGGGCAGGCTCGACCTGGCTGGAACTGCTCAGGGGCGCGGCCCACCTCATCAGCCGCGATCCGCGCTCGCTGAAGGTCATCACCCCGTTTGCCAACGCAGCCATAGAAGGGACGGAGTTCCTGGTAGAGGTCGATGCTGACCGCACCGGCGTGACTGTGTATGAAGGCCAGGTCCGGGTCGAATCTGCTGCAGGTGATGTCGCAGTGACAAACGGCGAGCAGGCTGTCGCGCAGTCTGGCGTGACCCCGTTCAAACAGGTGCTGGTACGCCCCCGGGATGCGGTCCAGTGGACACTGTATTATCCACCGGTGCTGACATCCGGCAGCACCACGCTGCAACAGGCCGCACAGGCGCTTGCCGTCGGCCAGGTCGATGCCGCCCGCGGCCTGCTCGACATGCTGCTGCAGCAGGACCCCGGCAACAGCGATGCACTGGCCCTGCAATCGATCATCGCCCTGACCCTGGACGACAAGGAAACCGCACTGGCACTGGCCACGCGCGCGGTTGAGGCCGCACCGGAATCCGCCACGGCCCGCATCGCCCTGTCCTATGCACAGCAGGCTTACTTCGACCTGTCCGCCGCACTCGCCAGCCTGCAGGCCGCTACCCGCGATGCCCCGGGCAGTGCGCTTGCCTGGGCACGCCTGGCGGAGCTGTGGCTCTCCGTGGGTGACCTTGAACAGGGGATGACTGCGGCGGAGCGCGCGGTGGCCCTGGATGCGAATCTTGCGCACAGTCATACCATGCTGGGCTATGCGTGGCTGACGGAGATCCGGGTGCCCGAGGCCATGGCCGAGTTCGAGCAGGCCATCGCACTCGACCAGGCTGCGCCCCTGCCCCGCCTCGGGCTGGGGCTGGCGAAAATCCGCAAGGGCGACCTGACGGCCGGCCGCGAGCAAATCGAATTCGCGGTCACACTGGACCCGGGCAATTCCCTGCTACGCAGCTACATGGGCAAGGCCTACTACGAGGAGAAGCGCGACAGGCTGGCCGGGACCCAGTACCAGATGGCGCGGGAACTGGATCCCAACGACCCGACGCCATGGTTCTACGATGCCATTCGCAAGCAGACAGAGAACCGTCCCGTCGAGGCCCTGCACGACCTGCAAACCTCCATCGAACTGAACGACAACCGCGCGGTGTACCGCTCGCGCCTCGAACTGGATTCCGATCTGGCGACGCGCAGCGCCAGCATCGCCCGCATATACAGTAACCTCGGCTTCGAGCAGCGCGCCCTGGTCGAGGGCTGGCAGTCGGTCAATACCGACCCGACCAATTTCTCCGCCCACCGCCTGCTGGCGGACAGCTATTCATCCCAGCCACGCCACGAGATCGCCCGCGTCAGCGAACTGCTGCAGTCGCAGCTGCTGCAGCCCCTCAACCTGACGCCGGTGCAACCGCAGCTGGCAGAGACCGGTCTGCTCATCCTGGAAAATGCCGGCCCGTCGGATGCGGCATTCCTGGAGTTCAACCCGCTGTTCACCCGCAACCGTCTGGCCCTGCAGACCGATGCCGTCGTTGGCAGCAACGACACCTGGGGTGACGATTTGATACAGAGTGGCGTGTACAACAACTGGTCCTGGAGTGCCGGCCAGTTTCACTACGAGAGCGACGGCTACCGCGACAACAACGACCAGGACGAGAACGTCTACAACCTGTTCGTCCAGGGAGCCATTACCTACAAAACCAGCATCCAGGCAGAATTGCGACACCGGGAAAGCGATACCGGCGACCTGCTGCAACGTTTCGATCCCGATAATTTCCTGCCCACCGAGCGCAATTCGCTGAACAACGACGCTGCCAGGCTCGGCCTGCATCACGTCCTGCACCCCGGCTCGGAAGTGATCGCGTCCCTGGCCTGGGAGAAGAATAATCAACGCATCAAATCAAGCACACCCTTCGACCTGCCGCCCTTTGGTTCCTTCGTGACTGACGTGCAGCTGAAAGGCCCGTTATACGCACATACCCTCGAACTGCAGCACCTTTACCGCAGCAACTCGCTTCGGCTGGTCAGCGGCGGGGGCTACTTCAAGGCAAACAACGATTCGGATGCCAACCTGCTCACCACACCGCCACCACCGCCATTCATTCCGGCCACAATTCTGTCAGAAAGAGACCAGGACCAGCGCCAGCACAACGCCTATGTGTATGCCTACCTGCCCTATGGAAATGACCTGACAGTGACGCTGGGTGCGAGCTACGACGCACTGGACATAGACAACAATGACAAAGGCGCGGCAAACGGTGTGCCGGTGCCGGCCTCCGGGTCTCATCTGGATGTCACTAAATTCAATCCGAAGCTGGGCATCAGCTGGGAACTGGCAACGGATACGACCCTGCGTGCCGCCGCATTCCGGGCGGTTGCGCGCAACCTGGTATCCGACCAGACCATCGAACCGACCCAGGTCGCCGGCTTCAACCAGTTCTACGACGATGCCACCGGCACGGTGGAAAAACGCTACGGCATCGGGCTGGACCATGATTTCTCTGCCAACCTGTCTGCCGGCACGGAATATTCACAGCGCGACCTGGACGTGCCTTACCTGGACGGCGATTACAAGGAGGTCGACTGGCAGGAGCGGATGGGGCGTGCCTACCTGTACTGGACACCGCATGAAAGACTCGCAGCGAGCATGGAATACCTGTACGAACGCTTCAGCCGCGATTCGGGATTCACCGGTGAAACCCTGGCAACCCGGATCCGGACCAACAAGCTGCCACTGTCAGTCAACTATTTTCACCCGAAAGGCTATATCGCCAGCCTGACAGCGACCTATATCGATCAGGAAGGCGATTTCAGTAGTGGCCCGGGAATCTCGCTAATCAATCAGGGAAAGACAACCATGGATGACAATTTCTGGATCGTCGATACCGCGCTGGGATATCGCCTGCCGAAACGCCGCGGACTGGTCAGTGTAGGCGTCAGCAACCTGTTCGATGAATCGTTCAATTACGTCGACACCGACCCCTTCAACCCGAGGATCTACCCGGAACGGCTGGTCTACGGGCGTGTCACCCTGGCGTTCTGAGCGTCTGCGCACAGCGCAGCGGGCAGCTGCCAGACATGACAACTATACTGGCATGCACAACAATCGATTACCTGGCGGCAACTCCGGCCGTTGCAGGGTGTGAGGACCCGGACCACCCGGGACTGGCAGCAAAACGGTAAACAGGGAAGGAGGAGAACATGAACGGTAACGTCAAATTCCAGATTGAATTCGAGATGGACCCCAGCGGCAAGATCGTGGGCATCAGCAAAACCGGCGGTGGAGACGCAGGCCCTCCGCCCGCAGCACCCGCACCACCCCATTCTGACGTCGTCGTGCTGGTTGCGACCAAACACAGTCCGGGACATCTCTGTTTCTGGTTTCAGGGCCAGTGGGTCTGTTACTAGGAACGGTACTCCCCGTAGCAGCAACACCCCCGTAGGAGCGGTCTCTTTATGCCCGCTCTTTGGGTGCTGACCGCGATTAGATAATCAAAAAACCATCGCGGTCAGGAGACCGCTCCTACAGGAACGAACCACAATCATACATTCGGGTAAACCTGCTGCAAGCTGCACCCGCTACCACCCCGCTGGCAGTTTCTCCTTGATCACGATGTGGTGGTTTTCGTCGATCTCGATGTAACCGCCTTCACGCAGATCCTTGAGCACGCGGCTGACCATCTCGCGCGAGGAGCCGATGCGATTGGCAATATCCTGCTGCCGCAGTTCATCCTTGATCACCAGCACATCACCAACCGGCCGGGCCAGTTGCAGCAGCACCCGCGCCACCCGCCCGTAGACATCCAGCAGCGCCAGCGAGCGCACGTTCTCCGTCAGCGCCCGAAGGCGCTTGATCATGCCAAGCATGATCTTCTTTTGCGCCGTTTCATGATTGGCCAGAAAGTCCTCGAAATCAGTCTTGGAAATCACCGACAGCCGGCACTTCTCCAGTGCCATGACCGAAGCGGAACGCGGACCGGCGTCGAGCAGGGCCAGTTCTCCGAAATACTCTCCCGGTCCCTGGACATTCAGGATCACTTCCTTGCCCTCGTCATCGTTCAGGTAGACCTTCACCCGGCCGGAGAGAATGCAGTAAAGGGAATCGCTGTAATCCCCCTCCGTCATCAGGATGGTGTTGCGCGGATACTGCCGCGTCACGGCGCGGCGCGAGAGGAATTCCATCTCGGCATCGTCCAGGCCCGCGAACAGGGGTATATTCTTGAGCATATCCATGCCTGTTTAATCCGATCCTGATATTGTGCCACAACAGGCCCTGTTACAGTCGATCCGTCAACGCCTCCCGCATGCTGTCTGCCTCTTCGCAGAATGTTGCCGCTTCCACCGGCCTGGATGATTGCAAACCCCCCGGCCATCACGGCAGCGCCAAGGCATTCAACTCTCGCATTACAACGCCATGGTCAATCGATCCGGCCTGCGTTGGCACTTAACAAACCCTGAAACCCCGAAAACAGCCATGAAATCGCACGGAGGGTACCGATATTTTGCGTAACGGCTCCACATTCTTCTGTGTTCTTCCGTGTTCTTCCGTGGCGACTGTGATCACCCGTAGTTTTCAGTAAGCGCACTCGAAGCGGGTCCGGTTTCCAGGATGCAAGCACCATTCAGGCGGCCCACAGCATGCAAACCCGCGTATAATTCGCCCGCATGAAACCGCTACCCGACTCCCTGCATGACTGGCAACCCGCACCCGAACTGCTGCATGACCGGGTCATCCTGATCACCGGCGGCGCCAACGGCATTGGTCGGGCAGTCGCGGATGCCTGTGCCGCACAGGGCGCCAGCGTCATCCTGCTGGACCGCGATGTGCGCGGCCTGGAGCGGGCCTACGACGAAATCACTGCCGCCGGCCATCCCGAGCCTGCCCTGTACCCGCTGGACCTGAAAGGAGCCACCCCGGACGACTACGCCACGCTGGCCGGGACGATCGAAAAGGAATTCCTGCACCTGGACGGTCTGGTGCACAATGCGGCATACCTCGGCGCCCTGGTGCCCTTTGCCAATTTCGAACACGAACTCTGGTTCGAGACGCTGCAGGTCAATCTCAATGCGCCCTACCTGCTGACCATGGCCTGTCTTGGACTGCTGCAGCAAAGCCGGGATGCCTCGATCGTGTTTGCCGCGGATGCCGCCGGCCGCCACGGCAAGGCCTACTGGGGCGCCTATGCCGTCTCCAAGGCCGGTGCCGAAGGATTCATGCAGATACTGGCGGACGAACTCGAGGCGAATACGCCCATCCGTGTCAACAGCCTGGACCCCGGGCCGGTGCGCAGCGCCCTGCGGCGGCTGGCCTACCCCTATGAAGACCGCAATTCACTGCCTGCGCCGACGGACGTCGTCAAACCATTCCTGTTCCTGCTCGGCCCCGACAGCAAGGGCATCACAGGACAGCAGTTGAGCGTCCCCGATCTGGTGTAGGAGCAGCGGTCTCTTTGTGCCCGTTCTTCGGGTGCTGACCGCGATAGCGTACTCAAGACACCGCGCCGAAGGGCGGCGTTTATGCCCAGTGGGGTGCTTGTGCCCAGTGGGGTGCTTGTGCCCACCGGGGTGCTTGTGCCCACCGGGGTGCTTGTGCCCACCGGGGTGCTTGTGCCCACCGGGGTGCTTGTGCCCTTTAGGGTGCTCCTGAAGGTGCTGCCTGTTTTGTAGGAGCAGTCACCTGACCGCGATGCGATGTTTAAGAAATCGCGCCGGAGGACGGCGCTCCTACAATGGGGCAGGTGCGATCTCTTTATACCCTTTGGGCACTGACCGCGATTGCCTCAGCTCAATCCAGCAGATCAATATGTATCCCCTGCGCTTCCAGGGCATCGGCGCGGGCGGCGATGAAACGCTGGAAGTCGGGCTGCTCAAGGTAGCCCCGCGATGCGACATAATCCATGGCGGACTGGATATGAAAGGACCTGAGCCAGGCCTCGGTGCGGAAGACCTCCGTACCGGATGCATCAAAGAAAACCAGCGACGGCGCATACTGCAGGTTCAGCTCCCGCGCCCACTCAGCCACACTGCCGGCCTTGCCGTCCGGCCGGGCGACCGGGTCCTGCGACCACATATCGAGCAGCACGACATCAAACCGCGCCAGCTGCTCGCGGCTTTCCGGCTGCTTGAGAATATCCAGGTGCAGTTCGTCGCAGGGTGCACAGTCCTGCTGCTCGAACATTACCAGCAGGGGGTGCCCGCCAGCGCGCGCGGCCAGGTTCGCATCAGGTGAAAGCCAGCCGGGCTCCCGGTGCAGCACCCCGCTGGCAGGGGCCGGAGCCGTCGCGGCATACCAGGTCCTGAAATCGGGATTCCGGCCGTCATGGCTCGCAGCATAATCGAGGGCCGCGTTGAACTTGTGCGGTGGATAGTAGCCATTCACGCGCAGCACCACCTTACCCCCCTCGTCGAGAAACAACAGCGTCGGCGTAAACATCACCCGCAGCGACTTCGCGAATGCCTTCTCGGTGGTCAGCTCGCCGTCGAAACCGGTCACCTCGCGATCACCCCACATGTTGATGGCGATCACCGCGAAGTTCTCGCGCATCCGGGTCTCGGTATCCTTGAGAGCCAGATTGGTATCCAGCAGCTTCTTGCAGTAGGGACAGCCGTCCTGGTAGAAGTACAGCAGCACGCGCTTGCCCGCGGCAGCCGCCTCGCTGACGTCTGCACGGATATCCAGAAACGAGTTGACGAACCAGTCCGGTTTTTCCACGTAGCCGGGGTTGACCATGCCGGCCTCCAGGGCTGCCGGCTGTGGCTGCTGTTCCGCCTGTACCGTGCACAGGAACAGCAAAAGGGGCATGGCCGGCAGGTAACAGGCAATCTTGCGCAGCATGTGCATCACCGTTGCGTCCGGGTTGTCGACTGACAGGGTAATCTTAGCAGAGGGAACCGGGATGACAGCGAATACCACGCAACCCCGGAGGGGATTCAGCCGGTGGCAAACGCCGCGGGACAACGTCCTGCGAGCACGCAGTCGGCACAACGTGGCCGCACCCTGCAGACTTCTTTGGCATGGCGGACGATCAGGGCATGCAGCTCGTTGAACGCATGGACCTCGGCACCCATTGCCGTCTCGACGGCGCTGCGCAACTGCTCGTAAGGCTCGTCGCCGCCACACAGGCCAAGGCGGGAAAACAGCCGGCGGGTATAGGCATCGACCACGAAAACCGGCCGGTCGAAGGCATACAGCAGCATGTCATCGGCAGTCTCCGGCCCGACACCCCTGACGGCCAGCAGCGCCTCGCGCAGTTCCACCGTTGGCAGCGCTGCGAGCGCCGCGTAGCCGCCCGCCTGCCGGTACCAGCGGCAGAATGCCTGCAGGCGTTCCGCCTTGACGTTGAAATAGCCGGAAGGTTTCAGACACCGCGCCAGGTCCCGGCGCCGCAAGCCGGCGATCCTGTCGGCGTCGAGCCAGTCGCGCGTCACCAGGTTCGCAATCGCCTTCTCGACATTGGTCCAGGCGGTGTTCTGCGTCAGCACCGCGCCTACCATGACTTCAAAGGGTGTTTCGCCGGGCCACCAGTGCTGGGGCCCCCAGGCACGCAACAGCCGGGCAAACAGCGGCGACAGTCTGCGACGGTCGATTCTCAACAGGGCGGAGTCAAGCTAGCGCCGGCGCTGGCCGTGCCTGGACTCCGTCCTGCGCCGCGGCGGCGGAGCCTCCGGCAAGGGCAGCTTCACGGCCGCATACAGGGCGGCCAGTTCTTCCGGCTTCAGGTCCTGGAAGCGCCCGGCGCGCAGGCTGCGCGGCAGACCGACCGGGCCGAAGCGGATACGGATCAGGCGACTGACCTGCAATCCCTGGGACTCCCACAGGCGCCGCACTTCACGATTGCGCCCTTCCCTGACGATCACGTGATACCAGTGATTGATCCCCTGCCCGCCGGCATCCTTGATCGAGGCAAACGCTGCCATGCCGTCCTCCAGCATGACGCCTTCCTGCAGGCGTTGCAGAACGGCTTCTTCCACCTCTCCCAGGATGCGTACCGCGTATTCCCGCTCGATCTGCCACGAAGGGTGCATCAGGCGATGCGCCAGTTCGCCGTCCGTGGTCACCAGCAGCAGGCCGGCGGTATTGAAATCCAGCCGGCCGACGCTGATCCAGCGGCCGCTGCGAATCTTCGGCAGGTTGTCGAAAACGGTCGGGCGGCCCTCGGCATCCTTGCGGGTAGTCAGCTCCCCCGCCGGTTTGTGGTAGGCCATGGTTCGCGGTGGACGCGAGGTCTGGCTCGCGGCGGCGATCAGCCGGCCGTCAATGCGGATGCGATCGTCTGCGGTGACGCTGACACCCAGCTCGGCAGGCTTGTCGTTGACGCTGATCTTGCCCTCGCGGATCCAGTTTTCGATCTCGCGACGCGAGCCGTAACCGGCCTGGGCCAGGAATTTTTGCAGGCGCTCGGCCATGGAAGCGGTTCTACCGGGTGCTGCTGTGCGCGGCCTGACGCGACAGGCGCGTACCGGTCACGGCAGCCGGGTCACACGGCCGCAGCGCAATACAACAGGCGTGATTGAATCCATTGGGTTGAGAATACCGCGGTCCGGGCTCCGCCGCTGCAGGCAATCGCATGTGAGAAATCCGGGCTAGTGAATGGTGGCGACGGATTCGCCGGCAGCCGCTTCCGTATGCGGCCGCGAATCCTCGACATCGTCTGCAGCAGCTTCCACCGGCTCTTCGCTGTCGTGATCCTCCATCTGCAGGCCGGGAATATCCGACAGGTCGAGCTCGAGTTCCCGCCCGATCTCGTTCAGGTCGCGCAACTCCGCCAGCGATGGCAGTTCATCCAGCGTCTTCAGGCTGAAATAGTCCAGGAAATGCCGGGTAGTTCCGTACATGGCGGGACGGCCGGGCACCTCACGATGACCGACGATATGGATCCACTCGCGTTCCTGCAGGGTCTTGATGATGTTGCTGCTGACGCTGACGCCGCGGACCTCCTCGATCTCGCCGCGCGTGATCGGCTGGCGGTAGGCGATCAGGGCCAGCGTCTCCAGCAGGGCACGCGAATAGCGCGCCGGTTTTTCCTCCCACAGCCGGGATACCCAGGGCTGCATGCCGGCGCGAACCTGTATCCGGTAGCCGCTGCCGACTTCGACCAGACCGATGCCGCGGCCGGCGTAATCCGCCTGCAACGCCGTCACGGCCTCGCGCACCAGCTGGCGCTCCGGCCTTTCCTGCTCCTCGAACATGGCCAGCAGCTGGTCGAGTGTCAGGGGGCGACCCGCAGCCAGCAGGATCGCCTCGATAATCATTTTCAGTTGATCAGTATCCATTGCGATAACCCTTGCTCAGGCGGTCGCCTGTTTCGCGAGCGGCGCTTCCACTACGGACACCGGGGTATCCTCGATGCGCGTCGCGGCTTTTACATGAATCGGGGCAAAGGGCTCCGACTGCGTCAGTTCGATGAGTGACTCCTTCACCAGTTCCAGCACCGCGAGGAAGGAGACCACCACGCCCATGCGTCCCTCGGCAACCGTGAACAGGTCGGTAAATGCGGTAAATCCGCTAGCGTTCACCCTGGCGAGAATGCTGGACATGCGCTCGCGCACCGACAGCGACTCCATTTGTACGTGATGGTGGGCGTACATGGAAGCGCGCTGCATGACCTCCCGGAAGGCCGCGACCAGGTCTTTCAGGTCCACCTCCGGCGGCAGCCTGACAATTTTCTGATCGGGACCCTCGGCATGCGCCTGGAAGACATCCCGGCCCAGCCGCGGCAGGGCATCAACATCCTCGGCAGCCTGCTTGTAGCGCTCGTATTCCTGCAGCCGGCGCACCAGTTCGGCACGCGGATCGTCTTCCTCGCCCTCCTCGGCCGAGGGCGGCCGCGGCAGCAGCATGCGGGACTTGATCTCCGCCAGCAGCGCGGACATTACCAGGTACTCGCCCGCCAGTTCCAGCTGCATCTCCTGCATCAGTTCGATGTAGACCACGTACTGACGGGTCACATCGGCGATGGGGATATCGACGATATCGAGGTTCTCCCTGCGGATCAGGTATAGCAGCAGGTCCAGCGGCCCTTCAAAGGCCTCGAGGATTACCTCCAGCGCCTGCGGCGGGATGTAGAGATCTTTGGGGAATGATTCGAGGGCCCTGCCGTGAACGACGGCGAGGGGAAGTTCTTCCTGGTGCTGGATATCCGGCGTGACTTCGCAACTCTGGTTTTCGCTCATGTAACTCCCTGGTACGTAATGACCGCGGCGTATCCTAGGGACGACTTGCATCGTCCGGGCGATACTAACCTATTTTCAACGGGATGTCGTCCCGGGTTGACGGGATTTTTGCGGCTGGCTCAGATATAGCCCAGGCCCATGACCCGGCGGACTTCTTCAAGCGTTCCCCGCGCCACTTCCCGCGCCGCCGCGGTACCCTCGTTGAGGATGGTGCGGACCCGGCCCGGGTTCTGTTCGAATTCTCGCGCGCGCGCCTGCAGCGGTTCGAGTTCCGCCAGGATGCTGTCGATGATCGGCTGCTTGCAATCCAGGCAGCCGATCCCGGCGGAGGTACAGCCGTTGCGCACCCAGTCCTTCACGTCGGTGCCGGAATAGACCTCGTGCAGCTGCCACACCGGGCAGATATCCGGGTTGCCGGGATCGGTGCGCCGCACCCGCGCCGGATCGGTCGGCATGGTGCGCAGCTTCTCGCGCACGGCGTCCGGGCTCTCGCGCAGGCTGATGGTGTTGTGGTAGGACTTGGACATCTTCTGGCCGTCGAGCCCCGGCATTTTCGAGGCCGGGGTCAACAGCGCCGCCGGCTCCCGCAGGATCATGCGACCGCTGCCTTCCAGGTAACCCAGCAGCCGTTCGCGGTCCTTCAGGGCAAGGTTCTGCTGTTCCTCCAGCAGGGCCTGCGCCACGGGCACGGCCTCGTGATCGCCCTGCTCCTGGTAGCGCTTCAGCAGTTCCCGGAACAGGCGCGCATTTTTCTTGCCCATTTTTTTTATGGCAGCCTCGGCGGCTTCCTCGAAGCCGGGCTCGCGCCCGTAGATATGGTTGAAGCGGCGCGCCACCTCACGGGTGAGCTCCACGTGTGCCACCTGGTCCTCCCCTACCGGTACCTTGTCGGCGCCGTAGATCAGGATATCGGCGCTCTGCAGCAGCGGGTAGCCGAGAAACCCGTAGGTTGCCAGGTCGCGTTCCCGCAGCTTTTCCTGCTGGTCCTTGAAGCTCGGCACCCGTTCCAGCCAGCCCAGCGGCGTGACCATGGAGAGCAACAGGTGCAGTTCCGCATGCTCCGGCACCTGTGACTGGATAAACAGGTTGGCCTTGCCCGGATCCACGCCGGCGGCAAGCCAGTCAATCACCATGTCCCAGACGCTGTCGGCGATGATATGGGACTCCTCGTAATGCGTCGTCAGCGCGTGCCAGTCCGCCACAAAGAAAAAGCAGTCGAATTCCATGCTGCAGCTTCACCCAGTTCTTGAGCACGCCATGGTAGTGGCCGAGATGCAGCAGCCCGGTCGGCCGCATACCGGAGAGGACCCGGCCGTGAGTCTTTACGCTAGCCAAAACGATCTCCTATTTACCCATCAGGGCCAGCAGCAATAACTGGAAATTCTGCGGCGAGAGGCCGGACACCGGCACCACCAGCGTCATGACGACGCTGATCAACGGCCACAGTATCAGGCCCAGCAGACCCGTGACCAGCAGCGCGATCAGTATGAAAAATCCGTACGGCTCGATGCGGCTGAGGCGGTAGGCCCATGGCCCGGGCAGCAGGCCGCTGAGTACGCGCCCGCCGTCCAGCGGCGGCAGCGGCAGCAGGTTGAGCACCATCAGAATGGTGTTGATGGAGATACCGGCAACGCCCATGTAGATCAGGGCCAGGCCCTGCTCACCGAGCAGCAGCCCGATACGTATCAGCAGCGCCCAGGCGATGGCCATGAGCAGGTTCGCCGCCGGTCCGGCTGCCGCCACCAGCGCCATGTCCCGCTTGGGATTGCGCAGGTTCTGCCAGGTGACCGGCACGGGCTTCGCGTAGCCGAAGATAAAACCGGCCTGCAGGAGCAGCAGCATCCCGGGTATCAGGATCGTGCCCATGGGATCGACGTGCTTCAGCGGATTCAGCGTCAGCCGGCCCAGCATGAACGCGGTCTTGTCACCCAGCAGGCTGGCCACCCAGCCATGCGAAACCTCGTGAACCGTAATCGCCAGCAGTACCGGGACTATCCATACCGCAATTTTCTGCACCAGGCTGAGATCAAGCATCGGCGGATTATAACCCTCTGGCCGTTGATTTCACGTGGCAGCTGCCTGCCCGGTCATCCGTGCACGGCAGGGGCAACGCAGTAGCCAGGACAGTCTTTCCGGCATCCGGATTGACAGGTGTGTTCTGATTGTCTGGAAGAAGCCTGCACGCGGTCTGAAACACCACCCTGACAACCGCATCATGGCTAGAGAAAACCCTCGACACTGCCGCAGCCCTGCCGCAGCAGCGCAGGCATCGCATCACTCATGTCGATCACCGTGGTCGGTTCGACGCCGCAATTCCCGCCGTCGATGACCAGGTCCACCTCGTGTTCGAGCCGTTCCCGGATATCCTGCGCATCGGTCTCCGGCACATCCCTTCCCGGCAGTATCAACGTGGAACTCATCAGTGGCTCGCCCAGTTCTGCCAGCAGCGCATGGGCGATCGGGTTACCGGGAACGCGGATTCCGATGGTCTTGCGCCTGGGGTTCTGCAGCCGCCGCGGGACCTCGTGGGTGGCACGCAGCACAAAGGTAAACGGACCGGGGGTCAGTGACTTCAGCAGGCGGTAGGCACCGTTGTCCACCTTCGCGTAGGTGGCGATCTCCGAGAGATCGCGACACACCAGGGTGAAATTGTGACGGCTGTCCAGCGCGCGAATGCGGCGAATCCGCTCCATACCGTCCTTGTCGCCCACGCTGCAGCCGAGCGCGTAGCTGGAATCGGTGGGGTAGACGATCAGGCCGTCGTTGCGAAGGATCTCCAGGGCCTGGTATATCAGGCGCGGCTGCGGGTTGACCGGGTGGATCTGGAAATACTGGCTCATGGTTGCAACGCAAACTGGATAGTTCAGGCAATGGTAATCTGGGAGCTGCCGCGGTTTCTGCCAGGCTGGTCAGCCCGGGTTCATCCTATTCTACCTGCTTGTTTGATGAGCGTCCCTCATGCGTGGTTGGTGGTGTGTTGCCTGCAGCCGGCTGGGTTCAGCCAGTATTCGCTCTCCCATACCGGGCGGCAGCCGACCGGCAACTCTGCCAGTTCCCCGAGCCGCACCCAGGGATTTTCCGGGCCATGATAGTCCGACCCGCTCGAGGCGAGCATACCCTCATTGCGGCTCAATGCCGCCATGGCGGTGATGTTGTCGCGCGAGTGGCTGCCGGACACGACCTCCAGGGCAATACCGCCGCACTCCCGGAATTCGCCGATCAGGCGGCGCAGCTTGCTGGCGGTCATATTGTAGCGGGCAGGATGGGCAATAACAGCCATGCCGCCCGCCGCGGCAATCCAGGACATGGCCGTCTCCAGTTCTGCCCACTGGCCGGCAACATGGCCGGGCTTGTTGTTGACCAGGAAGCGTTTGAACACATCCCGTACCGAGGCGGCATGACCCGTGGCAACGAGGTGGTGGGCGAAATGGGTACGGCTCACGATACTGCCTTGCGCCAGTTCGCGCGCGCCCTCGTAGCAGCCGCCGATGCCGGCGCGGGCCAGCCGGCGCCCGATTTCCTCTGCACGCCAGTCGCGAAAGGTGCGCAGTTCCGCCAGCCCGGCCTGCAGGACCTGGCAGCCGGGCTCGACTCCCAGGCCAAGCACGTGAACGGTCTGTGAACTCCAGCTGACCGAGATCTCCACACCCGGCACCAGCCGCATACCCAGCGGCCGCGCACAGGCCGCGGCCGCGGCGATCCCCGCCGTGGTGTCGTGGTCGGTCAGCGCCAGCACGTCCACCGATGCGGCGTGCGCAGCAGCCACCAGCGCTGCCGGCGACAGGGTACCGTCGGAGGCCAGTGAGTGAGAGTGCAGATCGTAATGCGGGGACATAACGCTATTCTACAGAAGCCGTCCGTCCGATGCGTATTTTAGCTACAGTCTGCAGGGTTGCATCGCTCGCGAGCCTGTCACGAAAGCGTTACCATATCCGCCCATATTTTCCGGAGCAGACTCCCCATGGAAATACCGACAGGCAGACCGGCGGACTTGCAGTCCCTGCTGGATTCACTGCTGCCGGCCTGTATCGAGGCCGCTGCGGGCTCCCCGGCTGTGAAGGCCGTGAACGACCCCTCCACGCTGGTCGAGGCATTCAGGCAATTGCTGAATGTGATGGCACGCATCGAGTCCGATGCACAGGCAGACCGGATGAGCGACAGCGCCGATATCACCGAGATCGGGGAATATGCCCTGCGCCTGCAGGAGGCACTGGCAGCACTGGCAGCAAAGGCCGGGCTGGAGAGCCGGCAGGAGGCGCTCGCCCTGGTCTCGATCAACATCGCCCTGTGGGTGGCGGATCACGGGGGACGCATCGACACCCTGGAACCGGTAGTGGACGCGCTGGCGCTGCTGGCCAACAAGCTGCGGGAACCCGCCAGCCTCGAGTCCCTCAGCCTTGTCATCAGCCGCATCGTGGCGGCCGTCTCCCCGTTGATCAGCCAGGACCTGGAGAATGTGAACCCGGGGCGGCCCTGGCGGGTACTGCTGCTGAACCAGAGCATTATCGCCACGCGCAGCCACAACCCGGAACTCATGGAACAGGCCTTTGCCGTGCTCACCACCAGGCTCCCGGAGGAAGCCCCGCGCTTCTTCACCGAGGGCATGCAGCAGATGGATGCGCTGAATTACCCGGAGCCTGTGCGCAGGGTGATGGAGAAATATCATCGCCAGTGGACGGTCAACCGCGCCCTGCACTAGGGATTTTTCAACCTGGCAATGACAGCTGCAACGGCCACGGAATCCACGGAAAAACACGGAAAGAAATAACACCCGGTTGAAACTTTTTCCTGGATTCCCTGACCAAAGGCTGAGACTGACACCGGGACAGACTTGTCAACATCCGTTATTTTCAGATTGAAAGCATACCCTGGCTGGATAAACCACTGTCATTATTGAAAAACTGCGGATTCAACAAGGTGCACCGGCAGATCACACGGTCTACCGTACGCACTTGTCCCGGGCCAGGCGAACGCTCCGGACACGGGACGGCAGGCACAATACTTTCAACCACCTGCCAAAAAGACTATGATGCGGCACCGGCAAGCCACTGATATGGCTGGCTTCCCTTACAATTACATGAATCCAAGATGAAGTTTCTTTTCGACCTGTTCCCGATCCTGCTGTTTTTTCTGGCGTACAAGCTGTACGACATTTACGTGGCGACGGCCGTGGCCATCGGCGCCGCCTTCGTGCAAACCGGGGCATACTGGCTGAAACACCGCAAGTTCGAAAAGATGCACCTGATCACACTGGGCATCCTGGTCCTGTTTGGCGGCCTCACCATTGCCCTGCATGACCCGGTGTTCATCAAATGGAAGCCGACCGTCGTCAACTGGCTGTTCGGCATTTCCTTTCTCGGCAGCCAGTTCATCGGTGAGCGCACCCTGATGGAACGCGCGATGGGACACGCCATCACGGTCCCGTCACCGATCTGGGCGCGGCTCACCTGGGCCTGGACGCTGTTCTTCCTGTTCATGGGACTGCTGAACCTGTACGTCGCCTACAACTACAGTGAAGAAACCTGGGTGAACTTCAAACTGTTCGGCATGATGGGGCTGACGCTGGTGTTCGTATTCGCCCAGGCGTTCTATCTCAGCCGCCATATGGAAACCACCGAGGGCGGTGAATAGTGCTGTATGCCGTTATCAGCGAGGACCGCGAAGGCAGCCTTGCCGACCGGCTGCAGGCGCGCCCCGCCCACCTCGCCAGACTCGAGCAGCTGCAGGAAGCCGGGCGCCTGGTGCTTGCCGGCCCGCATCCGGCCATTGACAGCCCCGATCCCGGTCCGGCCGGCTTCAGCGGCAGCCTGGTGGTCGCGGAGTTCACCTCGCTGGAAGACGCACGGGCCTGGGCGGACGCCGACCCCTACATCACCGCCGGGGTGTATGCACAGGTCACCGTAAAACCCTTCAAGAAGGTACTGCCCTGACATGTCCAGCGACCGCATCGACCGGATACGCACCCGCCTGACACAGGCCCTGCAGCCCGAATCGCTGGAAATAATCGACGAAAGTGCCAGCCATGCCGGACACGCAGGCGCTGCCAGCGGCGGCGGCCATTTCATCGTGCACATTGTTGCAGCCGCGTTCCAGGACAAGCCCCTCATCCAGCGGCATCGCCTGGTCTATGATGCCCTCGGTGATATGATGCAACGCGACATCCATGCTCTCAGCATCCAGGCCGCAACGCCTGGTGAATTCCAACCCCCAAACCCTGAAAGGTAACACCTTATGAACTATCGTCATGCTTTACCGATACTCGCCGCGCTGGCCCTGGCTGTCGGCTGCGACAAGATGCCGTCCGCCGGACAAACGGATGCCACCGCTCCCGCGGCCTCCTCCGCACCTGTCGCCGAGGGCGTTGTCATCGCCACCGTCAATGGCGCACCACTGACCCAGTCAGTGTTTGATGTCTATACCGCAATGCGCAAAAGCCAGACCGCCAACCCGGATGACTCTAACCGGGAAGATACGCTGAACGAACTGATTGCCCTGGAACTGATGCGGCAGGAAAGCGTCAGCAAGGGACTCAATGCACTGCCGATGGTCGTCGCCGCACTGGACCAGCAGGAGCGCACCGCGCTGGCGGGTGCCGCAATCAAGGACTTCATGAACAGCAACCCGGTCAGTGATGAAGACGCGAAGGAACTGTACGATACGCAGGTGGGCAAGCCGGGCAAGGAATTCAATGCCCGCCACATCCTGCTTGAAAACGAGGATGATGCCAAGGCCGTCATCGCGCTGCTCGACGGGGGAGCGGACTTCTCCGAACTGGCCAAGGAAAAATCCACCGGACCTTCCGGCAGCAGCGGCGGCAAGCTGGGCTGGTTCGGCGCCGGCCAGATGGTCGCGCCGTTTTCCGAGGCCACTGCAAAACTCAAAAAGGGCGAGTACACCAAGGAGCCGGTGCAGACCCAGTTCGGCTGGCACGTCATCATCCTCGATGATACCCGCGAAAGCACCCCGCCGCCGTTCGATGATGTCAAGGACCGCCTGAAGATGCTGCTTGCCAACCAGCAGTTGCAGAAGCACGTCGAGGAACTGAAGAAATCGGCGACTATCGAAATCAAGGAATAGTCAAACCGGTTGTGCGGCTGGCGGAGCCCTTCCGCCAGCCGCGACGCCCGTACCCTTTGTCATTCCAGCGGCAGGCGGAACCAGGGAAATGCCAGACAAACAGGTGCTGCTGGTATACGACCACGAGTGCCCTGTCTGCCGCAACTACTGCCAGGTCTTGCGCATTCGCGCGGCCGCCGGCAAATTGCAGATCGTCAATGCCCGTGAACACAGCGAGATCATGCAGGAGATTACTGCCCGGGGCCTGGATATCGACCAGGGCATGGTCCTCAAGCTGGATGACCAGCTCTACTATGGCGCCGACGCCATGCATGCCCTGGCGCTGCTCAGTACCCGCTCCGGCATCTTCAACCGCCTGAACTACCTGCTGTTCCGGTCGCCGCGGCTGGCGCGCGTGCTCTACCCCTTGCTGCGTTCGCTGCGCAACCTCCTGCTGAAGCTGTTGGGCAGGCGCAAAATCAACAACCTCGGACGCGCGGGAAGCGACCGTTTCTAGCCCACAAGCGATACAACAGCATCGCTGCCAAGTAGCCTGAAGGGCATAAAGAGACCACTTATATGTACCCGCAGGAGCACCCCAATGGGCGCAAGCGCCGCCCTTCGGCGCGATTGCCTGAAACAGCATCGCGGTCAGGGGACCGCTCCTACCCCACTGGATGCACCCGTAGGAGCGCCGCCCTTCGGCGCGATTGCCTGAAACAACATCGCGGTCAGGGGACCGCTCCTACCCCACTGGATGCACCCGTAGGAGCGCCGCCCTTCGGCGCGATTGCCTGAAACAGCCGCGGTCAGGTGCACTCCTACCCTTCAGGAGCACCACCCTTCGGCGCGATGGCTGGCAGCGCCCATACACCCGACGAGTGTAAGTCCGACAGGCGCCTGAAGGTGGTTGCCGGCAAGGGCACGGTCAGCGGCAGAATCCAGTCCGCGTGGCGCAGGTCCCGCGGCACGGCGGCCAGATCCCGGACGGTCCACACGGGAACCGTCGCCGCAGTCTGGCATCAACCGGGAAAACACGCTGCGCCGGCAACACACTCACCAGCATCCCGAGTTGGAGAACGAGGTAAAAGTGATTCAGGTAGTGTGCCTGGTCAAGCAGGAAAACGCAGGTAAATACCGGCGTGAAGGCGATGCTGCTGAAGCGGTACAGAAAGCCGAAGCCGATACGAAGACCGCCAGCGAGGCGGCATCGACGGGGGTGAACAGGCTGTCGCTCAGGGAACGCCGGAAATCCACCCTTGCACGTGTTTCGGCCTGGCTGCCTGTGCCCGGAAACAATCCGCTGAAAAGTGTCAGGGCGGTATTTTATTCACGCAAGGCCGGATGGTCGAAACACTTCTATATCGCCGGGGCAGGGATAGCGCCCGCACGATACGCGAAACGGGCTAGTGCAGTCGCTTGTCAGCGGATAGCATGCCCGCCACCGGCAGGCCGGCCGTGGACGGCACGGCCGTGGAAACCGGCAACCAGGTCTGGATGCGCACCCCGTCATCGGGACTGATAAACACATCGAGACAGGCGTCGTGCCGTGGCGTCAGGATTTCCTGCAGGGTGCCTGCCACGGCACCGGGCATCTGCTGCTCCGGAATATCCGCCAGCAGGGACCGCAACCGCGTTTCCGCTGCGCCACCCGACAGCGCGATTCTCAGGGTATATTTCAGGTAGCGTCCCGGCTGCAGCCAGTCAGTGTCGGTCGTGGCAACGGTCGCCGTGTCCAGCCACAACTCGAGCGGTGCATGCGCCGCATCGGTCGTCAGCGCAGCAAGCAGCTGCGTCACTACAGCCGGCAGCTGGCTGCTCTCCAGCTGCGTCGCCGGCGTCTCTGACAGGACGCTGCCGGACTCGTCCAGCAGGGCCACAAAAGCACCCAGCGTCGCTGCCGCCGCCTGCAGGGATTCGGCGGCCCGCTCCAGCACGACGGGCAGGTCCGCCAGTTCACCGGCATGCGACAACAGGTTCACATCCACCGGCGCGGCACCCGCAGCCTGCGCTTGCCCGGCTGCCGCAACGGGCTGCTCCTGCAGCAGGGCATTCCCCGCCAGGTGCACGGGCTCCTGCATGATCTCGATGAAACGCTGCCAGTAGGCCCTGAGAACACCCTGCGCGGAAGCGGCAGCCGGCCCCGGCGGCAGGACATCGGCCAGCCCGATGATGGCGGTCGCCGCGTCGCAGTCCGGAAATATCGCACTGCAGGCCTGCAGACAATCCTGCGCCTGCCCGACCCTGGCATCCTCGGGCACACTGCCCAGCAGGGGTATCTCTCCGCCCAGATGCGCATGCACCTGGGCGGTGAAGCGCTGCTGTATTTCCTGCGCATCCCCTGCGTCAGGCACGCGGTTCACCAGCAGCCAGAGTTCGCCGGTATAGCCGTTGAGTTCAAGCACCTTCAACAGGGCAAAGGCCTCCGCCTGGGAATGGGCTTCCGGCGTCACCACCAGGATGACGCAGGCGGAGGCACGGCAGCAGGCAACCAGGCTGCGCGGGTCCATGCCCGAGGTGTCGATGAGCTGGTCATCGAATTCCTGCTGCGCCTGCAGGCCATCGAGGCATGCCGCCAGTCGCGCCGTGTCGCCGCTGGCCCAGCCGCGCAGCGGCAGACGGCAGGAAAGAATATCGATGCCGAGATAAGCGCGGCGAATGAAATCATTCGCTTCCTGCGCATCCGTGGCGCGGCGCCGCGGCGTGAGTGCATTCGGCAGGGCAAGCACGGCGTCGATGGGCCTGGCGGCCTCCAGCTCATGGTAAACCGCGACCCGCCGGCCGCGCCGCACCAGCTCCAGTGCCAGATTTACCGTCAGGTGGGTCTTGCCGACCTGTTCGAGCCCGCTGGTTATTGTCATTATTCTCGTCATATTCTCCTGCCCGACAGGAACCGCCGCAGCCGGCGGATTCATCATCGTGCCGCCCGATGGCGGGTATTAGCTCGAATCAGGCCAGGTGTCGCGCACTACTGCGCCTGCGCATCGATCACCCGGCGTTGTGCGGCGGCGGAGTCCTGCACCATGCCGTCGACAGCCTTCGCCTTGTCAATGGTGTTGATCTGTTCCTGCCAGACAAACCCGTGCTTCTCGGCCGGCGGCTCCTGCTCGCCGCCGCATGCCGTGAGCAGCAGTACCAGCAATATGGAATATCTCATCATCGTCTGCATTCCCGTGTCCTGTAAATTCCCGCCGCGACTCTCCCGGGGTTCATCCCGGGTGCCGGCCCTTACTGACCATCCCCCGGTTGTTCTCCTGCAGCCACACCGCGATAGCCTCGAGGTCTTTCGGCCTGCCGACATAATACCCCTGGTAGTAGTCGCAGCCCATGCCCCGCAGCTGCGCATAGACCGCGCCGGTCTCGACCCCTTCGGCGGTCACCGTCAGGCCGAGGCTGTGCGCAAGGTCAATGGTGGCGCGCACGATGGAGAAATTGTCCTCGTCACTGTCCATGTCCACCACGAATGACTTGTCTACCTTGAGTGTATGTACCGGCAGGCGCTTCAGGTAGACCAGCGATGAATGCCCGGTACCAAAATCATCGATGGAAAGACTGAGCCCCATCTCGGCAAGTTCTCCCAGCGTTTCGATGACCTGCTCCGGGTCCAGCATCACACCGGTCTCGGTGATCTCCAGCAGCAGTGATTCCGGCTTGATCCGGTGGCGGGACAGCGCATCCCGGATCTGCTGTTTCAGGTTCAGGTCGTGCAGGTTGTACATCGACAGGTTGATGCCGGCGCGCATCCCGGGGTTGTGCTGCTGCAGCATGGCCAGCTCGCGACAGCCGGTATCGATGATCCATTCGGAGAGCTGCCGGATCAGGCCGCTGCGCTCGGCCACGTGCACGAAATCTCCCGGCATCAGCACCCGGCCGTCAGGCTGACGCCAGCGCACCAGCGCTTCCAGATAATTGACGCGGTGGGTGCCGAACTCGATCACGGGCTGGTAGACCAGGAACAGGTCGTTGCGACGTATGTCCTCGTTGAGCATGCCATCGAGTTGCATCCTGTCCACATAGATGTCATCCCGGGTCGCCGGGTCGTAGACCGCGTAGCCGCGGCGGTCATTCTTGGTGGAATACATGGCGTAGTCGGCGTTGCGCAGCAGGATCTCGACATCGTCGCCATGATCCGGCATCAGGGCGATGCCGATGGATACCGACGTGGACAGCCGGTTCTGCTCCACCTCGAACTCCGGCACCATCGACTGGATGATCTTTTCCGCCACCTGGGTCGCCTGCTCGGCATCCGTGTCGGGCAGGATGATTACGAACTCGTCACCGCCGAGCCGCGCCAGGGTGTCCGATTCGCGCAGCACGTGGCCGATGCGCACCACGACCTCCTTGAGCAGCAGGTCGCCGGCATGGTGACCGAGCAGGTCGTTGACGTACTTGAAACGCACCAGGTCGATCAGCAGGATGGCGGCCTTGCCCGGGGTCCTGCGGTGCTCGGCGATCACCTGTTTCAGGCGGTCCTCCAGCAGCGCCCGATTGTAGGTACCTGTGAGCGGATCCCGGATCGCCATATCGTGCAGGGTCTCGTACAACTGCCCCAGCGCATGAAAACTCACCGGCTCGACCGGCTCCGCAACGGCATCGGTCGCGCCTGGATCCCGTTTCCTCGAAACGCGGAACTGGTAGCTGATATCGCGCAGCGGATTGAGCACCGAGAACTTGACCATCAACAGCGCCAGCACCACGGCCGCGAGAATAATCAGTACCACCACGAACAGCAGGCGGTTATTGGTTTTCTGGATCTGCATCACCAGGCCGTCGGCGTTGCGCTGGGCGACGATGTTCAGTGCCGGGCGGGAATTGTTGGCCGTCAGGACATACTCGGACATCACCTCGTGACCCGTGTGCCTGTCCACCCACGCGGACGCGGTGTGGATCACCGCGCCGTCATTGCGGCGGATCTGCACCGGCATCTTCAGCCGGTAACCGATCCGCAGGAGTTTCGGTACCGGGTCGGTCACCACCTGCAGATAAGCGCCCGGCGCCGTTGTGCCGACCGGCACCAGTGACCCAAGATACGGCAGCCCGTCAGAAAGGCAGAGTTCGTACAGCGGCTTTTCGCGCATGGTGCCGGTGCGCACCCGCGCCTTGGTGATCAGGTCCGGGCACAGGAGCATTTCCCCGCCCGCCGCTGTCAGTCCGGGGCGGCTTGCCCGCCCCAGCAGCCTGGACTCGCTGTCGAACACGTAAAGGGCGCTCACGTCGACGAAACCGGAGCCAGCCGTTGCCTCACGGTACTGCGCTTCGAGCACGGCCGAGATCGCAGCGGCATCACCGGCGTTGAGCGCTTGCCGGAAGTCGTCCCGGCTCTGGATAAGCTGGCCGATGTTACGTGCGTTGCGATCCTCCTCGGCAAGGATATTGGCGGATTCGGCGGCGACCATCTGGGTCATGTACTGGCGCTGGAAATCAAAGGCCAGGTCACGGTAGGTGCGCGCATTTACGAACACCGTGGCCGCGCTGATTCCCCCCAGCAGGATGATGGTGAAGATGAGGCCGGACAACAGGTTGAGTTGGGGGCGCAGGCGCATGCAAATAATTCCCTGTCTATCAACCCAGTATACGCTGCCACGCGCGACACCGGATATACGGCAGCCGGCGGGCCAGTGACCGCAAACGGCTGCCATTGCAGCCCCGGACACCTGCCGCGACGAGACAGCGGAACAGCGCTCCTGCAGCAGCCGCTGCGTAACCACACCATGCCGCCACCGGTAAGGTCAGGCCGCGCCCTGCCGCTAGTCTTCCTGGCTACACCGTATTTTCACTGAATATCAGCAAGTTGCAAGGACTGTCAGGACCGTGAAAACACGCAAGAACAACCGCACCACCTTGCTCCTCGGGTATCTTTCCCTGGGTCTGGGCGCGCTGCTGCTCGTCCGCTTCATTGGCAGCCCGCTGCTTGATCGCCGGGAAATGGAGGGCTGGGAACCGGTGCATGCCGACGTGCTGGCTGCCGACCTGGAAGTGCAGCGCGGTGACAAGGCAACCACCTACCGCGCCACCGGGCAATACCGCTATTCCTACCATGGCAAGACCTATACCGGCAGCCGCCTGGGGCACTCGCAGGCGGCCGACAACATCGGGAACTGGCACCAGGAGATGCATGCCCGGCTCGCGGATGGCCGCAGCCGGGGCAGCGGCATCAGGGTCTGGGTCAACCCGGAGAATCCCGAAGAATCGATCGTCGACCGCAACCCGCGCACGGGCTACCTGCTGTTCGTCGCTGCCTTTGTCAGCGTGCCGCTGCTGCTTGGCGCCGGCCTGTTCTGGTGGCAAAAACGTTCCCGCGACGCGGCACCGCCGGGCAGCCCGCCCTGGCTGGCGAACCGCAACTGGAAGGACAACCGCATCCGCTCCAACTTCACCTCGCAGCTCTGGTTCTACTGGGGCTTCGCGCTGTTCTGGAACCTGCTCAACATTCCGCTGCTGCTGAAGTCAACGGAGATCCTCGCCGCAAAAAATCCCGTCGCCCTCCTGGTTTTCATATTTCCTCTCGTCGGCACCGGCCTGCTGCTGGCGGCCCTGGTGAAGACGCGCCAGTGGCTGCGCTTCGGCGTTGCCACCCTCTCGCTGCAGCCATTCCCGGGACACACCGGCGCGCCGGTCAGCGGCCACATCGACATCCGGCTGCCCTGGTCAGCCGCCACCCGGGCATTTGTGGCCATGAGCTGCATGCATGCCTGCACCGAACGCAACGGATCGGAGCAACGCACGCGACGCCTCGTCAAATGGCAGGACCAGGACGTGGTTACCCCGGCCCCGGCACAGCGGGGTTCGCGTGTAAATTTCCGGTTTACGCCACCCGCCGGTCTCCCGGCAAGCGGTGCAGCCGGGAACGGGCGTTACTACTGGACACTGGACGTGAACATCCCGGTACCCGGCGCGGACTTCAGGCGCCAGTACGAGATCCCCGTGTTTGCAGATACCGGGGCGGCGCTGGAAGCAGGCAGGTACACGGCTGACACACGGATACCGGCCCCGGACAGTGCGGCCACCACCACGGCAACTGCCGCTGCTTTCAGCGACGCACCCCGTGGCAGCGAGGAGTTGCTTGGTCACGTCCTGAAAATCGGCTACAGCTCCACTGGCCGGCTGTTCTCCTACCTGCCACTTCGCAGCCTGAAACTGTCCCTGGTGCTGATAGCGATGGGCATGCTGTTTTCCGCTGCGGGCAGTTTCCTGACTATCGAATCGGATGCGCCCCTGCCCTTCACCCTGTTCTTCGTCCTCTCCGGACTGGCGATGTTTCTCTACGGCATCGTGTCGCTGGGCCAGCGGCGGGATGTCACAATATCACCCGAGCGGGTACGCATCACCAACAGTTACTTCGGACTGGAACGCACCACAGAGATCGCCGTCGCGGACATCACCGGCATCAGCAAGCGCATCGGACACCAGAGCGGCGACGGCGCCCGTTACCAGGCCGCGTATTCGATCTACCTGAACACCCGCGCAGGCAAGACAGTCAAGGTCGGCGACAGCCTGCCCGGCAGCGGCATCGCAGACTACGTCATCAGCGAGATGCGGAAAATCATGCGGATGCCGGCCGCCTGATTCCGGAAAACAGCATGCGCGGTACCTGATATTCGCTGGCAGGCCCGCAGCCACAACGACGCAGCCGACCGCCGAACGACGGCATTATCGCCAGCAGCTGCCCTACCCCTGTCCGAAATGCCGGAACACCTCGGCATGGCCGCATTGCCGGCAGACCCATGCTCCGCGCACGCGCAGCCCGCACCACAACGCGACGATGATCACGGCAGGACCGGCTATCCACCCGATACTTCTTACCTGGAAGGCAAGGGCGACACCGGCGGCGATCCCCGCATAGAGCAGGCAATACAGCAGCAGATCCCGAAGCCGGTAGAATGTCCGTTCCTGCATTTCCCCCCGGCATTCCGGACACCTGTTTACGGACAGCATGGCGTGCTCCTCTCTCGGTCCTGCCGGTTTGTCATTGTCCCGATGCAGATTGTCTGCATGACGAAGACCGTCCATTGTGCTGCATGCTTGTAATCAAATCAGAACGCCAGCGGCTGCAGACGCGGTCGACCACAATGCCGGCCATTCCCGGTAAGCGGGATTACCGCTTCTCCGGCGGTATTGACCCGATTCGTGCCGCGAACAGCGCATGGGCTGCCGGATCGACCGGCCTGTGCCTGATCCGAATGCTCGCCGGATCCTTGCCAAGATAGTTATCGTCTTTCCAGTTCTGCGCGGGTCTGACTGGCCTGGGAACAAAGCCACCCCCGCAATTCGGACAGACGTTCTCCAGCACTGTATCAACACAGCTGGCACAGAACGTACATTCATACGAGCAAATGCGCGCCTCAAGTGAATCCGGCGGCAGCGCCTTGTTGCAGTGTTCGCATGTCGGTCTGAGTTCGAGCATGGTGATTCCTGTTCATGTGGAAAGGTCCAACAGCCCCGGGTATGGCTCCGCGGGAGCCGTGCCTGCCGCTCACCTGCTGCCTGGAGGTGCAGTTACCGGTTTAACCATAACAATCCCTGCGTCATTGGCTTGCTCCGGACCCGGGGTGGAACGCCCCCGTGCAATCAGTCCCGCAAGCGTGGATTTCATCGACTCCACCTTTTCCGGATAGCGCACGGCGAGGTTATCGGTTTCACCCGGATCCCGGGAGAGATCGTACAACTGAAACGCCGGCATACCGGTGAAGTCGGCACGGCCGGGACGGGGATCACTCCAGCCGCCGGATCCGGGACAAAGCGCGAGTTTCATCTGCGCCTCGCGGACAGCGAAGCACCCGTTGCTGGAGTGGTTGACGAGATTTTTGCGCAACGGCCCGTTGTCGCTGCCTGTCAGGGCCGCCAGGAAGCTCACGCTGTCTTCGGCGGCATCGGGAGGCAGGTCGGTGTCCAGTATTTCGGCAACGGTGGCCATGAAATCGATCTGGCCGATCAATTGATCGGACCAGTATCCTGGCCTCACCTTCCCCGGCCAGCGCACCAGGAAGGGAACCCGGTGCCCGCCTTCGAAAATATCGGCCTTGTGACCACGGTAGATGTAACTCGGTTCGTGGCCGGCCGCCTGGAGTTCGGGGATATTCGCACCCGGCGCGACACCATTGTCGGCGGTGAAAATGACCAGGGTGTTGTCTGCCAGGCCATGCTCATCCAGGGCGTCGAGCACCTGTCCGACGGTCCAGTCCACCTGCATGACAAAGTCCGCGTAACGGTTGACGCCGCTTTTTCCCTGCCAGGCAGCGTCGGGGACGATGGGGCTGTGCGGGGCGGTAAGCGGGAGGTAGAGGAAGAAGGGCTTGCCGGCCTTTGCGGCTGCCGCCTGATTGCCGATGTACTGTACCGCTTCCGTTGTAAGATCGGGGAGTACCTCGACGGCCGCAAACGAAACGGCTGCCGGCCCTTTATGGGGAGGACTTTTCTCGACGGTAGCCGGCTCCACCGGGACTCGGTCGCGGATGTAAACATAGGGCGGGAGATTGAGAGAGGCGCTGATACCGAAAAAGGTGTCGAATCCCATATCCAGCGGGCCGTTCTGAATTTCACCCGTGTAATCGACGTCCCAGGCGCCCTTGTAACCACCACGGTAATCATCACCGTCGTCCGCGGTCCCGCCATCCTTTAACGGCCAGTCAAAACCGAGATGCCACTTCCCGATAATCGCAGTGTGGTAGCCGTGCTGTTTCAGGAATTCCGCAACAGTGAGGCGGTCCTTCGCGATGAGAGGCGGCGAAAATCCTGCAAGGACCCTTTTCTGCAAGCGGGTCCTCCAGCCATAGCGTCCGGTGAGGATACTGTATCGAGTCGGGGTGCAGACTGACGAGGCGGAATGGGCATCGGTGAAATACATGCCCTCCCTGGCAAGGCGATCGATGTTCGGCGTCGGGATCCTGCCTTCCGGATTCAGGGCGCTTACATCGCCGTAGCCCTGGTCATCACTGAGGATAAATACGATGTTCGGCTTGTCGGCAGCGCATGCCGTGAGCAGTGGAATGAGGATGATTGCAAGTAAAATCGTACGCTTCATGGATAACAATTCATGCATGCACCAACACCTGGCACGAACATGCAAGGCTGCAGAATTTGCGAAACGCAGAGCGTAGCCACACCTCCCTTGCAGTGGAAAAACCGGCACCGGGGCAGGATCCCCTGCTTCCCCCTATTTTTTTGCTTCTTCCCCCGGCATGAGATACCACAGGACAAATGCCACCAGAAACAGGGCCGGGATATCACCGAGGAGATTGGCCCGCTCGGTCTCATCCACAAGAGCCTGAACCAGCATGATTCCACCGTGAACAATACTCGACCAGATCGTGAACCAGATAAGGCTTGCATTAGCCATGGGGTCTTTCGCCGCACGAATAAGAAATACGCCCAGGGTTGCGTAAACACCCATAATCATCTGCTCGTATTCCGGCTGCCTTGGCGTCCAGCCCCAGCCTGATGGCCATATCCACATCATCATCACATAGATTCCTGCGATAAAAATGACGCCAAATACAATCAATGCAATTTTCAGGTACCCGAGCTTGTCTGCCTGCTGCATGTAGTACCTCCACCGGTAGTTGCGTCAAAGGATTCAGAGCACCATCTTCTCAAATTCTGGAAACAACAAGCGCCCTGGCATCATTATCTTACAGCCTTCCGGCCAGTATCGCCTCAGAGAAACAACCAGTAAACGATTGTCTGCAGCAGGGTCAGCGGGATTCCGGCACGCGCAAAATCCAGAAAGCGCAGTGCCGCTCCCCGGCGTTCGGCGCGCTGCACGATGATGACGTTGCTGGCCGCGCCCAGGATCAGCAGATTACCGGCGATGGTACTGCCGGCGGCGAGGGCCAGCAGTGTCTCCGGGGCAGCCGCGTGTGATTGCAGCACCGGCAGGTAGAGTGCGACCAGCGGCACGTTGGAGATCAGCTGGCTCAGCAGCACACCCACGGCCAGCACCGCGGGGAGCGCGGCGAGATCCCGGCCCGGGACCGCCAGCCAGTGCTGCAGCACCCCGCTGTTCCAGACGCTCGCCATCAACACGAACATGGCGGCGAAGAATGCCAGCGTCGACCAGTCGATGGCGCGCAGTACGGACAGGCGTCGCGGACTCAGCAGCACAACGGGCGCGGCACCCAGCAGGGCGACCAGACTGAGCGGCAGTTGCAGCGTAAATCCGGCAGCCGGAAGCGCGACGCGCAGCGCAATACCGGCGAGAATCAGCCACAGCCCGGCACGGGCCAGCCGCGCCAGCACCGGGTCGGTTTCAGCTACCGGGCTGTGCACCAGCGGGATGCGGTGGAATTCAGCACGGAACAGGAGACGCAACACCAGGTAGCACAGCAGCAGGTTGATGAGCGTGGGCACCGCCAGCGCCTGCAGGAAATCCACGAAGGGGGCTTCGAGCCGGCCACGCACCGCAATCAGCAGGTTCTGGGGGTTGCCTATCGGGCTCATGGCGCTGCCGGTGGTGATACCGAAAGCCAGCGCCAGCAACAGCAGACGCGCCGCAATGCGGTGTTCAAGGGCAAGCCGCAGCACCAGCGGTGTCGCGATGATTGCCAGCGTATCGTTCATCAGCAGGGCCGAGGCCAGCCCGCTCGCAACGACCACCGCCAGTACCAGGGTGTCGGTCGTGCGCACCCGGCTCAGCCAGCGATAGGCGACCGCGTAGAGATAGCCGCTTGCCACCAGCGCCTCACCCAGTACGAACATGCCGAGCAGGAACAGCATCACCTCGATGTCGATGGCGGCGAGTGCCGCCGCCGGCGTAATCCGGCCGCTTGCCAGAACGAGCAGTGCACCGGCAACCATGGCCTGCCAGATGGCGACACGAATCCGGCCGAGCTTGCGCGCGGCGATGAGTGCGAGCACACCCAGGAGCACAAGGACGGACAGATTCATGGCATTCAGACGAGGCCCGGGTGAAAAGCGACACAATGGAATCGTGCGGCCGTCCAGTCAATAAGCATAAAAGGCTGGATTCATCCGGGACAGCATCGCGGCCAGCGGGCTAAAGCGACCGCTCCTTTACTCAGCAGTAACACCTGTGAAAAGGTGGTCTGCCCTGAATGGCGCATACTCAAGGGATCATTTTCGCCAAAAAATCATTGGCCACGGAAGAACATGGAAAGACACGGATTATTCACCAGAACCCGTCCCGGCATTGTATCTGCATAATATACAGTGTCCCGGGTACGACTCCGCTGTGCATTTCCTGCTGTAGCGGCACCCCGGCTCAACAGGAAGGAGTCATCATTGCGAGCGCGGCGAAGCAATCTTTTGAATTCAATATCAACAAGCCGGGGATTGCGTCGTCGCTTCGTTCCCCGGCAACTGCGTACTGCTTCAGGATGCCGTACGCAGTTCTGCCCTCGCTGAAGAAATGACCCGGATCGCGGAACGCATCAACAGCACGACGAGGCCGAGTGCGACCAGCAGATCGGGCCAGCCGGAACCGGTGAGCCATACCGCTCCAGCCGCCACGAACACCGAAAGATTTGAGGCGATGTCATTGCGCGAGCATTCCCACACGGAGCTCATATTGACGTCTTCATGACGATGCCGCCAAAGCAGGTAAAGACAGAGTGAGTTTGCGGCGAGTCCCAGCAGGCTGAACGCGCCCATCACCTCGAACAGGGGCACGCCCGGGACAAACAGCCGGTAGACTACCTGGGCAGCCACCACGACGGCTGCCAGGAAGATCAGGCCGCCCTTGAACAGCGCAACCCTGGCCTTGACGGCAGTGCCCCTCGCAACGGCGTACAGGCTGAGGCCATACGTCAGGGCGTCTCCAAGGTTATCGAGACTGTCGGCGAGCAGTGCCGTTGACTTGCCGTAGAGCGCCGCGACCACGATGACCAGGAACATCACAGCATTGACAGCCAGCACAATCTGCAGTGTTCCCCGCTGCCTTCCATGCAGGGCATCTACAGAGCAATTGTTGTCACAGCAGCCACTCATTCCGGGAACCTCGGGCGTTTACCACGGTACCAGTGTATCAAACGGGGGCGGTGACCATCAGGAATAATCGGGATTTGTCACCGACCCCTGCCACTCGAAATAAATGGTATCGGCGCACGTTTTATCCCAAGATTGGCGAAATCCTTGCGCAGACATCATTGCATTCGGTTCATTTATGGCCAGGAAATCCCTAGTGCTGGCAAAGGTGTATGGCTTGCTCGAGCCAGGGCCGGTCGTGCTGCTGACAACTGCCGGCAGTGAGCGCCCGAACATCATGACCATGTCGTGGCACATGATGATGGAGTTCGCGCCGCCACTCGTGGGCTGCGTCATCAGTGATCGCAATATTCCTTCGGCCTGCTGGATGCGACCGGTGAATGTGTCATCAACATACCCACGATGGAGCTGGCTGAAAAGGTTGTGGGCTGCGGCAACACATCCGGTGCGGACACAGACAAGTTCGCGACCTTTCACCTCACCCCCGTGCCTGCTGCGCAAGTCGGTGCGCCGCTCGTCGCTGAATGCCATGCAAACCTGGAATGCCGGGTGATCGACAGACGGATGGTGGCCCGCTATAGTCTGTTCGTCCTCGAAGTCGTCAAGACGTGGATCGACCCGGCAGTGGAGCGTCCGCGCACCCTCCATCATCGAGGATACGGAAGCTTCATGGTCGCGGGCGAAACCATCAAGCTGCGTTCGAAGATGAAATAACCTGGCAACTTCCATCAGGCAGATCTTTCCGACAGGCCGGGCAGACTACCCATGACTAACACAGGCCAAACAGGATAAAGAAACCAATATGAGCGATTTACCAAAGTGCCCGGCATGCGGATCGGAATACACCTACGAGGACGGGAACCTGTATGTCTGCCCGGAATGTGCGCACGAATGGTCAACAGACGCGACGGACGAGAGCGACGACAGCAAACGCGTGGTCAGTGACGCCTACGGCACCGTTCTCAACGACGGTGACACTGTCACGGTAATCAAGGACCTGAAGGTCAAGGGCACCTCGTCTGTGGTCAAGGTCGGGACCCGGGTCAGGAATATCCGCCTCGTCGACGGCGATCACGACATAGACTGCAGGATCGATGGCATCGGCGCCATGAAGCTGAAATCGGAGTTCGTCAGGAAGGCGCAGTAACCGCGTTTATGGGATCCCCTTCGAAATACAGGTGTAAGCGCACACTAATTTCTACTGCATAAGTAGAAGTACACCGGCACCCTTATCTTTTGAATTCGCCCCGCCCTTACGCAGACCCGATCTCCGAAGTGCAGTTCGGGCAACGCGTCGCCTTGACAGGAATGGCAGTAAAGCACTTTGGACAATCCTTCGTGGTCGGTTCGGCTGCCGGTTGTTCCTTTTCGCGCTGCAGCTTGTTAATACCCTTGATGAGCAGGAAAACTGCGAACGCTACAATCAGGAAGCTGATCACGGCATTGATGAACACGCCATAACTGATGGTCACCGCACCCGCCGCCTGCGCTGCGGCCAGGGTGGCATACGGCCCGGCAGTTACGCCTTCCTTCAGGGTGATAAACAGATCCGAGAAGTCCACCCCGCCCAGCAACAGGCCAAGTGGCGGCATCATGACATCCGCTACCAGGCTTTTGACAATCGTTCCGAACGCGCCGCCGATAATGATACCCACGGCCATATCGACCACGTTGCCGCGCATTGCAAATTGCTTGAACTCGTTAAGCATTCCCATGTTGTCTCCCCCTCCGGATGAATTTGAGTAACCAGTGTCAGCGCATAATTCTCTCTAGGAGCCTGTCGGACTTAGGGGTTCGTAGCGAGGCGGATGGGAGAGTGAGAACAAATTGTCACGATTTCGAGGCGCATAGTGGATCCTACGCAACGAGAAATCGGGGCGATTTGGGCCGCTCTCCCACCGCCGCAGTAGAATCATCCCAAGTCCGACAGGCTCCTAGTATCAGGGGCAATTGTGCTCCGACACCATTGTCTTGTCTCAACCCTTTTCGAGCGGATTTGCTTCCGCTCCGGCAGACCATATCCGATAACGCACAGCAACGCCCTCGGGGGCATAGACCACGACGGGCAAACGACTGTTGTAGCGGATCAGGTAGGGTTCGCCACCCAGCTTGATAAACCGTTCCACTTTCGGCGCATCCGGATCGACGGCCATGAGCGTGCCTGCCATCGGCCCGGGCTTGCTGACGATGTAGCGGGTGAACCCCCAGCCTTCAATGGTTTCTGCTTCAATCCGGCCACCGAAAAAGTACCTGTTCTGCGCGTCAACCTGGACTGTTTTGCCGGCAATCAACTCAACCCTGTAATCCGATTCATCCGTCTGCTCCGGGAGCTGCAGGACGTAGCGAACCATGCCCTCCCCGGCTGGCGGAAACGCCTTCAGATTGTCATCCGCCAGGGCGGCCGTCGCCGCAAACAGTAACATCAGAGAGCCAATCAATGTCTTCATTCTTTTTCCTCTATAAAAGGTCCGGGACCAGAATAAACGTGCCGGATATAATTTCGGAAAATGCACCCGGCTCCCTTTTCTACAGGAACGCCCCGGTCCCATCTGCCAGGCGGGTATCTCTGCGAGCGTTGAAAAAATGCCCGAACGTGCGCAGGGCCTGGCCGTGCCTCGCCAGCTGGATCACTGTACAACCCATGGATCAGGCCTCCAGACAACAGCCACATCAGCCTGGAGCACGCAATGTGTTGGTGTGGCCCGTGTTTCTACTTTACTATAAACCACTTAACTCCTTTTGGCAGCCCGGTCACCCAGCGGAGCATCGCTTGACGTTGTTCAGTAATTTGTTTGTGCGGTTGAGCTTTTTTCTCGAAGCCAGTCAAGGCTACGGGGAGGCCAAGGCTTTTACGCGCAACCTTCTGGACAACCCGAGTTATCCCTACAAGCGTTACTTTGACCTGGGGATGATTCTTCTGGTTCTCGTGAGTGTGGCGCTGCTGGTCTACTCGGTCGGCAATCCGGTAAAGCCCTGGATGCTGTGGGTGGAAGATTTTGCCGTCACGGTATTTATTGCCGAGTATATAGCAAGGCTCTGGATCGTCGGCGATATACACCACACCGTCATCGAGCACCTCAAACAGACCGAATATCTCCGCCTGCCTTTCAGGCTGCACAACGCCCTGCTCGAGGTCGCGAGGGCCAAGTGGCACCACATCACCAGCCCGCTGGCGATCATCGATCTGCTGGCCATCCTGCCCAGTTATCGCCCGGTGCGGCTGCTGCGGGTATTTCTTTTGTTCCGGCTGTTCAAACTGTTCCGTTACTCCCGCAGCGTACACGGCATGACGGAGGTGCTGGCAGAGCGCCGTTTCGAATTCTATACCCTGGCATTCTTCATGATCTTCGTGGTCATAGCAGCGGCCAGCGCCATCTATGTCTTCGAAGGCGCCATGCCGGAAAGCACCATCAACAGTTTCTTTGATGCCTTGTACTGGGCCATGGTCACCCTCTCCACGGTGGGCTATGGCGATATCACGCCACATACACCGGAGGGAAGAGTGGTGGCCATCGCGCTGATCATATCGGGCATCGGCGTCCTCGCCTTTTCCACCTCGATCGTGGTTGCGGCCTTTCAGGAGAAACTGGGCGAGTTGCGCGAACACCGCGTAATCTCCGAACTCGAGCGTGGCCCGCGTTTTACCTTGATATGCGGGTTTGGCGAAGTGGCTCAAGTAGTGGCCTCGAAACTCTATGAGACCCGGCAGCGCTTCATGGTCATCGACCTGGATGAAGACCGGGTAAGGCTGGCCACGAAGCGCGGCTACCTGGCCATGCGCGGCGATGCCGCTGATAACGAACTGCTGGAAACCATCGGCGTGCGCGACCGGGTCCATACGCTGGTATGCGCAACCAACGATGACGTGAAAAATGTCTTTATCACCGTGAGCTCAAGGCGCATGCATGACGGTCTGCGGATTATCGCCAGTGCCGGGTCCAAGGAAGTGGCGCGCAAGTTGACCCTGGCGGGGGCCAATCACGTGGTCTCACCCTCCCAGATCGTTGGTCATATGGCGGCGGAATACATTGGCCGCCCGGTTGCCTTCGAGGCGATCAATAACATCCTGCGGGGTGAGCGGGATGTATTGCTGGAGGCGCTACGTGTCGGCAAGGAGACGCCGGTGTGTGGAAAAAAGATCTCCGAGATCGGCTTCTCCAGGCGCAAGCTGTTGCTGTTTGGCATTATTACTTCACGGGAGTGGAGCGTGGAAGATGTCCAGAATCTCTACCCCCTGGAAGATGATTTCTGTTTCATTTTCAAGCCCGCCCCGGATTTCCGCATCGAACCGGGAGACGTTCTCATCATCTTTGGTTATGAACTCAGCCTGGTGCATTTCCGGCGTGAACTGGGCGCGGCCCTGTTCCGTGCGGGATTGAGATAAAATGCCGGCCCCAACCCCGGGTATTGCCCTGTTCGGCTATTACCGCTCGGCGGTGGAAGTAGCCTCCTACCTGCGCACCGGTGACTACCGTGTCGTCATTATCGATGATAATCCGGCAAACCTGGAGAAGGCGAAAAAGGCAGGATACGAGACCGCCGAACTGGATTTTCGCAACGATTCCGAACTCGCCAAGCTGGGTCTCGGAGATACCATCGAGACCATATTCTGCCTCTTTCCCGATGATGCGGAGAATGTCTTCCTCACACTTTCAGCGCGGGCCCTGGCACCCGGCATCCGTATCTTCAGCATCGCCCACGGCAGAAGCGCGGTGCCCAACCTGCGTGCGGCAGGCGCAAACAAGGTTATCGAGACCGAAGAGATCAGCGGTCTGCGCATCTGGGACATCATCACCCGACCCATCGTAACCGCGATTCTCGATCATACCCTGTTCGGACAGGCAAACCTGAACGTGGCAGAGTTGCAGATACCCTCCGGCTCGCCGTTTATCGGCAAAGTGGTTTCGGAACTCGGACTCGAAACCCGCTACAACCTCATTCTGCTGGGCATGGTAGATTGCAAACTGGAAGAACACTTTATCTACAGCCAGAGAGTGAAGGACACCCGGCTTCAAGCCGGCGATTTTCTTGTGGTCATCGGTCCCAGGGACGCCAGCGCCAGCCTGAAGCAGGATCTGCTGGGGGAGCGAAGCTAGCCCAAAGGTGTCAGAGCACAATTCCCGCTAATATCAGGAACAATTGTGCTCTGGCACCCTCATCTGCAGACTGGCCGGGCTGACTTGTCAGGCATATCGCTATTCGTCGGAGCACTGAAGTGTTTCACGATTCCAGCTTCCACCTCGATCCAGGCAATTGTCGATTAATTCAAAGCGCCCAATATACGGACTAAGGGCCAGCAATGCCGCGAGCACAATAAAAGCGGCAGATCCTGCCGTTGCCCTTGGGAACGTTTGAATGCCCTTGAATAGACCTAGTCCGAAAGATAATGCGGCAAACGCAAAGCAAAGATGTCCTGTTGCCCGGCGAAACCACCCCAGCGGATACGGGTTTGGCGGGCCTCCTGACACCCAGGCGCTGTAAATATCACTGCCCAGATAAAGCAATGCCACTATGATGAATGCGATTAGCACCAGCCACTTTATCAACTGCCGGAATATGGATGTCTTTGCAGTATCGTTCATATGCCTCAGCAATAATGGAGCAATAATGGGGCCGGATACATTTTCAGGAATTGTATCCGGCCCGTGGTCTTCATGTGTTTACACCTGGCACAATCATTATATGGCTTTCACATGAGATCTGTGCAACGAAGAAACAGGAGAAACAGGCTCAGTTCCCGGTTTTGATTACTATCAGGGAAAATGGGGAACTGCCCCCTGTTTTCAGCGGCCAAATTGTCTTTCACAGGGAATACCATCCCTGTCGCCATCCATTTTTGTGTTCGGGCAGTTCTCTATGAAATATTTTGCTTCTTCATATGAGCCCATTTGACTACAACGTTGACGACCATCACATCGGTAATTTTGTGAATTCCTGGCAGCCGAGGCAGATTCGCTATTTTCAACAATGGTTGGCATTACATTAAAGGATCCGCCATTTTTGATGTAATAGCCCCATGCGACCAATGCTACCAAAGCCAGCAATATTATCTTCTTCAATTTTCGAATCCTTTTTTTCCTGTGAAGCACTTGCACCGGGTTAAGCGGCGCCAGGAACAATTCTGCTCTGACACCATTACCCCGATTTGTCCCTGACGGTGCTTCTTGCCACCTCGTCAACGAACAGTCGGGCGACCAGCCGTTCTGTTCTCGTGCCTGGTTTAACCATGTTCGAGTGGGCCTTGAATTGCTGAATTCAATCGGGTCTTAATCCTGTCTACTCTGGCCGTTGTAATTCTTAACGATTTCCCTGACGTCGTTGAGTTCAAACCTGTACTGTCTCTTCAAGGAGCCGAGCCGCTCTTCATTCGATATTGTACCCGGCAATTCCAATGATTCTTTGATGTAGCCGGCAGGAACCCCGGTCGCATCCTCGACCTCCCTCAATGTCATCGAACCGCGTATCGAGAGGTCCTCGTAGGGATGGGCGGAAAGAGACGATGATCCCCTATCACCGGTGCCTCTTTCCGCGGGGGTCAGTAACGGAGAGCTGGCCAAAGCAACTACGGTTGCGAGTCCGACGATGCCCAGGCCGGCCCGAAACCCGGAGCCTTCACGAGGCCGGCCGATAACGACACTCGCGATCCAGCGCCAGTGAAGCATCAGGTGGAACGTCAGTATCGAGAAAAAAAGCACCGATACCCAGAAATGGATGCCGCCCCATTCATGTCGATCAAGGCCCCATATTGTGGAGTAGTGGCCGCTCCCCGGGGGCAGGATGTAGCGCATGAGCACGCCTGTGGTGGTCAACACTACGAAGCCCGCAAACGCCAGGACGTCAACGATAAAATTGAGATTGACTCTTTTCATATCATATGAAAACCAGTGTCTATTAACCCAATCATTGCATAAATCCTGCTGCAGGAGCGGTCTCTTTATGCCCGTTTTCAGGTTACTAGCCGCGATCGCGCCGAAGGACGGCGCTTGTGCCCACCGGGGTATTTATGCCCACCGGGGTACTTGTGCCCAGTGGGGTATTTATGCCCAGTGGGGTACTCCTACAGTTCAGGGCCAGGACCGCACTACCAGTACATTCCGGAATCACTACACCGGGATGAATCCCGTCCTGTAAATCAGCTGTCGAAACCGGATTACACCCCGGGCTTATACAACAATCGGCTTAAGAAAGGAAACAACGTACCCGGTCATTAAATCCTCCGCCCCCTTTTTTCCTTGATCCAGTAAGAATCCTCATTGTCTTAAAGCCACATAATGCCTCAGGTAACAGGCGCAAGCGCGGCAGCGCGAAGCGTCCTGGCTGATCGTTCCAGCTTCTCGGTCACTTCTGAAGAAAGGAAAGAATGTCGGTGTGATGTCCGATCATTTTCCAATTCCCATCCTCCTTGCGAAACAGGTTTGTGGCGCGGATGGTGACGCTTTGAGAATCTCCATCTGCGGTAACGTTCTGGCCGATTTCGTAGTTGCTGACGAACGCGAGAACACGTCCCACCGTGATGTGCATATCCTTTGGCTCTACCTTACCACCAAGCTTCAACGCTGCCTGCTTCTCCCAGTCAGCCAGTACCTGTTTCCAGCCAACACGAAAGCCACCGTCCGGCCCCATGTAAGTTACATCATCTTCGTGCGACCATATTTTTTTCATTGGCCCCAACTCGCCCGTGAACATGAAGTTTAGAGCCAGGTAAAACTCATCCACAGCCGCACGTACCGCTACTGTTTCTTTATCAGCGGCAAAGGCTGAACTTGTCAAAATCAAGCTGACGGCGACTAGCACAACAATCACTGTACTGACAGGCTGTTTCCTCATACTGATTCTCCCCTGGGCTGTATTGCTGCCTGCTGGCATAATCGGGATAGGGAGAAGCCTTGCGGCTCCCCCCTCCCTCACCACCGTACGAACGGGTCACGTATACGGCGGTTCGGCAGATTAACCCAATCATTACATAAATCCTGCTGTAGGAGCGGCCTCCTGGCCGCGATCGCGCCGAAGGACGGCGCTTGTGCCCACCGGGGTACCCCTACAGTACAGGGCCAGGACCGCACTACCGGTGAATTCCGGAATCACTACACCGGGATGTATCTCGTCCTGTAGATCAGCTGTCGAAACCGGATTGCACCCCGGGTTTATGCAAGTATCGGGTTAAGTCAATGTGTACAGCAAACCGCCCATGCACGCCAACCGGAGCGCCTTTTCTAACCGCACCAACTTCGGTTTCATCCCGGCCCTAGGGCTTGCGCCCCACGGACTCGCCGGATGCAATACCGCTGTTCCTTGGCAAACGATTTCTCCTCAATAGCGTTGCCTGCCTCTCACCTACTATGCCATCTGCACACTTCTCCACGGTATTCAGCGCCAATCTCTCAGCACCCGGCTTCGATCCTACAAAGCACCGGGGAGACCTCCCGGGGTAGACACGTTACCTTCACTGCATAAACGCAGGATTTACAAAATGCACCCCAACCGCAGATTGAGGGCTTGCGGTCACGTGCCCGCTCGCCCCGGATGCGTCACGCCTCATATCCGGTTTTTGTTCATCGCCCCGCAGCTTCGGATTGGGCTAGATCACCACTTATCACTGGGTTGCATATAAACATTAATAGCAATATCAACAGACGATTCATATTATTGTGCATAACGGTCTGGCTCAGGCGCGCGAGTCGCCTCGCGGCGAGCGTTGCACTGGAGGCGGTTGTTAGGCATTTTTCGCCTCTATGATGAGGAGTTGAATTTCATCCATCGATAACTTTTTCAAATCCATTAATGCCGAGTTAATTACATCACTCTTTTCTGTGTTCATTCCTCTGACTATGTATCCACCGTCTTCCGCACGGGAAAAGAAAAAATAAAATGGCGAAGCAGGATTTCCTGGCGCGGCAACAACTGCTAATGATTCATTGTCATCGCACGCATAGACTAGCCAGTTCGTACTTCCATATTGCCTTTTTACAGGTCCAGTCTCACACGTCAATTCTTGCGCGTGAACTTGTACTGTCGATAGAAATAGGTGTAATAGCAATAAATACGATACTTTATGCTTCTGAGTCATTCAGCGATCTCTCCTATATGTCGTCGCAGTAGGAACGCCGGTTACCCGGCGCCCCCTGCACAGATCCCGGCGTGAATAAAGGTGCGTGAATAAAGGGGTCAGTACCCTTTTCCGGTGGACGTAAATGTTTTCTTGTGCGACATAAAAAAGGGTACTGACCCCTTTAGTCAGAGCCATCCCAGCAATTTCCCATGGCATATTTTCATCAGCCTCGAATGAGGCTAGCTCGAAGATATCCAGGCCGCTAGTCGGCCCTAGCTTCTTCATTATTTTGCTTTTTATCGAAAAGCTTTCAAGTAGAGACGAATTAGCCCAGGCCCACTTCCAGAACCCACTTCCATAGGTACCGAGAGCATAAACTTTACAAGTGACAGCAGGGCCAGAGGAATCTAAAAATGTGAGATCTTTACTCTCTTGGTCGAGATCCCACCGTTCAAAATGACCCAGACCAAACTCCTTTTCTAATTTGCCTTGCACCGATTCCAGCAGCTTAAATGATTCAGCTACGTATTCGTCTATTTGTGCATCAGTCCATGACATCTTTTTACTTCTAACGCTGACCTAATTCGCGCTGCTTTCTGGCGTCGAATTGAGTGGCTTGTTAGCGGTTTTACACTCAGGATAACCTACAGGATGTTTGTATATTTTCTCATATCGAACTTCATCTACTATTGATGAAGTTACCGGAACAACCCAATAACCCATACCCGCACTAAAGCTGGAATATTTATATTTTCCATGACCATCTTCATCAATACCAATTTCTACAGACTTTCCGCTAGGACCGACAATAAATCCGCCATCGCCGAGTACTGTTGACTCACTTTCAACTAATATTCGTCCGTTATCAATTGATATATCTTTATCTTCGATGTAATGCTTAAGGAGCGTATAACAATCATTTTCTATTGCTTTTGCTGTGAGTATTTTTCCATTAACTATTACTTCAATGTAATCTACTTGCTGATGTTTAATTCTACTCGTATAACCCCATATCAGGAACGACAGGTGGCCGCTTGGCTCCCCATTGTTATTATAAACTCCCTCCAATTCTTTTAGATCATGTATGTAATCAAAGTCTCTATTATCCTCAGGCTCTGCATGCCGCGAATAATTACTACATCCGCCTATAATTAAGGCTATCCAAGTAAAGATAATCACTCGCTTCATTTATATTATTCCCCGCTAACGTCTCGCCTCAAACGCGCGGCGTAGCCGCGTCGATTTGGAGGCGATTGTTAGCTGCATTTTTGTATGATCTTCGTAGATAGATGCCAGTTACGTAACCAGTCACTAACCCGACTGCAGCAAGGGCTGGAATGAGAATGACAGCGCCAGAAATACAACCTAAGGTGCTGCTTATACAGATCACAACAGCATCGTTATTTATATTCGGGTTTATATAATACTCCATTAAAATGGAATATATGATGCTCTGTATACCTACGTATATATATCCTAATAGTAAATAAATCAGAAACTTCATTAACTCTTTTAACCAGAAACTATCTACATGCAATTCAATTCCATCGGGCCTGTCATCAATATACGATAACATGAATAATATGCAGGCACCCACCGCTGCCGGTACTAGCACTCCTGCAAGTAATCGTACTCCCCTTTTATCCATGTTTATCATTAGCAGCTCCGCCGTAGGGACGCCGGTTACCCGGCACCCCCGGCACAGTCCCGGACGTGCAGTTTTCCCGCATCCGGTTCCTCGGTTGTACTCGCTTTCGCGCTGGCGATAAGCTTCATGCAAACACCCGCCGTGCACTGGACCGTTCGGTAATCCGGGGCTTCGCGATCCCGAGCTTTGCGAAGGCGCGGGCAAATACCGGCCATGTAAAGCTCTTACGCTTGCCACCTCTCCGATTCAACCACTTGAATGCACACTCCATGGCCCATTGGTAGAACCGCCATAACGACCGCGAGTTGCCCCGCAGGCCGTAGTAGTTGTAATGCCCCACCAAGCGACGGTTCAGCCCCCGAATAAGCTCCCTGCCCGGCAAATGCCGGTTGCACTTGATCCATTCCTTGATGCGGCGACACGCGCCTTGCAGCTTCTTGCGAGCGGTTCGACGCATGACGCGCGGCTCTCCCTTACGGTCCCGGAACCAGTACAGTTCGAAACTCAGGAAGGTGACCCTGCGTTTCATGCTCGGATGAAATCGGCTGAATCGCATGATCCGCGTCTTCTCCGGCGCCGCCTCCAGACCGAACTTGCCCAGCCGTTTCGGTAGCGCCTCAAAGAACCGATCCGCATCCTCACGATAGCGAAACGCACAGACGAAATCATCGGCATACCGGCACAGCTTCGCCTCGCCCCGACAACGGGCCTGACCACACGTTCGAACCACAGGTCCAGCACGTGATGCAGGTAGAGGTTCGCGAGCACCGGCGAGATGATCCCGCCCTGCGGGGTTCCCGTGCCGGGATGGAGCACCTGTCCATCGGTCTCCAATATCCCGGCCTTGAGCCATTTTCGGATCAATTGCACAAAGGCGCGATCGTCGATCCGTAACGATAGCATCTCCAGAAGCCAGTCGTGGTCCATGTGGTCGAAGAACCCGCGGATGTCAGCCTCGACGAGATAGCCATAACTCCCGTACTGTAGGTAAAAGGTGAGGTCACATACCGCTTCTCTGGCACTTCGTCCCGGCCGATAGCCATAACTGCAATCCAGGAAGTCGCCTTCGTAGATCGCAGTCAGCAGCTTGGTGCAGGCCAGTTGCACGAGTTTGTCTTCCAGCGCCGGGATGCCCAGCGGCCTTTGTTGTCCATTCTCCTTGGGGATGTATACACGCCGTACGAGCTTCGCTCGATAGCGCTTTGCTTTCACTTTCTCCGCCAGATCCGCAAGATTGGCCCTCAGGTGCTCCCCGTAGGCCGCCGCCGTCAGTCCGTCCACACCGCTGGCGGCATCCTTGTTCAGCGCGTGCCAGCAATGCCACAGCAGATCGGCGTTCACTTCCCGGTAGAGGTCGCGAAAGCGATGGTGTTTACAGGCCCTCGCCCGTTTGGCTATTGCCCGCAGTGAGGTTGGCTCATGTGGGTCCGATCCGACGTGTCCGGCACGAGTTTCCTTTGCGGGCTGCGTACTCCCGTCGGGTCCTTCGCCCTGTGATGGGCTTTCCCCATCTCCGACTACTATGCCCGATAAGACACCCCGCCGGCATGCGGCCGTCTCCGGCCTCCCTGATCGCTCCCTGTTCGGCCACTCCACCCGAGCGCACGCCGTGTCCAGGCTCTTCACCCTTACGTGTCCCAGCTCTGTCGATTTCATGACCTCACCTCGTTCAGGAACCTGCGGGGCTTCCCGAGTTCTCCGACGCCTCTCTTCCTGCATGCCACGGCCTGAGGACTCCGACGGACCTCCACACCCAAGCCATTCCGGGTGCTTCGTGTTGTCTTCCAGCACGTTAAAACTGTCGACATCCGCAACAAGCTTATTTCGAAGCTGTACCAGCACTTCAGGGTGCGCGATCACCCCTGCGGCCTACAGGATTCTCTGTGTACGCTTACCTCACTTATCGTTCGCGGGTTGCCCCGCTCCTCATTGAGATCAACACTCGATACGGGTGGGTGGCTAACCCTTTCCCGACGGGGACTCACACCCCGCAAGAGACGCCGAGCTTTGCTCGGCGCGATAACGTTTAAGCTGTGCGGCGCGACGAAAGGAGCGTCCGAACGAGCGCATTGTTATATGCTTATTGTTTCACTGATTGATTGCAATAAGGGTGAGTAAGTTGCGTATTGTCGGCAGAACCCACCCCTCCATCCCTTACTCTCTCGATGTGGTCGTAAGAGACAGATTTTTCAGTATCTATATAGCCACCACAAATAGAGCATTTAATTCCATGTTTAAGTGCCACATCAATAAATACTTTGCTTTTATCTGCATCACTTATTTTTGTTGAAGTCTTTTTAAAATCACCAGCAATTATTTTTCCTTCTAGTTCGGAAAATGAAATTAGTTCATTCTCGCTAATTTCTTCGCCAGCATTTAATGCATTAATAATTTTGTTTAATAATTTATGGTACCTTGGCACGCGATATTTACTTATGCTTTTTTGCAGAATAGTTGCTATAAAATCTTTATGTTCTATTAATATCGATTCCAATTTTTCTCTAACCTTCGTAAATTTCTGAAAAAAGCCTTTGTCGTTGTTAGCTATTTTTTCGGCAATTAGAGATGAGGTGCCCAAAAACATCGGGGTAGAGTGACGACCTGAAGGCCCGTAATAATAAATAGCGGGGTGCAACCCAAGGCTTCCTTTATCATTTCCTGTAATTCTAGATGCCAGTGTTGTCACTTTTTTCATTACAGAAAATGTCAGTTGTCCATTTTGGTCATCTTCGAATGATTCTACAGTAGGGATTTCGAATTGCTGTTTTCTATTTGAAAATAAAATAAAGTCAATTAATACGCGTATTGCAGTACGTATGCCTTTTGATCCTCCAAGCGGTAAGTCCAATGTCTTTATTGGTCTTTTAATTTCAGGGCTAAACAATAATGTATTTAGTTTTTTAGCTTCTTCTTCTATTTTTTCGACTACTGGTTCACCGAATTGCGACCAATATTTATGCCCTCTACCAGCCCTAATAATTGCTCTTGCTGCAATTGGAATGGGCTTTTTTCTGTTTTTAAGTAACAGTTCTTCGAGATCATCTAGAGGCGTTCCTTTCATGTTGATGTTAAAAAAAGAAGCCTCTGCTTTATCAGCGTTACCTTGGACCCATTGGACTTGCAACCCCCTACTCGTCAATGTAAGAAGCCTGGTTCTTTGTTCCTGAGTTATATCTTCATCGTCATCTTGTAGACTTTTATAATACGCCCAAGTATTAACGCGTTCTTTAACTAGTTTTCTTGTTTTTTCTGCTGCCTTCTTTTGCTCAGCAGAAATATCATGGCCAAACATTTTATGTGATATTTACCATCACCATAATCATCCTCCATCCATGCTCTGAGAACACTAAGACGATGCCCGCCGTCAATTACAAATAAATACGTAGGAGATCGCCAAAGTATTACTAAGGTATTAAGTCGCCATTGATATAGCACTCTAGGAGTGAGACCACCTGCTCAGGCGTCCAATGATTTGTTTCTCTTTGAAAGTCTGGTTTGCGTAAAATTGAACCTGTTAAGCCACCTGACACAAGTTCTCTGGCGGGGATGGTATTGAATTGTTCGTAATTCAATTCATCGTCATTATCACTTAACGCAAAATCCGCACGCTTTATCATTGCGTCTAAATTAACCAAATTAGATCTTCCAGACACGATTATTCCTCATTGTCTTTTGTGCATATAACGTCGTTTTAACCGGCGCGGGGGTACAAAGGCAAAACATTGCGCCGTCGTCACATCGCGTCCGGTTGAAAACTTTGTTATGTGTTTCAATGCAAAAACCACGAAGCTTTAATTTTTGAATCTATGATTTTCTTAGCTGGTTCGAAAAGACTTTCTTTTCCATCTTCACCAAAGAGTAAGGCATTAGCCTTTAGGCAATTTCTATTATGTTCCTTTTCTACATTTTCTATGTTACCGAGCTTGTTCATTTCCGACGCATAATCGAGACCACGATTGATATCTTGCATTTGGTCGAAGCAGCGACCGATTTTCATAACCTCGTCTTCGGTTACCGCACCTTCAGCAAGTAATATAGGAAAGGAAGTGCTGTATGCAACCACTGGAAGGCGATACAACGGAGCCGCAATTCCTGCATTTAATAAAATTCCCGCCTTTTCCTTGGATAGGAGCAATTCAGCTCGAATCGCATGCCAATGCGTTTTTAGCTTTCGCTTACGATCGAACATGCCCGAGGATGTGGGCAAGGATCAAGCCCGCAACGATATGAATAAGTTCTTATCAAATAAGCATCCTCAAGAACACTTAACAGTATGAATAAACGAGACCCCCTGTCTTGTTATACATTTGTATGCGTTACTCCTGCATCAATCCCCATGACTCGCACCAACCACCATATTGTTTCATTTGTTCCGTCAGTCTTTCTTGTGTATTTATGACGAGGTCATATGTGAGCTTAGCTACAACCTGAAACTGAACATAACCAACCAGGTTGCCTTCTTCTGCATCCTCTTCATCCGGCTATAGAATGACGCACTTGGATATAAGGATTGAATTTGATCTAATTCATCATTCTGTGAGGGGCCAATAATTAAGTCATTTAAAATCTTTTTCGACTTCCTTATGAATATTGAATCCGTTTGCTTCTACCTTCTCAGGACATCACCATCTGGGTCATTTGGCCAATTCACTGGGGTTCCCTTTTACGTATAACGTGTGAGGCCAGCGGCGGCGAAGCCGTCCGACTGCGCCGAGTTGTTAGATTTTCCACGGGTGTGTCTAGGTTCAAGCCCCTTCGGCCCGGTGTGACGTTGGATGCTGCACAACGGCCGGATAAGCGCGCCCAGGGACGGGCTCGATAAAATAATGGGCAAAGCGAAGTGAAGCGAGTACTGGTTGAAGCGTGGCTTAACCAGACTCGCTTCACTTCGCTTTTCTACCATGTTTTTCATCCCATTTGCATCGGCAGTTAATTGATCTTGGAACCAGACAATTCCGTTTTTTGTTTTGGGAATCATCCTCTGTCGTCTGTAGGAATCTAACGTCTAAGCCAAGCCGCGCAGTTTACTGCGTCGGCTTGGGCGCCTTGTTAGCTGCCATCCTTCTCGCTGTAAGGAAATCGAGTATGGCCATACCTGATCACAAGGATAGCTAACGCGATAAGCAATACCGCACCAGCAACACCTAGTAATCTCCAGGTCTCCAAGCTTTTCATGTCCAGAATCATATAGCGCGCCAGTGCCACTATCGCTATATACAGAGGCATTCGAACTGGCAACTTACCAGAATCAAGATACATCGCCACCATGGCGAGTACCTCGAGATATATAAAGAGAAGCAGCAGATCCGCCAAAGTGACTGTCCTTGCTTCGAACATTGATGAAATTTCTATTCCAACCGCTATTACAGTAGAAATAGCAATAATTATCAGACCAACGTCCTCGACCCAAGTAATCGCTTTATGCCCAATTCTGCTAATGGCTTTCATAAATTGAACTTCCAGTACTTTTTACAGCTAACAGTTACATAGACGGAATCCGTAGTATTACCAATAATACGGAATCGTCCTATTGTTCGATTGAGAGATTCGGCATAGCATCGCTGGCAGCATTTCCATCTCCGGGCAGGATGCCCTCATCTTTGAACAGGGAAGGTTCAAATGTCAGACTCCCCCGTCATCGTCCCTGACGCCGCTTCGCGTTTTTTCGACAACTACCTGGAATGCCTGCGTAAAGCTTCCATACCGGAGAAGCAAAGGCGCTGGTATGTGAAACGCGTCGAGGCGTTCATTAAGGCGCAAAACGGCCTCAAGATCAAGACCCTTTCTGGGGACGACATCGCCCGGTACTTCGAGACGATAGGCCGCCAGAATCGTCTGCCGTGCTGGCAATTCCGCCAAAGCATCGATGCTATACGGATTCTCTATTGTGATCTGCTGGCGACACCCGCCGCACGCGAGGTTGACTGGCGTTTCTGGCTTGACTCCGCCAGGGAACTCGGTGCCGAGCATCCGACAACGGCACGCCAGCTGACGCCAGACGAATTGTGCTATATGAAATCGCGCAAGGCCGAAGGACCTGTAAACCGGATACGCACCACATATCACGAACTGCTCGTGCAATTTGCAAGTGAAATCCGCCGCAGGGGTTATTCCTACCGCACCGAGCAGACCTATGAACAGTGGATTTGCCGTTTTATTCTTTTCTGCCAGGATACCGCGCCCGAGGCGGCAGGCGCCGCCGAGCTCAGGTCCTTCCTGAATTATCTTTCGATCCAGCGACAGGTCAGCGCCAGCACCCAAAACCAGGCGCTCAATGCGCTGGTTTTTCTCTACAGGCAGGTACTGGGGCGTGAACTGGGGGAACTGGAGGAATTCGTCCGGGCAAAGCGGTCGCGCAATCTGCCGGTCGTTCTCAGCCAGAATGAGGTTGCCGCCCTGCTGGCGCAGCTGCAGGGCACGCACCGACTGACGGCATCTTTATTGTATGGCACGGGAATGCGCCTCCTCGAGGGACTGCGCCTGCGGGTGCAGGATGTTGACTTTGACTATGGACGCATCCATGTCCACCAGGCCAAGGGGAAAAAGGACCGTTATGTACCATTACCCTGCACCCTGGTTGATGACCTGCGTCGACAGATCGGTGCGGTCCGGGAACTGCATGCCCGGGACCTGGACGCGGGCTACGGGGAGGTGAACCTGCCCGATGCGCTGGCGCGCAAATACCCGAATGCGGGTCGCGATTTCAAGTGGCAATTCCTGTTCCCGTCAGGTCGCCTCGCCGCGGATCCCCGCGGGGGTACGATCCGTCGTCATCATCTGCACGAAAGTTCGCTGCAGAAGGCGGTCAAGCGCGCGGCGGCTGCCTGCCACATCAACAAGCGGGTGGGATGTCATACCCTGCGCCACTGTTTCGCAACACATCTGCTGGAAGCGAATTACGATATTCGAACCGTGCAGGAACTGCTTGGCCATGCGGACGTATCGACCACGATGATCTATACCCATGTTCTCAGTCACCCCGGTGTCGGCGTGACCAGTCCGCTGGATCTGGCATGCAATTATAAATGACAGTGTCAGGAAATTGCGCATAAGGGAGCAGCATGAGTGGTCGACAGCACCCCCGGATTTCACTGCGACGTATCCGGGCTACAAGCAGACTCTGGATTTAACGCGTCGCAGGAACGCCGCCCTCCGGCGCGATCGCGGCCAGCACCCAGAAAACGGGCATAAAGCGGCCGCTCCTACAGGGTGAGAATGGAACAGTAACAAGTCATTCTATTGCGTTTTTACGCTAACCCTTTTTTCATTCCCCCAGCAGCTTCAGACAACCCGCCTCGTCCAGGACCTGCGACGCCGAGTTCGACGGCCTTGTCGTACTTGGAGCCGGGGTTGTCGCCGGCGACGACGTAGTCGGTCTTCTTCGAGACGCTGCCGCTGACCTTCGCGCCGGCGGCCTGCAGCTTCGCTTTCATGGCATCGCGTGGCATGGAGAGCGTGCCGGTGAGCACGAAGGTCTTGCCGGCCAGCGGGGCGTGTTCGGGTTTCTCGACGGCCGGCCAGTGGATGCCGGCCGCGATGAGCTTGTCGATGACATCGCGGTTGTGCTGCTCCGCGAAGAAATCCACGATGCGCTGCGCCACCACCGGGCCGATGTCGTGGATGGCCTGCAGGGTTTCGATATCCGCGGTCATCAAGGGCTCGATGCCGCCGAACTCACGCGCCAGGATCTGCGCCGTGCTCTCCCCCACTTCGCGGATGCCGAGGGCGTAGATGAAACGCTCCAGCGTGGTGTCGCGGCTTTTCTCCAGTGCCGCGACCAGGTTGCTCGCGGACTTCTCCGCCATGCGCTCCAGCCCGGCGAGCTGTTCGACCGTCAGGCGGTAGACGTCGCTGACATCATGCACCAGCCCCCTGTCGACCAGTTGCTCGACCAGCTTGTCGCCCAGCCCCTCGATGTCCATGGCGCGCCGGGAGGCGAAGTGCTTGATCGCCTCGCGGCGCTGTGCGGCACAGTACAGGCCGCCGCTGCAGCGGGTGACGGCCTCGCCCTCGATGCGCTCGACGTGTGAACCGCAGACCGGGCAGTGTTCCGGCATCGTAAAGCGCGGCGCATCCTGCCCGCGCAGTGCCAGGTTCACCTTCACCACCTCGGGAATCACGTCGCCGGCGCGGCGCACGATCACGGTGTCGCCGACGCGCACATCCTTGCGGTCGATCTCGTCCTGGTTGTGCAGCGTGGCGTTGGTCACCGTGACGCCGCCGACGAACACCGGTTCCAGCCGCGCCACCGGCGTGAGCGCGCCGGTGCGTCCGACCTGCACGTCGATGCCGAGCACCACGGTTTCGCGCTCCTGCGCGGGAAACTTGCGCGCGATTGCCCAGCGCGGGGCGCGCGCGACGAAGCCCAGCGCATCCTGCTGGTCGAGCCGGTCGACCTTGAACACCACGCCGTCGATCTCGAAGGGCAGCGCGTCGCGGCGCTGCTCGTAGTGCCGGTAGTAGTCGGTGCAGCCATCAAGCCCGCTGACGCGCCGCACATCCTCGTAGACGCGCAGGCGCCAGTCGCCGAGCCGCGCCAGGATTTCGGTGTGGGTGCCGGGCAGCCTGCCGCCGTCCACCTTGCCGACGCCGTAGCAGAACATCTCCAGCGGGCGCTGCGCGGTGATCTTCGGGTCGAGCTGGCGCAGGCTGCCGGCCGCGGCGTTGCGCGGGTTGACGAACGGCTTCTGCCCCTGCGCCGCCTGCTGCGCGTTCAGCTCCCTGAATCCCTGGTGCGACAGGATCACCTCGCCGCGCACCTCCAGGGTCGCGGGGATGCCGCTGCCGGCCAGTTTCAGGGGTACCGAGTTGATGGTGCGGACATTGCGGGTGACGTCCTCGCCGGTGGTGCCGTCGCCGCGCGTCGCGGCCCGCACCAGCCGCCCGTCCTCGTACAGCAGGCTGACGGCAAGGCCGTCCAGCTTGGGCTCGGCGGCATAGTCGACCTGTTCGATGTCGAGGCCCTTGCGCACGCGGCGGTCGAAGTCCGCCAGTTCCTCGTCGGAGAAGGCATTGTCCAGCGACAGCATGCGCTGTTCGTGGCGCACCTCGCCGAAGGCCTTCACGGGCGGCGCGCCGACGCGCTGGGTGGGGGAATCGGGTGTCAGCAGTTCCGGGTGGCGCTGCTCCAGGTCCTGCAGTTCGCGCAGCAGGGCGTCGTACTGCGCATCGGAGATCGACGGGTCGTCGAGGACGTAATAGCGGTAATTGTGTTCGTGCAGTTCGGCGTGCAGTTCGCGGGCGCGATCGCGCACCGTTTGCGGCACGCTCATGACGCCGTTTTTATCACCCGCTGCTGCAGCTGGCAGCCGATCACCTCTTCACGCATGTGGCTGATGGTCTGCTTCGTCAGGACACTGCGCGTGGCGTCACACACCGTGCCGCCGAGTTCCTCGGCGAGAATCGTGGCCGACTCGACCATGGCGTCGAAGGCACGCACCCCGTCCGCGCCGGGCGCGACCTGCAGGAACAGCACGACGCCCTCCGTGGTGAAGTGTCCCATGGCGGAGAGATCGAAGTAGCCCGGCTCCTTGATATTGGCCGCGGAAAACAGGTGCTGCTCGCGGCCATCATGCGCTTCGCTGCGATGAAAGATCTGCATGTCGCCGTACTCGAGGTGCGCGTCGGTGAACGCGTCCATGAGCACGGTGCCGCGAAACGGCACGCCCTTGGGTGCCATGATGAACAGCGTGAAGATTTTGTCGCTGACAGGCGGCTTGCTCTCCGGCGCACGCGGCTTGTTTTCCTGGGTATGCGACGCACGCGCCCGGATCACGGTCCGCTGGGGAGCCGGTTCATCGACCTCCTCCAGAGGGTCACCGGGAAGCTGCAGCCCGATCCGGTCGATATCGGCATCGAACTCCCCATCGAACCCGACGCCGGCATCGAGGTCATCGATATCCGGCAGGCTGCTGCGCTGCAGCCGGGACTTGCGCGGATTGCTGCGCCGGGGCAGCGTCGGCATGCTGATGCCGGGCCAGCGCCACTGTCCCTGCATGCGACCGAAAACGTAGATTCCGAGGACGATGACGGCCCCGATGAGCAAGAGTATCAAGCGTATATTTTCCATGTTCACTACCTGACTGGTTGCGGTAACAAGGCAATCCTGCACAGGCTGGGCGGCGAAGTCTGCACGCCTTCACCCGAAATCAGCCGTTGCCGTGCAGTGCTGCGCAGTATGCCCCCAAATGCGGTCAGACTGCCACCATCTGGACCGCCTCGTCGATATCCACGGCCACCAGCCGCGACACCCCGGGCTCATGCATGGTGACACCGGTCAGCTGGTTGGCCATTTCCATAGTGATCTTGTTGTGGGATATGAAGATAAACTGCACGTGCTCGGACATCTTGCGCACCATGTCGCAGTAGCGCCCGACATTGGCGTCGTCCAGCGGCGCATCGACCTCGTCGAGCATGCAGAACGGCGACGGGTTCAGGCGGAATATGGCGAACACCAGCGCAATGGCGGTCAGCGCCTTTTCACCGCCTGACAGCAGGTGAATGGTGCTGTTGCGCTTGCCGGGCGGGCGCGCCATCACGGTCACGCCGGTATCCAGCAGGTCTTCCCCGGTCAGCTCCAGGTAGGCGTGGCCGCCGCCGAACAGGGTCGGGAAATTCTCCTGCATGCCCTCGTTCACCTTGTCGAAGGTTTCCTTGAAGCGGGTCCGGGTTTCCCGGTCGATCTTGCCGATGGCATTTTCCAGCGTCTGCAGCGCCTCGATCAGGTCGGCATGCTGCGCGTCGAGGTAGACCTTGCGCTTCGACTCTTCCTCGTACTCCTCGATCGCGGCCAGGTTGATCGGGCCGAGGCGCTGGATGCGCTGTTCCAGTTTCTCCGCGCGCTCGGCCCAGACCTCGATGCTGGCGGATTCATCCAGCTGCTCCAGCAGCATCTGGCAGGCAAAGCCGGACGTCGTTGATCTGTTCCAGCAGGGTGTCGCTGCGCACCTTGATTTCCTGCCAGGCCATGCGATCCTGGTCGACCTGCTCGCGCTGCGCTGGCAACCGAACGCTCCTTGCGAATCCGTTCCTGGTCGGATTCGCGGATGCCGTGCTCGATGTCTTCCACCCGCTTGCGCGCGGCGGTCAAGCTCGCCCTCGGCTTCCAGACGCCGCGTCAGCTGGCTTTCCAGCTCGGCTTCCAGTTCGACAAGCGGCGTATTGCCGTGTCCCAGCGCCGAGTTGAGCTCGTCGCGGCGCCCGCTCAATTGCTGAATCTGTTCGCGCATGCGGGCGAGCGACTGCTGCGTGGTCGCGCGCGCGGTGCGCATGGACTCGGCCCGCAGCGCCAGTTCGTGCACCTGCTGCTGATCGTTGCGGGCGCGCTCCCGCACTTCGGTCAGCACGCTGCTCAACTGCTGTTGCCGGCGGGTGCGCTCCTCGCGCTCCTGTGTCAGGGCCTCGGTTGCCTGCAGCGCCTCCTGCAGGCGGCTTTGTGCACTGGCGTGTTCCTCTGCATCGCTGGCCTTCTGGGTGCGCAGTTCCTCGGATTCCCGGGTGACGTTCTCGTGGCGTTTGCGCTGCTGCTCCAGGCGCGACTCGCAGGCGGCAAACCGGGCGCGCAGGTCGCTGGCCAGGCGGTGGGCCTGGTTGTACTCGCCCTGCAGCCGCTCGCGCTCCGCCTCGGCCTCGCCCAGCGACTCGCGCGCTTTCGCAATGGACTGGCGCAGGATGTCGATGTTGCCGGCCTGCGCCTCTGTCTGCACGGTCAGTTCGTTGATCTCGCGCTCGCGTTCCAGCACCCCGGCCTTCTCGTCACTGTCGCGTGCGACCCGCAGCCAGCTCCTGCCGACCCAGACACCGTCGCGGGTGATGACCGATTCATGTGCGTCCAGCGCAGCGCGCATTGCCAGCGCCTCGGCCAGCGACTCGACGGCATAGATGCCGTCCAGCAAGCCGTCCATGCTCCAGGGCGCGCTGACCTTGCTGACAAGGGTCATGCCCTTGTCATGCTGCGCAGCCGGCGCCGTGCTGCCGGTATCGAACAGGGTCACCGTACCCTGCGTCAGGCCGCCAAGCAGGTGTTCCGCATTATCCAGCCCCGCGACGCATACCGCTTCCAGGTAGCCGCCGAGGGCGGTTTCCACCGCGCGTTCCCAGCCCGACTCGACCTGGATTTCCTGGGCCAGGCGCGGCGCGGACTGCAGACCCTGCCCCGTCAGCCAGCCGCTGATATTGCCGGACTGCTGGCCGAGCGCGGCGTGCTGCAGGGTCTGCAGCGAGGCCAGCCGGCCGCGGGTATCGTGATGCTGGCTCTGCAGCGCGGAAAACTCCCGCTCCTGCTGCACCATCCCCGCGCGGGTTTCGGTGATGCGCCGGCCCACCTCATCCTGCTGCATCTGGATGCCGGCGACCGCGGTCTCCTGCGTCGTGGACTCGTTGGCGAGCTGCTCCAGCTCGCTTTCCAGCGACTGGCTGCTCAGCGATTCCCGCTCCTGGTCCATGCGCTGCAGGCGCTGGTCGAGCTGCTGCAGCTGGCGATCAATGTGGTCGAGGCGGGTGCGCTCCACCTGCGCGGACTGCGAGCGTTCCGCCATGCGGCGGTTGAATTCGTCCCAGCCCCGCTGCCATTCCTGCATGGCCTCTTCGGCCTCGCACAGCGCAACCGTGGACTGCTCGGTGCGCTCGCGGGCCGCCGCCAGTTCCGGTTCGATGGTCTCGATGCTGTGCGCCAGTTCTTCCAGGCGCGCGCTGTCCAGGCGGATATGTTCGCCGATCTCGTCCAGCGTCTGTTCCGCGCGGAACAGTTCCTGTTGCTGCTGCTGGCGTGATTCCTTGTTGTGCTTGATGGCCTGTTCCACGCGGGCGACATCGGCGCCCAGCTTGTAGAAGCGGCCCTGCACGGTATTGAAGCTTTCGTTTGCCTCGACCAGAGCCTCGCGCAGTTTTTCCAGCTCCGCCTCGACATTGCGCTGCGCCGCCAGTTCCGCCTGCATGGCAAGCTCGCGCTCCTGGATCTCCTGCTCGCGCCGGCTGCACTGTTCGTGCATGGCGCTGTAGCGCAGCGCCAGTAACTGCGCCTTGACCTCGCGTTCTTCCTCCTTGAGTTCCTTGTAGCGCTCCGCTGCGCGGGACTGGCGTTTCAGCTTTTCGAGCTGCTTTTCGATCTCTTCCAGCAGGTCGTTGAGGCGATCCAGGTTCTCGCGGGTGTGCTTGATGCGGTTTTCGGTCTCGCGGCGGCGCTCCTTGTACTTGGAGATGCCCGCCGCCTCTTCAAGGAAGGCGCGCAGGTCTTCCGGCTTCGCCTCGATCAGGCGCGAGATCGTGCCCTGCTCGATGATCGAATAGCTGCGCGGCCCGAGGCCGGTACCGAGAAAGATGTCGGTGATGTCGCGGCGCCGGCAGCGGGCGTTGTTCAGGAAGTAGTTGGAAGTCCCGTCACGGGATACCTGGCGACGGATGGAGATCTCGTTGTAGCCGGCGTACTGGCCGCCGATGGTGCCGTCCGAATTGTCAAAGGCCAGTTCGATACTGGCGGTGCCGACCGGCTTGCGCCCGTTGGAACCGTTGAAGATGACATCGGACATGGAATCGCCGCGCAGGTTCTTGGCGGAGGACTCCCCCATGACCCAGCGCACGGCATCGATGACATTGGATTTGCCGCAGCCGTTCGGGCCGATGATACCGACCAGGTTGCTGGGGACGTGGATCGTGGTCGGGTCGACAAATGACTTGAAACCGGCCAGCTTGATCTTGGACAAGCGCATGGACGCAAAGATTACAAGATTGGTAACGGAAAATACAACCATTTGTAATTCCCTCATGGTTGCATACTGCATCTTGTGTCTTGTATCTTTCCCGCATGTCGACAGAACCCGCCAGGACCCTGGAAACCTTCCCCAACCCGCACCCGGGGCGGGACTACACGGTGCGCATCCGCATTCCCGAATTCACCTGCCTGTGCCCGAAGACCGGCCAGCCCGACTTCGCCACCCTCTACCTGGACTATGTCCCGGACTCGCAGTGCATCGAGCTCAAGGCCCGAAGCTGTACGTGTGGTCGTTTCGGGATGAAGGTGCGTTTCACGAGGATATCACCAACCGCATGCTGACCGACCTGGTCGATGCCTGTGAACCCCGTTTCATGCGGCTGCGGGCCGAGTTCAATGTCCGCGGCGGCATCTACACCGACGTGGTGGTGGAGCACCGCCAGCCCGGCTGGGAACCGGCCACACCCGTGCAACTGCCTTAGAAATAAATCGCAACATACTGTTTCCTTAACGATTCAACCCCGGTAGTTTCTGCCTTAACCTGTGTCTCTCTACCTCGGCATCGATTTCGGGACCTCGGGCTGCCGCGGCTGTGTCATCGACACCGGGCAGCAGATGCTGGCCGGGAGCCGCGTGCCGCTGCCACCCCCGCTGCGCCGCGGCGCCGCGGTCGAGCAGGACCCGGCAACCTGGTGGACGGCGCTGGAAGCCGTGCTGACAGCACTGGGAACCCGGATACCCCTGACCGACATCCGCGCGCTGTGCGTGGACGGCACCTCGTCGACCCTGCTCCTCTGTGATGAAGCGGGCGTGCCACTGGCACCCGCGCTGATGTACAACGACACCCGCGCCCGGGAAGCCGCACAGCGGGTTGCGGCCGTTGCCCCGCGGGACTGCGCCGCGCACGGCGCCAGCGCCAGCCTCGCGAAACTGCTGTGGCTGCTGCAACTGCCCGCCGCCCGGCATGCCCGCCATGCCCTGCACCAGGCCGACTGGGTGCTCGGCCGGTTGTGCGGCCGCTTCGGCAGCAGCGACGAGAACAACGCCCTGAAACTCGGCTATGACGCCGGTGAGCGGCGCTGGCCCGACTGGCTGGCGCAGTTACCGGTACCTCCCGCACTGCTGCCCGGGGTGGTGCCGGCCGGCACGAACATCGGCTGCATCGATCCCGCCATGGCGGCGCAATTCGGGCTGTCACCCGACACCCGCATCGTCAGCGGCACCACCGACAGCACGGCCGGTTTCATCGCCACCGGGGCGATCCGCGGCGAGGCGGTCACCACGCTGGGCAGCACCCTGGTGCTCAAGGTGCGTTCGGACACGCCGGTGTTCGCCCCGGAAAACGGAATCTACAGCCACCGCCTGGGCGACGACTGGCTGGTGGGCGGCGCCTCCAACAGCGGCGGCGCGGTACTGCGGCAGTATTTTACGGAGACGGACATCACGCGGCTGACGCAGCAACTGCACCCCGACCGGCCTACCGGCCTGGACTACTATCCGCTGCCCGCCCGCGGGGAACGCTTCCCGGTCAACGACCCGGATCTCGAACCCGGACTGGTGCCGCGCCCGCAGGAGGACGCCCGCTTCTTCCAGGGCATCCTGGAAGGCATCGCCCGCATCGAGTTGCTGGGCTACCGGCGCCTCGCGGAACTGGGCACGCCCTGGCCCACCCGGATCATCAGCACCGGCGGCGGCGCGGCTAACAGCGCCTGGCGTACAATACGCTCGCAACTGCTGGACATTCCGGTCGTGGCCGCGGAACACCAGGAGGCTGCCTTCGGCACGGCCCTGCTGGCACTGCGAGCAGCGGCGGAGCCGGTGCAGACTTAATGAAACCCGGAATAGTTCGTCATTGCGACGACTACAGGGAGAAGGTGAGACCGGGAACCGGTCGAGAGACTGGCCTGGGCCATGCAGGAGGTAGATAACGCATGGAGCAGTTATCGAGGAACGCGGTGACGAAGCAATCTCCAACTAACTTGATCACGAATTAACAGATTGCTTCGCTTCGCTCGCAATGACGTGATATTTGATTTACCCAGAGGCTCCAAAACGACTTTCAGGCTGAACAGATATGGCAACAAAACATACAGGCATGCATTACATCTTCGAGGGATTGCGGCTGATTCGCCAGCCGGGGCTGCGTCGCTACGTGGCCGTGCCGCTGCTGGTCAGCGTGGTGTTTTTCAGCGCAGCGATACTGGGACTGACTCACTGGCTGGAGGCCCTCATTGACATGTTGCTGGGCTACCTGCCCGGCTGGCTGGACTGGCTGCGCTACCTGCTGTGGCCGGTGTTCGCGCTGCTCGGCGTGCTGATCATCTTCTACAGTTTTTCCATGATCACCAACCTGATCGCGGCCCCCTTCAATGGCATGCTCGCGGAAGCCGTAGAGAAGTACCTTACGGGGCAACCCATCGAAACCGGTGGCTGGAAGGCCCTGGCAACAGACCTCGTCCCCAGCCTCGTGTCGGAGTTGCGCAAGCTGCTGTACTTCCTGCTGCGCGCCCTGCCGCTTGGACTGCTGTTCCTGATACCGGGCGTCAACCTTGCCGCGCCGTTTCTGTGGGCGCTGTTCAGCGCGTGGATGCTGGTCATCGAATACATCGACTACCCGATGGCGAACCACCTGCTGCATTTTTCCACGCAGCGCAAACTGCTGCGCAGCCGCCGTTTTCTCGCCTACAGTTTCGGCGGCGGTTCCCTGCTGCTGACCATGATCCCCCTGCTGAATTTTCTCGCCATGCCGGTCTCGGTCGCGGGTGCCACCGCGCTGTGGGTCGGTGAACTGAAGGAGGTTTCAGAGGCAGCCAGAAATACCTGAACGACCAGGGCATTCGGAACGCGACATTATTTAACCGATAGTTGCATAAACCCGGGGGTAATCTTGTTTCGACAGCTGATTTACAGGACGAGATTCATCCCGGTGTAGTGATTCCGGAATTCACCGGTAGTGCGGTCCTGGACCTGTACTGTAGTCCTTCGGCGCGATCGCGGCCAGTACCCGGAAAACGGGCATAAAGCGGCCGCTCCTGCAGCAGGATTTATGCAATGATCGCTTACGCAGTATCAATCCCTGCATTGAGCATGCTGTGCTGCTCGGCACTGATCGGCACCTTGATTTTCACGCCGGCGTGATGGTCTGGATGGCTCGCAGTCAGCAACCATTACATTTGCTTCCCCGGCAACGCTGACCGGACTCAGGCAACCAGAAAACTGCAGACCACCAGCACGCCCAGGATCAGCGCCATAACCAGCTTTGCCATCAACGTTAGCAATATATACGTCCGGTATCCATCCGTGTCCACGCGCCCTTCCGCCTGGATTTGTTGTAACCGTATATTCATCATGGCATCCCCTCCCTGTTTCAACTGGTGCCAGCGTAGCGAAACGCAAGCCCGATAGCTGTGAAAAAGTAGCTAGCCAGAATGTAAAGTATTCACCAACGAAGCTCGCTTGTTGCAATTGCGCGTACGTGCAAGGACATCGATACCGGGATAATTAAAACAGGGAATTCAGGCCGGGCAGCTCAAACCAACCCGTTAGCTGCATAAACCCGGGGCTGTAATCCGGTTTTTTGCAGGTGATTTACAGGATCAAATGTATCCTGGTGAATTGATTCCGGAATTCACCGGTAGTGAGGTCCTGGCACCATCCTGCAGGAGTACCCCAGTGGGCACAAGCACCGTCCTCCGGCGCGATCGCGGCCAGCACCCGGAAAACGGGTATAAAGCGGCCGCTCCTGCAGGGTGTTTTTGCAATGCTCGGGTTAGAAGGCCGCGAAACGCAGAACCGTGCACAACGCGAGCGCATGGCAGCTTGCCAGGCAGCACAGCAATATGCCGAACGTCTACATCTTCTTATATGTGCTCATCCTGCAGAAGTCCGGTCGACAGCTGAAAGCGGTGCGGATCACAGAAAGTCCTGCAGCCGGCGCACGCCCTCCTGCAGGTTTTCCACAGAGGTGGTATAGGCAAACCGCACGTGCCGTTCCGGCCGGAAGGTGCCGAAATCGGTTCCCGGGGTGATGGCCACGCCGGCTTCTTCCAGCAGTCGCTGCGAGAAGGTATAGCTGTCAGCCGTGAAGCGGCTGCAGTCGGCGTACAGGTAGAAGGCACCCGCAGGCGTTACCGGAATGCCGAAACCCAGTTCCCGCAGGGCGGGCAGCAGGTAGTCGCGCCGTTCCCGGAATGCCTGGCGGCGCGATTCCAGGATTTCCAGGTTGTCGGCATCGAAGGCCCGCAGCGCCGCGTGCTGGGCCAGCGTCGGTGCCGCAAGGAACAGGTTCTGGGCCAGCTTGTCGATTTCCGGCACCATGGCGCGCGGTGCGACCAGCCAGCCCAGGCGCCAGCCCGTCATACCGAAGTATTTCGAAAAGCTGTTGATGACGAATACTTCCTCGGAGACGGCCAGCGCCGTCGCTGCAGACTCGCCGTAGACCAGGCCATGATAGATTTCGTCAACCACCAGCGCCCCGCCGCGGCTGCCGGTGAAGTCATGCAATGCCTGCAGGGTATCCGCATCCAGCAAGGTGCCGGTCGGGTTGGACGGCGAGGCCACCAGCAGGGCTGCCGTGTTCTGTGACCAGTGCGCCTCGACCTGCTCGAGTGACGGCTGGTAACCGGTCGCCGCCGTCACGGGGATGCCGACCGGCTCGCCGTTGACCAGGTAGACAAAATTGCGGTTGCAGGGATAACCCGGGTCCGCCATCAACACCCTGTCGCCCGGGTTTACCAGGACCGCCATGACCAGCTGCAGTGCCGCGGACGCACCCGGCGTGACCACGATGCGTTCCGGTTCCACACTGACGCCGTAGCGATCCGCATAGAAACCGGCAATGCGCTCACGCAGTGCGGCCAGCCCGACCGCCGGGGTGTAATGTGTATACCCTGCAGCCAGCGCCCTGATGCCGGCGTCGATAACCGGCTGCGGCGTCACGAAGTCCGGTTCGCCGATTTCCATGTGGATGATGGAGCGCCCGGCCGCCTCCAGCTCCCGCGCCCGTCCCAGCAGGGCCATGACATGGAAGGGCTGAATGAACCGCATGCGGTCCGCGGTTTTCAACGGCGTGCCGTCTGGCAGTGTTCATGCAGGCGGCGCAGGTACGCCGTATCGACCAGTGTTTCAGGTGGCAGATCGCCCTGGATCATACGGCATGGCATGGCAGGCTCCCCAAGGTGATCCAGCACCACGGCGGCACCGGTGAAATCATGCCGGTCAGTGTACTTGTTCACGGTGATCAGCACATCGATACCGGCGGCATGCGCAGACCGCATGCCGTTCCCGGAGTCTTCCAGCGCCAGGCATTCATCTGCTTTCAGCCCCATCTTGTCCAGCGCATAGTCGTAGATATCCGGAGCCGGCTTCTTGTTCTGCACGATGCCACCGGCGGCGACCAGTTCGAACCAGTCCTCCTCGAAGGCGCCGAAGCTGTGCCGGAACAGCGCGGTGACATTGTCGGGCGTGGTCGTTGTCACCACGGCAAGCCGCAGACCCTGCTGGTGTGCCTCCCGTATCAGGCGCTCGACGCCCGGCCGCAGGGGCACCTGACCGGTCGTGAGCATCTCTACATAGCGGGCCGTCTTGCGCTGGTGCAGTGCGGCGATGAATGCTGCGCCATCAGGCGGCAACTCGAAATCGGGACGTTCGCGATCCAGGTAGTAACGAATGCGTTCCTTGCCGCCGGTAACGGCAAGCAGTTCATGGTACAGGTCCGCACTCCAGTCCCAGTCCAGCCCGGCCCCGGCAAAGGCGGCGTTGAATGCCTGGCGGTGAACCTCCTCGGTATCCGCCAGTGTGCCGTCTACATCGAACAACAGTGCTCGTAACTCGGTAGTCATGGATTTATCGCTTTCTGGCCAGCGGCTGATTCTCAGGCATTTACGGCACGTCGTTCAAGTCGCGCAGGACAGGGTTTTACGCCCGGCCGGTATCCTTGACTAATAGTAAAAGTGGCGTATAAATAACGCCCCTGAATCAGATACCCGCCGATAACAAGACCTGCCAACGGGTTGCTTAAATCAATATTTTTAATAGTAAACAGTACGTTATAGTGTAAAAACTCGGAGATAGTCTGGTATGGCTACCAAAAAGAAAACAGTGAAATCGAAAGCGACCGCCAGTAAAAAGGTCGTGACGAAGAAACCGACGGTCAGGAAAGCCACGACCAAAAAAGTGGTAGCTAAAAAGACGGCCGCGAAAAAGACTGTATCCAGCAAGAAAGCCGCCAGCAAAAAGACGGCTGTAAAGAAGACTGCAGTGAAGAAGACGGCAGTGAAGAAGGCAGTAGCAAAGAAAGCACCCGCGAAAAAAGCCGCGGCAGCAAAACCCGCCGCCCGGAAGCCTGCAACGAGGAAACCCTCCACCCAGATCGGCCCGGTTCCGGGTATCGCGCCCTACCAGGAAAAGCGGGGCGAGGAATACATGAACGACGAGCAAATTGCGCATTTCAGGGGCATCCTGCTCACCTGGAAGCGGGAATTGATGGAAGAAGTCGACCGGACGGTGCACCACATGCAGGATGACGCCGCCAACTTCCCGGATCCGAACGACCGCGCCACCCAGGAATCCGAGTTCAGCATGGAATTGCGGGCACGCGACCGCGAGCGCAAACTGATCAAGAAAATTGACGAATCCATTCGCAATCTCGACAACGATGAGTTCGGTTACTGCGAGGCCTGCGGCGTGGAAATCGGCATCCGCCGTCTGGAAGCCCGTCCGACCGCAACACTCTGCATTGACTGCAAGATCCTGGATGAAATTCGCGAGAAGCAGATGGGCTGACCCGCCCGGGCTGAATATCCCTGCGACGAAGCCGGCACCTGCCGGCTTTCTTGTTTGCGCCCGGCGGCAGTAACGACAACTGCCATGACGACCATGTCGCAAGCACGACAACCCGAATCAAACAGAGACCACGGGACACGCGACACCCCGGCCAGGTATCGCGGCCGGTTTGCGCCCTCGCCCACCGGCCCCCTGCACTTCGGCTCGCTGATCGCGGCAGTCGGCAGCTACCTCGACGCCAGGCATCACGGCGGCGAGTGGCTGCTGCGCATCGAAGACCTCGACCCGCCGCGCGAGGTACCCGGCGCGGCCGATGCAATACTGCGCACCCTGGAAGAATTCGGCATGGACTGGGACGGTCCGGTGGTCTACCAGAGCCGGCGCGACGGCATCTACGCGATTGCGCTGGAGGAACTGGCACACAAGGGCTACCTGTTCGGCTGTGCCTGCACCCGCAAGGAAATTGCCGACAGTGCGCTGCGCTCGGAAGCCGGACTGGTCTACCCTGGCACCTGCCGTGGCGGCCTGCCTCCCGGGCGCCGCGCACGCGCCCTGCGGGTTCGTACTGAACAGCGCCGCATCGAGCTGCTCGACCGCCTGCAGGGACCACTGCAGCAGCAGCTCGACCGGGAGGTCGGTGATTTTATCATCAGGCGGGCTGACGGCCTGGTCGCCTACCAGCTTGCGGTGGTCGTCGATGACGCTGACCAGCAAATCACCCATGTGGTGCGTGGCGCCGATCTGCTGGAATCGACACCGCGGCAGCTTTACCTGCAGCAGCTGCTGGAACTGCCTGCGCCGATCTACCTGCACCTGCCGGTTGCCGTGGATGCCGGTAACGAGAAACTGGCCAAGCAGACGTTTGCGCGGGATGTCAGCGCCGGCGAGGGCAACGCCGCGCTGCTGGACGCACTGGCCTTTCTCAACCAGACAGTGCCGGACTCACCGCAGGACGCCAGCCGCGAGGAACTCTGGCAGTGGGCGATCGCGAACTGGGAACCGGGCAGGATAAGCGGCAGCAGGACCCTGCCGGCACCCGCGGCCTGGTCCGCAAAAATAACCAAAGATTAATAATTGTGCATTTGGCAGACAGCCCGGCAGGGATATAATCGGCCATCTTTCCCACCCGCCCAACATCAACACGGAGCATATAATGCCTGAGAGCAAGATCTACGATGTACCGGAAGCATTTGCAAAGACTGCCCACCTGAATGCCGAGCAGTACCAGGCCATGTCTGAACAGTCCGTCACGGACCCGGCCGGTTTCTGGGCGGAACAGGCACAGCAGTTCCTGCACTGGGACAAGCCCTGGGACACGGTGCTCGACTGGGATTACACGAAGGGATATATCCGCTGGTTCGAGGGCGGCAAGCTCAATGCCTGTTACAACTGCGTCGACCGCCACCTGGATACGCGCGGCGACCAGACAGCCCTGATCTGGGAAGGTGACGACCCCGCCAACGATGCGCACATCACCTACAGGGAACTGCACGGACATGTCTGCCGCATGGCGAACGTGCTCAAGTCCCGCAACGTAAAGAAGGGTGACCGCGTCTGCATCTATATGCCGATGATTCCGGAAGCAGTCTATGCCATGCTGGCATGCGCGCGCATCGGCGCCATACACTCGGTGGTATTCGGTGGTTTCTCACCCGACTCGATCAAGGACCGGATCCTGGACTCCGACTGCCATACCGTGGTCACCTCCGACGAGGGGCTGCGCGGCGGCAAGATCGTGCACATGAAGGCCAACGTCGATACCGCCCTCAAATCCTGCCCCAACGTGAACACGGTCGTGGTCATACGTCATACCGGTGGCAAGATCGACTGGCACGAGGGACGCGACCTCTGGTACCACGAGGCCGCCGGGAACGTCGCCGCAGACTGCCCGGTGGAAATCATGGACGCCGAGGACCCGCTGTTCATCCTCTATACATCCGGGTCGACCGGCAAACCCAAGGGCGCCATGCACACCACCGGCGGTTACCTGCTGTATGCCGCAATCACCCACAAGTACGTCTTCGATTACCATGATGGCGACGTCTACTGGTGTACGGCCGACGTTGGCTGGGTCACCGGTCACTCCTATATTGTCTACGGACCGCTGGCCAACGGCGGCATCTCCCTGGTTTTTGAGGGGGTGCCGACCTATCCCGATGCCTCGCGTTTCTGGCAAGTGTGCGACAAGCACAAGGTGAATACCTTCTATACGGCACCGACTGCGCTGCGCTCGCTGATGCGCCTCGGCGACGAACCGGTAAAGAAAACGTCCCGCAGCAGCCTGCGCCTGCTGGGCAGTGTCGGCGAACCGATCAATCCGGAAGCCTGGGAATGGTACTTTCACACCATCGGCGAGGCGCGCTGCCCGATCGTGGATACCTGGTGGCAGACCGAGACCGGCGGGCACATGATCGCCCCGGTCCCCGGCGCCGTGAAGATGAAACCCGGCTCCGCCAGCCTGCCCTTCTTCGGGGTGATGCCGGCGATCGTGGACACCAACGGTAATGTCATCGAAGGCCCGGGAGAAGGTACGCTGGTCATCACCCGTCCGTGGCCGGGACAGATGCGCACCGTGTACGGCAATCACCAGCGTTTCATCGAGACCTATTTCAGCGCATTTCCGGGAATGTACTTTACCGGTGACGGCGCCCGGCGAGACGAGGACGGATATTACTGGATCACCGGCCGCGTGGATGACGTGCTGATCGTAAGCGGCCACAACCTGGGTACCGCTGAAATCGAGAGTGCGCTGGTGCTGCACGATGCGGTTGCCGAGGCGGCAATCGTCGGCTATCCACACGACATCAAGGGCCAGGGTATCTACGCCTACGTGACCCTGATTCACGGGGTCGAACCCAGCGATGAGCTGCGCAAGGACCTGGTGAAACTGGTGCGTGCCGAAATCGGACCCATCGCAACTCCCGACATCATCCAGTGGGCACCGGGACTGCCGAAGACTCGCTCCGGCAAGATCATGCGCCGCATCCTGCGCAAGATCGCCGCCAACCAGATGAACGAGCTCGGCGACACCTCGACACTGGCCGACCCGAGCGTGGTCGACGACCTGGTCAGGAACCGCGTATCAACCTGAGCAACCGTACCAGCCACCGCAGTACGAATGATTACCCGAAGTGCGTTCCGCCCGGCCTGGTGGCTGCCGGGCCCGCACCTGCAAACCCTGTACCCGTCGCTGTTCCGGCCGCGCCGGCCGCCCTCGTTAAACCGGGAGCGACTGGAGCTGCCGGACGGCGATTTCCTCGACCTGGAATGGACCGGGCGGACCGCTGGAAACGTCGTGCTGATCCTGCATGGCCTGGAGGGGTCACTCGAGTCACACTACACCGGCGCTATGCTTGGCGCACTTGCACGAGAGGGTTATAACGCCTGCCTGATGTATCTCAGAGGCTGCAGCGGCGAGGCCAACCGGCTGCCCTACAGCTATCACTCGGGACAAACCGGGGACCTCGATTTCGTGGTCAGCACCATCCAGGATCGCTTGCCCGGGACGCCGCTGGCCATCATCGGCTATTCGCTTGGGGGCAACATCCTGCTGAAATGGCTGGGTGAACAGGCTGAAGCGGCGCGTGTCAGGACGGCCATAGCAATATCGGTGCCGTTCGACCTGAACCAGGCCGCATTGCGGCTGGAGCATGGAGTATCAAGAATTTACCAGCACCACCTCTTGAAAAAACTTCACGGCTCTGCACGGAGAAAAGCACGCTTCCACCAATTGCCATGGCCGGCTGAACGCATCCACGAATTGAAGACCTTCCGCCGTTTCGACAACGAGATCACGGCTCCCCTGAATGGCTTCCGCGATGTCGACGACTACTACACCCGCGCCAGCAGCAAGCAGTACCTGAAGTCCATACAGGTTCCAACCCTGCTCATCCAGGCAAGCGACGACCCTTTTCTGCCTGCCACGGCCCTGCCGAATAATGACGACCTGAGCGCTGCAGTCACCCTGGAACTGTCCCGTCGCGGCGGCCATGTCGGCTTCATCTCGGGCAACAACCCCCTGCGCCCGCAGTACTGGCTGGAGCAACGCGTCGTCCGGCACCTCCGCTCAGTGCAATAGCCCAGCGCAAACGGCCGCCGGGAACTATTCCTGGACTTTCAATGAAGTATCGTACTTATGCTTATGTTATTTATCGTATTTTCCTTCACAAACTCGCGGTGTAATTCAAGCAAGGAAGCCGATGAACGATACACACCTTATATAATTGATCTCGTCCCACCGTGACACCAGCTGGAAATCATCATGCAAAGCACAACCCTGGGATTGTTTCTACTGTTCACCTCCTGTGCCTGCCTGGCCGGAAGCGACGTTTGGGAAACCCTGTTCAGGGAGAAACTCAAGGAAGCCGACGCAGGCAGCAGCAATGCCCAGTACGATGTCGGTGCGATGTACCAGAATGGCCGGGGCGTAGCTGCGAGTCGTGACATGGCGATCGAGTGGTACCGAAAAGCCGCCGCACAAAATAACCAGAAGGCCATATCCAGACTCAACCTGATTCAATCCAACGAAGAGCGCTTCGGCAAGACACTGGCACGCGCCTGGAAGGGTGAGGTGGACAGCCAGTACGATCTGGGCAATATGTACAGCGAAGGCGTCGGTGTCGATGCAGACATGACGAAGGCCATGGCATGGTACGAGAAAGCCGCCAGCCAGGGTTACGAAAAGGCCCAGTACAAACTGGGCCTGATCTACTACGAGGAAGGCAACGCCAAAAAGGACCATTCCCACGCGCTCAGGCTGTTCAGGAGCGCCGCTGAGAAAGGCTACCCGGCGGCACAATTCTATCTCGGGAAAATGTATGCGTCCGGACAGGGTGTGAATCGCGACTACGAGACCGCACTGGAGTGGTTCCGCAAGGCTGCAGATGGTGGATTCAATGAAGCTCGCAGGGAAATGATCGATATTGCCGAAATAGTAAAAGGCAGTTCTGCGGACAGGCAACCTGAACCCGTGAAAACAGCCACGTCGGAGGCCAAATCCGCTGCTGCTACCCGGCGGGGAAAGGCTCCCGGGTATAGCTATGAGGACCTGATGCTTGCCTCCTGGAACCGGGACAACGAACCGGTTACCTACCTGCCTTCAGCAATCAACAATTGCAAGGTGGAAAATGACAAGGTCGTCTGCTTCAGTGATGACCAGTCACGGGATACAGCAACAGGCACGATCAAATACAAGACCAAGGCAATTATAAGTAATATTGCACAAGACGGGTCCTTTGAAGTCGTCTACCGGAACCTTGTAATCGATGCTGCGCAGGATTCCGCCCGAAAAAAAACCGGTACCGAGGAAGTGGTTGGAAGTACCACAGCAGGCACAGTAAGCATGAACTACGAGGTCAAAACCGGCTGGGGCAAGGAACACAACCTGCAGTGTACTTTCAAGAATTCCAGCACCCTTTCCTGCCTGAAGAACAACACTTACGCTTTTTTACTGGAGAGCCAGCAGGCTCTGGCGGCGGGGAAGTAGCGGATGGCGTGATTGTGGTGGTTTAACCGCAGACGCTTTAGTAGTCAGCCATCCGAGTCTTAAAGTGTATTATTCATTTTTGTTCGATACCCAGCTCTCTCCAAATGACAGGATCATCTGTCATGTAGAAAATGGGCTCCATCTTGCGGCGCTCGACAATGTCAGTTATGCCGTTAACTGTCACCACATTATATGCCGGATAACCCTTTGGAAACCCTACCGGCGGAATTTTTAATTCTCTCGTTCTGATTGTGGGCTGCTCTTCTGTGGAAAGAATGATCTTCTGTATTTTTAATATTTTATTCTTGTCATAAAATTTAAAGACATACTCTCCTCCATTAAAGGTACTGTAATAATCCATTGTGACTTTTAAATCACTTCTAGAAACGCCTGTCGGTGCATCAAGCCATTTTGGTAATCGCGACTCGGGAGCCAGTTCAAAACTAGCTTCTAAACAACCAGTAAGTGAGACAACCAAAAATAAGAAGAGAACTCTCCGATAAAAGCAAATCAATCTGCACTTATTCATTTAAAAAATCCGCTATTACATTGGTTACAGGATTTTGTTCCACCCAGCAAACTTGAAACCCAGGAGGAGGCAGTACACTGATTTCCCGCATAACAGTCATCATGTCTTTGACATCTCTCAGGGAAACAGGTGTCTCCAATCGGCCCAAATATTGGTCCTAAAGTACAAATATTGTCTTGCTTATCTGGTTCACCCCAGACATTTCCATTGGGATCACTAATCGCGTCACCAGCATTATTATAATAAAGCAAACTCCAAATAATGAATCCAGCAGTTACGGGATCAATCTCACCAGTCGGATCAATCCGATTCGTTGGGTTATTATCCACATAGTTATAATTATGGTTTAAATAACCAAGTTCCTTCCCGGCAGGAATACTAACGCCGATACTGGCAGACACCTGTCTCTGTGGATCATAAAAATACAGCAAGACACCTCCTGGGTCACTCGTCATATATCTACCCGTGTCCGGGTCAAAATACCGAAAATAATTGTAATGCAGACCTGTCTCCTGATCGTAGTACTGCCCCGGGAACCTGAGATTCAGCTTCACAGTACTGGAAGCATCTATCGTGGCTTTACCAAATGGTGCGTAGACTGCACGCCACACCACATCACCTGATTCATCCGTCATTACCCGAGGCGTACCCAGGTGCTCATTGTGTACGTAATAGAGCTTTCCTGTTGTGACGGCTGCCTCAGCAGCGGAGATAAAACCACCGAGAATGCCAGCGGGGCTCTGATCCCTGAAATAATTCATCATGCTGTTCCAGCTGATACTGAGCACAGTACGTGACATGAGCACCATGTCTCCAGCATTTAGCACGCTATCCTGGTTCATGTCAGCGGACTGCAATTCCGCGGTTGCCGGCGTCCTGTAACCCAGTACAAACTGCGTCAGCAAAAGGTAATCAGCAAGATCCACCTTACCATCGGCATTGATATCACCCGGTATACCCGTCAAGGGCATACTGGCCGGGTCTCCCGGGTCAGTTCCCTGAGCCACTTCTTCAGCATCGGTAATTCCATCCCCGTCAAAATCGACATCCGATGGAGAAGTCCCGTAAACCAGCAATTCGTCGATATTCAGCAGCCCGTCACCATCGTTGTCTGCAGTCCCCGGCGCACTCCCCTGCTCCAGTTCCTGCAGATTGGTAATGCCGTCCTGATCGATGTCAGGGTGGTATGCGGCCAGCACCTGCCCGTTCAGCCAGATATATTCCACCAGCACCGTACCGCGCGAATCCGTCTCGGCCAGGAGCCTGCCGTCCGGCGCATACAAAAACCGTATTCCGTCACCAGCGACAATGTTCTTGATGATCCGCTGTCCCAGGCCGTTGTAGGCGTAGTCAGCTACCAGTCCGCTCGCGTCACTGGCCGTATGCATTTGCTGGAGTACCGTGTAGCTGTAATTCCAGTTGCCTTTCACCAGGGTGTTGCCGGCGACATCCAGGATGACATCACTGCTGCCGACCTGATCCAGCCGGTTGGAACCGGTCTCGTAACCCAGACTGACAGGCACACCTTCATTTCCCAGAATGCGGTTGCCATTCCGGTCATAGTCATAATCCCACCCCGAACCGAATCCTCCCCCTGCAGTATCCAGGCGATTCAGGGAGTCGTAGCGATAGATTTGACTCACCGTGGCAGTCGCACCCGTTTCATCACGCTGCCTGAGGTTTCCGTTGGCGTCATAATCCACGTAACCGAACTGCAGTACCGCTGGAATCATCTGGCTCACAAGCCGGTAGGCTGTGTCATATTCCTGCATCAGGGTATGACCATTGCCATAGCCTGTCGAGGTCACATCGCCAAACGGCATGTAGTTGAGGTTGCCTGCCAGTACCGTGCTGGTGCCATTGACGGTCATATCAACCTGACTGATCCTGCCTGCCGCGTCATAGGCGTAGCCGACACGAACGCCTGACGGATATTCCAGCGACTTCACCCTGCCTGCAGTGTCGTGGGAAAAACGGATGCTCTGGTGGGCGCTGATGTTGCCGAATCCGTCATATTGGTAAAACACATTCGCATAACCGTTGCTGACCCGGCAAAGGCGTCCGCGACCATTTGCACAGGCGTCATAAGTATACTGCACGTCATCGGCCGGGTTTGGTGTTGTCACCCGGATCAACCGGTTCAGGGCATCGTAGCTGTATGCGAGCGTGACAGCTTCGGATGTACCGCTGGCCGTTGTCCTGCCAAGGATATTGCCAGCTTCATCGTGGGTATACAGTGTAGTCCCGGTATCCGGACTGTTTGTTGCAAGCAGGTTGCCCAAATCATCATGGACATGGACAGTCGCCCCGTTATTCGGGTCTGTGACCGTCGCCAGGTTCCCCGCCCTATCGTATCCATAAGCGGTTACGGCGTTAATACCGCCAAGGTCCTGCGTAGTGGAAAGCAGGCGCTGCAGCTTGTCGTAGCCGTAATCCGCCACAATACCGTTGCCGTCAACCTGCCTGTCCAGGGTGCCATCCTGCAGATAATCCTGGTCGCGCAGTTCCAGCGGACCGGCGCTGCCTGAGCCGGTTGTCTGCACATCCAGCCGGTTATAGGCGTCAAAGGTCTGCGCCAGCGCATAGCCCAGGACATCATCCATTGCATCCTGCGGTGTTCCGTTGGCATCAAATATCTCTTCCGCGAGATGGTTGCCTTCGCTGTCCAGTGTGTACCTGATGTAGTTGCCGGTTCCATCAGTGATGCGCACGAGCCTGCGCCCGGCATCGTAGGCAAATATCAGGGTGGTTGCGTCCGCACTCCCGTCGGCCACGGTGATGCCAGCCACCTCTCCCGTAGCGAGATAGGTCCAGCGGGTGCTGCGTATCCCGGAAGCTGTATTCTCGTCAAGGGATGCAAGCCTGTCACTCCCGGGATAGTAGGTATACAGCAGTGCAACACCATTGGGTCGGTCTTCGGACAGCAGCTTTCCGGTTGCCGAGTAGCGGAGATTGCTGCGCACGAGATCACCATTGGCATTCTCGATCTCTTTCAGGCGCGCCCTGTCTGGACCTTCAACCGGGTCATCGGGGTAGTAACGGAAGGTGGTCATGTCGCTGACATCCACCCGCGGACCGTCAATGCTGCTGAGCTGATGGAGTGGTCCGTTGTACTGGTACGCAGTCGTCCGGGTGACGGGCAATCCGGACGGGGTGAAGCCATCAATTCTCTCTTCGATGCGGTTGCCGTAGTCATCGTAGACAAAGGTCGTAACACGATTTTCACCGGCATAAACAGAAGGCTCCGACAGGGAAGCTATCCTGCTGAAATAGCGCGGGTCATAGCTAAAGTCTCTACGGTACTCGTCGGCTGTCCCGACGGCATCGATGATGTAACCCGGATTGCCATTGGCATCGTAATTCCCGTACTCGGTAGTGACCCCGTTTTCGGTACGCAGCAGCAGATCATTCGTCACCGGATCATAGCTGAAAGCTGCCTGCCCGCCGGAGCAACTGCTGCAGCCTGTTCCGGCAACACTCTGCAGCAGGGCGACTCCGTGCTGCAGAATCGTGGTGTAGGTCGTCAGGCCGCCCTTGCTGTCCTGCACCGTGCGCACGGCAGTGCCATCGGCGTAGGTGTCCTGGCCGTTATAGTCGACATCGACCCGCTCTATCGCATCCGCCGCATCGCCATAGAAGCTGGTAACCGCATGTCCCTTCACGTAGCTGTTGGGATCGTATGCGAATGTGGCAAAGCGAATGCCTCTCTCATCGGTGATACCCGTCAGTGCATTCGGATAATACACATCCTCGTAGTGATATATCCGGACGGGGTTGTCCGAGTCATTCCGGGGCGTGCCATCGGGATTTGCCACGGACACCAGGTTTTTGTTCTGGTCATAGCTGTACTTCCAGACACGACCGGCCTGATCCTGAATCGACTCGACCAGCGGTGTGGAAGCCCCCTGGACATAGGCCAGCGCCAGAGATTCGCCCGTGTTCGTGCTCACCTGCTGCAGGCGCCCGAGTGCATCATAGGAAAGGGAATGGACCACACCGTCACGGTACTGCAGTTCGGCCAGTTTCCCTCCCGTATCGTAGACCTCTACAAGATCCCCGCTGGTGTGGTATTCCCAACCCGTCGCTGTCTGAATCAACCGCTCGTCTACGGCGGAATTGCTTTTCCAGACACCGTTGTCGTTGCTGAAATAGTACAACTTCCCGTCGTCCCGGTATAACACGGCCGTCTGACCTGATGACTGCGCAAGATAGGTGATCCTGCGTTCATAAGTGCTGCTCCAGTTCACGCCGAAGATACCGGTGGCCGCCGGCACACCCAGATAGTTGCTGTTCATGCTGTTGTAGTGGCGCACCAGTGTGAAACGTGCGTCACGTCCGTCGATAAAGTCTGCTTCCTGCTGATACTTGTTCCCAGTTCCCAGGTAGATCGGGTCACCCCCTTCCATCATCCCGGCTGTCAGACAGCTGCCTTCCTGGTCATAATCCGCCATGTCCACCCCGCGGGTGCAAAAATAACTGCTCCAGTCGATCACGCCGCCCACGTCCTCTACCCGAATTTCGTAGCCACCCGGGCAGTACTTGAAAAGAACCCGTGCAAATCCCTGGTCGACATCGATATCAAACATATTGTCAGGGCAATTATCATGCGTGATGGTTTGTGTGAAATGGTAGAGAGCCGCCTGCTTGACAACCGGTTTTGCCGACCAGACTGTCAACGGGTAGCCGTCCAGGATGCTGGACTCCGGCGGATCACAGTGTTCATTCGTCCACTGGCTGCCCGCTTCGGGGTCGGCCGGCCAGCCGTCATTCCCGGCATAGGCGACGGCACAAACAGAGCCACCTGTTTTTGACGCAATGTAGGCATCAATGATGGCCTGCTCTGATTCCCTGCAGCCGATATTGGGGTCGTACGATTCATAGTAGACCCAGGGTGTTCGCAAGGGGTTGATATCATCCGGCCCCCTGACCCCGGCTGAAACACCCGCGTGAGCGATGCTGAATAACGAAAACTGGAAGCAAATACCCAGTTGCAACAGAGCGGCCCGTTGCCGGCCGCGCTGCAGCATTGCAACCTGGCGCTCGCCAGAAAACCACGCATCCATGCATATCCTCCTGATGATTACATCCTGTAATCATGTGCACCTTCAACTGGCGACTTGCCGACCTTACGCTCTCCGTCCGTGCTGGCAACCGGCCCTGTCGCCGGCGACAATACGGAAGTTCACGCATTCATCGGTAGGACGCAGCAGACAGGCATCGAGACATGCTGATGATTCAGGGAGATAGTTTCCGGTACCGGCGACGATGCCCGGCTTGCAGCAGGAGTTTTCCCGCATGGTTATCAGCCTCGTCCTGCACAAAGACGCGCCGTGCGCTATGATAAACAGGCGCTGGATCCTCCCGGCACCCCGGCCGGTCAGCGAAGCAACGGGCCCAGGCCGCACTCTCTGGTTATGGTGTGAGTGCGGATGCCCGAGTTTCAGCCCGCCCCAGGCGGATGCATTATCTTCCCGGCGGGGCTAGTGCTGGCCCCGGGCGGGGCACTATAATGATCGGCCCCGCCATGCACCATGGTCGAGCGCCTTACCGCCACCAGGAATTCCCGATGTCCGCTGTTACCCCGCCCGTCACCAGTTTTCGCGATCTGAATCTGTCCGCCCCTTTCCTCGCCGCGCTGGATGAGGTTGGCTACGAAACGCCCTCCCCGATTCAGGCCCAGGCCATACCCTACCTGCTGCAGGGTCTGGACCTGCTGGGACACGCCCCAACCGGCACCGGCAAGACCGCCGCTTTTGCACTGCCCCTGCTGTCGCGCATCAACACCGGCCTCCAGCAGGTACAGGTCATGGTCCTTACGCCAACCCGCGAACTGGCGATTCAGGTTGCCGAAGCCTTTCAGCGTTATGCCTCCCATCTCAAGGGCTTTCATGTGCTGCCAATCTACGGCGGCCAGGACTATACGGGACAGCTACGGCAGCTGAAGCGTGGCGTGCACGTCGTGGTCGGCACCCCGGGCCGGGTAATGGATCACATGCGCAGGGGAACACTCAAACTGGATACCCTGCAGGCGCTGGTGCTGGACGAAGCAGACGAGATGCTGCGTATGGGCTTCATCGATGCTGTCGAATGGATCCTCGAGCAGACGCCGGCACAGCGGCAAATGGCGCTGTTCTCGGCAACCATGCCGAAAGAGATCAAGCGCATTGCCCAGCGGCATCTGCATGACCCGCAGGAAATTTCCATCAAGGCACGCACCGCCACGGCTGAAACCATTCGCCAGCGCTACTGGCTGGTCAGCGGCACGCACAAGCTGGATGCGCTGACCCGAATCCTGGAGGTGGAACCCTTCGAAGCCATGCTCATGTTTGTCCGCACCAAGATCGCCACCACGGAACTGGCGGTACGGCTGCAGGCAAGGGGTTATGCGGCCGAGGCGTTGAACGGTGATATGCCGCAAAAGCAGCGGGAGCAAATGATAGAACGCCTGAAACAGGGCTCGCTGGATATCCTGGTCGCCACCGATGTCGCTGCCAGGGGACTGGACGTGGACAGGATCAGCCATGTGCTCAACTACGACATCCCCTACGATACCGAGGCCTATATTCACCGCATCGGCCGCACCGGCCGGGCCGGCCGCCAGGGCGATGCCATTCTGTTTGTCGCACCCCGGGAACAGCGCATGCTCAGTGCTATCGAAAAGGCGACGCGACAGAAAATCGAAGCGCTGGAGCTGCCCTCGACCGAGATGGTCAACAACAAACGGATTGCCGACTTCAAGCAGAGCATCAGCGACACCCTGGCAGCCGGTGAACTGGATTTCATGCAGAGCCTGCTGGAGCAGTATCAGCAGGAACACGACATTCCGGCGATTGAGATCGCAGCGGCGCTGGCGAGGATGTCCATCGGTGATCGCCAGTTGCTGGTGAAACCGGAAAAAGAGAAGCCCGTCCGCAGCAAAGCCGGGGCAGGCCAGAGCAAGGAGCGAAGTGATTCGCCCCGGCATGAAACGCACCAGCGCAAGGAGCGAAGTGATTCGCCCCGGCAGCCGCCGCCCCGGCGCAAGGAACGGAGTGATTCATCCGGGCACGAATTGCCCCGGCGCAAGGAACGGAGTGAGCCGGCCCAGCGCAAGCCGCAGGCTCGCCCCGTCAAGGGCATGGAGCGGTTTCGCATCGAGGTGGGATACCAGCATGACGTCAAACCCGGCAATATCGTCGGCGCCATCGCGAACGAGGCGGGGCTGGACGGCCAGCACATCGGTCATATCGAAATTCATACCGAATACAGCCTGGTCGACCTGCCCATGGGCATGCCGAAGGAGGTATTCCAGGATCTCAGGAAGACCCGCGTATGCGGTCAAGCGCTCAACATCTCACGACTGGAACCCGACGTGAAAAAGCAACCCGTCGGGCCCAGGCCGAAAAAGAGGAAGTAAGACTGCCGCCACACCGGTAATGCCTGGTAGCGCACGCCTGCGCCGGGCAGCTATGGTTGCTGTTGCAGGGAATAGAGGGTCGCCACACCCGAGCGGGGCATTTCAAAGCGCAGGGATTCACCGGCGGAAATTGTGACAGCGGGACGCTGCTCTGTTTCCCGCAGATCGTCTGTAAATCCCAGACCATACCGGCCGGCCGGCAGACCATTGATTGTCACCGGACCGCCCGTCCGCCTTGCGCGGACGATCACAACCCGGCCGCCATCGCGATTCATGAAGGCGACGCCGGTTTTGTCAGGGTTATCGCTGCGGGCGTCGATTCTCACTGCACCACGCCGCACATAGAGGAAAACCCGGGACAGCTGGCGGGACAAGCCGGCCATGTACACGCGCGGCCGTTCTGACGCATTCGTATCGACAAGGGCATAGTAATCCCCGTCATCCCCGGCGGATTTTCGCCCGGCGGCTGCCCACTGCTGCCACGACGATACATTTCCTGCAGTCAGGTCTTCGAGCAGCACGTCGATACCTGCACCGATCTTTTCGAGCATCGCGGTCTTGAGCCTGTGATCTTCGGCCCTGCTCCGGACAGCCTCGACCAGGGACCTGGTCTGCAGGCCGTAGCGGTGATATCCAAATGTATCAAGGTAATCATCCACCCCGTCCACCTCGATCATCTCGTCGAAATACTTGATCGCATTTCGCATCGAGGTGTTGGAGGGAGCGATAATTTCCGGGGTGAACCCGTTTTCTTCAAGCCGGCGCGCCACGGCGACCAGCCCGCGTCCGATTCGGGGTGCACGCCAGCCGGCGGTATTTTCGGGCTCCAGTATGACCTCAAAGGAATCCGCCTCGATAGCGTATTTTTCCCGCAGGCGTTTGAAAAAGACGAGTACAAATTCGGCGAACTCTTCCGGGTTTTCAGCGTGGCTGAGACTGCCCTGCAATGCCTTGCCTCCCCAGCTGAAATCCACGTAGTTCACATTGACATGCAGCTTCTCACCCCGGGCCTCCAGGGCCCGTTTGAGAGGGAGGGTCATCACCTCCATGCAGTGGTCAAACCGGGAAAACTGAAATCCGGCAGGATTCACCGAATAGGGATCATCATTGTCATTGACCTTCTCGTAGCGAACGCGGGCATAGTCACTGTAGCTGACGCGTCCCTCATAATATCCGATCCAGTGATCCACGGGATTTTCAAGGCCACTCCAGATCTCGATCCGTACCGAATTGATCCCGACTTCATTGACCAGAAATTGTGAAACTTCCTCCGTGTACGGCTCGAAAGACCGGTCATACCGGTCACCAGCCTTGTCTTCTTCCCAGTAGCGCGGGTATACCGCCCAGCCATCGATAGTCTGAAATCGAGTGCCTGCATCGATGTCTACGGTTGTGGGTAGAGCGGCAGACGGCCGCCACAAAATCACCCCGGGCGTTGCCAGCGCCGCAATCGCAACAATCAGAAACGCGTACAGTCTTTTCATGTTTAAGTGCCATGCATGGAAAGTTCCGGGACAATAGCAGGATTTTCCTGCAATCCGGAAGGCGGGCCGGGACAGTGCATGATTACATATGGATATGCTGAATAAGTAAAAGCCACAATACTAACCATTTCCCGGATCTGATAACTTCACGCCTTAAACCACGCGGCGGGAACAACTGCCGGGTGTGAAAACAGCACCGGTCTGCGGGCAAACCGCCATAATCATTAAACAGCGGGCACGAGAGGAGATACACCATGCAACAAGCCATCCACAATGCAGCAAACGAACCGGCTGCCACTGTCGAAATCATTGTGCATATATCCGAATATCTCGAGGAACAACAGCGACGGGATCTCGTTGCCGCGCTGACCGATAATGACGGCATCGTGGCCGCGGAATTCTGCCCCTCGCGCTATCACCTCATACTGATCAGGTACGACAGGAAGACGTATTCCTCACAGGATGTGCTGAACTGCGTCAATTCGCATAATGTCAGTGCCCGGCTGATCGGACCGGTATAAATCAGGCCCCGCGTAAAACACGGGGCTCTCCCCGGGCTGCGGATCCGGTTTCCGGGCATGCCCGGGAAAACGGTTCAGAACAGAATGGTACTCACTTAAAGCATGATCATGGTAAATGGCCACGGAATCCGCGGATATTATTATCGAATATTCCGTGTCTTTCCATGTTCTTCCGTGGCCAAAGATTCATTAAGCAAGTGCCCTTCGGTTCAGGGGCGACACGTGCAGGGACAACACGCCGGATGCGTCCGGATCAGAACAGTGCCGGCGGGTCCAGGACGAACGGACTCAGGGGTGCCTGCACCGGCTGGAACACCGCGGCTTCAATCTGCGAACTCATGTGATGCACCAGGGCGGCAATCCCGCCATGCTCGTCCTCAACCAGCCCCTGCCACATCACGTCCAGTGCCGCATTCAGATTCTCACGCAATTCCGCCTCCATGACGGGCTTGTCATTTTCATACTCCACCACGCCCCAGACGGCAGAACCTGTCGAAATCAACATCCCCCATATACCCCCCACAATGGTGGAGGCCGCTGCCGCACTGCCGCGAACTGTCAGGGTTCCGAACAGCCTGTCAACCGCTCGCCTGGCCACGACCTGGAGCCTGTCTGCCGACGGTGTCGGAGTGTCGCCGTCCTCGACAGCGGTAATCTGCGCAAGCAGCGACTTGTAGGCGTCGACTTCAGGCAGATCAGCGAACTGCAGGACCTCGTACAGGGAGGCGCCCTGCAGCGGCAGGTCGGAACCCGCAATGGCGGGGATGGCCTCCAGGTGCCGGTCGAATGCCGCAACCGGGATATGATAGCTGGCCGGCAGCGGGTCAAGCGCACCTTTCAGCTCCCGCAGGTAACTGACGGTCGCATCCTGCATGACGGTATGCGGATCAACAAAACCGCTGACCGGTTCCAGCACCTGCGTATAGAACTGCTCCTGCAGGTAGCTGACCAGCCGTTCCTCCGGCGTGGGCTCCCCTTCGTCCTGCTGCAGCTGGTACCAGGACACCTTCACGGCTATCCATTGCTGCGTCCAGTAAGCGGTATACCAGGGAATGAACACCGTTTCGATACGCTGGCGCACCCGCCACAGCCACTCCTCCATGGCAACCCTGATATAGGCCCCGGTCTCGTGTCTAGCGTACACGGATGCCTTGTAGATCTGCTCATCAATGGCCCGCCACGTTCCGGGTTGCACCGGGTAGGCAGGAACCGGGGGCGCTTCCACCTGTTCGGGGGCAAAGGAACAGCCAGCGAGGACCACAAACAGAACGAGCAGCAGCGCGCCCGCCATGTGCGCATGCTTGCCACGCAAGCGTCGTGGTTTGCAGCATGCATTCTGCACTTCAGTCGCGGCAGCATTCCTGCCTGTACAAGGTGGCGGGCACGGAAAACGCGCACCGGCATCCGCTTGTACCTTGTCTTGCACCATTTCCATATCAACAGCAGCGCAGGCAAATTACCCGATGGTGACTAACTGACCGCTCCGGCAGGGCGCGTAGAACCCATCATGAAAAAAAACACGCCGCATTTCCACTCCCCTTACAAAGTGCGATTGCCTGTGCGCCGGTTTCCGTCCCGGGTCGACTGCAGCCATTCTGCATCCGGATACTTTCCGGCAGGCACAAAAAAGGGGCTCTGCAGCCCCTTTCCGGCAATACTTGTGCGTGTCGCTCAGTCCTGGCCAACCGCCTTCATGCTGAGGCGAATACGCCCCTGCTTGTCGACTTCAAGAACCTTGACCTTGACGATGTCACCTTCTGAAAGCTTGTCGCTGACATTCTGTACGCGCTCGTCGCTGATCTGCGAGATGTGCACCAGTCCGTCCTTGCCGGGCAGGATGGTAACGAATGCCCCGAAGTCCATCAGCTTGGCGACCTTGCCGTTGTAGATGCTGCCAACCTCGACGTCCGCGGTGATCTGCTCGATGCGGCGGCGTGCCTCGTTGCCTGCCTCCAGGTCGACCGATGCGATCTTCACGTTGCCGTCGTCATCGATATCGATGCTGGCGCCGGTCTCCTCGGTAATGGAACGGATGGTGGCGCCGCCCTTGCCGATAACGTCGCGGATCTTGTCCGGGTTGATCTTGATGGTGATGTAACGCGGCGCGAAGTCGGACACCTCCTCGCGCGGCGCGGAGATCGCCTTGTTCATTTCACCGAGGATATGCAGGCGACCCGCATTCGCCTGTGACAGCGCCTGTTCCATGATCTCCCTGGTGATCCCTTCGATCTTGATATCCATCTGCAGTGCGGTCACGCCATTCGCAGTTCCCGGCCACCTTGAAGTCCATGTCGCCGAGGTGGTCTTCATCGCCCAGGATATCGGTAAGGACCGCAAAGCCTTCCGTTTCCTTGATGAGGCCCATGGCCACACCGGCAACCGGGGCGCTGATGGGCACGCCGGCGTCCATCATGGAGAGGCTGCTGCCGCAGACGCTCGCCATGGAACTGGAACCGTTGGACTCGGTGATCTCGGACACGATGCGGATGGTATAGGGGAAACTCTCGGTATTCGGCATCACGGCCATGACGCCGCGCTTGGCCAGCTTGCCGTGACCGACCTCGCGGCGCTTGGTGCCGCCGATGCGGCCGGTCTCGCCGACACAGTACGGCGGGAAGTTGTAGTGCAGCATGAACTGTTCGCGGGTAGTGCCGGAGAGGGCATCGATCAGCTGCGCATCGCGCTCGGTACCCAGGGTCGTCACGACCAGGGCCTGGGTCTCGCCACGCGTAAACAGCGCGGAACCATGCGCGCGCGGCAGCACGCCGGTACGTATGGTGATCGGGCGCACGGTCTTCGTGTCACGACCGTCGATGCGCGCCTCGCCCGGCAATAATGCGGCTGCGCACGATCTTCTTTTCCAGCTTGCCGATCGCGGCCTTGACCGCTTCGGCGGAGAAGCCATCGCTATCGTCACTGGCCAGCTTGTCGACGATCTCCTCGCGCACCTTGCTCCAGCAGGGTGTAGCGGTCCTGCTTGTCGGCAACCTTGTAGGCGGCGGTAATCGCCTCGCTGCCTTCCTTCTCGACCGCCTCGGCAACCGCCAGTGTTCGGTTGCGGCGGCGTCCACTGCCAGCGCCGGGGTGTTGACTTCGGCGGCCAGTTCGCTGAATGGCATTGATCACCACCTGCTGCTGCTCGTGGCCGAAGACCACCGAACCCAGCATGATGTCTTCCGGCAGTTCCTTCGCTTCCGATTCCACCATCAGCACGGCGCTCGCGGTGCCCGCAACCACGAGGTCGAGCCTGCGACCCGGCCATCTGCTCCGTGGTGGGATTGAGCACGTAGCTGCCGTCGATATAACCCACGCGGGCCGCGCCGATAGGGCCGTTGAACGGCAGGCCGGAAATCGACATCGCCGCCGAGGCGCCGATCATTGCCGGGATATCCGGATTGATCTGCGGATCGTAGGAAATGACCGTGAGGATGACCTGTACTTCATGGGTGAAGCCCTTGGGAAACAGCGGACGCAGCGGGCTGTCGACCAGCCGGCACAGCAGTGTTTCCGCCTCGCTCGGGCGCCCCTCGCGGCGGAAGAAGTTGCCCGGTATCTGGCCGGCTGCATAACCCTTTTCCTGGTAGTCGACCGTGAGCGGGAAGAAGTCGCGACCTTCCATCGGGTTCTTGTCACCGACGACCGTTGCAAGCACCATTGTCTGGCCCATGCTGACGATAACGGCACTGCACTGGCGGGCGATTTCCCCGGTTTCTAGCGTGACCGTCTGGTCTCCATACTGAAAGGTCTTCTTGATAGCACTCACGGGCATAGTTCCTTGGTCGGGATAAGGTGAAGGGTTGACTGCAGACAGGTCACGGCGTACTAGCGACGCAGGCCGAGATTGCTGATGATGTCCTGATAACGCTTGCTGTCCTTGCCTTTCAGGTAGTCGAGCAGTTTGCGGCGCTTGTTCACCATGCGCAGCAGGCCCTGGCGGGAATGATGATCACCCTTGTGCTTCGCGAAGTGGTCAGTCAGATGTGTGATGTTGGCTGTCAACAGGGCAACCTGTACTTCGGGCGAACCGGTATCCGCTTCACCACGCTGATGCTGCTTGACGATCTGCCCTTTTTGTTCGGCATCTAGAGCCATGTAAGAACTCCCGGAATTTACTTGATAATTTCTTCAGAATTTAGTGAGCTGCGTATTCTAACCGCCGCCACCGCCAGCCACAAGACTTTCCATCCCTGGATCATGATGCGATCATCAAACGCCGCGGCGCCACCCGGCCGTCGTCGAGAATCTCTCCCATGCCCAGAAAGCGCGACTCGCCTTCGTAAAGGCGCACCCAGCCCTCGGTCGGGGCCTGCGGCACCAGCACCGCCTGTCCCTGGCGCAGGTAAAAGGCCGCATCGCCGCTGAGGCGGACGCCCGGCCACTGGGCCAGACCGCTTTCCATCGGCAGCAGCAGCTTGTCCAGGGCGGTCATGCTTTCCGCGGCCGCGGCCTCAAGCACTGCCATATCAATCATTTGCGAATCATCAAAGGGGCCCACGGCGAGCCGGCGCAGGGCTGTCACGTGGGCGCCGCAGCCCAGCAGTTCACCGATATCCTCGACCAGGGTGCGCACGTAGGTCCCCTTGGAACAATGCACATCGATTTCGAAGAGGGGGGTATTGAAATCCCGCAGTTCCAGCGAGTGGATATCCACCTTGCGGGCCTCGCGCTCCACCTCAACCCCCTGGCGCGCCAGCTTGTAGAGACGTTCACCCTTGTGCTTGACCGCCGAGTACATCGGCGGGATTTGCGCGATCTCGCCCACGAAGCCTTCCAGCACCTGGCGCAGACGCGCCCCGCTGACAGCCTCCACCGGCCGTTGTTCCACCACCTCGCCCTCGGCATCACCGGTCGTGGTGCGTTCCCCCAGCTTGCAGACAACCCGGTAGCGCTTGTCGGCATCCAGCAGGAAGCCGGAGACCTTGGTGGCCTCACCGAAGCACAGCGGCAGCAGGCCGGTTGCCAGCGGGTCGAGGCTGCCGGTATGGCCCGCCTTGCGCGCAGTGTAAAGCCGTTTCACCATCTGCAGCGCGGCATTGGAGGTCATGCCCGGCGGTTTGTCCAGCAGCAGGATGCCGTTTACCCGGCGCAGGTTGTTATGTCTACGGCCCATGTTTGTCTGGCCACCTCGTTGAGAAAATCACTGTGATTCGTCATCGCTTCCGTCATTGTCCCTGTTGCTGGCAATGGCCTTGTTGATCAGGGCACCCATGCGGGCGCCCTCTTCCAGCGAGCGATCGTGGAAAAAATGCAGCTCGGGGATCACCCGGATATGCAGCAGCTTGCCGAGCTTGTGACGCAGGTAGCCGGCCGCGTGCTTCAGCACCCTGATCGACTCCTGCGTCTGCTCCGCGGTGCCGAGCACGGAGATATACACCTTCGCGTGCGACAGGTCGCGCGATACCTGCACCGCGGATACGCTGACCATACCCAGGCGCGGATCCTTCAGTTCCTCGCGTATCAATGCGGCCAGCTCGCGCTGCAACTGTTCACCGACGCGGCGCGTCCTGGGAAATTCTCTGGGCATGACAAGCTGACCTGCGGACAGCACGACTCAATGGACAGAAAAACGGAAAGTACCGGCTGGCTGTTACCAGCCACGACCGGCTACAACGTGCGCTGCACCTCGATGCGTTCGAACACCTCGATCTGGTCGCCTTCCTTGACGCTGTAGTTCTTCACACCAATACCGCATTCCGTGCCCGCCCTGACCTCGTTGACGTCGTCCTTGAAACGCCGCAGGGATTCGAGTTCGCCCTCGAAGATAACGACGTTTTCCCGCAGCACGCGAATCGGCGAGCTGCGCCGCACCACGCCCTCGTCCACGATACAGCCGGCGATATCGCCCAGCTTGCGGGAGCGGAACACTTCCTTGACCTCGGCCAGACCGATAATCTGTTCGTGCATCACCGGCTTCAGCATGCCGCTGGCCGCAGCCTTGACGTCGTCGATGGCGTTGTAGATCACACTGTAGTACTTGAGATCGATACTGTTCTCTTCGATCATGCGCCTGGCAGACGCATCGGCGCGCACGTTGAAGCCGATGATGATGGCGCTGGAGGCAATAGCCAGGTTGACGTCGGATTCGTTGATACCGCCGACGCCGCTGGAGACCACCTTGACCTTGACGTCCTCTTCCTCGGAAGTGAGCTTGGTCAGCGCATCGCCGAGCGCCTCGGCACTGCCCTGCACGTCCGCCTTGAGCACGATATAAAGCGTCGGGGTCTTGCCCTCGGTAACCGAGGAAAACACGTCTTCGAGGCGCGTTTGCTGCTGCTTTGCCAGCCGCTGGTCGCGGGATTTTTCCTGGCGCAGTTCGGCCAGTTCCCGCGCCTTGCGCTCATCGGCCACGACAATGACATCGTCACCGGCGTTGGGTACCGCCGACAGGCCCAGCACCAGTGCCGGTATCGACGGGCCAGCCTCTGCAATCTGCTTGCCGTTCTCGTCGAACATGGCGCGCACCCGGCCGTACTCCGTGCCGGTCAGCACAAGGTCTCCCTTGCGCAGTACGCCGTTCTGCACCAGCACGGTCGCGACCGCGCCGCGGCCCTTGTCGAGACTGGATTCGACCACGATGCCCGTCGCAGGACAGTCGCGTACCGCCGTCAGCTCCAGGACCTCCGCCTGCAGCAACACGGCATCCAGCAGGTCGTCGACGCCTTCGCCGGTCTTTGCCGATACCGGCACGAACATGGTGTCGCCGCCCCAGTCCTCGGGAATGACCTGCAGCGCAGACATCTCGTTCTTGACCCGCTCCGGGTCGGCATCGGGCTTGTCGATCTTGTTGACGGCGATGATCAGCGGGACGTTGGCCGCCCGCGCATGCTGCACGGCTTCCCTGGTCTGCGGCTTGACGCCGTCGTCCGCGGCAACCACCAGGATCACGATATCGGTGACGCCGGCGCCGCGGGCGCGCATCGCGGTGAAAGCCGCGTGGCCCGGGGTGTCCAGGAAGCTGACCATGCCTTTCGGGGTTTCCACGTGGTAGGCACCGATGTGCTGGGTAATACCGCCGGCCTCGGCATCCACCACCCTGGTGCGGCGAATGTAGTCCAGCAGGGAAGTCTTGCCGTGGTCGACGTGGCCCATGATGGTCACGACCGGCGGCCGCGGCAGGCGCTCCCCGGAGATTTCCTGGACCTGCTGCTTCAGTTCATCTTCGAGGATGTTTTCCTGCATGGGCTTGGCGACGTGCCCCATTTCCTCGACAACCAGGGTCGCCGTGTCCTGGTCAAGCACCTGGTTGATGGTGGCCATTACCCCCATCTTCATCAGCACCTTGATGATCTCGGCCGCCTTCACCGACATCTTCCGGGCAAGCTCCGATACCACGATATTTTCCGGTATCTCGACCTCGTGCACGACACTCGCCGTCGGCCTTTCAAAGCCGTGCTCGCCGGTCGATTCAATCGTGACCCGCCGTGACGGTCTGGCCTTTGCCTTGCGGCGTCCACCCTTGCCGGCAGTCACATGCAACTGCTTGCGGCCGTACTTGGTATCCTGATCCTCGCGTGACTTGCGGTCGGTATCGCCGGATTTCTTCTTGCGCGGTTCATCGCGCGGTGGCCTTGCGGGTATCGGCGGAGGCAAGCGCCTGCTGGCGCGCCTCTTCAGCGGCCTGCTGGCGCGCCTCGCGCTCTGTCTTGAGCCGCGCTTCCTCGGCGGCCTGTTCCTCTTCCTGCTTCTTCCTGGCCGCTTCGCGCTCGAGGCGCACCACCTCGTTGCGTGCCTCCTCTTCGGCGCGCAGCCGGGCCTTCTCCTCTGCCTCCTGGTCCAGTCGATCCTGCTCTTCCGCAACCAGGTCGGCGCGTTTGACATAGGTGCGCTTCTTGCGCACTTCCACGGAGACGGTTTTGGTCTCGGGCCTGGCCGTGCGCAGTGCGCCCCTGCCGGCAGGACCGCGGCCGGCCGGGACCGTCGCGCGCAACTCGCTCTGGGTCTTGCGTTTCAGTGTGATCTTGCTGGCTCCACCGACCGAGAGTGCGCTGCGCTTGCCATGGCTCTGGCGCAAGAATTCCAGCAAGCGGGTCTTCTCGTTGTCGGATATCATGGCATTCTCGTCGGAAATGTCCAGGCCAGCCTCGCCCAGCTGAGTCAACAACCTGTCAGTGGGAACACCAACAACTTCAGCGAATTGCTTTACTGTAACTTCGGTCATTACCTGTCTTGCTCCTCTGCCAAGCGTCAGTCAGCCGCTTCTTCCGCGAACCAGGGCGCCCTGGCCGTCATGATCAAGGCACCTGCCCGCCCCGCATCCATCCCGTCTATTTCCAGCAAGTCGTCAACCGCCTGCTCTGCCAGGTCCTCCATGGTAATCACACCCCGGCTCGCCAGCTCGAAGGCCAGCGTCTCGTCCATGCCCTCCATTGTCAGCAGGTCTTGGGCCGGCTCGGCATCTCCGAGCTTCTCTTCCTTCATGATGGCCTGGGTCAGCAGGACGTCCCGCGCACGGCCCCGGAGTTCCTCGACGATGTCCTCGTCAAACTCCTCGATGGCCAGCAGTTCGCTGTTGGGCACATAGACGATTTCCTCGATGGTGGAAAAGCCTTCCTGTACCAGGATCGCCGCGATCTCCTCGTCGACATCGAGCTGCTCCGCAAACATCTTCTGCAGGGTTGAGCGCCTCCGCCTCGCTCTTTTTCTCGGCCTCTGCCTCGTCCATGACATTCAGGGTCCAGCCGGTCAGCTGGCTGGCGAGCCGGACGTTCTGGCCCGCACGGCCGATCGCCTGCGACAACTGGTCCTCGCTGACCGCGAGATCCATGGTGTGCGTTTCCTCGTCTACCACGATGGAAGCCACTTCGGCGGGCGACATGGCATTGATAACGAACTGTGCCGGATTTTCGTCCCAGAGAATGATGTCGACACGCTCCCCGGACAGCTCGGTAGACACCGTCTGTACCCGGGAGCCGCGCATGCCCACGCAGGCGCCGACGGGATCGATGCGCGGATCATTGCTCTTCACGGCTATCTTGGCGCGCAGACCCGGATCACGGGCCGCGGCCAGAATATCGATCAGGTCCTGTCCGACTTCCGGCACTTCCAGCTTGAACAGCTCCAGCAGGAATTCCGGGGCCACCCGGGTAACAAACAATTGCGGGCCGCGCTGCTCGGCGCTGACCTCGCGCAGGTAACCGCGCAGCCGGTCGCCCGGGCGCACGGCCTCCCGCGGGATCATTTCCTCGCGCAGGATAATCGCCTCCGCATTGCTGCCGAGGTCCAGGTAGACATTGCCGCGCTCGACGCGCTTGACGACGCCGGTCACCAGTTCGCCGACCCGGTTCTTGTAGGCATCGACCACCATGGCACGCTCTGCCTCGCGGACTTTCTGCACGATGACCTGCTTGGCGGTCTGCGCACCGATGCGCCCGAAGGGCACGGATTCCATCGGCTCTTCAATATAGTCGCCATGCTGGATGCCCGGCTCCAGTTCCTGTGCGGCAGCCAGTGTGATCTGGCGTTCGGGAAATTCGAAGGTCAAGCACGTCCTCGTCATCCGCGTCGGCGCCTGATCGGCCAGTGTCTCGTCCACCACCTGCCAGCGGCGAAAGGTTTCGTACTCACCGGTCTTGCGGTCGATGGCAGACGCGCGCATCGATTTCACCGCTGCCGCGCTTGCGGGTTGCCGTCGCGAGCGCAACCTCAATGGCTTCGAATATGATTTCCTTTTCGATGCCTTTTTCATTCGATACCGCGTCCACGACCATCAGTATCTCTTTACTGTCCATTCCCGAAACCTCCAAACACGCTTGTTAGTATTCCGGCACCAGGCGCGCCTGATCTACCTGTTCATACGGCAGGCTGACTTCCCCGTCATCCTGCTCGATAACCACCTGCCCGTCCCGCATACCGACAAGACGGCCCTTGAAATTGCGCCTCCCGTCAACGGGACTGGCCGCACGCAGTTTCACCTGCTGCCCGGCAAAACGCTCAAAATCCTCCGGCCGGAACAGCAATCGGTCCAGACCGGGGGATGAAATCTCCAGGGTATAGTGCCCCGGTATCGGGTCCTCGACATCCAGCACGCCGCTGACCTGGTAACTCACTTTCTGGCAGTCATCCGCGGTGATGCCGTCTGTCGCTGTCGATATAGACCCGCAACAGGCCACCGCCCCTGCCACCGCTCTGGAATTCCACGCCGACCAGTTCATATCCCAGCGAGCGAATACCCGGTTCCAGCATGTCGCCAATATGTAGCGGATCCTGCCTCATCCTGTTCCCCGGAAACAAAAAATGGGCCAAAGGCCCACTCCATGAACTCCGAAATTTATTCTTGGAATTTTCGCGTTGAGCCCAATTCCTCCCCTGCATACTGCCGTGGACTATCCTGTCCGGGGAATAAAAAAACCCCGCTCAGGGGTCGGCCGGGTAATCACGCGTTATTCAAGCGCCTGATAAACCCGGGTGCGCGTATTTTACACGCATGGCATAGCACGTCAATCCACAGGTTTTATGGGTGAATTTGCCGCTGCAAAGATTTGGTATGCCCGGTGCCGGGCTGGCCGGCCGCGGCCTGGATTCAGAAGTGTGAAAGAAAGAAAGGGATCAGCAGCGCATTGACCAGGTCGATGAAAAAGGCGCAGACCAGCGGCACGATGATGAATGCCAGGTGTGAGGCGCCGTAGCGCTGCGCGACCGCCGACATGTTGGCCATGGCGGTCGGGGTCGAACCCAGCGAGATGCCGCCGAAACCGGCACACACCACGGCGGCATCGTAATTGCGCCCCATCGCGGGAAAGACCACGAACAGGGTCACGCCGACCGCCAGCAGGAACTGGGCACCGAGGATGGTGAAGATCGGGCCGGCCAGGTCCACCAGGGTCCACAGCTGCATGCTCATCAGCGACATCGCCAGGAAGGTGCCCAGCGACGATGTCGGCAATCAGCGCCATGGCCGGTTTGCGGCTGGGCCAGGCGGCTGCCGGAGATCGCGGAAAGGATTTCGGGATCAGGTTGGTGATCAGGATGCCGGCAAACAGGCAGGTGACGAACAGCGGCAGCTTCAGTCCCAGGCTTTCCAGTGCCTCGTTGAGCAGAAAGCCGAAAATGGCGCAGATGTGGATGGCAAGAATGGCATCCAGGAAGTCGAGGTGGTCGATGCCGGTCTTTTCGCTGCTTTTCGGAGACACCGACATCCAGCGGTTCGACCTGTGGTCGGCGTCAGGTCATGCCGGGTGATCAGGAATTTTGCGATCGGGCCGCCCATGATGCTGGCCAGGATAAGGCCGAAGGTGGCGCAGGCGATGCCAATCTCCATGGCATTGGCGATGCCGTAATCCTCGGCGATCCGCGGCGCCCAGGCGATGGCGGTGCCGTGCCCGCCGATCAGGGACACGCTGCCGCCGAGCATGCCGACAGCCGCCGGCAGATCGAACAGTGCCGCCACCGAGATTCCGGTCAGGTTCTGCAGGAACATGTAGGTGATGGTGATCGCCAGCAGGATCACCAGCGGCTTGCCGCCGGCCAGCAGGTCCCTGAGGCTGGCATTGATGCCGATGGTGGTGAAGAAGTACACCAGCAGGACATCGCGCGCGGCCAGATCGAACTCGACCTCGATACCGCTGATGACATAGAACAGCGCGATCAGCACCGAGAACAGCAGGCCGCCGGTCACCGGCTCGGGAATGCTGAATTCCCGCAAGAACGCCGATCGCATCGTTCAGCCGCTTGCCGACGAACAGCACGATAATGCCGAGGGTGACCGCAAAAAACGGGCCGAAATGCAGGATACCGTTGTCGAATTCCATGGATTGTCTGTTTAGTAAGAATGCGTTTGTGGCGCCGGCGTTGCCTGGCAGGTTGCAAGCTTAAGCGATTCCCGGAGCGCCTCCAATGCAGTGCCGGGGCCGGGTGGCCTGTCAGGTTTGCCCTGCCGGCGTCAGGATTCCTTGCTGAAGTATACCCGCTGCACGACGGCAAGAACGATAGCGGTCGTCCAGCCGAACATGATGATGCCGTTGGCCGCCTCGAAGGACGCAAGCAGACGCCATTGCTCGGCAAGAACGATTTCTCCGTAGCCCAGTGTCGTGAAGGTGACCATGGAAAAATAGGTTGCCTGTTCGAGTCCCTTGATCGCGCCCAGCCACAGGTAGGTCACACTCCAGACCAGCACCTCTATCACCGAGACGAGGAACATCAGCAGGACCACGCCCGCGACCGAGAAGAAATGCATCTGCTGTTTACGATGCCTGTTTTGTGCATCCTTCGACAGCACCACACGCACCACCAGGAGCATGGCCGAGGCGTGGATTGCAGTAGTTACCACCATCAGCAAGGCGGCGACCGCCATGTTAAATAACATGGTATTCTCGCTCCGCTTTTGTAAGGTATTTCCCGTCAGTCGCAGGTTGGGCTGAGCCCGGTAGCCCGGATGGCACGGAGCGGAATCCGGGAATGGCGCCGACCCGCAGCCGTTCAGAACAGGAACCGGACACCGGCATAGGGTCCCTTGACTGTGAGATCCTCGAGATCCCGGTCGTTCATGTTCCAGGTCAGATAACGATACCCGAAGCCTGCCTCGAACTTATCGAACTGATAGTTCAGCCCCGCCAGGCCCTGCCAGGTGGACGAGGAATCCCCGGTGCCGCCATCCGCGTAGTAGTTCAGATACCACTTGTCAGCCAGGTTGACCTTGCCCCTCACACCAACGATCCCGTCCCACAGGTCACCGGAGGGCGTCGTCTTCCGCCCGAGCCGGCGGAACTTGAGGGGAACATCCACGTTGATATAACGTGCGCCGCCGAGCAGGTCCAGGCTGTACTTGCCGTTATCCACCAGGTTGTAGCCACCGGCCGCCGTCACGATCCATGCCTTCATCCCGATGTTGATATCTGTCTGGATATTCTGGTTAAGGATCTTCGCCGAACCCGTCACGTCGTCCGACAGGTTCATGTAGATAACGTCCGTAAACATTGACAACTTGCCCTTGCGCGCATTCAGCATTCCCATGAAGGTCATATCGAGATTGTCCAGGATGTCGTTGAAACTGATATGGATCGAATCCCCCCCGTCCGGCGTGATGTCCATGGAGGCGCCCCACATATAGATTGCCGCATCAAATTTCCACTCGTCGGCGCTGCGGGAATCTGCGGCACTCACCGGTACGGCCACAGCCAGCAGACATACCGTCATGGCCAGGCGGGTAAACGAACGATAAATATTCATCAGGGTTCTTCTCCTCATGCTTGCCTGGCTTCCCGCCATGCAGTGTGGTGTCCGGTAAGGCTGCGCAATCATGGTGTAACCATGATTTGCACAACGGCACTTTACCCAAGATATACGGCTGCCTGCAATTTTTTGCAGCATGGCCTGATACCGCTGCCGCTTGTCGCCGGATTTCTCCGGACCCGACCACGGCCGGGAGCAATGCCCACCGTCCAGGTGCCGTCGCCCTCTGCTGCACGGCATCTGACCGATAAACCCGCTGCCAGGAGATGGCCGCCGCTCCGGGACACCGACAATAAAAAACCCCGGGCAGTTGACCTCCTGGGGCTTTTTGATTGGTAGCGGGGGCAGGATTTGAACCTGCGACCTTCGGGTTATGAGCCCGACGAGCTGCCAGACTGCTCCACCCCGCATCAACGGCCGAGGAGTGTAACGAGAGTGCCAGTGTATTACAACCCTTGACAGGGGACGGATGGAGAATCAAACCCGGATAAGGCGTGCACTCAGTAGGCAGCCTGGATGGATGGCCGTCAGGCCGTAATCCGGGAGGCGACGGCCTCCCCGGATTCCGCTACGCTGCATCCGGTACGCAAGAGCACCGCGAACTGGCCAGCAGCGCGCGATCAGGCCAGCACGCTGGCGCAGAGGGCCAGCAGACCGCCGGGGAACAGGCCCAGGCCAAGCACGGCGAGGCCGTTGACGCTGACCGCGACCTGCATGTCGGTGTTGACCTGCAGCGGCTCCTCCGTCTCCGGCTTGTCGAAGTACATCAGCTTGACGATGCGGATGTAGTAGAACGCGCCGATCACCGAGAAGAACACCGCCACCAGCGCCAGCCAGACCATGTCGACATCGATCACCGCCTGCAGCACCGACAGCTTGGCGTAGAAGCCGACGGTCGGCGGCACGCCGGCCATGGAGAACATCAGCATCAGCATCATGAAGGCGAACCACGGGCTGCGCTCGTTCAGGCCCTTGAAGTCGTCCAGGCTGTCGGCCTCGAAGCCCGCCCGGCTCAGCAGGATGATCATGCCGAAGCCGCCGATCGCCATCAGCGCGTAGGTGATGGCGTAGAACATGGCGGCCGAATAGCCGGCCTGCGTCGCCGGCGAGAATACCCAGCAGCAGGAAACCGACATGGGAGATGGTCGAATAGGCCAGCATGCGCTTGAGGTTGGTCTGCGCGATGGCGATCACGTTGCCCAGCGCCAGCGACAGCACCGACAGGATGACCAGCATCCCCTGCCAGTCGGCTGACAAGGCTGCCCAGGGCCTCGACCAGCAGGCGCATGGTCATGGCAAAGGCGGCGATCTTGGGCGCGCTGCCGATGAACAGCGTCACCGCCGTGGGCGCGCCGTGGTAGACGTCCGGCATCCACATGTGGAACGGCACCGCGCCGAACTTGAAGGCCAGCCCGACCACCATGAAACACAGGCCGAAGACCAGCACCATGCTGTGCTCGCCGGCGTCCGCCAGCGCCGCGGCGATGGCCGCGAGGTCGAGGCTGCCGGTGGCGCCGTACAGCATGGACATGCCGTAGAGCAGCATGCCGGAGGCCAGCGCACCCAGCACGAAATACTTCATGGCGGCTTCCGAGGCCGGCGAGGAATCGCGGTCGAAGGCCACCATCGCGTACAGCGACAGCGACAGCAGTTCCAGGCCGAGGTACAGGTCAGCAGGCTGTGCGCCGAGATCATCACCATCATGCCCAGCACCGCGAACAGGCCCAGCACGTAATACTCGCCGCGCAGGCTGCCGATGGTCGACTGGTAGCTGCGCGCATAGACGAAGGCGCCCGACGACGACCAGGAAGATGCTGGTCTTCAGCAGGGCCGCCATCGGGTCGTGCACGAAGGTGCCGCCGAAGGCCAGTTCGCGTGCCGGTATCCAGCATGCTGCCGCTGATCACGGCCGCGACCAGCAGGGTCAGCTGGGTCAGCATGTAGCTGAGCTGCGGCCGCTGTTGCCCGAAGAAGGCCTCCACGACCAGGATGACGCAGGCCATGGTCAGCACGAACATTTCCGGTGCCAGGATCAGGAGTTCGGAAAAGGAAAATTGCATGTCGGCTACCTCAGGGCGTCACGGTCTGCAGCAGCGCCAGGCCGGTTTCCGGCGGCAGCTTGGATCGCTGACAGGTGGAGCAGCAGGTTGTCGACGCTGGCGTGCATGACCTCGACCAGCGGCGCCGGCCACAGGCCGAACAGCAGCACCACGATGGCCAGGCTGGCGAGAATGCCGAACTCGCGCAGGTTGACGTCCTGCAAGCTGGCGCACGTTGTCGTTGGCGACCTCGCCGAACACCACGCGCTTGACCATCCACAGGCTGTAGGCCGCGCCCAGGATCAGGGTGGTGGCCGCCAGGCAGCGCGAACCAGAAATTCGCCTTGAAGCTCGCCAGTATCACCATGAATTCACCGACGAAACCGGAGGTGCCCGGCAGGCCGGAGTTGGCCATGGCGAACAGCACCATGAAGGCGGCGAACACCGGCATGGTGTTGACCACGCCGCCGTAGTCGCTGATCTGGCGGCTGTGCATGCGGTCATACAGCACGCCGACGCACAGGAACAGGGCGCCGGAGATGAAGCCGTGGGAAATCATCTGCACCATGCCGCCTTCCATGCCCAGCGCCGCGCCGTCGATGCTGCCGTTGTTCTCCACCAGGGTGAACACCAGGAAGAAGCCCAGCGTGACGAAGCCCATGTGGGCGATGGAGGAATAGGCGATCAGCTTCTTCATGTCCTCCTGCACCAGCGCGACGAAACCGATGTAGACCACGGCGACCAGCGACATCAGGATAATCAGCCAGTCCAGCTGCATGGCTGGCGTCCGGCGTGATCGGCAGGCTGAAACGCAGGAAGCCGTAGCCGCCGATCTTCAGCATGATGGCCGCCAGGATCACGGAACCGCCGGTCGGCGCCTCCACGTGGGCGTCCGGCAGCCAGGTGTGCACCGGCCACATCGGCACCTTCACCGCAAAGGCCAGCAGGAAGGCGAGGAAGATCAGCACCTGCTCGGTCATGCCCAGCGGCAGCAGGTGGAAATCCAGGATGCTGAAGCTGCCGGATTTCAGGTACATGTAGATCAGCGCGACCAGCATGAACACCGAGCCGAGGAAGGTATACAGGAAGAACTTGATGGTGGCGTAGACGCGCCGCGGCCCGCCCCAGATGCCGATGATCAGGAACATCGGCACCAGCATGGCTTCCCAGAAGACGTAGAACAGCACCGCGTCCAGCGCCGCGAACACGCCGTTCATCAGGCCTTCCATGATCAGGAAAGCGGCCATGTACTGCGCCACCCGGTGCTGGATCACCTGCCAGCCTGCCAGCACCACCAGCACCGTGGTGAAGGTGGTGAGGATGATCAGCGGCATGGAGATGCCGTCCACGCCGAGGTGGTAATTGGCCTTGAAGGCGGCGATCCAGGGAATCAGTTCCTGGAACTGCATCTCGGCCGTGTCCATATCGAAGTCGCGGTACAGCAGCAGGCTGAGGACAAACGTCAGCACGGACACCGCCAGCGCGGTCCGGCGGGCCGCGGTATTGCCCATGGCATCCATCACCAGCAGCGCGACGCCGCCGGCAACCGGCAGCCAGATCAGCACACTCAGTAAGGGAAAGTCGATCATGCGGCTGCTCCCGGTGACATGAAGACGAACCAGAACAGCATCAGCAGCAGACCGATGATCATGCTGAAGGCATAGGTGTAGAGATGGCCGGTCTGGATCCTGCGCACCACCCCGGACGTCCAGCCGACCACGCGGGCACTGCCGTTGACCAGCAGGCCGTCGATGATCACGACGTCACCGATCTTCCACAGCAGCCGGCCGACGCCGCGCGCCCCGCCGGCGAACACCGCCTCGTTGAAGTCGTCGGCATAGTACTTGTTGACCAGCAGCTGGTAGATCGCACTGAAGCGCTGCCGCAGGTTCTCGGCGATGGCCGGGTTCTTCATGTAGATGTACCAGGCCGTGCCCACCCCGGCGATGGCGAGGTAGATAGCCGGTCCGCCGAAGGCATGCAGCACGAAGCTCACCGGTCCGTGGTAGTGCTCGCCGATTTCCGCCAGGACATCGTGGCTGGCGGCGACATGAATCACGCCGTTGAAATAGTCGCCGAACACCACCGGGTCGATGAGATAGCCCGCCAGCACCGAAGGGATCGCCAGCATGATCAGCGGGAAAGTCACCACCCAGGGGGTTTCGTGCAGGTGCTCGCGGGTGTGGTCGTCCATGCGCGGCGTGCCGTGGAATACCAGGAAGTACATGCGGAAGCTGTACAGGGCGGTGATGAACACGCCGGCCAGCACAGCGACATAGACCAGTCCCGCGCCCGGCAGGTGCGAGTGGTGCACCGCCTCGATGATGGTGTCCTTGGAAAAGAAGCCGGAGAAGAACGGCGTGCCGATCAGCGCCAGCGAACCGATCAGAGAGGTGATCCAGGTGATCGGCATGTACTTGCGCAGTCCGCCCATGTTGCGGATGTCCTGGTCGTGGTGCATGGCGATGATCACCGAGCCGGCGCCGAGGAACAGCAGCGCCTTGAAGAAGGCATGCGTCATCAGGTGGAAGATGCCGGCGGCATAGGCCGAGGCACCCAGCGCCACGGTCATGTAGCCGAGCTGCGACAGGGTCGAGTAGGCGACGACGCGCTTGATGTCGTTCTGCACGATGCCGAGGAAGCCCATGAACAGCGCGGTGATGGCGCCGATCACCATGACGAAGACCAGCGCCGTCTCGGACAGCTCGAACAGCGGCGACATGCGCGCCACCATGAAGATGCCGGCGGTCACCATGGTGGCCGCATGGATCAGGGCCGAGATCGGCGTCGGGCCTTCCATGGAATCCGGCAGCCACACGTGCAGCGGCACCTGCGCCGACTTGCCCATGGCGCCGATGAACAGGAAGATGCAGATCACCGTCATGAGCGACCATTGCACGCCCGGGAACATCTCGAACGGTGGCATCCTGCATGGCCGGGGCCATGTCGAACACGGTGGCGTAGTCCAGGCTGTTGAAGGCCATGTAGATGGCGGCGATGCCCAGCAGGAAACCGAAGTCCCCGACCCGGTTGACCAGGAAGGCCTTCAGGTTGGCGTAGATGGCGGTCGGGCGCGTGTACCAGAAGCCGATCAGCAGGTAGGACACCAGGCCGACCGCCTCCCAGCCGAAGAACAGCTGCAGGAAGTTGTTGGCCATCACCAGCATCAGCATGGAGAAGGTGAACAGCGCGATGTAGCTGAAGAAGCGCTGGTAGCCGGGATCGTCGTGCATGTAGCCGATGGTGTAGATGTGCACCATCAGGGACACGAAGTCACCACCGTCATCATCAGCGCGGTGAGGTTGTCGATCAGGAAGCCGACCTCGAAGCGCACCCCGTCGGAGACCATCCACGGTACAGCCGTCTCGTTGCAGGGTGCGGCGCCGTCGATGGCGAACTGCTTCAGCACCAGCAGCGACAGCACGAAGGAGATGCCCACACCCAGGATGGTGACGGTGTGCGCACCGGCACGGCCGATCTGTTTGCCGAACAGGCCGGCGATGATGGCGCCGAGCAGCGGTGCAAGCGGTATGGCGAGGTAGAGATTTTCCATCACGCCTATCCTTTCAGGGTATCCAGGTCCTGGACGTTGATGGTGCCGCCGGTTGCGGAACAGCACCACCAGGATCGCCAGGCCGATGGCGGCCTCGGCGGCGGCGACCGTGAGGATGAAGAACACGAACACCTGGCCGGCGGTATCGCCGAGAAAATACGAGAAGGCGATGAAGTTCATGTTCACCGCCAGCAGCATCAGCTCGATCGCCATCAGCAGGATGATGACGTTCTTCCGGTTCAGGAAAATGCCGGCCACGCTCAGGCCGAACAGGATCGCGCCCAGTATCAGATAGTCGGACAGGGCAATCATGTCTGTTTCCTCTCCGCCTTCATGGCTACCAGGCGCACGCGGTCGCTGCGCTTCACGGCGACCTGCTCGGCCGGATTCTGGGATTTGGTTTCGGGGCGCTTGCGCATGGTCAGCGCGATGGCCGCGATGATCGCCACCAGCAGGATCACCGCGGCGATCTCGAAGGGATAGACGTAGTCGGTATACAGCACACTGCCGAGTTCGCGGACATTGCTGTAACCGGCGCCGATGGCGCTGCGGGTATGGCCATGAGCTCCGCGCCGAAGTTGCGCGCCCGCACCACCAGGAACATCTCCAGCACGATCAGCGCGGCAACGCTCAGCCCCACCGGCAGGTAGCGGATGAAGCCTTCGCGCAGCGGCGAGGTATTGATGTCCAGCATCATCACCACGAACAGGAACAGCACCATCACCGCGCCGACGTACACCAGCACCAGGGTGATGGCCAGGAACTCGGCCTCCAGCAGCAGCCACAGCCCGGCGCAGGTGAAGAATGCCAGCACCAGGTGCAGCGCGGCGTGCACCGGGTTGCGCACGGTAATGACGCGCGCGGCCGCGAAGACCAGGATGGCGGCGAAGGTATAGAAAATGATGCGTTCAAAATCCATAACTGGCTTACCTGTAGCGCGCATCGGCCGTGCGGTCGGCCGCGATCTCGTGCCTCGTAGCTGTCGCCGATTTCCAGCAGCATCTCCTTGGTCATGATGTTCTCGCCGCGGTTCTCGAAGCTGTACTCGAAGATCCGGGTCTCGACGATCGAGTCCACCGGGCAGGATTCCTCGCAGAAGCCGCAGTAGATGCACTTGAACAGGTCGATGTCATAGCGCGTGGTGCGGCGCGTGCCGTCCTCGCGCTCCTCCGCCTCGATGGTGATCGCCAGCGCCGGGCACACGGCCTCGCACAGTTTGCAGGCGATGCAGCGCTCCTCGCCGTTGGGGTAGCGCCGCAGTGCGTGCAGCCCGCGGAAGCGGATCGACTGCGGGGTCTTCTCTTCCGGGTACTGCACCGTGATCTTGCGCGAGAACAGGCGCCTGCCGGTCAGTCCCATGCCCTTCAGCAGTTCCCGCAGGGTCAGGCTTTTCAGAAATCGTCCCAGGGCATCCATCTCAGTTTACCTCAATCGAACCAGGGGCCGACGTTGGCCACGACCGCGGCGCCTTCCACCACCAGCCAGACGATGGTGATCGGGATGAACACCTTCCAGCCGAGGCGCATGATCTGGTCGTAGCGATAGCGCGGGAAGGTGGCGCGGAACCAGAGAAACAGCAGCAGCATCAGCGCCATCTTGGCAAACAGCCAGAAGATGCCCGGGATCCAGGCAAACCAGGACTCGAACCAGGTGCCCTCGAACGGCGACAGCCAGCCACCGAGGAACATCAGCGAGGCCAGCGCGGCGATCAGGATCATGTTGGCGTATTCGGCGAGGAAGAACACGGCGAACGCCATGCCGGAATATTCCACGTGGAAGCCGGCGACGATTTCCGACTCGCCCTCGGAGACGTCGAACGGGGCGCGGTTGGTCTCGGCCACACCGGAGATGAAGTACACCAGGAACAGCGGCAGCAGCGGCAGCCAGAACCAGTGCAGCAGGCTGCCCTGCTGCGCCTGCACGATCTCGACCAGGTTGAGGCTGCCGCCGGCCATCAGCACGCCGACCAGGGCGAAGCCCATGGCGATTTCATAGGATACGATCTGCGCCGCGGAGCGCATGGCGCCGAGGAAGGCGTACTTGGAATTCGAGGCCCAGCCGGCGATGATGACGCCGTACACGCCCATCGAGGTCAGCGCCAGAATGTACAGCAGGCTGGCATCGATGTTGGCCAGCACCAGGGTGTCGGTGAACGGCAGCACCGCCCACGCCGCCAGCGCCGGGGCAATCGACAGCATGGGGGCGATCACGAACAGGAAGCGGTTGGCATTCGTCGGGATGATGATTTCCTTCATCAGCAGCTTCAGCGCATCGGCGATGGGCTGCAGCCAGCCGCGCGGCCCGACCCGGTTGGGCCCGATGCGCACCTGCATGTAGCCGATGATCTTGCGCTCGGCGAAGGTCAGGTAGGCCACCGCCCCCATCAGCGGCGCCACGATGGCGATGATCTTGAACAGGTCGTAAAGCGGGGCAATCGCCTTGATGTCTTCCCAGAAGTACACCAGCAGCAGGATGGCCGCGACGTCAGCAGCGCCGTCAACAGCAGGGTGACCAGCGTGTGGATCCTGTAGGATTTCTGCATCACGGTGTCTGTCATGACCCTGCCCTCATGCCCGCCCGATGCTGACGTGCCCGAAGGCATCGCCCAGCGCGGCAGCTGCCACGGTGCCGGACTGGATGCGCACGCAGCCGTCCGGGACCCCGGCATCGATCTGCAGCTCCAGCACGGCACTCGCCTCACCCTGGCTGACCTGCACCTGTTCCGCGCCGCTGACGCCGGCGGCCTGCGCCTGCGCGGCGTTCATGCGCGCCTTGCCGGCCGCGATCGCATCCGGGGTACGCTGCAGCGCGGCGGCGCGCCGCACCAGCGGATCGATGGCAAGGATGGCCACGTCGCCGACGCGTTCCAGGCCACTGCCCGGTGTCGCGGCTGCGACCGGACCCGCCGCCTGGCGGTTATCCAGGGCGATCTCGCCCAGCGTGGCACGCAGTGCGTCCCGGACCTGTTCGCTGCCGGTCTGCTCGAAACCGTCCAGGCCGAACTGGTTGCCGAGCACCCGCAGCACCTTCCAGCCCGGGCGGCTCTCGCCCTCGGGGCTGGCGGCACCGGCAAAACTCTGCCAGCGACCCTCGGCATTGACGAAGGTGCCCGAGGTTTCCGTAAAGGGACCGATGGGCAGCAGGATATCGGCGCTGTCGCGCAGCGCCCCACTGGCAAACGCCGCAATGGAGACCACGAACTCGGCAGCCGCGACCGCGGCTGGTGGCCTGCGCGGGATCGGCGCAGTCATGCGCCGGTTCCACGCCGAACAGCAGGTAGCCCTCGCGCGGCTGTTCCAGCATCTCGCGGGCGTTCATCCCGGGGCTTGCCAGCGGCTGCGCCGGCCGGGCCGCGATGCGGCAGCACCCCCGCCAGCCAGCCGCCGACCGTGTTCGCCGCTTCCGGCAGCATGCCCAGGGTGGCGCCGCTGGCCGTTGCGATGACCTCGGCCAGCGCCCGGACGAGGGAGTACTGCGGGTGTGCCGTGGCGATATTGCCCAGCAGCACAACCGCACTGTCGGCCGCCTGCAGCGCCTTTGCCATGGCCTGCTGCGTGGCATCCGGCGCTGGCCGTCGGCGATGACGGACTTCACCGCACCCGTCGCAACGGCCGCTCGGGCAGGCTCGCGGCGATACCGGCCAGCGTCTCCGCCATCCGGGACGGCGGCACGATGGACTCTGGCATGCACGTCGAACAGGAATTCGAAGTCCACCGGGTTGACGAACATGACCCGGGCGCCCGCCAGGGCGGCCTTGCGCAGGCGGTGGCCGGCAATCGGCTGGTCCTTGCGCGGGTTGGCGCCGATCAGCAGCGCGGCATCGACGCGTTCCAGCGCCTCCAGCGACAGCCCCAGCGACGGGCACAGCGGCGCCTCCGCCTGGTCGGTGAAGTCCGCCTGGCGCAGGCGGTGATCGATGTTGTTGATCCCGATGCCGCGGGCAACGGCCTGCAGCAGCGACATCTCTTCCAGCGTGGCCGTGGGCGACACCAGCACGCCGACCTGGTCGGCACCGTGCCGGTGGATCAGGGAACGCATGCCGTTGACCGTGGCCTCCAGCGCGGTTTCCCAGTCGACCGTCTGCCATTCGCCGTTGATCTTGACCATCGGCGCGGTGCACGCGGTCCTCGCTGTAGAGTCCTTCGTAGCTGAAACGGTCGCGATCCGACAGCCAGACCTCGTTGACTGTCCTCGTTCTCGCGCGGCACCACGCGCATCACCTTGCCGCGGCGCGTGTGCACGAACAGGCTGGAGCCGACGGAGTCGTGCGGCGCCACCGCGGCATGCTGCTGCAGTTCCCAGGCGCGCGCCTTGAAGCGGAACGGCCGCGAGGTCAGCGCGCCGACGGGGCACACATCGATGACGTTGCCGGAGAGTTCGGACTCCAGCGACTTTTCGATATAGGTGCCGATTTCCATGTTCTCGCCGCGCCCGGTCGCACCCAGTTCCATCTTGCCGGCCACCTCGCGCAGCATGCGGATGCAGCGCGTGCAATGGATGCAGCGGGTCATGTCCGTGGCGATCAGCGGGCCGATGTACTTGTCCTGGCACGACGCGCTTGTTCTCCGCGAAGCGCGACACGTCGCCGCCATAGCCCATGGCCAGGTCCTGCAGCTCGCATTCCCCGCCCTGGTCGCAGATCGGGCAGTCCAGCGGGTGGTTGATGAGCAGGAACTCCATGATGGCCTTCTGCGTATCCCGGTCGCCAGCTCCGATTGCGTGAAGATCTTCATGCCCTCGGTGACCGGTGTGGCGCAGGCCGGCATCGGCTTCGGCGCCTTCTCCACCTCGACCATGCACATGCGGCAGTTGGCCGCGATCGAGAGTTTCTTGTGGTAGCAGAAGCGCGGCACGGTGATGCCGTTGGCATCCGTCACCTCGATGATCATGGCGCCCTTGCGGGCCTGGTACGGGCGGCCGTCGATCTCGATGTTGACGCAGTCTGTCCGCCGGAATTTCAGGCTGTGCACTCATGCCGCCGCTCCCTCCGACGCGGCACCCGCACCGGCCAGGCAGCGCTTGTGGTGACGTGGTATTCGAATTCATTGCGGAAGTGCCGGATGAAGCCCTGCACCGGCCAGGCTGCCGCCTCGCCAAAGGCGCAGATGGTCTTGCCCTCGATCTGTCCCGCCGCGCTGAGCAGCAGGTCGATGTCTTCCGGGCGCCCCTGCCCTTCCTCGATGCGCTTGATGATGCGGTACATCCAGCCGGTGCCCTCGCGGCACGGCGTGCACTGGCCGCAGGACTCGGCGTAATAGAAGCGCGAAACCCGCATCGCGGCCTTCACCATGCAGGTGGTCTCGTCCATGACCATCACGGCGCCGGAACCCAGCGCGGAACCCGCCTTGGACAGGGAATCGTAGTCCATGTCGCATTTCCATGATGATGTCCGCCGGCAGCACCGGCATGGAGGAACCGCCGGGAATCACGGCCTTCAGCGTGTGGCCGTCGCGCACCCCGCCCGCCATCTCCAGCAGCTCGCGGAACGGCGTGCCCATCGGCACCTCGAAATTGCCCGGCCTGTTCACATGGCCGGAGACGGAGAAGATCTTCACGCCGCCGTTGTTCGGCTTGCCCAGTTTCATGAACCAGTCGCCGCCGTTGCGCATGATGGCCGGCACCGAGGCCAGGGTCTCGGTGTTGTTGATGGTGGTCGGCTTGCCGTACAGGCCGAAGTTGGCCGGGAACGGCGGCTTGAAGCGCGGCTGGCCCTTCTTGCCTTCCAGTGACTCCAGCAGCGCGGTTTCCTCGCCACAGATATAGGCGCCGGCACCGAGGTGACCGTGGCACTCGAAGTCGACCCCGGAGCCGAGGATGTCCCTGCCCAGGAAGCCGGCCTCGCGGGCCTCCGCGCAGGGCGTGCTCGAAGCGCTCGAACGGTTCGTGGTGAAACTCGCCGCGCATGTAGTTGTAGCCCACGGTCGCGCCCATGGCGTAGCCGGCGATGGCCATACCCTCGATCAGGGCATGCGGGTTGAAAGCGCAGGATATCGCGGTCCTTGCAGGTGCCCGGCTCGGACTCGTCCGAGTTGCAGACCACGTATTTCTGCACCGGTGCGTTGCGCGGCATGAAGCTCCACTTCAGGCCGGTCGGGAAGCCCGCACCGCCGCGGCCGCGCAGGCCGGACTGCTTGACCTCGTCGATCACGTCCTCCGGCGAGATCTTCTCGCGCAGGATCTTCTGCCACGCCTGGTAGCCGCCGACCTTGAGGTAGTTCTCCAGCGTCCACGGCTGGTCGAACTGCAATGTGTCAAAACAGACCTGTACCGTCATGTCCTACTCCAGCGCGTCCAGGATCTCGTCCACCTTCGCAGGCGTGAGATTTTCGTGGTAGTGGCCGTTCACCGTCATCATCGGAGCGCCGGCGCAGGCAGCCAGGCATTCCTCTTCCAGCTTCAGCGTGATGCGGCCGTCGGCAGTGGTCTCGCCCAGCCTGATGCCGAGCTTCTTCTCGACATGCTCGACGATGGTTTCCGCCCCGCACAGCATGCAGGACAGGTTGGTGCACAGCGCCACCATGTTGCGGCCGACCGGCTCCAGTTCGATCATGGAATAAAAGGTACCGACCTCGTAGACCTGCACCTGCGGCATTCCCAGATAGGCGGCGACGGCATCCAGCAGTTCGCGGCTGACCCAGCCGCCGTTCTGCTCCTGCACGATGTGCAGGGCCGGCAGTACCGCCGACTGCTTGCGCTCGGGCGGGAACTTTTCCAGCCAGGCATCGATCCGGACACGGGATTCCGCGCTGATCAGGCCTGTGGTGTCTGTTTGTGCATTCATGTCGTTGTTGATCCGCAGTCCCGTGGGCCGCGCTTACCTGTCGATTTCCCCGAACACGATGTCCTGTGTCCCGATGACCGCCACCACGTCGGCCAGCATGTGGCCGCGCACCATTTCGTCGATCGCCGCCAGGTGCGCAAATCCCGGCGCCCGCACCTTCAGCCGGTAGGGCTTGTTGGCGCCGTCGGAGACCAGGTAGACGCCGAATTCGCCCTTGGGATGTTCCACCGCCGCATAGGCCTCGCCCGCCGGGATGCAGAAGCCCTCGGTGAACAGCTTGAAGTGGTGGATCAGCGCCTCCATGTCGGCCTTCATCGCCTCGCGCCGCGGCGGCACCAGCTTGTCGTCGTCCAGCATCACCGGGCCCGGGTTCTTCCGCAGCCAGTCGATGCACTGCCGGATAATCCGGTTCGACTGGCGCATCTCCTCGATGCGGACCAGGTAGCGGTCATAGCAGTCGCCGGTGACGCCGACCGGGATATCGAACTGCATGCGGTCATAGACTTCGTAGGGCTGCTTCTTGCGCAGGTCCCACTCGATGCCGGAGCCGCGCAGCATGGGGCCGGAGAAGCCGAGTTGCAGGGCGCGCTCCGGCGAGACGACACCGATGCCCACGGTGCGCTGCTTCCAGATGCGGTTGTCCGTCAGCAGGGTCTCGTATTCATCGACGCAGCCAGGGAAACGCTCGGTAAAGGCCTCGATGAAGTCCAGCATGGAGCCCTGCCGGTCCGCGTTCTTGCGGTCCACGTCCTTCTGGCTGTGCCACTTGGAGGCCTCGTATTTCGGCATGCTGTCCGGCAGGTCGCGGTAGACGCCGCCCGGGCGGTAATAGGTCGCGTGCATGCGCGCACCGGAAACCGCCTCGTAGCAGTCCATCAGGTCCTCGCGCTCGCGGAAGGTGTAGAGGAACACCGTCATGGCGCCGATGTCGAGGCCATGTGCGCCCAGCCACAGCAGGTGATTCAGGATACGGGTGATCTCGTCGAACATCACGCGGATGTACTGCGCCCGGATCGGCGCCTCGATGCCCAGCAGCTTTTCCATCGCCAGCACATAGCCGTGCTCGTTGCACATCATGGACACGTAATCCAGCCGGTCCATGTAGCCGATGCTCTGGTTGTAGGGCTTGCTCTCGGCCAGCTTCTCGGTGCCGCGGTGCAGCAGGCCGATATGCGGGTCGGCGCGTTCGATGATCTCGCCGTCCATTTCCAGCACCAGGCGCAGCACGCCGTGCGCCGCCGGATGCTGGGGCCCGAAGTTCAGGGTGAAGTTGCGAATCTCGGGCATGGCTTATTCCGTGGTTTCCGCGGCCGCTGCAGCGTCATCCGCCTCATCCGCGGCGGCCATCAGGTCAGTGGCTTCGACATGCCCGGCGCGCATCACCTTGGGCACCAGCACCCGCGGCTCGATGCTGACCGGCTGGTAGACCACGCGGCCCTTTTCCGCATCGTAGATCACCTCGACATTGCCGCTCAGCGGGAAGTCCTTGCGGAACGGGTGGCCGACGAAGCCGTAGTCCGTGAGCAGGCGGCGCAGGTCCGGGTGGCCGTCAAACAGGATGCCGTAGAGGTCAAAGGCCTCGCGCTCGTACCAGTTGGCGCTGTTCCAGACCGGGATGACCGAGGGCACCACGGGCAGGCCATCGTCCGGCGCGTATACCCTCAGTCGCAGGCGCCGGTTGTTGGCAATCGACAGCAGATGGTAGACCGCGGCAAAGCGGCGCGCCTCGCGCGGCGGCTCCAGGGTGAGATCGTCCGTCACCGCTGTCAGGCGACCGGCGCTGGCCGCCTCGACGCCGCGGCTGAAGCCGGTGCCGGAAGTCTCCTCGGTGGCCCATTCGTCGAGGCCGTAGTTCGCGTAGTCGATGCCGCACAGGTCGATCAGTATCTCGAAGGCAAACCGGGGCTCGTCGCGCAACGCGGTCGCGACCTCCAGCAGGTGCTCGCAGGCCACCTCGATGGTGACTTCACCGACCGCGTCGATAACCGCCTGCAGGCTGTCACCGAAACGTTCCTGGAGTTGCTCTGCGAGCTGGCGGGAGGCGCTTGTCATCCGGGATACCGCCTAGCGGGCGATGGTGTTGGTGCGCTTGATCTTGTTCTGCAGCTGCAGAATGCCGTATAGCAGGGCCTCGGCGGTCGGCGGACAACCGGGCACATAGATGTCGACCGGCACGATGCGGTCGCAGCCGCGCACCACGGAATAGGAGTAATGGTAGTAGCCGCCGCCGTTGGCGCAGGAGCCCATGGAAATGACCCAGCGCGGCTCGGCCATCTGGTCATAGACCTTGCGCAGGGCCGGCGCCATCTTGTTGCACAGGGTGCCGGCAATGATCATCACGTCGGACTGGCGCGGGCTGCCGCGGAACACGATACCGAAGCGGTCCAGGTCGTAGCGGGAGGCGCCGGCCTGCATCATCTCGACGGCGCAGCAGGCCAGACCGAAGGTCATCGGCCACATGGAACCGGTACGCGCCCAGTTGATCAGGCTGTCGGCCGTGGTGGTGACGTAACCTTCCTTGAGCAGTCCTTCGATACTCATTTGTGCATTCCTTGTGGCCAGTGGCAGAGTTGCGTCGCTCGCGGGCGTGCGCATCCCCGCTCCGCGGGGCCCCTGCTTACTGCTCGCGCCGCTATTCCCATTCCAGTGCGCCTTTTTTCCATTCGTAGATGAAGCCGATCACCAGGATTCCCAGGAAGACCAGCATGGCGACGAAACCGAACATGCCGATGGAATCCAGCACGACGGCCCAGGGAAACAGGAAGGCGATCTCGAGATCGAAAATGATGAACAGGATGGCCACCAGGTAGTAGCGCACATCGAAGCGCATGCGGGAATCTTCAAAGGCCTCGAAACCGCATTCGTAGGGGGCGTTCTTTTCACTGTCGGGCCGGTAGGGTGCCAGCAGGAAACCGATCAGGATGGGCCCCACACCCACGGCGATGCCAATGGCGATGAAAATCAGGATTGGTAGATAGTTTTCCAGCATCTCAGCGTCTCAGCGTCTCATGCATACAGGCCGGCTTGCCAGGCGACTGTCCGGTTGAGTTTTCTTGTCCAGACATGCGATGAAAAAGATTGTGAAGTCTAGGCCAGCGGCTGCGTGCTGTCAAGTCGAGCGCGTGCCACTATTTTTAAATATTTCAGTTATTTACACATACTTTTGGGGGTATAAAAAATAAGGATGGAGCACCCGATAACAACCGCACAACACTGCCCGCGCAGTGCGTCTATAAGCCGCATTCGGGCCGTCATACCTGATATGGTGCCGATGGCCGGGTACAGTCCCTCGCTCGCCCGCCTGCGCGACAGCACGATCGACGCGGAAATTTGCAAGAATGAGTGATAACGACCTCCATCTACGATCATTCGATTTACCCTGAAATGGATGATACGAGCTATCTCTCGTGTTAATACCCTCATCGGATATTCCTAGGAGCCTGTCGGACTTAGGATGATTCTACTGCGGCGGTGGGAGAGCGGCCCAAATCGCCCCGATTTCTCGTTGCGTAGGATCCACTATGCGCCTCGAAATCGTGACAATTTGTTCTCACTCTCCCATCCGCCTCGCTACGAACCCCTAAGTCCGACAGGCTCCTAGCGCTCCTCTTGCACCAGGGTTTTCGACCTGGCGAAGATCCAGGAAACAGCAAAGCCCGCTGTCAAGTTTTGTTTACTTTTAACCAGCGGGCTGTCCTCGATAACGGCGCCGTGCAGGGTATCCCATTTTACGAACCCACCTACCCAATAGTGGGGGAAGCGTTTGCTGAGGGCGGAAATAAACTGGCTGCCGGCATAACCGCCGCGCGCAGAATAAGCGGGACGTGACGCGGTCGCATACGCGGGATCGACGCCGTATAAGTACTGGTGATAGCGCTGGTCGGCAAAAACAGGCCCCGCCGCCAGACCGAGATTCCAGCCGGCGTTTCCGCCCATGTCGTGCACATCCAGATTCAGCTGTGGTTGGAAAACATAACCCAAATACCTGGCATTTATGTCGATGACCGGACGTAACGGGAGACGCAAATCAAGGTATGTCTTTTTCTGTGCGGAATGCAGCAGAAATAGATTCAGGGAGGGGCCGATTTCAAGAGTGGGCTCCAGATCGGGCATTCCTTGACGTGCCCGGTTGTCGGAGCTTTTTACCGGCACGGAGCCATTCAAGCTTACATCCAGTTCAGCTTTGTCATTTTTGAAAAACAAGCCGCGGATTTTTTCGCGATCAACTTTCAGAAACTTGCCGCGATAGACAATGTACGGTACCGGGAGCACGTAAGTTCGCCTTTCATCCGAGCCTCGATAGTCGGGAAAATCGATGACCGCCACGCCCGCACCGGCTTCCCATAAAGGGACATCGCCCGCATGGCTGCCCAGCGGCATCAGGTCCAGTAGCATAAGACATATTGAAGACCATTGTATGGCTTGTTTCATGAGCATTCCTCATGCTGGACTGCTATTGATTCTGGTGGGCGCACACCCCTTTGCTTTGCGCATTCCCTGCATGCGCTGGAATACCATTTCATTCAATAGGGTGCGCCATTATCATTAACTCAGTTAAGCACGGGGAGTAACGGGAAAGCGAACAATTTTCAAACCCGGTGCCTCTCCCGAATGGCGTAATGAGAAAGTACTGCGTCAGTCTGACTCAGGATGTGCTCCCTGTGGTTGAATTGCAGGTTATCAGGTCCATTACAGTGCTGCCTGGAGAGGGTCAAATCTATAGTCCAACTGGAGCAATGTGCTACTATTTGCGCGAATGAAGAACAAGCCTGATTAAGTAATGAGCCCTCCCCGCGCAGCCTCCGCCGCCCATGATTCGGGCTGCGACGTACTGGTAATCGGTGGTGGACCCGCTGGCTCTACTGCCGCGGCGTTGCTGGCCGAGCGTGGCTACCGCGTGACCCTGCTGGAAAAGGCGCACCATCCGCGTTTTCACATCGGAGAATCGCTGCTGCCGGCGAATCTGCCGCTTCTGGAGAAGCTTGGCGTGGCTGACGCTGTCAAGGCCATCGGCATGGAAAAATGGGGCGCGGAATTTGTCTCGCCCTGGCATGAACATAAACAATCGTTCGAATTTGCAGATGCCATGGACAAGTCCATGCCCATGGCCTATCAGGTACGTCGTGCCGATTTCGACGAAATTCTGATCCGCAACGCCAGCCGGAAGAATGCCCGTGTAGTGGAAGGCTGTCAGGTGCAAGAGGTCGATTTTTTGCCCGACAATGCCGGCGTGCTGGTGCAGGCCCGCCACGATGACGGTAGCAGCGAAACCGTGCATGCACGGTTTATACTGGATGCCTCAGGCCGCGATACCTTCCTTGGCAACCGCTTCAAAGCCAAGCAGCGCAATAAAAACCACAACAGCGCCGCGATCTATGCCCACTTTTCGGGTGCCGGGCGCAACCCGGGCAAGGCCTCCGGCAATATTACCATTTTCTGGTTCGAGCATGGCTGGTTCTGGTTCATCCCGCTGGCCGACGGTGCGACCAGCGTTGGCGCGGTGACCTGGCCGTATTACCTGAAAACACGCAACAAAAAACCGCTCGAGCAGTTTTTCCTGGAAACCATCGCGTTGTGCGCACCGCTGAACGAGCGGCTGCAGCATGCCCGGCTGGCCTCGCCGGTTGAAGCCACCGGCAATTTTTCCTATGTGTGTGACCATACTCACGGCAGCAATTATCTGCTGCTGGGCGATGCCTACACTTTTATTGATCCGGTATTTTCTTCCGGCGTGATGCTGGCCATGCACAGCGCCTTTGTCGGAGCCGACACCGTGGATACCTGCCTGCGGAATCCGCATCAGGCGAGCCGCCGCATTAAATAATTTCGACAGCACGATGCGGATCGGGCCGAAGGAATTTTCCTGGTTTATTTATCGGGTTACCAATCCAACCCTGCGCAATATGTTTATGGCGCCGCGCAACATTTTTCGGGTAAAGGAGGCGCTGTTATCGGTGCTGGCCGGCGACGTGTATGGCAATACCCCGATTCATGGCCCGTTGCTGCTGTTCAAGGGGCTGTATTACACGGCATCCTTGCTTAATCCCAGGCGCACATTGAAGGCCTGGCGAATGCGTAAACACAATATCCGGGTTGTGGATGAAACCGGCACAGCGATGCGCTGATGCGCGACACTGTATTCCCTATGCGTAGCGGAAACCTGTCAATCGCGGCCTTTTTCAATCAACCGGCAGAGTGGAAAGAAAGTGTGCTTGGCGCCCATTGTTATTCTGCGGATACTGTCGACTGCCGGGTACAAGCTGACATGGAGATCCCCTGCATACACGTGCCTATCCAGAGACTGGATCGCGGCGATTCAATCTGCGAGGTCTGGCGCGGTAGCGGGCAGCTCACGCAAGGTCAGAGTGGCGCCATACATTATCGCCATGACGACAGTGTGTTGTTCGGCGTGATGGCGCTGTCTGAAACAATGTTTGCAGTAGACGCCGACAAAACGCCGTTACAGCAGGCTACCGAGTCGGCCTATAACCAGGTGTTTAAACTGCTCGACACACTGCGCTACCCGTATCTGCTCCGCTTCTGGAATTACATCGCGGACATCAACAGCCACAGCTTCGGGCTGGAACGTTATCGCCAGTTTAACCTCGGACGGCAGGACGCTTTCCTTGCACATGGACGCGATGTGTCAGGGAATGTCCCTGCCGCGTGTGCACTGGGTTCCGCTCAAGGGCCATTGACTATTGGCTTCCTGGCCGGGCGAGTGGCGCCGCTGAATATTGAAAACCCGCGTCAGATCAGTGCCTATGAATATCCTCAGCAATATGGCCCGCGCAGTCCGACATTTTCACGTGCCACGCTGGTGCGCCAGGGGGATAATGAGGTGTTGTTTGTATCCGGCACCGCCAGCATTGTTGGCCACGCAAGCATGCACCCCACCGACGTTGTGGCGCAAACCCGTGAAACCATGACCAATATCAAGGCGGTGCTGGCCGAGGCCAATCGTCTCGCGAGCCGGCCCGGCTTCGATCTGTCCAGCCTGCATTACAAGGTATACGTGCGCAACCCGGCAGATCTGGAGCAAATCCGCGCCGAACTGAAGCAGTGCGTGGGCGACACGCTCACGGCGGTCTATCTGCAGGCTGATGTGTGCCGCCAGGAGTTGCTGCTGGAAATCGAGGCCACTGGCACGCATCCGTTGGCATCCCTGTCCGGTCAGCGGGACTGATCATGCGCGTTGCGTTGCGGGTGCTGCTGACTGGCTATGATTACCTGGTGCTGTATCTTGGCCTGGCCTGGCTGGGGATACTGTGCCTGGCATGGACGCCGCTGGCGTTGATAATCTACCCGCTGTTGTCCGAGCGTCGTGGACGGGCGCTGGGGCGTTATGTCACCATGGCGGCGTTTCGATTTTACCTTGCCAGTCTTGGCGCATCGCGCCGCTGCAGCTTTGACCTGAAAGCGCTGGATGTCCTGCGCGATGAACCGTCGTTGATTCTTGCGCCCAATCATCCGTGCCTGCTGGATGCGGTGATGGTCATTTCACGGTTGCCAAATGTCGCCTGCGTGCTTAAGGCCCGAGCTGATGAACAATGTTTTTCTCGGTGCGGGCGCCCGTCTGGCGCGCTACATCCGCAATGAACCGGTGCGGCGGATGGTGCATCTCGCTACCCGGGATCTCAACTCCGGCAGCCATCTGCTGCTATTTCCGGAAGGTACCCGCACGACCTCGTGTCCGGTCAATCCGCTCAAGGGCAGTATCGGCCTGATCGCGCATCAGGCGCAAGTACCGGTGCAGACGATTCTGATAGAAACCGATTCAGCGTATCTGAGCAAAGGCTGGTCGTTGTTCCGCAAACCGACCATGCCGATCCATTATCGGGTGCGCCTGGGGCGGCGCTTTCGATCCACCGCAGCATACCCGGCGCTTCATGGCTGAACTGGAACACTACTTCATGCATGAGCTGGTGCAAGGCTCGGCATTTTACCCGAGCAATTCCCTGCCCGAGCAAGCTGACCGCACTCTCGATTTCACGACCCGCACGCACTCATGACGGCTGTCTCGACCACGCATCTTGTCCTCATACCCAGCTATAACCCCGGCGCCAAAGTCTATGAAACCGTGCGCGCGGCACGCCAATACTGGACCCCGGTGTGGGTGGTGGTGGATGGCAGCACCGACGGCAGCGCCGAAGGCTTGCTGGCGATGGCGGCGCAGGACGCCGGCCTGCGCGTGATCGTCCTGCCGCGCAACCAGGGCAAGGGTGCGGCGATATTGCATGGCCTGGAACAGGCGGCAGCAGCGGGATTCAGCCATGTATTAACCATGGATTCGGACGGCCAGCATCCACCCGAATGTATCCCGGCATTCATGGCGGAATCCTCCAGACAGCCGGCAGCCATGATATTGGGCGTGCCGGTGTTCGATGCCAGTGCGCCGGGCTTGCGCGTGAAAGGGCGACGGATTTCCAACTGGTGGGCCAATCTGGAAACGCTGTGGGCAGGCATTGGTGACTCGTTATTCGGGTTCCGCGTGTATCCGATTGACGCGTTGCGGCGGGTGATGCGCCGTCAGCCGTGGATGCGTCACTTCGACTTCGATCCCGAGGCTGTGGTGCGCCTGTGCTGGCGCGGGGTCAGGCCGGTCAATCTGCCCGCCCCGGTGCGCTACTACAGCGTGGAGGAAGGCGGCGTGTCGCATTTCCGCTACCTGCGCGACAACGTGTTATTGACCTGGATGCACACCCGACTGTTTTTCGGCTTTGTGTTGCGCTTGCCTGTTTTGCTGGTAAGGCGTGCGTTGGGACGTTTTTGATTTTACCGGAACAGGAATTCCAATACATGGCAGCCAGCGACGCGCCTGGTGTCGATTGGTTATGTAATGCTCACTGGTCAGGCTGGCCAGGATCGGCCTTGACAGCCTGGTATTCTGAAAATATGCCGAGTTCCAGGTGGCGTTTAACCTGCGTCAGCTTCGCAGCGCTGAGTGTGGCCACGATATGTTCGGGGGGTACGCAGGCTTCGATGCTATCCCAGAAATAGCGCCAGATCGTCGCGGTGTCTTTTTGCCTGGAAACGAATCGTGTCAGCAAGGGAATCACGCCGCGCATATAGTTTTTCAGCAACCATTGTCCAAAACGGCTTTGCGGTTTGGTGATTTCAAGCAGGCATAAACGGCCACCGGGCTTCAGAACCCGTTCGAACTCGGCAAAGGCCGCGGCCAGATCGCCGATATGGCGCAGTGCGTAGCCCATGCTCAAAAAATCAAAATGATTGTCAGGAAAAGGCAAAGACTCGGCGCGGCCTTCTATCAACACCATTGTGTCAGGTAACTTGCTGGCGGCCATCATGCCTGGGCTGGGATCGACTCCGGTGACCAGAGC
>CAWGNW010000006.1:0-474476 GCA_963824045.1 uncultured Gammaproteobacteria bacterium | reverse complement strand
AACCTCGGCGCCTTCACGCGCCGCGGCGAAGGCGGAGTCGTGGGCCACGTAACCACCGATGACCTGTTCCGGACGATCATCCTTGTTGATGTTCTCGATCTTGCCCAGACGGCGTGCCACCGACACCACGTCGATGGAGGTGTCACCGCCACCCACACAGACAACCTTGTCGGCCACGACCTGCAGGGTGCCGCTGTTGAAGGCCTCCAGGAACTGCACGCCGGTGACGCAGTTCGGCGCATCGCTGTTGGCTACCGGGAGCTTGCGGCCGGTTTTGCAGCCGATGGCCCAGAGTATCGCGTCGAATTCCTTTTCCAGTTCCTCGATGCTGACATCCTTGCCGACGCGGGTTTTCATGCGCAGCTCGACGCCGCCCATCTCGACGATGCGATTGCATTCGTGGTCCAGCACATCGCGCGGTGTACGGTAGCCGGGAATGCCGTAGCGCATCATGCCACCGGGCTCGGCGTGGTCGTCAAATATGACGCTGGCGTGGCCCTTGCGGCGCAGCTGGTAGGCCGCGGCCATGCCGGCAGGTCCGGCGCCGATAATGGCGACTTTCTTGCCGCTGAGCGGAGCCGAGTTGTCAAAGGTGTACTTGTTCTCGTAGGCGGAGTCGCCGATGAACTGCTCGACCGAGTTGATGCCGACGAAGTCATCGACATTGTTGCGGTTGCAGCCGTCTTCACACGGCGCCGGGCAGACGCGGCCCATCATGGACGGGAAGGGGTTGGCATCGGTGGAACGGCGGAAGGCATATTCTTCCATGCTCATCTCGCCCGTGGGTTTTTCAATGCCGCGAACAATCTGCAGCCAGCCGCGAATGTCCTCGCCCGACGGGCAGCTGCCCTGGCACGGCGGGGTGCGGTGGACATAGGTCGGGCACTTGTAGGACTTGTCCTCGTTGAAGATATCATCGCCGATGCGCTTGTACGTGTAATCACCGTCCTTGAAGCGGCGGAATGTCAGTTTTTTGTTTTCCATGTCATCTCGAGAAGTTGCCATGCCTGTTCTCCTGTTATCTGATCAGGTGGTTACCCGAACCGGATTCAATAATTACTGTTTGCTGCCAAGGACGATCGCGTTGCTGACCAGCTGGTGCACGCTGACGATGCTGTCCATGGAAAAGCCGTAGTACGGCAGTACCTTTGCGAACTGGCTCTTGCAGATCGCGCAAATCGCGGCCATGTGCGTCACGCCGTGTTCCTCGACGACGTGCTTCAGGGCCTCCATGCGTGGCAGGGCGCCCTTGACGCGAAGTTCCATCAGGTCATCGGTCAGCAGTCCGCCGCCACCGCCACAACAATACGTGGCTTCATGAATCGTGTCTTGAGGCATATCAAAAAAGTGGTTACAACTTGCCTTGATGACTTCCCGCGGCAGCACGAACTGGCCACCGGGCATCGGTCCCATGCGGGAGGCGCGCGCCACGTTGCAGGAATCGTGGTAGGTGAGACGCATGTCATCGTTGGCGGACTTGTCCAGCGTAATGCCGTTGCGCTGGATCAGGTCATAGGTGAATTCCATGATGTGCATCGGCACGGGGTATTTCGGGTCCAGGAAGTCGAAGGGCCCGGCCAGCGTGTTGAGGAAACTGTAGGCGACGCGCCAGGCGTGGCCGCATTCACCGAAAATGATGCGCTTCACGCCCAGGTCCAGTGCAGCTTCGCGGATGCGCAGTGAAACCTTGCGCATGTTTTCGTAACTGCCGATGAACATGCCGAAGTTGGCCGCTTCACTGGCATGCGAGCTCAGGGTCCAGCTGATGCCGGCCTCGTGGAAGACCTTGGCATAGCCCATCAGGCCGTCGACGTGCGGCTCGGCGAAGAAGTCCGCGGACGGTGTCACCACCAGCACATCGGCGCCTTTTTCGTCCAGCGGCAGGCGTACGGCCACACCGGTATCGTCCTCGATGTCTTCTTCCAGTCCTTCCAGGGTGTCCGCCAGCGCCGGCTGCGGCAGGCCGAGGTTGTTGCCGATCTTGTAGACCTTGCCGATGATTTCGTTGCAGTACTTCTGGCCGACACCGATGCTGTCCATCACCTCGCGCGCCGCCATGGAGATCTCGGCGGTATCGATGCCGTAGGGGCAGTACACGGAGCAGCGGCGGCACTGCGAGCACTGGTGAAAATAGCTGTACCAGTCGTCCAGCACTTCCCTGGTCAGGTCGGTTGCACCGACCAGTTTCGGAAAATACTTGCCGGCGAAGGTGTAGTAGCGGCGGTAAACCTTGCGGTACAGGTCCTGGCGCGCAACCGGCATGTTTTTCGGGTCGGAGGTACCCAGGTAGTAGTGGCACTTGTCGGTGCAGGCGCCGCACTTGACGCAGGAATCCAGGAACACGGCCAGCGAGCGGTACTTGCCGGTCAGTTCGCCCATCTTGTCGATGGCGACCTGTTGCCAGTTGTCGACCAGTTCGCCGGGGAAGCCGAGCTGCTTGCTGAAATTCCGCCTTGGCGACAAACGGCTTGCTGTGCGCCATCACGCCTTCCTGAATATGCGGAATGACGGGATATTCTTTCAGTTCCGGTATGTCGAAATCTGCCACGCTATGCTCCTGATCCAGTCACGCGTTGTTATTTCTCAAGTTCAGCCGCCCAGGGGGCCAGGTGCCGCTGTTCACGCGGGTTGTCCACCTGGTTGCGGGTGGGGCTGAAAAAGACGCCGGGTGCGTGCAGCAGTTTGCTGATCGGGAAAATGATCATCAGGGTGGCAACCAGACCGAGATGCACCAGCAGCACCGGGTTCGTCGGGATGGGCTGCCAGTCGAAAGTACATCAGGCCGAGGAAAAATGCCTTTACCGAAACAATATCGGTGTGGGTCACGTAGTCCATCATCAGGCCGGTGCCGGCGATGGCGAACAGCAGGGCCAGCATCAGGTGGTCGGACAGGGCGGTGATATAACGGACGCGGTCGACTACCAGACGCGCGCACCCAGAGGCCCAGCAGTCCTGCGGCCATGGCGAATGCGGCGTACTTGCCAAACGGCTGGATCAGGTCAACCCAGGTCCATACCGGATTGGTGAAATAGCGCAGGTGCCGCGCCAGCACCAGGAACATACCGTAATGGAACATCCAGCCGAATATCCATATCCACTTGTTGGACTTGAACAGGCTTTCAAAAAAAACCAGTTCGCGGAACATCCGCATGACGACACCCGTGCGCGTTACCGGTGCCGGCGTGGTCGGGATCTTCAACGGGGCCGGTGTTTTGGCGTACTGCGTGATCTTCCTGGCCAGGCCGGCTACCAACAGGACCGTGGCGGCATAGAACAGCAGCGCATATGTGATTGTCAGAAACGACATGTTTCTGAGCTCCCTTACGGTTGGTTTGCTGAAAAACAGGTTTCATGCAGAGGGTTGCCCCCCTGCATGAAACGTCTGATGACTAAACGCAGCCTGTCGGCTTGGGCAGGCCGGCGTACTTGCAGGCCTGCTTGGCAGGACCGTACGGGAACAGTTCGTACAGGTACTTGCTGTTGCCCTTGTCCTTGCCGAGCTTTTTGCCGATGGCCTTGGTCAGCACGCGGACCGCCGGTGCGATCTGGTACTCTTCGTAGTACTCGCGCAGGAAGTTGATCACTTCCCAGTGGCTGTCGGTCAGTTCGCAGTCGTCCAGCTTGGCCATGACAGTCGCGACGTCAGGCTCCCAGCTGTTCAGATCGGCCAGGTAACCTTCTTCGTCGGTTTCGTAGGTTTTGCCGTTTGCTTCGATATGGCATTGGTGTTTCTCCTCTGTAAAAAAATGTTGATGATTTGGAAAGTTACAGCCAGGACTGCACTTTATCGTTCGCCTCGACCAGGTCCACAAATCCGGCATAATCGATAATGTTGACGCCCTCAACCAGCTTGTCTTCGCCAATGCCGCGGGCCGCGAGATCGGGACCCAGGACAGAAACGTTCTTGCCCGCCAGCATGGCTGACGCCTTGCCTGCCTTGATGGCGGCATAAATCGCCGTCCTCGATCAGCAGCAGGGCATCGCCGCCCTGCATGTAAGCCGTTGCGGTCTCAAGGTTGCCCGCATCGTAGGGGGACTTGTTTACCAGATGCAGCATAGTCATTTCGTCTGTACTCCCGAGCTAGAAGTTAAACAGGACATCGCTGATCGGCGATCACTTCAGCCAGTTCCGCCCGGCTTACCAGACGGATTGAATCCTTTTCGGCGTAGTCCTCATCCTCGTCTTCCCAGACCAGGTGCTGCAGGTCATCCAGTGTCAGGCCGCGTTCCTCCAGCGATTCCTTCTCGACGTAGATCTTGGTGACTTCGTAGTCGCCCAGTGCCGCGTAGGTCGGGGAAAAGTTCTTCATGCCGATCCCCGTGGTGTTCTGCCCCTTGGTCAACTGGAACACACCGTCGTCGATGAATGCCAGGCTGACATCCTGTTCAAAGGCGGCACCGATCAGGACGACTTCCAGGGATTCCCAGGCATAGATGGTCCCGTAAGGCGCCTTGCGGTTGATGTACATGAATTTCTTCGTCTCTTCAGACATATTCCGATTCTCCCCGTCAGTCGCCGAACACGACCAGGCGGTCGCTCTGGATGCCACCTTCGACCAGCTGTCCCAGTCCCGAGATGCGGAAGCCGGGTGCGATGTTGGTCGCGTCCTTGCCGTTGCGCTGGGCTTCGCCGTCATCGACGATGCCGCGTCGCTGTGCCGCTGCGACACAGACAACCAGGTCGAGGCCATGCTCCTCGGCGAGATCGCTCCAGCGCTTGACGATGTTGCGGTCATCCTGCGGCGGCGTCGTCAGGCGCGTGCCGTTGTTGACGCCATCGTGGTAGAAAAAGACCCGGAAGATCTCGTGGCCCTTTTCCAGCGCTGCCTTGGTGAAGTGGTAGGCCGAATCAGACGCCTGGTGCTGATAGGGACCCTCGTTGACCTGAATTGTCAGCTTCATACTTTAATCCCTTGTAATCAGAAGCGAATGTGCGTCGACGCATTCAGGCTGGCACGGGCACCACGCCAGTTGTCGATGTGGTACTTGGTGAACGGCAGCCCGGTCTTCTCGAAGAAACGCGGCCAGCCGATGCGCTCGATCCAGTCATTCATGCGCTCCCAGTCCTTCGCATCTTCCTTGTAGGTCTTGAGAATCTTCTTCACCACAGCGGTGGCTTCGGGCCAGCGCGGCGGGTTGTTCGGGATGCCGGAGGCAACCAGCTTCTGGAAGGTCGGCTTGCCACGGGCATTGGAGTGGTTACCACCGACCCAGATGGACAGCTTGGAGTGTTCGGCATCGTTGATCTGCATCGGCGGACAGGGCGGGTAGCAGGCGCCGCAGCAGATGCATTTCTTCTCGTCCACTTCCAGCGACGGCTTGCCGTTTACCAGTGCCGGACGAATGGCGGCTACCGGGCAGCGGGCGACTACGGAAGGCCGCTCGCAGATGTTGGAAACCAGGTCGTGGTTGATCTTCGGCGGCTTGGTGTGCTGCACGTTGATGGCGATATCGCCCTGGCCGCCGCAGTTGATCTGGCAGCAGGAGGTCGTCAGGTGCACGCGGTTCGGCATGTTCCAGCTGGTGAATTCGTCGATCAGCTCGTCCATCATGGACTTGACCACGCCGGAGGCATCGGTGCCGGGAATATCGCAGTGCAGCCAGCCCTGGGTGTGGGACATCATGGCAACCGAGTTGCGGGTGCCGCCGACGATGAAGCCGGCGTCGCGCAGGGCCTTGATCAGCGGCTCGACCTTGGCCTCGTCGGCCACCTGGTATTCGATGTTGCTGCGGATGGTGAAGTGGACATAGCCCTCGCCGTACTTGTCACCGATGTCGCACAGCTTGCGCAGCGTGAAGACGTCGAGGATACGCTGGGTGCCGGCGCGGACGGTCCAGATCTTGTCGCCGCTGCGGGCGATGTGCACCAGCACGCCGGGCTGCGGGTCTTCGTGGTAGGCCCATTGACCGTAGTTCTTTCGCATCACCGGATGCATGTACTGGAACCCGTCCGGGCATCCTGATTCAATTGGCGTACGCATTTCATGTGCCATGTGACTCTCCTGAAATTCTGAATTTTTCGAACAAATCCCGGCGTATGGCGCCGGGACTGTTGTAACTCGGGACGCTGGTCGATCAAGCAGATGCGGCCAGCTTTTCCTCGCGCTTGCGTTCGAACCACTTTTCGGCCTCTTCGTCCCAGCCGTCCATGCGGATGTAGGAACTCTGGCGCGGGTTGCTGACCATGTTCGGGTCCACGTCGATCCCGATGCCTTCGAGGAAGTTGACCAGGCCGATGCGTTCGATCATTTCACCGCAACGCTCGTGCTCCAGGCCGTTCTCGGCCCAGAAGTCGATGATGTCTTCCGCCATTGCCTGCAGGCTTTCGTAGTCTTCTTCGGTCTCCAGCTTCTTGAACGGAACCACGACGGTGCCCATCAGGTCGCCGATCTTCAGGGTGCGCTTGCCGCCGATCAGGATGGTGACACCCTTGTCGTCGCCGGGGTGCAGGGCCTTCGGCATGACGTTCAGGCAGTGCATGCAGCGCACGCAGTTGTGGTTGTCGACGATGAAGTTGTCATTGTCGTCCAGGGAGATGGCCTGGGTCGGGCAACGGGTGATGACGTTGTCGATGATGTACTGGCGGCCTTTCTTCTTGAGGTAGTACTTGATGCCTTCCTGGTCGACTTTCATGTCGTCGCGCCAGGTGCCGATGATGGCGAAGTCGGAACGCTCGATGGCATTCTGGCAGTCGTTCGGGCAACCGGAAACCTTGAACTTGAACTTGTAGGGCAGGGCCGGGCGATGTACGTCGTCGGTGAAGTTGTTCACCATCCAGCGGTGAATGCTGTGCTCGTTGCAGTTGGACATCTCGCAACGCGCACCGCCGACGCAGGACATGGCGGTGCGCACGCAGGGGCCGGCGCCGCCGAGGTCCAAGCCGTACTCGTTGATTTCATCGAAGAAGTGCTGGGTGCCTTCGGTGGTGGTACCGATGAACATGATGTTGCCGGTCTGGCCGTGGAAAGTGACCAGGCCGGAGCCGTGTCTCTCCCAGCTTTCGCCGAGCTGGCGCAGCATGTCCGTGGTGTAGAAGTTGCCGGCCGGCGGCTGTACCCGGATGGTGTGGAATTCCTTGGACTCGGGGAAGGCCTTGGCGACTTCGGAGAAGCGCGGGATGATGCCGCCGCCGTAACCGTAGACGCTGACGGTGCCGCCTTTCCAGTAGCCCTTGCGGGTTTCATATGAATGTTCCAGCTGCCCGAGCAGGCCGTTGGTCACCGAGTTGATGCGCTCGTCCGGATGCTCGTCACGCAGACGCTTGATGCCGGAAATGAAGCTCGGCCACGGGCCCTTCTCGAGTTCGTCCAGCATTGGTGTCGGATAGGTATTCTTTGCCATGGAGATCTCCTGGATTGTTTCGCTTGCACCACTGATATCAGTTGTTTAAATGATCGTTACTGCTCGATCGATACTACTCGCGCGCTGTTGCCCGAACCGGGTTCAGGCAACGTTTATCACTGCAAGATCCTGTGCTGCAGGCACAGTAACTCTTGATTACCGGCATTCTAGGAGTGGTGTCAGGGGGAACATATCCTACCCATGGGGTGGCAAGGATATTGGCCGGTATCTCGAAAGAGGTATTGGAAAAATTATTATTTAATTTCCAGTAGTTAGTGAGTTGGCCGGTATGAATTAATGCGTGAACAGTTTTTTCTTATAGTCTCCGTGACTTAAATAGACTTTCCCCGTGAAGTGCGCGTACGGGAAGGGGTTTTTCGCGATAAATCAATGAGAATGACATGCATTATCAATTAGATATTTTCGCTATACTTCTTCACACGGATTTGGCGCATGCAAATATTTTCCCTTTCTGATGCGTCTCCAGGCAAGAGCTGCCCCAGGACCAGAGCATGAGCCCGAGCGTAACCGAATTCCATCCCTTTGATCTGGGTTGTTCGCGGGACTACGCATGCTGGCGAACGTGGAAGCTGGCCGATTATCCCGCTTCTGCACCCGAACTCACGGTGCCGCTCGGCGACCCCGGTGCGCTCTCCGCAACCGAATCCGCGGCCATTGTGGCGTGTTGTCGCAAGGCCAATATGGCCATTTACGACAGTGGAGACCGGCCCTTGGGCAAACCGTTGCTGCGGCGCTTCGGCCGGCAGTTCGGCCTGGAACGGCTGGACATGAACCTGCGCGCAGATGAGGACAGCATCACTTCCCTGCGCGTGGTTCCGGAATCAGCCGGTACACATTATATCCCCTATACCAGCCGTTCCCTGAACTGGCACACCGACGGTTACTACAACTCGCCGGATGAGCAGGTGCGCGGTATCGTCATGCACTGCGTGCAGGACGCGGCCAGCGGGGGAGAAAACCGGTTGCTGGATCCGGAGATCGCCTACCTGCTGCTGCGCGATGCGAATCCCGGGTACATCCGGGCGCTGATGCAGCCCGATGCAATGACCATTCCAGCCAATATCGAGGCCGGCAGCCAGATCCGGGCGGCGCGCAGCGGACCGGTTTTCACGGTTGAAAATCACGGCGGCAGCCTCCATATGCGTTATACGGCACGCACCCGGAGCATCATCTGGAAGGATGATCGCGATACCCGCATGGCAGTCGGGTTTCTGGCTGACCTGCTGGCGAGTGATTCACCCTGGACCGTCAGTTACCGGTTGCGCGCCGGGCAGGGCATTATTTGCAATAATGTGCTGCACAGCCGCAGCGCCTTTAGCGATGATGCGGCCAGCGGCCAGGTGCGTTTGCTGTATCGTGCCCGCTACCATGACCGCATTCGTGGCACGGCACCGGTTAACTATTTCGAAGAGGTTCTGGCATGCTGTGGTTGAGTGAAGTGATGCTGCAGGGATACGACATCGAATCCTTTGAGCAGCTCAAGGCGGTGATCGGCGAGCGCGCCCGCGACGGCGAACTGTTTTTCCGCATGGACGTCAAACCACCATACCCCGACACACCCGAGGACTGGGAGGACCGCCTGGAGGCGGCGTTCTCCGCCTCGCAACAGCGCTGAAACAACTGCAGGTAGCACACCATGTTCTGGAATGATGAAATCGACAAGAAGCCCGGCTTTGAAGTGCCGGATGATGTCGTCGACCTGGCCTTCAGGCTCAACTGTCCGACCTTGCCGCTGGACCATGCATATGCACTGTCTTCGGCGCTGCTGCAGGAACTGCCCTGGCTGGCGGAGGAGCAGCATGCAGGCGTGCACCTGATCCACGGCGCCGCGTCCGGAAATGGCTGGTACCGCCCGGAAGACACGACCAGCGAACTGCTGCACCTGCCGAAACGCACCCGCATGCGCCTGCGTGTGCCCCGGCATCGCCTGGACAATGCACGGGAACTGACGGGGAAAAAACTCGATGTAGGCGGCCATCCGCTGGAAGTGGGCAAATCAGAAGTCTTTCTGCTCAGCAGCCTGTCGACGCTGTACGCACGCTACGTTATCACGGACGAGGCAAAGGATGAGACCCGGTTCCTGAAAGATGCCGCGGAGCAGTTGCAGGCCATCGATATTCCCTGCCGCAAGATGCTGGGTGGCATCACCCACCGCATGGCATTTCCCGACGGCGAAATCTTCACGCGCAGCCTGATGGTTGCTGATCTCGAGCCGGAGCAATCCGTGCGTCTGCAGCAGGTCGGGCTGGGTGCGGGGCGGACCATCGGCTGCGGTCTGTTCATTCCCCACAAGGGCATCAAGGCGGTCAAGGAGACCGACGAGAAATAGTTACATCGGCCGGGGGGTTGTATTTGCAGCGAGACAAGGCAGTAATTACGCGCCTTGCAAGCGCGCTTGCCGGGCGTCCGCCGGTGCAAACTGCCCATTCGGGATATACTACAGGTCCCGACCAATGGTTATAGTTGCCGCATAACTGGCGCATTTACAAAGAATTACCTGAATCTGGAGAATCTGTCATGAGTGAGAAGCAGGAACTGATCAGCAAATTGCTGGAAATGCAGAAGAAATTCATCGACTACGAACACGAGCACGGCGTCGAGATGGAAGATTATTTTGCTGCTGAAGAAGGTCATATATTGAAAGGCTTCCGTCAGGAGTATACGGACCTGGCAAACAAGCTGGTCGACATGGCACATGCCGAGAAGGGTTCGCACCGCTAGATCTGCTTCAGGCTTCAATAAAAAAGCCGCACCCGAAAGGGTGCGGCTTTTTTATTTGGGCTGATGGCGCAATTAGCCTGGATGGTATCGCGGTCAGATGACCGCTCCTACACTACTTACTGCACCTGCAGGAGCCCCCTGAAGGGCATAAATACCGCCCTCCGGTGCGATTAGTGCTGACTGAAACCGGACATGCTTCAGTGCATGGTGTTCCGGCGGTGCTCCCGTATAAGCCCGGACCGGCGGAACTCAATAACCGCCTTTGCGCAGAACGAAGGGCAATCCCGCGATCTTGTTGCCCTGCTTGCTGGGGGCGAGCGGGAACAGTGCATAGAGGTCCTTGCTGGTGACTTTTTTACCCCAGACGTCGGACATGCCCTTATTGATTGCACGCTCCATGGGCTGCTCACCGTTATTGTCAAAGTATTGTGAACGCAGATATTTGATCACATCCCAGTGATCCTGGGTCAGCTCAATGCCGTCCTTTGCGGCGAGTGCCCTGGCGACATCTTCATCCCAGTCATGCGGGTCCGTGAGGTTGCCGTTTCCATCGAGCTCGATGCTCTTGCCATTTACTTCCAGTGCCATTTCCATACTCCTGAGTCAAGTACAGTTAAGAAATTTGGATGCGAAATTGTATTGCAATGTGGCCGCTACCGGAAGATCTACCGCAGCGTCCGCACATATCCTTGAGACCCTCTCAAATGGAGTATTCACTCTGGTATAGATGCATGGATCGCCGTCTTCAGCGATGGCCCGGCAGCAGATAAAATGCTGACTCTGCAATGGCGCCGGGACGTCAATAGCATGCTTTTTCAGGAATTCGCACTGGATCAGCCGGACAGGCTTAACGCCGCATTGTACGACCGCTTTATGGCATTGTCCGGAACCGACCGGCCAAGACAGACGCATTATTTTGCAGGCCGCTTCGAGAATATCTACATGGATGAGGCGGACATTCCGGAGATTGCCGTGGTGCTGGATGTGTTGCAGCAACAGGCAGGGCAATTGCTGGGTATCCCGGCGGATAAACTAAAGGCCGGGTTCTGGTTCAATGCCATGGAAGCCGGGCATCGGACTTCACTGCATCATCATGACGAGAACGACGAGCTGCTCTCGGCGGCGTATTACATCCGCGTGCCCGAAAATTCCGGCAGCCTGGTTTTGCATGAGGGTGACAGGCGGGTCAGCATTCAGCCGGAGGAGGGCAAGCTGGTGATGTTTGGTCCCGCGGTATTGCACGAGGTGACGGCCCATCTCGGTTCGGGATTACGCCTGTCTGTGGGTATGAATGTCGGGCCGGTGGACGCGTAGGCGTCTGTTCCGGAACTCACTGACGACACCTGGAGAGTACCCTGAAGGGCATAAATATCCCACTGGACACAAGCGCGGTCCTTTGGCGCGATTGTTCGGGGTAGCATCGCGGTCAGGAGACCGCTCCTACAGTCTCTGGTTACTACGCGTAGGAGCGCCGGCCTTCGGCGCGGTTGTTGATGGATAGCATCGCGGTCAGTAATTGAAGAACGGGCATAAAGTAACCACTCCTGCTCCCGCTAGATCACCGACCACATGCGCACCAGGTTGATGTAGGAATGATTCACCCGCGCGGTTGCCTCGGCGCCGGGCTGCTCCTGCAGCAGTGTCTCGCGCGCCAGGTTCATTTCATGCAGCAGGGCGCGCTTCTCCGGCTCCCTGACCAGGCTCTGGATCCAGCTGACGGCGACAAGGCGCTCTCCGCGGGTGACTTCCGCGACACGATGCAGGCTGGATGACGGGTAGATGACGGCATCACCGGCAGGCAGTTTGACCTGCTGTTCGCCGAACGCCGTCTGCACGGTCAGTTCTCCACCGTCATATTCCTCCGGGTCGTTCAGGAAAATGGTGACGGAAACATCCGAGCGATAGAGTTCGGATCCCTGGCCCATGATCGGGTCATCGACGTGTTCGCCGTAGGACATGCCGGGTGTGTAGTGCGCATAGTACGGTGTGGCAATTTTCAGGGGCATGGCGGCGCTGCGATACACCGGGTGCCTGACCAGGCTGCCCATGACGATATTGTTGAGTTCGCTCGACTGCTTGCTGGTCAGTGCCAGTTCCTCGTTTTGCTTGACGCGGCGTGCGGCCATGCCGGCGGACGCGGCGCCGTCCCGGAACTGGCCGGTAGCGATGATTTGCCGCGCGACTGCCAGTTGCTGCCGGTCGAGTACCTTGGGAATTCGGGTAAGCATGGGGGTTTTTGTCCTGCAGGCATGGGTGATGATGGGGTACCATTAAACACCGATTTGTATCCGCAACCAATAGCAGGCCGTCTAGTATGATTCTGAAAATCGTCATTCAAGAACAGGTGTATCCCGTCACGGTACCGGATGACATCGTCGCCGAGGCCGAGGATTTTTTCAGCAAGCTGGACCGTGACATGGACAAGGGCTGGCAGATGAGCCGCGACTGGGTGGACCGGCCGGATCCGGTGCAGCGCTGCCAGATCATCGGCGACAAGCTGCTGACTGCGATGCACAATGACAACAAGCAGATGATGGTGCTGCTGTCGGCCTATATCCTGTCGCGCATACCGGGTGTCTCCGCGATCCGCATCGATACCAACGGCGAGATGCTGGAGACGGAACTGGTCATGGGCTGAGCATGGCCGACCTGTTTTCTGTCACTGCGCCGCTGCTGATGCGCTTTCCCGACGGTACCGCCCATGTCATGGTGCACTGGCCCGCGAGCAGCTGCGGGACTGACTGCGGGCTGCGGGTTACAGCATTTTGCGCATCCTGACGTGGCTGATGCAGTTGTACAGCACGTGCCCGGGGCCGTCCACCGAGTAGCCCTGCTTGCGATAGAAACCCAGCGCCGTCTCGCGGGCCTCCAGCACGATGCAGGCAGCGCCCAGGCTTGCCGCCTTCTGTTCCAGTGCCCGTAGCAAACGGCTGCCGTAACCCTTGCGCTGCTGTCCGGTGGCGACCGCCATGTAGCGGATCTGGCCCTCGCGGATGCTGTTGAAGTGCAGGCGCCCCACGGCGACCGCGACATTCCGGGCGTCGATCATCATCAGGTGGGTGCTGTCTGCATCCAGCGTGTCCCGCTCGCTGCCGCGCGGCTGGTTCCAGGGGGCGCGCAGGATTGTCCAGCGCAGGTCGTAGTATTTCCGGTAGTCCGCCGGGGCTGACCGGTTCGATGATCCAGCATCGGGTTCAGGCGAACACCACCCAGGTCGTGGCAATGTACTTCACACCCTTTTCCACAGTCACGCCGCGGTGCTCATGGGTCCAGAATGGCGGGAACAGCAGCAGCTTGCCGGCTTGGGGTGAGACCTTCACTCCCTGGAAGGCAAACTCGGTTTCACCGCCCGGACCGGGCACGTCGTTCAGGTACCAGACCGCCACCAGTTGCCGCTGGCTGAATTCGTGGCTGCCGCCGTCGATGTGCCAGTGGTAGAACTCGCCCGGGTTGCTGCGCTGGATGGCATAGCCCACGTCCTTGAAGGGGCCCTTGAAGTAGGGGTAGGTCTCGCGCAATTCCAGCATGGCGCGGCCCAGGGAGTTGAACAGCGCGCGGTCGATGTCCTTCCAGTGATCCTTGCCGCTGACGACCAGGTCGGTTGACTTCTTGATACTGCGGTCCCTGTAGACAGTCTGGCCGATGCGGCCTTCGTACTGCTCGTCTGTCTGTGCCTCGAAACGGCGAATCATTTCGTTGCAAACGTCGACGGGCAGCGCCCTGGGTCTCTCGAAGATAAAGCTGTGCGCCTTGACTTCCCTGATGGTTTGCAGGGGGCGCGTATCGGGTAGCGGTGTCGTCATGCCTGCGTCGTGGTTTTGTTCGGTTCGTCAGTAGGTATTGTTTTCAATGCGGCTAACGAGTGCCTGCTGGCAGTCCGGTCCGTTGTGGCTGAAGGTATCCAGCAAGCCCAGTGCCAGTGACTGCCAGTGTCCCGAGGCCCTGGCGGTAATGGCTTGCAGATCCCGGGTATTGCCGCTGACCGTCCACGCATCATAGGCGGAAACCAGTGACGGGAACAATGCCTTGCGCATGTTGCCCAGGTTGCCAATGTAGAAGTGCAGGGCCGCGGGTTCCGCCTTCCGCAGCAGTGCCGGCAGGGTTACGAGGCAGTCCGCCAGGTTGTCGCGGACGGCGCGCAGCATGATCTCGGCCTTGCCGGGCGGCAGCGCGGCGAGCATGTCCTCCCAGCCTCCGCCAAGCAACTTGCCTGCCTCGACTTCACCGATCTCGTGCAGCAGCGCGGAGTGCAGTTCGGTTTCTGTCATCGCCTCCAGGGAACGCTCGGCGGCATGGTCAAAATCATAGCAGCGAATGGCGCTGCGCATGGCGTTGGCCGGTTTGTTCCAGCGCCATTCCTCGATTTTTTCCCAGAGCATGCGACGCAGTGATTCGCGCCGGATATAGATGGTGCGCTCCCGGGTCATTGCCGGCGGGGCGGCCAGGTCGCGGGCGTATTCCCTGCCGGCGACGACCAGGGTATAGCCTTCGTGTAACTCGCGTCGTTCCAGTTCGGCGAAAAAGAACACCGGCTTCATGTTCCTGCCGTAGCCGCTGCTGTAGGCAAAGCCGCGCTCGTTGAGGTCGTCATTGATAGCGGTCGTATCGAACGGGTCATGCTGCCTGTCCGGCACCGGTACTGCTTCCAGGGACCTGTCTTCCAGTGTTTCCCAGTGGGCCTCCCGCTGCGTCAGCCAGTCCGAAAGCTCCTGCCGGGGCAGGGGGGTACTGAAGGGTATATTGTTTTCCCAGCGGTAGTATTCGCGCATCTTGAGAAGGTAGACGCACAGGGTGTAGTCCCCCGCATGCCGGGCATCGGAAATATGGCAATTCGTGCGAATCGCCTCGAACGCCGGCTGGAGAATGCCGAAGTCAGGGGATTGCACGGGTGCGGTCGGCCTGTTGCTTGCGGTCACGCTGAATACCTTAGTGAAACCCTAGGTTTTTGTATGCTAGCATGTGGCTCTGCAGACCGCTATATCGCCTGCAGGCAGAAGGTTTTTTGTGGTGAATTCGAACAGGAGCCGGGTGTGAGAGTTAAAAGCAAGTGGAGCGACAAGCACCGCGAACGCAGCATGGCGGAGGTAGGCGGGGCAGCGGCATTTATTCTCTGGCGCATTGCGCAGCAGGGGCTGCTGAATCTCGAGAACGAGGGGTTCCAGACGGATACGCAGTCGCAGCGCCTGGATGTTATTGGCGAGTTTGTGGCGTTCCTGGTGCACCTTGCCGACCGTCTCAAGGCCGGGCAGCTGGATGTGGATGATCGCACTGAATTCATCACCTCGCTGGCGCGGCACCTTGCCGACACCATGCAGGAAAACCGCACCGATGCACAGGGTAAAGGCGAGTACCGGAAGGCCCTGATCGACCTCCTGAACGAACGCGCCGCTGACTATGCCGGGTTCTCGATGCCGGACGGTGAACCGGGTTACGCGATGCGACGCTTTTTCGGCGACAATGTCCGTGCGGTCATGGGTGCAAAGGACAAGCAGTGGATCACCGACCAGGTGATGGATGTCGAGGTGCCCGAGGCGCTGCCACCCCTGAAAAAGGCCATGCGGGAGCTGTTCGCGGCCGAACCGCAGGCATGAAAAAGGCGGGCACTGGCCCGCCTTTCGCACATTTCAGGAGGTTGAGCGGCTTACTTCTTGGCCCAGTTCGAGAAGTTGTCCATGTTGTGCTCTTTGCCGTCTTCGTAGCCAGCCGAGTAGGCCTCGGTCACACGCTGCTCTTCACGCTCGGGGTTCAACAGGTATCCGCCTTGCCAGCCCTGCACATATTCCGGGTCGACACCCATCTCTTCCATCTTGGTAACTGCGTTGTAGTATTCCTGATTCATCGTTTCCTCTCCTCGTGCTGTATTGAGTTCAGTGTGTTTAGCAGTGTGCGAATGCGCCGTGGCGCTGTTGTTCAAAAATTTCAGTGGCAGCGTCTGCCTGCATCGAAGTGTGCCATGGCGGCGCCGTTGTCCAGGACCGACCTGGCAGCCGCTGCCGCTTCCTGCAGTGATTCATATTTACCCAGATGCCGCAGCACGATGGCGGCAGCGTAGACCAGGCTGTCGCGGGCCGGTCCGGGTGTTCCCTGGAGCGCCTCAATGCCGGCACTGGCGGCAGCCTGGGCAACCGGTTCCATATCCACACCGGCTGCTGCCGCGCTGTCTGTAACTGCATCCGGCTGCAGCGCGGCCGGCAGGGGAACGGCGCGGGTTGTCCGGGCAATACCAATGCTGTCGGGCTGGCAGTCAAGCGGCTGTTCCGCAGCAGCGCCATGGTAACAGAATATCCTGGCCGGTTGTTTCAGTGACGGTATGACACCGCCCTCGACCCCGCGAATTATCGCGGCAGAATCGTATCCCGATATTCTTGCCAGTCTTGCATAGATGGGTGGGTAGGCCTTGTGCACGTAGCCGGTCATCAGGTGCGTCTTGCCACGTCCCCGGACGGGGCCGGTCAGGACCTCGACGGTCGTCAGCAACTGGCGCTTGACGATACGGCTGCGCAGCGGGATCAGCTCATGCAGGGCCGGTGCAAAGGCCTTCTGGTCAACATAGCTCCAGCCGATAGCCGGGTCCGCCACGCAGGCCGCTGCCGCTGCCGGACTGCGGTCCACAGGGACCCCGGCCGCACGCAGGACCTTGCGGTGCGTGACGCCGTATTTGGGGCCAACGGCTTCCAGGCCATGGCATACCGCGGGTATGCCACAGGCGGCGAATACGGCGGGCAGGAACGGAGAAACCGGCAGTCCGCGGGTAAAGCCGTCGTAGGGATCCGCCACGTCTATCACTTCATCCACGTCCGCCGTGACACCCTGCATGGTATCCAGGATGGCCTGCAGCACGCCGGCGTTTTCTTCATGCGTTTCCCGCTTCATCCGCAATGCAATCAGCAGCACGGCCGCCTGGACCGGATCGGCCCTGCCTTCGAGTATCTGGCGCATGGCCGCGTAGACATCGGCAAACGGCAGGTCCTTGCTGAATTCCGGGCCGGTTGCGACTCTCTGGATGCAACTGCGCATCACATTGTCGGTGGCGGTCACGCTTACGGCTTCTGCGGTCATGAATTGAGCTAGTCCCTTGTTTCGATTGGGGTTACTGCTGGGATGCGCAGTATACAGGAGGGCCATATACCCCCGTATATCCCGATGGGGAGAGTGAAAACCACGCGCGTGGTGTTGCTGTATCCATATGAAAATCAGGAATATTCTCTCTTTAGGGGTATTCGTTGTCGCGGCTTCAGCGGCTAGCATAGGCGGCCACTTACAGCGGCAGACTTGAGGTACGGGTCTACCGGCAGACGGGATTGCTCCATGACACAAGAAATACTCAATGACGCCAATTACAGCAGCGGTGTGGCTGCGTTCGAGGCCAGGAACTTCTCACAGGCCATGAAATTTCTCTATCCCCTCGCCGAGGCGGGTGTTCCCGATGCCCAGCACCGGGTGGCCATCATGTGCCAGAACGGCCTGGGTGTCGTGCGCAACGAGGTGCGAGCCTTCCAGATGATGAAGGCGGCCGCGGAACAGGATTACCCGATCGCACAGCATGGCATCGGCTTTATGTACCTCGAGGGCGACTGCGTCGAACAGGACAGCGCCGAGGCCGCGAAGTGGTTTCGCAAGGCCGCCGATCACGGGCTGGCGGGATCGCTTACGACACTGGCACTGATGTACGAGCAGGGCAACGGTGTGGAGAAGGACCCTGAGGAAGCGCGGCGACTGTACGCCGAGGCCGGCTTCGATCTCTGAGCCGCAGGACGATACGCCGGCGTCCCTGAATGTTGTCTATGGAGCTGACGCCGGAAGATGCCTTGCGCATTAACGTTCTGCTGGCCGGTGCACCCGAGGCGGTGCGTATCGACGAATCCAGCATGACGCTGTATGCGCTGTCCCGCAAGGGGGAGGCGAAGGTCAAGCTCAATCCTAACTGCCGAGACGAAGGCTACCTGCGCAAGGTGCGCGAGACCCTCTCCAGCCAGGTCCTGGGTTCCCCGGGCGGTTACCCGGTCTACCTGAAGCGCTGGACCCGCATGGGGCAGGCGCGAGACAGTATCCTTGAGTCGCTGCTGCTGCTCGGGGAACCGGAAGCGGTGGTTGCCGTGGTCAATGCCAGCGGCATAACGGACGAGCTCGCCCGTCGTGCCTGGTGGGTGCTGCAGTCGGCTGAAAATGCCCGCTGCATGCTGCGCCAGCCGGCAGTTGTCAAAGGCGACATGGGGCCGAAGCTCGCCGAGTTCCTGGTCGAGTTCCTGCCTTTTGAGGAAGAAGCCCGCGACCAGATCGCTTCGGTGCGGCTGGTGTTGCAGGGCGAATTGATCAGTCCCCTGGAAAAGTCCCGGCTCTGGGAAAAAGGCAGGCACCGGAATGCCTTATACGTCGGCTTTTTGCAGGCGCAGCCGGATGCGTTGCCGCAGGAAATACCTGCACACCCGCTTCGGGAAAGCCTGCTGCCAGGGCTCGCCGGTCTGCTTGAGGCGGGCAACCCCTTTGCGCTGCAATTGTCACGGTTGCTGGGCCCCGCCGGTCAGGCATGGCTTGCATGTGTCGCGACGGTGCTTGAAAAGCCGTCCAACCAGGATGTCGTGGTTGAACTGCTGCACGCCATTGCAGCCTATGCGGCACACCTGCCCATTGCGGGGACGTACCTCACGGAAATGGATACAATTGCCGGCCTGGCGGATGCGCTGCTGGAGGGCGGTGATGCTGCCGGGACCGGGGGTGGCAGACAGCTGGCCGAGTTACTGCAGGCAGTGCCCGAGGCCAGGTCACGGGTGCGTGCCATGCTGATACTTGCCATGGTGAATGAGCCGCTGGTCAACCCGGTGTTTTCCAGGACCGATGCCATCGGCACCGTCATGCGCAAAAAATTACGCCCGGTATCCGGACCAATCCAGGAACAGATTGACATACTGACAGGGTAGTAAACCAGGAGGGGTTTTAATGAGTCATATTCGCATGTACTGCACCGAGTTTTGTCCCTACTGTGTGCGTGCCGAGAAGCTGCTGGTATCGAAAGGGGTTGAGATCCGCAAGATCTTCATCGATTCCCTCTCCGATGGTTTCAGGGAGCTTTTTGAATTGACCGGACGCAGTACCGTGCCGCAGATCTTTATCGGGGACCATCACGTGGGTGGCTGTGACGACCTCTATGAAATGGATTCCCGGGGCGACCTCGCACCCCTGCTGGGATCGAGCTGAGTCGCCGCGGCGGCAGCGGAAACAGCTGGTATGGATTATTTTCCCCTGTTCCTGAAAGTTGCAAACAGACCCTGCCTCGTGGTTGGTGGCGGCAAGGTTGCCGCGCGAAAAATCCAGTTGTTGCAGCGTGCCGGCGCGCTGGTGACGGTCGTTTCCCCGCGCAGTTGTGACGAAGTGCTGGCCTACGCCAGTGCCGGCAGCGTGACCTTCGTCCACCGGGATTTTCAGGACGAGGATCTGGATGACATGGTTCTGGTGATCGCGGCTACCAGTAACGAGGCGGTCAACCGCCACGTCGCGGAACTGGCGGACCGGCAGCGGATTCCGGTCAATGTCGTGGACAGTCCTGAGTTGTGCAGCTTTATCGTACCCTCGATGGTGGACCGCTCACCGGTGCAGGTCGCGGTCTCCACCGGAGGGGCGTCGCCGGTTCTGGCCCGCCTGTTGCGAGCGCGACTGGAAAGCTTCATTCCGGCAGCCTACGGGCGGCTGGCCAGGCTGGTCGATGATTACCGGCAGAACGTAAAGGCACGTTTCTCCAACCCGGCGCAGCGGCGTTATTTCTGGGAAACCGTGCTGCAGGGTCGCGTTGCGGAACTGTTGTTCGCCGGCCAGGAAGACAAGGCGCGCCTTGCCCTGCAGCGGGCTATCGATGAAGCCGACACCGGTTTCGAGACTACCGGTGAGGTTTACCTGGTCGGCGCGGGACCGGGTGATCCGGACCTGATTACGTTTCGCGCGCTGCGCCTCATGCAGCAGGCTGACGTGGTCGTCTATGACCGCCTGGTGTCGCAGCCGATCCTGGACATGGTTCGGCGGGACGCGGAAATGATTTATGCCGGCAAGGCCAGGGACCAGCACACCCTGTCGCAGGAAAGTATTAACCAGCTGCTGGTCAGGCTGGCAAAGGAAGGCAAGCGGGTCCTGCGCCTCAAGGGCGGCGATCCCTTCATCTTCGGGCGCGGCGGGGAGGAAATCGAAACGCTGGCGGAGCAGGGCATACCGTTCCAGGTCGTACCCGGTATCACGGCTGCATCCGGGTGCGCTTCCTATGCCGGGATTCCGCTCACCCATCGCGACTATGCCCAGGCCTGCATTTTCGTTACCGGTCATCTCAAGGACGGCAGCGTCGATCTGGACTGGGATACGCTCGCCAAGCCTGCCCAGACCATTGTCTTTTACATGGGGCTGCACAGCATACCTGTGCTGAGCCTGGAACTGATCGCCCACGGTCTGCCCGCCGATACCCCCGTTGCCCTGGTGCAGCAGGGTACGACGCCGGACCAGCGTGTGTACATTGAGTCTCTGGCCTCGCTGCCTGAACTGGCCGCCAGCGGGGTCCTCAAGCCGCCGACTATCATTATCGTCGGTCAGGTCGTCAGCCTGCATGACAGGCTGAGCTGGTTCGGTCTGGACAGGTAGCTTTTCCGCCCCCTGCCGGTACGCATGTACCGGTCATATCCCGACATCCTTGTAGGACTTTTCCGATTGTCCCCGCATGGTGACAGTGCTAGCCTCAGCGTCACATGGGGGCGCTGTTGCCATACTATAACCGACTCAAAAGGGAGGAGGCGGGATGATAAATACCATGCTGGTGGATGATCATGGCCTGGTGCGAACCGGGATTCGCAGGTTGCTTGAGGATGTCCGTGACATCAGGGTCACGGCGGAAGCGGAAAACGGGGAACAGGCTATCCGGCTGGTGCGCAGGCAGGCGCCCGACGTTATCCTGATGGATGTCAGCATGCCGGGAATCGGCGGGCTTGAAGCGACGCGCAAGATTACCCGGTCGCTGCCGGATATGAAAATCATCGTCGTTTCCATTCATGACGACGATCCTTTTCCCGCGCGGCTGCTGGAAGCCGGCGCTTCAGGCTATATCACCAAGGGATGCAACGTCGACGAGATTGTCACCGCCATCAGGGCGGTGCATCAGGGGCAGCAATACCTGTCCCCGGGCATCGCCCAGAAGCTTGCGCTGTCGTATGTCTACAATCGTGACAAGTCACCCTTTGATGAATTGACCCAGCGGGAGACGCAGGTCATGTTGATGGTCGTCAGCGGCGAGACGAATAAGCGGATATCCGAACAGCTGTGTCTCAGTCCGAAGACCACCAGTACCTACCGCTACCGGCTGTTCGAAAAGCTGGGCGTTGAGAATGATGTGGAACTGACCCGGTTTGCGATTCGTCATGGCCTTATCAAGGAAAATATGGCCTGCTGAACCATTCGTCTCCTGATCGGCAGGTATCCCGCCGGCGTGGCAGTTCATCTGCTGCTGCCGCCCGTCTGTCAGATAAATTGAGACCTGTATCAGGGTATCGTTTGTTGCAGCTGGCCAGACGGGTCACGGCGTGCTTTCCTGTAAGGGAATCCCGTTCCCCGATGGATTGCCCGGGAGGGCATGATGGCCACTACAAGGAGTCGCGCGCCGGAGTTTCCAGCCGGTCTCGTCTGGTTTAACGTCGATGCCCCGGTCAGGTTGGCGGAGCAACTGGGCCGGGTGGTACTGCTCAACTTCTGCGCCTTCTCCTCAGTGACGTGCCGGCAAATCCTGGCAGACCTCGATTACCTGGGAAGCAAGTACCGCAAGGATCTGGTGATTCTGGGGGTTCATTCCCCCAGGTATCCGGGAGAGGCGGGTGCGGTGCATCTTCGCCAGAGTATCAACAAGTACCGCGTGGCGTACCCGGTGGTGCATGACCCCGAGTTGCAGTTGTGGCATATCTACAGCATGAAGAATCGGCCGACGCAGATTCTCATCGACAGGGACGGGTATATCGTCGGGTCGCTGTCCGGTGCCGGGAAGCTGGATCGTCTCGAACAGGTGATCCGTTACCAGTGCGGCAAGCGCAGCCGGATTCCGCCGCGTGTGCCGTCGTCATCACGGCCCGGGCGGGTATCTGCGGCATCCGGCACCTTGTCTTTCCCCGGCAGGCTGGCCGTCTCCGGCAGCAAATTGTTCATTGCCGACAGCGGCCATAACCGGATTCTCGTGGCATCACACAGCGGTGTGATACTGCGCCAGTACGGCAGCACGAGTGAAGGCCTTCTTGATGGCAAGGGCGAGTCGGCGGCATTTAACAATCCCCAGGGCATGGTGCTCGCGGATGATTTTCTGTACGTGGCTGATACCGGTAATCATGCAATCAGGCGTATCCATATCCGGACGGATGAAGTGGACACGATTGCAGGTAACGGCAGGGTCGGGACAGCCTGGCCGGTAGTGCCTGCCGTACCGGCAGCCTGCAGCCTGAATACTCCCATGGACCTGGCAATGAAGGATGGCGTGCTGTACATCGCCATGGCGGGTGCGCACCAGATCTGGCGTTTGTCTCTGGTGGCCGGCAGGATCGAGGTGTTTTCCGGAATCGGTGAAGCCGGACTCGTCGACGGGCCGCCGGGCAGGGCCGCCTTTGCCCAACCCAGCGGGTTGACGGTCCTGGGGCAGCATTTATACGTGGTGGATGCCGATGCCGGCGCGGTGCGTGCGGTCGACCTGGTGACGGGTGCCGTGACGACCCTGGTAGGCAGCAGGCTGTTCGGGTTCGGCAACCGGGATGGCACCGGCACGGCGGCGCTGTTGCAGTACCCGCAGGATATCAAGGTGGATCCGCGTCACCGGATGCTCTGGGTTGCGGATACCTATAACAACAAAATCAGGAGGATAGGGCTGGATACCCGGTATGTATCCAGTTCTGTGGTAGATCGTGGACTGATTGAACCGGGTGGTCTGGCGTTTCAGGACGATACGCTTTACATTGCCAACACCAATGCGCACGAAATACTGCGCATCAACCCGGATGACGGCTACGCCACGACCCTGAATGTTGCAGAAGAGCTTGCTGAAGTTTGATCCGGATTGCAGGAACTGTACCCGCCTTGCAGGATTTCTCGACCAGACGTCCGTCAGATACCCCGGATATCATGCGCGCCCGGTTCCCGCATTCGGCGATCCTGACGCGCGCCTGCTGATCGTCGGCCTGGCGCCGGGCATGCACGGCGCGAATGCAACCGGGCGGCCGTTTACCGGCGACTATGCCGGGATACTGCTTTACCGGACCCTGTTTGACTTCGGCTTCAGCAACCATCCGGAATCCGTTTCCCGCGATGACGGATTGCAGCTGGCAGGATGCCGGATTACCAATGCGGTCAAATGCCTGCCACCCCAGAACAAGCCGCAGCTGGAGGAAGTCAGGAACTGCAACCGTTACCTGCATGCGGAGATTGCCGCCTTGCCGCAGCCCGGGGTGATTATTGCGCTGGGCAAGATCGCCCACGATGCGGTATTGCGGGCGCTGGACCTGCGGCTTTCGGCGTACCCCTTTGCGCATGCACGGCTTCACCGGATTCCGGCTGAGCGCCTGCTGATCGACTCCTACCACTGCAGCCGCTACAACACCCAGACACGGCGTCTGACCCCCGGGATGTTTTCAGAGGTTTTCCGCCTGGCCAGGTCGGCACTGTCTGCCGGTGATCCCGGGGGTTATTTGCAGGAAGGCGGGTAATGCCGGACACGGCCCTTGATTACAGGGCGTTCCTGAAGACGCTCACAACCCGTCCCGGTGTCTATCGAATGCTCGATCCCGCCGGCGACGTGCTGTATGTGGGCAAGGCCGGCAACCTCAGGAAACGCGTATCCAGCTATTTCAGAAAGAGCGGGCTCAGCGTAAAGACGCAGGCGCTGATGGTGCAGGTCGTCGATATCCAGGTAACCGTCACGCATACCGAGGCCGAGGCCCTGCTGCTGGAAAGCAACCTGATCAAGCGGTTGCGACCCCGGTACAACGTACTGCTGCGTGATGACAAGAGTTATCCCTACATCTACCTGTCAACCGAGCAGGAATTCCCGCGACTTGCCCTGCACCGCGGGGCGCGGCGTGGCAAGGGGCGCTATTTTGGCCCCTATCCGGGCGCGGGCGCCGTGCGCGAGAGTCTGCATCTGCTGCAGAAGCTGTTCCGCGTGCGGCAGTGCGAAGACAGTTTTTTCAGCAATCGCAGCCGGCCTTGCCTGCAGTACCAGATCAAGCGCTGCACCGCGCCCTGTACCGGCCTCATTGACGCGGCTGCCTACGCGGCCGATGTGAAGCGCACCATGCTGTTTCTGGAGGGCAAGAGCAGCGAGGTTATCGATGATCTGGCCACCGCGATGCAGCAGGCTGCGGAGAAGCAGGCCTACGAGCAGGCCGCGGAATACCGTGACCTGATAGCCAGCCTGCATCATGTGCAGGAGAAACAGTACATCAGCACCGGCCGCGGGGATCTCGATATCGTGGCCTGCGCGACCGGGCAGGGCAGCGCCTGTGTGCAGGTGTTCTTCGTCAGGGGAGGGCGCAACCTGGGTAATGCGGTCTTTTACCCCCGCGTTCCCATGGAATCGGGCAGTGCCGAGATTCTGTCTGCGTTTATCCCGCAGTATTACCTGGGAAAGGCTGTTCCCGCGGAGCTGCTGGTCAGCCATGCGCCGGCTGATGCCGGACTCATCGAGGAGGTGCTTGGCAACCAGGCAGGCCACAGGGTCGCGATACGCGACAGGCTCCGGGGTGACCGTGCCCGCTGGATGCAGATGGCGCTGAACAACGCCGGGCTTGCACTGCACACCTACCTGAATACGCGCAAGGGGTTTGCCGGGCGCATGCGGGCACTGGCTGAAGCGCTTTCGCTGGAGGATTTGCCGCAGCGTATCGAGTGTTTCGACGTCAGTCATACGCGCGGCGAGTCCGCCGTGGCATCCTGCGTTGTGTTCGGCTTCGAAGGGCCACTAAAATCCGACTATCGTCGCTTTAATATCAAGGATATCCGGCCCGGTGACGACTATGCTGCCATGGAGCAGGCATTAACCCGGCGCTATACTCGCCTGCAGCGGGGCGAGGGCTGCTTGCCCGACCTGCTGCTGATCGATGGCGGCAAGGGACAGGTTGCAGCGGCCAGCCGGGCCCTGGAGGAACTGCAGGTGGACGGCGTCCAGATCGTGGGTGTCTCCAAGGGGCCGGGCCGCAAACCGGGGCTGGAAAGCCTGCACCTGGCCGGCCAGCAAAAAGTCCTGCACCTGGCGGCGGATTCACCGGCGCTGCACCTGATCCAGCAGGTCAGGGACGAGGCGCACCGCTTTGCCATCACCAGCCACAGGCAGCGGCGAGCCCGATCCCGGAATACCTCGCCACTGGAGCAGATCCCGGGAATCGGCCCGCGGCGCCGCCAGCAGCTGCTGCAGCAGCTGGGCGGAATAAAAGAAGTGTCACGGGCCGGTGTCGAGGACCTGTCCCGGATCAAGGGGATTAACCGGGCGCTGGCGCAGCAGATCTATGATGCTTTACACGGGGACTAGGAAAAAACAGGCATGAAGTGGACGATTCCGAATGTACTGACGCTGTTGCGTATCATCCTGATACCCGTGCTGGTGCTGGTGTTCTATTCACCGCTGCAGTGGTCCTACGAGATCAGCGCCGCGATCTTCGGCCTGGCCGCGCTGACCGACTGGCTGGATGGCTATCTGGCCCGGCGGCTGCAGCAGCATTCCATCTTTGGGGCGTTCCTGGACCCGGTAGCCGACAAGCTGATGGTAACTGTGGCGCTGGTCTTGCTGGTGCAGGACAACCCCAGTCCGCTGTTTGCCGTCCCGGCGGCTGTCATCGTCGGTCGGGAGATCGCCATCTCGGCACTGCGGGAATGGATGTCCGAAATCGGGGAGCGCACCAAGGTGGCCGTTTCCATCATTGGCAAGGTCAAGACGACGATCCAGATGATCGCGATACTGCTGTTGCTGTACAAGTTTCCGCTGGGGGCATTTCCTTCGCATCACGCGGGGGTTGTTTTGTTGTATATCGCCGCGATTCTGACCCTCTGGTCGATGATGGTATACCTGCGGGCTGCCTGGCCGATTCTGGCCGGGAGACCTTGACAGCAAGCGGCCAGAAGATACAATTACGCGTTCGCAAATGCGGGAATAGCTCAGTTGGTAGAGCACAACCTTGCCAAGGTTGGGGTCGCGAGTTCGAATCTCGTTTCCCGCTCCAGTCATGTTTTGCCAGGACCCCGGCCACTACCGGGGTTTTTGCTCTCAGGGCAACGCCCGCGCTCAGTGGCTGAGTGGCAGAGTGGTTATGCAGCGGCCTGCAAAGCCGTGTACCTCGGTTCGATTCCGGGCTCAGCCTCCATTGAAAAGATCCTGGACCCTTCGTTAGCAACAGGTATTCCTGGAGTAAACTGACTTCATCCCGCAGCCCAAGCCTCTCCGTTACCCATCCGCCTGCCCCGTGGTCCGCGGGTCACCCTGCAGGTAGTAACCGGAAACCTTGCGGAATGCCTCCGACGTCTTGTCGCCCGGCCAGCCGTCGGGTTTCACGTAGATTTCGGGAAGGTTATTGAGGAACTCCTGCAGTTCCCGAGCGTAGGGCACGGGGCCGCGCCTTGACCAGCGCAGAATGGGTTCCTCGCGTTTCAGGGCACGCTGCACTGATGGCGGGACACTATGCTGGGTGAGGTCAATGATCCCGCGCTCAGCCATGCGGCGCAGCAACACGGCGCCTCCACACTGTTTCGAAGCGGCGCTATCGGACCAGGTGCCGTCGGACACGTACTTGCCGCTGCTGTAGTGGCTGGATGCGGCCCACAGATAGGGGCTCTTGACGTGGGGGTGATAAAGCCGGTAGCCCCAGCCGTTGTAGCCCTCCATCCGGTAGAGGGTGCCGGCAAGACTCCAGTCGCTCCAGCGGTCCAGTTGTTTCATTGCGAGGGCATCGGCGGCGCTCTGCTCCCAGGTGAAGGGCGGCTCTCCGGTCTTCGGCCAGCCCGCGGGTTCGTGCACGGTGCGTGCGGTCAGAGGATCCCCGTTGTGCAGATGGCGGTCGAAGCGCTGACTCGCCTCCAGGTCGTGCACGATGGCGACAAAATACCACGGTACACCCATGGCGCGTCCGACCTGCTCGTAGCGGCTGTGGCTGGCCACGAGCCGGTCCACCAGCTTGCCGATTTCGTCCTGCCTGCGCACATCGATGACACAACTATCAAATAGCGCCTGATACTCATCCATCAACGCCGGTGTCGGACTCACGCTACGCCTTGCCATCTTCTGTCTCCCGGTGACGGGCTCCGGTTTGCCGGCTCGTCTCGCGCTGCTTTGCCAGGCACTCCCAATAATTGTCCATGGCGTGATCCTTGATGTCTTCCGGGCCGAGCTTTCCCAGGTCCTCGACACGGCCCTGAAAGCGGTCGAGCAACCGTTCCCACCAGCCGATGTCGTCGTGCATGTCCCCGTTGGCATCGAAGTAACGCAAGGTCCCGGCATGGGCGTAACCCATGGTGCGCAGGGGTACCCGGGGAACGACGTCGGCATTGTTGACAAACCGGACGTATCGCGGGCCGAATGCCGCGTCCAGCGTGTGTGCCCATTCGCGTGTACCGACCCTTGGCTGGCCGAAGGTGTAAAGGCCTTCTACCGGGTGTTGTGCCTCCAACATTCGCTGTGTGGCAAGCACGGCCAGCGCGCCACCCAGGCTGTGCCCTGTGATCCACAGACCGGGCACGACTGCGGAGGCAGATTCCAGGCGAGCGAGATCCAGCAGGCTGCCGCGCGGGCCCTTGGCGCTATCGATGGCAGCGCTGAGGTCTGGCCACACCTCGTCCAGTGCGCTGCGGAAGCCGCGATGCACGCCTTCTACGACATCGGCATGCAGGTCCGTCATCCAGTCCAGAAGCTTGCGAGGCTGGGTGCCCCGGAAGACAACGAGGATGACATTGCGGTTGGCTGCAAGAAAGGCCTGCGTGTCGGTCCGGGGACCGTCGAAGAAGCGGAATGTTGTCAGACCCAGCGGGTTGACCGCCTGGCATATGGCATCGGGCGTGGCGTAGGCCAGTTCGGCAAACCGGCCCAGCCACCAGGCATTCTCACGGGAGTAGCCGCGGGCCGCAGGATCGAATGTGAAGGCGTTCATAATGGTTGCTCCTTGCGGGTTATGTGCGGTGCACACAGCCCTGCGGTCGCCGGTGTGCCGTTGGCAGGGGCCGCTTTGAAGCTGCATCCACCGGCGTCGAAGGCGTCCTTACGGGAGCCAGAGTTCCACCAGTCCGTTGCGCACTTTCGTGAAGCGCCCGGAAAGGTCGAGCAAGTCGACCTCCTGGTTCCTGTCAGGCACAGCCTGACGAATTACCCATTCAGCGAGTTCCTTGTCATCCTTGTGGTAGTAGATTGCCGTTAAACTGTCGAAGTCCGCAGGTGGTTTTGCGCCGCTCGCCTGGGCTGTTTTTACCACGTTCTCGATGCCTGGCACCTGATTAGGCTTGAGCCCCGCCTGCTGCAGTCGCTCGATCATTTCCCGGGCCTCCGGGCGGCGCCCCTCATCATAGATCTGGACATATACCAGAGCCCGTGCGCGAATTGCTTCGGCCAGCTCATTGCGCGGAGATCCTTGCTCGATAGTCAGCTGCTGTGGCAGCTGCGAATTCATCGCGAGTGTGGTCGATCCGGTAAGCTGGGGCTTGTTAACCACCGCCGCCTGAATTTGTTCAGCGACCTCGCTCAGGAGCTTCGCCTTCGTGGCCGGCATGTTCGATATAAGATCCTTCACAATCAATACCTGGGTTGGAACAGTGGGGCAGGCCTTGTACGGGTCATCGCTGGCAGCACAGCCACCGGGGCCGAAGACCTGTCGCTCCAGCACGTCGATACGGGCCAGCACGAACTTAGTCGTTTCTTCCGCCTCCTTGACCTGTTCCTGTTGCCAGTTTGAATAAAACTCGAATCCGGTCCACAGGGCGATCACGAGCGGTGTGTAGATTTTTAGCAGGCTGAATGGACTGCCCGGTTTTTTTTCCACAACACGGGGATTTTCTGCTGTGTTGCGGTCAAACCACGCTGCGCCCCTGAAGTCGGCGGGTTCAGATGTTGGCATATTCTGCCACGCCGGAAGCGCACCCAGCGCCCGGACAAGCTGCTCGCCGAGCAGGCGGCCCAGCTTGTGAACACTCTCCCATTGGGCCTCGCTGTAGAACTGGTCGAGTGTGCTTTGCTGGGGAAACTCCTGCTCGCTCCCGGCATAGTGGGCCAGATCCGACGGCGGCTGTGCCGGGAGGCGCGGCTTGATGACTATCAGCCAGCCCGGGTCCGGGTCATTCGGGTAGCGAATGGTCGCAAGCATGAGCGCCGGGCCGTAGCGGTTGCTCATTGATTCAGGTTCGGTGAAAAGGTCACGGACATCCGTATTCCCGCTCCAGATCTGGTCAAGGTCCTCCTTGCCGAAGAAACACAGTTCGACGCCGAAATCGATGCGTACCTTGAGGGAAAGATTGGCGAGATCGTCGAACTCGTAGCGCGGGTCAGCGCCGCAGTCGGCGAGTACGATGCGTTTGATGCCTCTGCGCATCAGTTCGTAGGCCGCGGTGTTTTCGAAATGCCCACCGTCAGAGAGATACCAGTGAGAGATCCTGTCGGGATTGAAAGCGCCGGTAATCTCTTGCCACAGGGCTTTCAGCATGTGCGGGGCCGGCAAGCCGTTCGTCCTTGTCGGATTACCCGCGTGCCACCAGTATCCCAGCCGAACGCCCAGCAGGCCCAGCAAGGCGGAAAAGCCCAGTCCGGTCCGGGGTCCTGCACCGGTGGTGAACGCGGCGCCGGAGATGGCCATCCACTGGCCCAGCCGCATGGCTTCGGCGCCTGTCCATCCGGGTGGCTGCCAGCGGATGTGGCCCAGATTGAATCCCGCCGGGCCGATGGCGAGATTCCAGCCCTTGCGGTCCGGCTGGAAATCACCGGCGGCTGAATAGCGCGTCTGGTTCACGTTGACGTTGATCAGATGCAGCGGACCGCCGAGACGGTGCGGCGCGTAATCCGTCCAGGCGATGTCATCACCGGCCTCGACCCGGCTGACTGGCACCAGCTGTTCTGTCGGGCGCACGGGAACCGGCGACAGGGGCAGGTTCCGGAAACGATTTCCCGGCCCCAGGTAGGCGCGCGCCAGGCGAGCGGCGTAGAAATTGTGCAGGGACGACAGATTAAGTACATCCAGGTTGCGGCCGGCGAACAAAACGAGCAGAAACAGCAGCAGGGCTGTGCAGAACACCGGCAGCCAGTCTGTCGGGACGGCACCCCTAGATACGCTGGACCAGACATACGCCTCGGTGGCGAAGGCCCAGCCGAAAGCGACCAGCACCAGCAGCGCAACGCCGAGGATGTTGGTCATGACGTTCACCCAGCGTCCCGTTCCCGTGCGCCGCGTCTCTTCATGTTGTACGGCGAACCCCTGTGCCAGGGAGCGCAGTACGGCCAGCAATGCGCCGGTCAGGCCGGCGCCAATCAGGGTGTTCCTCTGGGTTTCCGCCTTGCCTAACAGGAGAAAAGCCCGGTATGCGGCATCGTCGAGAAGCGCGAACAGGGCACATGCAATCAAGGCGGTGAGGACCATGCGCATCCAGCTGGAGATACGATTACGGATTGCCGGAAGATTGCTGTCGAGTCCGATTCCGACCCCAAGTGAGGCAACAACGGCGCCGGAGCCTATCACGAAAGCGGCCAGCAATAATCCCCCCGGCAGGCGCTCTGCGATCTTCGCCAGGTAGTACGGGAGCTGTTGATATAGCGCAAGGATGGCGAACGTCGCAACAAGCAAGGCAAGGATTCGCTGCTCCCATGCCATGAATCTGGAAGCCCGGTGCATCCAGTATGTCCAGCTCAGGGAAAACAGCACGCCGACAAACAGCAGTGCGGGAATCCATGCCGGGCTTAAGCCGTGACCGTCTGGAAGATAGGCGAATGGAAAACTGTCTTCGGGACTGTGTAGCAGCGCGGGCAGACAGATGCGTAACGTCGCCCAGCCGAGAAAGGCCGCAAGCAACGTCACCCCGAGTAACACATGGATCGTTACCAGGTTGCGAAAGTAGATGACAAAAGCGAACAGTCGATCCTTGAGCCCGCGGGGCGCCAGGTAGCGGCCGTTGTCGCGCAGCCAGCGCAATACGGGGGCGGCATCACTGGCCAGGACTGTTTCGACTTCAACTGCCGTCGCTGCGGGTGAATTTTTCGTGCTTCCGGCTGCTGCGCTGTGATACAGCCGTCCGAGCAGGGAACCTGTATAACCGCCGCCGGAGACGGTCGACAGGTAATCGATCTCTTTCAATATGCCTGCCTGGGCGAGCGCTTGCAGTACACCGAGATTGAATGTGGCGCTGCGTATGCCGCCGCCCGAGAGGGCCAGTCCCTTTGCAGCGCGCACGGTATCGAATGCTTCCTGTGCGCCCATACAATCGGTACCGGCGGGCTCTGACGCGTCGGTTGCTCGCCGCCTGTGCAGACAGTCGGCTTCCAGTATGGCTTGCGCGGGCTGGTAGTACCGGAGAATGGATAAGTCTGTTTCCATAGCATGTCTCCTTTTCCGGGAGCCGATAAACGAGCCTCGTCAACCTGTGCAGGTGGGGCATCCGTGGTCCGGGGCAAAAGATGACACAGCCCATTGTTCCGGTCAACGCTCCTGCAGACGACCACGATTACGCATACGGAATCCATCTGCATTGCGGATCAGTTATTAAAGTTTGTCATGCCCCCCAACTGCCGGATGGTTGTCGGGATTCTTGTTGATGTCTGCCACATAAGTAGATTCCCTAATTGCGCCACGCCGGTTTACAGGGGTAATCTCCAGCTGCAAAACAGAACGCGTTGTCCGGGTTGCGAGGGCAGTGACATGAAATCAGGAAGATTCTGGTCAGTCTGTTGTTTCTTCATTCTCATACTGCAGCTGTTTCAGCCGAACGCGGCCCTGGCCCAGGCAGGGTTCGACGACGACCGGGTAATGTTGCAGGGTTTCTACTGGGAGTCATACCGGCATGGCCATCCGGACAGCTTTCCGGAACTGGGCGACAAGAAGTGGTACGAAATCGTGAAGGAACAGGCGCCCGCCATACGCGAGGGACGCTTCGATCTCATCTGGCTTCCCCCGCCTTCCTACGCAGGGGAACTGAGCGCAGGCTATAACCCGAAAGAATACTTCAACCTGAACAACAGTTATGGCAGCTTCCAGCAACAGCGCGCAATGCTGGAAGCCCTGCTGGCAAACGGGATCGAACCCGTCGCCGATATCGTCATCAATCACCGTGATGGCAGTGCACACTGGGCGGATTTCAAGAACCCTGACTGGGGCACGTGGTCCATCACGCGCGACGACGAGGCGTTCACCAATCCGGGTTCGGAAGTTGTCGGTACACCCGTCGACCAGCGCGGCGCACCCGAGGAAAGTCCCGGGGAATACGCGGGACATGGCGGTACGACTTACAGCTATCCCGACTTCCGGGACATCGACCATACCAATGAAACCGTCCGCCGCGATATCATCCGCTACCTGTTGCAACTGAAATCCCTGGGTTACCGGGGCTGGCGTTATGACATGGTGCATGGTTATCACGCCAAATGGATCGCCGTGTACAACCGGGCAAGCCATCCGACTTTCTCGGTCGGTGAATACGACTGGGGCCAGCACGGCGCCCAGCGTGGCTGGATCTGGAACACCGCGACCACTCCCGGCGATCTGCAGACATCGAGCGATGTGTTCGACTTCACCACCTTCTTCACGCTCAAGGACAACAAGGGAAAATACACGGCCTGGTACGGCTACGGTAACGGCATCGGCATGGTGGGCGACACCACCGACGGACTGCCGTGGAAGAACAGGGCGGTAACCTTTCTTGAAAACCATGACACCGGCTACCGCACCAACCCGGACGGCACACCGCAGCAGGATCACGAGTTCGACAATTTCCTCAACGACTGGCAGGTGGAGCAGGGCTATGCCTACATCCTCACCCACCCCGGGGTGCCGACAGTTTACTGGAAACATTATTTCGACTGGGGTGCGGACCTGCGCGAGAAGATCAAGGCGTTGATCAATGCGAGAAAGGTGGCGGGGGTGAATGCGGGCAGCGCCCTCTACACCCAGAACAACGCGCTGGCAAAAGGTGTGTATGCCGCACGTGTCGCCGGCAGCCACGGCGACCTCTATGTGCGTATCGGTGGAAGCGACATGGACTGGCAGCCCTGGGACTCCGGTTACAGCGGCTACCGGGATTATGCCCATGGCACCGGGTGGAAGGTCTGGGTGCATCTGTCCGGCGACCCCGAGGTCCAGCAAGCACCGCTGAATGCGCCTTTACCCGTGCCGGATTATCAGGACCCTGCAGGGATCGTGGTTCCGGATGATTTGATCGGCTAGCGCCGGGTGAATCCCTTACGGCAAAGATAAACCCGTAAGGAAACCCCGCGGCAACAGAATATTTAAGTCCTGGCGTCTTTATCGAAGAAGTGCCCGATGACGTACGCACCATTAGCGGCGTCGCCACTTCGGTGACGTCTTTTGTAGGTACGGCGGCACGCGAGCCCGTCAACAAGGCAGTGCATATTTCCGCTTTTGCCGATTTCGAGCGCCACTTCGGCGGACTCTCGGCAGACTCGGAAATGAGCTACGGCGTGAGCCTCTTCTTCCGGAATGGCGGCAAGGAGGCCTGGGTCGTGCGGGTGATCATGGATGCCGCCAGTACGGACGTCTGCCCCTTATTCAGCAGCGATCGTGACCAGGGCAGTGGCATCTACGCCCTCGAACAGGTGGACTCGTTCAACCTGCTCTGTCTGCCGGGCATCAGTGACAATACTACGCTGCTGGCTGCCGCCGCCTACAGCGAGGAACGCCGCGCCTTCCTGATTGTCGATGCGCCACTCTCAGCCAGCAGCCCGGCGGACATGGCCGCGGCGGTCTCCTCCGGCACCGCGCTGCCCGGGTCCGATAACGCCGCGGTCTACTACCCCTGGCTCCGCATCGTCGATCCGATTGAGATACGCAAGGTGCCCCTCATCGCGCCCAGCGGCGCCGTCGCCGGACTGTATGCGCGCACCGACGGCGACCGCGGCGTGTGGAAGGCGCCGGCCGGTGCCGAGGCGAACCTGGTGGGGGTGAAAGGTGTGGCGTATCCGCTGAGCGGCCGCGAAAACGACAGCCTGAATTCACTGGGTGTCAATTGCCTGCGGGTATTCCCGGAGCACGGCGTGGTGTCCTGGGGCGCACGTACGCTGCGTGGTGCTGACCGGATGAACTCCGAATACAAATATGTACCGGTGCGCCGCCTGGCCCTGTTTATTGAGGAAAGCCTGTACCGGGGCACCCGGTGGGTGGTGTTCGAACCCAACGACGAGTCCTTGTGGGCACAGATCCGCCTCGGTATCGACGCCTTCATGAACAATCTGTTTCGCCGGGGCGCCTTCCAGGGGAATACGCCCCCTGAAGCCTACCTGGTCAGGTGCTGCAGCGATACCACCACCCGGGAAGACATCGACCGCGGCTTTGTCAACATCCTGGTCGGCTTCGCTGCCCTGAAGCCGGCAGAGTTCGTAATCATCCGGATCCAGCAACTGGCTGGCCAGGTTCAGGGAGAAGACCCCCGCATGACAGAATCCACCGCCAGCGCCCGGCGCGTCGATCCCTACAAGGACTACCGGTTCCGGGTGAAATGGGACGGCCGCTACGTGGCTGGCTTCAGCAAGGTTTCAGCCCTCAAGCGCACCACTGAAGTGGTAAAGCATCGCGAAGGTGGCAATCCCGGCCACTGCCACAAATCGTCCGGGAGGTCCGGCTTCGAGGCAATCACCCTCAAGCGCGGAATCACCCACGACACCGGGTTCGGAGAATGGGCCAGCAAGGCCTGGAACGCCACGCCCGACCAGGAAGGTAAAGCATCGCTAAAGGACTTCCGCAAGGATCTGGTCATCGAGTGCTACGACGAGGTCGGCCAGCTTGCCATGACGTACAAGGTATCCCGCTCCTGGGTGTCTGAATATACGGCCATGCCGGAGCTGGATGCCAACGCCAACGCCGTCGCGATCGAGTCGATGACGCTGGAAAATGAGGGTTTGGTGCTGGAAGACGAATCCGACGAGCCGGGTTAGCCCGGTTTCACGGAACCGTGCTGGTGCATGGTCCAGGTTGCTTTCCCTCACTGCAGCCGTGACCATGAGCGGGTGAATGCCCCCGAATTTGCAAGCTCAGCGGGTTCCCCCACGCCCCGTTCCACAAAGGGGGGAATGAGCGCGCGCTAACCGGGGTCGGGGATGCCAGGAATTTGATCATAACGTCGGCGTTTGGCGGCAGGCTGCGCCGGCGCTCCCCAGGCACTGAAAGAATTGGCCCTGGTTTTCCCTGAAAGCGGCAAAATCGGGAAAGGGTTCTGGATATCCCGCAGGATGCCCTCAGATGCATGGTGGAACAAATGCCGGACCAGAGGCATCATATCTGGCAGATAGCTGTACCCCTTGGCTCGATTTCGGGACCGGCCCCCAATTTCTCCTCTACATATCAGGCAGGCCACTGTAAAATTCTGCCGCGCGACATTGCCCGGGTGGCGAAATTGGTAGACGCAAGGGACTTAAAATCCCTCGGTGGCAACACCGTGCCGGTTCGATTCCGGCCCCGGGCACTATTTTAGAAACAATATGTTAGCTGCTATGTACAGCTCCACATGCCACCCTGCTATGAGTATAGAGTAACCGTAAAGTAAGCACTGCAGGGCGAATGGGTGGCGCATATACAGTTACTAAGTCAGGATCCGGCGACCCTTTACCGTCATTGAGTGTCTCAACGAACTAGATCAGAAAAAATCTATTGATTATGGTAACAAGACGCTACCGAATTGCTGGGACTCATAACAATGGAAACATACACCGCTAGTCCGATAACAATAAAGTTGCGTGGTGATCTTAAGTTCTCGGAGTTGACGCGTCCACCACATACGTTTTTACGCGTTGTCCAATACCTGATGCCTGGCGTACGAATCTTGGCTGCTAACGCATCACCGGATGCCTCTCCTGCACAGGTGATGCTGTGCGCACACGTTCTTGAGTGCTTGCTGAAGGCATACCTTACGCGCGATGGATCAGTTGATAAAATCAGGGGGCGTGACAGTAATAAGAAATCTATTCGTCATAATCTATCCGAGTTGTGGAAACGCGCTTCAAAAGACCACCTCCCGGTTCAAAATACACCACCCGCTTGGGTTGATCACCTGAATCACCTGCACAACGACCCTTACATCCTTCGGTACTTAAATGACTGTGGGGGAATTTACATACAACCCACTGAGCCGATTACAACAGAATTGGAAGGTCTCATTGAGATCGTGCAACAGGCAATGTGAAAACCTATTCGCATTGCCTAACAGCTTGTTGAAAATCGTCCGATTCCCTATCGCGTTATCCATGCAGATGGGGAATTCACGATGGTTTGGCTGGTCACCGAGAGACAATGGTGTCAGAGCACATTGATTTCTACTACTAGCGGAAAATTTGTTCTGGCACCTTATGTGCGTGGGGCATTCACAGAGGTGGCTTGTGTTGGTGCAACTCTGCGCCCATGGGCACACCAGAACAGCGCAGGTTCAGTTATTTCTTTACACGGTGAAGATGGAAATGCCAAAGACCAGTCACCTGTGTTGAACTTTGAAGAGATACCTGTGTAGCGCAAAGTCGACAAGGCCAGACTATTTTGTTCCTGCCGCAGAAATTCAAATACTGGCTAAAGGGGCGACTGAAATACAAATGCACAGATTAAAATCAGGTTTTTCATGTTGTCAGATACACCCAATTACCATGAACTGGTTGGGGTGGCTCCTGGCTGTAGTGAAACTATAATTTGTATGCGGGCCATGGCCACATTAAGCCCGCTGCCACATCTCCGGAGTTTAGCCGGAAGGAGGTGTACGATGGCAAATCTTGACAGAGTAATGGGGCTAAAGGGTGCCGTTGCGGCGGGAGAGTTTACGCCGGGCGGTGATCTTGTCACCTACAAGGGCGATTTGACTGAGGAGATCGCCAGACTGATTGCACAAATGTGTGCAGCCAACACCCTGATGGGAACCTCACAGGCTGAAAGCTTTACCCGCATCAGCGGAATGAAGTGGACGCCTTTCCACGGTTGGGCTGTTGCCGCAGGCGATTATTCGGTTTGCGTCATGGGCCACATCGGGTTATTTGTTGAGACCGCCAAGGCGGATTTCAACGACATCTTCAAGGTGCTTGGCGAGGAAGCCCATATAACCCTCAAGGCAGCGTAAACCGCTGCGCTTTTACAGATGGAGGCTGTCGGCGCGAACACAGGGTAGTCACCCGAGTATTGCGCCGACGGTGTGAGTTGGTGCCATATCGCTGGTGGTTACCAGTAGCTGGGGGTAACAATAAGGATAACGGGTACTACACTGTAAGTTGATGGATCGCCATTCCTGGAAAGTCGAGTCATCCAGGTTCCACCGTCAGGTTTTTATGCTGGATAACCAGCCCCGGCCGTAGCAGCGAGCAGTGGTGTTTCCATGAGTGGGGTGGTCTTTTTTAATCCGTCAACCAGGGAAGAAGGCTTATGCGAATTAATATTATTGCACTATCTGTCACCGCCGCAGTGTTCTGGAGCGCGGCGGTCCTTGCTGTTGCAACGGCCAACCTGATCTGGCCGGGTTACGGTGGCGCCTTCCTCGAAGTCGTGGCCTCTATCTACCCGGGATATCATCCCGGCCAGGGCATTGGTTCGATCATCATGGGAACAGTTTATGGTCTGTTCGACGGTGCAATCGGGGGTGCCATATTTGGCTGGATCTATAATTACATATCGCGGTGTGGCTGCTTCCACCAGGACTGACCGGTCCGTTTGAAGTCTGCAGAAAGTGGTGTGCCCATCGAAGTGGTAAATAGCAATAACAGGTCAGTTCGTCATTACCAGGTGACGTTTCACCGAATGCAATCCCGCCAGCCCGGTGCAGGCCACAGCAGTGCATCCGATACCGGGAGCAATTCGGTTGCCGGTTCATAGTGAAAGCCGGCCCGGACTTTTAGTGCAACGGTGGGGAAGTTCCGGTGTCATGCACGTCAACGCGACGTTTCCGGATGCTGCATGCCCGGCCCAAACCTGTTCGCTCGTCACAGCTCGCAACGGCCGGTAGACACGGGTCCCGCTGGACTGAGTCAAAATGTGCTTTCGCCAATCAACGGACGCGAGCCAAAATCCAGGTTCAGCATTTGGTGATATACACCTTTCCTGTGTAGTCTTTATCCCCGGCCAGTGAGTCAAATGAATACGGGGTGACTTAATACTCCAAATGTCTGTTCCCGGGCCTTGTTTTTCTCAGCCGTGTATTGGCCGGTACAGGCCCAGGCGCAGGTAGATCACGGGACGCTGGTGGCTGTCGAGCTTCAACCGGCACGGCCTGTGAGCAGGCTGGCTCCGGCTACATTCTAGGTCAAACCGGAATCTGCACGCGCAGATCGATAAAAGCGAAAAGTTTGCAGTTCAGGGTTGGGCCGTCGCTGTTGCCGGGTGTGCGTGACGCAGGTTCAAGGGCAGAGTGAACCTCCGGATGCCCGGGATAATGTTGCTTCTGACGGAGGATGAAATGACGGAGGGTGTGGCAGCCGGATTGCATTGGTAACCGCGACTGCCGGTAGTCACAATGGGATGATGAATATTTTCAGCTTGTTACAGGGGGGCGATTGGCATGAAGGCAAAAAAAGATAAGGAGATAGTCAAGCATAAACCGGGCGAGCTCGAGGCGAAACTGTCATCAGTGGGGACGCTGGCCGCCAGGGTTAAAAAACTCGAGGAAGAGTTGGCTGCGCTTAAAAACGACCCTAAACGTCGAGGGCCGCCAGGCCCGCGAGGGGCCAAGGGCAATGTGGGGTCGGAAGGGCCGATGGGGCCACCGGGCCCACGGGGTACCAAGGGCAATATGGGGCCGGAAGGACCAATGGGACCAGCAGGCCCCAGAGGGGAAATGGGCCACGAAGGACCATATGGTCCCCAGGGCGAGGCTGGGCCACCGGGTCCGATGGGGCCACCGGGGCCGATTGGGCCGCCCGGGCCGATGGGGCTGCAGGGACCAATGGGGCCACAGGGACCCAGAGACCGTCGCACCCACGTTATTGAGTATAACGAGGATACTGAGACTGCTTTGCCGGGGAACGAAGCAGCGGCGGAACCAGCCGGTAAGAAAGCAACGAAAAAGCAGGTGACTACCAGGAAGAAGGTCGTTCGAAAGAAAGCTGCCGCAAGAAAGAAGGTGGTTCGAAAGAAGGCTGCACCCAGGAGGAAAGCCGTTCAAAAGAAGGCTACCGCAAAGAAGAAGGTGGTTCGAAAGAAGACTGCTGCCGGGAAGAAAGCCGTTGGAAAAAAAGTGGCCAGGAAGACAACTGCCACACGTCGTGTCACAACCAGGAAAGCGGCTCCGAAAAAGAAGCAAGCCACCAGGAAATAATGGTTGGGTTGGCGGGGATATCCAGAAGCAAGAAATTCGACTGACCGGTTGCGGTCAGACCTGCGCGGCCTTTTGGCCGCTGTATTTATCGTGATGTGAACATCCGCTTGCGTCTGGTGGGCTGCGTGGCCTTTTGCCCGGGTATGTGCTGTGTTTGCGCTGGGCTGCCTGGCGCCGTTGTCGGGTCGACACCTCTGCCAGGGTCCCGTTCTTTAAATAATCTGCTTTTCCTGGCAGGGGCCTGCCAGATTGTTGACTCTCCGGGAGAGGGTGGACTGCCTGAACCTGCCGGAAACCCGGTCCATCAGTTTCCAGTTCTTACCGGCATGCGCATCAGCCGCTCATAATCCTGGGCCAGCGGCTGTGTATCGCGTCAGCCAGTTCCGGCTCAACCGTGACAACGTAAACCCGGCGCTCGTGCTGGTAGCGTGCGACCAGCCCCTGGATCCACTGGCCCTTTGTCAGGTCGTACCAGCGGCTGTGCCCCTCGAGGTCCTGCTCCATGAAGCTCTTGACCGGCACTTTGACGGGTATCGGGAACCAGCGATCCCAGCGTCCCTCGTAGATGCCATCCAGCCGGGCCCAGCCGCCCAGTGGCAGTTTACCGGTCTGCTCGGGACGGCGTCCCCAGCCGAGCAGTTGCGTGCCGCCGGACCGCATTCTGACCGGCAGTTGTGCCTTCGGATTCGGGAAATAGAACCGGATGTCCCCGCCGCTGACCGAGTAATAGACGCCGCCGCACATGCCGTTTTAGAGCGTCTGCCGGTGCCCGAAGGGTTTCCATGCCGGCGCGATCACATTGGGCATGCTGGAGCGGTTGAGCAAGCGCGCCGGGGCAAGTACAAGTTCGCCATAACGCCGGTTGACGGCATCCATGACGGCGTTGACCTGGTCGCGTACCTCGTCGGTGGTGTCAAACAGTTCCAGCTGACTGCCGCTGTCGACCGGATCCAGCGCGGTTACCTGCACCTGGTGCACGCCCTGGCCGTGCCAGGTCTCCCGCATGACCTGTCGACACAGCGCCATGATTTGCCGGCCATCATCGGTCGGCAGGGCGCAGCGTGGCTTGCCCCCCAGCCAGCCGTAGGCGGTGCGCAGGCCAATGGAAAAGGTCAATGATTTTAGCTGGTGGCGTCGCAGCCGCGCGCCGACTTTCTCGCTCATGTGCATCAGGTAGGTCAGCAGTACCGTTGCGTCGCGGGTGTCGGGAGGCACCACCTTGCCGTGGCCGATGGATTTCGGCGCCGGGATGTCCTGTTGCAGCTTGTCGGGATCCTGACCCTGGCACATGTACCATATGCGGCGACCGGGGTTGCCGAAGCGCCGTGCCAGGACGCTGATCGGCAGCCGTTGCATGTCGCCACAGGTGTGGACGCCGTGCTCTTCCAGGAAGCCGCCGATACCTGCCGCGATGCCGCATAATCCGGTGACGGGTACGTCGTGCAGTCGTGCCGCAGCCTCCCAGGGCGGGATGATGGTCAGGCCGTCGGGCTTGTTCAGCTTGGCGGCAAATTTGGCGGTAGTCTTGTCCCCGCTGACGCCAATGGAACACAGGAGCTTCGATGTTTCGAAGATTTTCTGCTTTGCCATCCGGGCCATGCGGGGCGGGGTGCCCAGCAGGCGCTGGCAATGGGTAACGTCCAGAAATGCCTCGTCTACGGAAAACACCTCGATATCGGGTGTAATGTCCTGCAGTGCCTGCATGATGGCAACAGATGTCGCTGCGTAGCAGTGCGGACGGGCCGGGCACTGAACCAGCTCCGGGCACAGCCGGCGTGCCTTTTTCAGGTGCATGCCGGTCCTGATGCCGTATGCGCGGGCCTCGTAGGAGCAGGTGATGATGCAAGTGCCCTGCCTGCCATTGGTGATCGCGACCGGGCGGCCGCGCCACTCGGGGCGGTCGCGTTGCTCAATAGAGGCAAAGAAGGCGTTCATATCGACAAGCATGATTGCGCACGGCCAGATTACGGGGCAGGAAAGACGGGTTGCAGTGTGTATTGTACCTGGTGAGCCGGTAGCGGATGGCATGGGATGATTCCTGTGTAAATGGTAATGAGTCCTTCAGAGGCCGGGTTGGATACTGTAATTATATACAGTAGTTGGCGGAAATGTTCTACAGTCGGGGCGCTGCTGGTGCGATGTATTTCGATGCACAAATAAACTCGAATTCGATAGCTGTATGGTAATATTTCGAGGCGTTGTTACCGGGGGGAAAGTGGCTATGAATGTCAGGAGAAGGGCGCTGTATACAGATGCAGGGAAATGTAGAACTAGAGCAGGCTGGTATGCGTTTGTTGTTAGTTTTAAGTGGTGTTGATTTATGCGCTCTTTCTGGTTACAACAGAAAAGATAAGTGGTGGCTTATATCACCCTGTTGTTATTTTGGGGTTGTGTTATATAGCCTTTTCTCGTAGTAATTATATTGCAGACATATTTATATCCACAAGGGTGCACAGTGGAGACATACAGTATATATGGTGTTCGATGTCTTGCTTGTCAGTGTGCTTTGCTTTATTTTCTGGATGAATATGGGGTTCCTTTTTTTGTCGTATATTTGTGGATGACAGTGGGGAATGGCTTTAGGTATGGGTATCAGGAATTAATACTTTGTGCGATTATTATCACTTTCTGGATTTGTCTTCGTGACCCAGATAACACCCTTCTGGCATGATGAGTTGTTGCTTTGCTATTACCGGCATCATGTTATTTCAATTATTCCATTGTATGTTTCATTATGCTTAAACGCTTCAAAAGGAAAAAGAACGCGCAGAGGCCGCAAACAAGGAGAAATCCAGATTTCTGGCAAATATCAGTCATGAAATAAGAACGCCTTTGAACGCTGTGATGGGTTTTAGCAGCATGCTGAGCAAGGCGGAGGAGAAATCCGAGCAGGATAGGATTGTTGCCCATATCAATGATGCCTCGAAAAGCCTTATGTCCCTGGTCGGGGGAGTGCTGGATTTTTCACGAATAGAGGCAGGCCATGTTCAGCTGAAAAGTGAGAAATTCGACTTGTACAACCTTGTGTACTCTGTAGCCAGTATGCTGTCAATTCGTGCGGAGGAGAAAGGTGTCCGGTTTGTTACCGACCTGGATGTCTCGGTGCCGCCGTTTGTTCTGGGTGATGCAGGACGTCTGAGGCAGGTTCTGGTAAACCTGCTGGGAAACGCCATAAAGTTCACAAATGTCGGAGAAATAAGGCTGAAGGTTAGCAAGCAGTGTTCGGGATTGTCAGCATGTCATATCTCGTTTGAAGTCAGCGATACCGGAATCGGCATTTCTAGGGATATGCAGTCACGAATCTTTGAGAGATTCCGGCAGGCGGATGATTCTGTCCAGAGAAAGTATGGTGGAACCGGTCTGGGGACCGCTATTGCAAAACGTCTTGTGGAACTCATGGGTGGAGTTATAGGCGTGGAAAGTGAAGAGTTTAAAGGTAGCCGCTTCTGGTTTGATATCCCGTTACCCGCTGTGTCGATCGGGGCGCGGAATAAGGCAAATGGAAAAACCCGATTGCCTGATTACATCATCGTCACGAACGGGGGTCCCGCTAACATCGGGAAAACACTTGTTTCAGGCATACAAGAAGCAGTTGATGGTGCTGCTGGGGCGTATTCCGACTGGCCTTCAATAAAAGCGGCGAAGATAAACATGGATGGCTGTTGCCTGCTGGTGGACTGCCAGGGATTGTATATCGCTGATGTTGAGGAACTTGTCCTGGATGTGCGCAAGCCGGGCGCATGCCTGATTGCTTACCACCCGGACTCCCGGCTTCGAGAGAAATATCTTCGTTCAGGCTTCCATGTGGTGGTGAGTTCATTTGAGAATATCGACAATGCTCTGCACTATGGGGCATGTATTATGCTGGCAGGCAGATCTACCCAAAAAACAGTCGAAGATTATACTCACCTGCTTGCGCAGCATAATGACCTGCGTGTGCTTGTCGCGGATGACTGCAGGATGAACCGTTACGTCATGAAGGACATGCTCAATCAACTGGGGGTTACGCCAGACATTGCTGCTTCGGGCAATGCGGCACTCGAGCAACTGCGTAACAATGAGTACGATATCATTATGCTTGATATTCAGATGCCGGGGTTGTCAGGTTTTGATGTGATAAAAGAATACAGGCAACTGCACCCTGCGGCAGAATCTGTTCCGATCGTGGTGATCACTGGCGATGCGACGCAGGAAGTGTATGATGAATGCGTTCAACTCGGCGTCTCCCGGTTTCTGCTGAAGCCGGTGGATCACAGCAAACTGGTTCATGCAATATCCGGTCTGCTTTCGACACCAGGCAGTGTTCACACGCCACAACCAGTCTGAATACGGTCTGATCAGGGTTGAGTAACTTCCCAAAAACAAGATTTGGTTTGATATCCGAATGAGTATTAAAACACGATTCGCGCCAAGCCCGACGGGTTATCTGCATGTTGGTGGCGCAAGGACTGCATTGTTTTCCTGGCTACACGCCCGAAAACACGGTGGCAGGTTTGTGCTTCGCATCGAGGATACTGACCTGCAGCGTTCCACGACAGAGTCCATCAACGCCATCCTGGAAGGGATGGCGTGGCTTGGCCTCGAGTATGATGAGGGGCCTTTTTACCAGACACATCGTTTCGAACGTTATAATGAAGTGATACAGGAATTACTTGACAAGGGTCTGGCTTACCGTTGCAATTGTTCCAGAGAACGTCTGGAGGCATTGCGTGAGGGGCAGTTGCAACGCAAGGAGAAGCCACGTTACGACGGTCACTGCCGCGGACTGCAGGTTGACCCCGACGAACCGCATGTAATCCGTTTCCGAAACCCGCAGGAAGGCAGTGTTGTCATTGATGATCGAATTCGAGGGAAAATTATTTTCAGTAATACAGAGCTTGATGACCTCATAATCAGGCGCACTGACGGCGCGCCGACCTATAATCTCAGTGTCGTCGTGGATGATGCTGATATGGGTATCACGGATGTGATTCGTGGTGATGACCATGTCAACAATACGCCGCGCCAGGTTAACATACTGATAGCTCTTGGGACGGAACCGCCGCGTTACGCCCATGTTCCCATGATTCTGGGTGATGATGGTACACGACTTTCCAAGCGTCATGGTGCCGTGAGCGTGCTTGAGTATCGTACCCAGGGTATTCTTCCCGAAGCCCTGCTGAACTACCTGGTGCGACTTGGCTGGTCGTATGGCGACCAGGAAATATTCTCTCTGGACGAGATGATCAGTCTGTTCGACATCGACTCGGTCAACAAGACCGCCTCAAGTTTCAATACCGAGAAACTTCTCTGGCTCAACCAGCACTACATCAAGAATGCTGATCCTGCAAGGATTGCCCATCTGCTGAGTGCGCATATGGGCGACCTTGGGGTAGATCCTGCAGAAGGTCCTGATCTGATCGAGGTGGTGCGCGTGCAGCAGGAACGTGCGAAGACTCTGGTTGATATGGCGGAAATCAGCGCATTTTTTTACCGTGACTTTGATGAATATGATGAAGCTGCCGCAAAGAAAAACCTGCGGCCGACTGCAATTGAAGCTCTTTCCCTGATACGCAGGATACTGGCCGAACTGGAGGTCTGGACACCCGAGAATTTGCATCAGGCAGTTGTGCATGTTGCGGAATCACTCGATCTTAAGCTTGGCATGGTCGCACAACCGCTGCGGGTGGCTATTACCGGAAGGGCTGCATCTCCAGGTATCGATGTGACACTGCATCTGGTCGGTCGCGATGCCTGTCTGCGGCGTATCGACAGGGCGCTGGATTATATTGGCAAACGTATGGAAGTAAACTGACTATGAGCGGTGAAGAAACAAGCACGCCGTCAAACTTTATCCGTAATATCATTGAAGCTGATATCGCAAGTGGCAAGCATCAGGGGAGGGTGGCTACACGTTTCCCCCCGAGCCAAACGGATACCTGCATATCGGACATGCAAAGTCGATATGTCTGAATTTCGGTATTGCCAGGGATTACAACGGTTCCTGCAACCTCCGTTTTGATGACACCAATCCGCACAAGGAGAACATCGAATACGTTGAGTCGATCAAGGAGGATGTCCGGTGGCTGGGGTATGACTGGCAGGACAGGCTGTTCTATGCTTCGGACTATTTCGAGCAGCTCTACGGGTTTGCTGTCGAGTTGATAGAGGCAGGCAAGGCCTATGTCTGCGATCTTACGGCTGACCAGATTCGCGAGTACCGAGGCACCCTGACTGAACCTGGCAGGGAGAGTCCGTACCGTAATCGCCCTGCTGGCGAGAATATGGACCTGTTCAGGCGAATGCGTGCCGGGGAGTTCGCGGACGGCTCACGGGTGCTGCGTGCGAAAATTGATATGGCCTCACCGAACATGAACATGCGTGATCCAACACTCTACCGCATACGTCACGGTGTTATCCATCACCAAACAGGCGAAGCCTGGTGCATCTACCCGATGTACGACTTTACCCATCCTGTATCAGATGCGCTGGAAGGTATTACCCACTCAATCTGCACGCTTGAGTTCGAGGACCATCGACCGCTGTATGACTGGGTGCTGGAGAATGTTGCAGTTCCGTGCCATCCGCAGCAAATCGAGTTTTCCCGTCTGAATCTTGAATATACGGTCATGAGCAAGCGCAAGCTCACGGAGCTGGTTTCCGACGGTCATGTAGACGGCTGGGATGACCCGCGCATGCCGACGATTGCCGGTATACGTCGCCGTGGCTATACCCCGGCATCGATTCGTGACTTCTCATCCAGAATTGGTGTGAGCAAGTCGGAGAATATCGTCGAAATGGGTGTACTGGAAAACTGTATACGCGAAGATCTGAATGTCACTGCCCAGCGCCGAATGGCTGTGCTGCATCCATTGAAAGTGGTTATCACCAACTACCCGGAAGGGACAGGTGGAACACCTGACTGTGGCCAATCATCCCCAGGATGACACCAAGGGTACGCGAACATTACCGTTTACGAGAGAATTGTATATCGATCGAAATGATTTCAGGGAAGAATCGACAAAGAATTTCAAGCGGCTGATCAGTGGTGGCGAGGTACGGTTACGGAATGCCTATGTTATACGCTGTGACGAGGCTGATCAAGGATGCCGGCAGCGATGTGATCGAGTTGCACTGCACTTACGACCCCGCAACGCTGGGCGCAAATCCGGAAGGGCGCAAGGTCAAGGGCGTAATTCACTGGGTGTCTGCGCAATTCGGCAAACGCGCACAGGTGAGGCTGTATGATCGTCTGTTCACACATCCGCGTCCAGATGCAGCCGGGAACAGTGACTACCGGGAATACCTGAATCCGGACTCGTTGTTGACCCTGACCGAATGTATTGTTGAACCCGCAATAACCGAAGGGGCGCCGGGCGAGTGTTTTCAATTCGAACGCGAGGGCTATTTCTGCGTCGATACAAAATTATCGACGCCGAACACGCCGGTATTCAACCGGACGGTCACGCTGCGTGACTCGTGGGCAAAAATCGAGCAGCAACAGACTGCTTAGGGCGTTAACAGCCAGTGGCTGGTGTGGTAAATCTTCCTGGTTCCACTAAAACCCCGGAGTTATCTTGACAGGAAGGTGTACCTGTCGTAAATTGCGCGCTTCGTTTTACGGGGCCATAGCTCAGCTGGGAGAGCACTTGCATGGCATGCAAGGGGTCGGCGGTTCGATCCCGCCTGGCTCCACCAGTTAAACGAAGGCCTGAGAGCCTTTACAGTGTTAGTCCCCATCGTCTAGTCGGCCTAGGACACCGCCCTTTCACGGCGGTAACAGGGGTTCGAATCCCCTTGGGGACGCCAACCGGGCTAGCGTGTTGGCGTTACCGGCTGCTGTGAGGCCGTTGTCAGGCCATTGGTTCATCCTTTCTGCCGAAATATCCAGACGTCCTTTATTCCTAGCTTTTTCTTGATCGGGATGGCGTAGTTTTTCGCCTCCGTGGCATTCCCGAAACCTGTTACCTGCAGGCGCCAGTATTCCTTTCCTTTCACGATGGCCCGGTTTTGTACTACCGGTATGCCATGGGTTGCAGCAATCTCGGCAAGCCTGTCGGTATCCTGCTTTTTGCGGGAGGAAAGCAGGTTGATAATCCAGGGGCCGGAACCTGAGCTGGCCGTTGCAGCAGCCGTACCTGACGCGTTTCCGGTTTCGGCTTTCCTGTCGGCCATGCTGCCGAGGCTGGCGGGTACGGGTTGCGTGATCTCATTTATCGGCTGTATTTCCGTACTGGCCGGGTTTGTCGAAATTGTGGACTGAGATGCTGGCTCCTGAGCTTCATATTGCTTTTCCTGGCCGTTGGCTATCGCGACAGGTGCGGGCACTGGGCGTGATTTGTCTGTGGATATGTCTTTGCCGACATTTTTCCCGGTAAGCTTAAAAGGCATAGCCGCGGTGCCCGTTGTGCTATTGTTTGCTGGGCTTTCCGGGGTGATGGAAATCGGGGTTTCTCTCCCGCCCGAGGCTATCGTGTCTGCTGCGGCCTTGCCTGTTATGCTATCCGCTGCGACGGGTTTGCCGGATAAAACCGTGTCGAGCTTGCCCTCAAGGGTGCCAAAAGCATCTGTGAGTGCTTGCAAACGCGCATTCAGGGATGCGTACCGGCCCTCCTGAAGACTCGATGAGAAAATTCGGCTGCGTATTTCGGCAAGTTCGTTGGTCTGGTTGATCGTTATGGTTTCGAGTACGCCCAAGCGGCTCTCAATGCCCGATGTGTAGAGGTAGGCGCCAGCAGCGATACAGACAGAGAAAATGACTGTCAGCAGAACAGGGTAGAGAATTCTGCGGTTGCCTTGCATGTTACCGGTGTCCCCGGATTCCACGGTTGGTGCATTAACCGTTGTTTTGGGCAGTGCAGATACCTTTGCGCCAGCCTCCATCGGACTGTGCGCAATCGAGGCTTCCATCATGTGTGTGTCACTGATTCGGTAGGCTTCTATCAGCTTCAGTAATTCGGAATTCGGATGCTGGAAAACCACGTCAATACTTTTTATATCAACGCGGTTGACAATGGATGGAATGGCAAATTTTTTCCTGCCTCCACCATGCTGTACTGTCAGATGGATGTCCACGAGATCTGCATCGCGGAAGGTCAGCAGACGGCCATCCGGTTCACACTGCAGCATCATACCCTGAGGGCTGACGTTTAATACCCGGCAACCCTTGGGTACGGTTTTCTGGCCGATCAACATAGCATCGAGATCCGCATGGGTTCTGGCGTGCTGTTTCATGGTTTCTGGCTATCCTTATGTTTTATATGTGTTATTTGGTTTGAGAGTGAACATCTGTGCCCCCTGTCGCTCCTGATTCCATCACTATGGGCAGAAATATACTGCCATTGCGAGGGACAGTCCATGGTGATGTGTTCTACAGTAGCCTGGCAATATGCTAGCGATGCGGCATGCCTGCAACTATCCAGCAGCCTGGCGATGTCGCTGGTTGCAGTGTCCGGCGGGCATGCTCGGCTTTTTTACAATAACGTCGACAGGCAGGATGAATCAGGCGGAATAAGACATATCAATGGCATTCGCGTTGGTGAGCGAGTAAGGAAGCACTCAGGGAAAAGACAATGACCAGAACCTGCCGTTGCCGATCCATTCCTATCGGCTCGACTGCCGCCGGGCCAGATAGGTATGTCGATGGTGACTAATCTGTCATAGAATGCATACGGACTCACGGCATCCGGCCTATGTCGGAGATAGTGCCGGTGCTCGTTGGACAAAAGAACACAGTGAGGAAACAAGCGGGAACTGCTGATGCTGATGGGCTCGCGTACAAGCACATCGGCAGCAACCTTGAAATAGTTCAGATTACTGTATCGTACTGGCCTGCTTGGGCAGTTCCACATCAAGTGCCCACAGCAGTTTGCCGGTACCCGCAAGTATCCTGTATGTTGAGAAGGCCAGGGTATTCAGGCCATTGACATAATTGATCTCTGCCTGGAATACTTCATTTTCCTGATCAAGTAAATCGATCAGGGTGCGTTGACCAATGATGAATTGCTTCCGGTATGCCAGAAGTGCCTGCTTGCTGGCGTCGACATGGGTTTTGAAATACTCAAGTTGTGACTTTGCGGTTTCGTAGGCATTCCATGACAACTGCATGCTCTCGACAACCTGGCGGTGTGTTCGAGCACGGATTTCCTTTGCCTGATCTAGTTGGTATACGGTTTCCTGCCGCCGGGCAATATCCTTGCCGCCTGTGAAGTTATATCGGCCACGGATCATGGCTTGTGCATCATTGTTATCGCCGGGGATGCCGTCCAGGTTGTCGTTGTTGGAGCCACTGATTTCCAGGTGTACCCGCGGGAAAAACAGGGACTTTGCGGCTTCATATTGCTCACGTGCTGCATCAACGTCTGCCTCCGCGGATTTCAGTCTGGGATGATTGTCCAGTGCAATGGTTATGGCCTCGTCCAGAGAACCCGGAAGCAGTTGCTCCGGCGCCTGCGGTTCCTCCAGGTACCCGGGTGCGCTCCCTACAACATTGACATACGCGGCGATTGCATCCTGTAACTTGTTTTCTTCAGCCATGAGATTTGTTTTTGCAAGTGCGAGACGCCCCAATGCCTGCTGTACATCTGCCTTGCTGCCAACACCCCGTTCGCCACGTTTTAGAATTCGGTCATAGGTTTGCTGGTGATTTTCCAGATTGGTGGTTGCAAGCTGAACCAGCTTGTTTTCCTTGAGTACATTGAGATAGGCTTCCACTGCCTTGAGACCGATTACTTCCGCGGTGCTGAAGGTGTCGTAGGCATGTGAATTGACGCGGGCGCGATTCCGCTCAAATTCGCTTTCGGTCCCATGCCCATCATAAAGGAGTTGTCTGATTACAATTTCCGCTTCGTCGCGGTTGAAATTTCTTGATCCATAGCCGCTGGCACGGGTTGCCGGGTTGTTGCTGGATTCCCAGCCTGTACCCAGCATTATATCCGCCTGGGGAAAAAATCCGGCACGTGTCTGTTCCATTTGCTGTTCGACCGTATCTCGTTCGCTGCCGGCAACCAGAACGTCAGGATTGGATGCAACAGTCTCGATAACAACGTCCTTCAGGTCTGCAGCAGACAGGTTACCTGCCATCCAGAGACTCAGGAGTGCTGTCAGTAGTAAATAGTGAGGTATTGTTTGCATGTGAATATTTCCATATAGACCTTTGTTCGAAACTTTTATTTATGTGGCCTGATATTCCGGGTTGCCTGACAAGAGCCAGCGGTAACTCAATTGTTCTCACTGAAATACAGTGCAAGATGCAGGCGGTTCTGGATTTCGAGTTTTCGGAAGATGGCACTCAGGTGTGCTTTTACAGTTCGTTCGGAGATATCAAGTTTCCGGGCGATCATTTTGTTGTTGCCGCCAAGCCGAACCATTCTCGCAACTTCGAGTTCTCTTGGTGTCAGTGCGTCGATAACGGCATTTCCATCCCTAGGTGCAGAAATGTGGGAATCATTCATCTCCCTGGCCAGGTCATTAATCATTTTTGCAATGAGTTTGCGTTGTATCCAGTATTCACCCTCACATACCAGTTGCACGGCCCTGTTCAGCAACGCATCGGAAATATTTTCCTTGCAGAATCCGTGTGCACCCGCCTTGAAAAGTGCGTACTGGTCGACCTGCCTGTCAGACTGGTTCTCGATAATTATGATGCGCAGTGCATGATACGATTCTGCAATTCTGGTGACGGTGTCGGAAATGGAGTCAGGAAAAAATTCTGGATCTATCAGCACAAGATCAGGGTTTTCAGTCTTGAATATTTCGTAACCCGAGTTGCTGCCGGTCCATTTAATAACCTTGTAATTCAGTTCCAGCGCTGTGGAAAAACGCATCACAAGACCACTATCGGCACTTGCTACGAGTATTCGCTTGTAAATATGTTCCTCTGAGGACATGTTGTGTTCTGTTTCCATGCTCGTAGTACTATCTTTCTCTCATGGCCATTTCCCTGGCACGCAATACCGGCTTCAGCAGGTAGTCAAGGACAGATTTCTCACCGGTAAGAATGTCGACAACAGCAGTCATGCCAGGAATTATCTTCAACGGATGGCTCTCGGTTCCCAGATAATTCCTTGCTGTTCTAACCCTGATAAGGTAAAAACTTTCACCATTCTCATCAGTTATGGTATCGGCACTGATATGTTCTAGTTTAGCGGGTAGCCCGCCGTAGATGGCGTAGTCATAGGCCGTCAGTTTTACCTGGGCATTCTGGTCCGGACGAAGAAATGCAATATCAGCCGGCCTTACATGCGCCTCTACCAGCAGATTCCCCTCGATGGGAACTATCTCAACAAGATCCATTCCGGGTTTTACAACGCCGCCAATGGTTGTTGCCAGAATCTGTTTTACCGTACCTTTGACTGGAGACGTAACCAGTGTTCTGTTGACCCGGTCCTTCTGGCCACGAAGCGTCTCTTCTGTTGTGGATAGTTCTGCCTCGATTTCGTTCAGTTTGCTCCTTGCATCTGTGCGAAAGGTTATTTCGATATCGGTAATCTTGTTACTGATTTCCTCATAAGCGGATTGCAGGCGCGGTACTGCAAGACGAGTTGCTTCAAGTTCTCCGCGCAGGTCGTTGACACTTCGTTTTAGCCTGAGGATTTCGACTTCTGATATTGCGCCATCCGCTTCCAGTGGCGCTGACATGTCGAGTTCCTGCTTGACCAGTTCATAGCTTCTTGCGAGCTTGTGTACCTGTGCGTTATGCTCTGCTAGTTCCTGCTTCGTCTGTGTTTCCTGCTGTTTGAGTATATCGATACTGGATTGCAATTCACTGGCTCTAGAATTGAAAAGTGCGATTTCATTTTCAGCTAGGCTTTTATCCTCTTGCCAGACAATTGCAGGGATCTCAACGGGCTTGTCATTGGCTTCAGCATAGAATCGTGACGAGCGTGCCAGCAATGTCAGGTATTTTGACCTTGTCTCCTTGTATGACGATGAAAAGCGTATGTCATCGAGGCGCACCAGTGGCTGATCCTTTTCAACAAAATCACCCTCTCGAACAAGTATCTCGGTGAGAATCCCACCCTCAAGATTTTGTACAGTCTGGACTTTTGTTGATGGGATAACCTTGCCCTTGCCTCGCGTTACCACGTCCAGGTTCGCAAAGGCAGCCCAAAACAAGGCAACGATAATAAACAGTGCCGTACAAACCAGTATCAGGTGACTGCTGCGACTTGCGCCGATGATAACTGCCGCAGTGGAATCCGTCATGAAAGGCGAGTCCTCTCTGGAGACTTTTTCAATGTCGACGGAATCGACTGTGTACATACCCGGTCGCAGTCGTCGCAGAATTCCGGTCATCATGATCTGGGAACCCTGATTTGTCCCTGCTTCAGTGCAGCGAGAACATTATCCTTGGGACCATCGGCGATAATCCTGCAGTTATCCATGACAATAACCCTGTCAACAAGACTGAGCAAAGAGGCGCGATGCGTTACCAGAATTAGCGTCTTGTTTCCAATGGACTCCCTTAGCCTGCTCTTGAATATTTCCTCTGTGGTATTGTCCATCGCGTTACTGGGTTCATCCATGACTAAAATCGGTGGGTCACGAAGCAAGGCACGGGCTACCGTGATACTTTGTCTCTGCCCACCGGACAATCTTTCACCACGCTCACCAACCTGCAGATCGAAACCCAATGGATGTTTGTTTACGAAATCTGTAACGCCGGCAATCCTGGCTGCGCGAAGAACTGCACTATCTTCAGCGTGAGGCATACCAAATACGATATTGTCTTTGACAGTCCCGTAAAACAGGAAACTGTCCTGCGGGACGTAACCAACGTTTCTGCGAATATCGACCGGATCCAGCTGGCGGCTATCAATATCGTCAATCAGGATCGAGCCTGCTGCAGGTTCGTACAGACCGAGAATCAATCTCTCGATGGTGCTTTTACCTGAACCGATACGCCCGATAATGGCTACACGTTCACCTGCACAAATTCTGAAAGATATATTGTCCAGGGCTTCGACAGCCTGGTTCGGATAGGCGAAAGACACGTTCTTGAATTCAACACTTCCCTTGATTTGACTTCGATCTAGAAACGATTTGTCGGCTGGCCTTTCAACCGGTGTTTTCATTATCGTGTCTGTAGCTGAATATGCAGACTTCGCCTGGTTCAATCTTGTCAGAATGCCTGCCGCCTGACCCAGTGGTGCAAGAGCGCGACCCGTGAGAATTGTTGATGCGATGAGTCCGCCTACACTGAGTTCTCCATCGCCTATAAGATATACGCCATATATGACAACAGCTACTGTAGCCATCTGCTGGAAAAATATCGTGATGTTGATTGCACTGGATGACAACAGCCGCGTCTTCAGACTAATGCTTGCAATCGTACCAACGGCTTGCTCCCAACGGCGTTGCAATGTACTTTCGGCGCCGATACATTTGACTGTCTCCAGTCCTGTGAGTGTTTCAATCAGTGTTGCCTGCTTTTGTGAGGCGTGACGTAACAACATTTCTGTATGACCGGCTAGTGAGCGCTGTATAACGTATGCAGAAATAAAGCATAGTGGCAGCACGGAAACAGGGATGACCGCCAGACTGCCTCCAAGTAGCCAGATGATCAGGATAAACAGCAGTGTAAATGGCAGGTCAATCAGGGCGCTAAGCGTCGCTGAAGTGAAGAACTCTCTAAACGTGTCAAATTCGTGAAGATTATTTGCAAGGGCACCAACGGACGGGGGGCGCGCATCCAGCCGAATACCCAAAACACGCTCGAACAGGCTTGCTGAAAGAACAATATCCGCACGCTTACCGGCAACATCAATAAAGTAGCCACGCAATGAACGCATCAGCAGATCAAAGCCATAGACAATCGTGACACCGATTCCCAGGACCCAGAGCGTTTCTATTGCATGATTGGGCACAACTCTGTCGTATACATTCATGATGAATAGCGGTGATGCAAGAGCGAACAGGTTTATCAGGAAAGCCGCTATGATGACCTCGCCATAAACAGGCCATGACTCTGCAATCGTGTCCCAGAACCAGTGTTGGGGGCGTGATATCAATGTATCCTTGGTGCGCTCGTCAAACTTGTAGACCGACTGGATAAATATCGCATAACCACTGTATTCAGCCGCTAGTTCGTCGATATTGACCAACCTGACTCCCGCCCCTGATTCGGGCTGGATGATTCTTGCTGTATTCTCATCCGGGATCCGCTCCAGGATGCAGGCTCGTCCGCCATCAAGCAGTATTGTGGCTGGGAGAACAAGATTCGAGATTTCACTCAATTGCCGTTTTACCAGGCGCGCTGTCAGGTCTGCGCGCCTGGCGGCTCGAATAAACAGTTGCGGTGTTAGTTTGTTATTTACAAGCGGGAGTCCTGCCAGGAGTGTATCTGCAGTACATGATTTGTGCTCTATCTTGGCTAACGTCAACAGGCATCCGAGCAACGGATCGTCATTACTGGATCCATCAGCGGGTATTTCCCAGGCTAGTTCTGCAGTCGCAGGTTGTGAAGTCATACTGAGGTGGTATCCACTGGTATTATCCCAAATCAACAAGTTATCAATAACCTTCGCAAGCATTCGAAGATTGATATACAGAGACGACAGCTATTGCATCGGCTCGACAGGTCACATATTTAATTGAAGATAAAGGGTATTTTGTTGCTTGCATGGCTAAAGCTGGCGCACATCCCGGCCGAAAACACCTTCACCATGCCTTATGTCTTTCGTGATTCAGATGACAGGATAATCGGCCTTTCAGATGAGGCGCCGAGTGGCTATGCCGAGGCGCTTGAGTTGTCAAACCCCGAAGTGCTGGAATTCCTGGAACAGGCAAAAAACGAGCTGTCATCTTCCGATGCAGACACTATTCGTGTTATTGAGGATCTCGTTGATGTCCTTATACAGAAGAAACTCATTCTGCTCACAGATATGCCCGTTCCTGCGCAGCAAAAGCTTACTGAAAGGCGAAGGATACGGAACGAGCTGAATATATTGGACAACCTGATGGTTGACGAAGAGGATATTCTCTAATACCGCATCACCGGCGTTTAGACAGATGTGATATAGAGTCTCAAATAATTACAGCGGTTCGGGCTTGCCAAATACATAACCCTGGTAGCCATCAAGCTTGATTGTCTGCAGTGTTTCAAATTCGTTACTGGTTTCAACAGATTGTGCCAAAACAATAATACCCAGGGTATGTACTGTGTCTTTCAATGCCTTGATAAAGAACTGGTTGTCCATGTTTTCGCCGATATTCCGGGTGTAGTAACCGTCTAATTTGATATAGCTTACCTTGAGAGTGCTCAGATATCCGAATGGATGGAAATCCTTTCCAAAGTGGTCAATTCCAAGTCGGTAACCGGCGCTAACGAGTCGATTGACCAGGTCTCTTGCCTGTTCGATGTGGTTTGCGACAGTATTCTCCATCATCTCCAGCTGAACTCTGCTTGCATCCACTCCTGATGCACCCAGCGTTGCTATGAGCCAGTCGCTGAATCCCGGATCCGCAACAGATGCCGTTGACAGGTTAATGGCATAAGGCGCACGGCTATGGTCTTGTTGTATATGGGTCAGCAGTTTTTCTATTATGAGTCTGTCGAGCCTGCCTGCGCACTCCATGGAATCAATAAAAGCATGGTATATACCTGTAGCCGTATATTTCCCGTGACCATCTGGCAGGCGCACCGTGATTTCATAATGAAGCGGGTTTGTATGACTACCATTTGAATGTACTGCCTGAGAGAAGAGCCTGATATCCCCGCTATCAACGGCCTCCTGAACACGCGATCGCATGTACTCCTTACCGTAAGCGTTCACTTGGCCATGCGTATCCGATTGATAGCGGTACCAGTCTATTGCCTTGCCGCTGCTGGCAGTGCGGAGTGCGTGATCCGCTTCCGCCAGTAATTCTGCAGGTTCATGTCCATGTTTCCACATCGTGAACCCGATATGCGCGAAATTACCAGAACCTGGAGAAAATTCTTCCTGAAGATATTTGAACTCTTTGCACAGGTCTAATGCAAGGTCTTCTGCGTTTTGCGAGTTTGCCCCGTTCAGAAACAGAGCAAATTCGCTCCCAGACAGACGGGCAGTGAAACCGGGGCTGTTGTCTATATATTGCTTCTTGATAAGTAGTGCGGTTTTCTGGAGTAGTTTGTCACCTTCTAGGTGACCTGCAGCGTCGTTGACTTCCCTGAGTATGTCCATTTTGACCAGAAAAAGTGCTCCCTGCAATTCGTCTTCGCCGGGCTCATTCAGGATGTGGCATTGGCGATCAAAGGATTTCCTGTTAGGAAGACCCGTCAACGGGTCGAGATAGAGCTGTCTGCGAAGCTCTTCGGTAACGTCGGCTTGTTCTGAAAATATTTCTCTTACCCGGGAAGTAAGCTTGTTCATTGCTGCAACCACGCTGCGTAGCTCCCGTGTTTTGGGCAGTTTGCTCTGCAATATCCAGGAACGTTCGCAAATGGCCTCGGCCTGTTTTTCTACCTCACGTAACGGGCGGAGCAGAAACCTTAGTGTCAACAAAGCTGCTACCAGAACAATAATTGCCACTGCCAGAAACAGAATAAAGGTATCCCGGGTGTTAGACCACAACTCGCGATATGCGAACCCTGTATGGCTCATGACGTGAATGCTGCCGGCCTGTTTCCATCCTGACATGACAATGGCCTCCACGTGTGGAGTCCGAAAAGACACCAGCCTGATGAACCAGTCTGGTACCGGTTCCTTGCTGTTCTCTCTGGTTCTTTCGACGATGGGGTTTCCGTCGATATCAACCAGCTGGATTGACTGGAAATAGCCGCGATCAAAAATAGCGTCTATCATCAAGCTGATGACCGGCAGGTCAAGCTGTCGCATATGCGGTGACAGTGACAGTCCAAGTGATGTGGCAGTATCCTGTGCATGCGTTTCAAGCTGCGATTCAAGAAATGAACGCAGGTTGCTGGTACTCATTATTGTCGTGCCGAGAAAGCAGACTGCAAACAGGATGATTATGCTCATCGCAAGTTGCCTGTAGAGGGTCATATTATTTTCCCTGCTGCAGCTGGTATTTGAGTGGTGTACATTGTCTGATAATACTTTGAATTATCAATATGAAAAGGGTATCTGTTCGTCACTTATTTTTGCGATCACTTCCTTCCAGCGACTAAGCCTGCTGGAATTGCCGATTCTCTGGTCTGTACCGCGGGATTTCGCAAGCCATAAACCGTTACCGTTGAAGCTGTAGACCGGCAGCAGGTCCTCTCTCTGTGATGACGGTTTTATATCCGCAATCAAGTTATCCAGGATAAGCGGTTCTGCATCGGCAGAGGAATAATAGGTCAGTACCATATGCGCCTGGTTCAGCTCAAGTGCCTTTACATATGTCAGCCTCATCCGGACTGCAGGCACACCCATTTCTCGTAGTGTGAAATATTTTGCGATCGAGAAATCCTCGCAGTCGCCTCCATTCGACGTCAGCATTTGCAAGGGAGTTGCCCAGTAGTCTTCTTTTCCCCAGTGGTCAATGTCATTGACAAATTCAAGCTTGTTGAAGAAGTCATTTACTTTTTTGAGTTTGTCAAGTTCGGTGAGATTCCGATTCGCCGTAATCAGTTCGTTCCAGGAGATTACGCGCTGGCGTGCATAGGTACCATACTGCTGTTCTATTCCTGACAATAATTCTTTCGAGAGTGCGAACTCTCCGGCCCGTGGCATTGAGGTAGATGCGAGGCAGACCAAAACTGTTATCAGCAGCATGGTAGAGCGTTTTACCCGGCCGGTTTGACAACGTGTCAGGAACATTCAGATTCTGCTTGCGAGGTACGGGTCATCCACTGTTCTATCGGCATGGATGTGCAGGCCTTTGGCTTTCCACCATCCCTGTATGCCTTACTGTTTTTGGTGCTTGGTACCTAAGTCCAATTGTGGCCTTTTATTCACTAAACTAGACTCAACAAGACTTCTAAAATCAAACAGTTATGAAAAAAATAAATGTAACCTGTGCTTGCATGTCGGCTGAGGAGTACCCAGGCTGTGCTGATCTGATTAATTCGTATTCAGAAGTGAGCCTTATTGCCCGGCCAAAAAGTCTTGTGGGGAGAGAGACCGCCAGAGCCCTGGCGAAAAGCGATGTGTTAGTTGTGGACGAAACCACTCTGGCGATGGATGGCCTTCAGGCAGTGCAGAAAGTCCTTTCTGAATATGACGGGTTAAATATCCTTCTTGTGTATGAAAAAATTAATAATAACAAAATATTGGAGTATTTAACTATAGGCGTTCGAGGATTGATCGAGCGCAAGTCATGTGTTTCGCTCTTACGCAGGGCGATTCCTGCCCTGTATGCCGGAGAGGTGTGGATGCCCAGAGGGCTGGTTCAGTCGCTTAAACATCAGTCGACTATTAACGGTAGCACTTCAACCTGGGAGGGCCTTCCTGGCCACGGGAAATTGAATTAAATGCCGTACCAAAGTCCCATAGACGGGAATTTGACGTAGTGTGATATTTCCTGATAGGCAAGGCAAATACCGTTGAAATGCCGATACCCGCATTGAATCTGGTAGAAATCATGTATTTGTATTGAGCACCCAAGGAAAGCGTCATGGTAAATGAGCGTATAGGCAGGATCGAATCAATCGATGGACATGCCAAAGTTGAACATGCAGATGGTTCAAATGAAGTCCTGCATGGCGATTCGCAGTTATATCTCGATGATATCGTTAGTACCGGAAGAGGCGCACATCTAAGCGTCCGGCTTTTCGATGGTTCAGTGATAGAACTCGGGTCGGAACAGTCGCAAAAACTGGACTCTGAAATAACAGACGCTGGCGGTGTCCAGACCGCTGCATTAGATGCTGGTACTGCAATTGATGCTATTTCCGGAATCGGTATCCTTACGCGTGCTGATGGAGAGGTGCTGGTAACCCGGGATGGCGAGAGTATTAGTCTTCGAGTTGGTGATTCCATATACAGCGGAGACATTATCAAGACCGGGGCCTCTGGTTCCGCAACATTTACGATGGCAGATGGGTCAGGCATGTCTTTGGGACCGGATTTTGTTGCGGATCTCAATGATGTGTTTTTTCCCGGCACTTACGCAAAGTACCTCGAATCCGGGTTGGACGAGGCAGCATCAATCCAGGCTGCAATTAGAGCCGGGCGGGACCCGTCTGAAGATGCCCCTGCTCCCGGTGCAGGCGAACTGCGCAGTAGCGAAGGAGGTGAGGCAGTCATTCTTCAGGCATCAACTCGCGCAGTAACACCCGAGAGTGGTCATGAAACGCATGGCCAGGAGCTGCCATTCAGAATTCCGGAAGATGAACTTCTTCTGCAGACACAACAGCCACAACAGCCACAACAGAATATTCAGTTTTCGCTATCGGCGGACACGGGTTCGGTGAGCGAGGAGTCCGGAGGAGTTGTGACGTACACGCTGTCGTACACGGGTGGTGCGCTGACGGGGACGAACCAGGCGACGGTGGATCTGGGGATTGTGGACGACGGTGACGGGGTAGTGGCCGCGACGGACGGAGTGGACTACGTGCAGGCGCTGCTGTCAGCGGTGGATGCGGGTCTGGCGGGGACGGGGATCACGCGCAGCGGGAACACGCTGACCTTTGCTGCGGGTTCGGACACGGGATTTACGTTCAGTCTGGGAGCGGTGGACGATGACCAGGTGGAAGGTGTCGAGGACATAGTGCTGGGTCTGAGCGGTGCGGGCATCACGAGCGGTACGGCGGGTGTGGCGTCGGGATCGGACGCGGTGAACGTGGACATTGTGGAGCAGGATGCGGCGGTGACGTTCAGTCTGGTGGCGGACACGGGTTCGGTGAGCGAGGAGTCCGGAGGAGTTGTGACGTACACGCTGTCGTACACGGGTGGTGCGCTGACGGGGACGAACCAGGCGACGGTGGATCTGGGGATTGTGGACGACGGTGACGGGGTAGTGGCCGCGACGGACGGAGTGGACTACGTGCAGGCGCTGCTGTCAGCGGTGGATGCGGGTCTGGCGGGGACGGGGATCACGCGCAGCGGGAACACGCTGACCTTTGCTGCGGGTTCGGACACGGGATTTACGTTCAGTCTGGTAGCGGTGGACGATGACCAGGTGGAAGGTGTCGAGGACATAGTGCTGGGTCTGAGCGGTGCGGGCATCACGAGCGGTACGGCGGGTGTGGCGTCGGGATCGGACGCGGTGAACGTGGACATTGTGGAGCAGGATGCGGCGGTGACGTTCAGTCTGGTGGCGGACACGGGTTCGGTGAGCGAGGAGTCCGGAGGAGTTGTGACGTACACGCTGTCGTACACGGGTGGTGCGCTGACGGGGACGAACCAGGCGACGGTGGATCTGGGGATTGTGGACGACGGTGACGGGGTAGTGGCCGCGACGGACGGAGTGGACTACGTGCAGGCGCTGCTGTCAGCGGTGGATGCGGGTCTGGCGGGGACGGGGATCACGCGCAGCGGGAACACGCTGACCTTTGCTGCGGGTTCGGACACGGGATTTACGTTCAGTCTGGGAGCGGTGGACGATGACCAGGTGGAAGGTGTCGAGGACATAGTGCTGGGTCTGAGCGGTGCGGGCATCACGAGCGGTACGGCGGGTGTGGCGTCGGGATCGGACGCGGTGAACGTGGACATTGTGGAGCAGGATGCGGCGGTGACGTTCAGTCTGGTGGCGGACACGGGTTCGGTGAGCGAGGAGTCCGGAGGAGTTGTGACGTACACGCTGTCGTACACGGGTGGTGCGCTGACGGGGACGAACCAGGCGACGGTGGATCTGGGGATTGTGGACGACGGTGACGGGGTAGTGGCCGCGACGGACGGAGTGGACTACGTGCAGGCGCTGCTGTCAGCGGTGGATGCGGGTCTGGCGGGGACGGGGATCACGCGCAGCGGGAACACGCTGACCTTTGCTGCGGGTTCGGACACGGGATTTACGTTCAGTCTGGGAGCGGTGGACGATGACCAGGTGGAAGGTGTCGAGGACATAGTGCTGGGTCTGAGCGGTGCGGGCATCACGAGCGGTACGGCGGGTGTGGCGTCGGGATCGGACGCGGTGAACGTGGACATTGTGGAGCAGGATGCGGCGGTGACGTTCAGTCTGGTGGCGGACACGGGTTCGGTGAGCGAGGAGTCCGGAGGAGTTGTGACGTACACGCTGTCGTACACGGGTGGTGCGCTGACGGGGACGAACCAGGCGACGGTGGATCTGGGGATTGTGGACGACGGTGACGGGGTAGTGGCCGCGACGGACGGAGTGGACTACGTGCAGGCGCTGCTGTCAGCGGTGGATGCGGGTCTGGCGGGGACGGGGATCACGCGCAGCGGGAACACGCTGACCTTTGCTGCGGGTTCGGACACGGGATTTACGTTCAGTCTGGGAGCGGTGGACGATGACCAGGTGGAAGGTGTCGAGGACATAGTGCTGGGTCTGAGCGGTGCGGGCATCACGAGCGGTACGGCGGGTGTGGCGTCGGGATCGGACGCGGTGAACGTGGACATTGTGGAGCAGGATGCGGCGGTGACGTTCAGTCTGGTGGCGGACACGGGTTCGGTGAGCGAGGAGTCCGGAGGAGTTGTGACGTACACGCTGTCGTACACGGGTGGTGCGCTGACGGGGACGAACCAGGCGACGGTGGATCTGGGGATTGTGGACGACGGTGACGGGGTAGTGGCCGCGACGGACGGAGTGGACTACGTGCAGGCGCTGCTGTCAGCGGTGGATGCGGGTCTGGCGGGGACGGGGATCACGCGCAGCGGGAACACGCTGACCTTTGCTGCGGGTTCGGACACGGGATTTACGTTCAGTCTGGTAGCGGTGGACGATGACCAGGTGGAAGGTGTCGAGGACATAGTGCTGGGTCTGAGCGGTGCGGGCATCACGAGCGGTACGGCGGGTGTGGCGTCGGGATCGGACGCGGTGAACGTGGACATTGTGGAGCAGGATGCGGCGGTGACGTTCAGTCTGGTGGCGGACACGGGTTCGGTGAGCGAGGAGTCCGGAGGAGTTGTGACGTACACGCTGTCGTACACGGGTGGTGCGCTGACGGGGACGAACCAGGCGACGGTGGATCTGGGGATTGTGGACGACGGTGACGGGGTAGTGGCCGCGACGGACGGAGTGGACTACGTGCAGGCGCTGCTGTCAGCGGTGGATGCGGGTCTGGCGGGGACGGGGATCACGCGCAGCGGGAACACGCTGACCTTTGCTGCGGGTTCGGACACGGGATTTACGTTCAGTCTGGGAGCGGTGGACGATGACCAGGTGGAAGGTGTCGAGGACATAGTGCTGGGTCTGAGCGGTGCGGGCATCACGAGCGGTACGGCGGGTGTGGCGTCGGGATCGGACGCGGTGAACGTGGACATTGTGGAGCAGGATGTCGAAGTATTTCCCACCGGTCTTGCCTATACAGTGGCCGGTAGCAAGCTTGTCTCCGGTGAACAGTTATATGGAATCGATCTGGAAACAGGGCAGACAACTCGTGTCGGTGAAGTTCAGGTTAACGGGACAAGTCTGAATCCAAATGCAGTCGGGGGTATGTCGCTTAATCCGGTTGATGGCTATCTGTATGCCGTCGCGAGTTCCGGCAATGACAGCTACCTGATAAAAATAAATCCAGCCACAGCCGAGACTGTGGTGATCGACAGTACTAACAGTTTTACCAAGGCGACTGCGGCGACTCATGGCATTGACGGTACCCTGTATCTCTCGTTCGGGAACAAGATCTTTATCTATGATCTGGCCAACCCCGGCACTTCGAGTTCATTGACACTGATTGCCCAGGGGGCAAAGAGTCTCGCAATTGACGCAATTGCCATTAACAATACCGGCGACACGATGTACCTGGCAAACGGTGATGAATTGTGGAGCGTTAATGTTGCTCCCGGTGGTGGTCTCGGAAGCCCGGTGTTGATCGGGCAGGTTGCAGAAACCATTGGATCAGCAACTACGGCTTACACGCTGGACGGCATGTCCTTTGACGACAATGGCGTCCTCTGGGGGCTGGATAATTCGGGCAATATTCTGAGAATCGACATCGCCGATGCTTCCGCCGAGAATGTTACGACGATATCAAATAGCGATGTCAGGGGTGGTGGCACGGATTCGCTGGCAATCAGCAATGTAGATCCCGGGGCATACGTTGTGTTCAGTGATGCCAGTACAACGGATTCCGGCGGGCTTACAGTCCAGGACCATGCTGATAGTTATACGCAATATATACCGAGCGATGAGGTATCTACCAGCTTTATACTAAACGAAACGGATCTGGATATAGGTTCCGTGACTGCAGCGAATGTCGACATAACGACAGGGCCGAATGGCGAGATTTCTGTGACGAACCTGTCCCCCTCTGATGTTGACAATGTCTATATCAAGGCGGACACCGACAAGACAATTACTGTCGACGGGTTCAACAGTGTGGATGTCACGACCCGTGGTGAACATAATTCGAACATTACGATTACCGATGCCGAGCGCGGCGTCATCGACACCGGTGAAGGCAAGGACCACGTAACCATCATTACTGATCCGCTTGCGGGCGATGGCGGCAGTGATGAGACATTTGTCATCAAAACCGATGGTGGTGATGATGTCATCACGCTCTCCCCGGGGGCGCTGGCGAATGCAGACTTCGTGATCAACAGCGGTGAACACATGGATGGCAGCGAGACTGCGCTGGATTTCGACATACTGAGAATCGATGACGATATCGACCTTGGTGCCGCCAATCTGGTCATCAGCAATCTCGAAGGCATCGATGTTACCGGCTCCGGCAACAATCTGGTGCAGCTGTCAGCCCAGGATGTGCTGGACATGACGGACGGAAATAATATCCTGCGGGTTGATGGCGACATGACGGATGCCGTACAGGCGCTGGATACGGGCTGGGTACAGGGTACTGACCAGATGATCAATTCTGTCAACTACCACACCTTTACGAGTAGTGGTGTTTCATTGCTGGTTAACGAGGATATGCAGCTGCTGGGTGGTATCAATATTCCCTGATGTATTTTCCTGCTTTCGGACGGGGATAATCGCACGTCCCAGCCTGGAGACCATCGTAATGCCCTGCCCGGACAGGGCATTTTTCTTTCCGGGATTATTTGCATGATCTGATAATAATTGCCGTCAGGCTATGTAATAATGTGCGCCCGAAGTTGAAGATTCATGGAAAAGGACGCCTGGAATGTACCGCCCGTATGAGCTGTATATCGGTCTGCGTTATACGCATACCAAGCGGCGTACGCACTTTATATCCTTTATCTCCCTCATTTCCATGCTCGGCATCGCCCTTGGCGTGACAGCTCTGATTACGGTGCTCTCCGTGATGAACGGCTTCGAGCGTGAATTACGCGACCGCATTCTGGGGATGGCATCACACGCCAGCATAACCACATTTTCCGGGCAACTTTCCGACTGGCAGGATCTGTCAGCTTTGCTGCAGGGACGGGAGCATATCCTTGCAACTGCACCGTATATCAGCGCTGAAACCATGCTGAGTAACGGCAAGCACGTGAGTGGCGGAATCCTGAGGGGCATCCTCCCGGATCAGGAAGGTGGCGTGTCCGACGTAGTCACGCACATAAAACATGGCGATCTCAACCTGCTTCGGGCGGGTGAATACGGGATAGTGCTGGGCAGTGAAATGGCAGTTGCTCTGGGGGTTGCAACCGGCGACAGCGTAACCGTCGTTTCACCTCAAATTAATATCGGGCCAACAGGTCTGCTGCCAAGGCTGAGGCGCTTTACGGTTGTCGGTATTTTCGAAGTGGGAATGTACGAGTATGACCGTGGAGTGGCACTGGTACATATTGCAGACGCTGCCAGGCTGTTTCAGATGGAAGACAGGGTGACGGGCTTGCGGCTCAAACTGGATGACATTTTTCTTGCCCCCAGGGTCAGTCTCGAGTTATCCAGAGAGTTGCAGGGGGATTACCGGGTAGAGGACTGGTCTCACCAGCATGCCAATTTTTTCCGTGCGGTGAAAACGGAGAAACGCGTCATGTTTATCATCCTGACGCTGATCGTTGCAGTGGCTGCCTTCAATATCGTATCTACCCTGATCATGGTGGTGACTGACAAGCGTGCCGATATCGCCATCCTGCGCACCCTGGGTGCGACACCGGCCTCGGTCATGACCATATTTATCATCCAGGGCGTTTTCATCGGTGTGCTCGGGACGGCGATCGGGGTTGCCGGCGGTGTCGGACTGGCATTGAATGTCGAAACCATCGTTCCAGCCATAGAACAGTTATTCAACGTCCAGTTCCTGGCGGCGGATGTCTATTACATCAGCGACGTGCCTTCCGAGTTGCACTGGCACGACGTCTGGATCATGGCCGGCGTTGCCATTGTGCTCAGCCTGCTCGCGACGCTGTATCCTGCCTGGCGTGCAGCACGGACTCATCCGGCCGAGGCATTGCGCTATGAATGAGGTGCTTGACTGCCGGCAACTGGGGAAGACCTTCAGTGAAGGAGACAGCCCGCTGACGATTTTGCATGATATCGATTTCAGCATAAACAGGGGTGAACGTATCGCCATCATGGGTGCATCGGGCAGTGGCAAGAGCACCTTGTTGCACCTGCTGGGAGGTCTGGACGAACCAACAACCGGGGAAGTGAGAATTACCGGCAAGTCGTTGAAGACACTCTCTCCCTTGCAACTTGGTAAACTCCGCAACCGGGCGCTGGGATTTGTCTACCAGTTCCACCACCTGTTGCCAGAGTTCACGGCCCTGGAGAATGTCGCCATGCCGCTGCTGATTCGTGGCATTACCCCTGCCGTTGCCAGGGACAGTGCGCAAGAACTGCTTGGCCGGGTCGGACTGGCGGCGCGCCTGACCCACAAACCGGGCGAGTTGTCCGGCGGGGAGCGCCAGCGGGCGTCCGTGGCGCGTGCACTGGTGACAAACCCCGCCTGCGTACTGGCCGACGAACCCACAGGAAACCTGGATCGCCAGAATGCGGAACAGGTCTATGAACTGATGCTGCAACTGAACCAGGAACTCGGCACCAGTTTTCTGGTCGCTACACACGACCCCCTGATTGCCGGACGCATGGATCGCATTGTGCAGCTGGAGGATGGTCGCCTGATAGATTGACTGCGGGGGCGCAGTTTATGCCACGTTGCTGCTGCGGTAACCGCAGGCAGCGGGTTTGCAAGACATTGTTCAGGGAAGAACATGTTATTGAACACACTGGTATTTGTAACAGGCATTTGCCTGCTGCATATCTGTTCCGAGCTGCCTGCAGGGCAGTACTACCTTTTGCTGCTCCTGGTATTTCCACTCTTGCGCTGGCCGGCAATGCGCCCCCCGGCGATGCTTGTTATCGGGTTTTTCTGGGCAGCCTGGCGCGCAGAACTGGCGCTGTTGCCGCAGCTGGACAGCGGCATCGAAGCGCAGACTGTGCTGGTCGAGGGAACCGTGCTGGATATGCCAACGCACTCGGCATCCGGCATTCTGCGGCAGCAGATGTCGGTTGACCGAATAAAGGACGCTTCCGGCTGGCAGGATTTCGGAGGCAAGGTCCGGCTGGGCTGGTATAACAACTCGTTGCAGCCCGGCCCGGGAGAGCGCTGGCAACTGGCGGTACGTCTCAAGCGCCCGCATGGTTTTGCCAACCCCGGCGGTTTTGATTACGAACGCTGGCTCTTCCAGCAGCGCATTCGCGCTACGGGCTATGTGCGTGAGGATGCCCGCAACAGGAGACTTTCAGAAGGACATCCCGCACTCGTCACGGCTATACGGAACCGCCTGCAACTGACCATGCAACAGCTGCAGGCCGACAAGCCGACCATGGCGATGATACGTGCCCTGACGATTGGTGACCGCAGTGCAATCAGTCCTGCGGACTGGAATATCCTGCGTAATACCGGAACGAGTCACCTCATGGCGATTTCTGGTCTGCATATCAGCCTGGCTGCAGGTCTGTTGTTCTGGCTGGTGCGCGGTCTGTGGGCGCATACCGGGCGGTTTGCGGAAACCATCCCGGCGCGAAAGATTGCGGCATCGACAGCCGTGGCTGGTGCATTGCTCTATGCCATGCTGGCGGGATTCGGCATTCCCGCGCGGCGTGCGGTCGTCATGGTGACAGTAGTCATGCTTGCTGTCGTCTTCAACCGGCGCTCCGGGCTGGTGCCGGCACTTTGCCTGGCAGCTGTTGTAACCCTGCTGATTGATCCGTTATCGGTATTGTCAGCAGGCTGGTGGCTGTCTTTCTGGGCGGTTGTCCTGATTGCCTATCTCGCTGCCGGTCGTCATGGGCAACAGGGACCTGGAAGCAGATGGGTCTACATGCATGTGCTGCTTGCACTGGGGATGTTACCGATCCTGCTGGTTTTCTTTCAGTCGGCGTCACTGCTTGCACCGCTTGCCAACGTTATAGCCGTGCCCTGGGTCGGAATGCTGGTCGTACCGCTGGCGCTGCTGGGTTCACTGGTTACTTTCCTGCATGCAGCCACGGGTGAACTCCTGCTGGTGGTCGCGGCAAGCTTGCTGGAGCCACTCTGGTCCTGGCTTGACTGGCTGGCAGCGGCACCGTTCTCTACCTGGCAGCAGCATCAGCCCCTTGTCTGGACCCTGCTGCCAGGTGGGCCGGGACTGCTTCTGCTGCTGGCGCCGCGCGGGGTTCCGGGGCGCTGGCTGGGCCTGTTGCTGCTGCTGCCGGTGTTTATTATACAGCCGGACAGGCCAGGGCCAGGTGAGGTTCGCATGACCCTGCTGGATGTCGGACAGGGGCTCGCAACGGTCGTGCAGACACAGCACCACACTCTGGTCTACGATGCCGGGCCCCGCTTCAGCGAGGCGTTCGACACCGGTTCGGCAGTGGTCATTCCATTTCTGCGCAGTCAGGGTATACGCCGCATCGACACCCTTGTGGTCAGCCACGGCGACAATGATCATATCGGTGGGGTGGAATCGTTGATGTCGGCCTATGAAACCGGACGGGTCATTTCCAGTGTCCCCGGGAAAATTCACCGGGCCGCTACCGAACATTGTCTTCGCGGGCAGCACTGGGAGTGGGATGGCGTGAATTTCAATATGTTGCACCCCGGGGCTGCCTCCGCACTGTCGGGTAACAATAACTCATGCGTGCTGAAAATCGGGGTTCGCGGCGGGAGGGGTGTCCTGCTGACCGGTGACATCGAGAATGAGGCCGAAGACGCCCTGATGCGTGAGCAGGGTGAGGCGCTGGGTTCTGACGTTCTGGTGGTGCCGCACCATGGCAGCAATACGTCATCCTCACCGGGTTTCCTGACGCAGGTCGAGCCGGCAGTAGCCCTGTTTCCGGCAGGTTACCTGAATCGCTACCGGTTTCCAAAACCGGCCGTGATGGACCGCTATGTCAGCCGCGGGGTGGACTGGTACCAGACAGGACTTGCCGGGGCCATCACGGTTGATCTCGGGGGTGTTTCGGCGGAGCCGGAAATCAGGCGCTACCGGGAACAGCAGCGGCGCTACTGGATGCAGGTCAGGTGACCTGTATGTTCTGTTTGGCTATTGCGCCAAATAAAGTATGATTTGCCCCACTGACAAACCCGGATAGACAAAGGATGGTGATTCTGTGCTGGAACTGGTGAAGGCAGGCGGCTGGCTGATGCTGCCGATCATTGCATGTTCGATTGTGGCCCTGGCAATTGTCATTGAGCGTCTCTGGTCACTGCAGGTGCGCCGGGTGCTGCCCAAGAACCTGGTCGCCCAGGTTTGGCGCTGGGACAAGATACACCAGCTGAACGATGAACATCTCAAGGAACTGCAGGCCAGTTCCCCGCTGGGCTCCGTGCTGGCCGCGGGTATTGCCAATCGCAAGCAGAACCGCGAGGTCATGAAGGAAAGCATTGAGGATACCGGCCGCCACGTCGTGCATGAACTGGAGCGCTACCTCAACACGCTTGGCACCATCGCCGCCATCACGCCGCTGCTTGGCTTGCTGGGTACGGTGGTCGGTATGATCAAGGTGTTCGCCACGATCACCACGATAGGTGTGGGGAATCCCGGTGCCCTGGCCGGCGGCATCTCGCAGGCACTCATCACCACTGCTGCCGGCATGTCGGTTGCGATCCCCACCCTGATGTTTTATCGATATTTCCGGGGCAAGGTCCGCATGCTCGTGCTGCGTATGGAGCAGGAGGCCATGGGCATGGTGGAGATCATGCATGGCGACCTCAGAAAGCAATCCGGTGGAGACCGCTAGGCCATGAATCTGCAGCCCAGTGATTCTGACGAGCCGGAAGTCAACCTGACACCCCTGATCGACGTGGTGTTCCTCCTGCTGATCTTTTTCATGGTTTCGACCACCTTCGAACACCAGTCACGCATCCAGATTGAACTGCCTGAAGCGACCGCGGAGGCAACCAAACCGGATGACGAATCGCTGGAAATCATTATTGATGCGCAGGGTCGCTACTTTCTCGGGGAACAGCAGGTCGTCAATACCGAACTCAAGACCCTCAAGGGCGCTATCAGCAAGGTTCTCGGCGAACGCGAGGGTTTGCCGGTCATCATCCGCGCTGATGCGAAGACACCACACCAGGCCGTTATTACCGCACTGGATGCAACCAGCCAGTTGGGCCTGACCCGGATTTCTCTTGCCACAACCAGGATGCAGGAAGAATAACAGCCGGTTTCAGGTGCCATGAAACGCCTGGATTATTACTGGTATACACGCAGTCCCTGGCTGGTTCTGCTGACCCCGCTGTCACTGCTCTACCGGGTGGGGGTGTGGTTACGGCGTCATGCTTACCGTTCCGGGATCCTGTCCAGCTACCGGCTGGCAAGGCCGGTAATCGTCGTAGGGAACCTGACTGCCGGTGGTACGGGCAAAACACCGCTGGTGGCCTGGCTGGCCGGATACCTCAGGCAAAAGGGGTTGCGCCCCGGCATTGTGGCACGCGGCTATGGTGGCAAGGCGAGGAGCTGGCCGCAACAGGTCCGCGCGGACAGCGATCCAGGCATCGTGGGTGACGAAGCCGTAATGCTTGCGGGAATGACAGGATGCCCGATGGCGGTTGCCCCTGATCGGGTTGCAGCGGCGAGGGAACTGCTTGACCATAGTGATTGCAACGTGATTATCAGTGATGATGGCCTGCAGCATTATGCCTTGCAGCGGGATCTTGAAATTGCCGTAATTGACGGTGTGCGCCGTTTCGGTATCGGGTTTTTACTACCGGCAGGTCCGTTGCGGGAACCGTTGCGGCGCCTGCGGGAAGTTGACCTGGTGGTTGTCAACGGGCTGGCGGGTGGCGGTGAATATCCCATGCGCATGCTTGCCGGGAAAGCGCGGGGACTCAGGGAACCGGAACTGCTGCGTCTGCTGACGGATTTTCGCGGGAAGTCAGTGCATGCCGTTGCGGGTATCGGGAACCCCGCGCGCTTTTTCCAGACATTGCAACAGCACGGAATGCGGGTTGCGGAGCATGTATTCCCTGATCACCACCGCTTTCAGGCGGACGATATACGGTTCGGCGATGACAGGCCGGTCTTTATGACAGAGAAGGATGCTGTCAAGTGTCGCCAGTTTGCCAGTGGCAATGAATGGGTCGTACCTGTCAGGGCGGAAATGTCGAAAGAATTCTGCAAACGCCTGGATGAATTACTGGACAGTCGCCTTGGGGTGCAGCATGACTAATGACCACCGCTTGTATTATTTTTCATCAGGAGTGCATTCTTGGATAAAAAACTGCTAGAGATTCTGGCCTGCCCGATTTGCAAGGGCCCGCTGGTATACAGGAAGGAAAACGCTGAATTGATCTGCAAGGCAGACCGCCTGGCCTACCCGGTCAGGGACAGTATACCGGTCATGCTGGAAGAGGAAGCGCGCAAGATTCCGCTGGAAGAAGAAATCTGAAGGTTTTTGCAGTATGAGTGCCACCCGCTTCAAAGTCGTGATACCCGCACGCTATGCATCGCTGCGTCTGCCGGGCAAGCCGTTGCGTCTGATCGCCGGTCGCCCCATGCTGCAGCATGTTCACGACAGGGCACGGCAAAGCGGGGCGGAGACCGTGATCATCGCGACGGATGACCCGCGAATCGAACAGGCAGCACGCGCCTTTCCTGCCAGCGTCTGCATGACATCTCCGGAGCATACCTCCGGGACCGAAAGACTCGGTGAGGTCGTGGAGAAAATGCACTGGCAGGATGACGAGATCATCGTCAACGTACAGGGCGATGAGCCCCTGATACCGCCGGATCTGATCAGTCAGGTGGCTGCAGACCTGGCCGGGCATGCCGATGCCACGGTGGCAACGCTGGCGCATGCGGTCGCAACCGCCGCACAGGCTCATGATCCCAATGTCGTCAAGGTTGTCCTGGACCGGTTCGGATACGCCCTGTATTTCTCCCGTGCAGCGATACCCTTCTGTCGCGACGAGCGGGATGCGGATGCCGTTGCTTTGCTGCGGCATGTCGGACTGTATGCCTACCGGGCGGGATTCCTGCGGCATTACAGAAAGCTGGAGGCTGCGCCGCTGGAGCGGGTGGAAAAGCTTGAGCAGCTGCGTGTCCTGTGGCACGGGATGAAGATACATGTGGGCATGGCTGCCCGGATGCCGGGGCCTGGTGTCGACACAGATGAGGATTTGCTGCTTGTTGAAAAGCTGCTTGGTGCTCAATAAAAACAAAAAGATAAAACATATACTTAAAACATTTTGGCGTTGTCGCTTGCCTGGTTCTCACGGTGATGCTCGCGGGCGCCGGCAGGTGACCAGGAATTGCGCAAGGCCGGTGTCAACGGCCGCAGCAACAGGATCCCGTGGCCTGCAGTCAGTCAGCTGCGTGACGATTCTAAAAGCCCGTATCGGGCACTGCCGCCACTGGCTGGTGTAATGCGCTGTATTTACTGTTGCTGCGGTTGCTAATCAGTCTGTCGGCGATAAACTAGCCAACTGTCTCATCCACCTGTCAGGTTGCAGGAAAGTCATGGCAATAAAAGTTTTGTTCGTTTGCATGGGTAATATCTGTCGTTCACCCACTGCGCAGGGGGTGTTCGAGATGCTGGTTGCCGAGGCCGCTCTGGCAGAACACATCCAGGTGGACTCCGCAGGTACGCACGCGTATCACATCGGTGAACCGCCTGATGCCCGTGCCACTGAAGCCGCCCTGCGCCGTGGTGTGAATCTGAGCTCGCAAAAGGCGCGCCGCGTTATGCCCGCGGATTTTGTGGAATTCGATTATGTGCTGGCAATGGACCGCAGCAACTACGAGGATTTGTCCGCACAGTGTGATCCCGCGGATCTGTCAAAGCTGCGACTGTTTCTGGAGTATGCCCCTGACCTGAGGGTGCACGATGTGCCCGATCCCTATTACGGCGGGGCAACGGGATTCGATCGAGTGCTCGACCTGATTGAAGCAGCAGCACAGGGGCTACTGGCGGAAATCCGCCAGCAGCATGGTATTTGACGGATCAGGACTGATTCGAAGCCGCTTTCTCTTCCGGCTGTTTGCCGCTGTCCGGCCCGCTTTCGGGTTTTGCCGGGGCAGAGGCCGACACGGGTTTATCCGCTGGCGGCGCTTGCGTGCTGACGGCTACTGGCTGCAGCGCCGTGTTCCCGGCAGCCGGTGTCACAGCTGCCTCTGCCGATGCAGGCTTCGGAGTGCTGCCAGTCTGTTCACTGTCTCCACGCCGTTCCTGATCCCGGCTGGCATTATTTCGTCCGGTATCCGGCATTCCGGCTGAATCGTCCCGGTTCGTTGCGCTGCCTGCGGGTGACTCGCTATTCGTACTGCTGCCGTCCTGCCCTGTGCTACGGCGCCGTCCGCCACGACGTCCACGCCTTGAACTGCGGCGTGGCTGAGCCTTCTCGCCTGACTGGTCAGGGTGTGCATCGGGGGCTGGTGCTGCCGCCTGTTTGGCAGTGTCCTGCTGGGGTGCAGTTCCCGGTTTCTGTTCCGGTGGCGACTGGGGCTTGCCGGTTGCCGTCCTTGCCGTGCGGTCGGAGCGTGGCATCGAGCGGCGTTCGTCGCTGCGCTGACCGGCCGCTGCCTGCCGTCGCCGGTTGCCGTTACGTGCCGGCCGGTTGCTGCTACCGGTGGCGGGCTGGGTCCTTCGTTGTGCCGGTTTGTGCTGTTCGGGTTCTGTCTGCTGCGCCGCCTCGTCGCCACCGAACATGGTGCTGATCAGCCGTTTGAGGATCCCTGGTTTTTGCGGACTCGCTATCGCCGGGGCGGCGGCGGGCACAGGTGCGGGAGCAGTTTGCGTGACTGTTTTCACAGCCGGTTCTTCCACGCTGGTCTTTGATTCACTCTCGGTGAGCGGCACTTCGAGTTCCGCGGAGGTTTTCGTCATATGATAGCTGGGTGAAGACCGGCTGCTGCTGACGTCGTCATTGCGGATGCGCTGGATGTCGTAGTCAGGTGTTTCCAGTGCGGGGGAGGGTATCAGCATGACCGAGATGCCGTGGCGGGTTTCGAGATCACCCAGCAGGTCACGCTTTTCATTCAGCAAATAGGTTCCAACGTCCACCGGGACATGGGCCACGACCCGCAGCGTATTGTCCTTCATGACCTCTTCTTCGATGATACGCAGTACCGACAGGGACAGTGACTCCACGCCGCGTATGGTTCCCTGGCCGGTGCAGCGCGGACAGACAATCTGGCTTGACTCGCCCAGCGATGGTCGCAGTCGTTGCCGTGACATTTCCAGCAGGCCAAAGCGGGAGATTCGCCCTATCTGGACGCGGGCACGGTCCATTTTCAGGGCATCCCGCAGGCGGTTTTCCACTTCCCGCAGGTTGCGTGCCGGCTGCATGTCGATGAAATCGATGACAACCAGGCCGCCAAGATCCCGAATCCGCAACTGGCGGGCGATTTCATCGGCCGCCTCGAGGTTGGTGTTCAGCGCGGTTTCCTCGATATCGCTGCCCCGGGTAGCCCGCGCGGAGTTGATGTCGATGGAGATCAGGGCCTCGGTATGGTCTATCACGATTGCGCCGCCGGACGGCAGCGTGACCTCACGCTGGAATGCCGATTCGATCTGGGATTCGATCTGGAAGCGGCTGAATAGCGGAATGGTTTCCTGGTACAGCTTCAGTTTGCCGATATTCTGCGGCATTACCCGCTCCATGAAATCCCGTGCCGTCTCGTAGACTTCGGGGCTGTCAATCAGGATCTCGGCGACGTCACTGCGCAGGTAGTCACGCAGGGCCCGAATAATGACGTTGCTTTCCTGGTAAACCAGGAAAGGGGCGGGACGTTCCTCGGAAGCGGCCTTGATAACACTCCAGAGGTGCAAGAGGTAATCCAGATCCCACTGGAGTTCCTCGGTGCTGCGGCCGATGCCGGCGGTGCGCACGATCATTCCCATCCCCTCGGGGATGTTCATCGCGCTCATCGCGTCGCGGACAAAATCGCGTTCGTCGCCCTGGATGCGGCGGGACACGCCGCCGGCGCGCGGATTATTCGGCATCAGAACGAGATAGCGTCCCGCGAGGCTGATGAAGGTGGTGAGAGCCGCACCCTTGTTGCCGCGCTCATCCTTTTCGACCTGGACGACAAGTTCCTGCCCTTCGGTGAGCGCGTCCTTGATGCTGAGTCGGCCAGCGGCTTCCCGGGTCGGGTCGCTGAAATAGGAACGTGCGACTTCCTTGAGTGGCAGGAAGCCGTGGCGGTTGCCGCCATATTCGACAAAGGCCGCCTCTAGACTGGGCTCAATACGGGTTATCTTGCCTTTGTATACGTTGGACTTTTTCTGGCCGCGGGCTGGAACCTCGATATCAAGATCGTAGAGTTTCTGGCCATCGACCATGGCCACGCGCAGTTCTTCCGGCTGCGTGGTATTGATTAGCATTCTTTTCATGTGTGATTTCTCTGTTGCGCTCGACCTGTCCAGACACACGGCGGGGTATCCAGCTCGGCTCGCGCGTGACAACGGGCCTCTCGTCCGGACGGGCAATGCCCATCAGCCAGAAAAAGAACAGAGTCACTGGATGCTGTAGCTGTGCGTATTCCATGGGAGCGATTGTTAACCTTGTTTGTATTCTTCAAGCGTAAAGCTGAAAACTCTTGAAGCATGCCGGTTGAAACAGTCAGCCGACATCTTCATATAAAAGTGGTAGCTTCAACCCGCCTTGACATTCACGTCACATAAAGGCCTGGCCGAAGCGTGGACTATAGCAACCTTGCCGTGTGCCCGCAAACCTGCAGGCGAATACTATTTGCAGGAATATCTGTACACTTTGCAGCCCAATAATGCCGAATACCCGCTTAATGAACCATACCACCGCAGCAACAGATCCCGGGGTCCGACTGGTTGAAGTCACGTCAGACGAGGCGGGGCAGCGTATCGACAATTTTCTGGCGCGTCACCTTAAGGGTGTCCCGAAAAGTGTCATCTACCGTATCCTGAGGCGCGGTGAAGTCCGGGTGAACAGCGGCCGGGTTCAGGCGAAGTACAAATTATGCGCGGGCGACAGGGTTCGTATCCCGCCGGTGCGGGTTGCGGCAAGCAGCGAAACCGTGATTCGTCCCGGTGTGGGCACGGACCTGGAAGGGCGCATCCTGTTCGAGAATAATGTTTGCCTGGTATTGAACAAACCGGCCGGTATCGCGGTCCATGGTGGCAGCGGTCTCAGCTACGGAGTGATAGAGGCCTTGCGGGCCGCGCGTCCCACTGCGACATACCTGGAGCTGGCTCACCGGCTGGATCGGGAGACATCAGGCTGCCTGGTGATTGCAAAACGCCGCAGTTTCCTGCGGTCGTTCCACGAGCAGCTGCGGCAGGGTAAAGTCAACAAGCATTACCTGGCGCTGACGGCCGGGAACTGGCAGGGCGGGAAACGGACTGTAGATGTCCCCCTGCGCAAGAACCAGTTGCGCGGTGGTGAACGCATGGTGAAGGTTGATGATGAAGGCAAGCAGGCAATCAGCGTTTTCCGGCCGGTAAGCCGGTTAGCCGGGGCGACTTTCGTGGATGTCGAGCTGAAGACCGGCAGGACACACCAGATCCGCGTGCATGCGGTACATATCGGTCATCCGCTTGCCGGCGACGCGAAATATGGCGATGCCGCATTCAACCGGCAGATGCGGGACCTCGGCTTGAAACGCCTGGCGCTGCATGCCCACCTGATCGAGTTCACCCTGCCCCTGGCGGCGGACAGGATGACCCTGAGTGCGCCGCTCGATGCTGACCTGAAGGCTGTTCTTGACCGGCTCGAATCGCCACAATCCGGTCCTGTCGCTGGCCCGGGATAGGTGTTGTACAACCATGGAAACAAGTATTCGTTTTATCGTTTTCGACTGGGACGGGACGCTGATGGATTCGGAGGCGCAGATCGTATACTGCCTGCATGCGGCGATTGCAGACCAGTCACTGGAGCCGATGAGCGATGATACCGTCAGGAACGTCATCGGCCTGGGGCTGCACGAGGCGATTGACATGCTGGTGCCGGGACAGGATGAAGCTTTTCACCGGGCATTCGTCGAGGCCTATCGCGAACACTGGTTTTCACATGAGGGATCAAGCCTGTTTACGGGCGCCAGGGAAGTGCTGGAGGTCATCAGGGATCATGGCCTGAAGCTCGGCATCGCGACCGGCAAGGCCCGTCGCGGCCTGCGACGGGTGCTTGCCCAGACCGGCCTGAGTGACTGCTTTGACGCGACCCGTTGTGCCGATGAAACGCCCTCGAAACCGCACCCGCAAATGTTACTGGAACTGATGCATGAAACCGGTAGCGCACCACACCAGACCATCATGGTGGGTGACACCGAGTATGATATGGAAATGGCGACCAATGCCGGTGCCGGGAAGGTGGCGGTGCGTTCCGGGGTGCACAGCGAGGAACGCCTGAATCGCCATGATCCGCTGGTGTGTCTCGACCGGGTTACGGAATTACCGGCCTGGATGGCAGCAACCGGCCTGCTTTCACGATAACCAACCCACAGGTGACATAATGTCTGACAAGGAATTACCCCCTTCAGCAAACAGGCACAGTACGGTACAGTTCGAACCCCTGGACAAGGGAACGGACGGCTGGCACCGGGACCTGGTTAACCGGCTGGCCTTTGCGGCGCTCAATGAGCAGCGGCGCGCACGCCGCTGGAATATTTTTTTCAAGGCCTTGCTGGCGTTGTACCTGCTGGCACTGCTGTTTCTGTACATGCCGTCTGACTGGTCGTCGATCACCAAGACAGGCGACAAACATACTGCACTCGTCGACCTGTCAGGGGTTATCTCGAGCAATACGGAGGGCAGCGCGGATAACGTGATCGAGGGTTTGCGCAACGCCTTCGACGATTCAAGTACCGCCGGCGTGATATTGCGTGCCAACTCTCCCGGCGGCAGCCCGGTGCAGTCCGGCTATATCTACCAGGAGATCAAGCGCCTCAGGAAATTGCATCCGGATACGCCGCTGTATGCCGTGGTGACGGACGTCTGCGCATCCGGCTGCTACTACGCCGCCTCGGCAGCTGACAAGATTTACGTTGACAAGGCGAGCATCGTCGGCTCGATTGGTGTACGCATGGACAGCTTCGGTTTCGTCGGCAGCATGGAAAAACTCGGGGTTGAACGCCGTCTCTATACCGCGGGAGAGAACAAGGGCTTTCTGGATCCCTTTACGCCCTCGAAAGAATCTGATGTCGAGCACGTCAAAAAACTGCTGGACGACATACACGAGCAGTTCAAGGCGGCGGTCATGGAAGGGCGCGGCGAGCGACTGAAAATGCAGCCGGAACTGTTCAGTGGACTGGTGTGGACCGGTGAGGAAAGTGTTCCCATGGGGCTTACGGATGCCATAGGCAGCCCGGGTTATGTGGCCCGCGAGGTCATTGGTGCAGAGGATATCGTGGATTTCACCGAGAAGCCCGACCTGCTGGAGCGGCTGAGCGACCGCATCGGCGTGGCCATGGCGAAAGGCATCGGTCAACTGTTCAGCGTCGGTGTGGATAGCCCGTACTAATTTTTGGCCACGGAATCCACGGAAAACACGGAAAACACGGAAAGCAATAACACTCGTTCGAAACTTTTCCGTGTTTTCCGTGGCCTTGATAACCGCCATTATCACGTTGAAATAGCGCCAGGAGCCTGTCGGGCTTAGGATGATTCTACTGTGGCGGTGGTAGAGCGGCCCAAATCGCCCCGATTTCTCGTTGCGCAGGATCCACTATGCGCCTCGAAATCGTGACAATTTGTTCTCACTCTCCCATCCGCCTCGCTACGAACCCCTAAGTCCGACAGGCTTCTAGGGCAGGATGATTCCTGCCACGGCCAGCATGTCGGTCAGCCGGATCAGCGGCAGGCCGATGATTGCGGTCGGATCGTCGCCGCGCATGCGCGTGAACAGGGTTATCCCGAGAGCTTCCGATTTAAAACTTCCGGCGCAATTGTAGGGCTGCTCCCTTTGCAGGTAGTGCTCTATCTGCGTGGCATCGAGCTGCCTGAACTCGACGCTGAAGGGGATTACGTCAAGTTGTAGCGTGTTCTTCACTGTATCCAGCAGGCACAGGCCGGTATGGAAGGTAACGGATCTTCCCGAGAGTCGCCGCAGTTGTGCGACGGCACCTGCGTGGTTGCCCGGCTTGCCGAGAATGTCTTCCCCGGTAGTGGCAACCTGGTCGGATCCGATAACCAGTCCCGCATGGGCCTTGCCGACTGCGCGTGCCTTGCTTTCGGAGAGCCGCCGTACGAGTTCGGCCGGCGTTTCGCCCGGCAGCGCCGACTCGTCGACATCCGGTGCGGCGGTGGTGAATGGAATCCCCAGACGTTGCAGCAGTTCCCTGCGAAACGGTGAGGTGGATGCAAGCACCAGCGGCGGGGTGTCGTTCATCGGCGCGCTAACCCGTCAATCGGCGGGCTCGATCTCTATCAGCGTTTCGTCCGGGTTGACGGAGTCGCCCTTGGCGACGTGGATCGCCGTTACCGTTCCCGCAATCGGTGCCTGGATCTCGGTTTCCATCTTCATGGCCTCGGTGATCAGCAATGGCGTGCCGGCCTCGACCCTGGCGTCCATCGCGACCAGCACCTCGATGATGGTGCCGGGCATGGAGGTGGTAACGTGGCCTGGCAGTGTGGCGCGCGGGCGCTTGCTGCCCCTGACGGTTTTTCTGCCGGGTTCACCGTCGCCGGGAATTTCGTCCAGGGTCTCGACATGGACCTCTTCCGGGATGCCGTCCACTGTCATGTAGAAGGGCCTGTCATCCTGGGTGCGGTGACCGGTGCCGGTGATCTTGACGTGGTAGGACTCGCCATGCAGGGTGACGTTGAACTCGGTCGGCCGCGAGCGGCGCTCCGAGGTATCGCTCTTTACCGCTTCCAGTGCCTCCGGTACGAGGGTGCCGTTCTGCCGCTGGGTCAGAAAATCCTTGCCGATTTCCGGGAACATGGCGTAGGTGAGGACGTCCTCCTCGCTGCCGGCCAGTGAACCCACGGCGGCCCGCAGCTTGCCCATCTCGTCGTCCAGCAGATCCGCCGGCCGCACATCAATGGTGTTTTGTGTCCCGATGGCCATGCGCTGGATGTCCGGGTCAAACGGGGCCGGCGCCTTGCCATAGCGTCCCTGCAGGTAGAGTTTCACCTCGTTGGTTATGGTCCCGTAGCGCTTGCCGGTGAGGACATTCAGAACCGCCTGGGTGCCGACAATCTGCGAGGTCGGGGTCACCAGCGGCGGGTAACCGAGGTCCTTGCGCACGGCCGGAATTTCCCGGAAGACTTCGTTCATGCGATCCAGTGCACCCTGTTCGCGCAGTTGCGTATGCAGGTTCGAGATCATGCCGCCCGGCACCTGGTACACCTGCACGCGCGTATCCAGTCCGGTGTATTCACTTTCGAACTGGTGATAGCGGCTGCGCACGTTGCGGAAATAGAAGCCGATTGCCTGCAAGGCCTCCAGGTCCAGTCCGGTGTCGTATTCGGTATTGCGCAGGGCGGCGACCATGCTCTCGGTTGGCGGGTGGCTGGCACCGCCGGCGAAGGCGGAGATCGCCGTATCGATATGCCGGCAGCCGTTCTCGATCGCCTTTAGCTGGCACATTTCAGCCGTGCCTGCGGTGGCATGGCTGTGCAGGTGAATCGGCAGCCTGACCGCACGGGTGACCGAGTTGAACAGTTCTGCCGTCACCAGCGGTGTCAACAGCCCGGCCATATCCTTGATTGCGATGCTGTCGCAACCCATGGATTCCAGTTCTCCGGCCATGTGCACGAATGTCTGGATGTCATGCACCGGGCTGATGGTGTAGCAGATGGTGCCCTGCGCATGTTTGCCGGCCTGCTTGACGGCGGCGATTGCCGTTTCCAGGTTGCGGGTATCATTGAGGGCGTCGAAAATACGGAAGACATCCATACCGTTCCCGGCCGCGCGTTCCACGAAAGCCCGGACCACGTCGTCTGAATAGTGTCGGTAGCCAAGCAGGTTCTGCCCGCGCAGCAGCATCTGCAGGCGCGTGTTGGGCAGGGCCGTGCGCAGTTTTTTGAGGCGCTCCCAGGGGTCCTCCTTGAGAAATCTCAGACAGGCATCAAAGGTTGCACCGCCCCACACCTCGAGTGACCAGAAGCCGATGCGATCAAGCTGCTCGCAGACCGGCAGCATGTCCTCGGTGCGCATGCGCGTTGCGATCAGGGATTGGTGCGCATCGCGCAGTATGACGTCGGTGATGTGTACTTTCGACATGATTGGCTCGCTAGGTGGCTGGAATTACATACCCAGATGTGCCGACAGCGCGGCGGTGATGACGGCTGTCAGCTCGCGGGTTGGCCGACTGGTCTTGTAGCCGGTGAGCTCGGGATGCATTTCTACGAAGCCGGTATCAAACCTGCCGGCACGAAACTCCGGTACCTTCAGTATTTCCAGGTAATAGGGGATTGTGGTCTTGACGCCATAGACCCCGGTGTCCTGCAGCGCCCGGCTGGCGCGGTTGAGGAGGTCCTCCCAGGTCAGTGCCCAGACAGTAAGCTTGGCACACATCGAATCGTAGTAGGGTGGTATCTGGTAGCCCGAATAGATGGCGGCATCCGTGCGCACCCCCGGACCGCCGGGTGCGAAATAACGCGTAATGCGGCCGTAGCTGGGCAGGAAGTCATTCTTCGGGTCCTCGGCATTGATGCGCAGTTCCATGGCAAAGCCGCGTCGCTGTATCTCGTCCTGTCGATAGGACAATGGCTGGCCATCGGTGATCCGGAACTGTTCCTGCACGATATCGATACCGGTAATGGTTTCGCTGACCGTATGTTCCACCTGCAGGCGGGTATTCATTTCCATGAAATAGAACTGCCCGTCCCGATCCTGCAGGAACTCGACGGTGCCGGCGTTTTCATAGCCAACCGCGAGCGCGGCGTGCACCGCGGTTTCACACAGCCACTGGCGCTGTGCCTCATCCAGCTGCGGAGAGGGCGCGATTTCGATCAGCTTCTGGTGGCGCCGCTGTATGGAACAGTCGCGCTCGTACAGGTGCACCGCGTTGCCGTGGCTGTCGGCGAGGACCTGCACCTCGATATGCCGCGGTTGTTCGATACATTTCTCCATGAAGACATCTGCGTTGCCGAAGGCCTTGGTGGCTTCGGAGATCACTCGGGCGTAGCTTTTCAGCAGGTCGGTGCGTGAATTGCAGCGACGGATGCCGCGGCCGCCGCCGCCGGAGGTTGCCTTGAGCATCACCGGGTAGCCAATGCTGCCCGCCAGTTTCAGGGCGTCCTCAAGGCTGTCGAGATTGCCGTCGCTGCCGGGAATCACCGGGATGCCCGCCATTTGCATGGCCTCGCGTGCGGCAACCTTGTCGCCCATCCTGCGGATGACTTCTGCCGACGGGCCGATATAGCGCACCTGGCGGGTTTCGCAGATTTCGGCGAGCAGCGGATTTTCAGAGAGGAAACCGTAGCCCGGGTGCAGGGCATCGCAACCGGTCGCAATCGCGAGATTGACGATGCGATGGGCATTCAGGTAGCCCGCGACGGACTCCGGACCGATATTGTAGGCCTCGTCAGCCTTCTTGACATGCAGCGCATGGCGGTCCGCGTCGGTATAGACGGCCACGGAGGTAATGCCGGCCTCGGCACAGGCGCGAATGATGCGTACGGCAATTTCGCCGCGGTTGGCTATCAGGATTTTTTTGATCAAGCTGCTGTCCGTATGTGCGGGTCGGGATGGCAAGGCGAAGACACCCCTCGATTGCCACCTAATTACGTAATTTGAACGGTCCTGTCAATGTTCCCGCGCTGGCCATGCTGCTCCCGGTCAGGTATCGAAACCTGTCGATTTATAAGGGGATTTCTTTTGACAGCGAGCGGGTCAAAAGATAGTATACGCCGGTTATGACTGAGCATTTGCCCGATCGCCTTGATCTACTTGCGGCAGCCGAGGCAGGGCGTGAGTTACATGGCCGTATTGCGCTGGCCAGCCTGGAGCGGGTCGCGCCGCTGCTGGCCTCGACGGCAGGTGAACTGCAGGTTGTCATGTACCTGGGCAGGGACCCGGAGGGGACATTTCGTCTGTCCGGCAGTATCCGCGGGAATCTTGTTCTCCAGTGTCAGCGCTGTCTGGAAGAATTGACCCGGACACTTGACATCGAATTCCGTCTCGGACTGGTACGCAGCCAGGAAGCCGCGGAACGGCTGCTTCACGGTTATGAACCGTTGCTTGTCACGGCAGAGCCGGCTCGTATCGCGGACATCGTCTCCGACGAAGTCCTGCTGGCACTGCCTTTCGCACCCGTCCACGAAGACGCGAACGAGTGTCACGGAATATATAAGGAATATCAGCCGTCGACTAACGCGCAGCGGGAAAACCCGTTCGCCGTTCTGGCGGGATTGAAACAGAAACAGTAGCAGAGGAGTAACTACATGGCCGTTCAACAAAACCGCAAGACACCGTCAAAGCGTGGCATGCGTCGTTCGCATGACAGTCTTACTGCCAGTGCGCTCTCCATTGAGCCAACCACCGGTGAAACACATCGCCGTCACCATGTCAGTGCCGATGGCTTTTACAGGGGCCGCAAGGTCATCAACAAAGACCTGGACTAGCCGCCATTCATTTCCGGCACACGGGCGGGGTGGTTGTGCGACGGGTAACCGGCCGTGCTGACGCGATACATTGCGGGCTGCCTGCCGTCACACAACCTTCCGGGTAATCATGGGAAGGGAGATAACAATTGCACTGGATGCAATGGGAGGTGATTTCGGCCCTGATGTTGTTGTACCCGCCGCGCTGAAGGCGGCCGCCGAATATCCCGATGTCAATTTCATCCTGGTCGGTGACAAGGCAGTGCTGGACGCGGCAGCGGCAAAGGCCGCCCTGGCGGACAATCCGCGAATGCGGATACAGCACGCCAGCCAGAAAGTGGAAATGGACGAAGCGCCATCGAGTGCCTTGCGCAACAAGAAGGACTCCTCCATGCGCGTAGCGCTGGATCTGGTCAAGGCGGGTGCGGCTGACGCCTGCGTCAGTGCCGGGAATACCGGCGCGCTGATGGCAACCTCCCGCTTTGTCCTGAAGATGTTGCCAGGCATCGACCGCCCGGCAATCTGTACCTCGCTGCCGAGCGCCACCTCGCACACCTGGATGCTGGATCTGGGTGCGAATGTGGACTGCGATGCCAAGCACCTGTTTCAGTTCGCGCTGATGGGTTCGGTGCTGGCGACTGCGGTTGACGGTAACGCCAACCCGTCCGTCGGCTTGCTGAATGTCGGTGAGGAGGAAATCAAGGGCAACGATGCGGTCAAGCGCGCGGCGCTGCTGCTGGCGGAAGGTCCCCTGAACTATGCCGGCTTTGCCGAGGGTGACGATATCTACATGGGCAACTTCGATGTCATCGTCTGCGACGGTTTTGTCGGCAATATCGCGCTGAAGAGCAGCGAGGGTGTTGCCAGGATGATCGCAACCTTCATCAGGCAGGAATTCAGGCGCAACCTGCTGACAAGGATCGCAGCCATGATTGCCATGCCGGTACTCAAGGCTTTCCGGAGCAGAATCGACCCGCGGCTTTACAACGGTGCAAGTCTGCTGGGTTTGCGCGGCATCGTCATCAAGAGTCACGGCGGGGCCGATGCGCTTGCCTTTGCAAATGCCATCAAGGTGGCCATCCTTGAGGTGCGGGAATCGGTGCCGGAACGGATTACGGCGCGCTTGCAGTCCTACCAGGAGCAGAGGCAGGCAGTATGAAATATTCACGCATCACCGGAACCGGAAGTTATCTGCCGGAAAAGGTCCTGACCAATCATGATCTGGAGAAGATCATGGATACCACAGACGAATGGATTCGCGACCGGACCGGAATCTGCGAGCGGCACATTGCCGCCGGTGATGAAACTGCCTGTGACCTGGCGGAAATCGCGGCGACCCAGGCGATGGAGGCTGCGGGCAAGACACCGCGCCAGGTCGACCTCATTATCGTCGCCACCACGACGCCGGACCGGGTCTTTCCCAGTACCGCCTGCCTGTTGCAGCAGCGCCTCGATATCCATGGTACCGCCGCATTTGACGTGCAGGCCGTGTGCACCGGTTTTATCTATGCGCTGGGTATCGCCGACAAGTTCATCAAGACCGGCGCAGCCAGATGTGCGCTGGTGGTAGGAACCGAGACACTGTCACGCATCGTGGACTGGAACGACCGTGGTACCAGCATCCTGTTCGGTGATGGTGCCGGGGCCGTGATCCTGGAGGCGAGCGACGAACCGGGAATACTTTCCACGCACCTGCATGCCGACGGCAGCTATGAACACCTGCTGACGGTGCCTGCCGGAATTTCCTCGGGCTTTGAACTTGTGCAGGCCGGCAAGGCCTATATCCAGATGCAGGGCAATGAAGTTTTCAAAATGGCCGTGAACACGCTGGGCCGCATCGTCGACGAAACCCTCGCAGCCAACAACATGGACAAGTCCGACGTGGACTGGCTGATACCGCACCAGGCCAATATCCGCATTATCCAGGCCACCGCCAGGAAACTGCGCATGTCCATGGATCAGGTCGTGGTGACGGTCGACAAGCATGGCAATACCTCGGCCGCATCGGTCCCGCTGGCACTGGATACCGCGGTGCGCGACGGTCGCATCAAGCGGGGTGAGACGTTGCTGCTGGAAGCTTTCGGCGGCGGTTTCACCTGGGGCTCCGCCCTGATCAAATACTGACGCCGCAGTAATCAGTCAGCATTGATAACCATTCGACAGGTGACATGAATACAGCAACTGAAACAGACGAAACGCTTGCCATGGTGTTTCCCGGCCAGGGATCCCAGACGGTCGGCATGTTGTCCGGCCTGGCGGAGTCCAGCCCGCAGGTAGGTGACACCTTCGCCCAGGCGAGCGAAGTGCTGGGATATGATCTCTGGGAGCTGGTTCAGCAGGGGCCGGTGGAAGTACTGAACCAGACCGGCAATACCCAGCCGGCCATGCTGGCAGCAGGGGTGGCTGTTTGGCGTGCCTGGCAGGCGCGTGGTGGTGCACGACCGGTCGTCATGGCGGGACACAGCCTGGGTGAATATACCGCGCTGGTTTGCGCCGGTGCGCTGCAATACGGGGACGCGATAGCCCTGGTTGCAGAACGCGGCCGCTGCATGCAGTCCGCCGTGCCGGAAGGCGCCGGCGCAATGGCGGCCATACTCGGGCTGGATGATGCGGCAGTCGCGGGTGTCTGTGAAGCAGCGGCGCAGGGTGAGGTGGTTTCGCCCGTGAATTATAATTCTCCCGGACAGGTGGTCATAGCCGGCCATGCGGCCGCAGTGGAGCGGGCAGCTGCACTCGCGAAGGAGGCGGGTGCAAAGCGTGCTGTGCTGCTGCCGGTGAGTGTACCCTCGCATTGCTCGCTGATGACGTCCGCGGCAGCGGAATTCGCGGCACGGCTCGCGCAAGTAAATATCAGCTCACCAGAGATACCGGTGATACAGAATGTTGATGCAAAGGCGCATGCTGACCCGGTAATGATTCGCGAGAACCTGGGCAGGCAGCTGTACAGTCCGGTGCAGTGGGTAAAGTCGGTGCAGTCCATGCGGGCGCAGGGAGTCACGCGGATAATCGAGGCCGGTCCCGGGAAGGTGCTGGCCGGACTGTGCAAGCGCATCGATAAAACGATTGCGGCCGAGGCGGTCTTTGATGCTGCGTCGCTGGATGCCGCCTTGTCCGAATCATGACTTGTCAATTAGCGGGGAAGCCATCATGTCTCTGGATAATCAAATAGCGCTGGTAACCGGCGCCAGTCGCGGCATCGGCAAGGCCATACTCGAGGAACTCGGCAAGCAGGGTGCTGACCGTCGTCGGCACGGCAACATCGCTAGCGGGTGCGCAGTCGATAACCGGGAATCTGGCAGTCCCTGGGTCTCAAGGGTTGCGGCAAGGTACTGGATGTGACCGACCCTGACTCGGTGACTGCCATCGTTGATGCGGTGCAGTCCGAATTCGGCCCCGTTTCCATCCTGGTGAACAATGCCGGCATTACGCGTGACAACCTGCTGATGCGGATGAAGGAAGATGAGTGGGACAGCGTTATCCAGACCAACCTGACTTCGGTGTTCCGCATGAGCAAGGCCTGTCTGCGCGGCATGATGAAAGCCAGGCATGGCAGGATAATCACGATTATCCTCGGTGATTGGCGCCACCGGCAATCCGGGACAAACCAACTATGCCGCCACCAAGGCGGGCGTGGCCGGTTTTTCCAGATCACTGGCGCGCGAGGTGGGTTCGCGGGGAATCACCGTCAATACCGTCGCACCCGGATTTATCGATACCGACATGACGCGCATGCTGCCGGAGAAGCAGCGCGATGCGCTGCAGGAACAGATTGCGCTTGGGCGGCTGGGTGATGTGCGGGATGTCGCCAACGCCGTTGCATTTCTGGCCTCGGATGCGGCCGCTTACATTACCGGCGAAACCCTGCATGTAAATGGCGGTATTCACATGAGTTGAGTGCGGCACGTGCAGCGCAACCGCACGCGGATAATGACATGATCAAAACAACGTCTCTTAACTGGCTGTAAATGATAGTATTTATCCAGCCATATCCGGGCTGCCCGGGGGTGCGCGCTGAATGTGCAGAAACAGGAGTATGCAGGGTCCGGGATGTAACTTGTATCTTGCGTCTCGCATTCACTACAATACCCGCGCAGCTGCAGCTGCCTTTTTAAAACAGAGAGGAATAACCCGAAATGAGCAATGTTGATGAGCGCGTCAAGAAGATCGTTATCGAGCAATTGGGGGTAAAGGAAGACGAAGTAAGCAACAGCATCTTCATTCGTCGATGACCTTGGCGCTGATTCTCTGGATACGGTTGAACTGGTTATGGCACTGGAAGAGGAATTCGAATGCGAGATTCCTGACGAAGAGGCGGAAAAGATCACAACTGTCCAGCAGGCTATCGACTACGTCAACGCCCATCTGGATTGATCTTCTTTCTCAGGGATTGCGGCCGCACCCCGGTTATTGACCGGTGCGGCCTTTTATTTTGTTCATGCCTGATTGAACGGGATGTGCGCGGAGATTGAACAGTGTCCAGACGACGTGTCGTTGTAACCGGGCTCGGCATTATTTCTCCAGTCGGTAACAGCGTTGCTGCTGCCTGGGAGAATATCCTGGCCGGCAACAAGCGGTATTGGCCCGATCACCAACTTCGATGTTTCCGGTTTTCCGGTGCGCATAGCCGGCGAGATCCGCGGATTCGATGCTTCCGAGTATATTCCCGGCAAGGATGCGCGCCGCATGGGTGCATTCATTCACTACGGCATAGCCGCTGCCAGCCAGGCGATTGCGGACTCCGGCCTGGTAATTACCGAGACCAATGCAAGCCGTGCCGGTGTCGCCATCGGTTCCGGTATCGGCGGCCTGCATGGTATCGAGATTGCCTACCAGTCCTTTATTGACGGCGGCCCGCGCAAGATTTCCCCGTTTTTCGTTCCCGGCAACATCATCAACATGATCGGCGGCAACCTCTCCATCATGTATGGCATGAAGGGGCCGAACATCGCCATCGTCACGGCCTGCACGACCTCAACGCACAACATCGGGGTTGCGGCGCGCACCATTGCCTACGGTGATGCCGATATCATGGTTGCCGGTGGTGCGGAAATGACGACGTGTCCGACCGGGATTGGCGGCTTTGCCGCGGCGCGGGCACTCTCGACGCGCAATGACGACCCGCAGGCCGCCAGCCGTCCCTGGGACAGTGACCGCGACGGCTTCGTGCTCAGTGACGGCTCCGGCATACTGGTGCTCGAGGAGTACGAGCATGCCCGCGCACGGGGTGCGAACATCCATGCCGAAATCATCGGCTTCGGGATGAGCGGTGATGCCTACCACATGACGCAGCCATCGGAAGGCGGCGAGGGGCCGGCACAGTGCATGAATGCCGCCCTGGCCGATGCCGGTATCAACCATGCGGAGATCGACTACATCAATGCGCACGGTACGTCCACGCCGGCAGGCGACGTTGCCGAGACCCTGGCAATCAAGCGGGCATTTGGTGACAGTGCGGGATCGGTTGCGATCAGTTCCACAAAATCCATGACCGGCCACCTGCTGGGTGCGGCCGGGGGTGTGGAGGCCGTGTTTACCATACTCGCCATGCGTGACCAGGTTGCACCCCCGACAATCAACCTGGATAACCCGGATCCGGACTGCGACCTGGATTATGTGCCGCACACCGCCAGGGACATGAAGATAGATATCGCCATGTCGAACTCTTTCGGTTTCGGGGGAACCAACGGCACCCTGGTCTTTCGCCGGCCGCAATAGACCCGATGCAGGCCCTGCGTGATTCAGGCGCTGGCGCGGGAACACGGCCACATTACCATCACATGAATCCCGTCATTCAACCGGTGCAGCAGGGCTGCGACCTGGTTGAACTGCATCGTCTCTACCCGGCCAGCTATCCCCGCCTGTTGCAAAGTACGGCGCATGGCCGCTATGACATCCTGTTTGCCTTTCCGGGGGACAGCCTGGTGCTGGATGCGTCTGGCAACCTGCAGGGGGATGGCGACTGTCAACCCGCATCAGGTGACTTTCTTGAAGGTCTGGACCGGTGGTGGCGCGAGAATCGTGTTGCCGATGCCGGAAATGCCGAATTGCCCTTCAGCGGAGGCTGGTTCATCTACCTGGGCTATGAACTCGCAGCGCAGGTCGAAACCTGCCTGCGACTGCCGGCAGCCGTCGCTGTTTTGCCGGTGGCAATGGCAACCCGGTTCAGGTCGGCGATTATTCACGACCACGTACAAAATGCCACCTGGATCGTTGCGGAATCCGGGCAGCAGGAACTGGCAGGGCGAATAACAGCCGATATCGCCGCACTGTCAAGGCAGGAGCCCGGGGTTGTATCCGAAAACCGGGTGGTCACTGTCACCGAGGCAGAGTCGCAGCTTTATACCCGGGCGGTGGCGCGTATCCTCGAATACATTCGCGAGGGTGATGTTTTCCAGGTCAACCTGTCGCGACAATGGGATATCGACTTCAGTCAGCCGGTTGATCCCGTCAGTATCTACCGGCAGCTGTGCATTCACAATCCGGCGCCCTTCAGTGGCCTTCTCAGACTGGGTGATACCGCGATTATCAGTTCATCACCGGAACGGCTGGTTGCAGTGCGCGACGGTTATGTTGAAACACGGCCGATTGCGGGAACGCGTCCCCGCGGCCTTTCCAGTTCCGCAGACAGGGCCTATTCCAGTGAACTACTGTCCCACCCGAAGGAGCGTGCAGAGCACATCATGCTCATCGACCTGGAACGCAACGACCTGGGGAGGATCTGTGTACCGGGTTCCATTACAGTCAACGAACTCATGGTGCTCGAGTCTTACGCGCATGTACATCATATCGTCTCCAACATTCGCGGGCGCCTGCGGGCCGATGTCACGCCGGGGCAGGTGATGCGCGCGGTATTTCCGGGCGGCACGATAACCGGTTGCCCGAAGGTCCGCTGTATGGAGATTATCGCCGAACTCGAACAGGCCGCTCGCGGGGCCTATACAGGTTCCATGGGGTATCTCAACCGTGACGGCAGTATGGATCTCAATATCCTGATCCGCACCATGGTCAGTCATGCCGGTTGCATCAGCCTGCGCGCCGGGGCCGGCATTGTGGCTGACTCCGTTCCGCAGGCGGAACTGGAGGAGACCCGCGCCAAGGCGCGCGGACTGCTGCGCGCACTCGGGCTGGACAGTCTGTGACGCAACTGGCGACCCGTATCAATGGTGTCGCAGTCGACTGTGTCGATGCCAGTGACCGGGGTCTGCTGTACGGGGACGGCCTGTTCGAGACCATGGCCGTGCGCAATGGTCGGGTATCCCGCTGGTCGCGCCACATGACACGGCTGCAGGCAGGCTGCGTACGGCTGGGGATACCGGCGCTGGACAGCGATCAACTGGCACAAGAGGCCGGGGAATTGCTGGCAGCAGGTAGCGGGCCTGCTGTACTCAAGGTGATTGTGACACGGGGTTCCGGAGGGCGTGGTTACCGGGTGCCAGAAAAGGTGGAGCCGCGCCGTATTCTGCAACTGCATCCCTGGCCTGATTTTCCGCCGGCCGCTGGCGAAGCGGGTGTGGCCGTCAGGATGTGTGCGACACGCCTGTGCCATAATCCGCAGCTGGCCGGCATCAAGCACCTCAACCGTCTCGAGCAGGTGCTGGCGCGACGGGAATGGGATGATCCGCAGATTGTTGAAGGTCTGATGCTGGATGTCGAAGGCTGGCTGGTCGAGGGCACCATGAGCAACCTGTTCATTGTCAGGGAGCATCTGCTGCTGACGCCTGACCTGCACCGCTGTGGCGTCGCCGGCATCATGCGCAGTGCCATACTTGAGCAGGCGGAAAGGCAGTCGCTGAGTGCAGAAATACGTGCGCTGGACACTGCGGACCTGCTGGCGGCGGATGAAGTGTTTCTCTGCAACAGCCTCATCGGCATCTGGCCGGTCATCGCCATCGATGGCCGACCATACCGCAAGGGGGCCATCACAACCCGCCTGCAGCTGCTGCTGCAGGCGGAAGAGGGTGACGGCCGTTCCTGGCTGCCCTAGTGTGGATTTCCCAACCGGCGACGTGGAGGACCGGCTTCTGAAGCGGAGCATGAGTTGGTGCGGAACAGCAAAGTTGCGAACCGGACAGTGAGGCAGTGCGATGAAGACTGAAATCCCATCGGGCGGTAATCTGAAAGGTTTACTGTTGCGCTCTCTGGCGATGTTGCTGTTGTTTCTGCTGCTGGTGGCAGGAATTACGCTGGCTATATACCAGCGCTTTCAGGACACCCCGCTGAAGCTGCCTGTAAGTGAGACAATGTACGAGATTCCGCCGGGGACTTCACTGCACCAGCTGGCTTACAAGCTGCATGAGCGGGGCATCATCGAGTACCCGCGTCTCTTTATTCTGCTGGGGCGCGAGCTGGATGTCGACAGGCGGCTGCAGGCGGGCGAGTACCGGCTTGCCACCGGGATGACGCCGCGGACGCTGCTGCAGCTGCTTGCCGGCGGCAAGGTCATACAACACGCCATCACCCTGGTGGAGGGACAGACCTTTCATGAAATGCTGCTGCGTATCCAGGCGCACCCCCTGATCGAGGTTACCCTGCAGGGCCTGGATAACACCGGGATCATGAGCCGGCTCGGTCATCCCGGGATACAGCCGGAGGGGAGGTTCCTGCCGGACACCTACCATTTCACCCGGGGCACCACAGACCTGGCATTGCTGCAGCGGGCCTTCGATGCCATGTTGAAATACCTGGAATCAGCCTGGCGTGACAGGGATGCGGATCTGCCGCTGCGGACACCGGAGGAAGCGCTGATTCTCGCCTCGATTGTGGAGAAGGAGACCGGTCTGGCGGAAGAGCGCCCCGTGATTGCAGGGGTATTTATCAGGCGTCTGCAGCGGGGGATGCGCCTGCAAACCGATCCGACGGTCATCTACGGACTGGGGGAACAATTCGACGGCAACCTGCGGCGCCGTGATCTGGAAAAGGATACCCCCTACAATACCTACACACGCGATGGTCTGCCGCCAACGCCCATCGCCATGCCGGGAGCGGCTGCCATCACGGCGGTATTGCACCCTGCGCCGGGAGACAGCCTGTTCTTCGTATCCAGGGGGGACGGCGGCCACTACTTTTCCCGCAACCTGGAGGAGCACAATCTGGCCGTGGACAAGTACCAGAGAAAGAAGACGGGCACCAGGCTGCCTGCCGGGGAACAGTCCCGATGACCGGAAAGTTCATTACGGTGGAAGGTATCGAGGGCGTGGGCAAGTCCACGAATATAGAGTTCATTCACCGGCAGCTGCTGGCGGCTGGCAGGGAAGTGGTGTTGACGCGGGAGCCGGGCGGAACCCCGCTCGCGGAGGCGATTCGCGGCCTGTTGCTGGACCCGGCATATACCGGGATGGATGCGCGCTGCGAATTGCAGCTGGTATTCGCTGCGCGAGCCGAGCACCTTGCCAGGATCATCCGGCCGGCGCTGGCACAGGGGAAATGGGTGCTGTGTGACCGCTTTACCGATGCGACCTATGCCTATCAGGGTGGCGGCCGCGGGATCGACACCGCTATCATCGCTGCACTGGAAACCCTGGTGCAGGGTGCCTTTCGCCCTGACCTGACACTGTTACTGGATGTGCCCGTTGCCGTCGGCCTGGCGCGCGCCGGCAAGCGTGGCGCCCTGGACCGGTTTGAACAGGAGCAGGTTGAGTTCTTCGAGCGGGTGCGGGTATGTTATCTCGACCTGGCAAGGAGACACGCGGAACGTTACCGGGTCATCGATGCAGGGCAACCGCTGCACGGGGTGCAGTGCGAACTTCAAGGTGTCCTGGCAACGTTTCTGCGTCGCCCGTGATCAAATGGATACGATGAACGCTTGTGAATTGAAGGCTTTGACGCTGACGCTGTACCGTTTCGACAGGCATGCGACCGGTGCGGCGATCTGCAGCAGTCTTTCGTCTGCCGGCTTGCGGTAACGGCCGATGCCATACCCGTGGTTGCAAACCATAGTCGATTCCATGGCCGCTACCCTGTCACAGGGCCGCATGCCGCATGCCTTGCTGCTGACTGGCCAGCCCGGTGTCGGCAAGGCCGCGCTGGCGGAATATCTCGCCAGGCAGTTGTTGTGCGACGCCCTGGTTGCCGATGGGGTTCCCTGCTGCCGCTGTGCCGGCTGCCTGCAGTATGCTGCAGGGACACATCCGGATTTTTTCCGGGTGGAGCCGGCAGAAGACGCCACCGTGATCAAGGTCGACCAGGTGCGGGAACTTGCGGAGAAGCTCTCTCTCAGCAGTCACCATGGCGGCTTCAAGGTGGCGCTGCTGACGCCTGCGGATACGATGAATATCAATGCTGCCAACAGCTTGCTAAAGACCCTGGAAGAACCATCCGATAACACAGTGCTGCTGCTGGTGAGTGCAAGGCCCGCCCGGCTACCGGCAACGATTCGCAGTCGCTGCCAGCTGGTGCGGGTGGGAATACCGGCAAGAGATGATGCCCTGCGCTGGCTGGCCGGGCAGGTGCCTGATGATCAACTGGATATTTATCTGCAGCTGGCGCACGGGGCTCCGCTGGAGGCCCTGCGACAGGCACAGGATGACCTCATCTCCTTGCGACGGGAACGCCTCGATGCCCTGCTTGGCATCCTTGATGGCACCCGTTCCGCGCTTGCAGTTGCCCAGGAGTGGAGCAGCGACGAGGAGTTTCAGGGTATTCGCTGGCTGCGTGAATGGCTGATGGACCTGCTGCGAATCAGGCTGACGGGTCGAACGGATTCCGTGCGCAGCGCCGATCTGGCGGCAGCTCTCGCGGGACTTGCACGCCGGCTGGAGAGCAGGGTAATGTTCAGGCAGCTCGACAGTATCAACAGCCTGCTACGGTTAACGGCAGGCAGCCTGAATCGCCAGTTGCTGACGGAAGACGTCCTGCTGGCGTGGGCGGCCCAGGGTCGCGGCGGCAGGTAACAGTTTTTACAGGGGTAGAACATGAATCAGGTACCAGCACCACGACAGGGTATTCTCTCGCTTACCATCAAGGACAAGAGCGCCTTGTATGCAGCGTACATGCCCTTTATCAAGGGTGGAGGTCTCTTTATTCCCACCAAGAAGTCCTACCAGCTGGGGGATGAGGTATTCATGCTGCTGACCCTGATGGATGAAACCGAAAAGCTCCCGGTCGCCGGCAAGATTGTGTGGGTTACTCCCGCAGGTGCCCAGGGCAACCGTGCGGCGGGTATCGGCGTGCAGTTCAGCGACCAGGATGAAGGGGTCGCACGCAACAAGATCGAAGGCTATCTGGCCGGCGCACTGCAAAGCGACAGGCCCACCCACACCATGTAGATATCCGGCCGCAGGTGCTTGCGGCTCGCGCCAAAGTCTCTATCATTGGACCCCGGTAATTTTCGGGGTGATCCCATGCTTGTTGATTCCCACTGTCATCTTGACCGGCTGGACCTTGCGCCTTTCGGCGGCAACATCAAGGGCGTGATCGAGGCCGCGCAGGCGCAGGATATCGGTCATTTTCTGTGTGTCTCGATCAATCTGGAAGATTATCCGGCCATGCTGGAGATCGCCGAGTCACACGACCAGGTATCCGCATCGGTCGGTCTGCATCCGAACGAGCAGGGCGGGCACGATCCCGATGTCGACGAACTCGTGCGCTATGCAGAGCACCCCAAGGTGATTGCCATCGGCGAGACCGGGCTGGATTACTTCCGCTGCGAAGGCGATCTGGCATGGCAGCGTGACCGGTTTCGCCGGCATATTGTCGCGGCGAAACTGACGGGCAAACCGCTGATCATCCACTCACGGGATGCCGGTGAAGATACCCTGCGGATCCTCGAGGAGGAATCCGCCGCTGATGTCGGCGGGGTTATGCACTGTTTCACCGGCGACTGGGAAATGGCGAGGTGCGCCATGGACCTGAACTTTCATATCTCCTTTTCCGGAATCGTCACCTTCAGGAGTGCCCGCGAGTTGCAGGAAGTGGCTGCGAAAATGCCGGAGGAAAGGATGCTGGTGGAAACCGATTCCCCCTATCTGGCCCCGGTGCCGCACCGCGGCAAACCCAACCACCCGGCACTGGTAAGGCATGTGGCCGAACATATTGCGGAACTGCGCGGCGAGACGTACGCACAGGTGGCTGAGGTGACCACGCGGAATTTCATCAGGCTCTTCAGGCCGCCGGCGTTAAGCTGAAATCGTGTCGCGACCGGTCTTCCGGGGCCGGATTTTTGAACGGGTGTCTCAGACAGTGGGTTTCAATGGCCTGGGCCGCCGCTGCTCGTCGACAGCAACATAGGTCAGGTCGGCTTCCGTAACCTGGATACATTCATGTGTTGCACCCTGGCGTTCGGCGTATGCCTTGACGTTGACGGTGATCGAGGTTCGTCCCACACGGGTAATTCTGGCGTAGCAACTGACCAGGTCGCCGACAAATACCGGCTGGTGGAACTGGAAGGAGTCGACGGCCACGGTGACGATGCGGCCGTTGGCGCGACGCCGGGCGATGATGCTGCCGGCGATGTCCACCTGCGACATCAGCCAGCCGCCGAAGATGTCGCCTGACGCATTGGTGTCAGCCGGCGTGGCCATTACACGGATGGCCAGTTCGCTTTCGTCAGGTGGTTTGCTCATGGGTTAGTGCCCCGCATACATCCGGTCGATGTCGGTGGCAAAGTGCTCCATGATGCGGTTGCGCTTCAGCTTCATTGTCGGCGTGATCAGTCCATTGTCGATAGTCCAGGGTTCCAGCGTGCAGGTAATGCCATGTACCTGCGCGAAGCCCGGGAATTCGCTCAGGTGGCCAGAGAGTTTTTTACACAGTGCCTGTTGCAGAAGCGGATGCTTCAGGGATGCAGTATTTTCGGGATCCAGTTCCATGCCGCGTGCGTAGCTTACCCATTGCTCCGGATTCAGCACGGTCACCACAGTCAGGAAGGGGCGGGCGTCGCCAATAACCATTACCTGCTCGAACAACGGATCGAGCGCAATGGCCATCTCCATGTCCGCCGGCGGGACTTTTTCGCCGTTTGCCAGCACGAGGATTTCCTTGAGGCGGCCGGTGATATAAACATGGTTATTCTCGATGCGTGCCTTGTCGCCGGTGTGAAACCAGCCGTCCGCGTCGATGACGGCTGCGGTGGCTTCCGGGTTGTCCCAGTAACCCAGCATGATGCTGGGGCCGCGCGCCAGCAGTTCATCGTTTTCACCAACGCGCAGTTCCAGACCGCGCAAGGGCACGCCGACACTGCCCGGGTCGTTGTCATCTTCCAGGTTTGCGGTGAGGATCGGGCTGGTTTCCGTCAGGCCGTAACCCTGGATGAGGTTGAGGCCGAGTCCGATAAACACTCTTGCAATCGGCGTCGGCAGGGGCGCGCCGCCCGAGGCTGCCAGATGCATCCTGCCGCCCAGCTTCGCCATGATCTTCCCGGCAACCAGCTTGTACAGCAGCGGCCACAACAGGAAGGTGGGGTGCCATCCGCCACGCCCCTGCCGGTGCAGAAAGCGCTTCCAGCCGGTTTCGACCGCGAGATTGAACAGCCGTGTCGCCAGCCGGGATTTCTCCGCCAGGCCGGCCTGGATCTTGTTGTAGACGCGTTCGTAGATTCGCGGCACCGAGATCATCAGGGTGGGCCTGATGGTCTGCAGGTCCTCGGCCAGCTCCGGGATCGAGCGCGCGTAGGCGATACTGGCACCGACCATCATCGGGAGGTAGTAGCCGACGGTCCGTTCAAACGTATGCGACAGCGGCAGGAAGGAGATCAGCAGATCCTGTGGCAATACCTGCACGATGTCCAGCGCACTGTCGGCATTCAGCAGGATGTTGCTGTGGCTGAGCATGACGCCCTTGGGACGGCCAGTGGTGCCGGAGGTGTACACGATCGTGGCCAGTTCGTCGGGATCCCCGTCGTCTGTTCGCAGTTCGCTGCCGGGCTTGCCGGCCCACTCGTCAATGGTGCGCACCCGGGTTTCCCCTGCGGGCACTGTTACGGGTTCCAGCGTCAGGATGCGCACCAGCGCGTCCAGCTGGTCGAGCACCTCGAGTACTCCCTGCCACTGGTTTTCGCCCTGCAGGAACAGGAGCCTTGCACCGGAGTTGTTGATGATATAGGCGGTGTTTTCGGGGCGGTCGTCGGTATACAGTGGTACGACAACGAAGCCGCATCCCAGCGCTGCCTGGTCGAAGGTTACCCATTCCTTGCAGTTGCGCATCAGGATGGCAACACGGTCACCGTGCTGCAGCCCCTCGTTTGCCAGCGCCGCCTGCCAGCGCGCCACCTCGGTGCCCATTTCCGCCCAGGTCGAATCCTGCCACTGGCCTGATTCGGCATCGAATTGACGGTAGGCCAGCTTGTCGGGTGTGCGCCTGATGCGCTCCCGGAACAGTCCTGGAAGTGTTACGGCGACATTCGCGGGTATTTTATTTTCGGCTCCCCCGGTCATGCAGATTACTCCCCCTTGTTGTTGAACATGGTCTCCCAGCCCGGATCAGGCCTGAATCGATCACCGCGCAGTTTCTGCAAACTGTGCAATTGCTGCAACAGTTTATCGCTGCCCTGTGCTTCGAGGTGATGTACCGGTCCGCCGCGGAAAGGGGCGAACCCGGTGCCGAAAATCATGCCGGCATCCAGCAGGTCTCCGTTCTCCACCACCTGCTCCCGCAGGCAGCTGACGGTTTCATTGAGCAGCCGCAGAACCATGCGGTCTGTGATTTCCTGCATATTCCAGTTCTTTCCGCTGACCTCTGGTTTTGCGGCCTTGCCTTTATGGTAGGTGTAAAAGCCCTGCCCGGATTTTTTCCCCAGCTTGCCGTCCGCAACCAGTTGCTGCAGTCGTGGCGGAATGGTGGCGTTGAAATGGCTGGCGAGAATCTCCGCTACATGCAGGCAGATATCGAGTCCGACCGTGTCTGCCAGTTCCACCGGTCCCATCGGCATCCCGAAAGCGGTGGCGGCCCGGTCGATGAGTGCGGCAGGCACCCCCTCGGATTCCAGTTCCACTGCTTCCATCAGGTAGGGCATGAGTATGCGGTTGACCAGAAAGCCCGGTGTGCTGGTGACGGGCAGGGGCAGGCGGTCGATTTGCCGGGTGAATGCCATTGCCTTTGCAGCCACCTCGTCAGAGGTCGATGCCCCCTTGACCACTTCAACCAGTTGCATCACGGCCACGGGATTGAAGAAATGCAGACCGACCAGCCGCCCGGGATGCGCCAGGGACCCGGACAGGTCCTCCAGGGGGATGCTGGACGTATTGGTTGCAAGCACGGCACCCGGCTTCATGCGAGGCTCGATATCCCTGTAAAGTGAACCTTTTACCTCTGCATCTTCAAATATGGCTTCAATAACGATATCGGCCCTTTTCACGCCATAACCCTTGTGATCGGGCATCAGCCGGTCCATCGCCGCGGTGACCTTGTTGGGCAGCTTCAGCTTGTGCTTGAACAGGGCATGGGCGCGCTTGATTGCGGGTGCGATGCGTTCCGGGTCCTGATCCTGCAGGGTGACATGAAAACCGCGCAGGGCGCACCAGGCGGCGATGTCGCCGCCCATGGTGCCGGCGCCGATCACGTGGATATATTCAGGCTTGCAGGTCTTGTCCTTGCCGAGCGCCTTGAGTTGTTCCTGCAGGAAAAACACGCGTATCAGGTTCTGTGCGGTCAGGCCGGTGACCAGTTGTGCCAGCGAGCGTGCCTCGGCTGCGAGCATGCCCGGCTGGTCGTTGGCGTGCTTCCGCCAGATGTCGATCATGGCGTAGGGTGCGGGGTAGTGTTGCCGGGATGCGCGTTTCGCCACCTGCTTGCGGAAGATGCTTGCGAGAACCGGCCTGACAACGAAACTGTTGGAAAGACGGTCGATAAAACCCGCCCTGAATGGCGGCGGTGCATCCAGAATCATAATGCGTGCGGCGCTGCGCAAGTGCCGCTCCGGCACGACCCTGTCGACCAGACCCATGCGTTTGCCGGTGCGCCCGTCCACGGAGCGCCCGCTGAGTATCAGGTCCATGGCCTTGATGCCGCCGATCAGCGGTACCATACGCGCGCTGCCACCCCATCCCGGGTGGATGCCGAGTTTGACCTCGGGCAGGCCGATGCGGGTGCCCGGATCATCACGCGTGATGCGGTAGCGGCAGGCCAGAGCCAGTTCGGTGCCGCCCCCGAGGCAGAAACCGTGAATCAGTGCGACGCTCGGGAAGGAGAGTGCGCTCAGACGGTTGAAAACTTCCTGTCCGGTCTTCAGCAGTTCCAGGGCCTGATTCTCGGTCTTGACGCGCGTGAACGACTTGATGTCTGCCCCGGCTATAAAACCGTTCGCCTTGCCGGACAGGATGACCAGTCCGCGCGGGCGTTCGGCTGCAATCGCCTGCAACTGTTCATCGAGTTCTGCAAAGACTTCGGGACTCAGGACATTGGTGCCTGCATCCGCCTTGTCGAAGCACAGCCACACAATATTTTCACTGTCGGTTTCCCGTCTGAAATGCCGCTTGTCTGTTGATTTGTCCATGCCGCTACTCCGCCTGGCGTTCGATCAGCATGGCGCCACCCTGGCCCCCGCCAATACAGAGACTGGCCATGCCGCGCCGCGCATTCTTGCGTTGCAGGATCTTCAGTATATGCAGAACGATGCGTGCCCCGCTGGCGCCGACGGGATGCCCAATGGCAACGGCACCGCCATCGATATTGAGGTGTTCTTCATTGATGGCAGAGAAGGGCGTGTCGCGCCCCAGTTCGGCCGCGCAGAAATCCGCATCCTGCCAGGCGGCCAGGCAGGCAAGGACCTGGGCGGCAAAGGCTTCGTTAATCTCGTAGTAGTCGACATCTGCAGAGTCATAGCCGTGCCGCTGCATGATCGGAGCCATCGCATAAACCGGCCCCAGACCCATTTGCGCCGGGTCGAGACCCGCCCATTGACTATCAATCAACTCACCCATGACCGGCAGGTTATGACGGGACACCATGTCTTCGGATGCGAGAATGACCCAGGCGGCACCATCGGTGATCTGGGCGCTGTTTCCCGCCGTGACGTTGCCTATCCCCTTGTCAAAGACCGGCTGCAGTTTCCCCAGTTTCTCCAGCGTCGAGTCCCCGCGTACGCCATCATCGTGATCGTAGACCTTGCCGTGCTGGTCATACATGACCTCGATCTCGTCAAGTTCCCCCTGCCTGTGTGCTGCATCCAGGCGCTGGTGACTGCGCAGGGCAAAGCTGTCCATCATGTCGCGGTTGATATGAAAGCGGTGTGCCAGGATCTCCGCTGTCTGGCCCATGGACAGGCCGACAACCGGATCGGTAAGGCCGTGCAGCAGGGCGATGACCGGCCTGATGTGGCCGGGCCGCAGGGTACCCAGCAGCCTGAGTCTTGCGCCGGCACTGCGCGCCTGCGCCCAGGCGGCCAGCCAGTGGACCATGGCATCGCTGAACAGGATAGGTGCATGGCTCATGGATTCCACGCCGCCGGCGAGAACCAGGCTGGAGCGCCCGCTGGCGATGTTTTGTGCGGCGGAGTCGATGGACTGCATGCCGGAGGCACAATTGCGCTGGACCGTCCACGCCGGTACGCGTTCCCCGCAGCCCAGCCGCAGGGCACTGACGCGGCCGATGTTGGCCTCGTTCGGGCCAGGCATGACACAGCCGAGAATGACCTCGTCGAACTCGGCGGGAGCGAAGGGCTGGCGAGCAAGCAGGGGTCTCCCCGCTGCAACGGCAAGGTCGGCTGCCCTGAAGGGTCCCGGCTTGCCGCGGGCCTTGATGAAGGGAGTGCGGCTGCCGTCGATTACATAGACCGACCGGCCACCCCACCCTCCAGGTTGTTGTTCTCCCATGCGTTGCCCTCCTTGCCTCTGGTGAAGTATTCAGGGGGGAATTCATCCACCTGTATGACTGACTTGCGCGCTGTGATTGCTGCCTTGATGCCCGCCGCTTCCGGTTCCGTCACAATGCCTGCAGCCAGTCCGGCGTCGACATGCGCTTCCGGGTCGCCCGGTGGGAGAGTTCCTGCCTTGACGGCAGTGCGCAGCTTGCGCAAGGCCGGTTCAGCAGCGACAGTTTTTATGAGCGCGTCATCGAGTCTGGCGACAGGCTCGCTGTTATCGGTGGGAATATACACACCTTCCGTAAGCCGGTCACGCAGCCCTCCGGGTCTCAGCAGGATGTCGGCCAGCTGCGTGCCAAGCGCGTCGGAGGGGCGTTTGTACGGCTTGCCGACAGGGAAGGTGAGCAGGCGGGTAGTGCGGGCAACGAATCGATTGGGGAAGTTGTCCAGGACTTCATGAAGCCGCAGCTGAATGTTGTACAGCAGGTCCCTGCAGGCCCATTCGAGCAGGGGCAGTTCATCATCGGGCGAGCCATTGTCATAGTGGTGCTTGAGCACGGCGCTGCCCTGATAAAGCAGGCTGAGAACGTCACCGAGTCTCCCGGAGAGGGATTCCCTGCGCTTCAGGGTGCCGCCCAGTGTAATCAGGCTCATTTCCGTGGTGACGGCAAAGGCCAGGCACATGCGTGCAAACTGGCGATAGAAAAAGCCTCGCAGACCGTGCTGTGGCGCCCGCAGCAAACGCCCGCCGCTCAGTGCATGGAACAGGCCGCGTGACAGGTTACTCATGACCAGGCTGGCATGACCCCGGAGTGCCTCGTCGAAGGCGACGACATCGGCGGATGCCACTGCGCGCATTTCCTTGTACAGCCAGGGATGGCAGCGGATTGCACCCTGGCCGAAAATAATCAGGTTGCGGGTGAGAATGTTGGCGCCCTCGACCGTGATGCCGATGGGAAGTGCCTGGTAGGCGCGCCCCAGAAAATTGTCTGGTCCCATACTGATACCGCGTCCTGCCAGGATGTCCATGCCGTCGTTGATCACAGCGCGCATGCGCTCCGTCATGTGATACTTGACGATGGCCGAGGCCACGGCCGGGTCTTCGCCGCTGTCCAGCGCAGCCGTCGTGAATCCCCGGGTTGCATTCATGATGTAGGTGCTGCCGGCAACTCGTGCGAGGACTTCGCTGATTCCCTCGAACTTGCCGATGGGGACCTTGAACTGCTTGCGCACCCCGGCATAGGCCCCGACGCTGCGACTGACGAGTTTGCCCGATGCCGTGCTCAGGGCCGGCAGGGAAATGGCGCGGCCGTCGGAGAGACAGTTCATCAGCATGCGCCAGCCCTGGCCGACGTGGTCCCGGCCGCCGATAACCCAGTCCATCGGGATGAAGACGTTTACACCGCGGTTGGGTCCGTTCATGAAGGCCTGGCTCATCGGGAAATGCCGGTTGCCGATTTCAACGCCGGGGGTATCGGTAGGTATCAGCGCCAAAGTGATGCCGACGTCTTCCTTTTCACCGAGCAGGTGTTCCGGGTCATAAAGATGGAAAGCCAGGCCAAGCAGGGTCGCCACCGGACCCAGCGTGATATAGCGTTTTTCCCAGTTCACCCGAATACCCAGCACCTTATCCTTGCCATTGAAAGCCTGACGGCAGACAACCCCCTTGTCGGGTATAGAAGCGGCATCACTGCCGGCTTCCGGGCCGGTCAGGGCGAAGCAGGGAATTTCGATGCCCTTTGCCAGCCGCGGCAAGTAGTAATTCTTCTGTGCCTCGGTCCCGTACGAAAGCAGCAATTTTGCTGGACCCAGCGAGTTGGGCACCATGACGGTAACCGCGCCCGATATGCTGCGGCTGGCAACCTTCATGACGACGGCCGAATGGGCATTGGCGGAAAACTCAAGACCGCCGTATAGCTTCGGGATGATCATGCCGAAGAAGCCTTGTTGCTTCAGGTAGTCCCAAACCTCTTGTGGCAGGTCATGCAGTTCCTCGGTGGCTTCCCAGTCACTGATCATGCTGCAGAGTTTGCTGGCGGGGCCATCAACGAATGCCTGTTCTTCCGCCGAGAGTGTCGGCGCCGGGTAGGCTACCAGTTTGTGCCAGTCTGGCTGGCCACTGAACAGTTCGGCTTCCCACCAGACAGTGCCGGCTTCCAGCGATTCGCGTTCGGTGTCGGACATCTCTGGCAGGACGTTTCTGTAGAGGGAAAGGAGCGGGGCGATCAACAGATGCCGGCGCAAGGGTGACAGCAGCAGCAATGCGGCAATCGGGATGAACAATAACCATGCCAGCACGAGCAGCCAGGTTGCCGCTGTATGCACCAGGGTAAACCATGCAAGGGCGGCGCCGGCTACACCTGCCCAGAGCTGGCGTGGCGCTTGCCGTGCCATCATGAAACCTATGGCGGTGAATAAAATGATCAGTTCGATTATCCAGTTCATACGCCAGGGCCTTGTTAAGCGAACAGTGGTGTTGTACCGGTGATTGTACGCTTGCCAGTCATTTCGACAGACGGATTAATGTCGAGTTGCATCGCAGTCCGGTTTCTGACGGGGCTGGTCCTGCGGCATTCCGTTCCAGTCCAGATAGTATCGGCTCACTGCCGGAAAAATGAGTGCTTTTCATGCAGCGGACCGGCATTTTGAAGCCCGCGGGGCGCTAGCTCTCGAGGAGAGCCAGTGCCTTGCAGAGTTTCTTTCTCGGCGTGTAGAAATGCGGCGAAAACCGGATGCCGCCCCCGCGCAGGGCGCAGGCGACATTCGCAGCTGTCAGCATCTCATGGAGCGATTCCGGTGTTTCCTGCAGCGGGCGGAACGTCACAATGCCCGCGTGGCGCCCGGTCGCCTGCGGGGTGAGCACCGCAAACCGGTCCGGGTACCGGTTGAAAAAATCGAGCATGAAACGGGTGTTCTCCAGCACCTGCTGCTGGATTCTCGCCATGCCCGTTTCCAGCAATACGCCGAGGCTGGCGTGCAGTGCATGAATGCCGGTCATGTTGGGGCTGCCGCACTCGAAACGTCGGGCATTGCGTGCAGCCTCCCAGGTGGTGCGACTGTAGTCCGTTGGGTCCTCGACCATGTGCCAGCCGTACTGCTTCAGTTCCAGCCGCTCCATGCTTTCCGCCCGGCAGTAGAACAGGGCGATGCCTTCCGGCCCCGTCATCCACTTGTGCCCATCGGCCATGACGAAGTCGGCCTGGCAGGACTGTACATCGAAAGTCACTGCACCAAGGCTCTGGATGGCATCCACGCAGAACAGGACGCCACGCTCGTGACAGGCGCTGCCGAGTACGTCCAGGTCAAGCCGCAGACCGGTGCCGTACTGCACGGAACTGATCGACAGCAGCCGGGTGCGATCATCGAGGCAGGCAATCAATGCCGCCTCGGGTGAATCTCCCTGTGACAGGTCCGCTGCCTCGGTCTTGACCCCGTATTTCGCCAGGGACTCCCATACGATCCGGTTGGACGGGAATTCCTGGTTGCTGATGACGACCTTGTCGCCCGCTCGCCAGGTCAGTCCATAGGCTACGACGGACAATGCCTCGGAAGTGTTCTTCAGCAGCGCGATCTCATCCGCGCTGCGGGCGTTTACCAGGGTTTGCAGCTGCTGCCTGAGCCGGGTCTCGGTTTTCATCCACTCCGGGTAGCGCCGGGAACCCCAGGTGCGGTTCTCCTCGGCGAAGGCTCTCACGGCATCCGCGGTCCGCCGTGGCCAGGGTGAAACGGCCGCATGATTCAGGTACACGATGGAATCGTCGAGCTGGAATTCTGGCGTCTGCATGTTGTTGACCTGTTGCCTGTGCCGGCGACTGCCGCGGATTTTTGCCGGGAAAGGCATCACGCCGGCAGGCGTCTTATGGTAGTGTGCATGCGCATGTCAAAACAACGTTCGTTCGCGAGTGCCTGTATCCTGGCCGGACTGCTCATTCTGCTACCGGTTGTCCTCGAGGCCGCCGGCGGGGTACGTATCTATATCGATACCGACAAACGGACCCTGCAGGTCCTGGAGGGAGACCGTGTTGTCGCCACATTCAACGGGATCGCAATCGGCCGCTATGGCAAGACCTATTTCAAGACGCGCGGGGACAACAAGACACCGCTGGGAAATTTCAGGATCGGCTGGATAGGGAAGGAGACCCGCTATCACCGCTTCCTGGGCCTGACGTACCCGGATATGGATGCGGCGGACCGGGCGCTCGTGGACGGAAGGATCGAGGAGGAGCAGTGGCAGGAGATCCGGCGCGCCGTGCAGGCGGGCAAAACGCCGCCGCAACATACGCCGCTGGGTGGCAATATCGGCATCCACGGGGTAGGGAGCGGCGATCTGGAGGTCCACCGGGAGTACAACTGGACCAATGGCTGCGTGGCGCTGACCAATGCGCAAATTGACATCCTGGCCGAATGGGCGCGGATCGGTACCCCGGTCGAGATTCGCTAGAACGGCGGGGCATGAAGGTGCTTATATACTATTGTTCATCTTGAGCGGGTAATCAGGTAGGATTGCGTCGAAGTCGCGCAGGTAGCGGATGCTGATGATGCGTGTGTCAGAATTCTGGCGGCTTTGTCAAACGAGCAGGTACTGCTCATGCACCCAGGAGAAAGGAATGATTGGAAATACTTATCGACTTCGTAAACTTGCCGTTATTGCACTGGCGGCTGCCTATGTCGGGCTGGCGGGTTGCGCCACGACCGGCGAACTGAATGCCCTGAAGGCGGATGTCAGTGCCGCCAGCGCTGAAGCCAGTGCTGCCAGGACAGAGGCTGCAGAAGCCAAGGCAATGGCTGCACAGGCCAATGCTACGGCCAATGAAGCCAAGGCCATGTCTGAAGAGACAGAAACCAAGATCGACCGCATGTTCAAGAAGGCCATGCACAAGTAAGACTGTCTCAGCCTGAACAGGACCAGGCAATAGCACAAAGCCCCTTCGGGGGCTTTGTCATTTCTGTACCAGCGGTGCGGCAGCTAGCGTGTAATAATGACGGGAATGCCGCTTCTTTCCTCGACGGCCTTGCGCAGGGCACGGCCGCTGAGATGGATTGTGCGGCCCGCGTTGATGTCAGACGCAGCAGAATTTGCCGCAAGGAAATCCGCGATGCTGTTCAGCGCGCTTTGCATGTAATCCGCGTACTTTTCCTCGTCTTCCTCGAGTGGCGGGTGCAGTTCGATAAACAGCGAGTCGGCCAGCCAGCCCAGCTTGATCGGCTGGTTGACGATGCGTACCGGTGTGCCGACGGGAATATCATCAAACACCTTCTCAATATCTTCCGGGTACATGCGGATGCAGCCATGGGTCACGCGCATGCCGACACCGTAGGGCTTGTTGGTGCTGTGAATCAGGTAGCCGGGAATACCGAGGCGCATGGCATAGCGTCCCAGCGGATTGTCCGGCCCGGCAGGGATGACTTCCGGCAGCGGTTCACCGTCCTGTTCATGCTCGTCCTTGATGGATTTCGGCGGACGCCATTCGGGGTCTTTTTGCTTGCTGACGATTTTTGTCATGCCCAGCGGTGTTTCCCAGTCCATCCTGCCCACGCTGATGGGGTGGGTAATCACCACGGGCGTCTCGCCGGGCTTTGCCTTCGGGTAATAATACAACCGCATTTCCGGCAGATTCAGGATCAGGCCGGAGCGCTCGGCATCGGGCAGGATGAAGCGATTGGGCAGGATAACCTGGGAACCATCGGCGGGCAGCCAGCGGTCGACATCCGGATTGGCCAGCAGGATCTCGTTCTGGCCCAGATCATAACGACGCGCAATGTCCAGCAGGGTTTCCTCGCTGCTGGCCGTCATGATCTGCACAGAACCGACAACGTCAACATCCGCAGGAGGCAGGATAAACGTGTCGGCCTGCGCAGGCACGACCAGCAAGGCAGCAAGCGCAATGAAAGAATTCGGGTAAGGCATGATCAGGATATCAGGTAATCGTATGTGCGAATTTATACACTAATCGGCAGGGGCAGGCAGGATTTGCAATCAGGGTAGTATGGGTGATAGTTCGTATAATGTATATTATGTTAAATTAAGCATTTTCCAGGTTCAAACTGGTCTGCCGTTGCCACGAAAACCGATAAGGAAAACACGATTAATGAATCTGATTGGTATCAAGTCTCTATGGCGCCGATGTCAGGCAGTTGTTTTGCTTGGCGCTTTAATAATGTGTCTGCCGGGTTACGCTGCGAGCAGTGACAAGGTGCTGAAGATAAATCCCGGGGATGATGCCGCAATTCAGTATATGCCGGGTGAGATTACCGCGATGCTGGAGGACCTTGGCTATGAGTGGGTCCCTGTCCACGATCCCGCTGTCGGTCATGGCGTTGAGGTTGCGCAGCAGTATGGCCAATACAGAATGCAGTTCCGGGCCAGTGATGGTGCTGAGATCACTATCGATGTGCATATGCGGATTTCAGACAACGTCACCGGTATGTACTTCCATGAAACCGGTGATGAGGGTTCGGCCGTTTCCTCGCAGGGACGCTACCGCAAACTCAAGGATCGCATGTCGCTGGAATTCGGTGCTGACAACGTCAGTGAGGGGCATTCTTTTCTGACCCCTTGAGAACTTGACTGGCAGGAATTGTTCCCTCTTTGGCGTTGAACATGTTGCCAGTACTCGGCAAACAGGTTCAGCACCACCAGGTCGATCAGAATTGCCGTGAAATAGCGAAGAAACAATTTCTGCTTTGTCGATATGGCCTCGGCAGAGGCCACCTCCGGGAAATTATTTTTCATAGGGCCCCAGGATTACTCATGCCGGCTGGTTGATTCGGAACATTTATACACCAAATGTGGCGGTCGATGGGCAGGTCACTGAATACTCCCGGCATACAGCCTGGCAGAGATTGCACTCCCGACTCCCGCCAGCCAGTGGCGGCTGTACTAAAATTCATAGTATGGAAGCATTGTCGGGATCGTGAGCCGGGAAGCACTATGCGGCGCCTGTCGGAGGTCACTACCACACTACCCTTTCAATGCAATCCGTGCGGTCAGGATTGACGGTACAGGATTACTTGCCACTCAATTTACGCGAGGAGGAGGTCATCATGGACAGGTTACGTTTCCAGATTGCCCCGGATATTGAATTCAAGATGGATGTCGAGGTGGATGGCATCGATACGGGGAGTCGTGATTATGACGTCCAGCAACACAAGGCGGAAGTCTACCAGGAGTTCGAACGGCGTCTGAGAGAGGCCTTCCCTGAAGGCATCAGAATCGACAGGTTTGAATTCGGCCTGAGTCACGAGAACACACGCTGATCTTTTCCGCCTCAACACCCTTCCGGTGAGATCATTCGGCCCGGGCGAGAAAGACTGCGCCCGGGCCGGTACGCTGCAGACCCCCTACTTCGGCTCGACCTGGATGTCCACCCTCGCCCCCCGGGTGATTGTATTGAACACCGGGGAGTAAGTCGTCAGCCTTTTCAGCCTTTCCATGTTGTCCACATCGGCCTTGACCCTGAACCTGATGCGGATGTCGGTAAAGCCTTTCGGTACCTCACTGTCGAGTCCCAGGAAACCGCGCAGGTCGATGTCGCCCTCGAGCTCGGATTCCAGTTCCTCGATGTGGATACCGCGCACCGCGGCATGCGCCACCATGCTGGTGGTCACGCAGGCGGCCAGTGCGTTCAGCAGATGCTCGACCGGGTTGGCGCCCTCATCGTGGCCCGCAAGTATCGGGGGTTCATCGGCATGCAGTTCGAACTGCTGCTTGTGGGCGATTTCCTGCTTCGCCCCGTAGAAGCCGGTCACGGTGGTGCAGTTGTGGTTGCCGCCCAGCCACCGGTTGCGTGCGCGGAATTTGCATTGTCCCAGTTCGGGCTCCTGCTCGATAGCACTCACCGTGCCTTGCAGTGTTTCCATGTGGATGCCGTTGACGGTGCCATCGTCTGCGGGATGCGTGGTCTGTGTGTTTGTCATATGTTCGCTCATGATCGCTCTCCTTTCGGGTTGGTTGTTCGGTGGGTCGCTGCTGTTACCTGAGAGAATGTTTGCGACTTGTGATAAACAATAGGCGCCGGCCGACGATTGCATAAGCTGGGTTTTGGACACTACCGGGGCATTCGTGCCACCATTTAAGGCCGCCATGACAACAAGCCCTGAAATAGCCCCTGTAGAAGTGCTGATCGTCGCTGTGCCCGAAACTTCAGGCTCCGCGCTCTACGGCATGCTGGATGTGCTGCTGGCGGCGGGGAATATCTGGCAGACCCTGGTGCGGGATGAAACTGTACAGGCACCATTCCGGGTCCGCATCGTTGCGCAGACCGCTACGGCGTTTACCTGTGGCAACGGCATCCCGGTGTCACCGGATTGCTCGATCATGGACAATCCCGGGGCCGATATCGTGATATTGCCGGAACTCTGGCTGGGGCCGGACGAGGATATCCGGGGACACTATCCTGATTTAATGGAATGGATACGCCGCAGTTACAAACAGGGCAGCACGCTCTATTCCGCCTGTTCCGGTGCCATCATGCTGGCAGCGACCGGTCTGCTCGATAATTGCGAGGCCACCTCCCACTGGGCCTACCAGGACCTTTTCAGAACTCGCTACCCGAAAGTGCGTTTCCACCCGGAGCCGAACCTGGTGTTCGCCGATGCAGCGGGCCGCATCGTCACCGCGGGAGGCACGACTTCCTGGCATGACCTTGCCCTGCATATCATTGCACGCCATTGCAGCCCGGGTGAGGCGCTGCGAATTGCCAAGGTGTACCTGATGAAGTGGCACGGCGAGGGGCAGTTGCCCTATACCACGCTGGTGCGCAGGAGCCCGCATGCGGATTCCGTGGTGCGCGCCTGCGAGCAGTGGCTGGCCGGGCATTACCTTGAGACAGACGCCATCCGGCAGGTTGTCGAGCTTGCCGGAATTCCCGAGCGCACCCTGAAGCGGCGCTTCAAGGCCGCTACCGGGTCCACGCTGATCGAGTACTTGCAGAACCTGCGCATCGAGGAGGCCAAGCGACTGCTGGAAACAGGGCAGTTGCCTGTCGATGAAATCAGCGTGGCGGTTTCCTATGAAGACCCGTCCTTCTTCCGGCGCTTGTTCAAACGCTGCACCGGTCTCACGCCCAGCCAGTACCGCCGCATGTTTCAACCGCTGTTCAGGGCAGGGACAAGCGCTGAAAGACCTGGATGAACGTAAAAGTGCGGCAACTATGCCGGTCAAGGCACCGCTTTTCCTAACAAAAACCTAACGGTGCTGTAGCATGGCAGTCACATCAGGTCACTAGACTCGATGCCATGAAAGTGAATAACCGGAAAATGACGCAGGAACAGGCGCGGGCTTTTGACCTGTGGACCCTGCTGACCCTGCTTGCGGTGGTCGGCGCCTACCTCGGCACCTGGGCTTTCCTGCTCATACTCAAGGCGCTGCAGGGCTAGTCGCTGTTTCCCATGATATGCGTGGGCTTGCCGTCCAGGCTTGTCCGGTTTTTCTCTTCCCGGTATTTCTTCAGGCCGGCATCACCTTTCCGTACTGCCCAGTCGATGAGCTGTTTCCGGTCTCCCGCATAGTCGAACAGCGGTACGCCCATGCCGCAGGATGTTTGTACCAGGTCAATCTGCATATCGAAGATTTGCCTTGCGCCCGGCAAGGGATTGAACAGCGCATGGCAGGTGTCCCAGTCCGCGTCGTAGCGGTGTATGGCACGGGCATTGCCGTAAAGTCTCAGGATGAGCGGGCTGCCCTCGAAGGCGCAGAACATCAGGGTCATGCGGTTGCATTCCCGGACATGCGCGGCGGTCTCGTTGCCGCTGCCGGTCAGATTCAGCCAGACGACGCGGTTGCGATCGAGCACACGCAGGCTGTCCATCCCCTTGGGTGAGACATTGATCCTGCCGCCGGCGGCTGCGGTGCCCACGAAAAACAGCTTCTGTGTCTCGATGAATGCTTTAAGTTCGTCAGTTATCTCACTGTATTGTTTGCCCATTCCAGCTTCTCATGTCGATTGCGCTCATTGATGCTGTGCCTGCGCCAGCGCGGCCAGCAGCGTTTCACCTGCCACCGCCACCGTTTGACCGAAGGCCACGATGCCATCTTCATGTCCGCCCATGGAAAAGATGCGCTGCCACAGGACATCCGTCTCCCGGAACAGGCGCTGCACCTCGGCTGCCATGGCGGGTGTGCCGTAGGTCACGGATGCCCCGGTGACTGGCACGCCCAGCGCGCCTGCAGCCTCCCAGATGTCGGGTGAGTGCACATGCAGGACGGCCTGTATTCGGGTATCAAGGTCGTAGAGTATTCCATGCGTCAGGGATTCGGATGAGGGCTTGACCGGCCCTTGCGCTACCACGCGGTTGACGGAGGCGTCATAGCTTTCCACCAGCGTGTAGTGGCGAACGCCCAGTTCCGGCAAGGCCCCGGTCTGTGTACCACTGATCAGGAAGGCACGTTTGCCGCGTGCGGCAGCGTGCGACCCGTGCCGCTGACTGACATTGCCGAAGCCGTAACCGTCGTAGCGTGCCGGGTCCTGCCCGATCAGCCGGAGTTGCCAGAGGCGGCAGCGCCATGCGTTGAGTTCGCCCAGTTCGGCCAGTGTAACCGGTTCGGCCACGCGGTAGCACAGATCAAACTTGATGACGCCTTCCGTTTCCACGCCGGCTACCTGGTCGGCGGCGAGTCGAATGCGGCACGGATGAGTTCCACGTGCTTGCGGTTTACGCCGAAGTCACTGTACCCCACGCGTGAGGCAGAGCGGACGTTAATCAGGCCGGCGTCCGCGGCAAGGGAAAACTCGACATCATCGACAAAGCGGAACAGCAGGCTGCGTATCTCAATATGCAGGTAGTCACCCTGCTCCGCCACGATGGTGACGCGTTTTTGCGTCAGCACGGCAGCCTGCAGTCTTTGCCAGGCCGCGGCAGGATCGCCGCTGAAACTGAAGGGTGCAATGTAATGTTCGTGATCGGATTCGGGCACCAGGCTGGAGACACAGTTGGGACTGTCCGGGCATGGCGCCAGCGGGATCGTGGTATCGTCAGCAGCGGCGGGACCCATCATGCAGAGTATGATAACGCATGCCGCCTGCCTGAGAATTCTTGTATACATTCCGCCTCCCCGGTGCTGCTGGTGATTTGCAAGGCGTGGCCGCAGCGGTTGCGGCTTGTGCGCCGGTTGTTTGTCAGTCGTAGCGGCCGGCGGTAATCAGCCGGGGCTTCCAGTAGCTGCTCTGCATGGATTCATAGGATACCCGCTTGCCTCTCGAGGGTGCATGGATAAACCAGCCATCCCCGATGTAGATGCCGACATGCGATACCCTGCTGGAACGCTGGCGAAAAAACAACAGGTCGCCGGGCAGAATCTCCGCGAGGGGTACCGCTTGTGCATGGCGCAGTTGCGCGCCTGTGGTGCGGGGTACGCGAAAGCCCGCTTGCCGGAAGGCGTAGTAGACCAGTCCGCTGCAGTCGAAACCGCGCGGACTGGAGCCGCCGTAGTGATAGGGGGCTCCGAGCATGGCCGTTGCGACCCGGACACCCGGGTGGGTCACAACAGCGGGTACGCTGGCGGGTGCTTGCACCGGGGGTGCCGCAGGGCTGCTTGCGCAGCCGGCTGTTGCCAGCATGGCCAGGCCCAGCGAAATCCGGATAAAAATACAATAAAAACGAAAAGTTGGAAGCATGTATTGATTCGCTGCTTAACCAGGCATCGATACCCGGATACTGGCCGGCCAGGAACTGCCTTGTTGCTGCAGCCTGTGGTCGGGTGCGGCCGGAACCCCTTTCGCACGCGCGGTTGCAAATGCTCAGTGTCCGCGCAAGACTGCCCGTATATCCACAACATGCGAGGTTGTACACGATGGGCAGATTGAACAGGTTCAACGGTTGGTTTGCACTGCTGGTGTCCGGCGTTATGTCCCTTCCCGCCGTGGCATCGGATCTTGAACGTGAGCAGCGCTGGGCGAACCAGGTCGTGGATGCGATCCTCACTGGCGAGGCCGTAATGCTGAATGCCGACGGGCAGGAATTCCTGTCGATTTTCACGGAGACCGACAGTGAGTCGCCAAAGGGCGGCGTCATCCTGGTTCATGGCATCGGTGTCCATCCGGACTGGCCGGATGTCATCAACCCGCTGCGCGAGCAACTGCCGGAGCATGGCTGGTCGACGCTTTCCCTGCAGATGCCGGTCCTGCAGGCCGATGCCGGTGCGGTCGACTACTACCCGATCTTCAACGAGGTCAGACCGCGCATCGACGCCGGAATCCGCTTTCTGCAGGCTCATGATATCGACAATATCGTGATTGTCGCACACAGCCTCGGCGCCCAGATGGCTGCCTGGTGGCTTGCCAGCACTGAAGATCCGCCGGTGCTGGGACTGGTGGCAATCGGCCTGTCGGGAACGCGGCTTGTGGACAATGGCGATGTGCCCGCATGGATTTCCGGCATTACGCTGCCGATGCTGGACCTGTACGGTGAGAACGATCTGCCCGAGGTCAGGGAGACCGCTGCCGAACGTGCGGCGGCTGCCGGGCGTGCCGGCAACACGGCTTATACGCAGGTAGAGATCGCCGGCGCGGGTCATATGTTCCAGGGGAAAAACGAGGCGCTGGTGGAGGCCGTGGTCAGCTGGCTGGACGGGAACGCCGCCCCGTCATCGGACTGAAAGCGGCGTCCGCTCCTGGTTTTGCAGCAGTCGCTGCAGGACATGCCGTCAGGCCTGGCCGCGAGCGGCAAGCAGTTCCCGTAATGCCTGTGGCAGCAGTGCCTGCACCCTCGCGGTGATTGCCGTTTCATGCCGCTGCCAGAGAATGCCGAGGTAGATGATGCCCAGGCCGATTGCCGTCAGGGCAACCGGAAACAGCCAGCTGTCCTGGAAAATGCTCGAAGCGAGATGCTCCAGGTAGCCGGCGCAGCCAAGGGCGCCGAATACCACGAACACGCGCCGCACCAGCATGGCGCCAATGCCGATCAGGCCAAGGTTGGTCAACAAGTAGAGAAACTTCGCCAGCTCGCTGTCTGAATGCTGCATCGACAGGCCGCACCAGAAAGCCAGCACGCCGAACAGGTAAAGCCAGAAGGCGTAATCCTCCCGCCTGCCTTGATCGGATGTCGACCCAGAAGGCGATCAGGGTCGTCAACAGTCCGAACCACAACGACACGAAGGCCTTGAACTCGTAGTCGGCCTCGCCGCCCGTGAGCATGTCCGCCATGTCCATCGACATGTACCAGAGGGTGACGGCGATGGGCATCACCAGGAACGGATAGCGATAGCGCCATGCCATGATGGCACCAGCGATCAGGGTGCCGAATTCCAGGTAGATCCAGTGCCACTTGATGTACTGGTGATACTCCCGGTAGCTCGTATCGTCCGGCCACCAGCCCATCCCCTGCTGCAGACCGTAGATAGCAAGGGGCGTGATGGCGACCACGAAGGTGGCACAGATTCCGGCCGGAACCCGGTGCCCGGCATGCTCGAAGCGCGAGGTCAGCAACAGACCGATTACGGCATATGCCACCGAGATGGCGAGGATGCCCCAGCCGCCGAATTCCTCCCAGCCGAGGTTCATGAACAGGGTCATGGCACCGATGGCGGTGAGTCCGCCAAGGTAGTAGAGGATGTGGGTGAAATTGAAAACCGGTCCGGTGCCGGGCTGGCGTTGCAGATAGTGGTAAAGTGTCTCGGCCTGCTCGGTGGAAAGGATGCCGTCGATGGCTGCCTGCTGCAGCTGTAGTCTGGAAATTTTCATCACGAACTGGAAGCGACATCCTGTTGTGTACCAGATTCCATTCTCATAAGGTCCTCCGGCTTGATCATGGTTGTTGTCTGCTGTTGCGCTGGTATTTTACGTATATTAAGGCGTAGATCACCAGGTTGGCTGTAATGACGCACAGGGCAAGGAGGGTCTGCACATCGCGCGTCAGCCCGGCTGGATAGATGAGCGGCAGCAGGTAGTGCTGGACAAATCCGCCGCTGTAACCGCTTTCACCCGCAAGCTTCCTGAAATGCTGCTCCAGCGGTGTCAGCGGGCACAACCAGCCCCGCAGCTCGATCAGGGTGCCCCAGGCCACGGCGGGCAGGTGCAGGTAAATCAGCCAACGCCATTTCAGCAGCAGCAGGCCGCCCAGCATGACGAAAACGATGAAGGCAAGGTGAGCAATGGCGAGCGCATCTGCAGCAACGGAGAGAAGCATGCAGGCAGTCTATACGATGATTACCGTGACGTGACATTTTCCGTTCGGCATGGATTCATGCCTGCAGAGCAAGCGTGGATCAGGCCGGCAGGAAGTCGATGGGATAGGTGATGGTGACTTCGTTGACGTCATCTGCGCCAAAATCGAACAGCCTGACACGCTGTGCGATTTTTTCACCCAGTGCCGCATCATCCAGCTCGCTGGAGACGACCGTGCAGCGGGTGACCTTGCCGGAGGGTGTGATGGTGAGCTTGAGTACCAGCTTGCCCTGCAGTGTCGGGTTCTGCCGCAGGGCGCGGTTGTAGATACTGTAGATCGCCCCCTTGTTGCGGTCGAATATCATCTGGATTTCCTCGATGCTGCGACCGGCGGAACGCCCTGCCCTGTCCTTGCCGCCGGTGTTGCCGGAGGCCGCCGCGGCCGTGCCGGCTGGGCTGTGCACCTTTGTCGTGGTACGCGTTGCCAGTGCCGTGCCAGCCGCATTGCGACTCAGGCTGGCAGTCTGGATGCCGTCGCTGCCGCTGGTCGTGCCGGCGGTCAGCAGCGCGCGCTCCGTTGTGCGCGCCGTGCCCCCTGCCTGCGAAAGGTCACGGGTCTTGCGCAGGCTGCCGCCTATGCTGTTCTGGCGCAGGTCGGACAGGGTGTCCCTGAGCGCCAGCAGGCCGGACTGTTCCGCCTGCTGCCGCGCGCTGACCGGTTTTTCCGCGGGTGCTGGTTTGTGCACCCGGGCCTGCTGCGGCCTGGCCGGTTGCGGCTGTTTGAGCGGTTTCGGGGACGGCTCGGGCCTGGCTTGCGGCTGCGGTTTCAGGATGACCGGCTCGGGTTTCGGCGGCGGGACCGGTTTGGCTTCGAGAAGCAGTTTTGCCATGCGTGGCGGCAATTCCATTGCGACATTCTTCTCCGGTTGCGGCAATGGTAACCACGGCATGAGCAGCCCCAGGATGAGAAAGGCGATCAGGTTGTAGCGCAGGATGCGTTGAAAGCGCGCATCCGCTTCCGGGGACAAATCCCAGGGCATGCCGGGTGTCTGGATCGCCACGGCCATGGTTCAGCCTTCCTCCAGAGGCCTTTGCAGTACCGCCAGGGAGATACGCCCGTACCCTGCCTGGGTGCATGTGGCCATGACTTTCTTCAGCAGCCGATAGGGAATTTCCCGGTCGCCCATGATGGTGGCTTCGCGCAGAACGGGTGTTGCCGGGTGTTCCGGCGGAGGGCTGCGGCGTACCAGTTTTTCAAGCGCGGCTTCAAGTGCCGCCGAGATGCTGCCCGATTCCTGCAGGACCGATTCGATGCTGGCAATCACCTCGCCGTCTATGCGGATGTCGGCAGCTGTGATCATGACCACCAGGGTCTCGCGCGGTTTTTCCTCGGCAATGGACTCGGGCAGGTTGACGGACTTGTGTGTCGGCAAAACCTCGCCGTCGGACGAGTTGACCAGCAGAAAGAACACCAGGATGGTAAAGATATCCATCAGGGACACCAGGTTGATCGCCGAACTGCGACCGGCACGTTTGTGATGACGTTCCATGCGCCTGGCGCGGCGTGACATGATCATTGCACTTTCCTTCCCGTGCCGCTGGCGGCGACCTGCAGGCTGTCGGCCGGCGCGTCACCGATGGAAATGTCGGGGAACAGTTCGGCAGTCAGCAAGGTGCCGGCCTGCACGACCCGGGCGGTGCGAACGTTGTCCATGACCTGCACCATGGTGTCGTAAGAGATGTCGGGCTCCAGCAGCAGGGTCGCGTCCACCCTGTCGGGAAAGCGGGCCTTCAGTTGCTGGAGCAGTGCGGACAGTGCGGCATAGTCATTCCCCTGCTCAGTGGCGGCGATGCGCCGGATCAGCCCCCCCTGCCGGTCACCGACATCGATGCTGGCGCTGCGCACGATGACTTCCAGTGTGAATGGCAGGTTTTGCTGCTGCTGGTTTTCCGCGGCGGCTGCAGGGAGATTCAGTTCCAGGATAGTGATGCGCGAGAACACCGCAGTGATCAGCAGGAACGGGACAAGTATCACCATCAGGTTCATGAAGGCGGTGATATTGATTTCGGCCGGCTGCTGCTGTCCGGCGCGGCGACGCAGACGGCGTCTCATGCAGACCTGGCCTCGGCAATCGGACGTTCGGTTATCAGGTTGAGGAATTTGACCGAGGCCATTTCCAGGCTGTCGACCAGCTGGGTGGTCTTGGTTTGCAGCACCGCGTACATCAGCAGCAGCGGGATGGCGACCATCAGGCCGAATGCTGTGGTGTTCATGGCGACGGAGATACTGGCGGAGAGCATATCTGCCTTCTCTGCCGGGTTTGCCGCGGCGACCGCGGTAAAGGCCTGGATCAGTCCGATAATGGTTCCCAGCAGGCCAAGCAGCGTCGCGATGTTGGCAAAGGTCGCAAGATACGCGGTGCGCTTCTCGAGATTGGGCACGGTTTCCATCAGGCCCTCCTCCATGGCGATCTCGACATCATCGCGCCGCCGCGAGGTGCGTGCGCGGTTGAGACCGTAACTGAAGATGTGGCTGATGGCGGAGCGGGACTTTTCGGTAATGTCCGCGACCTGCAGGTACTTGCCTTGCTGCAGCAGGGGCATGAGTTTCTTCCACAGGCGCTGGTTGCTGTTTCTGGCCAGGGTCAGGTAGATGTAGCGTTCGATGGTGATCGCAAGCCCCAGGGCGAGGACCACCACGATCGGATACATGAACAGGCCGCCGGACTGGAAGAACCCGACAATGGTTTGATACGCGTCCATAATGTGCTCCTGTGTGCAACTTCCGGGTCGAATAGCAAAGACTTTACTGATGTGGCTGTTCAAATCCGTGAACTGCTTCGTAGTACTCGAGTTCCCTGAGAAACACATCACGGTCCACGGGCTCCAGTGTCTGCTCGACCAGGCTGTTCAGCGGACGGCCCGCCAGGTCCCCGCTGTCTGCCGCTTTCCACGGAACGATATTCAGTGCCTTTGGCAGTTCGCGGTTGCCGATAACCGTGGTGCCTTCCAGGTCAAGATTGTCCGCGCTGTATCCCTGCAAGGGGGAGCCCGACAGGGTGGCGGCAAGCAGCCAGCCCATTGAATGCTTCATGGCTTCACCGTCGCGGTCATGGACTCTGCCCGGGTGTGCAGGCGCAATTCATCTATCCATGCCTGCAGCTGCGGGTCTGCGGAACCGGTGATTGCCTGGTAGCGCTCGTAGTGCTGCAGGGCCAGTTGCGGGTTCGGGAGATACTGGTCATAGAGAATGCCGAGGTTCCAGTGTGCATCTGCGTAATCCGGATCATGCAGCAGGGCAGCTTCATAGTAACGGCGGGCCTCCTCCAGGCGACCTGTACGGCGATACAGGATGCCGAGCTGGTTGCACGCCTCGATGTTGCCGGGGTTGGCTTCGAGCGCCCGCTTGAAGTCGGCCTCGGCGGCACTGCTGTCACCGAGCTGCAGGTAAGTGATGCCGAGATTGAGCCAGGGGCCGGAGAGTTGTGGATGCGAGGCGGTGATTGGTGCCAGACGTTGCTGCGCCGCCAGCCATTCATGCTCCTGCATCAGCGCTATAGCCTTGAGGTAGTCTGCCTGCAGCGCCGGTGTGACGGCTGAGCACTTGCGTCGTGGACTGACGTTCGCCCGACAGGCTGCTGCAGCCTGCCTGCAACAGCAGACATGCGGCGAGCAGTAATTCAGTATAGTGTTTGAACATAGGTCGCACTCCTTTCCAGTTTTGCATAGCGTCCCGGGACCAGGGTTGCCAGGATGGCCTGGCTTCTTCCAATCCAGGCGTCATAAAGGCCGGACTCGATACGCTGAATGTTGGTTTCATGCAGTGAGATCGCCTGCTCTTCAAACGGGTATGCCTGTTCTTCGAGGAGCAGGTTGTACTCCGCCAGTGCCTCGGCCGAGAGGCCGGCGGGACGTTCCGACTGCAGCAGGGCCTCACCCATGTGTGCGTAGATTTCCGCCGTCCTGCAGGTTGCCGCCGTCGTGACTGTCGCAACCTGATAGGCGGCAGCCTGTTCGTATTGCCGCAGCGCGGTTTCCATCAGCCGTTTCTTTTCCTGCAAGGCTCTGCTTCAGGGGCAGCCGCAGTGCTGCATCGACGATAGGACTGATAGGCGGATTCCGCCAGCAGGAAGCTTGCCTGTGCCGCGAGATAGCGGGTGCGGTCGCTACGGCCACTGCCTGCTTGCCGGTCAGCGTTGATGATCGCCGACAGCCAGTGCTGCTGCGCGCCGGTATCACCGGCCGTCACGGTAGTGTTCCGCAATGCGCTGGCGTGCCTCGATTGCGGGTTCCGCCGGTTGCGGAAACTGTTCGACGTAGTACTGGTACACCTCGATGGCGCGCGCGTCCTGCTGCGCCCCGGCATGGAGTTCAGCGGACTGCCACAGGGCCTCGCGGCGCATCTCCTCCGTTCCCGGGCCGTGTCCGATGCGTTCGAATTCCACGGCCGCCTGCTGCGACTGATCCGCAGCGAGATATGCGGCTGCCAGGCGCCGGGTTATCTCGGCCTGCCTGGGATCTTTCGGGTAGTCGTTACGCAGGCGCTCCAGGATCCTCGCTGCAGGTACCCACGCCTGCTGCTGCAGCAAGGCGGCGGCGGCGTCGTACTCGGCGGTGGCGGTAATCGCGGCTGTTGGCGCGGCCTGGCGGACGCGGGTAAAGTGTGCCACAGCGGTGCGGGTGTCGCCTGCCGCCATCGCTGATTCACCCTGTTTGTAGATGGATGCGGCAAGTAGCTCTGTTATGGTTTCTTTTTCTTTTGAGTTGCCGGCCGTCAGGGACAGGACCTGCTGGCAGGCACGCTCGGCCTGGAGAAAGTCCCCGAGATCAAAGCGGGCATGTGCCTGGAGTGTCCAGGCGACGCGCTGCTGTTCCGTTGTCGCCGCCGGAGCGCTTGCTGACGCCCTGTGCGACTGCAATGGCACGTTCCGGCTCGCCGGCAGCCAGCAGTTGTTCTGCTGTCCGGGTACGGACCGCCAGCGCCTCGGGATGTTGCGGGAAACTGGTGACGAAGCGCAGGGCGTGTTCGATCGACTGCCTGTGCCACTCGGGTCTGGCGGCTTCCGGCAAGGTGGTCCCCGGCATGATCATAGGCCAGTACCGCGGCGTAGCCGGCTTCGGCTGCCCTGGCATGCTCGCCGTAATCATAGGCCGTGTGTACGTATTCTTGCGTGGCGGCCTGGTATTTACCCGATTCGAACAGCAGTTCCGCCAGCAGGAAATTCATCTGTGGCGCCTCCCCGCTGTCGGCAAAGGATCCCAGGAAGGTTCGATACCAGTGAACGGCCTGGTCGTAATCTGCCTGCGTGTGCGTGCGCTGTGCCTGCGCGTGGTAGTAGCGCGACAGGTCGGTCATGGTCGACTTGAGAAACTCCAGGACCTGTGCGGAATCATGGCTGTCGTGGTGCTCCCAGTAACTGCCCTGCAGCTGGTAGCGGTTGACGAAATCCTCCTTGGCCTGCAGCACCAGTGTGGGAAAGCCGCCCTGTTCGTAGGTCTCGATGACACGCATCTGGAAATACGGTGCCTGCCGGTGCACGGGATGCAGCTCGACGAAAGCCTGGAATGTGCGGGCCGCATCGGTATAGCGTTCCTGCTGCAGGTAAAGCAGTCCAAGGTTTTCGTAGAGCAGGTCTTCATATTCGCGCGCAGCGCGGGTACTGAAGATAATCGGCAATCGAGTCCGCGCCGTTCTCATAGGCGAAACTCAGGCTGCTGACGCGCAGGGTATCCGCGACGAGTTCACGCCTCGCCGGTGCCAGTGAAGCGAGGCGATCCTCACTGCTGGACGTGTCCTGAAGTTCCAGGTCAAGCAGGGCGATAAAGGCATCAAGTGCCTCGCTGAACATAGCCCTGCTTGAAATAGCACCAGCCGGATTTATAGAGCGATTGCCGGTAGAACGGACTGGCTTCCCCTGCCCCGATGACGGCTGCGTAAGCCTGTTCGGCTGCGCGGTAGTTACTTGCGTACGAACAGGATTTCACCGCGGCGGAAATATGCTTCCTGCGAGTAGCGGCTTTCCGGGTGACTGTCCACCAGTCTCGCCAGTGTGGCCAGCGATTCATCCGGCTGGTCGTTCTGTTCGTAGGCGCGCGCCAGCTGGTACAGGACCATGTCATTGTCTGCGCGCTCCGGGTAATTTTCGAGCAGTTCGCGGTAGAGCCTGATGGAGTCGCTGGCGCGGGTCGAAGCAGCCGGTGATCCCGGCACTGGCTCCGCCTCCAGTTTGAGGTCGGCTATGCGGCGCATGGCGAGCGGGCGCGCGGCGGAGCTGTCACCGGTTTCGAGGAAGGCGCTGTAGGCTGTGATTGCCAGGCGCTCGTGTGCCTGGATCGGTTTATCCTGCAGCGTCGGTGGACGTTTGCCCAGACTGGCGATGGTCGGTTCCTGCCTGCTTCCCGGCAGGCTGCAGCCACAGCACAGGTACGCAGCCAGGACACTGCTCCAGACGGCCGCCTTCATGGCGCTGCTCCGCTGCTGCCCTGCAGGGCGTCATCAAAAGTCTGGGCCAGTGCGAAGCGTGCCTGGACTACGTAGCTGTCAAGGCGCTGCTGCTGCTGTTGCAGTTCCGTGACGGCAAGCTGCTCGATCCTGGCACCCTGCGCCAGGCGCGTACTTGCAGTGCGTGACTGCAGCTGTTGCAGTGTGGCTCGCTGCTCTTCAATGCGCCGGCTGAAATCAGCGAACTCCGCCGGGGTATCCCGGTCCGCCTGCTGCAGGTTTTCCAGTGCTTTGCGGGTTTCAGCGGACAGTGCGTCCAGTTCAGCGAGCTGCTGCCTGGCCTGTTGCAGGCGGGCCTTGTAGTCGGCGTTCAGCTGCCAGACAAGAATGCCTTGCAGGAGTTGCTGTTTGTCCCGCAGAGCGTCCGTTTGTGTCGATGGCTGCAGCCGCGCCAGCCGGGTAGCAATGGCTTCCAGCTGCTGCCACTGCTGCAGCTCATGCCGGTTTGCCAGGCCGACCGGGTCGTCGCGTGCATCGATGTCGGCCAGCCTGGCAGCGAGTCGCGCGCGGTCCTGGCTCACGCGCTCCAGCGCGCTGTGCTGCAGGGCCTGCCCGGCAGCCGGCCGGTTAGCCGCAAAGCGTGCCTGGCGGGTTGCCAGCATGTCATCGTAGGCAGCGATATTTTCAGACCATGTAGCCAGATTATTCTGTAATGCTTCAAGATCCAGATAGTTTTTCACAGCTTCCTGAAAATCGTTTGAAGCCATTAGCGTGACCTGGTAGCGCAATGCCGGAGATTCCCTCACGACTCCCAGTTGCTGCAGCCAGCCGCCACTGGCGTTTTTGCCGGAAGCCTCGATCGCCGCAAGCAACTCCCCGCGTTGTATGGCCTCGATGGATGCGTCGAGCAGGGTCTTTTCTGCCTGCAGGGCTTGTATTGCCGTGTTGTACTGTTCTACCGCAAGGCCGTGCAGCTGCAATTTTGTCATGGCGTACGGGATGGCAAGGAGGGCTTCCTGCACCGCAGGGTCGGCTGTGTCACGTGATCCGAGTTCCGTCCAGGGCACCAGTGCGCGGTCAAAGGCCCCGGCTTCGGCATCAGCCCAGCCGGTACCCAGCAAGGCCTTGCCGGAGAGAGGTCCCTGCAAACGCACGCGTTCCAGTGCTTGCCGGGAACTGCGCCGGATCTCCACTCTGCAGATAGCTGTATCCCAGTGCCAGGTTCGCCTTGTCACGCAGCAGCCGCAATTCATCATTACGTGCTGTCCCTTTCCCGAGTTGCTGGAGCTCTTGCGTTCCCCCGGGCAGCTGCCGGTTGCGTATGCGGGCAACCCCGAGGTTGTATTTCAGGTAAGGTGACCAGTAGTGGTTGGCAGCGGCGGATTCAAGCAGTTCTATGGCTTCTGCGTTGCGGCCAAGTTGCAGCAACAGCAGGCTTTGCAGGTGGGTGGCTTCTGCGCGGGTTGTCGCAGACATGGTCCCGCTGACCTCCTCAAGTGCCTGCAGTGCGCGTTCGCTGTCACCCCGCTGGTAGGAAAGCCTTGCCAGGTAAAACCAGGCGCGATTGCGAATATCGGCGGCGACGCTTTTCTCGTCCAGCAGTTTCCGGAAGATCCGGTCGGCGGCATCGCGCAGTCCGTATGCGAGATCGAGGCCACCCAGCAGCAGCTCGGCTTCTTCCGCATGGTTTGGCAGTCGTGCCTGCTGCTGTGCGATCTGCAGTCGCACGATGCTGTCGAAGTAGTCCTGCTGAAAAAAGTAATACAATGCCTCGCCATATTGCAGATCCCTGACGGCGGTCGGCGCCTGGCTGGCTGCAGTGGCAGGCAGGGCAAGCAGCAGCAGGAACGGCAGCGTCCATCCGTGCACTGCAGCCGTCATTGCACTATTCCCATTCCTTGATGCTGAAGTCCGGCTGTTCGCTGCCGGTGTTGTCGACAATTTTCAATTCGACGAAACTCGGTCCCAGACGCTTCACAAGAACGTGGCTGGCCCCGCGCCGGTAATCGCGGCCATTCGGCCCCTTGCCGGTATAGATGGCGATCACCTCATGTTCGCCTGCCTTGAGGTTGCCCATGTACAGGCGTTGCACGCCGCCGCGCTGCAGCGCCTGAAGTTCCCGCTCCGTGTAGAGGTAATTGGTGACAACCTTGTTGTCCACCTTGAGTTGCACGGAGTCGAGAGTGAAGTACTTGCCGACATCCAGGGAAAGAAACACCGCGACCTGGGTGCCGGACGGGTACAGCAATTCTTCCTGCAGTACAAACAATTCGCGGTTGAGCGCGATGACTTCCTGTTTGAGTGCCTGGATGTCATCGTCCAGGGCCTTCGGCGTCTCCGCTGTGGTTGCGGCCTGTTGTGGTTCCGCATGTGCCATGCAGGTCCAGGCGACAAGCAGCAGCGTGGCCAGAACTACCCCGGTCCGGCTGTAGCCGTGAATCTTTCCAGGCGTCATCAGGTTTGGTCTCCATTTACAGGCCAGGCAGCGGTAGCGCTTATCGAGACCGTGCATCGTGGCATTGTGGATGCGATTCACCCCGCACTTGCGGCACTGTATACAGTGTGCGGAAACCGCCGGTGTCTTGATGCGTCACGGATCACAGATCCATTGTGACCTGAGTCAGGGGTGTATCAGGCCAGGGTGCTGTTTTCGTGATGACCGTCTCGAGGCTACCGGACCCGGGCGAGGCCGGCGGAATAATGCAATGCTCCATCCTTGTCGATGATGATGGCCTCGGTGTCCGGCAGGGAATTGATCAACTGCAGTCCCGCCTCGACGCCGAGCACGAACACACTGGTCGACAAGGCATCGGTATCGGTGGCGGTGCTGCCGATGATGCTGGTGCTGTGCACGCTGTGCGTGGACTTGCCGGTACCCGGATCAAGGATATGGTGATAGCGCACGCCGTCTTCCTCGAAGTAGCGCTCGTAGTCGCCCGAGGTCGATATCGCGGCATCTTCAAGCGGTATCATGGATACGATCCCCGCCTTGTTGCGCGGGTCGCGAATGCCGATGAACCAGGGTCGTTCCCAGCGCTTCCCGATCACGAGGCTGTCGCCGCCTGCGCTGATCAGGGCATTTTCGACGCCGCCGCGGCGCAGGATTTCCATGCCGCGGTCCACGGCATAGCCCTTCGCGATCCCGCCCAGGTCGATAGAGACGCCCGGTTGTGTGAAGGCCACGGTTCCGGCGTCGGCATCCAGTCTGACATGGTGATAGTCGATCGCCGGCAATGCTTCCGCAAGTTGTGCCGCGGTCGGTTTCACGCCCTTGCGATAGTCATAGTATTTCCCGGCACTGGCGTAGGTGATGTCAAAGGCACCGTGGGTGATATCCGAGTAGTCCAGTGCCCGCCCGATCAGCGCAAACAGTTCCTCGCTGATGGCGACCGGGGTGATGGCGGCTGTGGCGTTCACCAGGGAAATCTGGCTGTCCGGTTTATAGGTACTCATCAGGTTGTCGATGCGCTGCATCTCCTGCATGACAGCGTCTATCAAGGCGTTTGCCTGTGCTTCATCTTCGTGCCAGAGCTCGACATTGATGGCCGTTCCCATGATCGCGGCTTCCTGTCGATACCATTCGGCAAGGCCGGTGCCCGGCAGCAGGCATGACAGCAGCAGTATGCCGAACAGACGCTTCAGCATGCTGCGCCGTCCTTGCCGGCACTGCAGGCGACATAGCGCCCCCGGGATCCCGACGGGCACATGCCTAAATCGTTCCGGAGACGATCGGCCCGAAAGCCGTGAGACTGTCCATCAAGGCGGCATTTCCCAGACCGTGGTTGGGAAACAGGCTGGCGAAATTCCCCTGTTCGCCGTGCAGTGCCATGTAGTTGAGTATCACCGTCTCGACCAGCAGGTTGACCTGGTTGGCTGCCGGTGTCGCACTGGTCTCGACAGAGCCATCCGGGCGGAACCAGCCAAGCTGTTGATGGCGTGCCTGCTCGGCAGCGCTTGCGCCGAGCAGTATGGGGCGCGAGGACGGATTGTAGACGAGGAAGAAGGATGCTGCCGTTGAAGAGTTGTCACCGGTCCAGACCCCCTTGCCGCCACCGTTCTGGGTGTCGTCTGTCATACCGTTGCTGAAGACCGAACCGTCGCTGAATACGTAGACCATGAGCGGCACCCCGGCGCCGTTGTTGGCGCGTGCCGCGTATTCCAGGCAGGCGCCGATGCAGTGTCCCGCGCGCAGGTCACGCAGTTCGCCGGTCGCCCGGTCACCGGTGTGGTAGTCATAACCGCCCAGGGTAATGGTGCCTGCGCCGGCGAAGCCGTTGATGACCATTTTCATGACCGAGGCGGTCTTGCGGAATTCAGCGTCGTTGCTGAATTCCGTCTGGGTGAAGATGCCTGCCGGCCCGACGATGTCCGGGTCCAGCGAGGGGTCCAGCGTAGTCGGGTCGCCGAAACGGTCGGCGATATCGGCCGCCTTTACGTAACCGCAGCGCACCAGGTCCTTGATGACCGCGTCCGCTGTCAGCCCGGTACTGACCCGGTCGAGTTTCGCCTTGCTGATGCGTTCGATGGATTCCATGACTGCAACGGCATCCGCCTGGCTGAGTACCCCGATCAACTGGCCGGTGTCGACCATGCCGGTGACGTCCGAGGGGCGGTCGACCTTGGTCGGGCGAATGCCCGGGTTCAGCTGCATGGCGGGTGCCATGGAGTTGCCGCCGGATTCGGAGCTCTGGGAACCAATAAGCGTGAGCAGGCTGCCATCGGCCCCGGCGCGGGCAATGCCGTACATGGGGTTGTGGGGGTTGTTGCCGGTGTCGTTGTCTGAACGGGCTGGAATAATCGCACCGTTGATCTCGGTGGCCCGGTTCGCCGCCCTGTCGCGGATGCCCTGCAGCATGGCGCTGCTGGCATGAAATGCCAGACCAAACTCGGTATTGACGAAATTCAGACCGCTGACCGGATCAATGGAGCCCGGTGTCATGTCACCGGGCAGGCCAAGCTTGCTGTAGCCGGCGGTGGAGAGGAAATCCAGTTGCCCGCCCTGCTGCCCTGCCAGGACATTGGAGCCGGCGATGTTGGCGCCGCCGGCCAGGTCAAAGCAGATAAACGGAATTTTGCCGGCGCCCAGCGACTTGATGCCGCAGGCTGTCTTGAGCGCCTCGATGTCCGCTGACAGACTTGCTGCGGCCTCGCGTGGATTGGCAAACAGCCCGAACAGCGTGGGTGCGGTGACCATGCCCATGCCGGCCGCCAGGCCCTGCCCAAGGAAATCGCGCCGGGTGAGTCGGACGGCCATGGTCATTCAGACGCAATGGTTCGTCAGGCAGCCAGGTTTTGCGTTTTCGGAACATGCGGTCTTCCTCGTTATTGTGCGGCTATTGCAGCAGCATGGCGGCGCTGCCAAGCGTGGCGGCACAGCTTGCCTTGACGACTTCCAGGGTACGCGCACTGCTTGCGCAGCTTGCCGCTGGTCCATAGGCACATGCAGTCAGCAGCTGTATCAGGTCGTCGAGTTCGGCGGTGACATCCGCCGGGTCGGGCTGCGTACTGAGACCGGTGTTCATGATGTGCTGTGTCAGCGGCACGATGACGAGGTCGCGTTGCACAGCGCTGTTGAAGGCATTGTCTGCCGTTGCGCTGAAATCGAACCCGGGAAAATAATTCGCGCGGCTGATCTGGCCGTGATCCTCCAGCAGGGCGTTGCAATACTCGATCGCCAGTTGCGAGATAGCCATCTGGTGTGCCGACAGGAAGCCCTCGATATTCTCCACGACCGGCAGTTGCTGCCTGACGGTGGCGATACACATTCGCGACATCCGCCTGGTTGCGTGCAGACACCGGTCAGTGCGGCCATGGTGGCATTGATCTCGTCGAAGCTGCGCAGGCCGATATCGGCGGCCGCTGGCAGATCGGGCGGCGTGGCCGGCTGCAGCGGCGCCGGTTCAAGTACAATATGGGAGCTGTTCCCGAGCACCTCAAAGGTCAGGAAAAATTCGTCCTGATCCGGCCCCTTTTCGAGTGCGATGACGGTTCCCAGGTTCGACAGTTTCTGTCCGGCCCCCGGTGTGTAGAAGGCCGGGGTGATGACGGTATCCAGGTTCCGGTAGGCCTGCCCCACGCTGGCCTCCTTGCCATTGATGCCGATGCGCATGCCCGCAACCGGAATATCATGGCGGTGTGAAGCGCCGGGTCCAGGATGATGAATACCGGCTGGATTGAACAGGTAGCTGTAGTTGTCGAACTGGCTGACCTCGAATGAGCATATAGGTATCCGCAATGCCGCTGTGATCGGCGACATTGAACAGCAGGAAGAATTTCTCACCGACACCGGCCTGCGAAGTTCTGCTGAATCTGTGCCGGCGTCAGGGCGCGGTTATGGATCGCGACCAGCCGCAACGTCCCCTGCCACTGGCGGTCGCCGGAGACCTCGTTGCCCAGCACGAAGGCAAAACTGTCTGTCCCAGTCGATCAGGCTGCCGCCGGCTACCGGATCGATATCACCGGTAAAGACGCCATTGACATAGATGCGCCGGCCGTTGACCGGATCGTAGGTTGCCACGACATGCTGCAGCGTCGCCTGCAGGTCTTCGTCGGCATCCGCCGTGGACAGCGCGGATCGCCATTGGCATCGGTACTGGTGCTGCGCTGCAGAAAGTCGTAGTTGTATTGTGTCTGCCCGAGGGTGAAGTTGCGTTCCGTGGTGCCGGCGGAGTAGCTGATAATGCGTGCCGGACCTTCCTGGGAACATTGGCGGGCACCACCCAGGCCTCGATGGTGTATTCACCGGTGGCCGTTATCAGCTCGTGCAGTTTTGCGACTGCTGGTCGTCGATGCCTGTGCCTTGCCGCTGCTGATATCGATACCCCAGCCACCCACCCAGCCGATGTTGCCGCTGAGTGTCAGGTGCATGCCGGGATCCACGCCGCTGGTGTCGAATGCCGTCGTACCCTTGCCCGGTCTTGAACTGGTAGAGGGCGATTACATTCTGTTTCGTAACGGCTGCCGCCGCTTGCAACGATACCGTCCGGCAGGGTCAAGGCCTTGCTGGTGACCAGTTGCGGATCGATGTCGGTGACGGGTATCTGGCCGGCAAAAGCGGCAATGGCCGCCTGCATTGTCATTCGGCATCATCAGCGCAGTTAGCTGTCCAGCAATTGTGAAATTCTTCGCGCAGGCGCAGCACGAAGCGCGAGTTCGCCGGGTTATCCAGATCCATCTTCGGCCTGGGCTGCCTCGTAGGACTTGTCCGGGTCGCTGTCCGCGAAAAACGGCGACTGGGCATTGGTGGCGGAGTCCACATGGCAGGCGGCGCAATGCGCGGTCAACAGCGGATGTACGGTGGTGGCGAACAAGTCCGGAATCGGCAGGGAAACTCTTGCTTGCGCCCGGATCCCGCAGTGTCGGGGCGATGAGTTGAATGACATTGCCGGCACTGCTGCTCCGCCCGCCCAGGCCGTGATATAGGCCGTGATGACATCGGCGCAGGCGCTGTCACTGGCCAGCCAGCAGTTATGGCCACCGGCAACCTTGGTGACCATGCGGGAACTGGCCAGGATTGGCGAGGTCGACGAGCCGTTTGCCTGCCGCATAGGCCAGGTTGATATCATCCATGCGTACAAATGTCGGTGACTGGCCCCCGCTGCCGTGGCAGGCCCCGCAGCGATTCTGTTCCATTGAGGTTGTCCCAGACATTCAGCCTGAAGGCCTGGACATCGGCCGTGGTTGCCGGTCGGGGCCCGTATAGTTCGTGCAGTGCTGCTGGCGGTGGTGGTGACCGGGGTGGTCTACCGTGCTTTCGCCGCCACAGGCCGTAAGCACGGCCTGCAAGCAGCAGCGACCGGCAGCCGGTCAGGATGCCATTGTGCAGGAGTGCGCTATCGTGGTACATTCATGTCAATCGCCCATGCAATAGACAGCGACTTCCGCGAATGCTGTCTTCATGTTGTAGTTGTCAGCCTTGAAGCTGGCCGTGATGGTATCGATCTCGGCTGCGGTCGCTGCGTTGCCCGGTTCACGCAGACAGACGGTGCTGAAGTCCTTTTGACCTGGCAGCGGGCAAAGGCCTCGCTGTTCGCGAGTTCTCAGTCCCAGTGATTTCGCACCGGAGCCGGAACCGGGCAGTCGCTGGTCCCAGCCCAGCAGGGCATTCTGTCCGCTGGCGCCAGTAGTTGTCCCAGCGATCGTCCGGGGTTATATAGCCGTACTTGAAAGTGTCGGCATTGATGTGATACTTGGGCTGGACAATATTTCCGGGCGTATATGCGGATGCGCTGGCTGCCTTATCGATAGTTGTAATAGGCAAATGCCTGCGCCATCGGGTCCATGCCGCTGTGGCAGCCGATACAGGAGTTGAGGAACATGCGGCTGTCACCGCCGGGACTGCGTGAGACATCCTGCCGGATGCGGTCCGGCGAGTAACGGGTGATGTCCTTGACCTGCTCCATGTCATTGCACAGATGGTTCAGCAGGGTGAAGCGGAACATGGCGCGGTTTGTACCGGCGATAAAAAATGACTCTGCCGCCGCGCGGGTCGTCATTACCCCGGCTGTTGCCGCGCCCGGCAGGTCCGTGACGGCAGACTGTGCGACCGGTACCAGGGCCGTTTTCAGGTCAATACCCTAGTGACTCCAGTGCCATGTAGTGGTCGTTGTTCGTCATCGAGTAGGACGGGACAGGCAGCGCGGGGTCGCCCACATACAGCAGGTCTGCGGAGAGCACTTCGTTGAATGGCACCTCGTCCCGGACCATGCCGATGATGGTGGCGGTATAGTCATTCAACGGCTCGAACAGGCTCTGGTCACGGTTGCTCCAGGGTGCCGCGAAATTCTTCAGGGTTACATTATAGAAAGCACTGTTGTCCATGGCAGTCTGCGCTGCGGCCAGTGCGTTGCCGGCAATGATGTCAGTCTCCATATCATCAAGAACGGCGGCGGCCGGGGGCACTCCGGCCAGTCGGTCATGCAGGCGCTTTGCCTGGCGCCGCTCGAGATCACCCGCTGCAGATACGGCTGCATACAGCAGGAACAACAGCAGCGAAATACCTGTAATGACTGTTGTACATGCACTGTTGTTGCCTGGCGATAAATGCATATTGCCTTCCCCGGTAGTCAATGCCGCCCATGAAATCCTGCTGCATGCATGGCTGTAGATACTGGGCCCTGCACCCGGGGGGTTTCTGTGAAGGGGTTCGCGGAACCGCGTTCCTGCACTGGCCTATAGTGCAACTGCGATATGAATCTTTCTTGTTACGGGAACCCTGTCACAGGGATGTGAATCCGGATTCAAATGTGCACCAGCAGTAATGTGCAGGTGGTGTGGTTCAGCGCCTGACTGGAACAGCAACACAGCCGGTATATCTATGAAACGCAGCTTGCGGTTTGTTGGAAGGAGTGTGGCGATCCGCCACAGGATACTGCTGCCTGTAGCGTTTTGCACAGTGCTGTATGCCTGTGGTGGAGACGGCCAGGACCCCGATCCGCTGGTTGAGGATTTCGGCATTGCCTATGTGCAACGGCCGCTGCAGTTCAATAGCAGCGGCACTGCGGTGCAGCCCGATTTGCGTGAGGCAGCAGGATTTACACCCGGTGGAGACCTGTACTACCGCGATCTGGCATCACCCGGTGCGGCAGAGCACAACATTACTGCAGCCATAACCCGGGGCACGGGTGATGTGAAGGATGTCGAGGTTTCCTATGCCGGCGACCTGTTGCTGTTTGCCATGCGTGAGCCGGATATTCCCGGCGCTGATCCGGAAGACCAGCCGACCTGGAATATCTGGGAGTATGAACCAGCGGCCGGACAGTTGCGCCGGGTTATCGGCCCGGACATCACGGCCGAGGCCGGCCAGGACATCGCACCTCACTACCTGCCAGACGGCAGGATTATCTTTTCCTCGTCCCGCCAGCGGCAGTCCCGGGCACTGCTGCTGGATGAAGGCAAGCCACAGTTTGCGGCGCTGGACGAAGACCTGAATGAGCCTGCCATGGTATTGCATGTCATGAACGCCGATGGCAGCGACATCCACCAGGTCTCGTTCAACCAGAGCCATGACCTTGACCCGATGGTGCTTGCGGACGGCAGGATAGTGTTCAGCCGCTGGGACGACATGGGCAGTCGCAGCAGCATCAGTCTTTACAGCATGCATCCCGACGGGACGGATTTGCGCTTGTACTATGGCGCGCACAGCCACTCGAACGGCAGCAGTGGCAGTGATATCCAGTTTCTGCAACCACGCGAACTGGGTGACGGCCACCTGCTCAGCTTGCTGCTTCCCGTTACGGGAACCCACGGAGGGGGTGAACTGGTCACCATCGATGTGGCCAGCTACATCGAAAACGATCAGCCTGTGGCGGCGAGTTCCGGGTTCCTGTCAGGACCTGCGCAGTCACCTGCCACGATCAACAACGTGATCACGGATGGCGGAATTTCGCCGGGCGGACGCTTCCGTGCCGCCTGGCCACTGCAGGACGGCACGGACCGCTTGCTGGTGAGCTGGAGTGCATGCCGCCTGCGGGAAGGCACGAATACGGTTCCCTGCACGCCGGAACGCCTGGCTGACCCGGCCGCGGTTGAAGCGGACCCCATTTACGGCATCTTTCTGTATGACATGGCTGCAGATACGCAGTTACCCATCGTCGTACCCAGGGAGGGGTTCCTGTACACGGATGTGGTGGCAGTCGCTCCGCGAACCCTGCCGGATATCCTGTTTGACAAGCAGGCAGGGCTCGAACTCGACCAGCAATTATCCGACGCGGGCGTCGGGATCCTGGATATTCGCAGTGTCTATGACGTCGATGGCGTCGACACGGCGGTACCCGATATCACCACACTCGCCGACCCCGCCCTGACACTGGCGAGTGACCGTCCGGCGCGGTTCCTGCGTATTGTCAAGGCGGTCGGCATCCCCGACAGAACGGTTCTGGATTTTTCGCCAACGGCCTTCGGGCGCAGCAATCGGCAACTGATGCGGGAAATCATCGGTTATGTCCCGATCCAGCCGGATGGTTCCGTACGTGTGGCGGTGCCGGCGAATATTCCCGTTGCCATCAGCGTGGTGGACAGCGAAGGACGGCGGATCTCAGCCAGGCACCAGAACTGGTTGCAGCTGCGGGCGGGTGAAACCGTCTACTGTAATGGTTGCCACGACCATGCGAGCGGCCTGCCGCACGGCCATCCCCGGGGTTCCGCAAGTGTGTATGCAGGCGCAGCCGCTACCGGCCTGCCCTTTGCCAACACCGATCCTGCGCTGTTTGCGAATTACGGGGAAACCATGGCCGAAACCCTGACGCGCCTGGACAGTCAGGCGCTGTTGCCTGCGGTGGACCTGCGCTACTCGGACGTCTGGACGGATCCGGCTGCGGCCGGTCGCGCGAAGGATGCCGACCTTGAGCTGGCCTACGCTGACCTGGCGACACCGGCTCCGGTTTCCTTTGCCTGCCAGACGGACTGGGACCCGGCATGCAGGACGGTAATTCACTATGAACAGCATATCCATCCCCTGTGGAGCCGGGACCGGGGGGCGAATACCTGTATCGCATGCCACACACCGGTCGATGCCGCCGGGAATGCTAAAGTGCCGGACGGGCAGCTTGACCTGACCGATGGCCCGTCGCAGGACCAGTCGCTGCATTTCAAGGCATACCGGGAATTGCTGTTTGCCGACTTTGCCGAGGAAGTCGGTAGCAGCGGCTTGCAGGATATGTTCGTGCCCGGGCCTCCGGATCCGCTCACCGGCATGCCGACGCAGGTCAGGGTCAGCGTGCCGCCTGCGATGTCGACCGCAGGCGCGCTGGCAAGTAATGCCTTTGTGAGCCGTTTCGCTCCCGGCGGCAGCCACGAGAATCGCCTGGAGCCTGCGGAGTTGAGACTGGTGTATGAATGGCTGGATATCGGTGCGCAATATTTCAACAACCCGTTCGCGGCACCGCTGAACTGACAGCCGCTCACATGCGTGGCAACGATGCACACCGGTCTGCTTTCTGAATGCGACTACTCATTCTTGCTACCGCATTGTTGCTGTACTGCCGGGCCGGGCTGGTTCTCGCGGAGGAACCGTACCTTTCGGTGCGGGTGGCCGAACCGTATATCGAGCTGCACACCGGGCCCGGGCGTGGCTACCCGGTCTTTTACGTGGTTGACCGCGGCGAACTGCTCGGCGTTCTCGCGCGGCGCACCGACTGGTTCAGGGTGCGTACCAGCGGGGGCAAGGAAGGCTGGGTGAAACGCGATGCCCTGGAACTTACGCTGACGCCGGAAGGTGAAATGACACACTTTGCAGACGCGGACATGGGTGACTTTTCCAGGCGGCGCTGGGAGGCCGGTGTAATGGCCGGTGATTTCGAGGGTGCGGATGTGATGTCTGTGTATGCGGCCTATGCTGTGACGCCGAATTTCTCCGCGGAGCTGTCTGCCAGCCAGGTGTTCGGGGATTTTTCGGATGCCCTTGTCGCCAGTGTCAACCTGGTTGCGCAGCCTTTTCCGGAGTGGCGGGTATCACCGTTCTTTTCGCTGGGCAGCGGGTTTATCTATACCGACCCGAACGTGACGCTGGTCGACGAAAACGACCGCACGGAACCGATCGGGAATGTTGGCGTCGGCCTGCGCTGTTATCTGACACGCAGGTTCCTGCTGCGTGCCGAGTACCGGAACTATGTGATCTTCCAGAACAAGGACGACAACCAGGAGACAGACGGATGGCAAGCGGGTTTCGCATTTTTCTTTTGAAGGCAGCCTGCGTGGTGACTGCGGCATTGCTGTCACAGGCCTGCTCACTGCTGCAGACCGGTGAACCCGAACATGCAGGCCAGGAACCGGTAATCACGCCGGACCTGGAACGGCGGACGATTACCGAGGCGGATATCGACAGCGAGGACTTTGAGGCCGGTGTATTCGTCGGTGTCATGAGCGTCGAGGATTTCGGCAGCAATGTCGTCTATGGCGCGCGCGCGGCTTACCACATCAGCGAGGATTTCTTCACCGAGGCGGCTGTCGGTCGCACCGACACCGACGAGACCAGCTACGAAACCCTCAGCGGCGGCGCGCAGATCCTGTCGGGAAGCGAGCGGGAGCTGACCTACTACAACATTTCACTGGGGTACAACCTGCTCCCGGGAGAGACGTTCATTGGCGGCAGTCATGCCTTCAACAGCGCTTTGTACATCATCGCCGGTATTGGCGATACGGAATTTGCCAATGACAGCCATTTCACCGTCAATGTCGGCACGGGCTATCGTTTCCTGCTGAACGACTGGGTCGCCCTGCATGTTGATTTCCGTGACCACATCTTCAAGTCCGATTTGCTGGGAAGTGACAAGACGACCAACAACCTCGAGGGAACCTGCGGGGTCAGCATTTTTTTCTGACAGGAGAAGGCTATGCAATCACCGTACCGCAATATCGCCAGAACCATGCCGGGTATCATTGCTGCCGGAATCTTGCTGGCAGTGTCCCTGGCAAGTGCTGCAGCACCGGAATCCGCGCCTGATTTCACGCTCAAGAGCGCGAGCGGCGCCAACCTGAAGCTGAGTGAATTTCGCGGAGAAGTCGTGCTGCTGAATTTCTGGGCGTCGTGGTGCGGACCCTGCCGGCAGGAGATGCCGCTGCTCAGTGAACTGCACGAGCAGTACCGGGACCTGGGCTTTACCGTGCTTGGGGTTAATGTCGAGGAAGACAGCCGCAAGGCGCGCAAACTGCTGGAGGAAGCGCCGGTCAGTTTTCCCGTGCTGTTCGACAGCGACAGCGTCGTCAGCCGTGAATATGACGTGGTTGCCATGCCGAGTACGGTCCTGGTCGACCGTAACGGCAGGATGCGCTACCTGCACAAGGGCTACAAGCCGGGTCTGGAAGCCGTTTACCAGCAGCAGGTTCGTGACCTGCTGCGGGAATGCGGTGCCGCATGTTGATGAAATACCTGTGCCCGGTGATTCTGGCCTTGCTGGCATCTGCCTGCAGCTCCGTTGAACCATGGGTCAGACCCTATGAACGGGCACACCTGGCGGATCCGATCATGAGTTTCAACCGTGACCCGGTAGCGTCCGCCTACATGACCCACGTTTACCAGGCCCGGGAAGGTGCGCGCGGCGCCGAGGGTGGCCATGGAGGCGGTTGTGGCTGCAACTAGCCGGAGGCGGGCGTGTGCGAGTGGCGGCCTTTGCCTGTTGTTTGCCTGTCTGCCGGTACCGGCGGGGGTTCTCCCCGATGACCGCGCCGATATCCTGTATCACGCCTATGACGGCGGTGGCGTGGAAATCAGCGGGCCGTCCCTGCTGGTCCTGAAAAAGGTCGGCCAGGATGTTGCAGTGACCGGCAACTACTACGTCGATTCGGTCAGCAGCGCCTCGATCGATGTCGTGACCAGCGGCGCCAGCAAGTATTCCGAGGAGCGTACCGAGGTTTCCGCGGGTATCGATTACCTGCATGGCGATTCCACCATGAGCCTTTCATACACCAACAGTGACGAGAACGACTACCAGGCGAATACAGCAGGATTCGCTGTCAGCATGGACATGTTCGGGAACATGACTACGGTGACAATGGGGTACCTGCGCAGTTGGGATACGGTGGAGAACAATACCGACCCCACTTTCTCGGAAGACGTGGACCGGCAGAATTACCAGCTCGGTCTTTCCCAGGTCATCACACAGGACATGCTGATGGAGGTGAATTTCGAGACCATCACGGACGAGGGTTATCTCAACAACCCGTATCGCAGTGTGCGTTATCTCGATCCGGCGAGCCAGGACGGCTACAGTTTCGAGCCGGAGGTCTATCCACGGACCCGCACCAGCAACGCGCTGGCTGTCAGGTCAAGCTATTACCTTCCCTACCGCGCCGCGTTCTCGGGTGAATATCGCTTCTTTGACGACAGCTGGGGAATCAGTGCCCACAACCTCACGGTCGCTTATACCCATCCTCTGGAAAGCGGCTGGATACTGGAGGGCAACTTTCGCTATTACACGCAGTCTTCCGCCGACTTCTACAGTGATCTGTTTCCGCGTGCGAATGCGCAGAACTTCATGGCGCGCGACAAGGAGTTAAGCCGTTTCCATAGTCAAGCGGTCGGCTTTACCGTGGCGTACGACCTGTTTGCCAACGGCTGGCACTTCATCGACAGGGGCAGCATCAACCTGGCCTACGAGCATATCTGGTACGATTACGACAACTTTCGCGACTTGCGGGTTACCGCCAGCGTGCCGGGTACCGAACCCCTGTACAGTTTCGATGCTGACGTGGCACAGTTATACCTGTCGCTCTGGTTCTGACAGGGATGCCGCTACCTCGCTGTCCTATTCATGGGCGATGGGTTCGTCGGTGAATAAATAGTCTTTCAGTTCCTTGTCAAATCTCGGGTCCTGGCGCCGGATCCATTCGAGTACCATGGAGGCATGTTCCTTTTCCTCGTCGCGGTTGTGGGCAAGGATGGCCCTGAGCTCCGGATTCGTGCAGGCATCGACGCGCTGGTTGTACCAGTCTACGGCCTCCAGTTCCTCCATCAGCGAGGTGATCGCCCGGTGCATGTCGCGGGTGTCGTCGGAAAGGTCTCCGATCGGTTCATGGTAGCCTTCATTTGACATGATATATCCTCTGGTTGGTGTTGTTCCGGTAGCGGCGTGGGGTGTTATGCGTAGCTTGTCGATCCTGTGGCTGTGTGTCTGCCTGCTTGGCTGTACAGCGCCGCGAATTCAGAGCGCTTCAAATACTACCCGGATACCGGAACTGGCGCCAGATTCCGCCGTCATGGAGGATGGCTACGAATTGCCGCTCACTGTCTGGAAACCGCAGGGTGAACCCGTGGCGGTCGTTCTGGCGCTGCACGGCTTCAATGACTACCGCAATGCCTTTGCGGCTACGGGGGAATTCCTTGCTGGCCACGGCGTGCTTGTGCTTGCCTATGACCAGCGTGGTTTTGGTGAAACGGCGCAGCGTGGTATCTGGCCCGGCAGCGAGCAGCTGGCCAGGGACGCGGAAGCGCTGAGTCGCTTGCTGTGTGAAAAATATCCCGGGCAGCCGCTGTACCTGCTCGGTGTCAGCATGGGCGGTGCCGTAGTGCTGAATGCAATGCAGGATATCGATTGCGTCAAGGGTGTCATTCTGGCTGCGCCGGCAGTCTGGGGCTGGCAAACCATGCCCTGGTGGCAAAGCTCGCTGCTTTGGTCCATGGCACACGTCGTACCGGGGCTTACCGTGACAGGCGAAGGCCTGGAGATCATTCCATCTGACAATACAGAGATGTTGCGTGCTCTGGGGCGCGACCCGCTTGTTATCAAGGAAACCCGCATCGATGCCATCTATGGCCTGACGGATCTCATGGCCTCGGCCTATCTGCGTGGCCCGGGCCTGAAGGGTATATCACTGCTGCTGTTGTATGGCGAGCATGACGAGATCATTCCATCGCACCCCACCTGTGAATTGCTGGCCAGCCTGCCTGAAGGCCCTGACAGGCGCTGGCGGGCCGCTCTGTATGCGAACGGGTACCACATGCTGCTGCGTGACCTGCAGGCCCCAATCGTGTACCAGGATCTGCTGGCATGGCTCGAGAACCCGGCAGCCAGCCTGCCATCCGGTATGGAAATCAGCCTGCGGTCCCGCCGACTTCAGGAACTCTGTGGCCAGGACCTGACCGGTGTGCCGGGGTCTGCGGGAGAATAAACCGCGACCTTCCCGGCACCGGTTACCATGCCGGTATCTGTTATCGAAATTGATCTATGACAAGCATCCCCCGAAAAACGCGAAAGCGGGCTGCCTTGAGCGGTAAATGGCGGCGCAGCTCGATTGTTCACTTGTCTATACCTTGCACTGACTAGATTCGCAATTGAAGACTGTAAACAAGGGTTCTGGTCGATAATTCAGGGAGGTATGACGATGAACAAATCAATCAGGATTCTGGCTACCGCGATGGTTACAGGTTAAGCCGGATTACATCAGGCAAAGACACGGCGCACCTGACAGGGTGCGCCGTGTACTGGCATGCCAGGCTGGTAATAGTGCAACGCAGGGGGCACTCAGCAGCGCGAAATCTGCAGGTATGGCCAGGCCTCACTGAGGTGCCGATTGATCAGGTTCACGATTTCACGGTTTTTAAGATGTTCCGCCAGTTGCAGTGGCGTCAAACCGTTTCTGTTTTTTATACCCAGTTTTGCCCTGTATTTCAGCAGAACCGCAACAACCCCTGCCTGTCCCGCCTCGATGGCCAGGTGCAAGGGGGTATCCATATTCCCGGTCAGGGCATCGGGATCAGCACCAAACCGGATGAGCAATTCACATAAATCGGTATGACCATGTCGTGCTGCGTAATGCAGCGGTGTGTGGCCGGCGGCGGTTTCAACCACATCGACCAGGGCGCCTTGCTCCAGCAGGATTCTCGTGACGCTGCTGTTGCCCTGGTCTGCTGCCAGGTGCAGGGGTGTCTGTCCGGCGTGATTGCCGGCGTTGATATCACTGCCCTTTGTGAGCAGGGTCCTGACGATGTCTTCCTCGCCCCTGGCGGCGGCATGGGCCAGTGGTGAAGTGGCCAGGGAACGTGGTGCTTTTGAACGGAACAGCAGCAGGATCAGGCGCAGCAGCAGGTACGGTATCAGCAGGTAAAACCATGTCAGAGGATCTTCCAGTCTGGTGTAGAATTCCAGGTAATAGGCATAAAGTAAATTAGCATTAAATACAAAGACATGTACGTCATACTTGAAGTGTGCGTACCACAAAATGGCGGGCATGAACGCGAATCCGAACCCTAGCCCGGACAGTAAAAACCTGATTTCTTGCAGCATGAACTTCATTTGATTTGAAAGTATATCATTATTTGATAATACACTGATTATATCAGCGTCAAATAAATAGCGCGACAGGTCTCTCCTAATTATTCTCGTTCAAGGACAGAAATCGCCCGTGCACCCCAATTTGTCCTCCAGCCCAGCGCAAACGCAAGCAGGAAACAATACGGAGAACACGGCATAATTGCCAGAGGATAACGGGGCCGCGACGGTGTTGACAGCTTGATGTTTGTCTCCGCGAAGAATAAATTTGTTCCTGCTTGTCGAAGTCAAAACGCTAAATGCCGGGAAATTGTGGATAAAAATAAACAACATTTTCGCATAGACAGACAACACCTCAGGGTCGCGACCGATATGGCGTGCAAAGTCGGTGACGATGCGAGCGGTGGGCTCCAGCCTGTTCGTATCCTCAATCTTTCCATCGGGGGGCTGAAATTCAGTTGCGGACTGCAGGTCATCAACAGCATTCTTCCTGAAGACCAGCGTACCCCGGGTCAGATTCTGGATGTGGAGATGGATATATCTTTTGAACTGCCACGGGGTGATGCCCCTGTCCTGCAAGTCATGACTCGTGCCAGGGTTGTCCATTCAGAACGGCTTGCACAGGATGAATTCCACGTCGGGGTCCAGTTCATTGACCTCGCAGAGGCCGTGTCCGATTCGCTCGAAAGCTATATCAATGAGTTGCTGGAGCAGAACACGATATAGCGCTTGCTGCAGGTACTCCGCTATTGCGGGCAGATCTGCCCGGTGTACAAATCCCTGAAATGGCAGCGATCCGGAACCTGTTCTTTACCGGTTCCGCACGGTATTCAGTCGCAGGCCACCTTCATTTTGAGCCTTTTTTCCTTGAAATCACCACCACCGCCGGCAGACCTCGGCCGGTGGGTTGCTTCGTGGTAAAGGGTACGTGCCTGCCTGCAGTGTAATTTACGTTGCTCGATTCGCTGCGCTGCGGCCTGTCTCGCCTGCACGATTTCCGAATCCTGCTGCCGGGCATTTTCCAGCACGGCGTACTCTGCTTTACGGATACCGGTCTCATTACCCGGTCGTGCAGCACCTGATGCCGGGCTGACGGTCTTTTCGGTGAAAGGTAATCCGGACGGAGCGCGGTCGCTGTACTGTGTGGTCCCGCTGCTATCCACCCATTCGAATAATTTGCCGGCGGAAGAATGTTCACAGGCCAATAGCAGTAAACAGAACAGCGCCGCCAGCTTCCCTTGATTTGATGGCACGTCGAGTTGTTTCCCTCCCCCGGGCACCCTTTTTTGACCGGGGCGGGCGTCCTGCCCGCGGGAATTTGAGGACGCCCCGGTATTGATTGTCCTGGAGTATTCCCGGCCCTGCGACTGCTGTCTGCAGGAATACCCTGAAGCTGGTGTAGGCGAACCCTTATCGGCGATATCCGTTTGGTGAGGTCGGATGTGACTTTCCCTGCAGAACTGATTGAGAAATATCAGGATATGCGGGTATAAGTGTGGGGCGGGTGCGTGGCTCGGGGCGGCTGGACGGCTGGTGGCAAGCAGGTTTCTGGCTGGCCAGGCTTTATGTGTCTATAGTAACAGGTACAGATTTGCCCGCTGACAATGGTCAGGCGGCACATTACCGGCAAGAATAAACAGGTCAAATCATGAATTCCCTGACACGCCTCTGGCACGAGACAACAGCCAGGTTCAGAAAACCATTTAGGCACCGGGCACGGTCCCCTGCGATATCAGGCATACAGCGGGATAATACAGTCGTTCAACTGGACAAGGCGCGTGACAGGCTGGCTGCTGCAGGCCAGGCGGATACTGCCCGTATTGCCAGTCTGGAACGGAGACTTGCAGATCTGGAATCGGAACATGCCACAACCAGCAGGCAACTGCAGGTGGTGGAGCAGGAGCTTGTGGTTACCGGTTCCGATCTTGAAAACACACAAGCCCGGGTCAATTCGCTCGCTCAGCAACAGGAGGACGGGCAGAAGCTGTACCTGCAAGCCGTACAGGAAACCCAGCTGCAGCTGCGCAAGCAGGACATGCGGCTGAACTGGCTGGCAGTGGTATCCGCTTTTGCCCTGTTGCTGGCAGCGGTGGCCAGCGCAATCCTCATCTGGGACGTGCAGAAAAATGCCGGCCTGCTTGCCGGTATGAGTGCGGACATCAAACAACTGATGTCAAGCGTCGACCGGCGAGACAGCCGGTCACAGCCGGTAGCGCAGGACACGCGGGCTGCCGTGCCAGACAAGCCGTACATGAAACTCCCCCCGCTGCCAGACCAGTCGAGCATGCCATCCGTGCCAGAGCCGGATACAGGCATTCCGCCTGCCCCCGACGCTGTCTCACCCGGTGAGAGCCCGACCGGTCTGGATGCTGAGCCCGTTGACGAGATCCGGCAGTTTTTTGCACGGAATGCCTCCATGCCGGGAATGGTCAGCCTGCCCAGCGGTGTGCAGTACCGGGTCGTCAGGCAGGGGGATGGCAAGTCTCCAGGCATGGAGGACTGGGTGGTGGTGGACTACCTGGGGATGACGCCTGACGGCAGCATCTTTGACAACACCTATGATTCAGGGCAGCGCGCAATTTTCGGGATGGACGGGCTGCTTCCCGGATGGCAGGAGCCATTCCAGCGCATGCAGGAAGGTTCCGAGTTCGAGGTTTATGTCCCCCCCGACATTGCCAATATCGGCGGGATCTCCAGCCACAAGAAACAGGCCGGGGAACCGGGTATCTATCTGATCGAACTCAGACAGGTCGTCGAGGTCGGTGAGAATAACCAATGAAATCCTGAAAAAGGCGTTTGTGTCAACGCAGCGACAGGAATGCAGCTATAAGTAGTAATACCAATACATTCCTGCGCGCTGATCGGAGATAATAAACTCGCCGGCTATTCCGGCACGTAAACCTGACACGATATGGTTGACAGCTATGACGAATGACATCAAAAGCGATGAATCTACCGACCCGGCTGCCATGAAAATCCAGTTGCTGGATGAAACGCCGGCCGACCCGGTTGCGGTTGTGCTGATGCTGCAGCAGGAAGCCGGCAACCTGCAGCAGGAAGACTGGCGCAAATCCACGCCGCTCAAACAGGCAGAGATCAAGGAAAGAGTGTTGCGCAGGATGCTGGAGAACAGCCTGGATTGCCCGGTTCCCGCCAGACGGCCTCACCTTAAAATCGTTAAATAGGGGACTCGCAAGTCGATTTTGGGACGCCGGTGTCCTGAAGTACTGTCAACCAATTTCCCTGCCGCGTCAGGAAATACCTGCGCGCACTATGTGCACTGAAGAATACTTTCTCCACATTGCGTCCGCGCTCTTGCCATGAAGTCTCCGGCAGGTTCAGACACAAGGTATTCAGGAAATATCATTGCATGCACCTGAAAAAATCTGAATACCTAATCAAGTAAGCGCCATAACACGATGTAAAATTAATGGATTGGCATGGTGTGCGATGTTCGTCATATTCAAGACGACTATTGCGTGCAAGCAGGGCATTTGTCTCATGTCGCTTTCACGAGTTGTGCAGATCATGTCCATGCGGCTTGCAACCGGGAGCACAGGGTCAAGCGTCGCTGTACGGTTGACGGTGTACTCCCTCCGACACTGTTGTTGCAGGCGCTCGCAGTGCTGTTACCTGCAGCGAATGGATCATCAATCACGCCATCCGCTCGTTAGTGGTAACCCGCTGGCGATGATTGCATCCATTGCAGTACTGCCTGCTTCAAGTGCATCGATGACGCCGACGGCGTCGCTCTCCAGCGGCTTGCTGGTATTGCCGCCCCGCTCTGCGGGTGGTATTTGACTGGTGGATAACTGCTCGAAAAAATTATGGCGGAGAAGGTGGGATTCGAACCCACGGAGGGTTGCCCCTCAACGGTTTTCAAGACCGCCGCTTTCGACCACTCAGCCACCTCTCCGTTGTCTCGGCCCCTGCGCCGGGTGACAGGCTGTGCACGGTGCCATGATTCTACCCTTGGGGCGGCGCTAGGATACCGGAATACGGCAAGCGTTGACCAGCCAATTTCCGTTGAAACCCGGGGTTTTTCAAGTTGCTGTTTTGTCCCTGGGTGTTTATCCTTGGGAACCGTTATGGTTGGATGCTGTCTATATCAACCGTTTGATACTTCTCAGGTAACCAGAGGATTTCACCAGCATGAGTATGATCGACAAGACAGTCATAGCTTCTGAACAATCGGCCCTTGCGACCAACAAGGTCCTGCGCAACACCTACATGCTGTTGTCCATGACACTGATGTTCAGCGCCCTGTGTGCCGGTGTCGCTGTCATGACCAACATGCCGCCGCTGGGCATGGTCGTCACCCTCGTCGGCTATTTCGGATTGCTGTTTCTGACCACCCGCTTCCGCGACAGCGGCCTGGGTCTGCTGTTTGTCTTCGCCCTTACCGGCTTCATGGGCCTGACCCTGGGGCCGATTGTCAATATGTACCTGTCCCTTCCGAACGGTGAACAGATAGTCATGACGGCCATGGGTGGCACCGGGGTGATCTTCCTTGGCCTCTCCGGATACGCATTGACGACCCGCAAGGATTTCAGCTTCATCGGCGGTTTCCTGATGGTCGGCATCCTGGTGGCATTTCTCGCCGGGATCGCGAGCCTGTTTCTCAGCATGCCGGGTTTGTCGCTGGCGGTTTCCGCCATGTTCGTGTTGCTGATGTCCGGCCTGATCCTCTACCAGACCAGCCAGATCATTCACGGCGGCGAGACCAACTACATCATGGCGACAGTTACCCTGTACGTTTCCATCTACAACCTGTTCGTCAGCCTGCTGCAGCTGCTGGGCGCTTTTGGCGACGAATGACCCGCACCTGACTTCAATCAACAGGCCCCGCAATGCGGGGCCTGTTTTTATGGACAGCCGCCATGCATGACACCTTTGAAGCCCGCAACGAACTGGAGCAGCAACTGCTGGCCGCCCAGGAAGGCAACATCACCAGCGAGGACTTCATGCACTACCTGATGGAGACCCAGGTCTTCATGCCGGTGAAGGATTCCATCGGCATCGCGGGATTCACCAGCAGCGACAAGGCCATGCCGTTGACCGTCAGGGCCGAGGACAATACCGAGGTGCTGATACTGTTCACCAGTCCTGAGCGGGCCAAGGGCTTCGTGGGTGACTACCCCGGATACGATGGCGGCTTGCTGGCCGAGTTCAGCTGGATACTGGAGCGCACCGGCAGCGGCATCGGTATCAGCATCAATCCGAACTGGCCGGTGGGCATCGACCTGGAACCGGAGATGGTGCAGCAGCTCAGGAGTAACTGAGTTTCTTGAGCGCAGCGCCGCCAGTCATGCGCGCTTTACTGTGGAAAGACCCCCTGTTCATGCTGGCCATGGCGGCCGGCCCGGCCTGCTGGGTGGTTCTCTGCCTTATCCTGCAGCCGGCTGTGCAGTGGGAGTGGCCGCTGCTGCTGCCCTGGCAATTCCTGCTGCCGGTGCTGGTTTACCCGGTTGCCGAGGAGGTCGTGTTCCGCGGCCTGATACAGGAGCTGCTGCACGAATATCTTGGCAGCGGCAGGCTGGGGCCGCTGAGTGTGGCGAACCTGCTGACCAGCTGCCTGTTTACCGGCCTGCATTTCCTGCACCACCCGCCCCTGTGGGCAGCCCTGGTGTTTTTCCCATCGCTGGTGTTCGGCTTTTTCAAGGAGCGTACTGCTGCACTGACTGCGTCGATTATCCTGCATGCGTTCTACAACGCCGGTTTTATCTGGCTGTTTTCTGCGCCGGGGTAAGCTCCCACTATTCCCGGATTCCGGTATGACGGCCTGCATCCGGGCTGCACTGCTGTGGGAGCGGCCTCTTTATGCCCGTTCTTTGGGTACTGGCCGCGGATGCTGCCTTCACGCAATCGCACAGGAGGGCGGCGTTTATGCCCTTTAGGGTGCTTCTACAGTATTGATTTGAGCGCCTCGCTGAAGCGCTGGTAGCGTACCTGCAGGGTTGCATCTTTTTTGGGTGTAAACGCATGTCCCTCGCCTTCACCTGACCATCCCGCCGGGCCACCGGCCGCCAGCCAGGCGATGCCGCGTGCCGTGGCTTCAGTCTGTTCCGGTCGCTGCACGACCAGACCGCTGAGATTCGCCAGCTTCTGACACAGACCGTCCAGCCGGGCCAGCCCGCCGCTGATACGAATGGCCCCGACCTCCGGTGCCATGTCGTGCAGCAGGTCGATATTTGCCTGCACCAGGAACAGGATGCTTTCCACGACGGCGGCCATGGCGGCGGCCGGTGATTCGGGTTCCGTAAGGAATCCGGGCTCCGGTCCGGGGCGCCACCAGGGCGCACCCAGCCCGCCGACACTGTTCAGGAATACCGGTGGTGTATCAACCTGCCCCAGCCAGGCCGGCAATCGCGCCTGCCAGTCGTGCAGCCGATAGCGGAGCGCGGCCCATTCAAGCGCCGCGGCGCCACCGTTGACAGTGCCTTCTGCATAGTAGTCACTGGCCTGCGCGTTGCTGCGTGACAGCCCGGTGAGCAGGCGCTCCGGACAGCAAACGGGGTTTGCAATCGGCAGCAGCACAAAGGCCCCGGTACCGATGTTGACGGTGACGGTCTTCTCCGGCGGCATGCCCCGGGCATACAGGGCGGCTGTCTGGTCCCCGTTAACTGCCCGCAATGGTATGCCGCCGCTTGTGGTGACGCCGTAGTCATGCAGGATCGGGCAGCATTCGGGCAGCACCCGGCGCGGGATGCCGAACAGTTCCAGCAGCGAGTCATCCCAGTCGCGTGTTCCCAGGTTCCACAGCAGGGTGCGCGAGGCATTCGCGTCATCGACCAGCGCCGGCGCGCCTGCCAGCAGGTGCTGCAGCAGGTAGCTTGCCAGCGGGCCCATGACCAGGTTTCCCTGCGCCTGCGCTTCTGCCACCCCCGGCAAACCGGTCTGCAGCCACTGCAGCTTGGACGCCCCGTAGTGCGCCGACAGGCGCAGGCCGGTCGTCTGCCGTATGTCCTTGTCATGTTTCTGCAGCGACTGCAGGGTCGTAGCCGCACGGCGGTCCTGCCAGCTGAGTACCGGGCTGAGTGCTGTGCCCCCGTCACGCGTCCAGGCCAGCACGCTGGAGCGCTGTGTCGCCAGTCCGGCGTATCGCACCCGGCTGCTGTCGACAGCCGGATGCCGCAGCACCTCCCCGATTACCTGCTGCATGCTGGTGAGGATCTGTTCCGGGGATTGCTCGACCCGGCTACTGTCCAGCACCCGCAGCCCGACCGCCTGCTGCGCCATCACCAGCTGCCTGCCCAGCGCATCGAAAACCACTGCACGGGTTGCGTGGGTGCCCTGGTCAATGGCGAGAATCAGTTCGTCGTGCAGCATCAGGCAGGCCTGAGCAGGAGATTTGCGGTATCTGCAACCACTCTGCGGCGTGGCAGGGCGGGTTCCAGTTTGCGCATGACTTTCTCTGCCGTCGCGCGGTAGCCGGTCAGCTTGCCACCGTAGATCGACACCAGCCGCGGCAGTCGCGCCCTGTCGACGGGCAAGCGGGTTTCCCGTGAGCGCCTGAAGGCCGTATGAGCGGAGGTCGGCAGGACCCGCAGGCCGGCAAAGCGGGACACGACCTGCTGCGGGCGCTGCGGGAAATAGTGCTGCAGGACGGCAAGCAGGTAGCGCTCTTCCTCCGGCAGGACGGCAACCGCGGCGGGGTCCCCGCTGTAGACCCGTTCGGTCGTCCCCAGCAGCGAATGCCGGCCCCAGGGCAAAAGGAAGACGGCACGCCGGTCCTGCGGGGCTTCAAGGTAATAGCAGCCCTGTGCGAGTCCATCCTGCATGACCAGGTGGGCGCCCTGGACCATGTCTGCCGCTACCCGTGGCGGCTGCGGCGTGATGCGTTCCGACACACCTCCGACCCAGGGCCCGGCCGCGTTGACCATGACGCCTGCGGTGCAATGCCGGTCACTGTCACCGCTGCGATAGACGATGTCGCAGCCTTGCGGGCCGATGCTGGCGCTGAGGAATTCCGCGGGGCAGATCAGCACGGCACCCAGTTCGCCGGCGGACCGCATGACCGCGCGTGTCAGTTCAACATCGTCGGTCTGGGCATCATGGTACTGGAATACGCTTTGCAGACCCTCTGTTTTCAGACCGTCAAGCTGTTCCCATTGGCGGCGCGGCAGCGTGCGGAAGCGGCTGGCGCGATTCAGTCCGCCGAGCAGCGCATACAGCAGCAAGCCGGCTCGCAGTGCCAGCGGTCGCCGCGAGGTGTCGGCATAGACCGGGATGCTGAATGGCTGCAGACGAACCAGGTCCGGCGCGATACGCAGCAGGATGGCGCGTTCCCGCAGGCTTTCCCGCACCAGGCCGTAGTCATGGCCCTCGAGATACCGCAGGCCGCCGTGAATCAGCTTGCTGGAGCGGCTGGAGGTGCCGGCGGCGAGTCCGGTCTTTTCCAGTACCAGCACCGAGTGGCCGCGACAGGCGGCGGCCTGGGCAACGCCGGCGCCGTGGATGCCGGCTCCGATCACGACGACGTCGTAGTGCTCAGTCACGCCCTGCCCCGCCCGCGCGCGGGTCCGCCAGCAGTTTGCTGATGGTGTTGGTCTCCAGCATGTGGATGCCGCGCGCGGTAAATTGCGCGAACTCCGCGGCCGTATTGACGGTATAGACCACCCAGGTCCAGTTGCCCGGCCACAGGGGTTCGGCAGCAGGCGGCAGCCGTTTGCGGTTGCAAAACAGGTATTGCGGGGCAAGCGCGGTTGCCAGTTCCTGGTTGGCCGGCGTCCATTCCGGGATGACCCAGCCGATCGGTAGAGAACTTTGCGTGCGTGCATACGCGAGTGCGTCCGCGACGAAGGAAATCAGGCTGCACTGCGCCAGCACCGGGTCCAGTACTTGCAGTATGTTGTCCACGACAGTCTCCATGCCATGGGCATCCAGTGGTTCCGGTTTGATCTCGACGAAGGCATGCGCCTCTGGCCATTGCAGCAGCAGCGCGACGAAATCCTCCAGCCGGGCGAGCCTCAGGTCGGCGTAGCGTGCGCCGAAGCGGCCTGGTTCACCCGCGGGCAGATCCTGCATGGCCGCATAATCGGTTGTCGCGATCTCCAGGTCGTGACCGGTCATCCTGGCCAGGGAAGCATCGTGGCTCAGCACCGCGATACCGTCGCGGGTGAGTTGCACGTCGGTCTCGATATGCTGCGCACCCGCTGCCAGCACGCCGGCAAATCCGGCCAGTGAATTTTCCGGCCAGGTTTCGGGTTCGCCGCGGTGCGCGATCAGGGTAAGTCTCATGCTCTACTCCAGCAGCCGGCTATGGCCTGTGCCACGACCGGATTGACATTGCAAAAAATCTTTCTGTAGGAGCGGCTTTGAGCCGCAATAAGCGCCTGCAAGGCGCTTATGCTCTTTAGGGTACTCCCGCAAGACTGTACCAGAAGCTCACCAGCGGTGAATTCCGGTTAAGCAAGGGTTCCCTAGAACGAGGCAAGCTGTTCGCAGGTGGGTTCGGCACAGCAGTACCAGTTTTCCGACAGTCGTGGCACGGCCTTGCCGGTGTGCGCGATATCCAGCGCGGGTGCCTGCCTGCCCGCCGGCGCATGGGCAAGCTTCCAGATCCCCGCGAAAATCTCCGGGCGCGACAGTCCCGCTGCCTCGGCGCGTGTTACCCAGGCCTGCACCTCCTGCTGCAGGGCATCGACCCGCGGGTCCGGGTTGTTGCCACGGGTGGCCGAGGATGCCGGGATCGAAGGCACCTATGATGTCATCCAGTTCCGCCAGATGGAGTATGTACGAGCCGGCCGGGACCAGCAGGCGGATCGAGAGCTGCACCGGCGCGACCGACTCGACCAGCTGCAGCTCGGCCAACAACTGCAGCAGTTCGATGTAGTTGTCCAGCGTGGTCCACGGGGTAAAGGCCACGAAGGTGGGTGCCAGGTCGACATCGAGCCGGCGCACCAGCTCCAGTGCCTGGATGAAATCCGCGCGCGTGTGCCCCTTGTCGAGCTTCTCCAGGATGGCATTATCGACCGCTTCCACGGCGGAGAGAATGAACAGGCAGCCGGTTTGCTTGAGTTCTGCGATGATCGTCCGGGTAGTTGACGATGTGCTCGATCTTGATGGTCGCGTCGTAACTCAGGTCCGGGAATTCCCGGTGCATCTGGCGCACGATCTTCAGGGCATGGCCGGGGCCGTTGAGAAAGTCCGGGTCACCGAAGGAAATATGCTCTGCTCCCGCCCTGACCTGGGAACGAATGTCGTCCAGCACGATGTCGGCGGGTATGACGCGGAAACTGCCCTGGTAGACCGGCACCACCGGGCAGTGGCGGCAGAAATACTTGCAGCCGCGCGTGGTTTCCGCAAAGCCGACCGTCCTTGTCGTTCCGTCCGGATTGATCAGGTGCGCGTATTTCGTCAGCGGCGGCAGCTTGCTGCGGTCCGGGGCGATGAATGCGATCTTGTCGAGGCTGATTTCCGGTTCAGTCTGCGTGTCGGCGTGCCCTGCCCGCACCCGCCCGGCCAGCGACACCAGCCCGGTCTCGAATTCACCGCCCAGCACGGTGTTGACCCCCAGCGACCTGAAAAGCTGCGTGTTCATGGGCGCGTACAGTCCGTACACACACAGGCTGGCAGCGGGCGCCAGTTGTTTGATCTTCGGCAGGGCCTCGACCGCGATGCGGGTGGCGGTATGCATGGCAATGTAAATCGCCACGATGTCGGTATCGGGTTCGAGGCAATCCTCCAGCTTCTGGATGGACAGGTCGCAGCAGTTCACCGTGCAGCCGGCACGCTCCAGCCAGGCCGCGGGTTCGGCCAGACCGAAGGGCTGGCGGCCGAGTTCATAGGGATTGATCAGGGTGATTTTCATACTGGCGTGGTTTGCCTCTACTAGTTAATTAATAACAATGAGATATGGATTTTATCTGTAAGCAGTTCTAGATGGCAAAAGCCCGGGAACCGGTGGTGGCTGCAGGAGCGGTCTTTTGACCGCAATAAGGGTGCCACTGCGCGACAGAACCAGGGCCTCCTGGAGGGTTTATTACCGGGTTACATCGTTTCCACATTCTAGCGTGTTTGTTCGCTGCTGCCTGCAACAAATTCCACTTCACTTGCCTGCCCAGCGGGCGGCGCATAGAATTCGCAGGCAATCCACACGGCTTTACTCTCACTTTCTTCTACATGGTGTCCTGTCATGGCGACTTACAAGGGCTTGACCTGGTTCGGCTTCCTGCTGCGTTTTCTCGCGGCATTCGTACTGGTGTTCTCCACCTACAACCCCTCCGGCTACTCGTACTATCACTGGGTGTCGAGAAACCTGACCGAGCCCAGCCCGCTGATGGCGCTGGCAGGCATCCTGCTGCTGATCGGCTGGACCATCTACCTGCGTGCCACCGCCCGCTCGCTGGGTGTCTTTGGGTTGCTGCTGGCGGCCGCCTTCTTCGGCACTCTCCTCTGGCTGGTGATCGACTGGGGGCTGGTGCGTGTCGACAGCGTGACTGCCATTACCTATATCATTCTGGTGATCATGTGCGGTGTCCTCGCGGTCGGCATGTCCTGGTCGCACATCCGGCGGCGCATGAGCGGCCAGTTCGACGTGGATGATGTCGAGGACGACGCCTGATCCGGTATCCCGCAATCCCGCGGTCACTGCCCCTCGCTGAATAAAGGATTACGGATGACCTCGCGGAAGGAACTTCAGTATATCGACACTGCGCCGGATCTGGCGCGCTATTGTGCACGACTGGCTGCCGCTGACTGGATGGCACTGGACACGGAGTTCCTGCGGGAAAAAACCTACTATCCCAAACTCTGCCTGTTGCAGATTGCGACTCCCGACAGCGTCGCCTGCATCGATCCGCTGGCACTGGATAACCTTGACCCGATACTCGACCTTATTTTTGATGCCGATATCACCAAGGTCATGCACTCCGCGCGCCAGGATATGGAAATCTTCTATCACCTGCGCGGTGCAGCACCGGCCAGCGTGTTTGATACCCAGATCGCGGCCCTGCTGCTGGGTTATCCCGACCAGATCGGTTACGGCAACCTGGTCAGTGAAGTCCTGGACGTCAACCTGGAAAAACTGCACACGCGTGCCGACTGGTCACTGCGCCCCCTGACAGCGGATCAGATCGACTACGCCGCGGATGACGTGATCTACCTGGTGGATGTCTACCGCAACCTGCATGCCCGGCTGGTGGAACGGGGACGACTCGCCTGGCTGGATGAGGATTTTGCACGGCTCTCCAGCGATGCGTTGTACAGCAATCCGCCCGCAGAGGCGTGGTTGCGTGTCAAGGGGGGGAACCGACTCAAGGGCGCCGCCCTGGCCGTGCTGCAGGCGCTCGCCGGCTGGCGGGAAACCCTGGCGCAACAACGCGACCTGCCGCGAGGCTGGATTCTGCGGGATGATACCCTGGTGGAAATTGCGCGGCACCGCCCGGTTTCCCTCGAGGAACTGGGCCGCATCCGTGGGTTGCAGGAGGCCTTCATCCGGCACAATGGCGAACAGGTGCTCGGTCTGGTTGCCGCGGCCGGCAAGCAGCCACCTGCGCCCTTTCCCGATTCCGTCTCGCGCCTGCGCCTGGCGCCCGAACAGGACGCCCTGGTTGATGTGATGTCCGCCGTGGTACGCATCAGTGGTATCGAGCATGCACTCAACCCGGCGGTCCTCGCCTCGCGCAAGCAGCTGGAACTGCTGGTATCCGGAGATGCCGATGTCGATGTGATACACGGCTGGCGTCGCAAGCTGGTGGGTGAGCGCCTGCAGGCACTGCTGAGAGGTGATCTGAGCCTGTCGGTACGGAACGGCAAGCTCGATTTATAGCCCGCAACCGCGGGCACAAGCCTGGACAGGGAAGCCGCTTCGCGCGGCCCTGACCGATCAGTTAAGGCTGAACAAGGCCCTGTTCACCGGACAGGTGCAGATAAACCGACCCTGAAAATTTTTCCTGTATGCGCATGATCTCTCGTCCCTGCAACGAAGCAGTTGCACATCCCTGTCGATAAAAGGTTCCACCTGGCACACGGTTTTCCCTGTCAGGCAGGCGTAATTCATATCACACCGTGTGCTATTGATGATTTCAGGTTCAACATGCATGCTTCTTGTCAAAGCCATTGTCGTCACCTTTTCAGATATGGCAGTGGCACCAACATACCTGAAATATACAAACCCATCCATAACCGGCATGGTTGATAAAAATGAGTCTAAATCGCAAAGCGCAGCCACGAAGTTTTATTGACTGATTTCGCTGCTTTTTATCCTGTGGCCTGATCCTGATGATTGATAGTCCGGATTTCCGGTTCTGTCGGGTCGTGAAATGTTTTCCCCCGGGTGGGGGATTTTACACCGGTGTTTCGCCGCGGGATCGTCATTATCTGCGGATTTTGTCGCAAGCAAGGGCAAGGAGGCCTCCGGTCCCGAGCGGGTGGAGTGGACTGTTTCGGGTTATTCCGATGGTTAACATGCACTCACCCACGTTATTATCTTCAATCCTGACGTTGAAATTCTGGAGAGCACGATGAGTTGCGAAGGTATCTGGGTAGTGGAAATGAAAGGCCCTTATGGCTGGGAGCGCATAGCCATCGCTTTCTTGAAGAACGGGGAATACCTCGGTGCCGGCCCCAACCACTACTCGGTGGGAACCTACAAGGAAGACGGCGATAATTTTGAGACTTCGATTGTTGTGACGCAGCATGGCCAGTTGCGAACCATATTCGGAAAAAAATTCGCGGACAAATTACATATCACATCAAAAGGCAAGATCGAGAAGGATAAAATCACCGGCTCCAGCAAGGCGAAAGGCATGAAGAATTTCGATGTCAGTCTTCGACTTGCCCGGGTTGATAACTTCGACTAACCCTATAGACAGACAGCTCTGCTATCGCCCGGTTTGGCAGTAATGATCAGCGTTTCGTAAAGTACCGGGTTACCCTGCTTTCGCGCCTGTGAAGCGGATGCAGAAAAGAGCCGCATGACTGGCTGCATCAAGGCCAATGAGTCCAGAGTCAGCGAAGAGTGCATTACTTCCCGGAGGGAAACCGGTTTCTGGTAACCCGGCAAATAGCCGGTGTCCAGGCTGTTGATTCTTCCGGATTACTTGCTGCGCTCGCCCTTCGGGCCACCCTTTGGGCATTCAGCGTGTTGCGCGCTTTTGTCCGGCTCACGCCGTACAGCATGCGGGCCCGGCATCCTTCCGTCACGCAATATCCGTGGTCGTGTCATATCCTTGCGAAGGCATCTTGCGTTACCGGCAGGCCGGGAAAGGGGGTTCGGCTATCGCCCTGCGTCAGGCGTTAATGGCGGCAGCGATCAGAATCCTTGTTATCGCGTGTGCAAATCGATCAGGTTGATTCGCGATGTGCACGCCATTGCGCCGGTGTGATTCCTGTCCAGCGCTTGAACGCGCGGCTGAATGCGCTTGCATCGGCATAATTGAGAACCTTTGCTACCCTGGATATGGACATCGCGCTCTCGGCAAGAAGCTGCCTGGCCAGTTCGTAGCGGATTTCATCGAGTTCGCGGCGAAAGCTCGTGCCTGCCTCGTGCAGCCTGCGGTTCAGCGTGCGCTCGTGCACGTGGAGCTGTCTGGCAATATCGGAGATGGTGTTGTTTCGTGTAGCCAGCGACTTGCGCAGCAGCCCGTGCAGGCTGCCCACCAGGTCTGCATTTCTCAGCTCATGAAGCCCGGACGCTTCCTTCTCGAGATGTCTATGCAGCAGGGCATCTGCGCTCGGGATCTGATGGTTCAGCCAGCGGGTCTGAAATGCCACGGCACACTGGTCCGCGTTGAAGTGCAGGGGCGCCCGGAAAAAACGTCTGTACGGCGCCAGGTCTTGCGGCTGGCGGGTGGAAAAGAGTACCTCGGCGGGATTCCAGCCCTTGCCACACAGGCTGCGCATAATATTGCAGGCCACAGCGATCGAGAGGTCATAGATCTGTTCGGTTGCCTGTGTCCCGGACAAATGGATGGCATAGCCCAGGTAGGTAAAGTTGCCACTGGTGAGCAGCGTAGGCACGCCACCCTGGTCATGCAGGTCCAGATGCTGCACGAGGTTACGTAGCGCAGAGTTTACATTCGGGGCACTCTGCAGCATGAACCCTGCTACCCCGAGTGAGGAAGGGCCCGCACGCTCACCTACCAGCAGGCCGAAGTGCCGGCATCCCGTGGTGGCCGCACAGCCCGCCAGCAGCCGGCTGCCGGCAATATAGGAAATTTCGGTGTCGGGATCCTCGAATTGCGCCGGCTTGAGTCCGGCTCCGGCAAAGACAGGTTCCGGGTCGTGGCCCAGGTCTTGCAGAACCGCCGGGACGCCCATCAGCGGGCCGATGCGGACGACGGCGTGAAGATGATTGCGCCGGCTCCCTGCTGGCGCACTGTGGCGTGCTGTATCCTGCACCAAGACTGCTCCCCGATTTACTCCTGTCGTGAAGTGTCTGATATTTGTCTTGATATGACAATATAATACCGGGAGAATCTGTTTACTCGGTTGACCCTGCGCCCTACAGTAAGTGACAGCCCGGCCTGGTGCGTGGCGCCGCACCCAGGGCGAATACCAGAGGGGCGGCGCTGCTCGGGGTGGGACAGATTCTCTTGAAAACTTCCCGACCGATACCTCCCGGGTGGCGGTGCGGGTTCGCCGATAGCTGGACCACCTGCCACCTTTTATACCCTCGCTGGGCGCATCTGCCTGGTGTGGATATCAATTTCAACAATAGCAAGATCGAATCAACCCAAGGAGAACAAGGATGAACAAGTGTGTTAAACAGGCTGTCTGGTTTTTGCTGGTACCTTTAATGCTGTCGGCCGGGATTGCGCTGGCGGAAGACAAGGCACCCTCCGGCACCATCGTCATTGACGAAACCCAGGTCATGTGGATCGTGGGCGGCGACATTGGTGGCGGGACCCTGAATTTCCAGGGCGAGTCCTACAAGTTCAAGACCGATGGCCTCAAGCTTGGCGGTTTCGGTATCCACAAGGTCAAGCTGACAGGCGACGTCTATAATCTGGAAAATGCCGAAGACTTTGCGGGTGTCTATGGCGTGGCCGAAGCCGGCGTCACACTGGGCAATGCCAGCAAGGGCGATACCGTGATGAAGAACGACAAGGGTGTGATCATCCACCTGAAGTCTGCCGCCCAGGGGATTGCCCTGGACCTTGGCGTCGAGGGCATGAAGGTCACGATGGAATAATTGCGTCTGCACGGGAGCACCTGCCTGGCACGGTCTTGCCGGTGCCAGGCAGGGATGTTGTGCAGACCGGTGGGGCTACACAAAGCCCGGATAACAACAGGTAATCAGTCAAATTCAGGGAGAACTTCAAGCATGGTACGTTTTCAATCACATAGCGCGGCAATGCTGCTGACCACATTATCATTGTTGCTGGCAGGTACTCCCCTGCTCGCAGTAGAGACCACCGGCGAGCCGGGTTCGCCCAGCGCCACGACGACCATCAGCGGCAAACAACTACCTGCGCCCGAGCCGAAATTCGAGGGCGTGATCAAGGACGACGCGCTGAATTCCAAGCAGTGGTGGGCACCGCGCATCGTGCCGCCCAAGGACGCGCCGAACATCCTGCTCATCCTGACCGACGACGCCGGTTTCGGCGTGCCCAGCACCTTTGGCGGCGTCATCCCGACACCCTCGATGGATCGCATCGCGGAGAACGGTCTGCGCTACAACCGTATCTTTTCCACCTCGCTGTGCTCGCCGACACGCGCCGCGCTGATTACCGGGCGCAATCACCACTCGGTGGGTTTCGGTGTGATCGCCGAGCAGGCCACCGGCTTCCCCGGCTACAATAGCGTCATCGGCGCGGACAACGCGACGATCGGCCGCATCCTGCGCGACAACGGCTACGCGACGTCGTGGTTCGGCAAGGACCACAACACGCCGACCTACGAAGCCAGCCAGGCCGGGCCATTCACCCAGTGGCCGACCGGCATGGGTTTCGACTACTTTTATGGCTTTGTCGGCGGCGACGCCAACCAGTGGGGGCCAAACCTGTTCCGCAACACGACGCAGATCTATCCGTGGATCGGGCACGAGGGCACCTTGACGATGGATCGCTCGGATCCGAAGGCGGAGATCTGGCCAGTCACCGGTAAAGAGAGCTCCTGGAACCTGGTTACTGCGATGGCCGATGACGCCATCGCCTGGATGGACCGGATCAACCAGACCAACCCCAGCCAGCCGATTTTCCTCCACTACTGTCCCGGCGCCTCGCACGCGCCGCACCACCCGACCAAGGAGTGGGTGGACAAGATCCACGCCATGCACCTCTTCGATGACGGCTACGAGAAGCTGCGTGAGCGGATCTTCGAGAACCAGCAGAAGCTGGGTGTGATTCCCAAAGACCAGAAACTGACGCCCTGGCCCGCTGACATCCTGACGCCGTGGGACAAGCTGAGCGACGAGGCGAAGAAGCTCTACATCCGCCAGGTCGAGGTGTTCGCCGCCTATGTCGCCTACAGCGACCACGAGATTGGCCGCGTGATCCAGCATTTCGAGGATCTGGGGAAGCTCGACAACACGCTGATCATCTACCAGAACGGCGACAACGGCACCAGCGCCGAAGGCGGGCCGGAAGGTACATTCAGCGAGGTGGCGTTCTTCAATGGCGTGGCGCCGCCTGTGGACGTACAGATGAAGTTCTACGATGCCTGGGGCACCGAACTGGCCTACAACCACATGTCGGCCGGCTGGTCATGGGCCTTCGACACACCGTTCGACTGGTTCAAGCAGAACGCCTCCCGGCTTGGCGGCACCAACCAGAACATGGTCGTCCAGTGGCCGGCGCGCATCAAGGACAAGGGCGGCCTGCGCGAGCAGTTCATGCACGTGATCGATCACGCGCCCACGATCCTGGAGGTAACCGGCATCACTGCGCCCGAAGTCGTCGACGGCATCAAGCAGAAGCCGATCGAGGGCACGAGCTACGCCTACACCTTCAACGCGGAAAATGCCGAGGCGCCGTCCCGTCACAAGACGCAGTATTTCGAGATGATGGGCCAGTGGGCGCTCTACCATGACGGCTGGTTGTTGAGCACCAAGGTTGACCGCGCGCCGTGGGATGCATTCGCCTCGGCCAACACGGACCCGCTGAACAACCAGGTGTTCCAGCTCTACGACCTGAGCACCAGCTGGAACCAGGCCGAAGACATTGCCGCGCAGCACCCGGACAAAGTCAAGGAAATGCGCGCGATGTTCCTGGAGGAAGCCAAGAAATATCAGGTCTTGCCGCTGGATGCGTCGGTCGGCGCCCGGGTTGCAGCCCCGCGTCCGAGCCTCACTGCCGGCCGCAACGAGTACGTTTACACGCATCCCATGACCGGCTTGCCGCAGGGTGATGCGCCGTATCTGCTCGATACGTCCTACACTATCACCGCGGACATCACCGTTCCTGAAGGCGGTGCCGAGGGCATGATCGTGACCTCCGGCGGGCGCTTTGCCGGCTTCGGCATGTACCTGCTCAAGGGCAAGCCGGTGTTCCTGTGGAACCTGCTCGATCTGGAGCGCATCAAGTGGGAGGGTCCGGAAGCGCTCACGCCCGGTCAGCACACCATTGAGTTCGACTCCAGGTATGAAGGGCTTGGTGTCGGCACGATGGCGTACAACAACTTCTCGGGCATCGGCCGGTCCGCAGACACCACCTTCAAGGTAGATGGCAAGGTGGTCGCGACCAGGAAGATGGAGAAGACGATTCCCATCATCCTGCAATGGGATGAGAGCTTCGACATCGGCTCCGACACAATCACCGGCGTGAACGACGCGGACTACAAACCGCCGTTCCCGCTGACCGCCAAGCTCAACAAGCTGACGATCAAGGTGGACCGTCCGCAGTTGTCGCCGGCGGACATCAAGAAATTCGAGGAAGCCTTGAAGAAGGTCGAAGCAGGTCGCGAATAGGCGACCCGTCAGCCCGGCCGTGAAACACGCGGGTCGATTCCGATCAGGAGCGGCCCGCGTGTTTGCCTGTAACATTGCCGGGACGAGATCGCAGCGCGACTGCGTCAGCCATCGGCCGGGTGTTCGCGGAATCAATGTGGAAGAAGGAATTATAAAGAAGGCTGCCCTGCGCATCCTGTCGATACTTGTGCTTGCCCTCGGCGTCTCTGCAGGGTCTGCCATGGCGCAGGATACGGCGTCGCCGGGGGTAAAGGCTGCGGAGTCGAACCCCGGGCCAGAATCCGGTTTCGACGCCTTGCTGGGACTGTGGGTGCGACCCGACGGCGGCTACCTGATCGCCATCCGGGGCATCGATCCCGGCGGCAGGCTCGACGCCGCCTACGCGAATCCCCAGCAGCTCCTGTTCTCAAGGGCCGAGGCTTCGCGAGAGGGTGATACGATCAGGGTTTTCCTCGAACTGCGCGCCGGCGGCTATAACGGTTCCACCTACACCCTCACCTACGATCCGGTGAACGACACCCTCAATGGTGTTTACTACCAGGCGGTCGCGCGGCAGAAATTCGACGTCACGTTTGAACGGACCCGGTAGGGGGAAAGGCAGCCGACAATTGCGCCTGTACATTTCATCTTCAATAAAGATAGGGAGGCTTTTATGAGGCGAATCGCAACTGATTTGCAACTGCAGAAAAATGGTTTGTGCTGGAGCAGCCGCTCGCTCCTGATCCTGGTGGCCTGCCTCGTTTTTGGCGGTGCCCAGGCAGCAGCATCGCAGTACAAGATGAGCACGCCTGTCGCACCCGGCGTCGCAGTACCGGATAAGGTGGAAACCTCCATCGGCACCCTGAATCTGAGCTACGGCTATCCCGACGATGCAACCACGCAGAAGGTTTACGACAATCTGGATACGTCCAGGGCGCTGCAGGCCTATCTACTGGCCATTCCGATTGTCAACCAGGCCGGCATGCGCGCTACGCTCAAGGAGTTCGGACCGATCAACCAGACGGATGTGATCTGGGAAGACCTTGTTGATTCGAAGACCGTGGAACTGACGGCGAACGACAACACCGTCTACAGCTTTATCTGGCTCGATACCAGAAAAGGTCCGCTGGTCGTTGAAATCCCTCCCATGGTCCTGGGGCTCATTGATGACTTCTGGTATCGCTGGGTCGCCGATGTCGGCATTACCGGTCCCGACAAGGGCAAGGGTGGCAAATATCTGATCCTGCCGCCGGGTTACTCCGGCGAAGTGCCGGAAGGCTATTTCGTGGTGCGGCCGAGCACCTACGGTAACTGGATGCCCTTCCGCTCCTTTCTCGTGGATGGGTCGACCAAGCCCGGCGTCGAGGCGGTCAGGAAATATCTGAAGGTCTACCAGCTTGCCGATGCGGCCAATCCACCCGGGATGAAGCTCGTTAATTCCTCCGGTATCCCGTCGAACTTTGTCCCGCCCGGTGACTACACATTCTGGAGTATGCTGAACGAAGTTATTCAGGAAGAACCCAGCGAGGGGAGCGATCCCACGACACTCGGTCTGTTCGCCTCGATCGGTATCGAGAAGGGCAAGCCCTTCAATCCCGATGCACGGATGAAGAAAATCCTCGAGGATGCAGCCAACATCGGTGCCGTGACCGCGAGGGCGATCGCCTTCAGGATGCGTGAGAAGGACGCCTACTTCTATCCGGACAGCCCGTGGCGTTTGCCCTTCTTCGGCGGCTACAAGTTCGAGGTTTCGCCCGGCGTGGCTAATCTTGATGGCGCGGCCTTCTTCTACTATTTCGCCACCGGCGTCACGCCGGCCATGGCGGAGAAAATGGTCGGCAAGGGTTCGCAGTATCCATGGAGTGCGCAGGATGCGGACGGCAACCCGTTCGAGGGCGGCAAGACCTACAAGCTGCACCTGCCGCCGAATATTCCGGTCAAGGACTTCTGGTCAGTCATTGTCTACGATAATCAGACGCGTTCGATGATCCAGACCGATCAGCAGTTTCCCAGCGTCAGCAGCCAGAACCAGGACCTGCTCATCAACGCCGACGGCTCGGTCGATGTCTGGTTCGGACCTAAATCGCCAGCCGGCAAGGAAAACAACTGGATACAGACGATTCCCGGCAAGGGCTGGTTCATGATTCTGCGGCTGTACGGGCCGCTGGAGCCCTGGTTCGAAAAGACCTGGCGGCCCGGGGAGATCGAACTCCAGCCCTGAGTTGCCACGATAGTTGCATAAATCCGGGGTGTAATCCGGGTTTGGCAGCTGACTTACAGGAAGAGATTTACCCCGGTGTAGTGTTCTGGAATTCACCGGTAGTGTGGTTCTGGACCTGTACTGTAGGAGCACCCCAATGGGCATAAACGCCGTCCTTCGGCGCGATCGCGGCCAGTACCCGGAAAACGGGCATAAAGAGGCCGCTCCTGCAGCGGGATTTATGCAATGATTGGGTTACGTATAACTGGTAGCGCGACATCGTCACCATTGAAAGAAGTAACAAGCCCATTATTCGGAGGGAGTGATGCAGACGAGAGAAATGGTTTGGGCAATCATCACATGTTTGATTGCTGCGATGTTTACGGCAGGACCTGCGCAGGCGGCACTGAGCGCCACGGAACTGGCGAAGATTGCGCAGAACCCGGTCGGCAACATGATCAGCGTGCCTTTTCAGAACAACACCAATCTGAATTTCGGGCCGGAAAAGAAAACACAGAACGTGCTCAATATACAGCCGGTGATCCCGGTCTCGGTGAACAGTGAATGGAATATCATCACCCGCACCATTCTGCCGGTCATTTCCATGCCGGCGCTCAGCCCGGCTGACGATCGCACCAATGGCCTTGGCGATACCCAGTTGACGGCGTTCCTGTCTCCGGCCAATCCGGGTAAGTGGATCTGGGGCGCTGGAGGCATCGTCCAGATGCCAACGCATAGCGACCCGGAACTGGGCAACAACAACTGGGGGCTGGGCCCTTCAGTCGTGGTGCTGCGTCTCGAGAAGGGCAGCCCCTGGGTGTATGGCGCACTGGTCAATAACGTTTGGTCGGTCGGCAACAGCGATGATGAGAGTTACAACAACGGCCTGATCCAGCCCTTTCTCAATTACAACTTTAGTGGTGGACTCTACCTTACCAGTGCCCCCATCATGACCGTTGACTGGAAGGCTGACAGCAGTGATCAGTGGACCGTGCCGCTGGGTGGCGGCGTCGGCAAGATCTTTCATTTCGGCAGGCTGCCGGTTAACACGCAGTTGTCGAGCTACTACAATGTGGTCAAGCCGGAATACGGTGCCAACTGGCAGATCCGTGCACAGTTGCAGTTGATGTTTCCCAAATAGTGATTGAATGGCGTGCCTGGTTTCCGGGAAGTACCATACCGGATCATCTAACTTACAAGGAGGGACTAAACGATGTTGGATCTTAAACAATTCCTGTCATTCGGGTTGATGGGGACTCTGGCATTACTAACTGGCTGTGCCGCCATTGGTGGCAGCCAACCCGGCGAAATGGAGATTCGTAGTGGTGTGATCGAGCAGATCGAGAGCACACAAATCCAGAGCAATCACCATCAGGGAGTCGGCGCCGTTGTCGGCGGAATTGCGGGTCTTGGTCTGGGCAGCCTGATTGGTGGTGGCACCGGCCGTGATGTGGCGATGGTGCTCGGCGCCGTCGGGGGTGCTGTGGCGGGCAACGAGGTGCAGAAGAAAAAGGATGCACCGACGCCCGGGCAGCAGATCATTGTCCGCACCACGAGTGGCGTACTGGTCTCGGTGACTCAGCCGGTAGACCCCGGTCTGCACACCGGTGAAAAGGTTTATATCGAGGGCAATGGTGAGAGCGCGAGGGTCAGGCCACAGTAGCGATACAAGCGGGTTTAACACGGATCAACGCCGGAGGATATCAAGCAATTCGAAGTGGCGATGCACAGGAACCCTGCGAGCGAGTAATACCCGGCATCTGGACCTGCATGTCAGTGATCGGGGTAACAGGCGGCCCCGGGCAGGCGCCCGCAAAAGAAGTGCCTTTAATTGAGATCAGGAGAACACCATGAAGAAGAGACATTACCTGTATGCCGTATTGCCCGCACTGCTGTTTGCCGGAGCCGTCAGGGCGGATTACCCGATCATGAATATGATGGCCGACAAGGTCCTTGATAAATACAAGAATGCGACCTGCGAGCAGCTGTGGGAAGATAAGGCCAAGCCCAAAACAGACGAGGAAAAGAACCTCATAGGGATGCTGAAAGATGACCCGCAAATGCGCACCGCGTTTATCGACAAGATCGCGGCGCCCATTGTCAACAAGATGTTTGAATGCGGGATGGTCCCATGAGTGGCGCCGGGCGGGGTCTGAACGATAACAGTCGCAAGACACTGCCATGATCCGGGGGCAGTGGTCCGGGCGTGCGGTAGCGCTGTTGCTGGGTGTGCTGGTGGCTGTGGGCGCATACGCACAGCAGCCGGCAGCACCGCCTTCCGGAGCGGAGAGCGGTGCGGCAGAACAGCCGGCCGGTACGGCAGTTGAGGCGCGGGCGATCGATCTGCTGAAGGCCACGGGCAGCCGTCTGGCGGCTGCCCGTTCGATGCGCTTCACGGCAGTGGTGTCTGATGAAAACCCGAGCCGTTTCGGTCCGCCTCTCGTCTATACGACGCAGTCCGAGGTGCTGCTGCAACGGCCCGACAAGCTGCGGGTGATCACCCCGGGCGACGGTCCTGCTGCCGAGTTTTACTACGACGGCAAGACGATAACGGCTTACTCGCCCGGCGAGAATTTCGTTTCCATCGCCGCGGCTCCGCCCACGATCGACGCGGCGCTGGAAGCGGTTTACCACGCTGCCGCGACCTATTTTGCATTCACCGACATGATCGTCGCCGACCCTTACCGGGACATCGCGGCTGGCCTCACGCTGGCTTTCTACATCGGGCAATCCGAAGTGGTCGGTGGAACCCTAACGGACATGGTGGCATATGAATCCGACGGCACATTCATTCAGCTCTGGATAGGCGCTGATGACAAGCTGCCGCGGATGGCCCGTGCCGTGTTCCACGACGATCCGTCCCAGCTGCGCCACCAGGTGGAGTTCTCCAACTGGCAGCTCGACGTAGCCGTTCCGGCTGATGCCTTTGCCTCGGCGCAGGCCGCCACCGCCACGCGCATCCCGTTTGCCCGTCCGGATGCGAAACTGGCTGAGCCGGATGTCAGTACATCAGACAAGGGCGAGCCATCCCCAACCCGGTAAGGAGGTGCGGCAAGCATGAATAAGAACTTTGCTGGTTTTGTGATTCTCCTGATTGCGGTGCCTTTGTCCGGACCGGCTGCGGCCTGGTCGCATGCGAATCGCTGGGGCGGTAGCGCGTCGCACAGTTACGGCTCCGGTTCCACCACGCGGACAACGGGCTGGGGCGGCAGCGAGACCCACACTTACGGCGAGGGCACGACCGCCTCGGGTCGCTATGGCGGCTCGGCGACGCACGAACAGGGTTCCGGCTCCACGAGTTTTGACAATGCCTACGGCGGGAGTGCGACGCACACCTATGGGGAAGGCACGACGGCCACCAATCGCTACGGGGACACTGCCACCCACAAGGAGGGTACGGATTACACGACCGCTACCAACCCCTACGGCGGGAGTGCGACGCACACGTATGGAGAGGGCACGACCGCCACGACCAGCTATGGCGCGACCGTCTACCACGCGCCCTATCCGGCATACCATCCGCCCGCCACGGTGAATTACTATGGAACCGACTGCCACAACTGCGGGGGCTGGTCAACCGGGGGTGCCGCCGCAGCGGGTGCCGTGGTCGGCCTGGTGGCTGGTGCGGCTATCGCATCGGACAAAACCGGCGCAGCCACAACAAGCGCCTATGATGCCGGTGTAGCGGCCGGCACCACGGATACCACGGCTGCTTACAATGCCGGTGTAGCCGCTGGCGCCACGACCACGACAGCAGCAACCACCACGGCTCAAACGACGTATGCAATTGGATCGATCCATGCCACGCTGCCGCCCGGCTCCATGTCCATCAACAAGGGCGGAACCACGTACTACCTGAATGGCAATACCTGGTTCCAGCCTGCTCACGGTGCAAACGGTGTCTACTATCGTGTTGTGACGGCGCCCTGAGGCGGGTTGCGCATTTGCACAGGCGAGGCGCTACCGGATGAACGATTAGCAAGAGTTAATGACCAAACATTGGATAAGGAATTCTGCAATGAAGTCTCGTAACCGTATCGCACTGTATCTGTTCGCCCTGCTGTTCGTTGCCGGGTGCGCCTCGACCAAAATTACCAGCCAGGACCAGGCCGTGTCCGGGGAAATCCCGCGGCCCAATACCATCTGGGTCTATGACTTCGCCGCCACCCCGGACGACGTCCCGTCCGAGTCTGCGCTGACCGGACAGTATTCCGAACACAGCACTCCCCAGACCGCCGGGCAGATTGAAACCGGTCGCATGGTGGGCGCCGAGATTGCAACACAGCTGGTCGAACAGATCGACGCCATGGGCATGAACGCGGAGCACGCGGGAGCGGAAACACGGCCGCAGATCAATGACCTTGTAATCCGCGGTTATCTGCTCTCCGTCGTCCAGGGTGATACCGACAAGCGTGTATTGGTCGGATTCAGCGCCGGCGAATCCGAATTGAAAGTCGCGGCCGAAGGCTTCCAGATGACGGCACACGGATTGCGCAAGATCGGGTCCGGCTCGACAGATTCGACCGGGAGCAAAACGCCGGGGACGGGCGTGGGGGTTTTGAGCCTGCTTGCCACGCACAACCCGCTGGGACTCATCGTCAGTACCGGTATGAGGGTGCATGGCGAAAGGACCGGCAGTGACACAATTCAGGGCCGGGCCAGACAAACCGCCAAGGAAATCGCCGATGTGCTCAAGAAGCGGTTCCAGGAAGAGGGCTGGATTGTCTGAAGGGACGCTGGAGTCTGCCGGCTTCTTGAACAGCAACCTGCGATTCGAAGTGGCGGTGCACAAGAACCCTGCGAGCAAGTAATACCCGGTCCCTGCCCTGCTATTCGTGCAGTGAGTCCCGTTCTTCATCCTGGAAGATGCCGGATACAGCGGGGGGCTGGCGCCGCGAGTCTGTAACCGGGCCATACCGGATGTGGTATCGATGCGTGCAATGCTTAATAATTGCAGTCCACATCCCCTGACATTTACACGCGATCATGATCCGGTTTTTCCGTAAAAGCGCCCCCTGCACGCTCATTCTGATGCTGCTCGTGCTTGTCATGGGGTGCATGCAGCGCGCGGCAGTCACCGGGAAGATTATTGAGCGCCCGGTCTCCCCGGTACAGACCTACTCCTATACCCGGGATATCAAGCCTCTCATCGAACAAAAATGCATCGCCTGTCACGGCTGCTACGATGCGCCCTGCCAGTTGAAGCTGGCATCTGCCGAGGGTCTGCTGCGTGGCGCAACCAAAAAGCCGGTTTATGACAGTACACGCTTGTCCGATATGGCACCTACGCGCCTGTTTGTCGATGCCACCACCACGGCCGGATGGCGCGACAAGGGGTTTTACCCGGTGCTCAACGAGCAAGGCGGCTCGCTCGATGACAACCTTGAATATTCGCTGCTGTACAGCATGATCCGGCTGGGAAAAGAGAATCAGCTGTCACTGTATGCGCCGATTCCGGAACACATCCAGCTCGGGCTGCAACGCAAGAGTGAATGTCCACTGCCCGCGGAGTTTGATAAGTATGCGCGGAAAAACCCGCAGCAGGGCATGCCGCTGGCTATTACCGGCCTGAGCGACAGTGAATTCGCGACCCTGCGGCAGTGGATTTATGAGGGCGCGGTTATTGATGCGCGCCCTTCCCCGCCCGGGCCGCAAGAGCAGGCGCAGATCCAGCAGTGGGAAGCATTTTTCAACCGGACAGCACTGAAGAACCGGCTGGTTTCCCGCTACCTGTACGAACATCTGTTCCTGGCCCATCTGTATTTCGAGGGGCTGGACACCGGGAACTTCTTCGAACTGGTGCGCTCGACTACGCCGCCGGGAGAGCCCGTCCGGGTGATACCCACGCTGCGCCCGAATGATGATCCCGGCCGGCCTTTCTATTATCGCCTGAGAAAAATCAACAGCACGATTGTCCACAAGACTCACATCATCTATCCGCTGAATGCGGCGCAGATGTCCCGTTTCGATACGCTCTTCCTGACGCCGGACTGGGATGTTGCGGAACTGCCGGACTATTCACGCGAGCTGTCGCTCAATCCCTTCGCAGCCTTCGCCGCGATCCCTGCCCGCGCCCGTTATCAGTTCCTGCTGGATTCCGCCCACTACATCGTGATGACCTTCATCCGCGGGCCGGTATGCCGCGGACAGGTGGCCACCGACGTGATTGATGACCAGTTCTTTGTTCTGTTCCAGGACCCCGATTCGGACCTGTCTGTCACCGATCCGGCTTACCTGGCCACGATCCAGCCGTACCTTGAGTTGACGGGCGAGGAAGAAGGCCTGCTGGTGCTGGGACCGGAATGGCTGCACCGGAGGGATGAGCGGAACGACTATATCCGTCTCCGGGGTCAATACTACCGGAAGTATCAACCCCGGGGTCCGTCCCTGAAGGATATCTGGGATGGCGATGGCACCAACAGCAATGCGGCGCTGACCGTCTTCAGGCATTTCGACAACGCCACGGTGGTAAAGGGGTTCGTGGGCGCCATTCCCAAAACCCTCTGGGTGATGGACTATCCGATGCTGGAGCGCACCTACTATGAACTGGTCGTGAATTACAATGTGTTCGGGACCGCTGCGCATCAGGCGGAGACACGCCTGTACTTCGACCTGATCCGTTCCGGCGGCGAGAACAACTTCCTGCATTTCATGCCCCCGGGGGTTCGCACCGCGATGCGGGATTCCTGGTATCAGGGAAAAGGGGCACACATCAAGCTCGACGTGACTTATGAAATTGTCAACGAGGACATGCCGGTGCAGATTGCGTACCGGACCCGGGATCCCAAGGCGGAGTTTGTCTCGCTGGTCGAGGCACGTCTCAAGTCGCTGGCCGGCCCCGCGGATGTGCTCAACCGTTGTATGCAAGCACCCTGCTATCGCTCCGGCGCGGGCAGCGCGGAGCGCCAGGTGGAGAAGAACCTGCAGACCCTGGCCTCGAAGCCGGCCTCGCTCGACGCCATGCGTTTCGTTGACTTCATGCCGGATGTCAGTTTTCTGCGGATCAGCACCGGGAATCCTGACCAGGATCTCGCCTACACCCTGATACGCAACAAGATGCACACCAATGTCGCCTTCCTGCTGGACGAAGAAAAGCGCCGCGAGCCGGAAAAGGATACTCTCACGGTCTACCGCGGACTGCTGGGCAGCTATCCCAATTTCATGTTCAATGTACCGCTGGACAGCATCGGGGAATTCACCGCTGCCTTGCATGCAGCACGCACGCCGGCTCAGTTCAGGGAACTGGTCAGACGCTTCGGCCTGTCGAGGACCCACCCGGATATCTGGGAGAACTTTCACTGGTTCGTCGAATTCATGCAGCGGACCCTACCGGTTGAGGCGGGGATATACGACCTGAATCGCTATAAAAAAGTGGCTGATATGATGGCCGACGAAACCGGCACATGAGCCGGTCCCCTGAAGGACAAGCGATTACCGGAGTGCGTAATGTTGGATAAGGCTACAAGGCGGTTATGGATCCGTGTAATGCAGCTTGTGATGCTGGTGCCGTCACTGGCATGGGGCGATGCCGAACACCCGCTGGAGCCGCTGGACCTGTCCAGTCCCGGGGCGACATTGAACAGTTTTCTGACGACGGGCGATACCTACTTTCGCCTGCTGCGTGACGAGTACTGGGAAACCTCAAGCCGCGCGGTTGCCGCACGATTGCATGATCTCGGCACCCGGGCGGAGAGCACGCTCGACCTGAGCGAGGTTCCACCCGCGGCCCGCTTCGAAATGGGCCGCGACGAGGCTGTCTACCTGTACGAGGTCCTGTCCCGCATCGAACTCCCGCCCGAGGCGGATATCCCGGATGCTGCGGCCTTTTCAAATACCGGGGAGGGCAATGCAGCAAGCGGCAAACCCGCGAGCTGGACGATTCCGCATACCGAAATCACCCTCGAACGCATTGCGGAAGGCCCCCGTGCGGGGCAGTTCCTGTTCAGTGCCGCGACGGTGGCCAGGGCCGGGGAGTTTTATCAAAAGATGCGCGCGCTGCCCTACCTTCGCGACGTTCCCCTGAAAAACTATGCAGAAATGCGCGATTACCTCAGCATGTCCGGCTGGTTGATTTCCCCGCACACCACCGAAAGGTTTCCCGGGTGGCTGAAATACAGCGTGTACCGGCAGGCAGTCTGGAAGTGGCTCGCCCTGGCGATAGTGATCGTGATAACCGTCATGGTGGTCGCAGGCATTCACCGGCTGGCGCGCCGCGGGATCACCGGTCAGTCCGCCAGCGCCCATCTGCGCCGCCTTGCAACGCCGCTGACCCTGCTGCTGCTGACTCCGCTGGTGCTGGACATGGCGAACCGCGAACTTACCCTGACAGGCCGGCTGGCAGAGGGTCTGACGCTGCTCGCGGATGCCGTTGGTTATTTCTCGCTGGCCTGGATTTCCTGGACGGGGTCCATCTTGATTGCCGAGACGGTTATCTCCCTGCCGAGAATCCCCGCGCAGGGCCTGAACGCCCACCTGCTGCGCCTTGCTGCCAGGGTCGTCGGCTGCACCGCTGTCATCACCATCATCTTCTATGTCAGCAGCCAGCTCGGGGCGCCCCTGTACGGTATTGTCGCGGGTCTCGGCGTCGGCGGTATCGCCATTGCGCTCGCTGCCCAGAACACCCTTGAGCATTTCATCGGGAGCCTCGCCCTGTTCGCGGACCGGCCCGTGCGTGTCGGCGATTTCTGCCGCTATGGCGAGGACCCGAGTGCGGACTGGCAGCGCGTCGGCACCGTCGAGTCGATCGGCTTGCGTTCCACGCGGCTCCGCGGTGTCGATCAGTCTGTCACCACGATCCCCAACGCCGATTTTTCCAAGATGCACATCGTCAATTACACCCTGCGCAGGTCGATGCTGCTGCTGACGGTCCTGGGACTGCGCTACGAGACAACAGATGACCAGCTGCGCTTTGTACTTGCCGCACTGCGTACCATGCTGCTCGGACATCCCCGGGTCACCGGCGAGGAACCCGCGGTAAGGTTTGTGGGCTTCGGTGACTACGCCCTGCAGCTGGAAGTCCGTGCCAATATCAACACCTCCGACCGGAATGAATTCCGCGCGATACGGGAAGACATCTATCTGCGCATTATGAATATCGTCAAGGATGCCGGTACCGGCTTCGCGTTTCCGTCGCGTACCGTCTATCACAGCCGCGATGCGGAACCCGATCCCGAACGCCGGGAACAGGCTGAAGCGCAGGTGCGTGCATGGTGCTCCGCCCACGATCTGCCATTCCCGGATTTCGCCGCCGACTACCGCAAGAAGTACCGCAATACGCTCGACTATCCACCGGAAGGATCACCCGATGCGGCTCTCTGAGAACCGCCGGCTGCGCATGACCATTTCCGCGCTTGACCGGAGTCTGTCGCAGTACCGCCCGGGAACTGACGCTGGCAGGATTTCACGGCAAACGGCAGATAACCGTCATATACTTGTGTGAAATCAACGCCACCAGCATCATCGCAATGAAGCATGGCAAAAGCGTTCTCAATTCACCCGCGTTGAACCTTCCAGGTTCATGAACGACAGCACTTCCCGCCTCCCGCTGCTGGCCTACGACGGCGACTGCGGCTTTTGTGCCTACTGGGTGCGTTACTGGCAGCGTCTCACCGGCGAACGCGTACGCTACGCGCCCTACCAGGAAATCGCCGCCGATCATCCCGGGGTGCCGGAGGCGGAATTTGCCCGCGCGATTCAGCTCTTCGACCCGGACGGGAAACACTACAGTGGCGCCGGGGCGGCATTCAGGGTACTGGCCCGCGCACCCGGCAGGGGTGCGGGCCTGTGGTTGTATCGCCGTCTGCCGGGGTTTGCGGAACTGGCGGAAGCCGCCTACAGCCTGATTGCACGTCATCGCGAGGCGGCCTACCGGTGGTCGCGCCTGCTGTGGGGTCCGGAACGCTATCCCCCGACCTTCCATCTCGTAAGCTGGCTGTTCCTGCGCCTGCTGGGTCTGACTTTCCTCGTGGCGTTCGTATCAATCGGCAGCCAGATAACGGGGCTGGTCGGTGCCGACGGCATCCTGCCGCTGTCGGAGGATCTGGTCACGCTGGCGGCGGAGCATGGCACGTGGCGCTACTGGTTCGTACCGACGCTGTTCTGGATCAACAGCTCCGACACGGCGCTGTTGTCGGTTTGCCTGGCCGGCGCCGCAGCGTCGGGGCTGATAGTGCTGAATGTGCTGACGCGGACCATGCTGGTGCTGGTCTTCGTGCTGCATCTGTCGCTGTGGGTCGCGATGCCCGTCTTCGGTAACATCCAGCCCGACGCCCTGATCCTCGAAGTGGGGCTGCTCGCGATCTTCCTCACCTCGGGCTCGCACATTGTCATCTGGCTGTTCCGCTGGCTGCTGTTCCGATTCATGCTGCTTTCCGGCCTGGTCAAGCTGCTCAGCCACGACCCCAGCTGGGCGCAGCTGGCAGCACTCAACTTCCATTATGAAACGCAGCCCCTGCCGACACCGCTGGCCTGGTATGCGCACCAGTTTCCGGAATGGTTCCAGCAGCTTTCGGTGCTCTCGATGTTCGGGATCGAACTGCTGCTGCCCTGGCTGATCTTCATGCCGCGGCGCCTGCGTTTCGTGGCGGCGTGGGGTTTCCTCATCCTGCAGCTCGCCATTTCCCTGACCGGCAACTACTATTTTCTCAACCTGCTCACGATGTTCCTGTGCCTGTTTCTGTTCGACGACCGGGCGCTTGCAGGGCTGTTACCGTCCCGGCTTGCCGGGCGCCTGCACTACCGTCTGCCCGGGCCGGGCCGGCTGGCGACGTTCGCCGCGGCCGCGCTGGCAGGTGTCGTTGTGGTGACCAACATGGCCACGGTCTGGCAGCGCTTCGAAAAGCGGCCGCTGCCCGGACCACTGGCAACCCTCGTTGCGACGACATCGCGATTCGGCGTAACCAACTTTTACGGGTTCTTCGGGGTGATGAATACCGTGCGGCACGAAATCATCGTGGAAGGCTCACTCGACGCTGAACACTGGCGCCCCTACGAATTTCGTTACAAACCCGGCGATGTACACCGCTGCCTGAGCTGGAGCATCCCGCACCATCCTCGTCTCGACTGGACGATGTGGTTTGCTGCCGGCGAATCACCCTTCCAAAATCGCTGGTTCGGCGACCTGCTGTACCGGCTGTTGCATGGCGCGCCCCCGGTCGTGGCGTTGCTCGCCGATAATCCTTTCCCCTTGCAGCCACCTGTATGGGTGCGTGCCACCCTCTATCGCTACCGTTTCACCACCCCCGCGGAACGGGCCGCCACGGGTGACTGCTGGGTGCGTGAACCGCTGCGTCCCTACGTTCCGCCACTGAACCTGAAGAGCTGGTAGTCCCGCGCGCCAAGCCGCCGGGAGAAAACATATTGCCGAAATTGCGGTTTTCAGCAAAAGAGAGCAGCATTAATCACTAACAGGCAAATATCCGACCCGGGAAGTTCTGTACTCCAGGCTCGAGACAATAACTGCCTTATGAATGCTAACAATACGACATAGCTCCGCCGTGCCACTTGAGCGGCGCATGACAGATGCCCGAAGCGAGTAGACCACGGAAGGCGGGTCAGTGAATGAAGGAAAGCACGCCCCTGTTCCCCGGAAAGACCATTGCACACAGGGCAGGACTTGTCTGCTTGCTGGTTTTTCTGGCTGTCTTGCATGTCGAGGCAGCAGCATCTCCGCCGGGCCTTGATACCAGGCCGGCAAACACCACCTGTCTGGCCTTCGACCGGCCGGACACGAACGCATCCATCAGCCTCCAGCATGTCTACCCTTCACTGCCCATCAGCAATGTTGTCGCCATGACCCAGGCTCCCGGCGACGCCTCGTACTGGTACTTCACCACGCGTGACGGCATCATCGGCCGGTTTGCGAATACCCCGGCGGTATCGAGTTGGGACATCCTGCTTGATCTCAGTATGAGTACCGGTAGTGGCAAGGTGACCATTCCCTCGGACGGCGGTTTGATTCAGCTGGTTTTTCACCCCGACTACCCGAATGATCCGCGCGTTTTCGTGAACTATTCGACCACCGGAACCCATCTCCGTCCCAACGATATCATCATCTCCAGTTTTGTGTTGCAGCCGGGGAGCACGGCGATCGACGAATTATCCGAGGTCGTGTACCTGGTCCAGCGCCGGGGTGACTTCCATCAAGGCGGCTTCATGTCCTTTGGCCCGGATGGCCTGTTGTATTTTGGCTTCGGTGACGGCACGTTACAGAAGGATCCCTATAATCTCGCACAGAATGTAACGGATATGCGCGGGAGCATCCTGCGCATAGACGTCGACAATATTCCTGGCGGCGAGGCATACGGTATCCCGCCGGACAATCCCTATGCCGGTAATGCGCGCTGCGGTCCGACCAATAATCCAGCGCCGTGTCCTGAAATCTTTGCCCCCGGCTTCCGCAACCCGTTCAGAGGCGACATAGATCCGGTTACCGGTGACATCTGGGTGGGTGATGTGGGCTATCAAACCCGGGAGGAAGTCGACAAGGTCGTGAAGGGCGGAAACTACGGCTGGAACGTATACGAGGGTTCGCTGTGCCAGCAGTTCAGTGGCAGCTGTGCCGACACCAGCCTTATCGGTCCAGTGGTCGACTTCAGCCATGGAAACGGACAATGTGCCGTCATCGGCGGCTATGTCTACCGCGGCAGCGACATATCCGGACTGCAGGGAAGATACGTGTTCGCAGACTATTGCACCAGCAAGGTCTCGGCGGTCCAGCACGACACCGGCGGCAATGCGTTTGAGGAGATCCTGCTGCCGGGTGGTTCCGGTATCGGCCTGATCAATACCTTCGCCCGGGACAATGCCGGCGAACTCTATGTAGTCACGGGCACGCAGATCTACAAGATTACCGACAACAGCGGCGGCGGAACCACGACAGCTCCGGCAACCCTGAGCCAGACCGGCTGTTTCGATGCAGTGGATCCCACCATCCCGGCCCCTGGCCTGATTCCCTTTGATATCAATGCTCCGTTGTGGTCCGACGGGGCTGGAAAGAAACGCTGGATTGCCCTGCAGGACGGAACCACGGTGTCTATCAGCGCCGATGGTGATTTCCTGTTCCCGCCAGGCACGGTCCTCATCAAGGAGTTTTCCTACAATGGCGTACCGCATGAGACCCGGCTCCTGGTACGACATCTGGACGGCGTCTGGGCCGGATACAGTTATGAATGGCGGGCAGACGGTTCGGATGCCGACCTGCTTCCGGCGGGCAAGGTGAAGGTCCTTCCCTCCGGGGCAACCTGGACTTATCCGTCGCGCGCCGAATGCCTGCGCTGTCATACCGACAGCGCGAATTTCTCGCTCGGCCCGGAAGTGGGGCAGCTGAACCGCGAGATGCTTTACCCGCAGACACTGCGAGTCGCCAACGAGCTGCAGACGCTGGATCACATCGGCATCTTCACGTCAGGACTGCCTGCGGGTATCGAGAATCTTCCCGCCTACGCAGGACTTGGCCAGACGCAGCACTCGGTCGCCTACCGGGCGCGCAGCTATCTGCATTCCAACTGTTCCGGGTGCCATCGGCCGGGCGAGGTCACCCAGGCCCCCATGGATTTCCGCTTCAGTACCCCGACCGCCGGCATCAATGCCTGCAATGTCACGCCGGTCTTTGGTGATCTTGGCGTCACGGGGGCGACCATCCTCACGCCCGGCAGCCCCGGCCTGTCGGTCACCAGGCTGCGGGACGCATCGCGGGATCCGCTGATACAGATGCCGCCTCTGGGTACCGCCGTTGCCCACGACGAATGGCTAGCGCTCCTGGACAGCTGGATCTCTGACCCAACCCTGTGTAATGCGGATATCGATACCGATCTTGATGGCGTGCTCGACAAGCTCGACAACTGTCCTGCCGCCGGCAATGCCAGCCAGCGGGACACGGATCTTGACGGCATCGGCGATGCCTGTGAACTCACGGCCAATGCCGGTGTGGACCAGTACGTGCCGGATCTGGGCGCAGACGGAACCGAGCAGGTCAGCCTGGATGGATCGGGGAGCACCGCGCCTGTTCCGTCAGACCCGATCAGCACCTGGACCTGGCGCGAAAACAGTGTGGTGATCGCAAGCGGTCAGACCGCGATGGTCAGCCTGGCGACAGGTGTACACCTCATCCAGCTGGAAATCCAGACCGCGCAAGGTGCTACGGCAGTCGATATGCTGGCCGTCACGGTGCTGGCGGATACCGACAGTGACGGTATCCTGGACATCTACGATAGCGATGACGACAACGACGGTATTCCTGATATTGACGAGCCCGCATACGGGACCGATCCATTGCTTGCCGACACCGACGGGGATGGTTTCGATGACGGGATGGAAGTCGCCTACGGCAGTGACCCGTCGCTGGGCAGTGACACACCGGCGGCCAATTACATCAATAACGGCGATATCAACAACGACAGCAAGGTGGATGTGGTGGATGTCCTGCTTGCCACCCGCATAATCCTCGACCAGCTTACCCCGAGTACCGATCAGCAGATACGCGCTGACATGGTGCCGGACCAGCAGATCAATGCCGGCGATCTGCTCAGGATACAGCAGCGGGCATTGGCGCCCTAGCCAGGGTACCCTGCCTGGGTGGCTGACGATCTGATGCGGCAGCCTGCAAGGGGCGTCGGCGCGAAACAATAATCGCTCCGTGAACAGCCGGACCCTGCCGCGACGGGTTCAGGTCCGGATGCCGTGGCCCTTGCGCAGCAGGTACAGGCTGAAAAGATAGAGGACGACGATAAAGCCGATACTGATGTCATAGGACAGCACCAGACTGATGTCGCTGACACCCAGGAAGCCGTCTGCCAGAATTCCGGCAGCAGGCTGATGGAGTAGAAGATGCCGCCGAGGTAGGTCAGCGGCGTCAGTACGAAGGTCGGAACGATCGAGATGCCATCAAAGCTCGTGGCATAGACGCCGTTGATGAACCCGGCCAGGGAAAACAGGATGGCCGTGAGCAGGATCATGCTGAACATCACCCACAGGCTGTGGATGTTCAGCGGGTGGAACACCGGCGGTACGCTGGTCACCGCAACGCTGACCGCACTGCCGCGCGCCAAGCCGCCGGGAGAACACATATTGCCGAAATTGCGGTTTACTGCAAAAAAAGTGCAGCATTAATTGCCTCTAGGCCAATATTCGACCCTGGAAGTTCTATACTCCAGGCTCGAGACAATAACTGCCTTATGAATGCTAACAATACGACATAGCTCCGCCGTGCCACTTGAGCGGCGCATGACAGATGCCCGAAGCGAGTAGACCACGGAAGGCGGGTCAGTGAATGAAGGAAAGCACGCCCCTGTTCCCCGGAAAGACCATTGCACACAGGGCAGGACTTGTCTGCTTGCTGGTTTTTCTGGCTGTCTTGCATGTCGAGGCAGCAGCATCTCCGCCGGGCCTTGATACCAGGCCGGCAAACACCACCTGTCTGGCCTTCGACCGGCCGGACACGAACGCATCCATCAGCCTCCAGCATGTCTACCCTTCACTGCCCATCAGCAATGTTGTCGCCATGACCCAGGCTCCCGGCGACGCCTCGTACTGGTACTTCACCACGCGTGACGGCATCATCGGCCGGTTTGCGAATACCCCGGCGGTATCGAGTTGGGACATCCTGCTTGATCTCAGTATGAGTACCGGTAGTGGCAAGGTGACCATTCCCTCGGACGGCGGTTTGATTCAGCTGGTTTTTCACCCCGACTACCCGAATGATCCGCGCGTTTTCGTGAACTATTCGACCACCGGAACCCATCTCCGTCCCAACGATATCATCATCTCCAGTTTTGTGTTGCAGCCGGGGAGCACGGCGATCGACGAATTATCCGAGGTCGTGTACCTGGTCCAGCGCCGGGGTGACTTCCATCAAGGCGGCTTCATGTCCTTTGGCCCGGATGGCCTGTTGTATTTTGGCTTCGGTGACGGCACGTTACAGAAGGATCCCTATAATCTCGCACAGAATGTAACGGATATGCGCGGGAGCATCCTGCGCATAGACGTCGACAATATTCCTGGCGGCGAGGCATACGGTATCCCGCCGGACAATCCCTATGCCGGTAATGCGCGCTGCGGTCCGACCAATAATCCAGCGCCGTGTCCTGAAATCTTTGCCCCCGGCTTCCGCAACCCGTTCAGAGGCGACATAGATCCGGTTACCGGTGACATCTGGGTGGGTGATGTGGGCTATCAAACCCGGGAGGAAGTCGACAAGGTCGTGAAGGGCGGAAACTACGGCTGGAACGTATACGAGGGTTCGCTGTGCCAGCAGTTCAGTGGCAGCTGTGCCGACACCAGCCTTATCGGTCCAGTGGTCGACTTCAGCCATGGAAACGGACAATGTGCCGTCATCGGCGGCTATGTCTACCGCGGCAGCGACATATCCGGACTGCAGGGAAGATACGTGTTCGCAGACTATTGCACCAGCAAGGTCTCGGCGGTCCAGCACGACACCGGCGGCAATGCGTTTGAGGAGATCCTGCTGCCGGGTGGTTCCGGTATCGGCCTGATCAATACCTTCGCCCGGGACAATGCCGGCGAACTCTATGTAGTCACGGGCACGCAGATCTACAAGATTACCGACAACAGCGGCGGCGGAACCACGACAGCTCCGGCAACCCTGAGCCAGACCGGCTGTTTCGATGCAGTGGATCCCACCATCCCGGCCCCTGGCCTGATTCCCTTTGATATCAATGCTCCGTTGTGGTCCGACGGGGCTGGAAAGAAACGCTGGATTGCCCTGCAGGACGGAACCACGGTGTCTATCAGCGCCGATGGTGATTTCCTGTTCCCGCCAGGCACGGTCCTCATCAAGGAGTTTTCCTACAATGGCGTACCGCATGAGACCCGGCTCCTGGTACGACATCTGGACGGCGTCTGGGCCGGATACAGTTATGAATGGCGGGCAGACGGTTCGGATGCCGACCTGCTTCCGGCGGGCAAGGTGAAGGTCCTTCCCTCCGGGGCAACCTGGACTTATCCGTCGCGCGCCGAATGCCTGCGCTGTCATACCGACAGCGCGAATTTCTCGCTCGGCCCGGAAGTGGGGCAGCTGAACCGCGAGATGCTTTACCCGCAGACACTGCGAGTCGCCAACGAGCTGCAGACGCTGGATCACATCGGCATCTTCACGTCAGGACTGCCTGCGGGTATCGAGAATCTTCCCGCCTACGCAGGACTTGGCCAGACGCAGCACTCGGTCGCCTACCGGGCGCGCAGCTATCTGCATTCCAACTGTTCCGGGTGCCATCGGCCGGGCGAGGTCACCCAGGCCCCCATGGATTTCCGCTTCAGTACCCCGACCGCCGGCATCAATGCCTGCAATGTCACGCCGGTCTTTGGTGATCTTGGCGTCACGGGGGCGACCATCCTCACGCCCGGCAGCCCCGGCCTGTCGGTCACCAGGCTGCGGGACGCATCGCGGGATCCGCTGATACAGATGCCGCCTCTGGGTACCGCCGTTGCCCACGACGAATGGCTAGCGCTCCTGGACAGCTGGATCTCTGACCCAACCCTGTGTAATGCGGATATCGATACCGATCTTGATGGCGTGCTCGACAAGCTCGACAACTGTCCTGCCGCCGGCAATGCCAGCCAGCGGGACACGGATCTTGACGGCATCGGCGATGCCTGTGAACTCACGGCCAATGCCGGTGTGGACCAGTACGTGCCGGATCTGGGCGCAGACGGAACCGAGCAGGTCAGCCTGGATGGATCGGGGAGCACCGCGCCTGTTCCGTCAGACCCGATCAGCACCTGGACCTGGCGCGAAAACAGTGTGGTGATCGCAAGCGGTCAGACCGCGATGGTCAGCCTGGCGACAGGTGTACACCTCATCCAGCTGGAAATCCAGACCGCGCAAGGTGCTACGGCAGTCGATATGCTGGCCGTCACGGTGCTGGCGGATACCGACAGTGACGGTATCCTGGACATCTACGATAGCGATGACGACAACGACGGTATTCCTGATCAGGGAGATAACTGTCCGATTATTGCGAATCCGGATCAAGCCAACACTGATAGTGATAGCCTGGGTGATGCGTGTGACCCAGACGATGACAATGATGGTATTCCTGATCAGGGAGATAACTGTCCGAATATTGTGAATCCGGATCAAACCAACACTGATAGTGATAGCCTGGGTGATGCGTGTGATCCAGACGATGACAATGATGGTATGCCAGATTCTTATGAGTTATCGAAAGGCTTCAATCCATTAAATGCTTCGGATGCCCAGGCTGATGCAGATGGTGATGGATATAGCAATCTTACTGAGTATGAATCCGGTTCAGATCCGCATGATCCTGAATCTACACCAGGATCTGCAACACGGCACAGATTCATGCCCTGGTTGCCATTACTGCTGGACTAGTCCGGGTAGCCTGCCTGGGTGGCTGACGGCCTGGTGCGGCAGCCTGCAAGGGGCGTGGCACGAAACAATAATCGCTCCGTGAACAGCCGGACCCTGCCGCGACGGGTTCAGGTCCGGATGCCGTGGCCCTTGCGCAGCAGGTACAGGCTGAAAAGATAGAGAGTGATGATAAAGCCGATGCTGATGGCATAGGACAGCACCAGGCTGATGTCGCTGACACCCAGGAAGCCGTAGCGGAACGCGTTCACCATGTACAGGATCGGATTGATAAGCGATGCGTGCTGCCAGAATTCCGGCAGCAGGCTGATGGAGTAGAAGATGCCGCCGAGGTAGGTCAGCGGCGTCAGTACGAAGGTCGGAACGATCGAGATGTCATCAAAGCTCGTGGCATAGACGCCGTTGATGAGCCCGGCCAGGGAAAACAGGATGGCCGTGAGCAGGATCATGCTGAACATCACCCACAGGCTGTGGATGTTCAACGGGTGGAACACCAGCGATACGATGGTCACTGCAACGCCTACCGTCAGGCCGCGTGCCACGCCGCCGCCGACGAAGCCGATCAGGATGATGTAATTGGGGACCGGTGAAATCAGCATCTCCTCGATGTGCCGCTGGAACTTGGAGCCGTAGAACGAGGACACCACGTTGGCATAGGAGTTGGTGATCACCGCCATCATGATCAGCCCCGGAATGATGAATTCCATGTAGTCGAAGCCTTCCATGGGACCGATGCGCGGGCCGATCAGGTTGCCGAAGATGATGAAGTACAGCGCCGTCGTGATCACGGGCGGCAACACGGTCTGTATCCAGATGCGGGCAAAGCGCAGCACTTCCTTGGTCAGGATGGTCTGGAAGGCGATCAGCTTGGCGCGTGGCGTCATGAGGCGTGCCGCCCGACGTTGCCGTTTTCCACCAGGTTCATGAAGAGTTCCTCGAGCCTGTTGGTCTTGTTGCGCATGCTGGTGACGCGGATGCCGCGGCTGCTGAGTGCGGCGAACAGTTCGTTAAGGGACTCGCCGCGGCAGATTTCCGCCTCCAGGGTCTGCTCGTCGACCCGGTTGAGCCTGTGCTTGCCGAGGTCGGGCAACTCGCCGAGCGGGGCTTCCAGGTCCAGGACGAAGGTTTCGATGTGCAGGGTATTCAGCAACTGCCGCGTTGTGGTGTTCTCGATCAATTCGCCTTCATCGATAATGGCGATATTGCGGCACAGGCTCTCGGCCTCTTCCAGGTAATGGGTGGTGAGAATGATGGTGGTGCCGGAGGCGTTGATCTGCTTCAGGAACTGCCACATGGCGCGGCGTATTTCGATGTCGACACCCGCGGTGGGCTCGTCGAGTATCAGCAGTTTCGGATCGTGCACCAGCGCACGGGCGATCATCAGGCGGCGCTTCATGCCGCCGGACAGGTTGCGCGCCATGATGCGGCGCTTGTCCCACAGGTCCAGGTGCCTGAGGTATTTCTCGGCGCGTTCGAAGGCCTCGCGGCGCTCAATGCCATAGTAGCCGGCCTGGTTGGCGACAACCTCGACGACCGGCTCGAACATGTTGAAGTTGAATTCCTGCGGGACCAGCCCGATGCAGGCCTTGGCACTCGCGGGGTCCTTGTCCAGGTCGTGGCCGAAGATGGAGACCGTGCCGCCGCTCTTGTTCACCAGCGAGGCAACAATGCCGATGAGGGTGGTCTTGCCGGCGCCATTGGGCCCCAGCAGTGCAAAGAAATCTCCCTCCCTGACGTCCAGGCTGACACCCTTGAGGGCCTCGTGGCCGCCCTTGTAGGTTTTGCTCAGGTCGCGAACGGATAATGCAGTCGTCATGGCGTCAAACCATCTTGATCAGGAAGATGACAAACGCCACAACCAGCAGCAGCGGCAACAGCAGCCCGGCCCAGTCGCGGTTCTCCGCCTTGCGGCTCTGTTCCAGCATGACCTTGACGCCGGGTCCGGCCCAGACCAGCACGCCGAGCGCGATGGCACCCAGCAGGATCATTTCCCATGTGGACAGGTTTTCCATGAATGCTGCTATCCAGAAACCACGCTAATTGGGGTTGATTGCGGCCGTTCTCAAGGCGTGCGCACGCAGGCGGTTGCGTTATGATAGGGCCATGTTCCGAGCCTGCATGGTACCGTAAATGACGAAGGGTTTTGTAGCCGTTTCACGGCTTGCCGACCTGGCGCCGGGATTGACGCGGCGTGTGGTCGTCGCGGGTCACCCGATCCTGATCGCCAACGTTGCCGGCAGCTTTTATGCCGTCGATGACCTGTGCACGCACGAGGACTCCTCGCTTTCGCTGGGCTGCCTGAAGGGTGAACTGGTTTCCTGCACCCTGCATGGCAGCCGTTTCAGCGTGGTGACCGGCGAGCCCGTGGAGGAACCGGCGACCGAGGCGCTGCGGACGTATCCGGTTCGCGTCGAGGGTGACACCCTCCTCGTCGAGGTGGCACCCCCATGAGCCGCTGGGTCGAAGGCAGCGTCGTCAGGCTGCAGCCGTGGACTGACCGGTTGTACTCGATTCAGGTGACAGCGGAAATCGCCCCGTTTGTCGCCGGCCAGTTCACCCGCCTGGCGCTGGAGATCGACGGCGAGGTGGTCGCCCGCCCCTATTCCTTTCTCAACAGTCCGGCTGACCCGCTGCATGAATTCTATTTCGTCACCGTGCCCGACGGACCCCTGACGAACCGCCTGATCACGCTGGCGCCCGGTGACCCGATTCTCATCGCACCGCAGGCGGCGGGTTTCTTCACGCTCAACGAGTTGCCCGACGCCGGGGTGCTGTGGATGTTGTCCACGGGAACGGCGATCGGGCCGTTTCTGTCGATCCTGGCGGCCGGCGAGGTCTGGCGGCGCTTTACCAGCATCGTACTGGTGCACGCGGTGCGCACCGCTGACGAACTCGGTTACCGGGAGCGCATCCAGGCATGCCTGCAGCAGCATCCGGAACAGTTGCAGTACATTCCCTTCGTCAGCCGCGAGGAAACCGGTTTCGCCATCCGCGGCCGGGTGCCGAACGCGATCGAGTCGGGTGAACTGGAACGCCGCGCCGGCCTGGACATCGATGCCGATAACGCCCAGGTGATGATCTGCGGCAACCCGGCCATGGTGCACGATACCGCGGAGGTGCTGCAGGCACGCGGTCTGAAAAAGAACCGCCGCCGCGAGCCGGGGCACATCACCACCGAGCAGTACTGGAAAGCCTAGCAGCCCAATCGTGCCGGAGGACGGCGCTCCTGCAGCTGCGATTAGAGGGGCAGGATCGATCTCTTTATGCCCGTTCTCAGGGTACTGGCCGCGATGCTTTTGCCGGGAGCGTCCTACAGGAACAGCGCCAGTACCCCGGTGTAGCCGTACAGGCGGTTGTGGGAAATCTCGCCGTTGGCGAAGAAGCCGACCAGCGGGAACTCGCCCAGCTCGTCACGGATGAGCTTCAACTCCTCGGAGTTATCACCGAACTGGTTGCGGCCGCGTCCCAGGCAGGAAAAATAGACACCACCCTTGATGGGTGTCCGGGCACGCTTGCCGAGATCGCGCAGCATGCGCAGCATGTCCTCGCGTGCGGAGTCGCCGTCACGACGGCAGAACATGATCGGCGCGTCATCCTCGAGAATATCGCCGATCGCCAGCAGCTTTTCATTGGGATCGATGCCGACCAGATTGCGCACCAGGTAGTCCCCGGTATCGGAGCCGGGTACCGGCAGTCCGGCGAAGATGTAGCCCGCAACGCGTGACAGGTCCTTGGACAGGACTTCACCAATGTCTTCCTTGAAGACATCGAGCGCCGGACGGCCGTCGAGTTCCGCCAGCAGGTTGCCGTCGCAACGCGTGATGACATGCTTTCTGGGCAACGGCGTACAGCCCTGGGTCAGACCGCTGATAACCGGTACCTCCGCGGAAATCAGGATGCCGGATAGCCCGCCCTGGCAGACGTCACCGGACACTTGCAGCAGGTAATTGTCGTCATCCGCCGAGGTCAGTCCGCCCACCAGGAATCCCGGGTCGAGTTCCGCTGACAGGGATTCGATGATCTGCGGGGTGTGGCCATTGCGGGGGTCGCCGTGCACGATGCCGAAATGCGCGGCGTGTTCGGCAATCCAGTTCTTGTTGTCCGTCAGCATGTCGCTGAGGGCCTCGATCCCCGGTGGAATCAGGCGGTAGCTGTTGGCGGGCAGCGCGGCCAGCATCACGGCCGCGGCGGGCTCATCGTAGATTTCCCTGGCGGTATAGCAAATGCCGCTACCGACAGTGCCGATCCAGTTCTGGATGCCGGTGGCGGTGCGCAGCCGGTCCAGCAGGTTGCTCAGGTATGGCGCCAGTGAACCGGTAACGTACAGCAGTCCAAGATTGGCGTCGGCGGGTTCCCCGTCGAGGTCTGCGAGGCAGTCCGCCGCGATGGTTTTCCAGTCGTTTCCGGTGGCACAGGCGGCCTTGAATGAGGTGGGATTCATGCGCTGATTGTACTCACATCGGCGCCGGAGAGCAGAGAAAATTTCCCGTGGCAGCGGAGGGCACAAAGGCTGCAGCAACCCGAGAGGCCGTGGCAGGACAGCTTGTCACGCTGCAAGCCGCGGCCGGATCCAGCGGATTCTGGCGTGAGGATCCAACTGATTGGCACTTCCGGTCAATCACTTCGAGCCTGGTCCCGGTTAATCTGCCATCCGTGGCACTGACAGTTCGGGCAGCGAATACATGACATGGTGGAGCGTAGAAAAACAGGGCTGGAACCGGAATACGACAGAAGCATGGCCATTGCCGGCTGGCTGGTAATCAGCCTGGTTTTGTGGGGGGTGTTGCTGCTGTTGCTGATTTAAACGGGAATTGGGACAACAAGGAGAAGGACTATGTTGATACTATCGAGACGGGTCGGGGAATCGCTGATCATCAGAGATGACATGAAAGTCACCGTTCTGGGCATCAGTGGAAACCAGATCAGGATCGGTGTGACTGCACCGCGGGAGGTGGCAGTTCACCGGGAAGAAGTCTACAACCGGATACTCCGCGAACGCGAGCAGGATGGCAGGGACTAGTTCACCGGGCTGAGACTGCTGAACACAGGCTGTCGCAATGTGGCCGGCGCACCTGGCCGGCAGGCGGGACGGGTGCATCCCGGCGACCGTTGCCCTGGCCTGTGACCGCGGACTACGGAATTCTCCCGGTCCGCACCCGCGGACTTTGGTATGCTTTCCCCACCATTGAACCGGGATCATACCATGGCGTTTCTGCACTCCGAGGTCACAACACTGGGCAGTGTGGCAGCCCTGCTGGCGCAGGCGTTGCGCAGCCATGACCTCGATCCTGCCCCGCTGTTTGCTGCCGCCGGCATCGACCTGGAGGATGCCGCTATCCCCGGCGTGCGGATACCCACCACGCGCATGCAGACACTGTGGCGCCTGGCTGTCGAAGCCACCGGTGACCCCTGCCTGGGCCTGGTCGCGGCACGGCATTTCCAGCCGGCTGCCCTGCACGGCCTGGGATTCGCGTGGCTGGCCAGCGATACCCTGCATGCTGCCCTGGACCGGCTGGTGCGCTACTCGCGCTTCATCAATACCACCGTCGACTTCCACCTGGAGAAGACCGCGGACTCGGTTGATCTCGTCATCCGTATCCCGCGCGAGGAATGGCCTGACTTCGCATTTGCCGCGGCAGACCTGGCGATGGCGGCGTTTCTGCGCATGTGCCAGATTACGGCCGGCAATGTCATCATGCCGTTGCGCGTCAGCTTTCAGCGTCCGCCTCCGCCCTGCGCCGGTGATTTCCTGGATATCTTCGGGCCGAAAATCCGCTACGGCACGGCGGATAACCGGCTGTGTTTCGACAGGGCGCTCGTCGATGCCCCGTTGACGATGGCAAATCCGGAACTGACCCGCCTCAATGACCAGACCGTCATCGATTACCTGGCGCGTTGTGACAGCGCCAGCATCACAATGCAGGTCCGGTCGCGGATCATCGAGCAGTTGCCGGACGGCCGGCCGAGCCAGGAAGCGATCGCGGAATCGCTGCACCTGAGCCTGCGCAGCCTGCAGCGCAAGCTGCAACACGAAAATACCAGCTTTACCACGTTGCTGAACGAGACCCAGCAGCAACTTGCCTTGCAGTATATCCGCGAATCACACCGTAGTATCGGTGAAATAACCTACCTGCTCGGATACTCGGAACCTGGCAGTTTTACCCGGGCATTCCGTCGCTGGACCGGCAAGTCACCGCTGCAGTTCCGCGGCCACAGGCCGGTTCCGCGATCCGCCTTCCAGCATATCTGACGGTATCAGGCGAGCGCGGAGATCAGCGCTCGTCCCTGAAGCCGAAGGCCCTGTCATGCACATAGACCAGCTTGCAATCCTCGAGGTAGTTTGCATCGTGGATGCGCCCGGCCCGGATATAGCCCGCCTCACCACGGTTGAGGGTAACCGGTTCGCCGTCGGGGACGAGGCCGTCTTCATCGCTGGTGAAAAACTGGATGGTCATTTTGCCCTCGACCACGACGGTCATGTCATCCCCCGGGTGCGAGTGCGGCGGTTCCGTGCTGCCTGCCTGCCACTGCTCCAGCATGACCTCCACCCCGTCGGGATTGGTCGGATAGGTCGTCCTGACGGTGAAACCCTCAGGCGTGTCGGGAACCGTGACGTGGTGTTGCCAGATGGCGCTGGTCGCTGAAGTGGACGTGTTGTCCCGGGACATGGGTACTCTCCTTGCGGGCTTTAAAGCGGGTTGAATAACGGCGTGTGCTTTTTCAGCTTCACGATGCGGCATATTATGGCCACGGAATCCACGGAATGACACGAAAAAGCTTTGCCGGGTGTTTTTTCTTTCCGTGTTTTATCGTGGATTCCGTGGCCAAAGAGAAATGCTGATAGGCAGTTCATGCTGCCAGCATTCGTAATCTTTCAGTTGCAAGCGTGCCGGGTGGCAGCGTAGACCAGGAAGCAGCCGAAGGCCAGTCCGGCCAGCGACCACAGGCGGATGCCCGCTGCAGAGCGCCGCGACCACCAGTCGAGCAGCCGCCCGATACGGCTGCGCCCGACAAACGGGATGAGCAGTGCGGCCACGATGGCAAGCCATCCGAGTATCTCGAAGGTCAGCGGATAGCGGCTGTGGGGCGCTGCCAGGACCAGCAGCGCGCCGATGGTGAGGCGGACCATGACCGCGACGAACAGGGCCGCGCGATACTGCCATGCGGCCCTGACGGCCTGCAGCAGTTGTGCCGGCAGTATGACGCCGGTCAGGCAGATCAGGCTGATGATTGTCCCGATCCCGATGACGGCGGCTTGCAGTGAATTGATCAGCATCTCAGGTGCCTGTGTTCGTTGTTCAAATAGAGCTGGCAAGTCCTCAAACAAGCGCGCCGAAGGTCAGCATTTATGTGACTGCCGGTATTGCCAGCCAGTGATTATATACAACGGAAATGCAGATAAGGTCCTGTGGTGTGCACGGGGCAGCCACACTGCCCTACCGCCCGCCTGGATAACGGAACACCCTGCAGGGACCTAACAACGTCAGGCAGGGTGTTTATAATGAAGCTGGCGGGCGGCAACGGGGGATTGGTCACAAGGGGGGAGTCAAAATGCAGCACTTTCGTTACATACGGCGTTTTTGCGAACTGGGTATCGACGACGTGCCACTGGTCGGTGGCAAGAATGCCTCGCTGGGCGAGATGTACCAGTCACTTTCCGGTGAAGGGGTTGCCATACCCAACGGGTTTGCGACCACTGCGGAGGCATACCGGGATTACCTGGAACACAACGATATCCGCAGCCGCATTCAGGACGCCCTGGAGGCGCTGGATATCAGCGATGTCGATGCGCTGGCCGTGACAGGCGCCCGGATCCGCGGCTGGATCGTCGACGGTGCGCTGCCGCCGGCGCTGGAAAAGGAGATCATCGCGGCCTACCGGGAGATGGAGGCGGAATACGGGCCGGAACCGGACGTGGCGGTGCGCAGTTCCGCCACCGCGGAGGACCTGCCGGATGCCTCCTTTGCCGGCCAGCAGGAGACCTACCTCAACATCCGCGGCATAAAACACCTGCTGCGGACCTGCAAGCGTGTGCTCGCTTCCCTGTTCACCGACCGCGCCATACATTACCGCTTCGACAAGGGCTTCGACCACATGAGCATCGCGCTCTCGATCGGCGTGCAGAAGATGGTGCGCTCCGACATCGGTGCCTCCGGCGTCATGTTCACGCTGGACACCGAAAGCGGCTTTCGCGACGTGGTGATGATCACCTCCGCCTATGGCCTCGGGGAAAACGTGGTACAGGGCGCGGTGAATCCGGACGAGTTCCTGGTCTTCAAGCCGACCCTGGAACAGGGCTTCCGGCCGATCATCCGCCGGCATCTGGGCGAAAAGGCCATCAAGATGATCTACACGCGGGACCCGGTCACGGCGGATGCCACCCGCAACGTCCCCGTCAAAAAGGGCGAGCGGCAGCGGTTCTCCGTGACTGACGACGAGGTGCTGGAACTTGCCCGCTACGCCATCGCCATCGAGCGGCATTATTCCGGCAAGGCCGGCAAGTCGCGTCCCATGGACATCGAGTGGGCCAGGGACGGCGTCAGCGGCAAGCTGTTCATCGTCCAGGCGCGGCCGGAGACCGTGCATTCCATTCGCACCGATGCCTTCCAGGAGGTGTTCACGCTGCAGCAGCGCGGCAAGGTGCTGGCCCGGGGCAAGAGCGTCGGTGCCCGGGTGGGTGCGGGCCGGGCCCGTATTATTCTCGAGGCCGCACAGATGCACGACCTGCAGCGCGGCGAGGTGCTGGTTACCGACATGACGGACCCCGACTGGGAACCGGTCATGAAGATCGCCAGCGCCATCGTCACCAACCGCGGCGGACGGGTCTGCCACGCGGCCATCGTGGCGCGCGAGCTCGGCATTCCCGCCGTGGTTGGCTCGGGTGACGCCACCCACGACATTCATGACGGCCAGGAAGTCACGGTCTCCTGCGTGGAAGGCGACGTCGGTTACGTCTACGAGGGCAAATTACCCTACAGCAGCGAGCGCATCGATCTCGGCAACCTGCCGCATCCCGCGACGAAGATCATGCTGATCGTCGGCAACCCGGTGCAGGCGCTGGAGTATGCCGCGTTCCCGAATGACGGCGTAGGCCTGGCGCGACTGGAATTCATTATCAACAACAGCATCGGGATACACCCGCGCGCCCTGCTGGAATACACCTCGCTTCCCGAGGAGATCCGCAGGGAGATCGATTCCCGGGTTGCCGGCTACGCCGACCCGCGGTCTTTCTATATCGACCGTCTTGCGGAAGGCGTCGGCACCATCGCCGCCGCCTTCTACCCCAAACCGGTGATCGTGCGTATGAGCGACTTCAAGTCCAACGAGTATGCTGCGCTGCTGGGCGGCGCGGGCTTCGAGCCCGCGGAGGAAAATCCGATGATCGGACTGCGCGGCGCATCCCGGTATCACTCGGAGCTGTTTGCCGGATGTTTCGCGCTTGAGTGTGCGGCCATGAAGAAGGTGCGCGAGGAAATGGGACTGGACAACCTGGAGCTGATGATCCCCTTTGCCCGTACCGTCGAGGAGGTCCAAAAGGTGCTGGAGCTCATGGCGGCGCAGGGACTGAAGCGAGGAGAGAACGGCCTGAAGATAAAACTCATGTGCGAGATCCCCGCCAACGCGGTGCTGGCGGAGCAATTCCTGGCACTCTGCGACGGCTTCTCCATCGGCTCCAACGATCTGACCCAGCTCACCCTGGGCGTGGACCGCGACTCCGGGCTGCTGACGGGCTTCGATGAACGCAACGAGGCCGTGACCGCCCTGATGGCGCTAGCGATCAAGGCCTGCAAGGCGGCAGGCAAGTACATCGGCATCTGTGGGCAGGCACCCTCGGACTTTCCCGAAATCACCCGCTGGCTGGTCGACCAGGGCATCGATTCCATCTCCCTGAATCCCGACAGCATCCTGAAGATGACCGAGGTCGTCGTGGAGATGGAGCGTCAGCAGGCACAGGCGGCCGGGAGCTGAAAAGAATCGCGCCGAAGGGCGACGCTTGTGCCCAGTGGGGTACTTGTGCCCAGTGGGGTACTTGTGCCCAGTGGGGTACTTGTGCCCTTCAGGGTGCTCCTACAGGTGCGATTATTGATCGTAGGAGCGGCCATCTGGCCGCGACACGGTCTCAACCAATCGTGCCGGCGGGTCAGGCGACTGTCACCATGTCTGACAGGTACACATCCTGGATCGCATTCAGCAGGGCCACACCGTCGACCATCGGCCGCTGGAACGCCTTGCGGCCGGATATCAGTCCCGTACCGCCGGCGCGCTTGTTGATAACCGCTGTGCGCACGGCCTGGTGCAGGTCGTCCTTGCCCGCGGGGCCACCGGAGTTGATCATGCCCACACGACCCATGTAGCAGTTGGCGACCTGGTAGCGCACCAGGTCGACGGGATGGTTGCTGGTCAGTTCGTCGTACACCTTCGGGTGGGTCTTGCCGAACAGGATGGCGTTGTAGCCGCCGTTGGTATCCGCCTGTTTCTGCTTGACGATGTCCGCCTCGATGGTAACCGCCAGGTGGTTGGCCTGGCCGGTCAGGTCCGCAGCGGTGTGATAGTCGGTGCCCTCGTGCTTGAAGGCTGAATTGCGCAGGTAGGCCCAGAGGAAGGTCACCATCCCGAGCTCGTGGGCACGGGCGAAGGCCTCGCTGACCTCCAGGATCTGCCGGCGTGATTCCGCGGAGCCGTAAAACACCGTGGCGCCGACCGCGACAGCCCCCAGGTCGAACGCCTGTTCCACGCTGGCGAACAGGGTCTGATCGAAGTGGTTGGGAAAGGTCAGCAGTTCGTTGTGGTTGAGCTTCACCAGAAACGGAATCCGGTGAGCGTATTTCCGGCTTACGGCACCCAGCACGCCGAGCGTGGAGGCAACCGCGTTACAGCCACCCTCGATGGCCAGCTTGACGATATTTCCCGGATCGAAGTAAAGGGGGTTGGGCGCGAACGAGGCGCCTCCCGAATGTTCGACACCCTGGTCGACCGGCAGGATCGACATGTAGCCGCTGCCGCCCAGCCGGCCGTGATCGTGCAGCGCCTGCAGGTTGCGCAGCACCCGCGGACTGCGGTCGCTGTCCGTCACCACGCGCTCGACAAAGTCCGGGCCGGGCAGATGCAGCATATCCCGGGGTATTCCCTTGCAGACATGTCCCAGCAGATATTCGGTTTCCTCTCCCAGTAAAGCCTCGATATCGATCATGATCTGCCTCCCGTACAAAGCCGTTCGTCGCTGCATCACGTGCGCTGATTATACTCCACAAGGTTTTTCGAGATGGTTACGGATGCCGGCAGGGAAGCCGGCACTCCATAGAGCACAGCTCCTGCAGATGGCACTAGTGGGCAGGAGCGGTCCCTTTATGCCCGTTCTTTGGGTACTGACTGCGATATGGATTCAAACAATCGCACCGATGCACGCGCGCCTGCAAGGATGACTTTGTAAGGACTTTACCCGGTCTTCTCGTAGGTCCCGACGAGTTCCACCTGCGCGATGATGTGCCCCGCCATCGCTTTCTCGATGTCCGCCTTGGTTGGCCTGTCCATTTCGGCAAGCACTGTGTCCAGGGCAAAGAGCTTGTGGAAATAGCGGTGTCGTCCGATCGGGGGACAGGGACCGCCGTAGCCGCTGCGGTTCCAGTCATTCAATCCCTCCCGCGTTCCCGGCGGCAGATCAGCGGCTGTCGTTCCCTCGGGAAGCCCCGAGGTATCCGGCGGCAGGTTGTACAGAACCCAGTGGACCCATGTCCTTCGTGGGGCCCTCGGGTCCGGCGCATCCGGGTCGTCGACTATCAGGACCAGGCTGCGGGTGCTGGCGGGGACGCCTTGCCAGTCCAGCCGGGGTGCGATGTCCTCGCCTTCGCAGGTAAAGCGTTCAGGGATTTCCCCGTTCTGTGTGAATGCATTCGAGTTGAGTGTCAGTGGCATAAAAGCATCCTCCATATGCGTCAGGCCATCGTAGTGACGGCAAAGCAGGAAGGGGTGTGCTTTTCAGTGTAGAAAAATATTCCGGTTTGGCCATGTCTCATTCCCCGATGATCCGGTAGCTCCCGACCGGCAGACCCACCAGCGACCAGTCGCCGACCCGGTAGCGGATGAGGCGCAGTGCGGGATAGCCGATGTGTGCCGTCATGCGGCGCACCTGGCGGTTGCGGCCCTCGCTGATGGTCAGGTCCAGCCAGCGGGTCGGGATTTCCCTGCGCTCACGAATCGGGGGTTCCCGCGGCCAGACCTCGGGCGGCTTGATCAACGCAACCCTCGCCGGACGGGTCAGTCCGTCCCTGAGTTCCACGCCCCTGCGCAGTTTTTCCAGGTCGCTCCCGGCCGGTATTCCCTCGACCTGCACCCAGTAGCCTTTCTCCTTGCCGTATTTCGGGTTGGCGATACGCTGCTGCAGGCGACCGTCGTCGGTCAGGATCAGCAGGCCCTCGCTGTCGTAATCCAGCCGGCCGGCGCAGTAGATGCCCGGTATATTGATAAAGTCCGCCAGCACGGACTTGTCTCCCCCGGTGGTGAATTGCGACAGTACCTGGAAGGGTTTGTTGAACAGGACGATCAAAAGGATGGTCGGGTTAATTCGTCATTCGTCATTCCGGGCAGAACGCAGCGTATCGCCAGTATCCGGTTGGATGATTCGCTGTGCCTGCCTGCGGGACATCATCGGGTGCGAAACGCACTACCCTCATTCGGATGGTACAAGCCACCCTGAGGGTAAGACAGGCTACTGGAATCCGCCGTCGATGCAGCGAGCCATCTACACTACCTGTTTACCGGTCATGTCACGACTGATACCCCAGCACCGGCGCCAGCCAGCGTTCCGCCTCGCTCATTCCCATGCCCTTCCGTTGTGCATAATCCTCCACCTGGTCGCGGCCGATCTTGCCGGTGCCGAAGTAGGCGGAGCGCGGGTGGGAGAAATAGAAGCCCGACACGGATGCGGCCGGCAGCATGGCGAAGCTTTCGGTAATGATGATACCGGCGCTGGTTGCCGGATCGAGCAGTTCCCAGAGCGTCGCCTTTTCGGTGTGGTCCGGACAGGCGGGATAGCCGGGCGCCGGGCGAATGCCGCGGTACTCCTCCTTGACCAGTTCCGCGTTGCTGAGACTCTCCCCGGGTGCGTAGCCCCAGAACTCCTGGCGCACACGTTCGTGCATGCGTTCGGCGAAGGCCTCGGCCAGGCGGTCGGCCAGTGATTTCAGCATGATGCTGTTGTAGTCATCGTGGTCGGCCTCGAACTCGGCAATTTTGGTCTCGATGCCGGTGCCGGAGGTGACCGCGAAGGCGCCGAGATAGTCAGCCACCCCGCTCTCCCGTGGCGCGACGAAATCCGCTAGGCACAGGTTGGGCGCGTCGCGGCGCTTCTGCATCTGCTGGCGCAGGAAATGGAAGCGGGTCAGCACCTGCGTGCGCGATTCGTCCGTGTACAGCTCGATGTCGTCGCCCACGCTGTTTGCCGGGAAGAAGCCGATCACGCCCTTCGCGGTCAGCCAGTGTTCCCTGACGATGCGCTCCAGCATGGCCTGGGCGTCGTCGTACAGTTGCCGTGCGTGTTCACCGACGACAGGATCTTCCAGGATCTTCGGAAATTTCCCGGAGAGTTCCCAGGTCTTGAAGAAAGGGGTCCAGTCGATGCGTTTGACCAGTTCGCCCAGCGGGTAGTCCTCGAACACGCGCGTACCGAGGAATTCCGGGACTTCCGGGCGGTAGGTGGACCAGTCGATGGCGACCCGGTTGGCGCGCGCCTCAGGCAGAGAGGCCAGCTGGCGCGTCTGCTGCTGGCCCTCCCGCTGTTCGCGCAGCTCCCGGTAGCGGGTCTTGATGCTTTCAGTGTAGCCGGCGCGGTTGGTCTCGCTCAGCAGGCTGCTTGCGACCCCCACGGCGCGCGAGGCGTCCGGCACGTAGACCACGGCCTGCGCGTAGGTCGGGTCGATCTTCACCGCCGTGTGGATCTGCGAGGTGGTCGCGCCGCCGATCAGCAGCGGCAGGTCGAAGCCCTGGCGCTGCATTTCCTTGCCGAGATGCACCATTTCATCCAGTGAGGGCGTGATCAGCCCGGACAGGCCGATGATGTCGACTTCCCGTTCGCGCGCGGTCTGCAGGATTTTTTCCGCGGGCACCATGACGCCAAGGTCGATGACTTCGTAGTTGTTGCACTGCAGCACCACGCCCACGATGTTCTTGCCGATGTCGTGAACATCGCCCTTCACCGTGGCCAGCAGGATGCGGCCGTTGTTGCGTGTGCTGGCGCCTTTCTCCGCTTCCATGTACGGCATGAGATAGGCGACGGCCTTTTTCATCACGCGCGCGGATTTGACCACCTGCGGCAGGAACATCTTGCCGGCGCCGAACAGGTCGCCGACGTGGTTCATGCCGTCCATCAGCGGACCCTCGATGACATGCAGCGGGCGCTCCGCCTGCTGCCGTGCCGCTTCGGTGTCTTCGTCAATATAGTCTGTGATGCCTTTTATCAGTGCATGTTCGAGGCGCCTGTTGACCGGCCAGCTGCGCCACTCGAGGTCTTCCTTGCGTGCGATACTGCCACCGTCACCGCGGTAACGGTCGGCGATTTCCAGCAGGCGCTCGGTGGCGTCGTTGCGGCGGTTGAGGATGACGTCCTCGACACGGTCGCGCAGTTCCTCCGGGATATCCTCGTAGATCGCGAGTTGCCCGGCGTTGACGATGCCCATGTCCATGCCGGCCTGGATGGCGTGGTACAGGAATACTGCGTGGATGGCCTCGCGTACCGGGTTGTTGCCGCGAAACGAGAACGACACGTTGGAGACGCCGCCGGAGACCAGCACGTGCGGCAGGGCCTGCTTGATGGCGCGGGTTGCCCCGATGAAGTCCATGCCGTAGTTGTTGTGTTCTTCCATGCCGGTGGCGATCGCGAAGATATTGGGATCGAAAATGATATCCTCGGCCGGGAAGCCGACCTGCTCCGTGAGCAGCCCGTAGGCGCGGGTGCAGATCTCAACCTTGCGCGCCTCGGAATCGGCCTGACCCTGCTCGTCGAAGGCCATCACGACGGCGGCCGCGCCGTAGCGCCGCAGCAGTCGGGCATGGCGCAGGAATTCCGTCTCACCCTCCTTCATGCTGATGGAGTTGACGACGCCCTTGCCCTGCAGGCATTTCAGGCCCGCCTCGATCACATACCACTTGGAAGAATCCAGCATGACCGGCACGCGGGCAATGTCCGGCTCGGCGGAGATCAGGCTGAGGAATCGCACCATCGCGGCCTCGGCGTCCAGCATGCCCTCGTCCATGTTGATGTCGATGATCTGCGCGCCATTCTCGACCTGCTGGCGCGCGACATCGATGGCGGTCTCGTAGTCACCGGCCATGATGAGGCGCTTGAATGCCGCCGAGCCGGTAACGTTGGTGCGCTCGCCGACGTTGACGAACAGCGAGTCGGCGGTAATGTTGCAGGGCTCCAGGCCGGCAAGCCGGCAGGCCGGTGCGATATCCGGCAACCTGCGCGGCGGGTGCCGTCCCACTGCCTCGACGATGGCGCGGATGTGGTCCGGCGTGGTGCCGCAGCAACCGCCGACGATGTTGATGAAGCCGCTGGCGGCCCAGTCGGCGAGTTCCGCGGCAATTTCGTCCGGGGTTTCATCGTATTCGCCGAATTCGTTCGGCAGTCCGGCGTTCGGGTGCGCAGAAACGTTCACATCGGCGATGCCGGACAGCTCCTCCACATACTGGCGCAACTGCTTCGCCCCCAGTGCGCAGTTCAGGCCGATGGACAGCGGCCGGGCGTGGCGCAGCGAGTTCCAGAAGGCCTCGGTGACCTGGCCGGTGAGCGTGCGCCCCGAGGCGTCTGTGATGGTTCCGGAGATCATGACCGGCAGGCGTATGCCGCCGGCCTCGAAGACCTGCTCGACCGCGAACACTGCCGCCTTGGCATTCAGGGTGTCGAATACAGTCTCGATCAGGATGAGGTCGACACCGCCCTCGATCAGCGCCTGCGTGGCCTCGCTGTAGGCAGCGACCAGCTCGTCGAAATGGATGTTGCGAAAGCCCGGGTCGTTGACATCCGGCGAGATGGACGCCGTGCGGTTGGTCGGCCCCAGCACACCGGCGACGAAACGCGGCTTGTCCGGGTCGGATGCCGTCGCGGCATCGGCAACCTCGCGGGCCAGTTGCGCCGCGGTGCGGTTGATTTCCGCGACCAGTTCCTGCATGCCGTAGTCGGCCATCGCCACCCGGGTTGAGTTGAAGGTGTTGGTCTCGATGATGTCGGCGCCGGCTGCCAGGTATTCGGCGTGGATTTCGCGGATCACCTCCGGCCGCGTCAGCACCAGCAGATCATTGTTGCCTTTCAGATCCGACGGCCAGTCGGCAAAGCGTGCACCACGGAAATCGGCCTCTCCCAGCTTGTGGCGCTGGATCATGGTACCCATGGCGCCATCCAGGAACAGGATGCGTTCACCCAGAATTTTTGTAATATTTTCCATTGGTATCAGTCAAATAGAAATAAACCACGGAGTCTAGCATGAAGAATGTTTTTAATTACATGATCCGTCAGTAAAAAAGGCGGCAAATGCGGCCGATTTCTGCTATAGACACTGTACGGAAGGCCTTGTTCATTTTACTAAATGTCGTATTTATTTTGGAAACGTAACCCTACATATAGTAATATCCGGCCGGATCTGAAGGGGATCCCGGGAACCCGGTAGGGAAATCGACCAGCCATGAAAAACAAGCGCGTCATCGTGGTTCTCCTGTGTGCCCTGTCGCTGCCGGCGCCCTCTGCTGCGCTCGCGTCTGATGACATCTTCAGCATTATGTTCCGCATGATGCTCACCATGATGAACGTTATGGCAAGCTCCATGAACAATAACAACGGCTCAAACAACTGGGGCGGCAACAACTGGGGTCTGAACAACGGACTGGGAAGTAGTATGGGCATGGCCGGTTTCCCGATGATGAGCGGCATGGGCGGCTGGCCGGGATGAGCCCCGTGGTCCGGGCATGAGCCCCTGGTCCGGGATGAGCCCCTGGTCCGGCATGAGCCCCTGGTCCGGCATGAGCCCCGGGGCTGGTATGAGCCCCTGGTCAGGTATGAGCCCCTGGTCCGGATACGGCGGCCTGCCAGCCAACGGCATGGGGATGTCGCCATGGTCCAACTTACCGGGGGGCAATCCCTGGAGCAACGGCTGGGGGAATCCCTTCACGGGTGGGGTGAGCCCCGCGCTGGCTCCCGGTCTCGGACGTCCGCCTGGCTATGGGGGGGGCTATCCGGAAGACTACAGCGACACGGCCCTGCTGGACGGGCGCTGGTTCGGGGTTTCCGGTGATGTCCTGGAAATCCGCGGCAACCGCTTTCGGCTGATGGCGGGGCCAGCGGGCATTAGCGGCGTGGTTCGCGTGGACAACAATATCCTCAGCCTGTACAGCCAGGATACGGACACACTGACCCAGTACACCTTCGTGAGAAACCAGACGGAGTTGCTGCTGCAGGACGTGACCGGTGAAGTGCTGGCCTACCGGCGTTACCCCTTCGGCGCTGTATTCTGAACCGTTGTGCGGTCGTTCCGCGCCGGTTATCAGCTTGTTTACCCACCCTCACGGCCACAGTCGCGTTTTGCTATCCTTTTGCCGGCAGGGTAGCCTGAGCTGCATATTTCAAGTTACGGGGGGCATGCATGGGATTCAGGAAGGTTTTCTTCGGGTGTTGCATCTGGCTGGCGGCTGCCTCAGGGTTTTCCGTGCAGGCGGACAACAATCCGCTGTACCGGGCTTGGATCGAAGAGATGAAGACGCTGCCGCGCGGGCCGTTCAGGGAACTGCGCTGGTTCTGCAAGGATGGCACCGTCTTCCCGCCCAAAGAATATGCGTGCCGCGATCATGGCGGCGGCTACCAGCACGGTGCCTGGAGTGAACATACTGTAACCCTGCGTGAAGCCGGTTATCTCATTGCCAGTCTGCTGGCCGGTTTCGATCCGGAAAAGGCGACAGCCCGGCCGGGCTTCCTGGATTTCTACAACCAGCTGCTGATCGAGCAGTTCCTGCTCGAGGTCGATGACGGCTGGATCCTGCACGAGGCCCTGTTCTACCGCGGCGCGATCCAGGAAGAGGATGAGCGCGCCGGTGCGCGTGCCTTGCTGGTCGCGCTCAGTGCCGAGCCGGAATGGATCGGGCTGCGCTACCCTGCCCTGCGCATCGGCAGCCGCCTGTTGTCGCATGGCGAGAATACTGCCTCGGTGCAGAAAGTCAGGCAGGTTTCCGCTGCCCTGTCCGAGCACGACCCGGGCTTCAAGACACTGCGAGGCAAGATCCATGGTGCACCGGAGGCCAGTGATGCGGCGCGCGTGCGCGAGTACGCGGCCAAGGTGAAAGATCCGGAGCTCAGGGATAAATACGCCGGGCTGGCCAGCGAGATCGATGCCATCTACGCGGCCGTTCCCCTGCCCGCGAAGCTGGAAAGTGCGGCGAGTATCTTCTCGCGCGGCCCCTGGTTGCAGGAGATCCTGACTACAGCCGCAGGCGCACTGCAGGCGGATAACTCGCCGCGGCACCAGTATCTGGTCACGGCACAGCTGCTGGCAGACCTGCGCGATGCCCTGCCACGTATTGTCAATCCTTCCGCCAGGCTGCGCGTCATCGACCTGGGACTTGCAGTTGAAAACGCGAATTTCGCGGTCACTGCGCAGCTGCGCGAACAGCTGCCGGAGATGACGCGGCGCGAGCGGCTTGACCTGCTGGCTGCGGCCGCCGAGGCGGCCTACGGCACCGGAATGATCAACGCCCGCGGGTGGAACGAGCTGCAAAAGTCACTGGCAGCGCTGGATTCGAATACGGTGAAACTGGAAACCTACATGCAGACGCTCGGCTATCTCGCGCGTGTCCCTGGCTGGGGAACCCAGGGCCTGCGTTTCCAGTTTTATGAATCCATGCAGAAGCTGGCGGAGATTGAACCGCTGGCGCTGCACTTCATACCGGACCAGCTCCGCGGCAGCCCGTTGCTGTTTTACTCGCAGTTGCTTGACGGTCTGCTGCAGGATGCCAACGGTCTCGCCGGTGTGCGTCACAAGCTGTTCGGCAGGGAGATCGGGGTCGGTTTCCGGGCGCTGAATCCGGGGCTTGCACGGGGCGTGCTGCATGCCGATCCATCGCTGGACGAACATGCCGCGTTCCAGGCCAACGGCATCTACCTGCTGCCGGAAACCATCTCGGACCTGCCGCCGGTCGCCGGGATCATGACCGCAGGGGAAGGCAACCCCCTGTCGCACGTACAGCTGCTGGCGCGCAACCTGGGAATACCCAACGTTGGCGTGGACGAGGCCCTGCTGGGCGAAATTCGCCGCCACGACGGGGAAGCGGTCGTGCTGGCTGTCAGTCCAGCGGGTCTGGTCGAACTGTCCGCCGCGGAACCCCGCTGGGAAGCCGTTTTCGGTGCGGACAAGTCCGAACCCGGCGCCGTGATTCGGCCAGACCTGGACAAGCTGGACCTGGGGGTGCGGAGAATCCTCAGCCTGGACGATCTGCGCGCCGACGATTCCGGGCGCACGGTGGGACCCAAGGCGGCCAAGCTGGGTGAGCTGCGGCATCAGTATCCCGACGCCGTCGCACCGGGCGTGGCCATCCCCTTCGGCGTGTTTCGCGAGCAGGTGCTGGACAAGCCCTACCGTGACAGCGGCAAGACGGTATTCGAATGGATGGTCGAGGAATATGGTCGGCAGCGGAGCCTGCCGAAAGACAGCCCGCAACGCCAGGCCATGAGCGAGGCATTCCGCGCCGAGTTGTATGAGCTGATTGCCGGCACCCGCCTGGACAATGAATTCCGCGAGGACCTGCGCCGGGCGCTGGTGGCGGCTTTCGGGCCGGGTGAGGATTACGGTGTGTTCATCCGCTCCGACACCAACGTCGAGGATCTGCCCGGTTTCACCGGTGCGGGACTCAACCTGACCCTGCCGAACGTGATCGGGTTCGATGCGATCGTGGCCGGCATCCCGCAGGTCTGGGCATCGCCGTTCACGGCGCGCGCCTTTGCCTGGCGGCAGTCGCACATGGAACATCCCGAACATGTCTATCCGGCAGTCCTGCTGCTGCGTTCGGTGCCCAACGAAAAGTCGGGCGTCATGGTCACACAGGACATCGACAGCGGTGATCGCGCCGTGCTATCCGTCGCTGTCAACGAAGGGGTCGGCGGGGCGGTCGACGGTCAGTCCGCCGAGTCATTGCGCATCGATACCCGGGACGGTTCGGTGCGGGTGCTGGCGATGGCAACTGCGCCCTGGCGGCGCATGCCGGCGCCCGGCGGCGGGGTTGTGAAGCTGCCGGTGAGCGGCAGGGACAGCGTGCTGCAGCCGGACGAGATCCGCCAGCTCATCACACTGGCGCAGGAGTTGCCGCAGCGCTTCCCGGCGATAACCGATGATGCCGGCAAGCCGGCACCAGCCGACATCGAGTTCGGTTTCCTCGACGGCCGGTTGCAGTTGTTTCAGCTGCGGCCCTTCCTGGAGAGCCGCCAGGCCCGCGGCAGCAGTTACCTGAATCAAATGGACCAGTCGCTGGCCGGGACCCTGGATACCAGCGTCAACCTGCTGGAGGTACCGAAATGACACGTTTGAAAACAGGGCTGCTGCTGATACTGTTGTGGCTGCCGGGTGCCGGCAATGCCTATCCCCTGGACGGCTATGCGGAAAGCGGTATTCGCCGGGTGGAGGGCGCTCGCCTGGCGGTCGAGGGCGTCATCACCGGCACCAGACAGCCCCCGGGCGCACTGAAACCACTGGCGGATGTGGATCTGCGGTTGCTGGATCATCGCGATCTGGATCTGCCCGCGCCTGATCCCGCGTTCACGGCACAGGTCGTTCGCCTGCTGGGCGACCAGGCGAACAGGTACGGTGTGGCGGTGCTGGACCTGAGCGACCCGGCGCAGCCGCGTTACGCGGAACACCGTGGCGAGGTGCGCCAGAATGTCGGGAGTGTTGGCAAGCTGGTTGTGGCCCTGGGTATCTTTCAGGCGCTTGCGGATATCTGGCCCGATGATACCGGGGAGCGCACCCGGGTTCTCCGCAACACGGTGGTTACCGCAGATTCATTTATCCATACCGACCATCACAAGGTCCGCCTGTTCGATGTGGCGCATCGCAAACTGGACAAGCGCCCGCTGCGGGAAGGTGACCAGGGAACACTGTGGGAGTATATGGACTGGATGTTGTCGGCGAGTTCCAATGCCGCCGCTGCGATGTGCATGCGCGAGGCCATGCTGCTGCGCCACTACGGCAAGAACTATCCGCCGCCGCAGGCGGAAATCGAGCGCTTTTTCAACGAAACACCAAAGCAGGAACTCACCGGGCTGTACGTCGAAACTTTCTTCGAACCCGTCACACGCAACGGTCTGGACCTGGAACAACTGCGCCAGGGCAGCTTCTTCACGAATACCGGCAAGCGGCGGGTCCCCGGTGGCGGCAGCAGTTACGGTACTGCCCGGGAGCTGATGAAATACCTCCTGCGCATGGAACAGGGCCGGCTGGTGGACATATATTCCAGTCGTGAAATCAAGCGCCTCCTGTACATGACCGAGTGGCGGATTCGCTATGCATCATCGCCGGCGCTGCGGAATTCCGCCGTGTACTTCAAGTCAGGCTCGCTCTACCAGTGCAAGCAGGAACCGGATTTCAAATGCGGCAAGTACATGGGCAACGTCAAGAACTACATGAATTCCGTGGCCATCGTGGAGACGGACAGCGGTGGCTGGCAGCTCGATTATATGGTGACGCTGATTTCCAATGTGCTGCGCAAGAACTCCGCCGTCGAGCACCAGACACTGGCGACGCGCATTCACCGTCTCCTTGAGAAGGAACACCCGGTGCAGATCGCAGCCCCGGAGGCGCTGGTCGAATCCGTGGAATCTGCAAAAGCCGTAGAAGCCGTAGATGCCATTGCACCTGTTGACCCACCGGATACCGACGACAGCCAGTGAGACATTCAAGCTTGTGATTCGCCTGGCTGGCGACACCTGTAGCGCCGCCCTGCGGCTCGACTACATGTAGACCGCATCGCGGTCAGGAGACCGCTCCTACAGTCTATAGGATGCACCTGTAGGAGCGCCGCCCTTCGGCGCGATTGTTCAATTATCGCACCTGTAGGAGCACCCCACTGGGCATAAACGCCGTCCCTCGGCGCGATAGTCTGGTGGTTATCGCATCGCGCTCAGCACCAGGAGAACGGGCGTAAAGCAACCGCTCCTGCACCCGCTAGTCCGGTTGCGACAGGTGCATGAGCGTCTTCAGTTCCCTGACGATATCTCCCAGGGATCGCTGGCCGTAGCGGCCTTCATGCTGTGACCCGAGGTGGGTCAGCAGATCCTGGTACAAATCAGCCGGCAGTACGTTTTCCAGATATTCCAGCGCGGTGCCGCGCAAGTTGACATCCTCGCTGAGCGTCGCCTGCATCGCCAGGTAGACGGCGTCCGGATCGAGAATCAGTGCCAGCAGGGTAAACACATGTTCCACACCACGGTCGACCTGTGTGGCGGCCGGTTCCTCATCCGGACTGCCATCCAGCCGCAGGGCACGGCTGCGTGCCGCCCACTCCTCCGGGGTGGCTGTCAATTCCTTGCGCATTGCGGCGAATACATGCTGTCGAGGTATCTTGAGTTGCGGGCTTCTGCCGCGCATGCGGGCCAGAGAACGTGCGCAGCTGTAGCGGACATTGAAACTCTGGTCCACCATGCCGAGCAGCAGGCCCCTGATTGAACGCGGGTTGTGGCTGGCCTCAAGCACGCCCGGGAGACGCTGGCGTGCACGCAGCGGGATGTCCGGGTCCAGCATGGCATCGGTCAACTGACCTGTGATGCGCGGCACCATCCAGCGGAGTTCCGTGCGCACGTCGTTGGAAATATCATCGTTCGCGAGCAGCGGTATGACGCAAGGGATCAGACGGATATCCATTGCGGAGCTGCCAAGCGCCCTGTAGATGCGATCGGTATCGCCCGAACACAGGTCGCTGACAGCGTTGGCGAACTGCAGCGAGGCGTCGATCTCGCTCTCCGGCAATGCCGAGCGATCCTGCATGAGCGCAAGCTTGGAGAGCAGGAATTCCCGTTCGGAATAGGCATTCGACTCGGCCAGGATCTGCTGGGTCGTGGCATCCACGATATCGCTTTCCTGGATATTGACTGCGCCGCTGCGCAGGCTGCGCGCCAGCTGATCGATATAGCCCTGATTCAGCCGGGTGATCACGAACAGCACAGCCAGTGCAATCAGCACCGCGCAGCCGGTGACCATGGCCGTGGGCAGTTGCGGCACCAGGAACAGCAACAGCAACAGCAGGCCACTGCCGATCAGGTCACCTAGCCGGTCGCTGGCGACGTCGATGATAGCCTTGGTCGGTCGCTTCTTGTGCGGTGACAGCGGCGTGTACAGCAGTTCAAAGGCGGATCGAAACAGGGAGTTCACGATGATCGCGTGCCCGCCACGCAGCAGGACCATCGACCACAAGCGGGTGAATACTGTCCCGACCGTGCCGAATACCGCGATGGCAACCGGCAGGATCGCGAGCGTCGTTCCAATGCCGAAGCGCTGCAGAATGCGCCTGCCAAGCAGCATCTGCAGGGCGAATCCGGCAAGACCGGCAATGGCATAGAAAGAGGCAAAGAAGGCCACCAGCGATTCACTGTCCTGGTAACGCATGGCGGCCTGCGACTTCAGGGCATAGTCGAGCAGCGCCGCCATGACGGCAACCAGGACCATGAGCAGCGCCATCCATTGCAGGTAACGCGTGTGAGCGATGACGGTAAAGGCCGAACGCGTCCTGACAGCCTCGCCGGCCGGAACTGCGCTTGTCACCGGACCGCCGATGCCCCGGGTCGCCAGCAGGCAGATTACGTGCAGGCCGCTCAGAAACAGCAGCATGCTGCGCACATCCATCAGCGCACTGACCCGTGCGGCCAGTACCCCGCCGACTACGCCCCCCAGGGTGGCGGCGGCTGCAATGCGCGCCACGCGCTGCTTGGCTGAGTGTGGATCAAAGCGCTCGTTGATGATCGACCAGAAGCCACTGATGAGGATGGCGCCGAATACCGCCATGTGCAGGTACAGAATCACGGATGCCGTGCGCGGCTGGTAATCCAGCAGCAGCCACTCACCGACGAACAGCAGCGCGCTCAGGCCGAATATGGAAGGAACCAGCCTGATCGGGCTGATATGCGCCAGCAGGCGCGACATGACCAGCACCCCGGCCATCGAGGCAATGGCCGCGGCAATGACGATCTTCGGCAGGTTGGTGACGTCAAAATTGGACAGAAACAGGGCGTCGCGGGTTGCCTTTCCCGCAACCTGCTGTCCGATAATGACGGTTGCAGCCAGCAGTGCAAAGGCCATTGCCGTTGAATCCGAGCGTCTGGGAATCGCCATCAAATGTCTTTCGTGTTGTTGTCAGGCCTGGTGCAGGTTATTGCGCGCGCATCGACATGCCAGCCGTCGATGCCCTGCGATGTTCACGCACCAGCATGACGCCGGATATCAGCCACAGCACCACGAGTGACACGTTGAAGATGAAGAACTGCCGGGTTGCCAGCGAGAGGAACTGAACACCGACCAGTACGGTGAGGGCCGCAAGGCCGTCGCCCAGTCTGACATAAAGGGTATCGATGGCGGGTTTCCCGCGGAACTTCGTGAGCGAGTCGACCGGGAGCCAGAGTACATGGCGCGATGTGTTATTGATCGAATAGTCCGTTGCATTCTCCGCAATCTTCATCATTTTCACGATGGCCAGGATCGGCAGCAGCGCCATGGTAGTGTAGGACACCAGCGCAATGACAGGAAGTATCAGCAGGATGGCTGCGAAGCCACCGAACTTCAGCAGTCGCGAGGCCACCAGCGACTGCAGCAGCAGGGCAATTATGTTCACCCAGAAGAAGAAGTTCCCATAAAATGCAGTCGTGCCGTTGCGGGTGAATTCGAGTATGGCCCCGGGCTCAGTCACTCCCTGATCGATGGCCTGCGCCGCCAGGGTCTCCTGAACAACCCGGAACAGCAGGTTCTCGCCATTGGTATTTACCCAGTTGGTCAGCAGCGTGACCAGGGCGGCTGCCAGCATGAAACGACTGATGAAGACAAGTCTGGCACCGCTGAAGAGAAAACCGAGACCTTGCTCCTCCGCCACTTTTGCCGGCGGCATTGCGGGTTTGTCGTCAGGTGTACGGTTGATGCTGTTGTGTCGCGCATCGACGAAACGGGTCAGCATGATCGATGCGAGCAGTGGCAGGATCGCAACCAGCAGCAGCGCCTCCGCGGGCACGATGCCCGAGTTTACCAGCAGATCGACAATCCATGAGCCGGCTGCTGCGCCGGAAGTCGCCCCGATGGCGATCATGGGCAGGAGCCGCCTGCCGCTTTCGTCGGTGTAGATGTCCGCACAGAACGTCCAGAACTGCGCAACCACGAAAACGCCGAACATACCGACCCAAAGATAGAAAATAATGCCTGATGCCGGCAGGCGCTCGAAGAAGAAACCCGGCTGGAGGAACCAGAAAATAATGATGTTCGAGATGCAGAACAGGGTTGCCCGCGTTATCAGCACGGGACGCTGCAAGCGACCGGCCAGGCGCCCGTACCAGCCGACAACGAGCAGCAGTAGCGCGCTCTGGGCAAAGCTCGAGTAGGCCTTGACCTCCATCTTCGACAGACCGGAGATGTCCGACACTGCGATCCAGCCCTCCCGCAGTGGCTTGATGAAGTAATAGGCGCAGAGGATGAGGAAGATGTTGGCAAACATCAGCAATGCCTTGGGGCCTTCACCCGGCCGTATTTCGGTGAAGATTTGCAGTATTCGCTCGGTCTTCGAAAGCCGCATTCCTGTCATCGGGTTGATAGCCTTATTCTGTCCATGGAACAGCGCACGATAGTCCATTGTGAAGTAACGCAAAAGAGGTTAAATGACCGCCTGATCGCAATCGAACTGCACTGGCACCATCCGGATCGGTCGGCAGCGAAAGAATCGTACCTTCTCTGCGGGATGACACCGCAAGGATCGGTGCAAGTCTGCCAGTCTGTGCCGATGTGCAATGCCGTAGTTGTTATCCGGCGGATGCCCCGCATCGTGCAGTTGCTTGTATCAAACGCCAGGGAATACCGGCAGATGTACTTCCGGAAACCTGTGCCGATATCCAGTAAACGTGTTGTTATTTGTGCCGGGTAATTGACTCCATACTGAACGAATGGCCAATAGGCAGGGTTATATTCAACCGGGATAATCATTAAACCAAGTCGAAACAATTCGGTAGGTGAGTGTGATGAAAGAATGCCATTGTTTTGACTGTGACAGAGCTCTCGGAATATTTCCAATATTAATGTTTTGATAAATGCTGAATTATTGATAGAATCCCCCGCCATGGTTGCCATACGCGCAGTAGTATTCAGCTTATTGACACTCCTTGCAGCGACACCGGTATTTGCCGATGCGCTCGACGGTTACCCCTCCCTGTGGGAAAGCTCTGATCCCGGTCTGCAGACGAAGCTTAACAGGACACTGAAAAAACTCGGACTCGATAGCGCCGTGCGGAACGGTAAACTCGGTGTTGCGCTGGTCGACATCACCAATCTTGATGAACCCCGCGTCGCTTCCGTCAACGGCGACGAGATGATCTACGCCGCAAGCCTCCCCAAGATTGCAATACTGCTGGGCGCCTTTGTCGAGATTCAGCGAGGCAAGATGAAGCTTGACGAGGAAACCCGGGCGTCGCTTACCCGCATGATCCGAAACTCCTCCAATGCCGATGCCACCGCAATGCTCAACCGGGTCGGCAAGAAGCGGCTGCTGGAGATCCTGCAATCCGAAGATTACCGCCTGTACGACCCGCTGGTGAATGGCGGTCTCTGGGTCGGCAAGGAATATGGCAAGTCGGCTGCCTACAAGCGCGATCCGCTGCACAATCTTTCACACGGTGCCACCGCGCTGCAGGCGGCAAGGTTCTACTACCTGCTGGAAACCGGACGACTGGTGAATGCCAGGCTGACCGCTGAAATGAAGGGCATGCTCGGAAATCCAGGCATCCATCACAAGTTCGTGAAGGGACTGGAAGATCACCCCGAGGCAAAAATATTCCGCAAGTCGGGATCATGGAATAAATGGCATGCAGACAGCGCCATTGTAGAGGCGGAAGGCCACAAGTATATCCTGGTCGCACTGGCCGAAAATCCCGAAGGCGGCAGCTGGCTGAGCAACCTGATCAAGCCCATCCACGAATTCATGGTACCGAGCAGACTGGCCAGCAACGAGCACCAGTAGGCAGCAGTCCTTACGGCAGTCTCAATGGCTGTCTTTTTGCAACTCCCCCTCTTCAGCATGCGACACCTTCCGGTGTTCATCCGCTGCCCGCGCCTTGATTAACTCATGCAGCCTGGCAGCCAGTGACCAGTGCAGGCGGGCCGCATCCTGGCGCAGCCGGCTGGTATGCAGGCTGACGAGATAGTAATACTGCGGTGCACCTGCGGGTGATTCGACAATCGCGACAGAATTCATAACATTGATCCGGTCGCCCCTGAACGGCGGGCAGGCACCGTATTGTTCCGCCGTGCAGGCATACAGGGAGCCCGATTTGTAATATACGGCGGCGTCCTGCAAGACGGGGGATGCGGCATATCGGGTTCTTTGCTCCGTGACATACAGCAGGCGTTTCAGTTCACGGCTGGAGAATTCGTCGACGATCCTGCCCTGTTCCAGTTTTAGCAGGAAGTCGACCAGTTCACGACTGTTGGCATGGCTGCCACCGCCGGGCACCCGTGCCTTCCCGGTACGGGTAAAGAAACTTCCCTGGCTGAGTTGCATCGTGTCGATACCGCTGCGTTGCAACGTTCCCTGCAGGCTGCGCTGCAACAGGCCGCTCAGTTCCTGTCCGGGAGTCTCCTCGAGGAATCGCTGTGCCTCTGCATCCGTTACCGGGTACTGCCTGCCGAAATGTACCAGTAACAGGGTCTGCTGCATGCAGACGGAGGCCGCGGCGTTGGAACTGGCGGAGAGCATCCAGTCGAGCCAGTTCCAGAGTGTGGCGCTGTCACCGATTTGCAGTGGACGGCGAGTCAACGTGCGGCTCTCCGGGTCCCACAGCCTGACCTTGTGTTCATCACCGATGACGAGTTCGTCCGCTGTGACCTGTGTATCGCGCAGTATGGCGAGTCGCTGTTGCGGGTCATCCGGCCAGGCATCGGCGAGCGCCTGGAACAGGGCCGCGGCGGCAACGAGTTTGCCGATGCTGCCCGGGTGGAACATGGCGGTGTCGCGATAGCCGGCATAACGCGGCGAGTCCGGGTCGGACAGATCCAGTATTGCCATACTGAGTCCCTCTGCATCGGCGCCCAGCAGCGACCTGAGCTCGGCAGTAAACCCGGGGTCGGGTGCAGGCAGTTCCAGTTGCCGGGCCTGTAACAGCCGCAGGTCTACGACCTGCAGGGGCAGCAGTTCGCCTGCCGGTTTCTGCCTTCCGGGAATGACGCCCTCGTGCGCAAGGCGTGCCTGTTGCAGGCGCAGGATGCCCCGCTCCTCGCTGCCGTACAGGGGGTAACCTGTAGTCACGCAACTCCAGCCCAGCAGCGCCAGTGTCAATGGGCTCAGCATGCATTTTCGAATCATACCGTCTGATGGTACCGGATTTTGCGAACTCGCATGCGCCCTTGTACACTCACGGCAGAAAATGCGGGCCGGGAGAAAACCTGGATACAATGAGTAAAAATCCTCAACCGGCCACCCGGCTGCGATCCCGCCTGTGCATCCTGGCTGCAAGCCTGTCTCTCGTGGTGCTGGCCGGTTGCGCGAAGCCTGCCGTCGATATCAAGGCACCCGAAATGCTGAATGCCACGCTGTGGCAACACACGTCAGCAGAGTATGAAGTCGCGGTGCAGCAAGCTTACCGGCTGGCGCAGGAGAATCTCGACAAGGCGCTGGTGGACAAACGGTGGAACGCAGCGCTGGAACAACATGGTGACGATGCCACCCTGCCTCCCGCTATCCTGCTTGATCTGGACGAGACTGTAATCGACAACACGGAGTATGAGATCCTCATCATCAGGGAACTGGGTCAATATTCGCCGGAGAGTTTCGCGCAGTGGTGCGAGTCGGCGCAGGCACCGGCAATTACCGGCGCCACTGAATTCCTGAAATATGCGGCGAGCAGGCAGGTGGCGGTGTTTTACTACAGCGCGCGCAAGGAGTCTCTGCGTGGTTGCACAGCGAGGAACCTGAGTGCGCTGGGCCTGCCTTTCAACGATGAATCGCACCTGCTGCTGGATGATGGCACATCCAAGTCAGAATACCGGAGCATGATAGCCTCGAAGTACCGTTTGCTGCTGCTGGTAGGTGACAACCTGGAAGACTTCGTTGAGGGGTCGAAGTCGCAGTCCGGGCTGCGGCGGGAACTGGCGCAGCGTTATGCCGGGCGCTGGGGCAGGGAGTGGATCATCCTCCCGAATCCCATGTACGGGCACTGGGAGTCGACCACCTATGACTTCGACTACCGCCTGCCACGCGACCAGCAGTTGCAGCGCAAGGAGGAAGCGCTGCATTAGGCCAGACTAGGAGCCTGTCGGACTTAGAGGTTCGTCGCGAGGCGGATGGGAGAGTGAGAACAAATTGTCACGATTTCGAGGCGCATAGTGGATCCTGCGCAACGAGAAATCGGGGCGATTTGGGCTGCTCTCCCACCGCCGCAGTAGAATCATCCCAAGTCCGACAGGCTCCTAGGGTTGCGGATCTTGCTGATCCGCTTGCGGCGTCTCCACCGTCGCCTTCGTATCAGGCTGTGTCAACTCCCTGGTCTTGTCCCAGGCCTTTGCACTGCCCTCTTTCGTGGCGTCCCAGGCTTCACCTGAGACTTCCTTGGTCTTGTCCCAGGCCTTTACACTGCCCTCTTTCGTGGCGTCCCAGGCTTCACCGGAGACTTCCTTGGTCTTGTCCCAGGCTTTTACACTGCCCTCTTTCGTGGCATCCCAGGCTTCACCGGAGACTTCCTTGGTCTTGTCCCAGGCCTTTGCACTGCCCTCTTTCGTGGCATCCCAGGCTTCACCGGAGACTTCCTTGGTCTTGTCCCAGGCGTCCGGGGTGGCTTCGGTTGATGTTGTCTCCGCCGCATCGCCGGTCGTCGCAGTTTGCCCGGATGTCTGATCCGCGGCGGCAGCCTGGCCAGGGAACAGCACTACCGAAAGGATAAGCAGGGCTGCTGACTGCAGCAGTGTTTTGGAATGCCGTGGTTGCATGTCTTTGCCTCGCGTGGTTGTGATGCCGGGTTTCAATTCAGTTGGGGATACTGGCAACCATGGTTATCAGTTGCCGATGACGGTCACGTCGCCCATGTAGCCCTGCAGCACCTCGGGTACCCGGATCGTACCATCGGCCTGCTGGAAGTTTTCCATGATAGCGACCAGAGTGCGCCCGACTGCCAGACCGGAGCCGTTGAGCGTGTGCAGGAGTTCCGGCTTGCCGGTTTCCGGGTTGCGCCAGCGTGCCTGCATGCGCCGCGCCTGAAAGGCCTCGAAATTGCTGCAGGAGGAGATTTCCCGGAATTTCTGCTGACCCGGCAGCCATACCTCGAGGTCATAGGTCTTCGCAGCGGAAAACCCGATGTCACCGGCGCACAGCGTCACCACGCGGTATGGCAGTTCGAGGGCCTGCAGGATGGCTTCCGCGTGACCGGTCAGTTCTTCCAGCGCGCTATAGGAGTCCTGCGGGCGCACCATCTGTACCATCTCGACCTTTTCGAACTGGTGCTGGCGAATCATGCCGCGCGTATCCTTGCCGTAGGACCCTGCCTCGGAGCGGAAGCAGGGGGTATGCGCAGTGTAGCGCAGCGGCAGGTTGTCTGCCTCGACGATGACATCCCGAACCAGGTTTGTAACCGGCACCTCCGCCGTGGGAATCAGGTAGTAATCCGGGTCACCGCCGGTCTTGAACAGGTCCGCCTCGAACTTCGGCAATTGCCCGGTCCCGCGCAGGCTGTCGGCGTTCACCAGATAGGGTACGTAAAGTTCGCGGTAACCGTGCCTGCGGGTGTGCGTGTCCAGCATGAACTGGATAAGCGCGCGGTGCATGCGTGCCAGCGGACCGAGGATGATGCAGAAACGTGAACCGGTGAGCCTGGCGGCGGTTTCGAAATCCAGCATTCCCAGCTGTTCACCCAGGTCGACATGGTCCCTGGGTTCGAAGTCGAAGTCCGGCAGCTGGCCCCAGCGCCGGATTTCCCGGTTGTCGTTTTCTCCGCTGCCATCCGGCACCGAGTCGTGCGGCAGGTTGGGTATGCCCATCAGCATGGTGTTCAGTTCCGCCTGCAGCGTGACCAGTTGCTCTTCCTTTGCCTTGAGCTGTTCGCCGAGACCCTCGACTTCCTGCAGCAGGGGGGCGATATCCTCGCCGGCGGCCTTGGCCCTGCCAATACCCCTGGAGCGGCTGTTGCGTTCCGCCTGCAATTGCTGGGTCGCGACCTGGATGTCCTTGCGCCGCTCATCCAGATTCTGCAGGCTGTTGGTATCGAGGGTATAGCCGCGCCGTGCAAGCTGTACCGTAACCTGATTGATATCGCTGCGGAGAAGTTTCGGATCGAGCATGGTTGTCTCTGTGTGCTATTGAATGCTAGCGGGTGCCGCAGGGCGCTGCTTTGCGCTGCCGCCTGCCTACCGTCCTAGACCAGCAGGGTTGCCGGCCAGCTGACGATATGACAGGGCTCGACATCCGTGCAGATGTGTTCGAGGATTTTTTCCACCTTCTCCGGCACGTCGAAGAATTCAATGACGACCGGCAGGTCCAGCGACAGGTCCAGCAGCGAGGAAGAATGCATTTCTCCCGATTTTCCGAATCCGCTGATGCCGCGAAACACGGTCACGCCCCTGCACCTTTTCCTCGTCGTGCAGCCGCTTCAGCAGGCCTTCCATGCAGCCTTCGCCCTCGGTCAGGTAAATGCGGACGAAACTGATATCGATCGTGTTCATAATTGTCTCGCTGCCAAAACGCCCAGGCCGGCCGCACCGATGCACAGCGTGACGCTGGCGAGCATGTTGGCCAGCGCCTTGACGGCCTGGCCGGTTTCGACCAGGTTCAGGGTTTCCAGTGAAAAGGTGGAGAAAGTGGTGAATGCGCCCAGCAGGCCGATCAGCAGGAAGGCGCGCAGCGCGGGTCCTTCCGCCACGCGCTCCAGCAGCCAGACGTAGAGGAAGCCCATGAGCAGGCTGCCGATCACGTTGACCGTCAGCGTGCCATAGGGGAAGGCCATCCCCAGCCTGGCATGCACCGCCGTCGATGTCCAGTAGCGCAGCAGCGCACCAACGGCGCCGCCCGCGGCGATTGCCAGTATCCGTGTCATGTGTTAACCCGATGGTTCATGGGCAGCAATAGTACACGCCGGCCATGCCCTGTGCACCCCGCCGGCGACGCATGTGCTGCAGGCGGCCGTCAGGAACGCTTCTTGTCCAGCTCACGCAAATGGGCCAGTTTCTCGGCGATCCTGATCTCCAGGCCGCGCGCTACGGGCTGATAGTATTGCGGCTGGCCCATGCCTTCCGGGAAATAGTTTTCCCCGGCCGCATAGCCTTCCGGTTCGTCATGTGCATAGCGATAGGCCTTGCCGTAACCGAGTTCCTTCATCAGTTTTGTCGGGGCATTGCGCAAGTGCACGGGGACTTCCAGCGAACCGGTACGCGGAATGTCGGCACGGGCGGCATTGTAGGCCTTGTACACGGCATTGCTCTTGGCGGCGCAGGCCAAGATAGAGCACCGCCTGGGCCAGCGCCAGTTCGCCTTCCGGGCTGCCGAGTCGTTCCTGCACGTCCCAGGCATTCAGGCACAGCGTCAGCGCCCTGGGGTCGGCATTGCCGATATCCTCCGAGGCCATGCGCACGATGCGCCGCGCCAGGTACAGGGGGTCGCAACCACCGTCCAGCATGCGCACCAGCCAGTACAGGGCGGCATTGGGTGCCGAGCCGCGCACCGACTTGTGCAATGCGGAGATCTGGTCGTAGAAGTCATCACCGCCCTTGTCGAAGCGCCGGCTGCCGCCGGCGATCACCTCGTTGAGGACGGTTTCGGGAATGATGTTCCTGCCGTCAGCCTCGTCCGCGAGGTCCGCGGCGATCTCCAGCAGGTTCAGGGCGCGCCGGGCGTCACCGTCAGCCGCCTGTGCCAGCCGGTCGCGCAGCGCGTCAGCCATCTGCAGTTCACGTTCCCCCAGGCCATGCGTGCGGTCGGCCAGCGCGGCGTCGATGATGTGGCGCAGTTCCCCCGGTTCCAGACGCTTCAGGACATAGGTGCGCGCCCGCGACAGCAGCGCGCTGTTCAGTTCGAAGGACGGATTTTCCGTGGTGGCGCCGATGAAGATGACGGTTCCGTCCTCGACATAGGGCAGAAAGGCATCCTGCTGGGCCTTGTTGAAGCGGTGTGCCTCGTCGACGAACAGGATGGTCTGGCGGCCTTCCAGGTCGCGGATCCGGCGCGCCGCAGCCACCGCCTCGCGGATGTCCTTGACGCCAGCGAGCACCGCGGACAGGGTCATGAACTCGGCATTGGTCTGCTCGGCCAGCAGTTTGGCCAGTGTGGTCTTGCCGGTACCCGGCGGACCCCAGAGGATCATCGAGTGGAGGTTGCCCTCCTCGATGGCGCGGCGCAGCGGTTTGCCGCTGGCCCAGGATATGCGGTTGTCCGCTAAAGGCGTCCAGCGACCGGGGGCGCATGCGGTCCGCCAGCGGTCGATAGGATGCGGTCGCTTGTGTCATGTGGCAGCCGTGTCGGGCAGTCAGGCCGCCACGCTAGTGCATGTCTCCCACGACATCCGCACCGGCGGGCGGCACGAAGACGAACAGGTCTTCCGACAACGGCGGGTTGCGCTCGAGTTTGCTGAAACGGAACGTGGTGGTGTTGCCGAAACTGTCACGAGCCATGATCTGGCGCAGCACGCCATCTTCCAGGTACAGGTTGAGCGCCGTGATATTGCTGTCATCGGTCCTGGGCAGCAGGCGCACGCTGTCGCCGTCGTCTTCCAGTGTGAATACCTGCTCCAGGGGTTGTTCGCCGCTGAGCAGCATGGCCGGTGTTGCCGTCAGTACCTCGCCGGCCGTCTGTACGGTGACCTGTTCGAGGTCCTCGTCATAGGACCAGAGTCGCGTCCCGTCTGCCACGATTTGCTGGCGATAGGGTTGCTCATAATCCCAGCGGAAGCGTCCCGGGCGCATGATCCACATATGCCCCTGCGAGCTTTGCTGCAACCGGCCGTCTTCGTCCACGACCTGCTGCTCGAAATCCGCCTGCAGGGTTTTCAGGCCGGCAAAGAAAACACGCAGGGCGTCCGTCGGCTGCCCGGCACGGGCGGTTAAGCACAGCAGCACCAGCAGGCACAAAAAGTGCCTGCCCGGCGGCGCGCAGCTTCATGCGTCCACTGGCGGTGGTGCCAGCACCTGGCGGGAGCCGTTGGTTTCCATGGGCGACTACGACACCGGTTTCTTCCATGTGTTCAATCATGCGCGCCGCACGGTTGTAGCCGATCTTGAGGCGGCGCTGTACCCCGGAAATCGATGCCCTGCGCGTCTGGGTCACGATGGATACGGCCTGGTCATACAGCGGGTCGGACTCGGTGTCATCGCCTGCTGCCACCGCCGTTTGCCGGCGACAGGCCCGGCACTGGCTCGCTGGAGACTTCCAGGATCTCGGTCATGTAGTCGGGTGCCGACTTGCCTTTCAGGTGTGCGGTGACCTTGTGCACTTCCTGGTCGGAGACGAATGCGCCGTGGATGCGCACCGGCACACTGGTTCCCGGCGGCATGTACAGCATGTCACCGTGTCCCAGCAGCTGATCCGCACCCATCTGGTCCAGGATGGTGCGCGAGTCGATTTTCGACGAGACCTGGAAGGCGATGCGCGTCGGGATGTTGGCCTTGATCAGGCCGGTAATGACATCCACCGAGGGTCGCTGGGTGGCGAGTATCAGGTGCACGCCGGCGGCGCGTGCCTTCTGCGCCAGGCGCGCGATCAGCTCTTCCACCTTCTTGCCGACGACCATCATCATGTCGGCCAGTTCGTCGATGATGATGACGATGTACGGCAACTGCTGCAGCACCGGGTGCTCGGTTCCCTCCAGAACGTCCTCGGGATTGAACAGCGGGTCCAGGATCGGCTTGCCAGCCTGCTCCGCGTCCTTGACCTTGCGGTTGTAGTTGGCGATGTTGCGCACGCCGAGGGCTGCCATCAGGCGGTAGCGGCGTTCCATCTCGCCGACACACCAGCGCAGTGCGTTCGCCGCCTCGTTCATGTCGGTAACGACCGGGGTGAGCAGATGCGGAATCCCCTCGTACACCGAGAGTTCCAGCATCTTCGGGTCGATCATGATCAGGCGCACGTCCTTCGGCAGGGTCTTGTAGAGCAGGCTCAGCACCATGGCGTTGACGGCGACTGATTTGCCGGAACCGGTGGTGCCGGCGACCAGCAGATGCGGCATTTTCGCCAGGTCCGCGACGATCGGGATGCCGCTGATGTCCTTGCCCAGCGCCAGCGTCAGCGGCGAGGTCGATTCGTCGTATTCACGGGTATTGAGGATTTCGCTCAGACTGATGATGGCCCGGTGCTCGTTGGGAATTTCCAGCCCGATGACCGATTTCCCGGGGATGACTTCCACGACGCGTACGCTGATAGCCGAGAGTGCGCGCGCGATATCCTTGGAAAGGTTGCTGACCTGGCTTACCTTGACGCCCGGGCCGAGGTCGAGTTCGAAGCGGGTGATAACGGGGCCCGGATTGACGGCAACCACTTCCACTTCAATGTTGAAGTCCAGCAGTTTCATCTCCACCAGCCGCGACATCGCCTCCAGGGCCGCTGGCGAATAGCCGGCTTCCGACGGTCGCGGCTCATCCAGCAGTGACAGCGGTGGCAGCTCGGTGTTGGGCGGTGGATCGAACAGCGGCACCTGGCGTTCCCGTTCCTTGCGTTCACTCTTTTCGGGGTGCTGGATGACCGGCTCGATGCGCACCGGTTTGCGTTTGGCCGCCTTTTGCTGGCTGGTCCTGATGACTTCCTCGCGCTCGGTGCGGGCCCTCCTGGCGGCCAGCTGCTCCGGAATCCGGCTGGCCCGCTCGTACAACCAGTCAAAGGCCCGCATCGAGTATCTGCCGGTAAGGTCCATTACCACCAGCCAGGAGATGCCGGTGAACAGGGTGACACCGGTGAGGAACAGGGCCAGCAGGAACAGCGAGGCGCCGACCGCGCTGACAACCCCCACCAGACCACTGGCGACGACGTTGCCGAGCACGCCGCCCGCCCCGGCCGGCATGCCGCCGTAGGCGTTGCCCGCTTCCAGCGTCGCCAGCGCGGCAGCCGGCGCCGACGGTCATCAGGAAGCCGGCCCAGCGGATCGCCAGGACGTGCAGGTCGATACCGCCGGCAGGCGTGCGTCCGCGATATACCAGCCAGCCGCTGTAGCCGACCATGACGGGAAACAGGTAGGCCAGGTAACCCAGCAGGTAAAGCAGGACGTCAGCCAGCCAGGCGCCGATCAGGCCGCCGGCGTTGAAGATCCTTGTCACCGCGCCACTGTTGGACCAGCCGGGATCGGCCGGGTGATAACTCGCCAGCGATACCAGCAGAAATATCGCAATCGCGCCCAGCAACAGCAATGCGCCCTCGCGCAGCCCCCGCGTGACCTGGTGGGTCAATTTCCCCGCTTGGTCGCCTTTATTCCGCCGTGCCTGAGCCAAAATCACCCTCTTTCGCAAGTTGTTACGCCAATCAGTGGATTCTATTCGAAATTATTTCTCAAGCAAGTGTTTCAGGGCCGCATGTTCGATGCGTCCGGCCGCGATGTTGATGCCGCGGCTTAAATCGGCATTCGACTGCCAGTCCGGCTGACTGATGCAGTGGACGTATGGCAGCAGTGCCGCTGACAGTGCCTGGGAGGCGCTTCTTGGCACTGCCCCCGGCATGTTGGTGACTGCGAAATGTACCACGCCTGCCTCGATATAGGTGGGATCCGCATAACTTGTCGGACGCGTGGTTTCGATGCAACCACCCTGGTCGACCGAGATGTCGACGATGACACTGCCCGGCTGCATGGCAGCAACCAGGGCGCGGCTGACGATATGCGGTGCACGGTCACCGGGTATGAGGACGGCGCCGATCAGCAGGTCGGCGGCCGCTGACTTCCCGTTCGATGGCGTCCGGATAGGGATACAGACCGGTGACATTGTTGCCCAGCGCGCGCATGGCGGCAAGCCGCTCGCGCTGCTGGTCGAATACCACGACCTCCGCACCCATGGCTGCGGCCATGGCGGCAGCATTGCCGCCTGCATTGCCCGCACCGATGATCACCACCCGGCCGCGCTCGGCACAGGGCAGGCCGCCCAGCAGCAGCCCCTTGCCGCCCTGCGGCTGGTGCAGGAGACTGGCGCCGATCTGGGTCGCCAGCCTGCCGGCGATATCACTCATCGGTGCCAGCAGCGGCAGCTGTCCGGCATCCGTGGCAACCGTCTCGAAACCGACGGCAGTCAGGCCGATTGTCCTGCAGTTGCTGCAGCAGTTCGGGGTTGGCTGCGAGATGCAGGAAACAGAACAGCAGGTGCTCTGGACGGAGCTGCGCGAGGTCCCCGGCGACCGGTTCCTTGACCTTCACGATCAGTTCCGCCTGCGCGTAGGTTGCCGCAGCATCAGCGGCTATGCGGGCGCCGGCGGCTTCGTACTGTGCGTCCGGATATCCTGACAGGGTGCCGGCGTCATGTTCGATGATCACGCTGTGGCCGGCATGGACCAGGTCGCCGCAGGCATCGGGCGTGAGTGCGACGCGGCCTTCAAGTGGTTTGATTTCCCGTGGTATTCCGATTTGCATGGTTGCTTTATCCCGTCCTGGTTCCGTAACATTCGCCCTGTCATTTACTCAGGGCCGGTTCCGGCGACGTCCGGTACCTCCCTGCCCTTAACCATGTCCATGCACAAAACCTGCGCCCCGCCCTGCAGTTCACCGGGCGTAGTCAGCATTAAAACCGGAGTCATTATACATGAGTGATATCAAGCACTGCCGCCTTCTGATCCTGGGTTCCGGACCCGCAGGCTATACCGCCGCGGTCTACGCGGCTCGCGCCAATCTGAATCCGGTGCTGATAACCGGTCTGGAGCAGGGCGGGCAGCTGATGACTACCACCGACGTGGAAAACTGGCCGGGTGGCGAGGAAGGTATGCAGGGGCCGCCGTTGATGGAAAACATGCGCCTGCATGCCGAACGCTTCAACACGGAAATCATTTTCGACCACATTCACACGCGTGGACCTGCAACAAAAGCCCCTTCGCCTGGAAGGCGACAGCGGCGTCTACACCTGTGATGCCCTGATTATCGCCACCGGCGCGTCCGCCATGTATCTGGGGCTGCCCTCGGAAGAAGCCTTCAGGGGCAAGGGCGTCTCTGCCTGCGCGACCTGTGACGGTTTTTTCTACAAGAAGCAGGCCGTGGCCGTTATTGGCGGTGGCAATACCGCGGTGGAGGAAGCCCTGTACCTGGCCAATATCGCTTCCCACGTCACGCTGGTGCATCGGCGCGATGCCCTGCGTACCGAAAAGATCCTGCAGGACCGCCTGTTCCGGAAAGAGGCCGAGGGCGTGGTGACGCATTGCCTGGGACAGCGTGCTGGACGAGGTGCTGGGTGATGACAGCGGGGTTACCGGCATCCGCATCAGGAACGTGAAGGACGACAGCACGCGGGATATCGAGCTGCATGGTGTATTCATCGCCATCGGCCACCGTCCCAATACCGCGATCTTCGAGGGGCAACTCGAAATGAACAATGGCTATATCCGCGTCAAAAGCGGAACCGAGGGCAATGCCACGGCGACCAGTGTCGAGGGCGTGTTTGCGGCCGGTGATGTGGGCGACCACGTCTATCGCCAGGCGGTGACCTCGGCCGGATCCGGCTGCATGGCGGCACTGGATGCGGAGTCCTACCTGGACAGCCTGACCGACGCGAAGTAACACCCTGCTCCGCCCTTGCCGTGAACAAGACGCTGAGGGCGTCCAGTGGCGGCGGCTGTTGCCAAATGCACGCCGCGGCGTCACTGTAGCCTCATGCAGATCCGGGTCAGCAACCGCATTCAGGACATCCCTGCCAGTGACTGGAATGCAGTCGCCGGTACCGATCACCCCTTTACCCGCCATGAGTTCCTGGCTGCGCTGGAACGGCATGACTGTGTCGGTGAACGCTTTGGCTGGCTGCCCTGCCATATCCTGGCGGAGGATGCTTCAGGGCGGCTTGCAGGCGTCCTGCCGTTTTACCTGAAAGACAATTCCTACGGTGAATTCGTGTTTGACTGGGCCTGGGCCGATGCCTATCAGCGCCTGGGCATGCCTTATTACCCCAAACTGGTCGCCGCGATTCCCTATACCCCGGTTACCGGGGCACGCCTGCTGGTCCATCCGGATAGCTGACCATGTCGCGGTGACCACGGCACTGATTGGTGGCATGCACCGGCTTCGGCAGGAACACGGCGCCTCGTCGATTCATTGTCTGTTCAGTGATGTGCCGGATACAGACACGTTGTGCGGGCACGGCTTCATGCGGCGCACCAGCTGTCATTTCCACTGGCATAACGACAGCTACAGCGACTTCGAGAATTTTCTGTCCTGCCTGAGTTCCCGCAAGCGCAAGAAAATCCGCCGCGAGCGGCGCCATGTGCAGGAGGCCGGACTCCACATGGAAGTGCTCAGCGGCCGGGAGGCGACCGAAGCGCAATGGCAGATCATGCACGGCTTTTACCGGTCCACCTTTGAACGAAAATCGGGCATACCCACCCTGTCGCTGGCATTCTTCCTGGAGATCAGCCGCACCATGGGTGATCAGGTCATCCTGGTCTTTGCCCGTCATGGCAGCAAGCTGGTTGCCGGTGCCATCATGCTGCGCAGTACGCAAGCCCTGTACGGACGTCACTGGGGTTGCCTGCAGGACTACCACAGCCTGCATTTCGAAACCTGTTATTACCAGGGCATCGAATACTGTATCGATCATGGCCTGACCCTGTTCGAGCCGGGCGCCCAGGGGGAGCACAAGATCAGTCGCGGCTTCCTGCCGACCTTTACCTGGTCTGCACACTGGATCGAGGACGAACGCTTTCGGAGGTCGATACGCCGCTATCTGGACGAGGAGCATGCCTGGATGCTTGAATATCGTAATGAACTGCTGCAGACATCCCCTTTCAGACAGGTTTGAAAAGATGCAGGAAGAACTGCGGAAACAGGCGCAACACACATGACGCAGACGCAAGGTCCCTCACCCTGCTGGCTGGATCCGGATGACCCCGAGCTGTGGTTTCCGAATGTGGAACTCGCCCTGCAGGAGCCGGATGGCCTGCTGGCCGTGGGCGGTGACCTGTCCGAGGACCGCCTGCTGCTTGCCTACCGCCGTGGTATCTTTCCGTGGTATGGCCCGGGCCAGCCGATTCTCTGGTGGTCGCCGGACCCGCGCCTGGTACTGTTCCCCAGCCGCCTGCGAGTCACCCGCAGTCTCGCGAAAACAATCAGGAAGGCCGCATTCAGCCTCACGCTGGACCAGGCCTTTGATGCCGTGATCAATGCCTGTGCCGAACCCCGGCCTGGCCAGGCGGGCACCTGGATAACCCCGGAGATGATGGCCGCCTATCGTGACCTGCACGCAGCGGGCTACGCGCACTCGGTGGAATGCTGGCAGGATGGCAGGCTGGTCGGTGGCCTCTACGGTGTTGCGATCGGGCGCATTTTTTTCGGTGAGTCGATGTTCGCGCGCAGCACGGATGCCTCCAAGGTAGCCTTTGTCGGGCTGGTCCGGCAGCTTTCCCGCTGGGGTTTCCCGCTGGTCGATTGCCAGGTCCACACGACGCACCTGGCGAGTCTGGGCGCCGAAACGATTTCGCGCAGGGAGTTTATCCGCACCCTGGAACATGCCTGCATGCAAGCGGCGCTGAATACGACATGGCGCCTTGAAGAAGATATCCTGTCTGCCTGATTTGCCTGCCGGAGGCTGCCGAAAACAAGGATTCTACTGGCGGGCATTTCGGGTATAATGCAGCGCCTGAATCTACCGGAAAATGCGGAATTTATGGCAAAAGAAGATCATATCGAAATGGAAGGGACCGTCATCGAGACCCTTCCGAACACCATGTTCAGGGTGGAACTGGATAATGGTCACGTAGTGACGGCCCACATCTCCGGCAAGATGCGCAAGCACTATATTCGAATCCTGCGTGGTGACAAGGTCACCGTGGAACTCACACCCTATGACCTGAGCAAGGGACGCATTACCTACCGCGCCCGGTAGTGGAACCCGCGTTCCACCCTCATCCCGAGGCCTGCTGACAGGCCCTAGTGCACGAACTCCTTGCCGTTGATCTCAAAGGCAAGTTTGTCGTCTTCCAGGTGAATAATGAGGTGGCCGCCGTTGGCCAGTTCGCCGAACAGCAGTTCCTCGGCAAGTGGCTTCTTGATGTATTGCTGAATGATGCGTGACATCGGACGTGCACCCATCTTCGGATCGTAGCCATGTTCTGCAAGCCAGATGCGGGCTGATTCATCTACCTCGATCGTTACCTGCTGTTGCTGCAACTGCGCTTCCAGTTCGAATATGAACTTGTCCACGACCTGGGCCAGCACCGCTGGTGCGAGCGCCTGAAACTGCACGATGGCATCCAGGCGGTTCCTGAACTCGGGTGTGAACAGACGCTTGATCGCTTCCATGGCGTCCGCTGAATGATCCTGGTGTGTGAACCCGATTGACGGACGGTTCATCTCGTGGGCACCGGCATTGGTGGTCATCACGATCACGACATTGCGGAAATCGGCCTTGCGGCCGTTGTTGTCCGTGAGCGTGCCGTGGTCCATGACCTGCAGCAGCAGGTTGAAGACATCCGGGTGCGCTTTTTCGATTTCATCCAGCAACAGCACAACATGCGGATTTTTCGTGATGGCCTCGGTCAACAGTCCTCCCTGGTCGTAGCCGACATAGCCCGGTGGCGCGCCGATCAGGCGGGAAACCGTGTGGCGTTCCATGTATTCGGACATATCGAAGCGAACCAGTTCCTGTCCCATGATGCGGGCAAGCTGGCGGGTGACCTCGGTCTTGCCGACGCCGGTCGGCCCGGCAAACAGGAACGAGCCGATCGGCCGGCTTTCGTTGCCCAGCCCCGAACGTGACATCTTGATCGCGGCGGCCAGTGTCTCGATTGCCGCGTCCTGTCCGTAGACGACCATTTTCAGGTCGCGCTCCAGGGTGCGCAGTGTCTCCTTGTCGGATGCGGACACGGTTTTTTCCGGGATGCGGGCGATCTGCGCGATGACGTGCTCGATATCGGTTACGCCCACCGTCTTCCGGCGCCGTGACGGTGGCAGCAGCCGGTGGCTGGCACCCGCCTCGTCGATGACGTCTACCGCCTTGTCGGGCAGGTGTCGATCGGTGATGTAGCGGTCGGCAAGCTCCGCGGCCGTGCGCAATGCCCGGGTCGAGTATCTGACATGGTGGTGCTCCTCGAAGCGCGATTTCAGTCCCTTGAGGATTTCGAAGGTTTCCTCGATGCTGGGCTCGGTGATGTCAATCTTCTGGAATCGCCGGGACAGGGCATGGTCCTTTTCAAAGATGCCGCGGTATTCCTGAAATGTGGTCGAGCCGATGCATTTCAGTTCGCCCGAAGCCAGCATCGGCTTCATCAGGTTGGATGCGTCCATGACACCGCCTGAAGCTGCGCCGGCACCGATGATAGTGTGGATCTCGTCTATGAACAGGATGGCACCTTCCTCCCGCTTCAGCTGCGCCAGCACGGCCTTGAAGCGCTTTTCGAAGTCACCGCGGTACTTGGTACCGGCCACCAGCGAACCGAGGTCCAGTGAATAGATGGTACTGTTCAGCAGCAGTTCCGGTACCTCACCCTCGACGATCATCTTCGCCAGCCCTTCCGCCAGCGCTGTTTTGCCGACACCGGCCTCGCCGACAAACAGCGGGTTGTTCTTGCGGCGCCGGCAAAGTATCTGGACGGTGCGCTGGATCTCTGCACGCCTGCCGATGAGCGGATCGATCCTGCCCTGTGCGGCCTGCTCGTTCAGGTTAATGGTGAAGGTCTGCAGCGGCAGCCGGGCATTGCTGTCCTGCGCCTCGCTGTCGTCGGCACGTTCAATATTCTCTTCCGGCTGTTCGTGTACCTTGGAGATGCCGTGTGAAATATAGTTGACGACATCCAGCCGGGTGATGTCGATCTTGTTAAGGAAGTAGACCGCCTGGGATTCCTGTTCACTGAATATCGCAACCAGGACATTGGCGCCGGTCACTTCCGTCTTGTCGGAAGACTGCACGTGGAAAACAGCACGCTGCAGTACCCGCTGGAAGCCCAGCGTCGGTTGAGTCTCCCGGGTATCTCCGGGAGCCAGTTTCGGAGTGGTTTCCTCGATGAAGGTGCTCACATCCTGTTTCAGCTGGTCGAGGTCGCCGCCGCAGGCGCGCAGGACCTCGACGGCCGAGGGATTTCCGAGCAGTGCATAGAGCAGGTGCTCGACGGTCATGAACTCATGATTCTTTTCCCGCGCTTCCTTGAAGGCGAGGTTTAACGTGAATTCCAGTTCCTTGCTCAGCATTTTGACACCTCGTAGGGCACGTCTAGACCGCTTCCATGCTGCATAACAGTGGGTGCTGGTGACGCTGGGAGTATTCATTGACCTGCGCCACTTTGGTTTCGGCAATTTCGAAGGTAAAAATCCCGCACACGCCCTTGCCGTGGGTATGTATCAGCAGCATGATCCGCGTGGCCTTTTCGCGGTCCAGCCCAAAGAGTTTCTCAAGCAGGGTGACGACGAATTCCATTGGTGTGTAATCGTCGTTGTGCAGCACCACCTTGTACATGGCGGGTTCTTTCAGCCTGGGCCGGGCTTCCTGCAGTGCCAGTCCGTCCTCGCCGCGATGTTCCAGGTCCTTGCTCATGGATAATCTACCAATCAATTGCCGTACAGGTTATTCACGTTTCAACATTTTAGCATTCCATAGTGATAACTTACATTGCCGGAAGTTTCAACACCGCCAGTATGCGGTGAAGCCTGGATCGGCTTCGCGGCTGGCGTTCTGAAGACAGGCGGGCTCGTGCAACCGGCAGAGGCGCATCGCTCCCGCGCATGGCCCGGCCAGTCCCGGTTTGCCTTCTCCCTGCGCTGCGCGATATACCTGCATCCCTGCAGGCAAAAAGCCGCACGCGCAGGCGTACGGCTTCCCTGTGAGGTGTGGGGGAATCAGGCGTTGTTGATGATTGCCTTGCCGAATTCCGAACAGCTGACCCTGGTTGCACCTTCCATCAGGCGTTCCAGATCGTAGGTCACGGTTTTTGCAGCAATCGCACCGGAGAGCCCGTTGATGATGCGGTCCGCCGCCTCGTTCCAGCCAAGATGGCGCAGCATCATTTCGGCCGACAGAATCAGCGAACTGGGATTGACCTGGTCCTTGCCGGCATACTTGGGCGCGGTGCCATGGGTGGCCTCGAACATGGCGATGGTGTCCGACAGGTTGGCACCCGGGGCCATGCCGATGCCGCCGACCTGCGCCGCCAGGGCATCGGAGATGTAATCGCCGTTGAGATTGAGCGTGGCGATCACGCTGTATTCGGCCGGTCGCAGCAGGATCTGCTGCAGGAAGGCATCGGCGATGACGTCCTTGACGATGATGGTCTTGCCGGTCCCGGGATTGCGGAAGCTGCACCATGGGCCGCCATCGATTTCACGGGCGCCGAACTCTTCCCTGGCCAGTTCATAGCCCCAGTTCTTGAAGGCGCCCTCGGTGAATTTCATGATATTGCCCTTGTGCACCAGGGTGACCGAATCCCGGTCCTGGTCGATGGCATACTGCAGTGCCTTGCGCACCAGCCGCTTGGTGCCATCGGCTGAAACCGGCTTGATGCCGATCCCGGAAGTGGCGGGGAAGCGGATCTTGGTAACCCCCATCTCCTGTTGCAGGAACCTGATGATCCTGTTTGCCTCTTCCGTTCCTGCCTGCCATTCGATGCCGGCGTAGATGTCCTCGGAGTTTTCACGGAAGATGACCATATTGGTCTTCTCCGGCTCCTTCAGCGGGCTGGGTGTACCCTCGAAATAGCGTACCGGTCGCAGGCAGACGTAGAGATCGAGTTCCTGACGCAGGGATACATTCAGGGAGCGGATGCCGCCACCGACGGGCGTGGTCAACGGCCCCTTGATGGCGACGCTGAACTCGCGAATGGCGTCGAGGGTTTCTGCAGGCAGCCAGGTATTGGCGCCATACACCTCGTTGGCCTTCTCGCCGGCATGGATTTCCATCCAGGCGATGGAGCGGCCATCACCGTAGGCTGCCCTGACAACGGCATCGACAACATCGCGCATCACCGGGGTGATATCAATACCGATGCCGTCACCTTCAATGAAGGGAATGATGGGCCGGTTCGGCACCTGGAGCGAGTTATCGGGTTTGACACGGATCTTTTCGCCGTCAGCCGGGACGGTAATGTGTTGGTACGCCATGAAGACTTCCTGGTAGCTGCAATACGGAGGTGCAGATAATACACGAAAAAAAAGCCCCTGCATTAGCAGGGGCTTTGTTACCGCGCTGTCTGGTCGACAGCTTGCTGTTGCTGACTAGGGTGTTTCGCCGGAGGCCTTGATAAGGGCTTCCTCGATTGCACCAGGAGAGCACATGATGTTCATGAATGTCGCACCGGTTTCGCTGGCCATCATTGGCAGGTGCGGCCAGTTGATGGCGATACGGAAGCGGGCGAACAGCGCACGTGCGGTACCGTCGGTTACCACGATTTCATAGGGCAGGTGGGCCGTGGAACGCGGTGTGGCCTTGTCGATGCGGCTCATGATGAACTCGTCACCGCTGCAGTCATCGGCATCGGCACCCTTCAGGGCAACACCGAAGATGGTCTCGTCCTTGCCGGGAATATCGACGCGATAGACCTTGGCGGTGGCACCCAGGCCGGCGGCCAGGGAGTCTTCAACGGCCTTCACGGCTTCAGCCTGGCTGTCGTACTCGGCCAGCACGCTGGGGTCGTCGAAATATTCCATCATGACAGTGTAGTGATAATCGCGCAGGTCCTTGGCCGTCAGGTTCTTTTCGGAGCCATAGTCCATCTCGGCACCCAGCGCGCCTTCCAGCTGCGCACGGATGTCGGCCATGTCGGTGGCCATGCGATAGACTGCCGCCATGTAGATCGGGTTGGTGTAGCTGACTTCGATATTGTCGCCATTCTTGGTAATGGCGATGCGGTCGATTGCACCGTAAGCGCCAAAATCGGATTTGGCGGCTGCGGCTTTCTGGGCCTCGCTGGTCACGATAATAATGTCCGCACCATCATAGGGCGAATATTCGCCCACGATTTCAAAGCCTGCGCCCTTGAGCTTGGACTTGACGTCTTTGGCAACCGATGCCACGTCGCCGGTCTTGTTGCCGGCAAACACGAACGGCATGAGGATATCGTCGGCCAGGGCACTGCCTGCTGACAACATGAATGCGAATACAGAGAATAATGTTTTTCTTAATAAGCCAGTCATTCTAAATCCCTCCACACACCTTAGAATTAAAAAATTTATGATTAGATAACGTTACCTTGATGCTCTGAGGCGCTGCCTTAAAATATCCGGGTAACACGAGCATGCATAACGAGTCGCAAAGTATAGGTGAATCAATGCAGTTGTGCGAGCGCCAATTTTATAACTTTTTAACGGTCGATCCGGGCACCGGCCGGGCTCGCCGGAAGGCAACGGCCGAGCACCGGGATGCCTGGAAAAGCATCTGAATAACATGGACATGACCTGGAAACCCCACGTTACGGTAGCGGCCGTGGCTGAAAGGCAGGGCCGGTTTTTGCTGGTGCAGGAGCGTGATGCCGGCAAGCGGGTTCTCAACCAGCCGGCCGGCCACCTGGAAGACGGCGAGAGTCTGCTGGCAGCCGTGCGGCGCGAGGTGCTGGAAGAGACGGCGTGGCAGTTCGAGCCGAGTGCAATTGTCGGCATCTATCGCTGGCGCCACCCGCAGACCGGGCTAACCTTCGTGCGTTTCACTTTTGCGGGGGAGTTGCTGGTGTACGACGCCGCGCGCAGCCTCGATCCGGATATCGAACAGGTCGTCTGGCTGGGCGATGCCGCGATCAGGATGCAGCAAGACAGCTTGCGCAGCCCGCTGGTGCTGCGTTCCATAGAAGATTACCGTGCAGGCAAGTCATGGCCGCTGACCATACTGGCAGATCTTGAATAAACCCCGGATTAAGTGTGCTGCTATCCTGCTGGCGGTGGCTCAGTCAGCGGCAGCGGATGACTGGCTGTTCCCCACGGAGGTAATCAGGGATCCGGCCAGGGACAGATTCTCGGTGTGCTTCGATCACAGTTGTCGTACGGTCGTTACCCGTTCCTTCAGCGACCGGGAATGGCAGCGGATTACCGGGCCATTACGGATGCCCGCAGCTGCGGCAGCAACGGAACGGACAGCAATCGCTGACACAATTGCGCTCATGGAACAGCTCGTTGGCGAAAAAACCGGCACGTCCGGCGACAGGGGTGGCAACCTGGCCGGTTTCGGCCAGCAGGGACAAATGGACTGTATTGACGAATCGAACAACACCATGACCTACCTGAAGCTGCTGCAGCAGGACGGATTGCTCAGACACCATGTCGTTCAGGGTCGGGCGACACGCTTTGGCCTGAGCGCCGGCATGCCGCATACCACGGCGGTCATCCTGGATGTCGCCACAGAGCAGCGCTACGCCGTTGATTCCTGGTTTTTCGATAACGGGGAGCCCCCGGTCATCATGCTGCTGGATGACTGGAAATCGGGCTGGCGTCCGGACGGCGATCGTCATGAGTAAGGTCATCGTCGGTCTCTCCGGCGGGGTGGATTCCGCCGTCGCTGCGTTGCTGCTCAAACAGCAGGGACACGATGTCGCGGCCGTGTTCATGAAGAACTGGGACGAGGACGACGATGCCGGCTACTGCCCGGCTGCTGCGGATCTGGCGGATGCCCGCGAGATCGCCGCGCGGCTGGGGATCGAACTGGACACCGTGAGTTTTTCGGCGGAGTACTGGAACCGGGTTTTCAGGCATTTTCTCGACGAGTATGCGGCCGGGCGTACCCCGAGTCCCGACATCATCTGTAACCGCGAAATCAAGTTCCGGGCCTTTCTCGATCACGCGCTGGCTGCGGGCGCGGACTACATCGCTACCGGGCACTATGCGCGCATCGCCAGGACACCCGCGGTGCGCCTCCTGCAGGGCCTTGATGCGCACAAGGACCAGTCCTATTTCCTGCACACCCTGACGCAGGCGCAGCTCAGCCACAGCCTGTTCCCGCTGGGGGAACTCAGGAAGTCCGGGGTCCGCCAGCTGGCGCGGGAGGCCGGATTTAGCAACCATGACAAAAAGGACAGCACCGGCATCTGTTTTATCGGTGAGCGCCGTTTCGATGAATTCCTGGCGCGATATCTGCGGAAAAATCCCGGCGAGATCCGCACCCTGGATGGCAGCGTCATCGGTGAACACACGGGGCTGATGTTCTACACCATCGGGCAACGGCAGGGGCTCGGAATCGGGGGACTTCACGGCGGTTCCGGCGAACCCTGGTATGTCATTGACAAGGACATGGCGCACAATATCCTTGTCGTGGCCCAGGGCGTCGATCACCCTGCCCTGTTCAAGCGCGGACTGCGGGCAAGCAGTCTGCACTGGATAGCCGGACAAGCGCCCTCCCCGCCGTTTGTCTGCACGGCACGCATCCGCCATCAACAGCCGCTGCAGCCCTGCACGCTGCTGGGTGTCGCAGGCCAGGATGGCAGCGTTGAATTCGCGCTGCCACAGCGTGCGATCACCGCCGGGCAGTCGGTGGTGTTCTACAGCGGGGACGAATGCCTGGGCGGCGGTATTATCGAGGCTGCCCTGGACCCCTGAGGATAGATGCCGTGCATGCCGATTTTCGTGACCGCTGTATCGCCCTTGCCGGTCTGTTCCAGTCCGTCCGGCTGGTGCAGCTGACCGCACGCGGCGAGCGGCGCGATGCCGCGGCCACGGCGGTCTGTCTGCGCAGTATTTTCAATACCGACCCGGACACGACCCTCGGCGTATACGGAGAGGTCGCCTCACTGCGGCCGGGCCTTGAGACGCTGCTTGGACAGCTGGGCAGCGACAGCGCGCGGCGCGACATGGAACTGACGGGTTATGCCATTACCCTGCTGCATCTCGAGCGCAAGCTGCACCGGCAGCCGCAGATGCTGCGCGCGCTGGGCGACGGCATCGGGAAAATTTCCACGCAGCGGGAGTTTTTCGACCAGGTACATCCCACCGTGATCGCTGCCCTCGCCGAACTCTACAGCAGCACAATCAGCACCCTGCAACCCAGGATCATGGTCAAGGGCGAACAGTCCATTCTCACCGGCACGGACAGCAGGAACATGATTCGCGCACTATTATTGGGCGGCATGCGCGCCGCCGTGTTGTGGCGGCAGTGCGGCGGCAACCGGGTGCAGCTGCTTTTCAGCCGCAAGGCGCTGCTGCGTGACTGCCGGGAGCTGCTGGAGGAAGCGCGCAGGGATGGCTGAACACGGCATCCGCGGCCGGGTTTCCGTGTATAATCGCCGCCTCCCGAGGCGCGTGCCAGCTGCGCATTCGGGCACCTCATTCTGAAGTAAAAAAAGCAGGAGCACCCATGAACAACAGTTTCGCCACCCGCGACACGCTCACTGTCGGGGAGCAGTCGTTTGAAATTTTCAGTCTACGCAAGCTGAATGCCGCGCAGGACATAACGCGCCTGCCGAACACCCTGAAAATCCTGCTGGAGAATCTGCTGCGCAACGAGGACGAGCGGACCGTGACACGGGCGAATATCGAGTCGCTCATTGGCTGGAATCCGCAGGCAGAACCGGATTGCGAAATTGCCTTTCGTCCGGCGCGCGTGCTGCTGCAGGATTTCACCGGCGTCCCGGCGGTGGTCGACCTTGCCGCCATGCGCGATGCCATGAAGCAGCTCGGTGGAGACCCGGATCGCATCAACCCGCTGCAGCCGGCGGAACTGGTTATTGACCATTCCGTGCAGGTCGACAGTTTCGGCTCGAACAACGCCATCGAACTCAACAGCGAACTTGAATACCGGCGCAACCAGGAACGCTACAGCTTCCTCAAGTGGGGACAGAAGGCGTTTTCCAACTTCAAGGTCGTGCCGCCAGACACCGGTATCGTCCACCAGGTCAACCTGGAATACCTGGCGCGCGTGGTGTTCGAAATGGACCGGGACGGCACGACCCAGGCCTACCCGGACACCCTGGTGGGAACCGACTCGCATACCACCATGATCAACGGCCTGGGCGTGCTCGGCTGGGGCGTCGGCGGTATCGAGGCTGAAGCCGCGATGCTGGGTCAGCCGATCTCGATGCTGATACCGCAGGTCGTGGGGTTCGAGCTCAGGGGCAGGCTGCCGGAAGGCACCACGGCCACTGATCTGGTGCTGATGATCGTGGAGATCCTGCGACGTGAGGGCGTGGTCGGAAAATTCGTCGAGTTCTTTGGTGAAGGTCTTGATCACCTGCCGCTGGCGGACCGCGCGACCATCGCCAACATGGCACCGGAATACGGCGCGACCTGCGGCTTCTTCCCGGTGGATGAAGAGACGCTGGTTTATCTCAGGCTGAGCGGCCGCAGCGAGGCGCAGGTCGCCCTGGTCGAGGCCTACGCGCGGGAGCAGATGCTGTTCCGCGAGCCCGGCTGCCCTGCCGCGGACTACACCAGGACGATCACGATGGACCTGGCCAGTGTCGAGCCAAGCCTCGCCGGACCGAAGCGACCACAGGACCGGGTACCGCTGAAGGACGTCAAGCCGCGCTTCCAGGCGGCGCTGGCCGAGCTCAAGGAGGAAAGGGATATCAGCAGTCACGCGGTGAGTACCACGATCAACGGGACAGCGGTTGAATTGCAGGACGGCGCGGTGGTGATCGCTGCGATCACATCGTGCACCAATACGTCCAATCCCTCGGTCATGATCGGTGCCGGTCTGGTGGCGCAGAAGGCGACTGCGCTGGGTCTGACCGTGAAACCCTGGGTCAAGACCTCGCTGGCACCGGGTTCGCGTGTGGTTACGGAATATCTCAACCGGGCCGGCCTGATGGATGCGCTGCGCTCGCTGGGTTTCCACGCCGTCGGCTACGGCTGCACGACCTGCATCGGCAACTCCGGCCCGCTGCCCGAGCCGGTATCCAAAGCAATTCACGAAGGCAACCTGTCTGTGTGTTCCGTGCTTTCCGGCAACCGCAACTTCGAAGGCCGTATCCACGCCGAGGTGCGCATGAACTACCTTGCCTCGCCGCCGCTGGTGGTCGCCTATGCGCTGGCCGGGCGCATGGACATCGACCTGCAGCAGGAGCCGATCGGCACTGCTACGGATGGTTCTGCCGTCTATCTGCGTGACATCTGGCCGACCCAGGCGGAGATCCGCGCCGCGATCGCGGCGAGCGTCAACGACGCCGAATTCCGCTCGGTCTACGCGGAGGTCTACACCGGTGAAAACCGCTGGACGGCGCTGGCCTCGCCGGCAGGCAAGCTCTACGAATGGCAGGGACATTCGACCTACATCCGCAAGCCGCCCTACTTCGAGGGCATCACGCGCGAACCGGAGGTGCCCGGCGAGATCCGCGGTGCGCGGGTACTGGCGCTGCTCGGCGATTCCGTCACCACCGATCACATCTCTCCCGCGGGTGCCATCAAGCCGGACAGCCCCGCCGGGAAGTACCTCGAGTCGCACGGCGTCGCACCCGGTGATTTCAATTCGCTGGGTTCGCGCCGTGGCAATCATGAGGTCATGATGCGCGGCACCTTCGCAAATATCCGCCTGCGCAACCATCTGGCACCGGGAACCGAGGGCGGCGTCACCGTGCACCAGCCCGGCGGCGAGCAGATGACTATCTTCGATGCCGCGCAACGCTACGCCGAAGACGGCGTGCCGCTGGTGATTCTTGCCGGCAAGGAGTACGGCTCCGGCTCGTCCCGTGACTGGGCGGCCAAGGGGCCGCGGCTGCTGGGTGTGCGTGCGGTGATCGCCGAGAGCTACGAGCGTATTCACCGCTCGAACCTGGTCGGCATGGGTATCCTGCCGCTGCAGTTCCTGGAGCATGAATCGCCGGACAGCCTGGGACTGACTGGCCGGGAAAGCTTCGATATCGGTAGTCTGCAGGGTGGCCTCAGCGGGCGAGTGCAGGTAACGGCAACGGCGGATGATGGCAGCACCACTGTGTTCGAAGCCCGGGTGCGCATCGATACGCCGCAGGAGTACGAGTACTACTGTCACGGCGGCATCCTGCATTATGTTTTGCGGCAACTGGCTGCCTGAGCAGCGTACCAATCCAGGGGGATAGCAATGGAGCTGTCACAACTTACGGCCATATCACCCGTCGACGGGCGCTATGGCTCCAAAACCGAAACGCTGCGTCCGATCTTCAGTGAATACGGGCTGATCCGCCACCGCGTGGTCGTGGAAGTGAGCTGGCTGCAGGCGCTGGCCCGGCACCCTGACATACAGGAAGTGCCGCCGCTCGGTGTGCATGCCGGGCGCGTGCTGAACGAGATCATCGAAAAGTTCAGCGAACAGGACGCGCAGCGCGTCAAGAATATCGAACGCACCACCAATCATGACGTCAAGGCGGTGGAATATTTCCTCAAGGAGAAAATTGCCGGCAACGAGGAACTCGAGGCCGTGAGTGAATTCATTCATTTCGCCTGCACGTCGGAAGACATCAACAACCTGGCCTACGCCCTGATGCTGCGCGAGGCACGCAACCAGGCCCTGCTGCCGCTGCTGGATTCGGTCATTCACGAGATTGCCGGTCTGGCACGGCATTATGCCGACCATCCCATGCTGGCGCGCACCCATGGACAAACCGCATCGCCTACCACCGTCGGCAAGGAAATGGCGAATGTGGCTGCGCGCCTGCGACGGCAGCGGGAACAGTTTGCCGCGGTTCCCGTGCTCGGCAAGATCAACGGTGCAGTCGGCAACTACAATGCCCACCTGGTGGCATACCCGGCGATCGACTGGCCGGAATTTGCCCGGGAATTCGTCAGCGACCTTGGCCTGGTGTTCAATCCATACACCACGCAGATAGAGCCGCATGACTATATCGCCGAGCAGTTTGACGCCCTGGCGCGTTTCAACACCGTGCTGATCGATTTCTGCCGTGACGTGTGGGGCTATATTTCACTCGGCTATTTCAGGCAGAGGACGGTGGCGGGCGAAGTCGGGTCATCCACCATGCCGCACAAGGTGAACCCGATCGACTTTGAAAACGCCGAGGGCAACCTGGGCATCGCCAATGCCCTGTTCACGCATTTTGCAGCCAAGCTGCCGGTGTCGCGCTGGCAGCGTGACCTGAGCGACTCAACCGTGCTGCGCAATCTCGGGGTGGCGATTGCCCACAGCATGATCGCCTGCGAATCCTGCCTGAAAGGGATCAGCAAGCTGCAGGTGAATCCGCAGCGCACGGCGGAAGACCTGGACAGCAGCTGGGAGGTGCTTGCCGAAGCGCTGCAAACCGTGATGCGCCGATATGGCATTGAGAAGCCCTATGAAAAGCTCAAGGATCTGACGCGGGACCAGACGGTTACCCGGGCGACGCTGGCGGAATTCATCCGTACACTCGATCTGCCGGAAGAGGTCAAGGCGGAACTCTCAGGCCTTACGCCCGCCAGCTACACCGGCAACGCCGCTGACCAGGCGCGTGCCATCTGAACCTGGTCGCGAGCCATTGCCTCACCGCAAACCAGGCGGTCCTGATTTGCCGTGCCTGTCTTGAGCAGGGTGCAGGCTTACCGCATTGTCGACGCTGACTGGTCCCGTGACCAGTCAGGCATTCGGGCGGTTCGCAACGCCGTGTTCGTCGAGGAACAGGGGATTCCGGAAAGTCTTGAATGGGACGGCAGTGATGAGGACTGCCGGCATGTGCTGGCGCTGGCGGGAAATGCTGAAGTTATAGCAACCGGCCGGCTGCTGGCCGGAGGGCGCATTGGCCGCATGGCTGTCCTGCAGGCCTGGCGTGGTTGCGGTGTGGGCCGCGCGCTGCTCGAACGGCTGCATCAGCATGCCCTGCGAGACGGACTGCGGCAGGTCTATGTCCATGCCCAGCTGGAAGTCGCCGGGTTCTACAGCCTTGCGGGCTTCCGGATTGCCGGGCAGCCTTTTGTTGCGGCAGATATCGTCCACGTGGAAATGACGAAACGTCTGGATGCCGCTACCTGAGCGGCAGGGCTTCAGCCGCGACTGAACACCAGCCGGGCAACCGGATGCGCCCTGACGCTGTCGATCGAAATCCATTCCACTTCGATACTGTTCAGCCGCCGGTCCGCGCGATAGCGGCGGTTGCAGCCGAACAGGAGATCCTGCTTGTAATTATTGGCGCGGCGATCGACAGTCTTCCTTCTGTTTTTCATCATGCCCCCTGCAAGTATCTGACACGGTAGTTCCAGAGTATTCTTGCCCGGCTGCGCCGCGGGGGTCTATTGGACAAAGGTCCGATAGCGGTGTGCTGCGTGGTTGTCGATAATTGAATTGGAAATCCGTGACTGAATTTCCAATACTCAAGATATACAACAACAGGTTTCCGGATACGATGAATACAACCAGAGAAAACCCGATTGTGCAGGTGTCTTCCGAAATCGATTCACTGCGGCTGGGTGTGGACAGGGAGGCGATCAGGCTGGCAGGTAGTGACGATGCGTGTGCCGTGGCAATGGCGCTTGCCACCCAGGCGCGGCGCACCCTGTTGCTGCATACGTATGACCTGGAGGCGAGAATCTATGACAGGCAGCCTTTTATCGAGGCTGTCAGCGCGCTGGTGCGACGCCACCCGGGGGCCTGCTTTGACGTCCTGATCCAGAATGTGGACCGGGTCGTCAAGGACGGACACCGCCTGGTGGAACTGGCGCGGCGGCTGGGATCGAGTATCCAGATACGGTGCTGCACACAGCAATACCGTGGCTACTGCGGGACTTTCCTGCTGGCGGATGACGCCGGCTACCTGTATCGCCCGCTGGCAAGTCGCTATGAAGGGCTTGCCAGTTTCAATAATGCAGCTGAAGTCGCACGTCTTGGCAAGTACTTCAGGGAAGTGTGGGAACACAGCGACGCTGACATGGAACTGCGGCGCCTGTATCTCTAGTGCCAGACGCCGCAGCCAGCTTGCATTGCAGCGTTACGGGAAGGCGGGGATGACGGGTTCGGTGCCCTCGATGTGCGCTTCCGGGTGGTGACTCTTCACCATTTCGGTAATTGCGTCCACCTGGGACTTGGGTACATCCACCATCATCAGCAGGCTGCCCTCCTCTATCGCGCTTTCGAATTCAGTCAGACGCGAGCTGGGTACCGAGACGCCAATCATGCCGGACATCCAGGCGCCCACGCCGGCGCCGGCCAGCCCGATACCCAGAATGGCACCGCCACCCAGTGCCAGTGCCGCGCCGGGGATTGTGACTGCTGCTATCCCGGCAAGAATGCCGGTGGCGCCGCCGATGGCCACACCGCGCTCGACAGCTGGTACGAAATCACTTTCCTGGAGCAGGTTGGCTTCGGGCAGGTGCGCCTCAATCAGGGCATGGTGGTCCTTGGCTGCGATGTGGATGTGCCGCTCCTCGATACGTGCCAGCAACAGCTCATCGACGATGGTCTTGGCGCTGTCGATGCTGGGAATCAGGAAATACAGTCTTCTCATTTATGATCTCCTCGTTTGAAATCAGGACAGTATTATGGAGCAAGGGCGGTGCCTGATTCGCAACTCATAATACTAGTTTATAGTTTACTTTCGCGTGCGGTGCCAGTCGCGCACGATACAGCTTCTGCCATGGGCGATCAATCCGCCTCAGCCAGGGCCATGTAGTCCTCCGGGGTGTCCAGGTCGCGGCGCAGTGCCAGCCTGTGCCAGCTGACCCCGTGCAAACGCAGCCTGGATTCGGTCAGCTGCAGCACATCCGCGGAGCCCCAGGGCATGCTCTCGAACATGAAGGCATGGCAGCGGCGCATGGCAACAAGGTAATAACCGCCATCGAGGGCGGGGCCAAGGACGACGTCAACGCCCTGTTTGAGCGCCAGCAGGGCTTCCTCGATATCAGCGACTGCCAGACCGGGGCAGTCGGCGCCAACCAGCACCGCATACCCGGCCTGTTGCAGGGCCGTCCCCAGCGCCTGTTGCATCCGCTGCCCGATATCTCCTGCAGCCTGCTGTTGCAGCGCCACACCGTAATGTTGCCGGCATTCGCTGAAAAACGGGTGGCTGGTTGTCGGTGCGCACCACAGGTCGACGGGGCACAGGTCGGCAGCAACCATCCTGCCGAGACAGGCATGCAGCATCCGGGCGTACAGACAGGCAGCACCGGCTTTGCCCAGCACCGGTATCAGCCGGGTTTTCACAGCGCCGGGATCCGGGGCCTTGCTGAGAATCAGAAGCCGTGCATCGGGGTGCTTCACGGCCGGTGCAGTGCGTAGTAGGCGGCCAGTCGTTCGGGACTAACGCCCAGAAAATAGGCCAGTCGCAGGACCCACATGAGCAGGATGGTGCGCAGCACACCATGTGCCAGCCAGCGGCGTGGTGAGGAAACAAGCGGCTGCCGGATGCGCGCCGGGCGGCCCTGCCGGCGCAGCGCGCGGCTGAGCGCGACATCCTCCATCAGCGCTATTTCCGGGAAGCCGCCGACATCATCGTAGCGCCGGCGTGTGACGAACAGGCCCTGGTCTCCGGTGACAATGCCGCTGAGCCGGGTACGCAGGTTCATCATCCAGGCGACGCATTGCAGCAGGAGACGGGTTTGCGACAGCTGGACGTCGAAGTGTCCCCACCCTGCCCGCGCGTGCTGCAGCGCCGCCAGGATCAGGCTGTCGGCATCCGGCGGTGCAGTGGTGTCGGCGTGCAGGAACCACAACACCGAACCGGTGGCGGACGCGGCACCCGCCCGCATCTGCGTCGCACGCCCGGCCCTTGTCTGTATGACCCGGTCAGCCAGCGGCCGGCTCAGCTCGACGGTCAGGTCATGGCTGCCCCCGTCGGCCACGATGACCTCATGCCCGTGTGTCCGCAGGAGCTGCAGTGCTTCAAGTGTCGCCGTGATCGCGGCGGCCTCGTTCAGCGCCGGGATAATGACAGACAGCTGCAGTGCTTCAGCCGCAGCATCCGCCATGCGACACTGCCTGCCCTGCGGTTTCTTTGCCAGCCTCCGGTTGTGGTGCCCCGCAGCAGGAAGTCGCCGATTCAGCAGTCACACCGTTCGACAGGTCGATGAAAGCATTGTTGCAGGCGGCATTCAGCAGCAGCTGATGCGTGCTTGCGGAGACGGCCTCGCGGCTGCCACGATCGAAGCGCCGGCCGCTTTCGTCGATGACTGCGGCAAAGGGTCCGCGGTACATGACTGTCCTGTTGCCTTTTTGCTCTGCAACGTTTGCCGGTTTCACTGCAGTCAGCGTCACCGAACGGAAGGTGATGTCCCCGATGACTCGCCAGGGCTGCGGGTCCCACTTGTCATAGCAGACGCCGCGGAAGCCGGCGGCCGCGAAGGCGTTCGCGAACCCGCTTTCCTCGAAGGCACCGGAGATGCAGCCGCTCCACAGGTCGGGGTCCTGCTTCATGAACTGCGGGACGGGACGGTCGCTGACGATATCGGAGACCGCGATGCGGCCGCCCGGTCTGAGCACCCGGAATATTTCCTGAACCAGCTGCTGCTTGTCGCTGTCGGCCACCAGGTTCAACACGCAGTTGGAAATCACCAGGTCGACCGATGCGTCCGGAATCAGCGGTGCTTCCCGGCGCTGCCGCTGTTCCCAGGCTCTGAGTGCGCTGTAGTCGGCGTGTTGTCTGACCGGATTGGCTGCCAGGTAATGCCCCAGGGCATCGATATCCAGCGCCAGGTCCTGGATATAGCCCTTGACGAAGCGCACCCGGTCGCCACCCAGCTTTTCGGCCATCTGTGCCTGGTATTTGCGTGCCAGTGCCAGCATGTCGTCGTTCATGTCCACGCCGATAACCCGGCCGCCCGCGCCCGTGAGCTGGGCCGCCATGTAGCAGATCTTGCCGCCGCCTGAGCCGAGATCGAGTACCACATCGCCGGCTTTTACGTAGCGGGAGGGATCGCCGCAGCCGTAGTCGCGCTCGATGATTTCCTGCGGCAGCATGGCCAGCAGGCTGCTGTCGTAATCAACGGGGCAGCACAGGGCCTCCTGCCTTTCCCGCGCGCCTTCCGAATATCTTTCGGTTACCGAAATTTCTACATCCAGCGTCATTCGTTACTCCTGAAATTCAAATGGGTCAGGTGTCAAGGGCGCCGCCGCAACTGGAGCCCTGGCCGGCGGTACAACCGTAGCAGTGGTCTGCGACCTGAATTGCGGCACCTGCAAGATCGGCGGCATTGATGCCGGAGATATGCGCCCGCCCGTGACCACCGTGCTGCGTGGGCATACCCAGCATCTGGTTGAAGTCACAGTCGTAAAGCCAGCCCTGCCAGTCGACGCTCAGCAGGGTGCGGCACATGACACCGGCAAGGTTGCTTTCCTGGTGTGTGGAGCGCAGCAGTTGCATGTAGTCCGCGAAGCGTCCCTGGCTGATGAGGGTGCTGCCGAATCGCTTGATCGGCATGTTGGTCAGGGTCCGCAGCCTGTTGAACTGGATGCCGTAGCGGGACTCGAGGTGCTGCCGGTAATCCTGTTCCAGCGCCTGCTGGGGAGGCGGCAGTACCGCTCCCTGGGGGTTGTAGACCAGATCAAGTTCCAGCCCGGAGTCAGCTTTGCCATAGCCGAGAAAATTCAGGCGCCGCAGTGCCTCGATGCTCCCGGCGAATGTGCCGTCGCCACGTTGAGCGTCCACATTATCCTTTATATAACAAGGTAATGAGGCAACTATTTTGACCTGATTCTCGGCCAGGAAGCGGTCGGTGCCCCGCTGCTCCGGTTCCAGCAGGATGGTGAGGTTGCAGCGGTCGATCACCGCGATGTCAAGCGACCGTGCCGCACTTGCCAGGCGTCTGAAGTGCGGGTTGAGTTCCGGTGCCCCGCCCGTCAGGTCCAGGGTGCTGATCTGTGACCTGGCGAGAAAGCGGATGACGGCATCCACGATGTCGGCGGACATGATCTCCGTGCGCCGGGGGCCTGCATTGACGTGGCAATGCACGCAGGACTGGTTGCATTGATAGCCGAGATTGACCTGCAGGGTTTCCAGCGGCCCGCGCCTGATGGCGGGGAAATCGGTTTCAAGCAGTAATGGCAGGGTTGCGTGCATGCGGTCCATTCAGGCTCGGATTGATTCGCGGCCGGGCGTACTTGCCAACGGCTGGTTTACATGCAGATTGTTGGCAATCCTGCGCAGTCTGTCCATATACCCCATGGCCATATCCTATGGCAGCAAATGCTGCAGCAGCCAGACCAGGGAGCGTACCTTTCTGGATCGCAGCAGGTGTGCGTAGTTGCTGTTGATGGTGCGCCGGTGTATCTGCGCATAGGTCGGGTAGGCATGAACCAGTTCGCTGATCTCCCGCGCCTTTGCCCCTACACGCATGGCCAGCGCCAGCTCGTGAACAAGCTCGCCGGCATGCGGCCCGACCAGGCTGGCGCCCAGGATGCGACCGCGTCGCAGCAGAATCCTGGCGAAGCCGGTCGTCGCGCGGTCCGTGATGGCGCGGTCCAGTTCGGCAAGCGGGAATTGTGCGACCTGAAAGCGCAGCCCCTGCGCCGCAGCCCCGCTTTCCGTCAGTCCCACGCTGGCGACCTCGGGGTCGGTGTAGACAACCTGAGGGACGACCCGGTAATCGGTTTTCCTGGGAATGCGAAATACGATGTTGGCCAGTGCAATACCGGCCTGATATTCGGCCATGTGTGTGAACTGATAGGGTCCACAGACATCACCCACCGCGTAGATATGCTTCTGCGAGGTTCGCAGCCGGCGGTCGATGCAGGATACCCTGCTGGTTGAATTCCACGCCGGCCGCTTCCAGACCGAGCCCGTGCAGCACCGGGCGGCGGCCGGTTGCCACCAGGATGCGGTCCGTTTCCACGATGGTGTCATCCGAGAGCCGCAGCTGACGGGCTTCCCCTTCCCGGTGGATGCCGGCTACCAGTGCGCCGGTGATGATGTGGATACCCTCGCTTTCCAGGGTCTGCTGCAGGGCTGCCGAGACCTCCGGGTCATGGGCGGACAGCAGGCGGTCGGCCATCTCGATCAGGGTGACCTTGCTGCCCAGGCGGACAAAGGCCTGGGCGAGTTCCACGCCGATCGGGCCGCCGCCGATCACGGTCAGGTGCCCGGGACGGTCATGGCGTTTGAAAATACTGTCGCTGGTCTCGAAACCTGCCTGCTCCAGCAGCGGTATCGGCGGCAGCGCCGGGCGCGAGCCGGTGGCGATGACAAAACGCCTGCTGCGTATGATTTCATCATCAATGGCAATGCTGTCGGGACTGACGAACCGCGCCTTGCCGAAACGCACGTCACAGCCATAGCTGCGAAACCGCTCGGGATCGTCCCAGGCCTGGATTGTTTCAATGGCCTGTTCCACCTGCGTGATCGCCTGCCCGAAATCGATCTCCGGCATCGTCGACAGCAAGCCCTCGCGAGCGCCGGTGCGCGCCATGTGCGCCGTGCGTGCTGCATGGATCAGGGCCTTGCTGGGTACACAGCCGGTATGCAGGCAATCGCCGCCGAGGCGGTCCGATTTTTCCACCAGCGTGACCTTCAGGCCTGCCTGCGCGGCCACGCTGGCTATAACCAGCCCCCCCGGTCCACCGCCGATGACGACCAGATCACGCTTGCCCGTCATGACCTGTCTCCTGCTTGCTGCGAGCCTGCCGGCGAAGGATGAGCAGCCGGGACAGGAATGCCACGGTCGCGACTGCCGCAAGGGCCAGCAGCGCCTTGCGCACGACATCCTCGCCGGCACCTGCCAGTTCACGTCCTGCATAGCCAAGGTAGGTGTAGGCGGCACCGGCGGGTGCCATGAAGATGAAGCTGGTAATGATGTAATGCGACAGCCTGATGCGCGTCAGGCCGAGCGCATAGTTGAGCAGGTTGAACGGGAACAGCGGCACCAGGCGCACAAAGGCGACGAAGCGCCAGCCTTCCCTCTCGACACCGGCGATCAGTTGCTGCAGCCGCCCGCCGGCACGTCGTGCAACCCAGTCACGGGTGAGGTAGCGCGCCGTCAGGAATGCCAGGGTGGCGCCAAGGGTCGCGCCGGTGAGATTGTAGAGCGTGCCGTAGACGGGACCGAACAGTGCGCCGCCAGCCAGGGTGAAAACCAGCCCGGGCAGAAAAAAAACGGTGGCGATGGCGTAGCCGGCGATGAATACCAGCGGGGCGATCCAGCCGGCTTGCGCCACCCAGGTCGTCAGGGTCTCGATCGAAATGCGGTCGCGCCAGACAACGGCTGCGGCGATGCCGGTGCACAGGACGCAAGCCACCAGGATGCGGCGCCTCGTGTCAGTTCCCATCGCGCGATTTCCAGCGGCGGTTAATGGCATAGTCCGTGATTGTGCCGCTGAACGGCATCAGCAATATCCCGGAAATCTTCACGCAGCTGGCGGGATCGCGAAAGGTGTCGATGCCGATCACCATACCTGTATGGCCGGCGGCAGGCTGGGCGCGATAGGTACCGAAGATACGGTCCCAGACAGACAGGTTGAAGCCGAAATTGCTGTTGGTTTCGTCGGCCAGGTGTGAATGGTGCACGCGGTGCATGTCCGGTGTGACGATCAACCGGCGCAGTATGTTATCCAGCACCGGCGGCATCCACACGTTGCTGTGATTGAACATCGACATGGCATTCAGCAGCACCTCGAACACCACCACGGCAGCCAGCGGCGGCCCAAGCAGCACGATCACGGCGAACTTGATCAGCATGGACAGCAGGATTTCGACAGGGTGAAAGCGGGCACCCGTGGTGACGTCGAAGTCGAGATCTGCATGGTGCACGCGGTGCAGCCGCCACAGCACAGGGAGGGCATGAAACATGACATGCTGCAGGTAGATGGCCATATCCAGCACGATCACGGATACCAGCATGGCAATGACGGGGTGTACCTCGACGCGGTTGAACAGCCCCCACTGCAGCAGTTGCGCGTACCCGGCGACACCGACGGCAGCTACCGGGAACAGCACACGCAGCAGTGAGGTATTTAACGCGACCAGAGCGATATTGTTCAGCCAGCGGCTCGCCCTGGGTTGCGTGAGCGCACGGCGCGGGGCCAGGATCTCCCAGAGCGCCATGAGTGCGAAGATACCGAGGAAACTGCCGAGCCTGATGCTGGCCTCGTGGCTGGAAATCAGTTCATCCATATTGCTGATTGTAACCTGTTGTGACCGGGGTCTCCCGTGCAATCCGGGTAGTGTTCTCAAGCGCCGCCACGACGACCTCCAGGCCGGCCCCCGCACGGCAGGCATGCGTGCTCAGGTGGCGGCGCCAGTGACGCGCTCCTGGTACGCCCTGAAACAGTCCGAGCATGTGACGGGTAATATGTTTGAGCAGTGTGCCGGCTTTCAGTTCCCTGTCGATGTACGGCAGCATCTGCCGGACGATTTCCTCGCGTTCCGGGATGGCGTGCGCCGCGCTGAAAAACCGCTGGTCGACAGCGGCCAGCAGGCAGGGGTCCTGGTAGACCGCCCTCCCCAGCATCACCCCGTCGACTTGCTCAAGGTGGGCTGCGGCGGCATCCAGGTCGATAATGCCGCCGTTGAGTACGATTTCCAGTCGCGGGAACTCCCGCTTGATGCGGTAGGCGTAGTCGTATTTCAGCGGCGGTACGCTGCGGTTCTCTTTCGGGCTGAGTCCCTGCAGATAGGCCTTGCGTGCATGGATTATGAAGGTTTCACAGCCCGCCGCCATCACCGTTTCGATAAAGCCTGCCAGCGATTCGTAGCTGTCCGTGTCGTCGATCCCGATGCGCGTCTTGACCGTCACGGGGACGGCCGCTGCCTTGCGCATCGCCGCGACACATTCGGCGACCAGGTCAGGCTCCGCCATCAGACAGGCACCGAAACGGCCCGATTGCACCCGGTCGCTGGGACAGCCGACATTCAGGTTGATCTGGTCATAACCGGCGTCTGCACCGATATGCGCGCACTCGGCCAGCGCTGCCGGATCACTGCCGCCGAGTTGCAGCGCCACGGGGTGCTCGCTGTCATCGTGGGCAAGAAAACGCGCCCGATCACCCTTCAGAATGGCGCCCGTTGTAATCATTTCCGTATACAGCAGCGCGTGGCGCGATACCCGGCGCAGCAGGTAGCGGCAGTGCCGGTCCGTCCAGTCAAGCATCGGGGCAACGGCAAAACGATTTTTCAGGTGCGTACTGATCAGGGTGTCTCCGGTCCTGGCGGGTTTCAGGGAATGTCCGTTACAGCCGATACGCTGTGTTGCGAACTGCGTTCCGGTGAAAGTCGTCACATTACATGATTTATTGCTTTAGTATTCAACGACTGGATGCTATAGTCGCAGACACAAAAATACATTGAATTTTGCATATTTACCAAGGAGTTAGCCATGGATAGTATCCGCTCTCTCGTGCTTGTCCTGAGTCTTGCCCTGCCGGGTGCCAGTCCGGTTTTTGCTGACGTGCTGTTGATGGAGGGCATCCAGTCCGCCCCGGCCGTCAATGTACCGCGTAACGGTATCACTATGGCGCAGGTACGTCAGCAATATGGCAGCCCTGCCACGGAGCACCCCGCTGTCGGTGAGCCGCCAATCACCCGCTGGGACTATGATGGTTACTCGGTTTTCTTCGAGAACGATCTGGTGCTTCACTCCGTGATCCATCACCAGGCGCAAAACTGAACTCCACAAAAAGCACACGTTGACACAGTCCGATCCGGCTTCCGGGGCGGCCGCCCAAGGCCTCCCCGTGCTGCTGCCCGAATTCGCCCCTCAATCCGGTGTCATCCTTACCTGGCCACATGCCGGCACCGACTGGCACTCCCGCTTAGCTGAAACAGAAAACCTGTATATCCGGATAGCAGACAGCATTGCACGATTTGAGCACCTGCTGATTATCTGTTACGACTCCTCGCACCGGGACCATATCATCCGGCAGCTGGAACAAGACAATGTCGACCTTGAGGCCATGCGCTTTGCCATCACCAGGACCGATGATACCTGGGTGCGTGATTATGGTCCCATTACAGTTTCCCGAAACGGCCGGCTGGAATTGCAGGACTTCACCTTCGACGGGTGGGGCGGGAAATATCCGGCCGGGCTGGACAATCGTGCCAGCAGCACCCTCTATGACAGCGGGTTTTTCGCCGGCAGCGAATTCCGGCGCCAGCAACTGGTGCTCGAAGGGGGCAGTATCGACAGTGACGGCTGCGGTACCCTTTTGACGACAACGCGCTGCCTGCTCGAGTCCGGCAGGAACCCCGGATTTGATCGTGCCCGACTGGAGTCCTGGCTGGGTGAACAGCTTGGCATCGAACGGGTCCTCTGGCTGGAGCATGGAGAGCTGGCAGGCGACGACACCGACGCGCATGTCGACATGCTGGCCCGTTTTTGCAGCCAGGACACCATTGCCTACAGCAGCTGCAATGACCCGCAGGATGAGCACTACGCCCCGCTCGCAGCAATGGCGCAGCAGCTGCAGACCTTTCGTACCCGCGAGGGACAGCCCTACGAACTGGTCCCGCTGCCGCTGCCACAGGCCATTATGGATGACAGTGGCCGGCGGTTGCCGGCCAGCTATGCCAACTTTCTCATCATCAACGGGGCCGTGCTGCTTCCCGTTTACGATGATCCTGCAGATGCGGTCGCGCAGGCGGCGCTGACCGACTGCTTCCCCGGGCGCCGGGTGGTGCCGCTCAACTGCCTGCCGCTGATACAGCAAAACGGCAGCCTGCATTGCGCTACAATGCAACTTCCCGTGGGGGTGATGAAACACGACGAGGTTGCAGGGTGAGCGGCAGGAATCTGAAGGTCGGACTGGTGCAGCAGATGTGCAGCGCCGATACCGGAGCCAATCATAAGGCAAGTATTGCCGGCATTGAAGACGCCGCCAGCCAGGGTGCGCAACTGGTGTTGCTGCAGGAATTGCACAGCAGCCTGTATTTCTGCCAGACCGAGGACAGTGCAAATTTCAGTCTCGCGGAAACCGTACCGGGTCCGGTGACCGGGATGCTTGGCGACCTGGCCGCTGACCTCGGTGTCGTTATCGTTGCGTCGGTGTTCGAGAAGCGTGCCAGCGGGCTTTATCACAACACCGCAGTGGTGCTCGATGCCGACGGCACGCTTGCCGGACGCTACCGCAAGATGCACATCCCGGATGACCCCGGGTTCTACGAAAAATTCTATTTCACACCCGGCGATCTCGGGTTTACCCCCATCGACACGGCTGTCGGCCGGCTCGGGGTGCTGGTGTGCTGGGATCAGTGGTACCCGGAGGCTGCGCGCCTGATGGCGCTGGCGGGTGCCGAACTGCTGCTCTACCCTACTGCGATTGGCTGGGACAACCGGGATGACAGCCGGGAACAGGCGCGCCAGCAGGAAGCCTGGCTGACGGTGCAACGCGGTCACGCGGTCGCCAACTGCCTGCCGGTGCTGAGCTGCAACCGCACCGGCCACGAACCGGATCCGTCAGGGCAGACCGGGGGCATACAGTTCTGGGGCAGTAGCGCCGTCGTCGGTCCCCAGGGAGAAATGCTGGCCCGTGCCAGCAGTGACAATGCCGAGGTGCTCATGGCTTTGCTGGATCTGGATCGCAGTGAACAGCTGCGGCAGATGTGGCCGTTCCTGAGGGACCGCCGCATCGATGCCTACCAGGACCTGCAGCGGCGCTTCCGCGACTGAGTGGTAATTCAGGGCCGCGGGATCACGGGCACGCTTGACCGGGACAGCCCCGGACCTACATAAAGTGAAAACGGACTTATGGGCATGATACTCATACTGAAGGAAGACACCGACAAGAACGGCGATGAATACCGTCAGCTGGTGGATTTTCTTTCCAACCTGAAAAACGTGGAATCACGGGTGCACTATGAAAAAGGTGCAGAGAAAACCCTGACCGAAATCTATCTCGTCGGTGATACCTCGTCCCTGCAATTCACGGAGATGGAGAGTTTTCCCTGTGTGGATCATGTGGTGCGGGTTTCAGAGGAATACCGGATTCTCGGGCGTCACCATGACGACAAACGCCCCACGTACTTTGACTATAACGGTGTGCGATTCGGACAGGACAACCTCAATGTCTTCGCCGGACTGTGTGCCGTAGACACACCGGAGCATGTCGAGATCATGATGCGGGCGCTGCAGGAGCACCGCCAGGTCTGTACCCGCATGGGTGCCTACAAGCCGCGTACCAATCCCTACTCCTTCCAGGGTCACGGCAAGGCCTGCCTGCCCTACGTGTTCGAACTGGCCGGAAAATACGGCATCAAGGTTATCGCTATCGAGGTCACCCACGACACCCACATTATGGAAATCCGGGAGGCGCTGGAACAGACCGGACATCCCGCGGGTGTGATGCTGCAGATCGGCACCCGCAACACCCAGAATTTCGAACTGCTCAAGTCCGCCGGCCGGCAGGCTGATTTCCCGGTATTGCTGAAACGCGGTTTCGGAATCACCCTGGAAGAGTCGCTGAATGCGGCCGAGTATCTGGCCAGTGAAGGCAACCGGCATGTTGTCTTCGGTCTGCGCGGCATGAAAACCAACCTCGGTGATCCGCATCGCAATTTCATCGATTTCGCGCATGTCCCGGTCGTCCACCGGCTGACGCGCATGCCGGTCTGCATCGACCCGTCACATTCCGTCGGCTCACGTGACGCCACCCTTGAAGGTATCATGGACATATTCCATGTGACTGCACAGGGTGTCATCGCCGGCGCCAACATGATACTGGTTGATTTCCATCCGGCACCCGGCAAGGCGCTGGTTGACGGCCCGCAAGCGCTGCATCTGGATGAACTGGGTTATTTTCTGGAAGACATACAGATCGCCAGACAGGCATATGAACAGCGTGTCGAGCTGGCGCGGGCACATCTCGCAGCGAAGGCCCGCACGGGATGACCGCCGTGCAGGAACGGTAGCCCCGGTCTTTCTGCACGCTGCAATGACAGCGCCACGAACGGTTATCCCGGGGGCGACATCTTTTGAGCATACTGTTCGCGCTTGCCGGCCTGCCCTGGCATGCTTTTGCCGCAGGGGAGCCGGCGGCGGGCGGAAAGAGCCCTACGGTGAGCAGGTGCCCACCTGCACCGGGAAGGCCTTGATTCCGTAGCGGGCGGCAACAACAGCAGAGGAGACAAGTAAGGTGAAACCTGTAAAAATACCGATCGCGATATCCCTGATTTCTGCAGCAATCCTGATTCCGGCAAGCGCATTTTCCGCTGACGAACTCGCTGTCAATATCACTCCGGAGCTGGCTTCCGTCGAGGTCACGCACAATGGCAAAAAGACCACCATCATGCGCAACCAGGACCAGAAGAACACGGTCAATGAGGACTTTGCAAAGACCTCGCGCAAGTGCCCGCCCTTCTGTATCCAGCCTGCCACCCTGGCGCCTGGTGTCGAGACGATTGGTGAACTGGAGATGCTCGACTACCTTGCGAAAATGAACGCCGGCGACACCAGCATTCTCGTCATCGACTCGCGCACCCCGGACTGGGTCAGGAAAGGCACGATCCCGGGCGCTGTCAATATCCCCTGGACCAGCCTCAACCCGTTACAGGGCGCTGACCCGATGTCTATCACGGAACTCATGGAAGACCAGTTCCATGCCAAACAGCTGGAAGGGCTCTGGGATTATTCCAATGCCAGGACACTGGTGATGTTCTGCAATGGTATGTGGTGCGGCCAGTCTCCGAACAATATTCTCAACCTGCTGCGGTTCGGTTACCCGGCTCACAAGATCAAGTGGTATCGCGGCGGCATGCAAGACTGGGAAATCCTCGGGCTGACTACGGTGCCGGGTGAATGAAGCTTGTTCGCTGCAAAAATAGGGCGGCGTTGCCGCCCTTTTTTTATGCCCGCGGCAAGTGTCCCTGCATGGGCTATAGTGTTAAAGAAGCATGATGAATGCGCACAGACCGGAGCCATTCAATGCCGGATGAACACCGTAAAACCGTCAGCCCTGTATCCGGCTGGGCGGAGGAGACTTTCGTAATGATTGCAAGATATCTGCTGACAGGCATGCTGATGCTGCTGGCGTGCAGCGGTGCAGCCGCGGAGGAACGAGTATCCAGGGCTGTGCAGACACCCTACGGGGAACAAAAGGTCGTGTTCGACTTTTATTTTGACGATCCGGCGAAAATCAACAGCGCCCTCTACTGGATCCGCTCCCTGATCAACCCGCTGATGGATGAGCCCTACAATATTGCGCCCGAGTTCCTGGATATCAAGGTGGTCATCCATGGTACCGAGATCGTCACCGTGGCGCGGAAGAACTACGAGCAATACAAGGATGCCGTCGAGCGCATGCGTTATTACTCAAGCCTGGGTGTTGAATTCAAGGTCTGCGGACTTGCGGCGCAAGACTATGATTATGCTACCGGCGACTTTCACGAATTCATCGAGGTGGTGCCATCCGCCATTACCGAACTGGCGCACTGGCAGTTGCAGGGTTATGCCCTGCTGACACCGGTCGTCATGGAAAAACGCTATTCGATTGATGAAATCCGCTGACCGGCAGCGGTTTTACTTGTCGACCCTCATCAACAACGGCGGCAGGAAAATGAAATCGGCCAGCAGGGCGAAGCCGATAGTCAGTGCCGTCAGTATTCCCATGTCGGCATTCAGCTTGAATGCCGACTGCGCCAGTACCATGAAACCCGCAATCAGTACCAGGGAGGTCACCACCAGAGCGATGCCGACAGTGTGGAAGGCATAGCGTACGGCACCCTGTGGATCCAGTCCCTGCTCCCGGCGCGCCCGCAGGTATTTACTGAGGAAGTGCACGGTATCGTCGACGACGATGCCCAGCGTCATTCCCATGACGACAGAGAGTCCCAGCCCGACCTGGCCTGACAGCAAGCCCCAGAGGCCGAAACCCATGGCGGCCGGTGCCAGGTTCGGAATCAGGCTGACCAGGCCGAGCTTCAGGGAGCGCAGCGCAAACACCAGGACCAGCGAGATCAGCACCAGTGCGATGCTGGTACCCATCAGCATGCTGCGGATATTGCGCTGGCCGATATACGCGAACATCATCGATGGACTGGCGCCGTCCGACTGCATGTGGGGGGCATTTTTCGCCAGCCACTCCTGGGCGCGCTTTTCCATACCCAGCAGTTCATTGCTGGAAATACTTTCCAGCGACACGGTCATACGGGTGGCGGATTTGCTGATGTCGATCTGGTTATTCAGGTCAAGCCCGTACGGCAGGGACATTTCGTAGAGCAGCAGATACTGTGCCGCCAGATCGCGCTGTTCGGGCAGGCGGTACCACGCCGGGTCGTCACCATGCATGTTCTTGTTCAGGCGGCGCATGATGTCGGTCAGCGTGTTAACGTGCAGGACGCCCGGCTGCTGCCGGTACCAGTCGGCGAAGCGCTCCACGTCGCGGAGAAATTCCGGCTCGCTGATGCCGCCCGTTTCACCGTTGCCCAGGGAATAGTCGATGGTGTAGATGCCGGTCAGGTGGGTGGTTGCGAACTCGGTATCATTCCTGAAATCTATGGACTTGTCGAAGTACTTGATGAATTCGTCATTCAGTTCGTTGCGCGGAATGAAAATAACCAGGGCGACTACCAGAAGACCCATGCCCCAGAACAGCAGGTTGCGTCGGGCAACGACGAATTCTGCAAAGCGGTCGACCAGCAATGTTTGCTTCGTGGCTGCCGCCCTGACCCTTACCGGCAGCACCAGCATCAACGCGGGCAGGAAGGTGACCGAGAAAAAGAATGCCGCAGTGACACCCATGGCGACGATATTGCCGAGGTCGCGGAATGGCGGCGCGTCGCTGAAATTCATGCTCATGAAACCGATCACGGTTGTCAGCGAGGTCAGGAAAACCGGCTGCAGGTTGATCCGCAGGCTGTCGATCATGGCACTGGTCTTTTCATGGCCGCGGCGCATGGCATGCAGGAAACTCACCAGGACATGCACGCAGTCCGCCACGGCCAGCGTCAGGATGATCGTCGGTGACGAGGCGGACGGCGGCGTCAGGGCGATGCCCAGCCAGCCGGTCAGGCCCATGGCGGTGACGATGGAAAACAGGATCACCAGAAAGGTGACCAGCGTTGCCGTCGCCGAGCGCAGCATCAGCACCAGTGTCAGGATGACCACGCCGAACATCAGCGGCACCAGCGTTTGCTGATCATGGATGATGACCTCCGGAAAGGAGTTGTTCATGATCACCATGCCGGTGAGGTAGACATCCAGGTTCGGGTCGGCGGCCTCGACTTCCGCCACCAGCTTGCGTGCAAAGGCGGTGATTTCCGGCACCTCCTTGCCGCTGCCCTCGTCCGGCAGCTGGATCGTGACGTTGACGCCGGTGACATCCCCGTCAGGGGAAATCAGGCGATTCACCAGCAGGGGTTCGTTGACGGCAATGTCATGAATGCGCTGCAGGTCGGCGGGGCCAAGGTTCTCCGGGTCCTCGACCAGGTCGGCGACGATCAGGTCATCGTCTTCCGCTTCCGTATGCTGGTAGTTGCTGATCGAGTCGACTCGGATCGAGTAAGGTATCTGCCAGCAGGCCTTTGTCAGGCGGCTGACGCTGGCAAGCGTTTCGGGCGTGAAGACCTGACCGTCGCGGGGTGCCAGCACGAACAGCACATTGTCTGTCTTGGTATAGGTATTCTGCAGTTGCTCGAAGGCGCGCAGCTGCGGATTGTCGCTGCTGAAGAAGGCGCGGTAATCCGTTTTGAAAGTGAGAAACTGCATACCACTGGCAGCAGCCACAACTACCGCCACGCTGATCAGCAAAACCAGGTAGCGCCAGCGAGCCAGCCATTCTCCATAAGTCTTTCCCATCAGATATCCTTGTTTTTATTTCATTGTCTGCAGATTGTCCGGCATTTACAGCGGATGGCGCGGGTGGCCGCGGCCTGCTACATTATGCGTCCATGCGTGAGCAGGGAGCGATCGCCATGGTTGCAGGCAAATGCGAGCGACATCCACGACAAGCACCGAATCATACAGGAGAAATTTTACATGAGCGCGATCAGAATGTTGTTTATATTCATGGCGGCCTTTATCTCTCTGGGCATCTGGCTGAGCGGCTACAACCAGGTCCACTGGCTGCTTTACATTCCCCCCGTCGCGCTGCTGTTCGCCGGCGTTACCGGGATCTGTCCGGGCTACTTGATCTTCCGGAAACTGGGATTCAGGGGCGAAAGTACCGGCAGCAAACTCTGAGCATGCGGCGCGCATGCGTGCAGGCGCATGCGCGTTTCCACTGGTAACCGGTTTCCGCAACGGGCTATGCCGGGTCCGTGATTGTGTGATAATACACCCCGCTCAAGACACGACCCGCATGGCAAAATGACCCGCACAGCAAGTCCGCCAGACGTCACCCGCGCAAATCCCGGCGCGCTGTTCCCCGGCCTGCCGGCCCGGGGTGAACGGCTGCTGTGGACCGGACTGGGTGGCGACAGCCAGGCGCTGGTCATTGCCAACGCGGTGCAGGCCGCGACCGGGCCACTGCTGGTTGTCGCGCCGGACATGCAGACGGCCGAGCAGTTGCAGGAGCAGGTCGCGTTCTTTGCCGGGACGGACGCCCTCCCTGTCATCACTTTCCCTGACTGGGAAACCCTGCCCTACGACAGCTTTTCACCGCACCAGGACATTATTTCCGGACGCCTGGCAACCCTTTACCGCCTGACTGACCTGCAGCAGGGCCTGCTGATCGTGTCGGTGGCAACCCTGCTGCAGCGCCTGCCGCCGGCTGACTTCATCTACAGGAACAGTCTCATCCTCAATACCGGCGAGCGCCTGGTCCTCGAGGAGATCCGCTCGCGCCTTGACAGCAGCGGTTACCGCTGTGTTGCGCAGGTCATGGAACACGGCGAATTCGCCGTGCGCGGTTCCCTGCTGGACCTGTATCCCATGGGCAGTGAACTGCCCTTCCGAATCGACCTGTTCGACGAGGAGATCGAGTCCATCCGGACATTCGACCCGGAGACGCAGCGCTCGCTGGACCGGCAGGACACTGTCCGCCTGCTGCCCGCCCGGGAATTCCCGCTTGACGAGGCCGGCATCCGCCAGTTCCGGCGGCGCTACCGTGTTGCCTTCGAAGGTGACCCGCAGGCCAGTAGCATCTACCGCGATGTCAGCAAGGGCATTGCCCCACCCGGCATCGAATATTTCCTTCCGCTGTTCTTTGAACAGACCAGCACGCTGCTTGACTACCTGCCGGACAGCACCTGCATTGTGGAACTGGATGGAATCGAAAAGGCCTGCGAGCAGTTCTGCATGCAACTGCAGGAGCGCTATGAGTCGCGGCGACATGACATCGAGCGCCCGATCCTGGCACCGCCGGACCTCTACCTGGATACGGCAGGGTTGCAGCAGCTGGTCGCGGGCCATGCCCGGGTGTCCATCAATCTGTTCAAGCCCCCGGTCCCGGTTGCGCCGTCCGTTGATTATGCCGCGCGCGCACCTGGGGAAGTGCGGATCAGACCCCGGCTGGAACGACCCGCAGCCGCCCTGGAGCAGTTCCTGCGGGACTTCGCCGGGCGCGTCCTGATCAGCGTCGAATCCACCGGCCGGCGCGAAACCCTGCTGGACCAGTTGCACGGATTCGACCTGCGCCCGCAGTTGCTGCCCGACTGGCCATCCTTCAGGGACGGCGATGCGACGCTGGCCATTACGGTAGCGCCGCTGGAACAGGGTCTGCTGCTTCCGCAGCCCGCGCTGGCGATCATCACCGAAACCGCCCTGTTCGGGGAGCATGTCCGGCAGACACGGCGCAGAAAACCCGCCCGCGATCCGGCCGGCATCATCAGGAACCTGACCGACCTGGAACTGAATGCCCCGGTCGTCCACGAGGAACACGGCGTGGGGCGCTACCTTGGCCTGGAGATCCTCAAGGTCGGCGAGTTCGAGGCGGAATATCTCGCACTGGAATATGCCGGCGGTGACAAGCTGTATGTACCGGTCGCCTCGCTGGCGCTGGTGAGCCGTTATACCGGCGCCTCCCCAGAGAATGCGCCGCTGCACAAGCTCGGCTCGGAACAGTGGGCGCGCGCCCGCCACAAGGCCGGCAAGCGCATCCGTGATGCGGCGGCGGAGCTGCTGGACGTGTACGCACGGCGCGCGGCCCGCAAGGGTCATGCCTTCGGCGCACCCCAGGACGACTACGCCGCCTTTGCCGCGGCCTTCCCCTTCGAGGAGACGCCCGACCAGGAACAGGCCATCCGGATGGTCATCGCCGACATGCAGTCCGAGCAACCCATGGACCGGCTGGTATGCGGCGATGTCGGTTTCGGCAAGACGGAAGTCGCCATGCGGGCCGCATTCCTGGCGGTGCAGGACGGCAGACAGGTCGCGCTGCTGGTGCCGACCACGCTGCTGGCGCAGCAGCACTTCCAGAATTTCAGCGATCGCTTCTCCGACTGGCCGGTGCGTATCGAGGTGCTGTCGCGGTTCCGCTCCGGCAAGCAGCAGGACAGCATCCTGCAGGGCCTGCAGGAAGGGACCGTCGATATCGTGGTCGGCACCCACAAGCTGCTGCAGCCCGCGGTGAAATTCAGGCGCATGGGCCTGCTGATCATCGACGAGGAACACCGTTTTGGGGTGCGCCAGAAAGAGACCATCAAGAAACTGCGCTCCGAGGTGGACATCCTCACCCTGACCGCCACACCCATCCCGCGCACGCTCAACATGTCGCTGTCCGGGATGCGCGATCTGTCCATCATCAGCACCCCGCCGCCGCACCGGCTGGCGGTGAAGACCTTCATCTGCGAGTGGGACAAGGCCATTATCCGCGAGGCCTGCCAGCGCGAGATCAAGCGCGGCGGCCAGGTGTATTTCCTGCACAACGAGGTGGAGAGCATCGAGCGCATGGCCACGGAGCTGGGCGAGATCATGCCGGAGGCCGCGATCCGCATCGCGCACGGCCAGATGCGCGAGCGCGACCTGGAAGCAGGTGATGCTGGATTTCTATCACCGCCGCTTCAACGTCCTGGTCTGCAGCACCATCATCGAGAGCGGCATCGACGTGCCCACGGCGAACACCATCATCATGAACCGCGCCGACAAGCTGGGACTGGCGCAGCTGCACCAGTTGCGCGGCCGGGTGGGACGTTCCCACCACCGTGCCTATGCCTACCTGATCACACCGCCGCGCCGCGCCATGAGCGCGGATGCCGAGAAGCGGCTGGCTGCGATTGTCTCGATGGAAGAACTCGGCGCCGGCTTCACGCTGGCGACCCATGACCTGGAGATCCGCGGTGCCGGCGAACTGCTGGGCGAGGATCAGAGCGGGCAGATCCACGAGATCGGCTTTTCGCTCTACATGGACTTGCTGGAACGCGCAGTGGCGGCGCTCAAGGCCGGCCGCGTGCCGGACCTGGACCAGCCGCTGCATGAGGGCCCGGAGATCGACCTGCTGCTGCCGGCCCTGTTCCCGTCCGACTATATCCCCGACGTACACACCCGGCTGGTGCTGTACAAGCGTGTCGCCGGCTGCGAGGATTCGCAGGCCCTGCGCGAGTTGCAGGTCGAGCTGATCGACCGATTCGGCCTGCTGCCGGAGCCCGCGAAAAACCTCTTCGGTATCGCCGCGCTCAAGCTTGACGCGGCCCCGCGGGGGATCAGAAAAATCGAGATCGGCGCCAGCGAAGGCCGTATACTCTTCGGCGATGCGCCGGATATCGACACCGGCCGGCTGATTAACCTGGTCCAGACGCGACCGCGGCAATACCGTTTCGAAGGTGGCGACAAGTTGCGCCTGTTCGGGGGCTTCCCGACAGAAGAGGCACGTTTCAATATTGCCCGGAAACTGCTTGCCCTGCTGGCGGGGAAGGACGTCGACCTGTCCGGTAACAGCGAATAGGGAACAATCATGACAACATGCAAACAGAAGCGAAAGACAACGGCATGGCCGCTCATTGCCGCACTGCTGCTGGTGGCATTTCACCAGGCGGTGGTCGCCGCACCCCCGATCTACGATGTCGAAATCATCATCTTCCGCAATAATGTGATGTCGGATGCGGGCGAGCAATGGACGACGCCGGCATCCAGCGAACTGCAGCCGACACGGGTGTTCTCGCAGGACGAGTTTACCGAGCTGTCCCCTGCCCTCTACCAGCTTGATGATATTCGCGGCGGCCTGCGGAATTCGAGCGGCTACACGGTGCTGTTGCAGCGGGCCTGGCGGCAGGTTGGCTACGACGCCGCGCATGCCATTCCCTACCCGATACATTCCCTTGCCGGAAACGGCAGGGACAGCATCGATGGCAGCGTGACCCTGACGCGCGAGCGTTACCTGCATCTCGATGTCGACCTGACACTGAAGACAGCGGACAGCACGTCTCCGGCCCCGGGCAGCAAGCCGGCCTTCCGCCTGCACGAAAAGCGCCGCATGCGCAGCCGGGAACTGCATTATTTCGATCACCCGCGCTTCGGCATGATCGCGATGGTGACACCTTACGATGCACCGGAAGATGAACCCGAGCCGGAACCTGCCGACAACGCAGCGGAGCCCGAGGAAGAAGATGTACCGATTTCAGGTGCCGGGCCGGACAACGACCAGCTGACCCGCTGAGTGTGCGCCTGTGTCGCCCTCACCAGGGCGGCCCGGACATCAGTCCGTGCCAGCGGAAAGCTGTTCCAGTATCCGCAACACCCGTTCCATGCCGGCAGCCAGCGTGGTCTCGATCGCCTCCATGGTGATCGGCCCCGGGCCGCGACCGGCAGCGGCATTCGCGGACACCGCGCAGGCGGCGTAGCACAGGCCGAGTTCCCGCGCGAGCGACGCCTCCGGCATACCCGTCATGCCCACGATATGGCAGCCGTCCCGCTCCATGCGGTCGATCTCGGCGGCCGTTTCCAGGCGCGGCCCCTGGGTGGCACCGTAGGTCCCCTTGTCGAGGACCGCTATCCCCGCCCTGTCCGCCGCCGCCAGCAATGCCTGCCGCAGCGCTTCGCAGTAGGGTTCGGTGAAATCGATATGCGTGACCGCGTCGAGGTCGTCCTCAAACAGGGTGTGCGCGCGTGACCAGGTGTAGTCGATGATCTGGTCGGGGATCATGATCGCCCCCGGGCCGGCCTCCGGCGAGATGCCACCCACCGCGCACACCGAAATCACCCGGCTGATACCCAGGTCTTTAAGTGCCCGGAGATTGGCGCGGTAGTTCACCCGGTGGGGCGGGATGGTGTGCCGGTCACCGTGGCGCGCGAGAAACACCACCTCCCTGCCGTACAGTGAACCGATCGTGAGCGCGGCCGAGGGTTCGCCGTAGGGTGTCTGCAGTGTTTCCCGCCGCAGGATTTCCAGTTGCCGCAGCCGCGTCAGGCCGGTGCCGCCGATGATGGCGATGCTGTCTGAATGCATTCCTTGCTTATACATGCACGGCTTTGCCAGGTCCACCCGCAGCCTCCCGGATCAAGGGGTCAACTCACTTGAAATACAGGATAAAAGTCAGGATTTCCAGGCGGGCCTGTGGCGCGCGGCCTGCTCAGGATTGCGATGTAATGGCCGATGTGAAGGTCTGATGCCTGGTTACCGATCGGGCGCTGCTTGCCGTGAAATGTTACCGGATCGAAGCTGTTCGCTGTCTGCTTGTGCAGGCAGCCCCGCCACGGACCCGCAGGCTCGACCGCTATCACGAAACCAGGGAATTGCGCACGATTCATCCGGTGCGGAACTCTGCCGGCAGTTTGCGGGATACCGCGTGATTAACGACAAGCAATGAATGTGAAGATACCCGGCTATGAGCTGGTACGACCCATTGCCGAAGGGGGTATGGCATCTGTCTACCTGGCGGTGCAGGAATCCCTGGGGCGGCATGTCGCGCTCAAGCTGCTGAGACGGTTCGACACCCCGGGACAGGCACGGCGGTTTCAGAACGAGGGACAGATTATCGCGTCCCTGAATCATCGCAACATCATTACCATCTACGACATCGGTGCCTGTGGCGACCAGCACTACATTTCGATGGAGTATCTCGAGGGCGGCGACCTGGAGGCACGCATCCAGACCGGCATGAGCCCCGAAGCGGCCCTCGACCTGCTGCAGGTCATGGGCAGCTGCCTGGAATTTCTGCACGAGCAGGAGATCATACACCGCGACATCAAGCCGGCGAATATCCTGTTTCACAAGGATGGCACGCCGATACTCACCGATTTTGGCGTTGCCAGACAGCTGGAGTCTGACATGCGGTTGACCATGGAAGGCAGCGCGGTCGGCAGCCCCTACTATCTCAGCCCGGAACAGGCCGAATGCAAGCCGCTTGACGGGCGCACCGACATCTACGGGCTCGGCATCATTTTCCATGAGATGCTGACGGGTGTGAAACCCTTTCAGGGCGCATCCCAGATCGAGACTATCCTGGCACACCTGACCGAGCCATTGCCGTCATTGCCGCCGGCGTTCGCGCGCTATCAGGACCTGCTCGAGCGCATGATTGCGAAAGACCCTGACGAGCGTTTCCATTCTGCCGGTGAAATGCTTGAATACATCCACAGGGTCCGGAATTGCGCAGCGCCGTCTACTGCCGCATCCCGGGGATTTTCCCGGCTGCGGAGCCTGGCTCTTTCCGGAGAACCGTCGCGATCGCGGTCGCCGCGGTTTGTCCCTGCGAAGGCCGCGCAGGATGCGTTCCGCAGGATCACGACAGGCGTGAACCGCGCCATCCAACGGCGGCGTGCGGCAGCTGGCGCATTGCTGGTTTTCATAGCCGCAGCGGGCCTGTTGATCAAACTACCGTCCCTGCTGGCAAGGCAGACAGAGAATGGCGCGGTTTCATACGCGACGCCGGCGCCAGCGGGTGGCGAGCCAGTGTATGTCTCCGCAAGCACGGCTGCAACGCCGGTAATTGTCGCCACGACCGGTGATCGCGCGCTAGTCCCTGGATCCAGACCCGTAACAGCTGCGGCCGTGCATCCCGGGGACGGGTACCCACCGGTAGAAGCGATGCTGCAGCAAGCCAGGCAGGCACTGCACGAGTACCGCCTCACGACACCGGCGCAGGACAACGCCTATTATTACTACCGCAGCGTCCTCGAGGTGATCCCGGATCAGGAGGAGGCGCTGGCGGGGGTGGCGAGGATCGCCGGGATATATGCGAGTCTCGCCGAACGCGAACTCGACCGGTTTCATTACCCCAGGGCCAGAACCTATATCGATCGGGGACTGGCTGTCGACCCGGGCAACGCACGGTTGCACGAACTGGAAAATAACGTTTCCCTCGGGAACGCCACACGGCGCGCCATTGGCAAGGTGAAGTCCCTGTTCCAATGAGACACGGTAAAATCAGGCTAAAGCGTGGTCAGTCCCCATTTCAGGATAAACCACAGCCAGCCAGCCGCGATGATCAGGGAGAGAATTGTAACCGGCACGCCGGTTCGGGCGTGTTCCCGGAACGAGATCGTCAGGCCGGATCGTGCCGCGGCGTCGACGACAATGATGTTAGCAATGCTGCCGATGATAATAAGGTTGCTGGCCATGCCGGCCGCCAGCGCCATCGCCGGACCTGCGATCGCATCCTTCGCAAACGGAATGAGCAGCATGATTGCGGGCACATTCGAGACGATGTCACTCAGGAATGCCGTGGTAATGAACAGGGTCGCAGGATGCCGGAAGTCGACGCCGTGAGACTGGAGGCTGTCTACCCATTGTTGCGGGAGATCGGTCTGCTGGAATGCCCCGTTAACCACGAAAAGTCCGATAAACAGGATCAGCAACTGCCAGTCCACGTGGTCGAGCATCTTTCTGGACTGAAAGTGGGCGTTCATCAGCAGCAAGCCCCCGGCAGCCAGCGCCACCAGGTCGCGTGGCCAGGACGTGAACAGGAAAATGCCCACAATGGCCGTGGTGATAGCCAGACCCTTCATGGATTCTGCGCGGTCATACGTAAAGGCTTCAGCGTCTTCCTGCCGTATCGCCGCCGGCAGTTCCCAGCTGCTTTTATAGAGCAGGGAAATAACCAGCCAGATAGCACCCAGCGACAGGATGGAGGGAACCGCGGTGTAGATCATGAATTCTGCAAACCCCAGATTCATGTGCTGGCCAATGAGCATGTTCTGGGGGCTGCCGATGATGGTGGCGGTAGAGCCGGCGTTGACACTGCAGGCCATGGCGAGCAGATAGGGCACGGGGTTGAGGCGACGCTCCAGGCAAAGCTGCACGATGAGCGGGGCCATGGCAAGCGCAACCACGTCGTTCGTCAGCAGTGCCGCCATTACACCGGAGACCGCCACAAGTACGGCCAGCAGGGTTCTCGGTCCGACATGGAGTGAAACGACGCGGCGTGTCACTTCCCCGTACAGGCCGGACAGGGCAAATTGCGAGGAGACGATCATCAGGCCGAAGAGCAGCGAGATCGTATCGGTGCCGACGTACCCGACCGCCTGCTTTTCGCTGATCACCTCGCTCGCGACCAGGGCAATGGCACCGAGCAGTGCAATGGCCGAGCGGTCGACCTTGAGTCCGGGCAGATGGCCCAGCATCATCCCCAGATACACAACAATGAAAACCACCACGGTGATTGTCATGGGATGGTGTCTCCCGGCAAGCTACTCATGACCTTGAGCGGCCAGCGGCAACAAGCGTAAAGCCATCACTCTCCTGTGTCAGCCTGCACCGCCAGATGGTATTTCTGCTTGATCTCTTCAATACTCACGGTCGGCGCCGGAAACTGCATGTGGAGGCTCTCCAGGGTCTCGACGACAATCTTCGATATGGCAAGATTTCGAAACCATTTGTGGTTTGACGGTATCACGAACCAGGGGGCGTGCGCCGTGCTGCATTTTTCGAGCGAGGTCTCAAAGGCATCGGTATAGGCATCCCAGAACGGCCGCTCGGCATAGTCGCCCTCGCTGATCTTCCAGTGACGGGCGGGATCATCGATGCGCTGCTTGAAGCGCTGCAGTTGTTCATCCCGGTCGATGTGCAGGTAGAACTTCAGGATGTGAGTACCGTTGTCGTACAGCAGTTTCTCGAAGTTGTTGATATGCTCGTAGCGTTTCGACCAGACCTTCTTCGGCACCAGATCGTGAACCCGCACCACCAGCACATCCTCGTAGTGGGAACGGTTGAAGATAGCCACCTGCCCCGTGCCCGGTGTCGCCTTGTGATAGCGCCACAGAAAGTCATGGGCCGCCTCTTCCTTTGAAGGAACCTTGAAGCCCGTGACCGTGCAGCCCTGCGGATTCATGGCACCGAGCACATGATTGATGGTGCCGTCCTTGCCGGCTGCATCCCGTCCCTGCAGGCAGATCAGCAGGGAGCGCTTGCCCTCGGCGTACATCAGGTACTGCAGGTCGTGCAATTTCCGGCTGTACGCCTCGATCTCCGGCAGTGCATGCTCGTGGGATTCATGTTCATCCCTGAAGCCCGCGTCAATCTTGTCAAGCTTGACCTTGCTGCCCGGTTCAACCCGGAATTTCCTGCTGTATTTCATGGCGCCTTCCTTTTGTCGAGAATCAGAGTCAATCTTTTTCCTCATGCTGTTGCGCACCACCCGGTCAGGTGAAGCAACCTGTCATGCAGTCCGGCGTATCCCGGCAATACCGGGATACTATAGAACAAAATGGCGGCCGTGCGCCTGTCCGTGTCATGGCATCGAGCGTGAATGTCGCTATACTGCGGGCTGCCACCGGTAACGCCGGGCGGGGCCGCCGCCCGTAGCGACAGATTCCCGGGTGTTTTCATACCCGGGCAGGATCCCTGCTCCAGAATAAGAGCATGCCGACACGATTCTCCCGCTTTCCCTTGATGGTGCAGCCAGGCATTGCGCACCTGCGGACAGGCACGGGTGCCACTGTCCGGTTCAGCCGGGAAGGATGACCGATGCCTCCTGTCACTCGTATTCTGATCAGTGTACTCCTGCTGGTATCGCTGCCATTTTCCATGACTGCCTGTGCCCGGAAACAGCGGGCAAATCCCCCTGGAGACACCGGCCTGAGCCTGCAGACACTGCAGTTCGACGGTCTCGAACGCAGCTATTACCTGCATGTGCCACCCGGCGACAACACCGCTTCCAGGGTGCCTGTCGTATTCGTGCTGCATGGCGGCGGCCGGGCAGACGGCGACGAGGTGGCCGCCAGGACGGGTTACAACCGCATCGCCGACCGCGAAGGGTTCATTGTCGTCTATCCGAACGGGGTCGATGCCCGGTGGAACGACGGCCGCGGCAGGACGTTCAGAAGGGCGAGTGACAACACCGGCATCGACGATGTGGGTTTCATCGCCGCGCTGATCGAGCGGATGATCCGTGATGACAAGGGCGATTCGTCCAGGATCTATGTGACGGGACTGTCGAACGGCGGCATGATGACCTTGAGGCTCGGATGCGAGATCAGCGAAACACTCGCGGCGATTGCGCCGGTCATCGCCAATATCCCGGAAAACCTCATCGGGACATGCCAGCCGGAAGCACCGCTCCCTGTGCTGCTGATGAATGGAACCGAAGACCCCCTGGTGCCATGGGATGGCGGGCCAGTCGGCTTTCTGGGGAAAAAGATGGGCGAGGTCGTATCGACGGCGGAGACCGTGTCGTTCTGGACAGAACACGACCGGTGCAGTCCGGTCCCGAAGATTGAACTGCTGGCTGACAGGGACAGTAATGACGACTCACGCGTAAAGGTGTCAACCTATGGCAACTGCCTGGACGGTACCGAGGTGATTCTTTACAGCATTATTGGCGGCGGCCACTCTTTTCCAGGGGGGAATATCCCGGATCGACCCCTGCTTCTGGGCAGGAAGAACAATGACATCAACGCCGCGGAAGTTATCTGGGACTTCTTCAGGGCACACACAAGATAAATCCCGGAATGTGGACAGACTACGGTACCCGGGCTGTATCGCAGTCAGTACCCAAAGAACGGGCATATAGAGACCGCTCCTACACCGACCAGTACACACCTGTAGGAGCGCCGCCCTTCGGCGCGATTACCTGTTAATAGCTATTCATCTCTCACCGCATAGATCCCGTCAAGATTGCGGAAGTGTCCCTTGTAGTCCATGCCGAAGCCGAAGACGTAGCGGTCCTCGACGTGCAGGCCGGTGAAGTCGGCGGTGACTGTGTCGGCGCGGCGCGCGTGCTGTTTTTCCACCAGCACGGCGCTGTAGATCTGCGTGGCGCCGGCGTCGCGGCAGAAGGCCAGCACATTGGCCAGGGTGTGGCCTTCATCGAGGATGTCGTCGACTACCAGGACCGTGCGATCCTGCAGCCTGGTTTCCGGCCGGCACACCCACTGCACGTGTTCGCCTTTCGTTGCCCCGCGATAGCGCGTTACGTGCAGGTAGTCGATTTCCAGCGGGAAGGTGAGCCGCGTCAGCAGGTGGCCGGCTGGAATGATACCGCCGGTGAGTACGCACAGCACGACGGGATGTGCATCCGCAAGTTCCGTCGAGATCGCGGCGGCCATGTGGTCCAGTGCCAGGCGCACCGCTGCCGCATCGTGCAGCAGTTCCGCGCCTTCCAGTACATGCTGCAGCTCCGCTTCGCTGTGTTCGGTCATCAACCCAGGTCCAGTTCCGGCATTTCCTCGTAGCCCTGCACCGCCGCGACCGCCTGTTCCCAGCGAGGGTCGGATTGCAGTGCAGTCAGTCCCCGGGTCGGGTGGCCGTGCATGCGCACCAGCCGGGAATGGGTGACGGGGTTGACGTAGTCCAGCAGGGCGTCGGCGACCGCGGCGGCGGGTTCACGCTGGTTGCAGACCAGCACCATGTCGCAGCCCGCCTCCATGGCTGTGCGCGCGCGATCCTCGTAGCCGCCGGCACAGGCCGCGGCTGCCATGCTCAGGTCGTCGCTGAAGACCACGCCCTGGAACTCCAGGCGCTTGCGCAGCACCTCGCGAATCCAGAACGGCGAAAAGCCCGCGGCGTTGGGATCGACACTGGAATAGATCACGTGCGCCATCATGACCGCAGCCAGCCCCGCGTGGATCATGCGCTCGAACGGCAGCAGGTCCCACTGCGCGATATCCTCGTAGGGACGCTCGTCGACGGGCAACTCCAGGTGGGAGTCGGCGACGACCGCGCCGTGCCCGGGAAAGTGCTTGCCGGTGGCCGCCATGCCGGCGTCGTGCATGCCGCGCTGGTAGGCCTGGGCCAGCGCGGCCACGCTCCCGGGGCGCGGGTGCAGGGCGCGGTTGCCGATCACGCTGGAGACGCCGTAGTCCAGGTCCAGTACCGGCGCGAAGCTCATGTCGACACCGACCGCGCGCATCTCCGCCGCCATCAGCCAGCCCGTCACCTCCGCCAGGTGCAGGGCGCGCTTGCGATCCTGGTCATGGATCCTGCCGAGGCAGCCCGGCGGCGGCAGCCGGGTGAAGCCATCGCGAAAGCGCTGCACCCGCCCGCCTTCCTGGTCCACGGCCACCAGCAGGTGCGGATCACGCAGCCGGTGGATTTCGTCGGTGAGTGCCGTGACCTGCCCGGTATCGCCGTAGTTGCGGGTAAACAGGATGACACCGCCCACGGCCGGGTGGCGCAGCAGTTCGCGGTCTTCCGAATCGAGTTCGTAGCCCGCGATATCGACCATCAGTGGTCCGAGTGTCATGATGGATTTCCCGGCTTTGCAGTCATTTTTTTATCCAGTTTGTCGCGCAGCCTGTCGCCCAGCAGGTTGATCGACAGCACCACGGCGAAGATCGCCACGCCCGGTGCCAGCACCATATGCGGCGCGACCAGCATGTAGCGGGTGCCGTCGCGGATCATCGCTCCCCACGAGGCCTGCGGCGGCTGCACGCCGAGGCCGAGGAAGGACAGTCCCGCCTCGGCGATAACCACGGCCGCGACACCGAAGGTCGCCTCCACGATCAGCGGTGCCGCCATCAGCGGCAGCAGGTGTCTGCGCATGATACACCAGCGGCTGCTGCCCAGGGCCTCGGCCGCCTGCACGTGCTCGCGGTGCTTCAGTGACAGCACCTGCGCGCGCGACAGGCGCGCATAGCCTACCCAGCCGACCGCGGTGAGGGCAATGACCACGTTGTCGATGCCCGGTCCCAGCAGGCCCGCCAGCGCGATGGCCAGCAGGATGCCGGGAAACGCCAGGAAGGTGTCCACCAGCTGCACGGCCAGCTTGTCCCACCAGCCGCCGTGATAGGCGGTCGCGGTGCCGAACAGGGTGCCGGCCAGCAGGGACAGTCCCACCACCCACACGGAGACCAGCAGCGAGGTGCGGGCGCCGACGACCAGCCGGTCAGCGATCTGCCGGCCGAGGTCGTCGTGTCCCAGCCAGGCGCCCTCGCCCGGCGTGGCAAGGATCTGCGACAGGTCGATGCTGTTCGGTGTGAGCGGCAGCAGCTGCGCGCCAAGCGCCATGCCGAGCCACGCGAGCAGGACGCCGGCCGGCAGCCAGAGACGCATCAGTGCGCGCCACCCAGGCGGATGCGCGGATCGACCTGCGCGTAGGCCAGGTCAGTCAGCAGGTTGACGACGACATAGCACAGGCTGATCAGCAGTACGCAGGCCTGCACCACCGGGTAATCGCGCGTCTGGATCGCCTCGATGGTGAGCAGCCCGATGCCGGGCCAGGAAAACACGGTCTCGGTAATCACCGCGCCGGCCAGCAGGGCGCCGAGTTGCAGTCCCAGCAGGGTGATCACCGGCAGCAGCGCGTTGCGCAGGGCATGGTGCAGAACCACCCGGCGGCCGGGCAGCCCCTTGGCGCGTGCCGTGCGGATGTAGTCCTCACCCAGCACTTCCAGCATGCTGCTGCGCAGCATGCGCGATAGTACCGCGGCCAGCCCGGTCCCGAGGGTCAGCGCCGGCAACACTACCGAGGCCGCACCGTTGCGGCCGCTGACCGGAAACCAGCCCAGCCACAGCGAAAACACCAGGATCAGCAGCGGACCCAGCCAGAAATTCGGGATGGAAACCCCCAGCATGGAGAAGCCCATGGCGCCGCTGTCCCAGCGGGTATCCCGGCGCACCGCGGCCAGGATACCGAGCGGCAGTGCCAGCAACAGGGCGACCAGCAGGCTGACCGCAGCCAGCAGCCCGGTGGCAGGCAGGCGCTCCAGCAGCAGCGCAGTTACCGGTCTGCGCAGGTGGATGGAGGTGCCAAGGTCGAGTTGCAGCAGTCCGCCGAGATAGTTCAGGAACTGCACCGCGAGCGGCTGGTCCAGTCCCAGGCTGGCGCGCAGGGCCACGCGGTCGGCGGCTGCGGCTGACTCGCCCAGCATGATCTCCACCGGGTCGCCCGGGATCAGGTGGATCAGCAGGAACACGACGCTGACCACACCAAAGATCACCAGCAGTGCGCCGGCCAGGCGCTGGACAAGGTATGACAGCATGGCGCGATTATACGGTTACCCGGGCGAAATCGTGCAAAGGGTATTTGCCGTATTGCCCCGCCACGTTCCGCTCGCTGCAGACGGATGGTTAAATGCCTGGTGTATGATGAGTGCCGTTGCTGAAACTACTGGCAGATTATGACGCTGCAGAACGTGGTGTATTTGCTGCTCCTGGTGGCCGGGTGCTACGGCGCTTTCGCGTTATATCTCTTTATCATGCAACCGCGACTGCTGTACTACCCCGAAATGCCGGGGCGGGACCTGGAAGCGACACCGGCAGACGCGGGACTGGCATACGAGGATGTCGCACTTCAGACCCGCGACGGCGTGCGGCTGCATGCCTGGTTCATCCCGGTGCAGAAACCGCGTGCCACCGTGCTGTTCTGCCACGGCAATGCCGGCAATATTTCCCACCGGCTGGATTCCATTCAACTGCTGCACTCGCTCGGGCTGCAGGTGCTGATCTTTGACTACCGCGGCTACGGGCAGAGCGAGGGCAGGCCTTCCGAGGCCGGTACGTACCGTGACGTCGATGCGGCCTGGCACTACCTGCTGGAAGTCCGTGGCATGCTCCCCGGGGAGATCATTATCTTCGGGCGTTCGCTGGGCGCGGCCGTTGCGGCTGACCTCGCAAGTCGCACCCGGCCAGCCGCGGTGATCCTGGAGTCGGGCTTTACCTCGGTGCCGGATATGGCCGCAGGGATTTATCCCTGGCTGCCCGCGCGCCTGCTGAGCCGCTACCGCTATGACAATCTCGGCAAGATGGCGCAGATCACCCGGCCGTTGCTGCTGGTGCACAGCCGCCAGGACGAGATCATCCCCTTCGCCCATGGCGAGCGGTTGTTCGAGCGGGCGCATGAGCCGAAGTCGTTCCTGGAAATCCAGGGCGGGCACAACGATGCTTTTCTGTCCAGTCGCAAGGCGTATACTCACGGGCTGAAATCATTCCTGGATACGCACCTCGGCAACTGATGCCGCGTGGTCGCTAACTACTAAAACGAGATAACAGGGGCAAGCCGAAGCATGAACAGCCATCCCTCTTTCCAGAATACCTGCCTGGCAGCCGTGCTGCTGGCCGGCTGCTGCGCCGCCAGCGCGGAACCGGACACCCTGAACCCGGCTGCGCAGGTTACAGTGGAGTCGCAGGCACCTGCCATGCCGGCGATCCAGCCGGCGGCAGCGACAACGGCAAGTCCGGCGGTCCAGGTCCCGTTCGTTGACAGTGATACTGCGGCGGCGGCGGCTCCCGTGGAGGGTGCCGGGAGCCCGGATGTCGCAAGCGGCGCGGAAACGCAGGCGCCTGCCCCGCTGGATGGCGAACCGGAAACAGCGGAGATGAATCCGCCGGACGCTGAAGACGCCGCCGGGGCGGACGCCGCTCAGGAAGCGCCATCCGCGCCTGCAGCCGCCATCGATCCCGGGACGCTCTACGGGGAATGGATAGTCAAGGAACAGCACCCGGATGCGGGTGAAGTCGTGACACTGTTCAGCATCAATCCCGACAGCAGTTTTGCCGGCACCATGACCGTCGCGGGCAACGTGGTGTGGAGCTACAGCGGCAACTGGTACCTCGACGGCAACCTGATCACCTGGTTCTACACCCAGAGCACGCCGCCGCTGATGCTGGTGGACGAGACCGAGGTAGACGAGATCATCAGTGTCGACAGCGAGAAGCTGGTCTACCGCTCCGGCAAGCGCGACGTGCTGGAAACGCTGTACCGGGCAAACAACTGAGATTTGCGAAACGTCTGACAAGCGCTCACCTGACTGTGATGCGGCCCGCAAACAATCGCGCCGGGTGCTCCTGCAGGTGCATCTACTAATTGTAGGAGCGGTCACCTGACCGCGATGCAGGCCTCAAACAATCGCGCCGAAGGGCCGCGCTTGTGCCCGGCGGGGTATGCCTGCCATTAATGCGACTGCCGGGTCAATCCGGCATCAAAGATCCAGCGGTGCTTCCTGGATCAGCACGCGGGTACCGGCGGGTACCCGGTCGAACAGTTCGATGACCTCGGCATTGCGCATTTTCATGCAGCCATGCGAGGACGGCACGCCCATCGGGTCTTCCCCGGGGCAGCCGTGGATATAGATATAGCGGCGCATCGAGTCCACTTCCCCGAAGCGGTTTTTGCCCGGTTCCAGACCGCACAGCCAGAGGATGCGGGTCAGAATCCAGTCCCGTCCGGGGTGCGCCTGCTTCAGGGCCGCGGTGTAGACCTCACCGGTCGGACGCCGGCCGACGAACACCGTGTTGGCCGGGCAGCCTGCCCCGATTTTTGCCCGGATGCGGTGCCAGCCGCGCGGGGTGCACTCGCTGTGCAGGATCTCGCCCGGTCCGTTGCGCGCGGTGGCGACCGCGACGTCCATAAGGGGTTTGCCGGCATGCAGTAACAACAGTCGCTGTTCGTCGATGCTGACCTTGATCAGGAAGTCTTCAGGATTCATGGCGTGCAGTATAAATGACTTTGTTCGCCGGCCTACACCGGAAGCAACATCGTGAACGCGATGCTGCCTTCAAACAATCGCGCCGAGGGACGGCGCTCCTACACCGTGGGCGATGCTGTCCTCAACCAATCGCGCCGAAGGGCGGCGCTCCTACAGGTGCATCTACTGTGGTACCTGACCGCGATAGGACGGCGCTCCTACACTTGCGTCTAGTGGGGGTAGGAGCGGTCGCCTGACCGCGATGCGGCTTACACACAATCGCGCCGAGGGCGGTGTTCCTGCCGGTAACAGAAAAACGGGCGACCGACAGGTAAAGCGAGTCATTCTTTACTGCGCCTGTTTCTGCACCTGCAGCAAGCCGTCGTAGTTGCCGTCGGGAGCGAGCCGGTAGCCGCTGATCCCCCGCCGTGCGGCCACCACATGATCCTCGTACCAGAGCGGGATACAGGGCAATGCCTCAAGCAGCCGCGCCTGTACCTGGCGGTAGTATGCCGCCTGTTCTTCCAGGGTGGCGCCCTGCTCAGCCGCCTCGATGAGCCGGTCGATATCCGCATTCGCAAGGCGCCCCCGGTTGGCGCCTTCCGGCGGCAGCGAGGCACTGTGAAAGGCATAGCGGAAGATGTCCGGGGTCTTGATGCCGACCCAGGCGAGACTGTACATCTGGAAATGACCGGCCTTGATGTCACCGAAAAAGGTGCCCCAGTCGTAGCTGGACAGGCGCATGTCGATGCCGACGCCGGCGAGCTGCTGCTGGATGACGGTGGCGATACGCACCCGCACGGGATCGGTGGACGTCTTGTAGGTGAGCTGCAGCGGGTGCGCTGCATCGTAGCCGGCCTGCTGCAGCAGCTGCCTTGCCAGCTGCGGATCATGGGTCAGCGGTTGCAGCGCCGGGTTGCCGGCCCAGTGATCCGGTGGCAACAGAGCCGCCGCGGGCCGGGCGGCGCCACCGAGTATGTGCTTCACGATGGCGTCCAGGTCGAGCGCATGAGCAATCGCGCGGCGCACCCGGATGTCATCTGTGGGCGGACTCGCCAGATTGAAACCGATGTAGGCGAAGTTGCTGCCCGGGCCATGCGTAACGTCGATATCAGGCTGGTCGTCCAGGTAGGCCAGCAGTTCCGCCGGCAGATCATTCTGCAGCAGGTCCACCTCGCCGCGCAGCAGTTTCAGCACGCGCACGGTGGGGTCGCCGATATGGATGAACTCGACCTGCTGACCGTCGACCAGCCGCTGCAGCCGCAGCCTGCCGGGCTCCGGCCAGTCCAGGAAACGGAACGGGCCGCTGCCGAGCGGTTGCTCGTGAAACGGCATTCCGGCCGCGATTCCCGCTGCGGGCAGAATACCGATCACCAGGTAGCCGGGAAACAGGGGGTCGGGACGTACAAGATGAAAGTCCAGGGTCGCATCATCGATCACCTCGATACGCGTGATCAGGCGCAGCGTGGTGGCATGCGGCGAGGTGCTGCCGGGGTCCAGCATGGAGCGGTAGGTGGCGGCAACGTCCCCTGCCGTGAGTATCGTCCCGTCGTGGAAACGGGCACGCTGCGCCTTGAGCCGGAAGCGGTAGTGCAGCGGTGTCAGTTGTTCCCAGTCTGCCAGTGAGGGAACCGGCCTGACCTGGTTGTCAAAATCCACCAGGCGACGGTACAGCAGGCGATTGATGCGTGCCGAGGTCGCATCGGTGGCATAGCGGGGGTCAAGGTTGGCCGGTGCACTCGCAAGTCCGAAGCGGATGACGCTGTCGGGTGCCTGCGTGCAGGCAGTGAGCTGCAGGCACAGCAAGAACAGCAGGCTGCGGAGCAGGCGGTCTCGCGGCCTCATATCGGCGCCAGCATCAATAATGGTAAAGCCTGCAGCCCGGATGCAGCGAGGCGGAATCCGGGAGCGATTATGGATTCCCCCGGGCTGCTTCCTGATGTCAACGATAGATGCAAGGTTGAATAGTCAGGCTCGTACAGATCGCATTTTGCAGGACAACATCCGCGCAAGGTTAGCCGTTCGCCTGCTGTTGCAACTCCAGCCGCAGACGCACGCGCAGTTGCCGGAACGCCTGCGCTGCCAGCATGTCGGGCAGGAGCAGCAGGTGCCGCGGCCGGTCCTGAAAATACAGGATCACCAGCCAGGGCATGACAAAGGCATGCCCCGCAAGGCGGACGGTCAGCTGCTCACCGGATGCCAGCCTCAAGATGCAGTCACCGCCGGCCTCCCAGCGCAGGCTGCGCACGGCATGCGGGTAGCGCAGGCTCACCCGCAGCCGCCAGTGCCAGGCCAGGCTGAGCAGAACCCCGGCTGCCAGCACCAGGACTACCGGCAATGGCCATGGCAGCAGGATAACGACCAGCAGCGCCGCGGCATGCACCAGCAACAGCCAGGCCAGCATGCTGCGGGAAGTCCCGATCTCAAACTGCAGCGGTGTCGCGTATCGCGCGGACAATGCCTGCGGCATCCTTGTCGGCCGGGGTCATGCGCCCCATCAGGAGTTCCAGCAGCACGGCGTCCGGGTAGGCCAGCAAGGTATCGAAAGCCGCCCGTCCATTTATGTCGAGCCCCGCGTAGCCCTGCGCCAGAAAACCCAGCAGCAGTTCATCCAGCTCCCGCATGCCGCGCCGGCATTGCCATGCCAGCCGGCGATAGCCGCTGTCGTTTGCCTGGATCTGCATCACATCGACCGTTTCAGCATGAGTTCCTTGATGTGGCCTATAGCCCGCGTGGGGCTGAGCCCCTTCGGGCAGACTTCCACGCAGTTCATGATGGTATGGCAGCGGAACAGCTTGAAAGGTCCTTCCAGGCCGGCCAGCCGCTCATCCGTTGCCTGGTCGCGGCTGTCCGCCAGGAAGCGCCAGGACTGCAGCAGTGCAGCGGGCCCCAGGAACTTGTCCGGGTTCCACCAGAAAGACGGGCAGGCGGTGGAACAGCAGGCACAAAGGATGCATTCGTACAACCCGTCCAGACGGTCGCGCTCCGCCGGGCTCTGGCGATGCTCCACTTCCGGTTCCGGGTCGTCATTGATCAGGTAGGGTTTGACCTTGCGGTACTGGGTATAAAACTGCTGCAGGTCGACGATCAGGTCGCGAATGACCGGCATACCCGGCAGCGGGTTGATTTCCACCGGTGTCTTCAGGCTGAACAACGGCGTGATACAGGCAAGGCCGTTGCGCCCGTTGATGTTCATGCCGTCGGAGCCGCACACGCCTTCGCCGCAGGAGCGCCGGAAGGCGAGCGTCTCGTCCTGTGCCTTGAGCAGCAGCAAGGCATCCAGCAGCATCATCTCCCGGTCGAGGTCCGTATCCGGCAGTTCGAATGCCTGCATCCGGGGGCTTGCGTCCGTTTCGGGGTTGTAGCGGTAGATGTTGAATTTCATGGCTAGTAGGTGCGGGGTTTGGGCGGAAACGAGGCCACGGTAAGCGGCTTCGTGCGTACCGGTTTATAGTCCACGCTGCGGCTGCGCTTGTGATACAGGCTGTGGCGCAGCCAGTTGACATCGTCGCGCTCGGGAAAATCGATGCGCGAGTGGGCGCCGCGGCTTTCCTCCCTGGCGTGGGCGGACATGATGGTCGCGATGGCCACATCCATCAGGTTTTCCAGTTCCAGCGCCTCGATGCGCGCGGTATTGAATACCCGGCTGTGATCCGTGAGCCGTACATCCTGCAGGCGCTGTTCCAGGGTGCGCACCCTCCCGATGCCGTCACTGAGGACGTCCCGGGTGCGAAACACGCCGCAATGGTCTTCCATGACCTGCGTCAGCTCCCTGCGCAGGCTGTCCACAGACTCGCCGTCACCGCGCTGCTCCCAGCGCTCCAGCCGCTGCAGGGCCGGTTCGATTGCCGCCTCGCTCAATGGCCGGTGGTAACGGTTTTCCTGCAGGTATTCGCTGATCCGGTTGCCTGCCGCGCGGCCGAAGACAATGATGTCCAGCAGCGAGTTGCCGCCCAGGCGGTTGCCGCCGTGCACGGAAACGCAGGCGCACTCTCCGGCCGCGTACAGACCCGGCAGGCTTTCTTCGGGGCCCTGTTCGATCGGGGCGACCACTTCGCCGAAGCGGTTGGTCGGAATGCCGCCCATGGTGTAGTGGGCGGTCGGAAACACCGGTACCGGTGTGTCACACATGTCGACGTGCGCGAAGGTCAGGGCCAGGTCGCGGATGGCCGGCAGCCGCTTGCGGATCAGCTCCGCGTCGAGGTGATGCAGCTGCAGCAGGACGTGGTCCTTGCGCGGGCCGCAGCCGCGTCCCTCGCGTATCTCGGTCACGATGGCGCGGCTGACGACGTCGCGGCTGGCGAGATCCTTTGCATGCGGGGCATAGCGTTCCATGAAGCGCTCGCCCTCGCCGTTCACCAGGTTGCCGCCCTCGCCGCGGGCGCTTTCGCTGATCAGCATGCCCTTGCCGGCGATGCCGGTCGGGTGGAACTGGAAGAACTCCATGTCCTGCAGCGGTACCCCGACACGCAGGGCCATGGCCATGCCGTCACCGGTATTGATCAGGGCATTGGTGTTGGTGCGGAAGATCTGCCCCGCGCCGCCGGTTGCCAGCAGGGTGGTCTTGGCCTCGATGACCAGCCTCTCGCCGCTTGCGATATCCAGCACCAGCGCACCCAGGATGCTGCCCTCGGCGTCACTGAGCAGGTCAACCGCGAAGTGTTCATCGAAGAAATGGGTGCGTGCCCGGATGTTCTGCTGGTAGAGCGAGTGCAGGATGGCGTGGCCGGTGCGGTCGGCGGCGGCGCAGGTGCGCGCGGCCTGCTCACCGCCAAAGTTCATGCTCTGGCCGCCGAACTGGCGCTGGTAGATGCGACCGTCGTCGAGGCGCGAGAACGGTACGCCGAAGTGCTCCAGTTCGTAGACGGCCTTCGGCGCGGCCCGGCACATGTACTCGATGGCGTCCTGGTCGCCCAGGTAGTCGCTCCCCTTGACGGTATCGAACATGTGCCAGTGCCAGTTGTCGGGCCGCACGTTCGCCAGCGCCGCGTTGACCCCGCCCTGGGCGGCCACGGTATGCGAGCGGGTGGGAAACACCTTGGAGACGACCGCGACGTGGGCATCCGCACGCGACAGCTGCAGCGCGGCCCGCAGCCCGCCGCCGCCGGCTCCGATGATCAGAGTGTCGAACTGGCGCCGTGGCAGGTGCATGGCGCTAGCGGGTCACCGGCAGCAGGATGTGCAGCGCCCACAGGCCACAGCCGGTGAGCAGCAGACCGATCAGGGAGAGCAGCAGCAAGCGCAGCCACAGCCGGTGCACATAGTCGAGCACCACATCCCGCATGCCCAGCCAGCCATGCAGCAGCAGCAGCAGAACGAAGGCGGTGCTTGCCACCGTCATGGCGGGGTGCGCGAACCAGGCATGCCACGCCTGGTAGTCCAGCGCCGGCCCGAGGCCGATGCGCAGGAGAAAAAAGACCAGGAAGCCGGCAAGGTAGACGGCACTGATGCGCTGCAGCAGCCAGTCACGCAGGCCATGCGCGGGACGGCTCAAAACAGCCACCCGTAGCTGATGACCGCCATGGCGAACCCGGCGATATTCACAAACCAGGCACTGCGGCGCGCCTGCTGCAGCTCACAGCCGACCCCGGCATCAAGGAGCAGGAAACGCACGCCGGAGAGCAGGTGGTGGAAGAAGACCCACGCGGCAAGCAGCATGCCACCCCTGATCCAGGGCGTTTGCAGTATGCCCAGCGCCTCTGCAAAACCCCCGGGCCCCGCGAGCGACAGGTTGAGCAGGTAAATCCAGAAAGGCAGGGAAAGAAACAGGCAGACCCCGCAAATCCGGTGTCCTATCGAGGTCACCGCGCCAACCGGAAAGCGAATCCGGAACAGGTTCAGATAGACTGGCGCAGGTGTCTGATTGGTCATGTCTGGGGTTTGTCGACTCCACGGTTTTATACCATTGCGGACAGTGGAACACCAGCAGGCGCTGCCGCTGGCCAGAGTGCTGACAGTCGCATGCAGTTCGACTAGACTTCGCCTTCCATTCAGGCAGCGCAGATACGATGAAAACAGACTGGAAAGCATTCCTGGCCGATGCCGGCGCAGAGTTCGAGGGCGAGCGGGTGGCGCATTTTGGTAACCCGGAACGCGAAAAACGGGTCAGCGTCAGCGGACTGGTTTTCGCGGATCTGGACTACTACGGCGTCATCGCGGTGCATGGTCCCGATGCCGGAAGTTTCCTGCATACACAGTTCAGCAACGATGTCGGGAAGCTCGATCCCGGGCACAGCCAGCTGAATGCCTTCTGCACGCCCAGGGGACGTATGCTGGGACTGATGCGGGTATTCCGGCAGGGTGACAGCTATTACCTGCGCCTGCCGGCAGACACCCTGGAGGCGGTCATCCAGCGCCTGCGCATGTACGTAATGCGTGCGAACGTGACGCTGGAGGATGCCAGCGAAAGCTTCCTGCGCATCGGCATTTCCGGCGAAGACGCGCTGGGTGAGTTGCTGGCGATGGCCGGACAGGTGCCGGAGGAGGATAACGGCGTGGTCCGCAGTGGCGACCTGACCCTGCTGCGCGTTCCCGGCGTCCAGCCGCGCTTCGAGACCTATGCGGCTTCACTGAAGTCCGCACAGGCATTGTGGGACGGCCTCAATGTGCATGGGGCCCCGATCGGGGAATCCGCCTGGCGCCTGCTGGAAATCCTGGCCGGCATGCCGAGCGTGTTCGCGGCCACGGCGGAGTTGTTCGTGCCGCAGATGGCCAACCTGCAGCTCATCGACGGGGTCAACTTCAAGAAAGGCTGTTACCCGGGTCAGGAGATCGTGGCACGGATGCAATACCTCGGCACCCTCAAGCGTCGCATGTACCTGGGCCGGATTGACGCCAGGCAGCCGCCACGACCGGGCGACCCGCTGTTTTCCGCAACCGACAGCGAGCAGCCCGTGGGCCGCATCGTGGACGCACAACCCCACCCGGACGGTGACATTGCGGCGCTGGCGGTGCTGCAGATCGCCTCTGCCGAAGCGGAGGACGTCTATCTGGGCGCACCGGACGGACCGGCCTTCTGCCAGCATGCCCTGCCCTATCCTTTCGAGGACAAGGACGCCTGATCACATCCCGGTGTCCCGCCATCCCGTCGCCCCGCGGTCAGCCCATAAAAAATTCCGTGTACAGGTACAGGCCGCACAGGCAGGCGGTGCCGAGCGTACCGACCCAGGTCAGCCGCTCGCCCTGCTGCAGCAGGTAAACATAGCCCTGTAAAGGGTTGAGCCGGCGCGCCGAAGCCAGCAGCGGCTCCAGGATGCTGCGGATCTCCTCAGGATCGTAGATCGAATCCTTGCCCGTGCGCAGGTAGACCGTGGTGTCCCCGGAAGAGAGGAAGCGCCGGCTGTAGACGAGCTGCCGCGGGAAGAAATTCCGCTGTGGCCTGCCTGCGGCTACCAGCACCACCTGGTCGCGCGTCACGCCAAGGCGTGACGCGCGCAGGGTACGGATGCCCGTCGTCAGCAGTGCCATGATCACGATGCTGAAACAGAGCATCACCCCGACGGGGCCGGCCGATTTCTCGGGGCCCAGCAGCCACAGGATATAGACCGCAGGGACGATCATCAGCACGGCCAGGAGGGGCAACAGCCAGCGGGAATGGCGCCAGAGCCTGGCGATTTTCGGTTCCGGCTCCAGCCAGTAAATACCCTGACCGGTCTCCGGAAGGCTGATGTTCACCGCAGCCACGGGTGCAGGTGGCATGGCGGCGCGGCGTCTTTTCCAGTCAAGCCAGGCCGCGATCACCGCAAGCGCCGCCAACGGGGCAATCGCCACCCAGATCCACTGCTGCCACCAGCGATCGGAGGTCTCGCGTTGCGTTCTTGTCCCGGCGAGCATGCGACGAAACGCAGCGTCGCCAAATGGGCTTATAACGTTGCCGTCCAGGCTGACGCTGACGAGATCGACACTGCCGTAGCCTGCCAGCAGCACATCGTGCGGACGGGTACGCAGCTTGATCGGGTCCCAGTCAGCCGGCAGCTCCAGTCGCTGCAATGGCTGGCCGGCGGCATCGAACAACATGACATCGCCGTTCTCCAGCAGGTCATTGTCGAGGATCACCCAGTAGTGCAGGTCGCCGGTCACGGCGAAGTCTGTTGGCCAGATACGGCGGAAGTTACCGGGCGCGTTGCTTACCGGCATTTCCCGGCGTTCCGTGGACAGCGTCTCTGCATCCAGCGTGACCAGACGATGATGGTTGGTGTCGGCGATGACGGCTTCGCCGTCCCCTGTCAGGTGAACGGTATTCGGCAGTATCAGCCCCCGCTCGCCACCCCTGCTTTCGAGAATCAGTGCCCCGTCGCGGTCATAGACCAGGATGCGGTGGCGTTCGCCATCGACCACCAGCAGGCGCCTGCGCTGTGTATCCCAGGCCATTTTGAATGCGGAGACGGGATGCGTCCCGGATTGAAGGAAGTCCGAACAGCGGCGCTGCGAGAGATCGCAGGCATGAATGCCCTTCGCACCGCTGCTGCCGATCAGCAGTCGACCATCGGGCAGAGCCAGCAGGTCCGTGAGCGTGGCTCCCCGCATGCCGAGATCTTCGAGGGGGATGCTGTCATCAAGGGTGCCGGTTTCGTCCAGCACATAAAGGGTGGTCGCGATATTGGTGTAAACCTTTCCCGCCGCGTCGGTCGCCAGAACTGTCGGACCGAATACGCCGCGGGATTGCATGGAGATGCGCAGGCTGTTCGCGATGACAGCGACGAATCCGAGGATGACCACGACAGCCAGGCTGTTGGCAAAAATTTTTGTGGAACGCGCGCTCATGAGAACTCCCTGTCAAAACCCTTCCGATTCCGGGGAAGAATATCGGTCTGCGTGCCCGCTCCCCTGAATGGCGATCGGCGGCGCACCGTGTCAGCCATGTTTCCAGGGTATACATACCCCCTTGTTTCCGGATCAGGGTGGCGCTGAACATGCCGCATTCGTCATTCCGGCGTAAACCGGAAAAAAAGTGCACGACGTGGTGGACGCCAGAGGGGCGGCCCAGCGAATCATCCGAAACAAAACAACACGCTGGACCCGGGCGCCTGCCGGGTGACGACATATTCAGGATTCCCTTGATACCCTGAATCACCGCTTGCTCTGGAACTCGGGCATGCCCCGGCAGTCATAGTGTTAGCGACATCCGCCATATCACTGTTCGGGTAAAACCCATGAAACCAGGCAATCTTTTTATCCCTGCGCTGTTCCTGTCACTATCCGCTGCGGGGCTGCTCGCAATCAACGCCGGCGCCACGGATCCCGAACAAACGACCGCAAAACCCTTGCCTGCCGGCCAGACGGGCGAATTCAGCAAACCGACGGAAGCGGAGTTGCGCGCCCGCCTGACGCCCCTGCAGTTCGACGTCACCCAGAACGAGGGTACCGAGCGCGCTTTTGACAACCCCTACTGGGACAACAAGGAACCCGGTATCTACGTGGACATCGTTTCCGGTGAACCCCTGTTCAGTTCGACGCACAAGTTCAAATCCGGGACCGGCTGGCCGAGCTTCACCCGGCCCATCGACGAGAACGTGCTGGTGGAACTGACCGACACCCATTTTTTCATGAAACGCACGGAACTCAAGAGCCGGCAAGCCGGCTCCCACCTCGGGCATGTGTTTGATGACGGCCCGCAGCCAACCGGGCTGCGCTACTGCATCAACTCGGCTGCGCTGCGATTCATCCCGGTGGAGCAGATGGAAGCGGAAGGCTACGGCAGGTACCTGTACCTGTTCGAGCAGGAATAGGCTGATAATTCGGCACTGCGTCCACGCGCCATCAGACGGACGAATCGGGGTGGCGCGCCAGCAACCTGTGCCCACACACCCTGCTGCAGTTCCCGTTTGCAAGCCGTGTCGTTACCCGGCAAGGACGCCGCGGATGCCTGACTCATATAACACTGTAACGGGTCCCTTGAGCGCGGGCGTCATGCCGGCAGCGAGGAACCTGTGGCCATGACTCCGGATTGCCACCGCGGGTAGCAGAACCTGGCAGAGCGGCCGCACACGCCCGGGAACACCGTTCGCCCTGCAGGCGCGTAATCAGGTCACGCGCTGAATCCAACGACCCAGCCGGTCCACGTTACCGACCTGGAGGTCGTACCCCGGATTCCGGGCAACCTGCCCGGGTTCAATTTCCACAGGTAGCCGGCGGCCCGGTGCCCGGGTGACTGCGGGTCGCCATGACACCGGCTCACCGGGGTCACGCAGCCAGTGTGGCTGTCCGGTAACGGCGGAAAGCCGGAAATAGCGGAGATCCGGCAGTGCGACCCCGACGGGGTATGATCACTCAGCGTGATCATTCCGGCAGTGCTGTCGTACCGGCACTGACCCGTGCGCAACAGTTGCATGGACTTTGCAGAAACAGGGTGTCTATACTTCTGGCTCCCTGTTCCGAGCAACAATTCAACACGATGCGCAAAGCCTTAATACGGATATGCACCGCCGTCGGGGCAATCACCATTGTAGTGGTCGTTGCACTCCTCGCTGTCATTATCAGGGAATGGCCCCGCGCGCCTGATGCACCTGCTGGCAGCGAAGAACCCCCGCCGTGGGGATCGCTCGCTGCCCTGATCGAGGAGGCGCAGAACCACGGCACCGCGATGCCGCCGTTCGTTGCCGATGCCACGCACGGCCCGGCAGCCGATGGCAAAATTTGCGTACTGGTCATGTCCTCCGGCGGACAGTATGGAGCCTTCGGGGCGGGCGTTCTCGACGGATGGACCCGGAGCGGCCAGCGCCCTGCCTTCGACGTCATCACGGGCCTGTCGGTGGGCAGCATCCTGGCCCCGATTGCCTTTCTGGGGCCGAAGTACGATGAGCAGCTGCAACAGATGGTGCATAGAATCGCCGCTGTCGTCGACCGCTATCCGATCAAGGACCTCGGCCCCACTGACCTGCTCGCGGCAATATGGGGGCGCGGCTTCCCGGTCTCCGCAGAGATCGAGACGATCCTGCGGGACTTCTACGGCGAGACCTTGATCGCGGAGGTAGCCCGGGAACATGCGAACGGCCGGAATCTCTACGTCGGCTCCACCGACGTGACGGCAGGCAGGGTTACAATCTGGGATCTCGGGGCGATCGCCGGCAGTGCGCACCCCGACCGGGTCCAGCGCTTCCAGGATGCAATCCTGGCATCGATAGCCGTGCCCGTTGCGATGCCCGCCCGCTACATCGAGACGGGTCATCCCGGCACCTACGCCCTGCATGTCGATGGCTCGTTTCTCGCACCCATCTTCATGACCACCCTGATGGGGAACTTCAAGGAGATACCCGGCAAGTTCGAAGTCTACGTCGTGGTCAACAACCGGTTGAAACGGCCGCAAGCACTCAAACTCATAACACCGCGCCTGGTCGATCTGATCCCCCGCCTCTTCTACCTGGTACATACCAGCCAGTTCGAACGCACCATGGATTTGCTGCTGTTGCAGTCGCAGCTGCACGATTTCAAGGTACGTATCCTGGCGATTCCTGAGAACGAGAATCTGAAGTTCTCGATGGATTTCTCCGGACAGGAAATCACCGACCTGTTCCGGCTCGGTCGCAGGACGGGTCAGGACAGCAAGGCCTGGTTCACCTTGCCGGACAGTGGCCTCCCCGCCTACTGGGCACCGCCCGGGATGATAGAGGAAGACACCGACGCCGCGGCTGAGGCCGGCTAGCGCGGCCGTTTCGCAGGCAAGCGCGCTGCAGATAGAGGCGAACATGCCGCCACCGGAATTACACCGTGTCAAAATCCCCGGGCATTACTGGTCCATGCTGCGTCTGTCTGTTTTTTTTCCCCTATCCGGTTGAGGCACAATGGAACCAGACAAACAACCACTGAGCGGCGATAGCATTCTCGGGCTGGTCGCCATGAGCCTTGCCGTGCTCGCGATCGCCAATGACTTTACCGCCTTCTCCGTGGCGCTGCCTGCCATCGAGGCGAAGTTCAATTCCGATGTCACCACGGTACAGTGGATCATCAACGGCTATGCCCTGGTGTTCGGCGTTCTCATCATCACCGGAGGGCGTCTGGCGGACAGGTTCGGGCGACGGCTTGTTTTTTTTATCGGTGCCGCCATCTTCGCCGGATTTTCCCTGCTGGGCGGGATAGCGACGGATATGTGGATGCTGCTTGTCGCTCGCGGGCTAATGGGCATCGGCGGTGCCCTGATGTGGCCCGCGATGCTGGGGATGACCTATGGGCTCCTGCCGGGCAATCGCGCCGCACTGGCGGGCGCCCTGATTATCGGCGTTGCCGGATTCGGCAATGCAATCGGTCCCATGCTGGGCGGTACGCTCACGGAACTGCTCAGCTGGCGCTGGATCTTCCTGGTGAACCTCCCGGTCTGTGCGCTTGCCGTGCTGGTGACGTGGCGCGTGGTGAGAAGGGACAGACCGGAAGCTACCAGTGAACGCGTCGACTACGCCGGTATTATCGCGCTGTCAATCGGGCTCATGTCGCTGCTGTTATCGCTGGATCTGGGCATTGACGTGGGTTGGTCGAATCCGGAAATACTCGGGCTGTGGGCACTCTTCGCGGCGGGTTTGGTGAGCTTCGCCTTCATAGAGCGCAGCAGCGGCAGCAATGCCCTGGTGCCAGGTGAAGTCATCAGGAACCGCGTCTTTGTGGCGGCTTGTGTGGCGACGCTGCTGATGTCCGCCATCTTTTTCGCCGCAATGCTGTACCTGCCGCAGTTCATGATCAAGGAACTCGGTTATTCGGCGATCAGGTCCGGCGCCGGCCTGCTGCCAATGATGTGTACCTTTGCGCTTACCTCCTTTGCGTCCGGCACCCTCTACGAACGCCTGGGCGCGAAAGCGGTCGTCTCGCTCGGCGCCGCCTCGCTGGCAGCGGGGATGTACCTGCTGTCCGGGGTCCATGCACCGACCTCCTTTACGGAACTGGTTCCCGGCATGGTGGTACTGGGAATCGGCATCGGGCTGTTCTATTCATCGATCACGACGGCCGCCATCACCGCGGTTGATCCCTCCCGGGCCAGTCTGGGCGGTGCCATTGTCTACATGTTCCAGGTTGCAGGCGGCTCGATTGGTCTCGGTTTTAATACGGCGCTTGTGGTCACGGCACCCTCACTGACGGCAGGTATTCACCGCGCCTTCCTGGTGGATTCGTGCCTGGCACTCTGCGGGCTGGTCGTGTCGGTGCTCTTCATCGGCGGCAGGATCAGCCGGGAACAGCTGCATTCCCTGGTACACCGCCATCGCGCCCACGGGTGATTGCTGCAGAAACAGGCAAGGTACCGGAAATTTCTAGACAGAGGTAAAGAATGCAAGGCCGGCGCAGCTATTCCGCCCTGGCCGTCTGGAGCTGTCTAAGCGCGGTGCACAACCGCTCCAGGGCCGCCGAGCCCTCGTTGGGCGGCAGGTGCAGATTGATGAACACCAGGCGGTCCGGGTTGCCCTCGACCACCTCCAGGGCGGCTTCCAGCTCGCCTTCGGTCCTGACTTCCAGGCTCAGTGCGTCGCCGCCGAACGCCGCCGGCAGTTCATGGTAGCGCCACGGCTGGATGTCGTTGTAGGGGCCATCGTGGATAAGCCGCTCGATAACGTAGCCGTCGTTGTTCAGCAGGAAGATGACCGGATTGCAGTGCTGGCGCAGCAGGGTGGAGAGCTCCTGGGCGGTCATCTGGAAGGAGCCGTCGCCCTGGAGCAGCACCACCCGCTTGTCGGGCCGGGCCAGGCATAACCCCAGGGTCGCCGGCAGGGCATAACCGATGGACAGGTAATAGGCCTGGGAGACAAAGCCCTCGGGGTCGCCGATGTAGAGCTCGCTGGCTGCGAACATGGCGTCCCCGGTCTCTGCCAGCACCAGGTGATCCGGCTGGAGAAAGCGGTTAAGCCGGTCGTAGAAGCGCCCGACCCGCACCGGTGCGGCAGCGTCCGCCGACCAGGTACCCCGGGACGCATGGGGGTCCTCGGGGTGATCGACCGTGCAGCTGTGGGGCCCCAGCCCGGCTGTCAGTGCCTTGATGAGATCACCCATCCAGACCCGGTCGTAGAAGTGGCTGGACACCCTGACCCGATCCTTGTGCGCGCGCACCATGTTCTGCTCGGGCAGGCGGGCGGTGAAGCCGCCGGTGTTGACGTCGGTGGTCATGGCGCCGAAGCTGAGCAAGCCGTCGGAGCTCTCCACCTGGGTCTTGACCGCATCGCGGCTGAGCGCACCCATGTAGACGCCCATGAAGAGCGGGTGCTTCTCGGGCAGGGCGGACTTGCCGTCGATGGTGGTGGCATAGGGGATGCCGGTCTTCTCGACGAGCCGCAACAGGGCATCGCCCAGACCGAAGCGGTGGACCTCCACCCCGGCAAGCACCACCGGGCGTCGGGCGGCGTCGATCATGGTCACGATCTCGCGCGCGCACTCCTGCAGGGCCGGCGCATGGGAGTCATGCGGGCGATGGAAATCCAGCGCCAGCGGGGTACGGCAGGGGGCGTCCACCATGTCCACGGGCAGCTCGATGTAGACGGGCAGGCGCTCGCTCAGGCAATTGACCAGCACCCGGTCGATTTCATCCGGCGCGGTATGCGGACTGGTGAGCTGCACCGAGTCCACCGTCACCCTGGCGAAGATCTCCAGCTGCAGCTGGTAGCTGGCGAGGGTGTGATGCATATGGGTCCCGGCGCTGCGTTGCAAGGCATGCGGGGCGCCGCTGATGAAGACCACCGGCGCGCCCTCGGCATAGGCCCCCGAAGCGGCATTGAGGATGCTCAAGCCCCCTACGCCATAGGTCACACAGGCCGCGCCTATCCCTTTTAGCCGGGCATAGGCATCCGCCGCATAGCCCGCGTTGAGCTCGTTGCAGTTGCCGATCAGGCGTATCCGGCTCTCCACCACCCGGTCCATGAAATCCAGGACATAGTCCCCCGGCACGCCGAACATATGCTCCAGCCCCGCTTCCTCCAGCCGCCGAAGCAGGTAACGGCCAACCGTCATTTCGTGCATCGCGCTCTCCGTATAGTCAGCCCGACCGGCGTCATGGCCCGCAGGATTATACGGGAGACGGAGACGCCGGAATCGAAAAGAGGTGAAAACCGGGAAAACGGCCATGTCCTGAGCCATACTCGACTCAGCCGAACGTGCCGAGCTTCGATGCAAATCCCGGGGTCAACATGCGCAGCAGTACTACAATCCCGGAATGCGGATTTTCATTCCTTGAATATTTTTCAGGTACGACAGAAATACAGGAGAGATGACATGAAGGGTTCCGAAGTTACTGAAAAGCTGTTATCCGCCAAAAAACACAAAGGCCTGAGCTTTGCAGACCTTGAAGAGACTGTGGGTCGTGATGAAGTCTGGATTGCAGCGCTCTTTTACCGTCAGGCAAGCGCGTCCGAAGAAGAAGCGATGAAACTGGCGTCTGTCCTGGAGCTTGGGCCGGACGTTAGCGAGGCACTTACCGAATGCCCTACCAAGGGATTGGGTCCCGTGGTGCCGACTGACCCTCTCGTTTATCGCTTTTATGAAATCATGCAGGTGTACGGGATGCCATTAAAAGCCGTCATCCATGAGAAATTCGGTGATGGAATCATGAGCGCGATCGACTTCACCATGGATGTGGATAAGGAGCCGGATCCAAAAGGTGACCGGGTACGAATCACCATGTCCGGGAAGTTTTTACCCTACAAGAAGTGGTAGCGCGTCCGGTTTGTCCGCGGATCGCTGCAGAACAACCCGGGCGGCAAAAACAGCGTACCCGCCGGTGCGATATCCCCGCCCACGGGCGTCACCGCTTCGCGGGCGAGCCTTAGCCTCTGCCATGACCTCGTCCCGGGATCCGGGACAGACAGATGAAGTTCCTCATTGCGACCGGGTTTTCCTGAAAAACCCGGGTCCTGTCAGGCCGGCACTGCAGTCATGTGGCGCTGCTCCGCCATGCGCTTTAATGCCACCCGGTCGATCTTGCCTGTGGGGTTGAGTGGCATCTCATGCAGAAACTCGATCTCTTCGGGCGCCTTGTAGCCGACGCGGGTCCGGGCGAAGCGGATCAATTCCTGGGCGCCTGGCCGCACTGTGCCTTGCAGTACCGTGACATAGGCACGCACGTTTTCGCCGTGCACGAGATCGTGGATACCGACGACACCGGCATTATCCACCGCCGGATGCTCGAGCAGGGCATCCTCGACTTCCTGCGGGCAGATATTGGAGCCGTCGTGCACGATGATCTGCTTCTTGCGCCCGCAGAACCATAGATAGCCATCCGCGTCTACCTTCATGAGGTCCCCCGAGTCGAGCCAGCCGTCGCGGAACACGGCAGCGGTTGCGGTCGGGCTGTTCCAGTAACCGATGGCGGCGCTGCGGGTCTTGATCCACAGTCGGCCTACATCGCCGGTTGGCACCTCGCGGCCGTATTCGTCGCGAATCGACAGTTCAAAACCGGGCACCGGGAGCCCGATGGAACCGGTCTTGATCGTTCCCGAAGGCGGATTCATTGCGGTCAGGCCGACTTCGGTCATGCCGTAACCCTCGTCGATGACCAGGCCGGTCAGTTCGGTGAACTCCCGTTCGAGTTCGGCCGGCACCTTGTCGGCGCCCGCGCGGCACAGGCGCAGTGACTTGAAGTCGTCACGGCTGGCGCCGTGGTCACGCACCAGATGCAGCAAGGCCGTGGGCAGCATGCAGAGCACGGTTGGACGGTCGTCACGCAGCAGCGGCAGCATCTCGTCGCTGTCGAAGGTCCTGGCAACGATGACGCGCGCCCCGACCGCGAGCGCAGTGAAAGAGAAAACAAAGCCGCCGATGTGCGAGATCGACGAGCCGGGCAACACCACGTCGTCTGTCGTAAACTCAAAGGCAGCAGCGGTGCCGGCGAGCATCCAGCCCAGGCTCCCGTACGTATGGGTGACGCCCTTTGCCGGACCGGTACTGCCCGATGTGAAAAAGATGCACGCGGTGTCGCTTGCAGCCGGAACGGGGAGTTCCCCGTGCGATGCGCCTGGCTCTGTCAATTCCTCGAAGTGGGGGCTGCTGCCGTCGCGTGTCCCGTAACTGATGACGCCTCCCGGTAACCGCCGGACGAACTTGCTGGCAGCCAGGTCCTGATTGCGCTCGGCGTGCGCGAGCAGTATCGAAGCCTCACTGACTGCGAGTGCATGGTCGATCTCTGGCTGCATGTAACGATAGTTGAGCGGCACCGCCACGAGACCGGCCTTCATGCAGGCGATGTAATGAACCAGCAGGGCATCCCGATTGGGCATGAGGGAGGCGATGCGTTCGCCCCTGCGCAGCCCCAGGGCCAGGAGGTTGGCGGCCAGGTTGTTTGTGCTTGCCTCGAGTTCTCTCCAGGACCAGCGGTTTGCGGCCGAAATCAGCGCGACGTCGTCCGGCCGGCGCTGCAATCCCGGGCGCAGCAAGCCGGCAATTGGCAGCGGCGCCTCGAGGGGGGCTCTGCTCAGTGGCATGCCTTCACCTTTCCAGGAAAAAAGAGTCGGTACATTATCAGTCCGGTGACTTCCCGGGTCTACCGCACCGGCCGCTAGCCGGTCGGCCGGAACGCCCTCGACAGTGGACCCGAAACGGGTGTATTGATGCCACACGAGATCCCCTCGCATGACGGCAGCTTGCGGCGCACCTGTGCCAACAGGCCGCCCGCACCGCATTCATGCCCCCGTCAGGCTGACCGGCGCGGTGTTCCGGCGGCAGTCAGTCCGGGTACGCGCTTGCTGACCTGGCAGGCTAGCGGTTCAGCACATCCCCGCAGCCTTTGTAACCAGCCCCGTCCAGCATGACTGTGATGGTGGTTTCGTAGGACTTGCCGGTCTCGCTGTCGCGGCACTCGAGGCCTTTCACGATGATGGTCAGCGAGTGCTCGTCGTTGGGTACGCGGTAAATCGTGGTGCGGTTGTATCCCTGGTACAGCGTGGGCCCCAGTGCGGGATAGCGGTAACTGTATTCGGTGCCCTCCAGAGTGAGCTTGATCCTGTCGCCGCTGTGGCTGATTTCCAGCTGCCAGTCGGGGGCATGCCCCAGTCCCTGGATATCGATATCCTGGGGGGAAACTGCCAGGTCTTTGGCCTGTCCCGGTCCGGCCAGTAACGCCAGCATCACACAGAAAAGGGAGAGCTTGGATTTCAGAGTGCATGGTTTCACGGCAGGTGCTCCTTTGCGTATTGGGGTCCGGTATCAGCGGTAGCTCGCACGGGCCGCTTCCACGGCGACGCCGGACGTGATCGGGGCCTTCATGCTGCTCAGCACGGCATCCAGTGCGCCCAGGCAGAACAGTACGTTGGTCGGGTTGCTTGCGAAACCCATCAGGCCGACGCGCCAGATCTTGCCGGCCATGGCGCCGAGACCGGCGCCGATTTCCAGGTTGTATTCCTTCAGCAGCGTGCCCCTGACAGCCGCTTCATCAACGCCTTCCGGCACCGACACGGCATTCAGCTGGGGCAGGCGCTGGCCCTCTGGAACCACGAATTTCAGGCCCATGGCCTCGAAGCCGGTGCGCAGGGCATCGTGGTTTCTCTGGTGGCGCGCCCAGGAATTCTCGATGCCTTCCTCCAGCAGGATTACCAGCGCCTCGTGCAGGGCGTACAGGGTGTTGATGGGCGCCGTGTGGTGATAGGCGCGCTTGCCGCCGCCGCCCCAGTAGCCAAGCACCAGATTGAGATCCATGAACCAGCTCTGCACCCGCGTTTTGCGGGTCGTGGTGACTTCCACGGCGCGCTTGCTGAAGGTGACCGGCGACAGTCCGGGCACGCAGGACAGGCACTTCTGGGTGCCGGAATAGACCGCATCCAGCTCCCAGTCGTCCACCATCAGGGGGGAGCCGCCGAGCGAGGTCACCGTGTCCGCGATGACCAGGCAGCCATGTTCGTGGGCCAGCGCGGCGAGGGTCTTCGCATCCGAGATGGCGCCGGTCGAGGTCTCGGCATGCACGAAGGCAAGGATTTTGGCGTCCGGGTTCGCCTTCAGGGCCGTTTCCACCTTGTCGGGGTCAACCGCCACGCCCCAGGTGTCTTCCACCATCACGGCGGTGCCGCCGCAACGTTCAACGTTTTCCTTCATGCGTCCGCCGAAAACGCCATTCTGGCAGACGATGACCTTGTCGCCCGGCTCGACCAGGTTGACGAAGCAGGTCTCCATGCCGGCGGAGCCCGGTGCGGAGACCGGCATGGTGAGTTCGTTTTTCGTCTGGAAGGCGGTGCGCAGCATCCCCTTCATTTCATCCATCATGTCGACGAACACCGGATCGAGGTGGCCGATGGTCGGGCGTGACATGGCCTCCAGAATGCGCGGATTGACGTCTGACGGTCCGGGACCCATCAAGGTGCGAACGGGGGGATGGAAGGACTGGATGCTCATGGATGTGCCTCGTGTGTCTGGTGTTTGTTGTCGGTAAAGTCCGGAATTCTAGCATCATCGGGCGCGGCTGCCCCCTGTTTTTCGGGAAAACGCGGGGGCCTGGCGTGGCGCCGGCCTCAGTGATGCAGGAAACAGTGCACGCTGTGGTCTCCCGCGACCGTGGCTTCCGGATAGGCTTCGCGGCAGCGTGGCATGGCCTGCGGACAGCGCGGGTGGAAATGGCAGCCCTGCGGCGGGTTGGCGGGTGACGGCAGGTCACCTTCCAGGCGGATGATCTCCCGCCGCGAGGCGGCTTCGATCTGCGGCACGGCCGACAGCAGCGACTGTGTATAGGGGTGCAGCGGCCGTTCCAGCACTTCCGCGACCGGACCCTCCTCCACGATCCGTCCCAGGTACATGACGGCAACCCGGTCGGCAAGATAGGACACCACCGCGAGATTGTGGGTGATGAACAGGTAGGACAGGCCCAGTTCGTTCTGCAATTGTTTCAGCAGGTTCAGGATCTGCGCCTGCACGGACACGTCCAGCGCGCTGGTCGGTTCGTCGCAGATCACCAGCTTCGGGTCCACGGCCAGCGCCCGGGCGATGCATATGCGCTGCCGCTGGCCACCGGAAAACTCGTGCGGGTAGCGCCCTACATGGCTGGCGGACAGACCGACCCGGCCGAACAGTTCCTCCACGCGTGTGCGCCGCTCCGCCCGCGCCCCGCCGATGCCCTGTGCCAGCATGCCCTCCTCCACGATATCCCCCACCATCATGCGCGGGTTCATGGAGGAATACGGGTCCTGGAAAATAAACTGGAAATCGCTGCGCCGGCGCCGCAGCCGCTCGCCCTTCAGGGTGGTCAGTTCGGTATCCTCGAAACGCACGCTGCCGCTGGTCGGGCGCAGGAGTTGCAGGATGCCCTTGCCGACCGTGGTCTTGCCGCAGCCGGACTCGCCCACCAGCGCCTGGGTGCAGCCCTGCGGGATGGTCAGAGACACCCCGTCGACGGCATAGACCTGCCCCACCACGCGCTTGAAGATCCCGCGGTGGATGGGGAAATGCACCTTCAGGTCCGCGACCTCGAGCAGCGGCTGCTTGTGCGTCACACTGGCCGGCGCCTGTGGCCGGGACGGGGTGCTCGCAGTTACGTTTGCGGGGATTTCCAGCGTGGCATCGAGCAGGTGGCAGCGCGCATGCTGGCCGGGGGCGCCCGGGTTCCAGCCGGGTACCCGGGTGCGGCACAGGTCCCAGGCATAATCGCAGCGTTCCGCGAAGCGGCAGCCGTGGAATACCCGGTCCAGCGACGGCACCGTGCCGCGAATCGTGTCCAGGGCATGGTCGCGCTTGCGCACCTCCGGCAGGGATTCGAACAGCTTGCGGCTGTATGGATGACGCGCATCGCTGAAAAAGCGGTCGCGGCCTGCCTCCTCGACCATCTGTCCCGCGTACATGACCGAGACCCGGTCCGCCATGCCGGCCACGATGCCGAGATCGTGGGTGATCAGCAGGATAGCCATGCGGGTGTCACGCTGCAGTTGCTGCAGCAGTTCCAGCACCTGCGCCTGGATGGTGACGTCCAGGGCCGTGGTCGGCTCGTCGGCGATCAGCAGGTCCGGTTCACCGGCCAGGGCGATGGCGATCATGACGCGCTGCTTCATGCCGCCTGACAGCTGGTGCGGGTATTCACGCGCGCGCCGCGCGACGTCGGGTATGCCGACGGCATCCAGCAGTTCCAGCACCCGTGCGCGGCGGCGTTCGCCCTGCATGCCGTGATGCTGCTGCAGTACCTCGCCGATCTGGTCGCCGATGGTCAGCACCGGGTTGAGCGAGGTCATCGGCTCCTGGAAGATCATCGCAATGCGGCGGCCGCGTACCTTGCGCATGTCGCGCTCCGGCAGCGCGGTGAGGTCGGTGCCGTCCAGCAGGACACGGCCGCCGGTGATGCGCCCGATCGGCTGCGGCAGCAGCCGCAGGAGCGCCAGCGCGGTCATGGATTTGCCACAGCCGGATTCGCCCAGCAGGGCAAAGGTCTCGCCGCGGTTGATGCTGAAGCTGATGTCATCCACCGGGCAGATCGAGCCGGGGCCCGCGCCGAGCCGGACGCTGAGGTTTTCGATGGTAAGCAGGGGCTGTTTCATGTTCCTTGTACCTGTGCGTCAGCGGGCTCGCAGACGGGGGTCAAAGGCGTCGCGCACCGCGTCCGAGAACAGGTTCGCGGCGAGCACCAGGGCGAACATGAACAGGAAGGCCGACAGCAGCGACCACCACACCACCGGTTCGCGCGCCATTTCCAGGCGGGCGCCGTTGATCATGTTGCCCCAGCTGTTCATGGTGGGATCGACGCCGACGCCGACATAGGACAGCACCGCCTCTGCCAGCACCAGCCCGCTGAAGTCCAGCACCACCGTGATCAGCACGACATGCATGACATTGGGCAGGATGTGGCGCGTGATGATGCGGCCATGCGACACGCCGAAAGACTGTGCGGCCTGGATGTATTCCGCCTCGCGCAGCTTGAGCGACTCGCCGCGCAGCAGGCGGCACAGCCCGGTCCAGCTGGTGATGCCGAGGATGATGCACAGGCCCAGCAGGCGGATATCGGCGCGCTCGACCGTGGTTTCAAACAGTTCGGGATGATTGGCAATGTAGACCTGCAGCATCAGGATGGCGGCGGCGATCAGCAGCACATGCGGTATGGAATTCAGCGTGGTGTAGACATATTGCACCACGTCATCGATCCAGCCGCGGGCATAGCCGGCAAGGATGCCGAGCAGCACCGCAAACGGCAGCATCACCAGGGTTGTCAGGGTGCCGATGACAAGGCCGGTGCGAATGCTCTTCAGGGACTGGTAGAGGACATCCTTGCCAACCTTGTCGGTTCCCAGTATGTGGTAGGCGGCGCCGAGGTTGGCGGCCAGCAACAGCAGCAACAGCAGCAGGCCCAGCGTGACCAGGATGACGCGCCAGGGTATTTCCGTACGACCCTGCAGGATGTCGCGCAGCGCGGCATGCGTGCCCTGCCCGCCCTTGCGCCCCAGCAGCCAGGCGACGCCAAGCAGCAGCAGGCCGGCCAGCGGCAGCGTCTCTACGGCGGCCGTGGCACTGCGTTTCAGGATGTCGCTGCCCCGGTCCCGCGCCGGGTCGGCCAGCTGGCTGCCGGCATACTCCAGCCGCGGGAAGCCGCGCAGCAGGCTGCCATCGGGTTGCTCGATGTTTTCCCGGGTAAACAGGTGCGTGGAAAACGGTGCGGAATAGGTCTTCTCGACCTGCGTGCGCAGCGGACCGGCCAGGAGGTCCAGCACGCTCAGCACCTCCACGGCATAGTGGGTCTGCCTGCCATTGCCGCTGTCCGCCAGCGGCAGCCGGAAGTGCAGTGAATCCAGCAGCCCGGTCGTGATGAAGGCCAGCAGCACCACCAGCGAGCTGGCGGCAATGCGGCTGCGCAGCACATGCGACCAGGGAGCGCGCAGATGCGCTTTGCCGCGGGCGTAGACAATAAAGACGACCACCACCGTCACCAGCAGGAAGATCAGCGCATCCGTCCAGAGAATGACCGGCTTGATCATGTCAGGCGCACCCGCGGATCGACAAGGGTGTAGGTGATATCGACCAGGATCAGCCCGATGATGTAGAGCACAGAGCCCAGGAACACCATGGCGCGCACGATGGCGAAGTCCTGGTTGTTGATGGCGTCGATGGTGTAGCTGCCCAGTCCGGGTATGGCGAAAAAGGACTCCAGCAGCAGGCTGCCCATGAACAGCAGCGGCAGCACCGCCACCACGCCGGTGACGATCGGGATCAGGGCATTTCTGAGGATATGCCGGAACATCACCAGCGATTCCGCCAGTCCCTTGGCGCGCGCGGTGCGCACGTAGTCCCTGCCGGCTTCCTCCAGGAAGAAGGTCCGGTACCAGCGCGACCCTGAGCCGATGCCGCTGGCTACGCCGATGACCACGGGCAGGACGATGAACTTGAGTGCGTCCAGTCCGGATTCAAAGCCGGAAATGGGCACCAGGCGCAGCACCTTCGCCAGCAGGTACTGGCCGCCAATGATGTAGAACATCGCGGATATCGACATCAGCACCACGCACAGCACCACGCCGGAGACGTCCACGTAGGTGCCGCGGAAAAAGGCCATCAACAGGGCGAAGCTGATATTCACCAGCAGCCCGATGATCAGGCTGGGAATGGCGATGGCGAGACTCGGCAGCATGCGCTGGCGGATGTCGAAGCTGATATCGCGGCCGTCGTCGGAGGTGCCGAAATTGAAGGCAAACAGCCTGACCGACTTGTCGAAGAAGATGGTGTCGGTAAGCCGTGCGCTGCCATCGCTGCCATGGTTCACGAACAACGGTTTGTCGTAGCCATGGCTGGCTTTCCATTTCTCGACGGCTTCCGGCGTGACCCGCTTCATGCCAAGGTGCAGGCGGGCCATGTCGTCCGGTGAATTCACCACGAAGAACAGGTAGAAGGTGAGGATGTTGATCCCGATGAGTATCGGGAAGGCGTAGGCGACCCGGCGGACGATGTAGGCGAACATCAGCGCGCCTCCCGGTGCGCGGGCATGCGCTGCCGCCGCTGGTAGCCGATCCAGGCCGGAACGAGTACCAGCAACAGCAAGGCGGCGAGCAGACCCAGCGGCCAGCGCACCGGCTTGTTCCATTCCGCCTGCAGCCGTGCGCGCAGCTGCGGTTCGATGCGCCGGTACTTGAGCATGTTGTTGGCCATCAGGTTGGTCTTGGCGTTCAGGTACCAGACGTGCCGCAGCGCAAACTGTTTCGGGAAGTAGCCCCACAGCCAGGGGGCGTCGTGGCGGGCGATGGCCTGCATTTCATCGATGATGACCTGGCGCTCCGGGCTGTTCTCCATGTTCTTCATGCGATCGAACAGGCGGTCGAATTCCGCGTTGCTGTAGTTGGCGGCATTCTCGCCGTTCTTGCCGACCTTGGCATTGGGCCCGTACAGCAGGAACAGGAAATTCTCCGGGTCCGGGTAATCGGCATTCCAGCCCCACTGGAAGATCTGCGCCGTGCCCTTCAGCATCTTGTCCTGGAAGCGGTTGTAGTCCGTGCCGCGAATCACCAGCTGGATGTCGAGCTTGGCGAACTGCTTCATCAGCCAGTCGAGGCGCGCCTTGGCATCCGGGCCGGTCTGCGGGGTGTCGAAGTACAGGACCAGTGGCTTGCCGGTCTCGATGTCCCGCCCCTCGGGGTAGCCCGCCTCGGCCAGCAGCTGCCGTGCGACCGCGATCGACTTGCGCTGCGGGCCGTGTTCGCCGTACTCGTATACATAGGGATTGATGCCCGCCCTGCCGTCCACATAGCCGAAGATGCCGGGCGGTACGGCGTCCTGTGCGGGAATGCCGCGGCCGTTGAGGAATATCGAAATGAATTCCTCGAAATCCACGGCAATGGAAATCGCCAGTCGCAGCTTGCGGGCGCTTTCGCTGTCGCCACCCACGACCGGGTCCAGCATATTGAAGCCGGTATAGAAAATCGAGGTCGACACCGCGGTGTTCAGTTCGATGCCCTGCCTGCGCATGCTGTCGGTCAGGCTGACCTCGCCGCCTGTGCCGATGTTGATGGCCTGGTCGAAGCTGTCCGAGGTAATTCCGGAGGTGTCGTAGTAGCCCTGCAGGAACTTGTTCCAGTACGGGATATCCTCCTTCTCCAGGCTGAACACGACCTTGTCGATGAACGGCAGCGGTTTTCCGGCATCATCCAGCAGGCCGGCTTCCCGGTCACCCGGCTCTCCCTCGGTCGGGTAGGTTTCGCCGTGAAAGTTCGGATTGCGGCTCATGACCATCTGGCGGTTCGGATTGTTCAGCGTCAGCATGTAGGGGCCGGTTCCCACGGGATACCAGTCCAGCGTGATGTTGCGCTGTTTCATCCCGGCCTGGGAATAGAAGCGATCAGCTTCCTGCGGTACCGGTGCGAAAAACGGCATCGCCAGCCAGTACAGCAACTGCGGGTACTTGCCGTGTATTTTGATACGGTAGGTATAGCGGTCGATGACCTCCGCGCCTGCCAGCGGGTACTGCGCCAGATCCAGGTACACGCCGTCTTCACGTCCGGCCGCGGTCGTATCCCAGGCGTCAGTCAGTGTTTGCGCATAATCCTTCAGGCCCACGATGTAATCGCTCATCAGGCCGAGGATGGGTGAATTCAGCCGCGGGTGCGCCAGGCGCTTTATCTGGTAGACGTAGTCCGCGGCGACCAGTTCACGCGTGCCGGTCGCGGTGAAGTCTGCCAGTGTATGGATTTCCGCAAGGTCCTCCGGGCCGAGGTCCAGGTAAAGTGGATTCCCGCTGGTATCTGCGGCGAAGGCAGGATGCGGCTGATAGCTGGATGCCCGGCTGAATATGAATGTCGTACAGGCTGAACGCGAATCTCGTCAGCAGCGGCATCCGCGGGCAGCGGCGTTGCCGGAGGTATCCAGGTACTGCGGCACCGGGACCTCGGTCGCGGTCAGCGGCACCAGTTCGTAGGGGCGTTTCAGGTAATGGTATTGCAGGGGCGGTTCGTAGATCTGCCCGGTGAAAGTGACCTCGTTGGAGCTGTAGGACTGCGCCGGATCGAGATGGTTGGGGCGTTCCTGAAACGAGGAGTAGAGTATGTTTTCCTCTGCCGCTGCGGCCGGGTAGGGGCGGTTCCAGGGGGTATCATCGCAGCCCGCAAGCAGGACGATGCCGGTGCACAGTAGCAGGCCTGCCAGTGTCAGGGTATGTCGCGCACTGCGAAGGTGAACTGGCCACATGGGCTGCCATTATAATGACCGTGTCGCCGCGATTGATAGCCCGGGAAGGCTTCACCTTGCCGGTATTTTCCGGTACCTTAGCGGCACTTCATTTCACGACGCCCGGTTTGTGCCGCGGATGTCACAACACATTTCACAAACCGGAAAAAAGGTACTGCCATGGGATTCCTGAGTGGGAAACGCGCCCTGATCGTCGGTCTAGCAAGCAACCGTTCCATCGCCTGGGGCATCGCCCAGGCCATGCTGCGCGAAGGCGCCGAGCTGGCCTTCAGCTACCCGAACGAGAAAATGGGCGAACGGGTCACCAGGCTGGCAACGGAATGCAATTCGGACATCGTGCTCCCCTGCGATGTCAGCAGCGACGCGCAGATCGAGAACCTGTTCGTGGCGCTTGGCAAGCACTGGGACGGTCTGGATATCCTCGTGCACTCGGTTGCCTTCGCGCCGGCCGACCAGCTTGCCGGTGACTACCTCGACTGCGTTACCCGGGAAGGATTTCGTATTGCACACGACATCAGTTCCTACAGCTTCGCTGCAATGGCGAAGGCCGCCCGCCCGATGATGCAGGGCCGCAAGGCCGCCCTGCTGACCATGAGTTACCTGGGCGCGGTGAAGACCATTCCCAACTACAATGTCATGGGCGTCGCCAAGGCAAGCCTGGAAGCGAATGTGCGCTATCTGGCGCAAAGCCTGGGACCGGAAGGCATTCGCGTGAACGGGGTTTCCGCCGGCCCGATCAGGACGCTGGCGGCGGCCGGTATCAGCAACTTCCGCAAGCTGCTGGACAGCTTCGCGGGAACCGCCCCGCTGCGACGCAATGTCACGATCGAGGACGTTGGCAATGCAGCGGCCTTCCTCTGCTCGGACCTGGCGTCGGGTATCACCGGTGAAATCACCTACGTGGACGGTGGCTACAATATCGTTGGCATGGCACCGCTGGACTAGCGCTTTCTCGTCAGGACACCTGAAGGGCATAATATAGCCCACTGGAAAACACCGACAGAAACAATACTCGATTAGAATCGCAGTCAGGGGATCCTTCCGAAGCTGTAGAGCACCAGCACAGATGTCCTTGGCGCTTTCCGGCGGTGGATTCCGCAGGATGCCTTTCTCGCCTTCCAGTCGCCCGATCAGGACGGCGCCGCAGGAATCACTGAAGACATTGACGCTGGTGCGGCACATGTCCAGCACCCGGTCCACGGCAAGGATAAGCCCCACCGCCTCTACCGGCAGGCCGATTGCTGTCAGGATGATGCTGATGGCCACCAGGCTCGCGGCAGGTATGCCGGCCACCCCGATCGAGGTCAGCAGCGCGACCAGCACCACCGTGAACTGGGTCGCCAGCGTCATCTCCAGTCCATAGGCCTGGGCGATAAACATCGCCGCGACACATTCATACAGGGCTGTGCCGTCCATATTGACGGTCGCGCCCAGCGGCAGCACGAAGCTGGTGGTACGGTTCGAAACGCCGGCCCTGTTCTCGACGCAATCCATGGTGATCGGCAGGGTCGCGGAAGAGGACGCCGTCGAAAACGCGGTGAGCAGGGCCGGCGTCATGGCCTGGAAGTGGCGCCAGGGCGGCACCCGCCCGACCAGCTTCAACAGCAGCGGCAGGACGACGAACAGGTGCACCGCGAGCGCGGCAAGCACCGTGAAGAAAAAGGCCATAAGCGGTTCGAATGCGGCGAAACCGGTCGATGCGACCACCCTGGCGACCAGGGCGAACACTCCCAGCGGGGAAAACAGCATGACCCAGTTGGTGATCTGCATCATCACAGCGAACACGCCGTGCCAGAAGTCCTTCAGCATCCTGGCGGGCGCACCGTCGATGCGGGTCATGAAGTAACCGAACAACAGGCTGAAGAAGATCAGCCCCAGCATCCTGCCCTCGGCGGCGGCTGCAACGATATTCGCCGGCACCATGCGAATGAAGATGTCAACGACATCGCCGGCGCCGCGGCCCTCGATACTGGCCGCGATTGACTCAGTATCTTCGCTGGCAAAGGCCACGATCTCCCTGGCCGGAACCCCGTCGACGATGCCCGGACTGACCAGGTTGACCAGCACCAGGCCGACGCAGATAGCCAGCAGGCTGGTGGTCATGTAATACAGCAGGGTCTTGCCGCCAAGACGTCCCATGGCATCGCTGTCGCCGATGCCGGCCATGCCTGTGATAATTGAGGACATGATCAGTGGCACGATCAGCATTTTCAGGGCATTCATGAACAGCGTGCCCAGGAAGGTATAGACGTCGTAAAAGCGGACCCCGAATATGGCAGCATCCATGCCCGTGAGCTGGCCCGCAATAACGGCCAGCACCAGTGCCAGCAGGATTTGCCAGTGAAGTTTCAGTCTTTCAGTCCCGGATTTTGCCAGTTACGCCGGTGACGGATTACTCTTCAGAAGGCGGCGGGACCACGATCTTCGCCTGCATTTTCAGGGATTCCTGCACGGCTGCCATCTCTGCGGCACCCTGAATCTTGCTGAATTCCCGCAAGGCCTGCTTGCGCGCACCTTCCGGAAGCGATGCCAGGTCGCCCTGCTTCACTTCGTCCAGCGCAAGAATCACGTAATCCCCTTGCGGCAATGCAAACCCCGCATAAACGGGTTCGCCTGCAACGGGGGCATCCAGGGTGAAGGCCTTTGCCACCACCGGTGCCGGCTGCTCGGCCGCGTTCCGCCCGACCATTCCGGTTTGCTGCACCTCTTTCTGCAACGAGGCGGCCGCATCTTCCAGGCTTGCCCCCTGTTCCGTTATCGACCCGAGTAGTTCGGCGCCCTTGCTCTCGGCAAGCAGGCGGGCCTTCTCATCGACCAGCCGCTGCTTCACGTCAGCGCTGATTTTATCCAGTGGCTGGCGCGCGGCATCCTGATGTTCCAGCAGTCGCAGCACGACGACATCCTCGTCACCGATTTCGACCGGCGTGCTGTTATTCCCGTTAAGGAGCACGTCTTCGCTGAAGGCAGCCTCGACGATGTCCTCGCTGGCGGCGATGCCGGTGCCGCCGTCGCGACTTATCCAGTCGCTTTCCCTGACTTCCAGTCCCAGGGCGTCTGCTGCACCCTGCAGCGTGTCCGGTTGTTCGAATGTCAGGCTCGTCAGTATTTCGGACCTTTCGTAGAAGATATTATTGCGGTCTTCATCCTGCAGTGCCTTAACCAGTTCGGGACGGACATCTTCCAGGGGTGTGGAGGTTTCGGGCTTGATCTCCAGCACTTCGATTACATGGTAGCCAAAAGGGGACTTCACCGGCTCACTGAGTTGTCCGACGGGCAGGGAAAATGCGACTTCCTCAAATGCCGGCGTCATGAGACCGCGGCTGAAAAACCCCAGGTCCCCGCCGTTCGCGGCCGATCCCGGGTCGTCGGAAACTTCCCTTGCGACTGCGTCGAACGCTTCGCCGCCCTTGATGCGCCGGATAGCATCCTCTGCCTTTTGCAGGGCTGCCGCGGTGCTGGCTGCATCCGCATCCTCTGGCAACTGAATGAGGATATGCCGCGCGTGGCGCTGCTCCGGTTCGACGTAGGTCTCGGAGCGCTCGTTGTAGAGCGCCTCCAGAGCCTGTTCGTCGACCGGGTTATCAACAGTGATGCTGTCTGCGTCAAGTTCCAGATACTGAACCCTGACACGCTCCGGCGTCATGAACTCATCGGAATGGGCGTCATAGTACTGCTTGATGTCATCGTCGGAGACTTCTACCTGCGCATAAAAATCCGCTACCGGAATCGTAATGTAGCGAAAGCTGCGCTGCTGCCCCTGGAGCATGTAGGCCTGCTGCAGATCATCCCGGGTGGCGGCTGCAGTCTGCAGTATGCCGGACTGCAGCTGGTCGGAAATGATATCCCGCTGCAGCTGCCATTCAAATCCGGCAGGTGACATGCCTTGCAGGTTCAGTACCCGTTTATATTTTTCCTTGGAGAAAACACCGTCCTCCTTGAACGCGTCGATTGCATTGATGCGTGCAGCCAGCTGCTGGTCGCTGGCGGCGAAGCCTTCGGACTGTGCGGCCTGCAGCAGCAGCTCATCGTTGATCAACTGCTGCAGCGCGGCTGTTTTCAGGGTGGCCTCATCGAGCATGGCGGGGTTATAGGCGTCCCCCATAAGCTCCTGCATGCGCGATCTCAGATTCTGGTATGCGCGCTGTTGCTGGCGGGGTGTTATCTCCACGTCATTGACAAGCGCAGCATAGGTCACTGCGCTGCTCTGCATGTAGGAATTTAGGCCGAAAAAGGCGAATGCAATAAACAGTATGCCGAGGAGAATCCAGCCCACGACCCCCATTACGCGTTCTCGAATAGCCAGTAACATTGTCAGTCTCTCGGGTAGTCTGCTTTGTGGTTTGGTCAGCGCGACGCAAACAAAGAAAGGGCACCCTTGCAGGGCACCCTTTCACTGTCCGATGTGGCGGAGTGGACGGGACTCGAACCCGCGACCCCCGGCGTGACAGGCCGGTATTCTAACCAACTGAACTACCACTCCTGAACCGTGGTGGGTGCTGAGGGGATCGAACCCCCGACATTCGCCTTGTAAGGGCGACGCTCTCCCAGCTGAGCTAAGCACCCGAAAGGCGCGCTAGTTTACGGCATCCTTGAAGGCTTTGCCAGCCTTGAAACCGGGTGATTTCGATGCCTTGATCTGAATGGTTTCGCCGGTCTGGGGATTGCGTCCGGACCTGGCGGCGCGTTCACGAACCGAAAAAGTGCCGAAACCGGCCAGCGCGACCTGATCCCCCTTGCCCAATGCCGCAATGATGCTGTCGAGAACAGCATCGGTTGCACGGCTGGCATCTGCCCTGGAAAGATCTACTGTACTTGCTACGGCATCGATCAGTTCGGATTTATTCATATGGTTTCACCCTCGATAAGTTATCTATTTTTTTGCATCTGAAAAGATGCCCCGGTTCCGGGTTGTTGCCTGCTGCCGCCATGATCTGGAGAGACTGCCGGGCCCCGGAGTGCGGGTATTAAAACACAGTTGCCCGACGCAAAAAACCCGCCGCTGCTGTCGTGCTGACAGACACCGGCGGGTTTACAGTCGCTGGCTGCGGGTTTAATGCGATCTCAAGGGCTTGTGCTTGGCACCGATCTTGGGCTTGACGGTCTTCGCCTCGGGCTCCTTGATGTCGCCGGGTTTGTGCGGCTCCGGCTGGTGCGGCTCTGGCTGGTGCAACAGCGCAACCTGCAGCACTTCATCGATCCACCTCACCGGGCGGATATCCAGCTTGTCCTTCACGTTCCTTGGCATGTCCGCGAGATCCTTACGGTTTTCCTCCGGGATCAGGACGATAGAAATGCCCCCGCGATGTGCCGCCAGGAGCTTTTCCTTGAGTCCACCGATCGGCAGTACTTCACCTCGCAGGGTAATTTCCCCCGTCATGGCGACATCCGCGCGCACCGGAATATCCGTCAGGGCTGATACCAGCGCAGTGCACATGCCGACACCCGCACTGGGACCGTCCTTGGGTGTGGCGCCTTCCGGCACGTGAATGTGTATGTCGTATTTCTGGTAAAACTCCGGGTCGATGCCCAGCAGTTCCGCCCTGCTGCGGACAACAGTTGTTGCCGCGTGAATGGATTCCTGCATCACCTCTCCAAGCTGGCCGGTTGTAATCATCTTGCCCTTGCCGGGCACGATGGCCGATTCGATGGTCAGCAGTTCGCCGCCGGCCTCGGTCCATGCCAGTCCGGTTACCTGTCCTACCTGATCATATTCCTCGGCACGGCCATAGCGGAACCGCTTTACGCCCAGGTATTTTCCCAGGTTTCTCGGGGTGACGGTCACCTTCTTGCCCTGCTTGCGCAGCACAAGTTCCTTGACCACCTTGCGGCAGATCTTGGAGATTTCACGCTCAAGATTGCGTACACCGGCTTCGCGGGTGTAGTAGCGTACAATATCGCGAATGGCATTCTGGCTGATGCTCATTTCTTCGGGTTCGAGTCCATTGTTCTCGATCTGTTTCGGCATCAGGTAGCGCATGGCGATATTGATCTTCTCGTCTTCCGTGTAGCCAGGAATCCGTATCACCTCCATGCGATCCAGCAAGGGTGCCGGAATATTCATGGTATTTGCGGTTGCCACGAACATGACATCGGAAAGGTCGAAGTCAACCTCGAGATAATGGTCGCTGAAGGCATGGTTCTGCTCCGGATCCAGCACCTCCAGCAGTGCCGATGACGGGTCACCGCGAAAGTCCATGGACATCTTGTCAAGCTCATCGAGCAGGAACAGCGGGTTGCGCACCGACAGCTTTGCCAGGTTCTGGATGATCTTGCCTGGCAGTGAACCGATATAGGTCCGGCGGTGGCCGCGAATTTCCGCCTCGTCCCGTACACCCCCCAGTGACATGCGGGTGAAATCACGACCGGTCGCGCGTGCAATTGAGCGTCCCAGTGAGGTCTTGCCGACGCCGGGTGGTCCGACCAGACAGAGGATCGGGCCCTTCAGTTTCTTGACGCGCTGCTGCACGGCCAGGTATTCAAGGATGCGTTCCTTGACCTTTTCCAGCCCATAGTGATCTTCTTCCAGCACGCTTTCGGCCAGCACCAGGTTGTTACGAATCTTGGAGCGTTTTTTCCAGGGGACGCTGACAAGCCAGTCTATGTAGTTGCGGACAACCGTGGCCTCGGCGGACATCGGCGACATCATCTTCAACTTGTTCAGTTCGGAGTTCGCCTTTTCCCTGGCCTCCTTGCTCATGCCGGCCTTGCTGATCTTCTGCTCCAGATCCTCAAGCTCGTTTGGCGTGTCTTCCATATCGCCGAGTTCCTTCTGGATGGCTTTCATCTGCTCATTCAGGTAGTATTCGCGCTGGCTCTTCTCCATCTGCTGCTTCACGCGGCCGCGAATCCGCTTCTCGATCTGCATGATATCGATCTCACCCTCGATCAGTACCATCAGGCGTTCGATGCGGATCTTGGCGCTTTCGATCTCGAGAATTTTCTGCTTTTCATCAAGCTTAAGTGACATGTGAGCGGCGATGGTGTCCGCCAGTCTGCCTGCCTCATCGATCCCGGACAGCGAGGTCAGTATCTCGGGTGGCACTTTCTTGTTGAGCTTCACGTACTGGTCGAAAATGGCCAGCAAGGAGCGGGTAAGAACTTCCAGCTCCTTTTCGTCCTCCCCGGTCTCGGGCACCAGGGGAACGATGTTCGCGGTAAAAAATGCGTCGGTATTTTCATAGCCTGTAATGCGCACCCGTTCGGCACCCTCGACCAGAACCTTGACCGTTCCGTCAGGCAGCTTGAGTAGCTGGAGGATAGTCGACAGGGTGCCGATTTCGTGGATGTCCTCGATGTCAGGGTCATCAATTTCGGCATTCTTCTGTGCGACCAGCAGAATTTTCTTGTCTTCCTGCATGGCGGTATCCAGTGCGTTGATCGATTTTTCACGGCCAACGAAAAGCGGGATAACCATGTGGGGGTATACGACAACATCCCGCAGTGGCAAGACCGGTATTGCATGTGTGACTTGGTCTGTCATGTCAGTGCCCATCCATTCCTGTAAAGTCTGATTAGTCCGGGTTGTCAGCGGTATTCCGCCTTAATTCCGTCACAACAGTTACCAGCCCGGTGCCCTGCCCGTCGATAGCCTGGTGGTCAGAACTGCAACCATGAGTTTCTTAATATGGGGCAGCTTTGTGGTACTTCAACCATATTCTTGACGGGCATTTACATTGCAGCAAGGAACATGCCAGCAGACATGCATAGCGGATAAATAACAAGCAATGATGCTGATTATTATTGGGTATTGAAGTACTTACTCGGAAGCCGCAATCGGTTCCGGGGTGTCAAAGATCATGTAGGGCTCGGCGCTGCCGAGAATCACGTTTTCGTCGATGACCACTTTTCTGACGTTTCCCATGGACGGCAGATCATACATCGTGTCCAGCAGTACCTGCTCGAGGATAGTGCGTAGTCCCCGCGCACCGGTTTTGCGGTCCATCGCCTTGCTTGCCACGGCCCGGAGCGCCTCTTCGCGGAATTCAATTTCACAACCTTCCATCTCGAAGAGTTTTTCATACTGCTTGGTGAGGGCATTTTTCGGCTCGGTCAATATCTGGACCAGCGCTTCCTCGTCGAGTTCCTCAAGTGTGGCAACGACCGGCAGGCGGCCCACAAACTCGGGTATCAGGCCATATTTGATCAGGTCTTCAGGCTCGACTTCGTACAGTATTTCCCCGAGACTGACTTGCTCGGACTTGCTCTTGACCTCGGCAGCGAAGCCGATGCCGCCCTTTTCCGAACGGCCGCGAATGATCTTGTCGAGACCGGCGAACGCGCCGCCCACGATGAACAGGATGTTGGACGTATCCACCTGCAGGAATTCCTGCTGGGGATGCTTGCGACCACCCTGCGGGGGAACTGAGGCAACAGTGCCTTCGATCAGTTTCAGCAGTGCCTGCTGAACGCCCTCACCGGAGACATCCCGGGTGATGGAAGGGTTGTCGGACTTCCTGGATATCTTGTCAATTTCGTCGATGTACACAATACCGGTCTGTGCCTTCTCGACATCGTAGTCGCATTTCTGCAGCAGCTTCTGAATGATGTTTTCGACATCCTCACCCACGTAGCCCGCCTCGGTGAGCGTGGTGGCGTCCGCAATCGTAAAGGGTACGTCGAGCAGGCGCGCCAGGGTTTCGGCCAGCAGGGTCTTGCCGGACCCGGTCGGGCCGATCAGCAGGATGTTGCTCTTGGAGAGTTCGACACCATCCTTTCTGGTATGCGCATCGAGGCGCTTGTAGTGGTTGTATACCGCAACTGCAAGGACTTTCTTGGCCCGTATCTGGCCAATCACATATTCGTTGAGAACATCGTTGATTTCGTGAGGCTTGGGAAGTTTTTCTCCACCCGAGGCGGACTTCTCCTGCATCTCTTCACGAATGATATCATTGCAAAGCTCGACACACTCGTCGCAGACGAAGACCGAGGGACCGGCAATCAGTTTGCGGACTTCATGCTGGCTTTTGCCACAGAAAGAACAATAGAGCAGTTTCCCGTCTTCGCCCTTGCCGTTGCGCTCATTGCTCATCTCAAGCCCTCATCGTTATCTGCAAAGTACCTGCCCTAGACAGGTTTGTAACACTCTTTGTTGTCGCGAATCAACTCCCATGAAGCGGTTCCGTGCAAGGATACCGGTCGAATTCAGGGGTTTATGGCGGTTCAGGGCTGTTTTCCCTGGCACGCCGGCCGTACCCGTTCCGGGCCCGGCCAGCTACACTGATTCGCTGCCGACCTTGCGACGATCGAGGATTTCATCAATCAGCCCGTATGCCCTGGCTGTTTCCGCACCCATGAAATTATCACGTTCCGTGTCCTGCTGGATTTTTTCCAGTGGCTGGCCCGTGTGGCTGGCCAGGATCTGGTTGAGTTTTTCGCGGATCAGCAGGATTTCCCTGGCATGTATGTCGATATCTGTCGCCTGTCCCTGGAACCCGCCGAGTGGCTGATGAATCATCATGCGTGAATGCGGCAGGCAGACACGCTTGCCTCTGGCTCCTCCGGCCAGAAGCAATGCGCCCATGCTGGCCGCCTGGCCGATGCACATGGTGCTGACGTCCGCCTTGATAAACTGCATGGTGTCATATATGGCCAGTCCGGCCGTAACCGAGCCGCCGGGCGAATTGATGTAGAGATGGACGTCCTTGTCCGGATTCTCGGACTCGAGGAATAGCAACTGCGCAACCACGACATTAGCCATGTAATCCTCGACCGGACCCACGACAAAAACCACTCTTTCCTTGAGCAGCCGCGAGTAGATATCGTAAGAACGTTCTCCGCGTGCCGTCTGCTCGACCACGATCGGCACCAGATTCAATGCCCTTGTATCCAGCGCGCTATTCATAGGGTTTTTATCGGACATGCATGTTTATCCTTGAGATTGTTTGGCTTGTTCAACGAGGTCGCTGAACGACATCAGGTTATCGGTAATATCCACACCGCCATACTCCATAATCCATTCAACAGCCTGGTCCTCGATGACGGAAGATTGTACGCCTGACAACATTTCCTGGTTGCCGTAGTACCACTGTACAACCTCTTCGGGTTTTTCATAGGATGCAGCGATATTGTCAACGACATCGCGCACCCGCTCCGGATCCAGCTGGATCTGGTTCTGCTTGACAATCTCGGAAACGATGACACCGAGTTTTACCCGCCTTTCCGCCTCGGCCTGCAGTGCAGTCGTTTCCGCAGCGGCGTTGCCTTGCCGGCCGCGCAATTCCTGTATTTCATTGTCAATCAGCTGCTTTGGCACTTCAACGGGATTGTTCTGCAGCAGCCCGGAGAATACCTGGCTCTTCAGGCTGGATGAGATCAGTCCCTTGAGTTCGCGCCGCATGTTGCCGGTGATTTCCGTCTTCAGGGCATCCATGCCACCTTCGGCTATCCCGAAAGCCCTGGCAAAGTCGTCATTCAATTCCGGAAGCGCCATTTCCGCGACCTGGAGTACCTTTACCCTGAAAGTCGCCGCCTTGCCGGCGACCCCGGTGCCCGGGTAATTATCCGGAAATACAAGCTCGACAGATTTTTCATCGCCCGCTGCTACGCCGCTCAACTGTTCCTCGAAGCCCGGTATCATGCTGTTTGAACCGAGTACCAGCGGCATGTTCTCAGCCTTGTTACCGGCAAAGGACTCGCCATTGATGCTGCCTTCAAAGTCGATAGTGACCTGATCACCTGGTGTTGCGGCGCGATTCACAGCCGTCCAGGTCGCGCGTTGCTTGCGGAGGTTTTCCAGCATCTCGCTGATATCACTCTCGTTGATATCCACCACCGGGCGGTTGACCATGAAGCCGTAATTGACCGGCCCCGTCAGTTCCGGAAAGATCTCGAAGTTGACGACGTACTCGAACGGTTCGCCGGGCTTCGAGTCAAGCGGCTCGATGCTGGGTTCACCTGCCGGACGAACGCTCTCCTGTGCCATGGCTTCACGCAGGGTCGAGTTCAGAACCTGCTGAATAACTTCCGCACGAACCTGGCTGCCGAATTTCTGTTGTACAACTCGCAGCGGGACCTTGCCGGGGCGAAACCCGTCCAGGCGCACGGTCCGGGTCATTGATTCCAGACGCGAGCTAACTTCTTCATCCACGCGTTCGGCAGGTACCTGCACCCTCATGCGCCGCCCCAGCCCCCCTGTATTTTCTAAAGATACTTCCATTTCATTACCTCGTCAGATTTGTCGGCCCGTAAACCACAACGTCCGCAGGGACCGTGTCAGAGCCCTTTTTGGATGCCCAGAAGGTGGCTGCATACCGGAGGGTATGCGAAAGGAGAGACTCGAACTCTCACGGGTTGCCCCACTGGCACCTAAAGCCAGCGCGTCTACCAATTCCGCCACTTTCGCCCGGGAACACCAACCTGCCGCCAGTCCGGCTAATACAGCAGGAAAGTATAGCGGGGTGCGCAGTGTTTGCGCACCCCTGATTTTCCGCTCATTTGCAGTCGGGACAGGTGCGCGGGTAATTGCAGAAAAATAAAAAACCCGCACGGGTGCGGGCTGATTTTGGTGGGCCGTGTAGGAATCGAACCTACAACCAATGGATTAAGAGTCCACTGCTCTACCAATTGAGCTAACGGCCCGAAATTCGTGGTATTCCATCACAGCGGCCTGCCGGGTTCAAGCGTCTGACTTTATGCCGGCGGCTGTTGCAGTGGTCAAAATGGGGTGGACGATGGGACTCGAACCCACGACGACTGGAATCACAATCCAGGGCTCTACCAACTGAGCTACGTCCACCATTAAGCTCTTGTAAAATCAAAACTTCCTGCCATTTATAATGGCGCGCCCGGCAGGACTCGAACCTGCAACCGCCGGCTTAGAAGGCCGGTGCTCTATCCGGTTGAGCTACGGGCGCCAGGTAAGGGTCTGGACTGCAGCACCCGTGTGCTGTCCTCAATGGTCGGGGTAGAGAGATTCGAACTCCCGACATCCTGCTCCCAAAGCAGGCGCGCTACCAGGCTGCGCTATACCCCGTTCTTTGCATACGACTGCGGCGGTCACGCGAATGCCGCCCTGCTGAGCGCGACGATAATACGTGCTACCCGGGAAGTGGTCAAATACCATTGCAGGGGTTTTGCCGGTTCCCGTGTGCAGGTGCACTGTCCCAACGGCGGTGGCGGCAGCCTCGGGAAGCGTTGTCTGCTGTTGTCCTCGGGGATGACGGCGTGCGAGAATCGCGCCCTCATTTCCATAACCATCCAGGCGTATTAATGACCGCCAAACTGATCGATGGCAAGGGTATCGCCGCCGGGGTGCGACGTTCCGTGCGGACCCGGGTCGAGGCACGGCGGAAGAACGGTCTGCGTATCCCGGGGCTGGCGGTCGTCCTGGTAGGCCAGGACGCCGCATCGGAAATCTATGTGCGCAACAAGCGCAAGGCCTGTGAAGAGGCCGGTATTATTTCGCATTCTTATGACCTGCCCTGTGAAACAGCAGAATCGCAGTTGCTCGGGCTGATTGACGAACTCAACAACAATGCAACCATCGATGGGATCCTGGTCCAGTTCCCCCTGCCGTCGCACATTGATGCAGACAAGGTGACGGAGCGTATCCGCCCGGACAAGGATGTCGACGGTTTTCACCCCTACAATATCGGGCGGCTCGCCCTGCGGCGCCCGTCACTGCGTTCCTGTACTCCGCGAGGCGTGATCACCCTGCTGGAGCATACCAGCGAAACATTCTACGGGCGTGAAGCCGTGGTGGTGGGCGCGTCCAATATCGTCGGACGTCCCATGGGGCTGGAGCTGCTGCTGGCAGGTTGCACGGTCACCACCTGCCACCGTTTCACCCGCGACCTCGAGCATCACGTCAGCCAGGCTGATATCCTGGTGGTGGCCGTCGGCAAGCCCGGGGTGGTTTCCGGGGCCTGGGTAAAACCCGGCGCCACGGTCATTGACGTCGGGATCAACCGCAGGGAAGACGGCAGCCTCGTGGGCGATATCGAGTTTGACCCGGCCTGTGAGCGCGCGGAATGGATTACACCGGTCCCCGGTGGCGTTGGCCCCATGACCGTTGCCACGTTGCTCGAGAATACCCTGTTTGCGGCAGAGGAGTTGCACGCCTAGCAGGGCTAGCGCCGCCGCCAGTTCGTGCCACCGGCGCCGTCCTCAAGAACGATGCCGTAACCCTCCAGTTCAGCGCGCAGGCGATCCGCTTCCACCCAGTCCTTTTGTGCCCGTGCACTGATGCGGCGTGCGATCAGGTCCTCTACGGCGGCCTCGGACAACGCTTCGGCAGTCGCCGCCTGTACCGTCACGGCTTCACGCAGGTAGCTTTCCGGATCAACCTGCAGCAGGCCCAGTATGCCGCCCAGGTGGTGCAGGCAGATGGCTAGCCTGCCGGCAAGTCCGGTGTCCGTTTCCCTGCATTTGTTGATGTCCCGTGCCAGCTCAAACAACACGGCGATGGCTTCCGGGGTGTTGAAGTCATCGTCCATCGCCGCATGGAAGGCCGTCGTATAGCGGTCGCATTCCGGACCGGGAGGCGCGGATGGTACCAGGCCGCGCAGGCTGGTATACAACCGTGTCAGCGCGGCCTTGCCCTGGTCCAGGTTGTCCTGTGAATAGTTCAGTGGGCTGCGATAATGGCTGGCCAGGATGAAATAGCGTACGTCCTCGGCCCGATAGCGTTTCAGGATTTCCCGGACGGTAAAGAAGTTTCCCAGCGACTTGGACATCTTCTCGTCGTCAACGCGCACGAAACCGTTGTGCATCCAGTAATTCACAAAGGGTTCGCCGGTGGCGGCCTCGGACTGCGCGATTTCGTTTTCATGATGCGGGAATTTCAGGTCCATGCCGCCACCGTGAATATCGAAATGCGCGCCCAGACACCCGGTTGACATGGCCGAACACTCGATGTGCCAGCCGGGCCGCCCGGCGCCCCAGGGAGAGGGCCAGCTCGGTTCGCCGGGTTTCACGGTCTTCCAGAGAACGAAGTCGAGCGGGTCACACTTGGCATTGTCCACCGCAACCCGCGCGCCCGCCTGCAAATCTTCCAGCTGCTTCCCGGAAAGGCGGCCGTAACCCTGAAAGCGACTGACATCATAGTAGACATCGCCGTTGCCACCCTGGTAGGCGTAGCCCTTGTCCACCAGTGTCCCGATCATTTCCAGGATGCTGTCCATGGAGGCAGTTGCCCTGGGTTCGAGATCCGGCGGCAGAACCCCGAGTGCTGCGGCATCCTCGTTCATGACATCGATGAACCTGGCCGTCAGCGCCTGGATATCCTCGTGGTTTTCACTGGCTCGCTGGATGATTTTGTCATCAACATCGGTAATGTTGCGCACGTAGGTTACGTCATAGCCCGCTTCGCGGAGGTATCGGACAACCACATCGAATACCACCATGACGCGTGCATGGCCAAGATGGCAGTAGTCGTAAACCGTCATGCCGCAGACATACATGCGGACCTTGCCCGGCTCGATGGGCTTGAAGATATCCTTGCTGCCGGTGAGCGTATTGAAAATTTTCAGCATCGAGTCTTCTCTTGGTTATGGCCCTGCGGGAACGTGTTCGTTGTGCATCCTGCGTGGCAGCATGCCCTTGTTTCGGGAGCAGCCCTGTCCTCCGGCGTGTGGCGCGGCCATGGTAACGGAAAGCCGCTCAGGCGACAAAGCACCAGCCGGGCTACACCGGGCTTGTAAAGACGGTGGAAGCTTATATCATGGGCATATTTTATCCTGCGCACCCGGAGACCGAAATGAAACAACTACTTGGCATGATGCTGACCATGGCTATTGGCATGCTGCCCGCAGCAGGCTTTGGCACTGAAGATCAATCAACTACAGAAGGAGCAGGCATGGTTAACATCACGCTGGAGACCAGCAAAGGCGACATCAAACTTGAACTCGATGCAGAAAAGGCACCGGTTACAGTGGCTAATTTCCTCGAATACGCCAGGGCCGGACACTACGACAACACGATTTTCCACCGGGTCATCTCCGGCTTTATGATCCAGGGCGGCGGCTTTGACAGCAGCATGAACCAGAAACCCGCCAATGCACCGATCAAGAACGAGGCGGACAATGGCCTGAAAAACGTCAGCGGCACCATTGCCATGGCACGCACCAGCGACCCGCACTCCGCGACCGCACAGTTCTTTATCAATGTCAGTGACAATGCCTTCCTGGATTTCAAGTCTCCAACCCCCCAGGGCTGGGGCTACACGGTTTTCGGCAAGGTGACCGATGGCATGGATGTCGTCAGGGCCATCGAGAAGGTTCCGACCGGAAACAAGGGCGGCCACCAGGATGTGCCGCTGACGGCAGTGATCATCACCAGGGTCACAATCGAGGAATAGCGGCGCTTACCGATGCCGGGAACGCTGTTTGTATCGGATCTGCACCTTGATCCGGAGCGCCCTGCCGTCACGGCATTGTTTCTCGGGTTTCTCGCGACGCGGGCACGGGAGGCGGACGCCGTCTATATCCTCGGCGATCTGTTCGAGGCATGGATTGGCGACGATGACGAATCTCCGCTGAACCTGGAGGTGATGCAGGGAATCAGGGGCTGCGTGGATGCGGGCACTCCGGTATACGTGATGCATGGGAACCGTGACTTTCTGCTCGGTGAACGGTTTGCCATGCAGAGTCGCTGCACCCTGTTGCCGGACCCCGCATGTATCGACCTCTATGGCATCCCTACCCTGCTGATGCATGGCGATCTGCTGTGCACCGATGATACGGAATACCTGGCATTCAGGGGTATGGTGAGAGACAGTAAATGGCAGTCGGAACTGCTGGCGAAGCCACTCGCGGTACGCCGGGAAATGGCTGCAGAGATGCGCAGGAACAGCAGGGAGAAAACCGCCGGGAAACCGGAATCGATCATGGATGTAAACCCGGCCGCTGTCCTGGATGCCATGACCCGGCACGCCGCCCTGCAGCTGATCCACGGGCATACTCACAGGCCCGGTGTTCATTCGCTGCATATTGCCGGCCAGCCGGCCAGCCGCTATGTGCTCGGAGACTGGTACGACCAGGGCAGCATGCTGGAATGCAACCGGGACGGCTGCCTGCTGCATGAACTCAGGTTATAGGTTTGCCGGCCTGGCTACTGGGCTGGCCGGAAACTTTCATATCCATCCGGCAGTGCAAACAGGCCTGCCGACACTTTTTCGCCTTCCCGGAAATCCACCAGTATGCGCCGGTAGCCTGCTTCGTCCCACTCGCTGATCGGCAGGCCGTAGCGCAAATGCCTGGCAGGTGAGTAGACATAACGTGACAGGAAGCAGGGTGTCTGCATTTCCCCGGGCACCGATGCCATATCGCTGAACTGGCGATTTCCCAGCGCGGTGGCATACTCCGCGAGCGCCGCACTGACCTGCCCCAGCAGACCCGGTACCACAACAGCGTGATAGCACACCGTTCCGCTTGCCAGGAAGCGGATAAACACCGGCTTTTTCCCCGCGATTTCCGGCGCCGCTGAATCGGCATCGCGTTCTTCGCTCAGCACGATTGCTTCCGGTGCTGCAGCCGCAGCAGGGTAGTCGGAGATGATGAGGATGCTCTGGTCCTCATGACTGACACTGTAGATCGTCTGTGTGTCACGCTCCATCAGCATGAAATCGCTTGCGGCATAGCCGTCATCGAAGCGCAGGAAGTGCTTGTTTACAAGTACCCTCAGCGGGTAGGGCTCTACACCAGCTTCCTGTTCCTGATAGTTCAGCAGGGTAACAGTGGCCTGCTCCTCCGCGTCCGGCTGCGTACAGCCCCCGAACAGCAGGACAAGCAGCAGCACGGGAAGCCGCGCGCTGAAAACCCGGTATGGCTGCGTACTGCTCATACGCCGGCACTTGCCATTTTGTCGAGCATCTCGATTTCCTCCCGGGAAAACCCGGCCTGTCTGCGTGCCGGGGTGTTGAGTGGCGTGGTGTTGTGCCCGGGCAGGTGCCTTTGCAGCAGATCTGCAAAGGTCTTCGCGGGGTCCAGTTGCCGCTGCCCGCAGACATAGCGGAACCAGCGGCTGCCCGCGAGGACATGGCCTATCTCGTCATCGAGAATCCTGGCCAGGATGGCCGCACTCCGCTCATCCCCTGCCTGCTGCAGACGTTCTATCATTGTCGGGGTAACATCCAGGCCGCGTGCTTCCAGCACCCGGGGAACCAGCGCCATGCGCAGCAACACATCATCCGCCGTCTTGCAGGCCATTTCCCAGAGGCCGTTATGGGCGGGAAAGTCACCGTAGGCATGGCCGGTATCCTGCAGGCGCCGGGACAACAGCTGGTAATGCAGCGCTTCATCCTCCGCAACGCTGACCCAGTCGCTGTAGAAATCCACCGGCAGGTTGCGAAAACGGTACACCGCATCCCATGCCAGGTTGATGGCGTTGAACTCGATGTGCACCAGTGCATGCAGAAACGCAGCCTGCCCCGCTGCTGTGCCGAGCTTGCGGCGCTTGACCTGTGACGGGTGCACCAGTACGGGTTTTTCGGGACGCCCCGGGGCTGCAATCGGCTCCGGTGATTTGCCCGCCGCAAGCGGACACCGGCCTGCCCGCCACAACGCGGCCACCTGCCGGGTAAGCGCGACTTTTTCATCCGGGTCGCGAACGGCGATACACTCGCGGGCGCGGTCAAACAGGCTGTCCATCAGTGCCCTGCAGCGACCGCCGCCAGTCCGCGCTCCAGATCACTGCGCAGGTCTGCCGGGTTTTCCAGGCCTACCGCCAGTCGAATCAGTCCATCCGAGATGCCTGCAGCCTGGCGTTGTTCCGGTGCCAGTCGGCCATGGGTGGTGGTTGCGGGATGCGTGATGGTGCTTTTGGCATCACCGAGATTGGCCGTAATGGAAAAGATGCGAGTGGCATCAACTAGTTTCCAGGCATCCGCCCTGCCGCCCTGCAGTTCGAACGAAACGATGCCGCCAAAGCCATCCTGCTGACTTGCGGCCAGCGCATGCTGCGGGTGCGAGGCAAGCCCCGGATGAAACACCCGGGCCACGCCGGGCTGCTGCTCCAGCCAGCGTGCAAGTTCCAGCGCACTGGCGCTGTGCGCCCGCATACGCAGCGACAGGGTCTCCAGTCCCTTCAGGAATACCCAGGCATTAAACGGGCTCATGCAGGGACCTGCTGTACGCAGGAAGCCGTAGACATCCTTGCCGACGCGCTCGGCGTCACCTACCACCGCTCCGCCGATACAGCGGCCCTGCCCGTCCAGGTACTTGGTTGCAGAGTGAATCACGATGTCGGCGCCCAGCGCCAGTGGCCGCTGCAGGGCGGGCGTACAGAAACAGTTGTCCACTGCCAGCAGGCAGTCATTGGCCCGCGCCAGAACAGCGAGCTGCGCGATATCCGCGATATCCGTAAGCGGGTTCGACGGGGTTTCCAGGAACATCAGCCGCGTTTCACTGCGGATGGCCGCTTCCCAGGCCGCCAGGTCGGTAAGCTGCACAAAACTCGTCTCTATACCGAATCGCGCCAGGTAGGTCGTGAACAAGACGGTGGTCGTACCAAAGATGCTGCGGGAGGAGACAATATGATCACCCGCCTGCAGCAGTCCGGCACAGGTCGCGAGTATTGCAGCCATGCCGGATGCGGTTGCGACACAGCTTTCCCCGCCTTCCAGCGACGCCAGGCGTTCCTCGAACGTCCTGACGGTGGGATTTGTGAAGCGCGAATAGATATTCCCCGGCTGGTCACCGGCGAACCTGGCGGCGGCCTCCGCTGCGCTCCCGAACACGTAACTGGATGTCGGAAAGATGGCTTCCGCATGCTCGCCTTCGGGGGTGCGTCGCTGCCCGGCGCGTACCGCGCGTGTTTCGAAACCGAACTCGTCATATGCAGTCATGATCACTCTCCCGTCCATTCCGGATGTCGTGCTTGCGGCCTGCCATGCGGGCAAAAAAAAACCCGCTTTCAGCCAAACGAAAGCAGGTGCCGTCGCTTTAGCTGTATTTGTCAGGCGCCCGCAAGCTGAAATCAAATCGGCGCAAATGCACTTCTACCCTAGTCGAGGCACGGTTGCCTGTCAATATGGCATGCCGCCCTCTCAGGCGCTGTTATGCAGGTCGATCACCTCATCATCACGCTTGCGTCGGTCATGCTTGGCTGCATCGCTACGGGATGCCTGCAGGTCACTGAGGTAATCGTCGCCGATATCGCCGGTAATGTACTCCCCGGTAAACACGGATGCATCAAAGCTGTTGATGACGGCATTGCCTTTCTTGACGGCATCAATCAGGTCCTCGAGGTCCTGGAATACCAGCCAGTCCGCTCCGATTTCCCTGCATACCTCTTCCTCGGTACGCCCGTGGGCAATCAGCTCTTCGCTGTTCGGCATGTCGATGCCATAGACATTTGGATACCGCACCGGCGGCGCGGCCGAGGCGAAATAAACCTTGCGGGCACCGGCGTCCCGTGCCATTTCGATAATCTGTGAGGACGTCGTGCCGCGCACGATGGAATCGTCAACCAGCAGGACGTTCTTGCCGCTGAACTCCAGATCGATGGCGTTGAGCTTCTGGCGCACGGATTTCTTGCGCTGCTGCTGGCCCGGCATGATAAAGGTGCGCCCGATATAGCGGTTCTTGATGAAACCTTCGCGGTACTTGATACCAAGGTTGTAGGCCAGTTGCATGGCCGAGGTGCGACTGGTATCGGGAATCGGGATCACGACGTCGATATCATGGTCGGGCCAGACGCGGCGAATCTTGTTCGCCAGCTTTTCTCCCATCCGCAGGCGCGCCTTGTACACGGACACATTGTCGATGATGGAGTCAGGCCTTGCCAGGTAAACGTATTCGAAGATGCAGGGCGATATGACCGGGTTTTCCGCGCACTGCTGGCGGTAAATTTTTGCGTCCAGCGATATGAATATCGCTTCACCCGGTGCAACATCGCCAAGCAGATCGAAACCCAGGACGTCCAGCGCGACACTCTCCGATGCTGCCATGTACTCGGTACCTGCCGGTGTTTCCCGCTTGCCGTATACCAGCGGTCGAATCCCGAAGGGATCGCGAAATGCAACGATGCCGTAACCGGTGATCATGGCGACTGCGGCATAGGCGCCGCGACAGCGTTTGTGTACTGCTGCCACGGCATTAAAGATATCACCCACTTCCATGTGCAGTTTGGCGAAGCGCTGCAGTTCATGGGCGAGGACATTCAGCAGCACCTCGGAGTCCGAGTCGGTATTGATCTGCCGCAGGTCCTCGCGGAACAGCTCCTGTTTCAGCTTCTCCGCATTGGTAAGATTGCCGTTATGGGCCAGGCTGATGCCGTAGGGCGAGTTGACATAGAACGGCTGCGCCTCGGCCGAGCTTTCACAGCCGGCAGTCGGATAGCGTACATGCCCGATGCCCATATTACCGCGCAGGCGCAGCATGTGGCGGGTATGAAAGACATCACGGACCAGACCGTTGTTCTTGCGCAAGTGCAGACGCTGTCCGTCGGAGGTGATGATGCCCGCCGCGTCCTGACCGCGATGCTGCAATACCGTCAGGCCGTCGTAGATTGCCTGGTTAACAGTACCATGGGCAACTACGCCGATGATGCCACACATAGACTATCCTCTGTAGCGGTCTGCGGGCCTGGCTACGCGTAGGAGATGCTGGAGGCGATCTCTGCGGGTAAAAAGCTGCGCATCCACAACGCCAGTTCCTCGAAATAGCCAAGTAACTGGGAATCCTGCCACCAGGGATCCTGCGGGATGGGTGTGAGTCCGGCCAGCATGACCAGAATGGCGACAATGACCGCGCCGCGCGCGACGCCGAAAACGATTCCCAGCATCTTGTCGGTGCCGCTGAACCCGGTCCGCTCGACAAGCTTGCTCACCACAAAGTTGATCAGGGTACCCAGCAGCAGGACACAGATAAACAGCAGTGCAAACGCGGTGATTTTCTGGGCTGAGGGAACTTCGATCCACTGGGCAAGCCAGGTGGCCAGTTCCTCGTAGAACACCATCGCCACCCAGAGTGCTACCAGCCAGGTGGCCAGTGCCAGGGCCTCCCTGACGAACCCCCGGAACAGACTGAGTATCGCGGAAAGGGCAATCAACGCCAGTATCACCACATCAATCCAGGCCATCGTCATAGTTACCTCTGAATGTGTGGGCGTGGAACGCCCAGTCCCCTGACTTCAAATGAAATAATTTCAGGCCGCCTATTTTAGCAGATCCCCGGCTGATACCGCCATGTCGTGCAGGCCCCGCTAGCTGCCCGGGTACTCTATCACGATACCCTTGATCTTTTGCTGCGTCGCCAGACGGGAATTTTGCTGCTCGGCGCTGGCGCGGGAAGCGGCAGGCCCCACCAGCACACGATAAACCTGTGCCTTGCCGATGTTGATCGTCTGCAGCCGGGTTGTATTACCTGCCGCCTGCAGCCGGTCGCGCAGGCCTTCGGCATTCATCCGCTGGCTGAAACTGCCTACCTGAATGTACCAGCCCGGCGGTGGGACAGGGAGTGAGTCGGTCTTTTTGACCGGTGCTGCCGGCGTCGGCGAGGGCTGTGCCGGGGGAGGCGACGCCTTTACAGGTTCAGTACTCTGCACAACCGGCGGCGCAACCGCCACTGCTGCAACGGGTTCTCCGGACTCCGGGGCTTCCTCGGATTCCATGGCTTCCTCAGATTCCATGGCATCCACTTCCACTGTTTCCGGTGTTTCGACAGGCGGCAACGCAAGCTCCATATCAACCCCGTAATCCATCTGTGGCGGCTCGGGCATCCCGTGGCTTCGCGGTGACCATTCGTCTCCGGGCCTTCCAGGATAATGGGGATGAAAATGACGGCAAGTGACACGAGAACGATTGCGCCAATCAGTCTCTGTTTCAGTTTCTGCTCCATAGCGGCCCGGCGATTTGAGAGGTTATCGGGAGATCAGATGCTTACAGGCGGAGACTATACATGACATGCCATTGCCTTCGCCACGGTAATAAACGAACCACAGACAACCACCCTGTCTCCGGCAACTGCCCGCGAGTGCGCATAGCGGCAGGCAGCCGTCACGTTCGGAAAATCATGCACATCATCAATCGCTGCCGGCAGTTTTTTCCGCAGTTCTGCGGCGGGCAGGCCGCGCTCGACATCGAGGCTGACCAGGCACCAGTGGTCCACTGTGTACACCAGTGTTTCCATGAACGCAGCCACATCCTTGTCTTGCAACATCCCCAGAACCAGCCAGGTGCGACCTGCGGCGGGAGTTTCCGCCAGCGTTTGCGCCAGGCGCCGTGCGCTAGCCGGGTTATGGGCAACATCGAATATCACCTCCACCGCGCCCGGCAGGACCTGGAAACGCCCGGGCAGAGTAACGGACCGCAGGCCCTGCTCGATGGCTTCCCGCTGGACGGGAAAGCGGTCACGCAGTGATTCCAGTACCATCAACACCCCGGCTGCGTTGTCGAACTGCTGCATGCCGGCAAGCGCGGGCGGCGGCAGATGCAGGTAGCTGTTGCCCGGGCCCTGCCAGTTCCAGCCGGGCCCGGCTACCTCGCAGGAAAAGTGCTGTCCCAGTGAACGCCAGTTCGCGCCCAGGCCGATAGCGGTTTTTTCCAGGCTGGCGGGTGGCGACGGGTCGGAGCAGACAGCCGGACGGCCGCGACGGAAAATGCCGGCCTTTTCCCGCCCGATCGCCTCGCGATCAGTACCCAGCCATGCGCTGTGATCAATATCGATAGCGGTTACCAGGGCAGCATCGGGGTCGATGATGTTTACGGCGTCCAGGCGCCCGCCCATGCCGACTTCCAGCAGGGCGATATCCGGATTCGCAGTAGCAAACAGGTGCAGCGCCGCCAGTGTGCCAAACTCGAAATAGGACAGTGTTTCCTGCCCGCGGGCCTGATCCACGCGATCAAAGGCACGACACAGGGTGCTGTCAGTTGCCTGATGTCCGGAGATGCGGATGCGCTCGTTGTAACGCAGCAAATGCGGCGAGGTGTAACTCCCGACCCGGTATCCGGCCTCACCCAGAATGGAAGCCAGCATTGCCACGCTGGATCCCTTGCCATTGGTGCCGGCGACCGTAATCACGCCGTAATCCGGCTGGCGCAATCCCATCCGGTCTGCAACTGCGGCGACTCGCTCCAGGCCAAGGTCGATCTTTTGCGGGTGCAGGGTTTCCTGCCAGGCAAGCCAGGCGGGCAGTGAGTTGAAGCGGGGCATCGCCAGGCGAGAGCTTCTCGGTGTGCACCCGGGGGCGCGGTGACCCGGGGTTCAGCTGGCAGCGGGCAGGCGCGTGAGCATGGACAGGAGGTTGGCAATTTTCTCACGCATTTCACGCCTGATCGACAATCATGTCGATTGCCCCATGCTCCAGCAGGAATTCACTGCGCTGGAATCCTTCCGGCAGGGTTTCCCGGACCGTCTGCTCGATGACTCGCGGGCCGGCAAAGCCGATGAGTGCCTTTGGTTCGGCGATATTGATATCCCCCAGCATGGCAAAACTGGCGGAAACGCCGCCCATGGTGGGGTCGGTCAGCACCGATATATAGGGGATGCCCGCTTCCGAGAGCTTTGCCAGGGCCGCACTGGTCTTGGCCATTTGCATCAGTGAGAACAGCGCTTCCTGCATGCGGGCGCCACCACTTGCGGAGAAGCATATCAGGGGCCTGTTCTCCTGCAGACAAAAAGCGGCTGCACGGATGAAACGCTCGCCGACCACAGCCCCCATGGATCCCCCCATGAACCTGAACTCGAAGGCGGTGGCCACGACCGGAATATCGAGCAGGGTGCCCTGCATGGCAATCAGCGCATCTTTCTCGCCGGTTACCTTTTGTGCCAGGCTGAGACGGTCCTTGTATTTTTTGCTGTCCCTGAATTTCAGGGCATCAATTGGCTCAAGCTCGGCGCCGATTTCCCGGGATGAATCCTCGTCCAGGAACATTTTCAGGCGCAGGCGCGCACCGATCCGCATGTGATGGCTGCATTTGGGGCAGACATCCAGATTGCGTTCCAGTTCTGACCGGTAAAGGATTGCGCCGCAACCATCGCACCTGATCCACAGTCCTTCCGGCACGGTGCGCTTGTTGCCGCCGACGGTGCGAATCTTGGACGGGACGAGTTTGCTGAACCAGCTCATTGGCAGGATTGTACCTGTAGATGCAGTCCGAATAAAAACAAATGCCAGCCAGCGTCAGCTGACGGCGTCCATGGCCGCCCGCAATTCACTGACAATAGCTGCGACCTGCGCAGGAATGGCGTCTGGCCGGTTGGCAAATTCGGCCACCTTGCTGACCAGGACACTGCCGACCACCACGGCATCCGCGATTTGCGCCACCTGTGCCGCTGACTTCCCGTCACGGATACCGAAACCCACCCCCACCGGCAATTGCGTGTGCTTGCGGATTTCCTCAAGCTTCGCGGCCACGGCCTGCACGTCAAGGCGATTGGCACCCGTCACACCCTTGAAGGAAACGTAATAAAGGAAGCCGCTGGCCATTTCGCCCACCTTGCGCATGCGCCCGGAATCGCTGGTTGGCGCCAGCAGGAAAATGGTGTCAATGTCATTTTCCCGGAACGCCGCTGTCAGCCCGTCCGCCTCTTCCGGCGGCATGTCCACGGTCAATACCCCATCCACCCCGGCGGCAGCGGCGGCCTGTGCGAAATCGGCATAGCCCCAGACTTCAATCGGGTTGAGATAGCCCATCAGGATGACCGGGGTGGTGGCATCCTGCTGGCGAAATTCCCGCACCATGTCGAGTACCCGATGCAGGGTGACATGGTGTCTGAGCGCGCGCTCGCAGGCCGCCTGAATTACGGGGCCATCGGCCATGGGGTCGGAAAACGGTACCCCGATTTCCAGCATGTCAGCTCCGGCCTTGACCATCGCATGCAGCAGCGGCACCGTCACGTCTGGCTGCGGATCACCTGCCGTAACGAATGGCACCAGGGCCTTGCGCCGGCGCGATTTCAGGTCCGACATGCATGCGGCTATGCGGCTCATACGTGTATGCCCTCCAGCGCCGCAATCGTGTGGACATCCTTGTCACCGCGACCTGACAGGTTCACGACGATGATCCTGTCCCTGTCCATGCCGGCCGCCAGTCGGGTCGCATAGGCCAGTGCGTGACTGGATTCGAGTGCCGGCATGATCCCCTCCACCCGGGTGAGCTGGTGAAAAGCCGCCAGCGCCTCGGCATCCGTCACCGCTGCATACTGTGCCCGCCCGGTGTCTTTCAGCCAGGCATGCTCCGGCCCGACGCCGGGATAATCAAGCCCGGCGGAGATGGAGTGGGTCTCGATAATCTGGCCGTCGCCATCTTCCATCAGGTAGGTGCGATTACCATGCAGCACCCCGGAACTGCCGGCGCACAGCGGTGCTGCATGCCGGCCCGTTTCTATGCCGTCACCGCCGCCTTCGACACCATGCAGGGCAACGGCCGGATCATCGATAAACGGGTGGAACAGGCCGATGGCGTTGGAACCGCCACCGACGCAGGCCACGAGCGCATCCGGCAGGCGCCCTTCCCGTTCCAGAATCTGGCTGCGGGTTTCCCGGCCAATGACTGCCTGAAAATCGCGGACCATGACCGGATAGGGATGGGGGCCGGCAACCGTACCGATGATGTAGAAAGTATTGTCGACATTGGTTACCCAGTCACGCAATGCCTCGTTGAGGGCATCCTTCAGCGTTTTGGATCCCGAGGAAACCGCAACAACCTCGGCACCGAGCAGGCGCATGCGATAAACGTTTATGGACTGGCGCCGCATGTCCTCCTCGCCCATGTAGACGACGCATTCCATGCCGAGGCGCGCGGCTACCGTTGCCGAGGCGACGCCGTGCTGGCCGGCGCCGGTTTCGGCGATAATCCGCTTTTTGCCCATGCGTTTTGCCAGCAGCCCCTGGCCGACCGTGTTGTTGATCTTGTGGGCGCCGGTATGGTTGAGGTCCTCGCGCTTGAGATAGATGCGTGCCCCGCCGGTTTCCCGGCTCAGTCGCTCGGCAAAATACAGCGGAGACGGTCGCCCGACGAAATGCTCCAGGTCGGCATCCAGTTCAGCCAGAAACCCGGGATCCTGCAGATATTTCCCGTATGCCACAGTGAGTTCATTCAGCGGATGCATCAGTGTCTCGGCCACAAAGCGACCGCCGTAGGGGCCGAAGTGGCCGCGCTCATCCGGCAGCGAGTGTTCGCTGGTTCCGGTTTTAGCTGCCCGATCTTGCTTCACTGTTCCGCACCTCTCTCATGAATGCTTCAATTTTCTCTCTGGATTTAATGCCCTTGTCAACTTCCACACCCGTGCTGACATCGACCGCGTAGGGTTTGACCGAGTTGATGGCGCTGGCGACATTGCCGGGTGTCAGCCCCCCCGCAAGGATAATCGGGGCATGGATATTTCCCGGCACCTGCTGCCAGTCAAACGCGACACCGCCGCCGCCGTGGATTTCGGGTTGCCAGGCATCCAGCAGGAAACCGGCAGCATCAGGATATTCAGATATCAGGGATAATAAATCCGTTTCGCTTTGCATGGCGATTGATTTAATAAATGGCAGCCCAAAACAATTACATTGTTGATTGGTTTCCTGCCCGTGAAACTGCAGCAGTCCCAGTGGCACGCTGGCAAGCACTTTCCGGACAAGGTCGGCCGGGGCATTGACAAACAGGCCCGTGACCGTGACGAACGGCGCAACAAGGCTCGCAATACTGCGGGCCTGTGCCAGTGTCACATGGCGCGGGCTTTTCGGGTAGAAAACCAGCCCCAGCGCATCGGCGCCCGATTGCACGACGGCAGTGGCATCCTGCTCACGCGTGATACCGCAGATTTTTACGCGTGTGCGCACCATTAATACCTTCAACCCTTTTTAATTCATAAAGATAGGGGATGAATCTTAGCGGATTTCAGAACTCTTGGCCAATGCAGATCAGCCATAATGCGGCAGCCAGCCCGCCAGGGGCAGCGTAAATTCCGGAGCATAGCGAACGGCCACCAGGTAAAGCCCTGCGGGTGTCGCATTGAAACCGCTTGCGGTTCGGTCACGAGCGGCCAGCAGTCCCCCGACCCAGGCCGGTTGTTGCTCGCCTCGGCCAACTGCAATCAGGACACCCGCAATACAGCGCACCATGTGGTGCAGAAAAGCATTTGCCCTGACATCAAGATAGACGAAATCGCCGCTCCGCTGCACCTCGAGTTCGTAAATCGTTCGCACCGGACTTTTGGCCTGGCATGCTGCCGCGCGAAAAGAACTGAAATCATGCTCACCGACAAGCTGCCGGCCGGCTTTTGCCATGCTGGCAGTATCCAGACGGGTATATTCCCGGCAAGTCCGGTTGCCCAGCAGTGCGGAAGCGGCAGGCCGGTTCAGGATGATGTAGCGGTAGTGGCGCTGGATGGCCTTAAAACGGGCATGAAAGGAATCGGGCACTTCTGCGGCCCACTGTACACGAACATCGGCAGGCAAATTGGCATTGCTGCCACGCACCCAGTTTTCTGCCTCACGCCTTGATCCGGTGTCGAAATGAACAACCTGGCCGGTTGCGTGCACACCGGTATCTGTCCGCCCCGCGCAGACCACGGCAACCGGGTGATCCGCAACACGGGTTAGCGCCTGCTCTACACAACCCTGGACGGTGCGCCCTTCGCTCTGCCGTTGCCAGCCAAAGTAATCCGTGCCGTCATATTCGATGCCAAGGGCAATACGCATACGGATTCTGTTCGTCCAGCCAGTTTCGGAACGCAGCGGGAATGTTACTGCATCCGGCCGGATACCGGTAAATGTTACGCCAGTGAGAGTGGGGCCTCACGCGCATCTGCGCGGCCATGAGAATTGCGGCACCCTGTGAAGGCGGGAAAGCCTGTCAGGCCAGTTCGGCGATCAGCTTGACCGCTTCGTCCTTCTGCACCGCGTTACCCTCTTCCATGACCTCGTCGAGGATACTGCGCGCGCCTTCCGGATCTCCCATGTCGAGATAGGCCCTGGCCAGATCCAGCTTGGTGCTGATTTCGTCACTCGCATCGAGCAGACCTTCAGAATCGTCCTCGGCATCATCGTAGGTGATTTCCACCGTGTCGAGATCGTCGAGGTCAAATTCAATGTTGCCGGGAGATGCTTCCGCAGGGCTTTCACGGGCTTCAATATCGAGTCCGAGATTCTCGTCAGCAGCTGGCTCCTCAACGTTTTCCTGGTCTCCCATGGCATCCATGCCGGTGAGATCCATGTCGAAATCGAGATTGTTGGAGTCTACTGCGCCGGCCCTGTAGAGCTCATTTTCAGGCGACAATTCATGCCCCATTGCCGCCACCCTCAGCCAGACGGAATCTTCCTCGGTGACAGTATCCCTGAAATCACTGGCTTCCCGGTCAAATGCGTTGGCATTGCCGCCGGCATGGTAAACCTCCAGCAGCTTGACCCTCATGGCCGCATCGTCGGGCGTTTTCTCGAGAGCGGCCTGGAGGACATCCTCAGCCTGCTGAATTCTGCCATAGGCCAGATAGACATCCGCCTCGGTAAGCGGATCTCCTTCCTCGCTATCCTTCTGGTTGCCGCTGTGAACAGGTTCATGGAAAACCTCGCTGACGGCAACAGTCGGCTGGGGCTTGCGCTCATGTGGCGCGTTCTCCGCTTCCAGGCGTTTTTCCAGGGTCATTTCATCATCAAAGATGCTCTGATTTTCCTTGCGCCGTGCCGATGCCCAGAGAAAACCGCCCAGCAGCATCGCAACCAGCACGCCGAGGCCTGCAAGGATCGGATTGTCCATGAGCTTGTTTAAGATACCACCCGATTCCGGTACTTTTTTACTGGCAGCCGCTTCCGCCTCTGCCTCCACGCTATCCTGCGCGGATGCCGGATTGGCATTTTCCGCAACGGGCTGCTCTGCCTTGGCGGGGGCGGTTGGGTCTTCTGTCTCTGCGGTTGCCTCCGCGTTCTGCATAGTGGCCAGCTGATCGTCCTTGAGTTCCAGCAGACGCTTCATGGTTGCCAACTGTTCTTCCAGTTCTGTGACGCGTGATTGCAGTTCTTCCGACTGTGCGCGATTGGCTTCTGCGGATTCGGCGGCCAGTGCCAGTTGCTGCTGGATATTGCTGCTGCCGGTATCGGCGTCGCCCGCCTGAGGATCACCCGCAGTAGCCGCGCCCTGTATCGTGTCATCTTCCGGAGCGGTCAACTGCAGTCTGCTTTCGGTTGTGACTGCAGGAGCGGCGGTTGCCTCCTGCGCGACTGCATCAGGTGCGGGTTCTTCCACTGCGACTTCCGGTGTGCTGGCCTGCCCCTCTTTCCATGCCTGGTACTGGCGGCCGGCTTCGTTGCGTGCATCACGCGCACTGATGCTGGTGATTTCCTCGCGTGACGGGATTGTCAGGGTTGCGCCCGCCTTAAGATTGTTGATGTTGTTATTCATAAAGGCATTCGGATTGGCCCGTTGCAGCGCAAGCATCATCTGTTCCATGCTGACGCCACTGTCGGGTCGAACCTGCCTGGCAATGGTCCAGAGTGTTTCGCTGCGCTTGACGGGGCCGAAACTGCTGGCCGATTGCCCTGCGGCGGCAGGAACACGTGCAGTAGTTGTCGCGGGACCTGACGGTCTGGATCTGCGCGCCGGTTCGGAAACGACAGGCATCGCCCGGGGCGTGCTGGACCGGGGGGCGGCAGGGATGGCGGGGGCGGCCGGCATGGTAAGAGGTGGATCGACCAGAACCGTGTACTGCCGCATCAGGTGGCCATTTGGCCAGGTCAGTTCCAGCATGAACTCAATAAACGGTTCATGGATGGTTTCGGTGCTGCTGACAAGTATGACCGCCTGGCCACGACTGTTCTGCTCCACCTTGAACTTGAAATTTGCCAGTATCCTGGGTCTGGAAAGCCCGGCGCGCTGGTGCGCCTCCGCCGATGCGATACTGACCTTGACCTTTGACAGGTCGACGCCACCAGCCGAGGTAAGCGCGATGCTTGCCTGGAAGGGCTGGTTGAGCGCCGACTGCATGTCGATTTCACCAAGCCCCAGCGCAAAGGCGCTGGACGATACCGCAATCAAGAGCAGGGCTGCAGCCACAGCCGTTTTTCTAATCATGCCAAATATCCCCATCAGTTGGTTCTTCCCTGCGACCCCGGGATCGGAATCGATACGCAACGCCCTGTATTCCGCATGCTGCTGCAAAAGTGGCAGCACTATAGCTCACAAATACTCTTCGACCAAAATTTCAGCAATCTGGATGCTGTTAAGCGCAGCGCCTTTGCGCACGTTATCGGCAACCACCCACAGGTCTAAACCTCGCGGGTGGGAAATGTCCTCGCGAATCCTGCCGACGTACACCGGATCATGGCCCGCCCCTTCCGTTACCGCAGTTGGATAGCCACCATCCTCACGCTTGTCCAGTACCACGACACCGGGAGCCTTTTTCAGCAGGGAAGTCGCCTGTGCAGCCGTCAGTTTTTCGCGGGTCTCGATATGCACCGCCTCCGAGTGACCATAAAAGACCGGAACACGCACTGCCGTCGGATTGACCTGAATCTCCGGTGCTTCCATGATCTTGCGTGTCTCCCAAACCATTTTCATCTCTTCCTTGGTATAACCGTTTTCCTGAAACACATCGATGTGCGGCAGGACATTGAAAGCGATCTGGCGCGGATAGACTGCCGGGCGTACGGAACGACCGTTCAGCAGTTCGGCGGTCTGGCTGGCAAGTTCCTCGATTGCCTCCTTGCCGGTACCGGATACCGCCTGGTAGGTACAGACGTTGATGCGTTCGATACCCGCGACATCGTGCAGGGGTTTCAGCGCAACCAGCATCTGTATGGTAGAGCAGTTCGGGTTTGCGATGATGCCATGCGTCTTGTAAGCGGCGATGGCATGCGGATTGACTTCCGGAACGACCAGCGGAATGTCATCTTCATAGCGAAACCGCGAGGTATTGTCGACCACGACACATCCTGCCTGCGCCGCGATTGGCGCATAGGTATCCGATATGCCGGCACCTGCGGAAAACAGTCCGATCTGCACCCTGGAAAAATCAAAGCTGCCCAGATCCTCCACCGTCAGGTAGGTCTTCCCGAATGGCACCTTCTTGCCGGCGGAACGCTCGCTCGCCAGCGGGTAGACCTTGTTGACGGGGAATTTCCGTTCCGCGAGGATCTCCAGCATGGCTTCACCCACGGCACCGGTAGCGCCGACAACTGCAACATCGTATTTACCTGACATTTTTAGTTTTGTTCCTGAGGTTGAAAAGCTAGTCTGCCCGCAACGCCACCACGACGGCATCTCCCATCGCCTTTGTACCGACGGCTGGCTCACCGTCGGCCGCTATGTCGGGGGTGCGCAAGCCGGCGTCGAGCACCACGCCGACAGCCGTTTCAATCCGTTGCGCAAGTTCCGGTTCATTCAGGCTGTAGCGCAGCATCATTGCCACCGAGAGTATGGTGGCTAGCGGGTTGGCGACTCCCTGGCCGGCGATGTCCGGTGCCGAGCCGTGAATCGGCTCGTACATGCCCTTGCCGTTGCTGTCCAGCGAGGCCGAGGGCAGCATGCCGATGGAGCCGGTCAGCATGGCTGCGGCATCCGACAGGATATCGCCGAACATGTTGCCGGTCACCATGACGTCGAACTGCTTCGGTGCACGTACCAGCTGCATGGCGGCGTTGTCGACATACATGTGGCTCAGCTCGACATCGCTGTACTCCTGTCCCAGCCGCGTCATCACCTCGCGCCAGAGTTCGCTGCATTCCAGCACATTGGCCTTGTCCACGGAACACAGGCGCCGGGAACGCTTGCGAGCGATTTCGAAGGCAGATCGTCCGATGCGCTCAATCTCCGATTCACTGTACACCAGGGTGTTGAAGCCCTCGCGCTGGCCGTCGTCACGGGTTCGTATGCCACGGGGCTGGCCGAAATAGATGCCGCCCGTGAGTTCGCGTACGATCATGATGTCCAGTCCGCTCACCACCTCCGGCTTCAGCGTGGACGCTCCGGCCAGCTGCGGGTAAAGGATGGCCGGCCGCAAATTGGAAAAGAGCTGCAGTCCTGCCCGCAGGCCAAGCAGTCCCTGTTCGGGACGCAATGCGCGTTCCAGACCATCCCACTGCGGGCCGCCAACCGAGCCCAGCAGAATGGCATCCGCAGAACGCGCCAGCGCGAGAGTGGTATCCGGCAGCGGCTGGCCGCTAGCCTCGTAACCGGCGCCACCGACGGGCGCATGTTCAAGCGCGACCGACAGTCCGTGGTCGGTGTGCAGGGCATCCAGCACCTTGACTGCCTCTGCCACGATTTCCGGGCCGATGCCGTCACCGGGAAGAATGGCGACTGTATACTTTGTGTTCATAAAATGTGTAGCGTCTTTAGTCCTGCTGCCTGAAAAGCCAGGGTGCGATTTCCCTGCGCTGCGCCTCGAACTCGCGAATTTCATCGGCATATTGCAATGTCAGCCCGATGTCATCAAGTCCGCGAATCAGGCATTCCTTGCGAAAGGCGTCAACCTCGAAATGAATCGTATCACCCGCGGAAGTCGTGATCTGCTGTTCCGGCAGATTCACGATCAGGCGGTAACCGGGCGTTGCCTCGACCGCCGTGAACAGCCGGTTAACGCGTTCGGCCGACAGGATGATCGGCAGTACCCCGTTCTTGAAGCAGTTGTTGAAGAAGATGTCGGCAAAGCTCGGTGCGATGACGACACGGAAGCCGTAATCCAGCAGCGCCCAGACTGCATGTTCCCGCGAGGAGCCGCAGCCGAAATTTTCACGCGCCAATAAAATGCCGGCGCCCTGGTAGCGGGACTTGTTAAGTACAAAGTCCGGGTTTTGTGTGCGCTGCGTGTTGTCCATGCCGGGTTCACCGGTCCCGAGATAGCGCCACTCATCAAACAGGTTGGGGCCGAAGCCGCTGCGCTTGATCGACTTCAGAAACTGCTTGGGTATGATTGCGTCGGTATCAACATTGTGTCGATCCAGCGGCGCTACCAGTGCGTCGATGATCTCGAATTTCTCCATCCCCCTGCTCCCCGTCGTCTCAGTCCTGTTCGCTGCGGATATCGGCAAAGTGTCCCGTCACGGCCGCAAGTGCCGCCATGGCCGGGCTGACCAGGTGAGTACGTCCGCCCTGCCCCTGGCGGCCTTCGAAATTGCGATTCGATGTCGAGGCGCAGCGATCGCCGGGAGCCAGCCGGTCGGCATTCATAGCCAGGCACATGGAACAGCCCGGCTCGCGCCATTCGAAGCCGGCTGCAGTGAATACCCGGTCCAGCCCTTCGGCCTCTGCCTGGCGCTTGACCAGTCCGGAGCCCGGTACGACCAGCGCCTGCTTGATACTGGCAGCGACCTTGCGGCCGCGAATGGCGGCAGCGGCCGCGCGCAGGTCCTCGATACGCGCATTGGTGCAGGAACCGATAAATACGTGGTCGGGACGGATTGCCGTGATCGGCGTGCCGGGCCGGAGGTCCATGTATGCCAGCGCCTTGCGCATGCCTTCGCGCCTGACGCTGTCCGTTTCGGTATCCGGATCCGGAACCACTGCATCGATCGAAGCCACCATCTCCGGTGACGTACCCCAGGTCACCTGGGGTGACAACTGCCCGGCATCCAGTGTAACAGTCCGGTCGAATTCCGCGTCCGGGTCGCTGTGCAGGTCCGCCCAGGCCACTTCGGCACGCTCCCGGAGCTCACCCCACGGGGGCATAGGGCCGTCTCAGCCAGGTATTCAAGGGTGGTGGCATCCACGGCCACCATGCCGGCACGGGCGCCCGCCTCGATGGCCATGTTGCAGACGGTCATGCGGCCCTCCATGGAGAAGCTGCGCAGGGTACTGCCGGCAAATTCAATTGAGTAACCGGTGCCGCCCGCGGTGCCGATCTGGCCGATAATGGCCAGCACCACATCCTTGGCCGAGACGCCCGGAGCAAGCTGCCCGTCAACCCTGACCAGCAGGCTGCGCGTCTTTTTCATGATCAGGCACTGGGTCGCCAGGACGTGTTCCACCTCCGATGTACCGATACCGAAGGCGAGTGCACCGAACGCGCCGTGCGTCGAGGTGTGGGAATCACCGCAGACCACGGTCATGCCCGGCAGGGTTGCACCCTGCTCCGGTCCGATCACATGGACGATTCCCTGGCGCGGGTCGTTCATGACGAATTCGGTGATCCCCAGTTCGGCACAGTTCTGGTCAAGCGTCTCCACCTGAATACGGGATACCGGGTCGGTGATTCCGGAGTGGCGGTGGTCGTCGGGACGTTGTGATCCGGGACCGCCAGGATGGAATCGATGCGCCAGGGGCGGCGTCCCGCCAGGCGCAGACCCTCGAAGGCCTGGGGAGAGGTCACTTCGTGTACCAGGTGGCGGTCGATGTACAGCAGTGCCGTCCCGTCCGCGTCCTGCCTGACGAGGTGGGAATCCCAGAGTTTGTCGTAGAGTGTCTTGCCGGACATGCGCTGTTACCCAGATTCTGGCGTCAACCTAAACGCCGGATTATATAGGATGTCCGACCTGAAGCCAGCTATTCGGATGCCGCCACCGGATTGTCGGGAATGCCCAGATGGACGACAAGCATCCCGGCGAGGGCGGTGATGGCCGCCAGCAGGTACATGACTTCGGGGCCGACGCCATGCCAGAGATAACCGCTCACCAGGCTGCCAAGCGCACCGCCCGCACCAAAGCTGATGCTGCTGTACAGCCCCTGGCCGCGTCCCTGGTGCATCCCGGTGAACAGGGCGTGAAACAGGTAGATCATGACCGCATGATGCAACCCGAAGCTGGCGGCGTGCAGGACCTGGGCCAGGGTTATGATCGCTATGTTGTCTGCAAAGCCTGCCGTCAGCAACCAGCGAACTACCGTCAGCCCGACGGCATACAGCAACAGCTTGCGGGGGCCATAGCGTGGCAGGAGTCTCGGCATCAGCAGAAATATGCCGATCTCGGCGATCACGCCCAGCGCCCAAAGCTGGCCGATAACCGTGGTCGAATATCCGTAATCCTCCAGGTACAGGCTGAAGAAGGCATAGTATGGCCCGTGGCTTGCCTGGACCAGGAAACATACCGCCAGCATGGCGAGCACTACGGGTCGTCTCAATACCTGCCGCAGCGGCACCTGGTCGATTTCCAGGTGGCCGGCCGCGGATTCCGGCACCGCCAGGCTGCTCAGCCAGATGAGTGCAAACAGGACGAGCAGTACCGGGGGCAGCAGGCCGGTCCCGAACCTGCCAAGCAGCGGCCCGAGGCTGGCAACCGTGACGATGAAGCCGATTGAGCCCCACAGGCGAATGCCACTGTAGCGGTGAGTCTCGGAACCCAGGTGGCTCATGGTCGTGGCTTCTAATTGCGGCAGTGACGGCATTCCAGAAAAAACTGAAGACAATCATCACCAGCGCCATCCACCAGAAACTGCTGCCGAGAAATACCCCGGCAAATGCCGCTGCGGCCAGCAGGGAAGCGATACGCACGATCCGCATGCGATGTCCGCTATGGTCCGCGATCCAGCCCCAGATGTTCGGCGCTACGATCTTGGTGGCCATGAGTATGGCGATCAACTGGCCGATTTCTGTCACGCTGAAATCCAGTGATTTCAGATACAGGCTCCAGAACGGGACCAGCGCGCCCAGCGATGCGAAATAGCACAGGTAGAAACCGGACAATCGCCAGTAGATCATGGTGCGAGTGGATAGCCCCGAAAACGGGAACGGTCAGCTGGGGCTGGCGGGTATAACCGGTGTCGGGCTGATTACGCCCGCATTCTGCGCCCGGTGACGCAGGACGTGGTCCATGAGGACCAGCGCCAGCATCGCCTCGGCGATCGGTGTGGCGCGAATGCCCACGCACGGGTCATGACGTCCGGTTGTAATGACCTCGACGGGATTGCCGGCGATATCCACTGTCTGTCCGGGAATGCGGATGCTGGAGGTCGGTTTAAGCGCAATGCTGGCAAGGATGTCCTGACCGCTGGAGATGCCACCGAGAATGCCGCCGGCCTGGTTGCCAAGGAACCCTGCGGGGGTGATTTCGTCGCGGTGTTCAGTCCCCTTTTGTTCCACGCAGGCGAAGCCTGCACCGATCTCGACACCCTTGACGGCATTGATGCTCATCATGGCATGCGCGATCTCGGCGTCGAGACGATCGAAAATCGGCTCGCCGAGCCCGGGTGGTACGCCGGTCGCAACGACGTTGACGCGTGCACCGACTGAATTGCCTTCCTTGCGCAGTTCGTCCATGTAGGTTTCCAGTTCCGCAACCCGCGCCGGTTCGGGTGAGAAAAAGGCATTTTCGTCAACGGCATCCCAGTCTTTCAGCGCCAGCTTTATTGGACCCAGCTGGGCAAGGTAGCCGCGGATTTCGATGCCATACGCTGCCTGAAGATATTTTTTCGCAATGGCGCCGGCGGCAACCCGCATGGCGGTCTCCCGCGCCGAAGACCGCCCTCCACCACGGTAATCACGCAGCCCGTATTTCTGCTGGTAGGTATAGTCCGCATGACCGGGACGGAAGCGGTCCATGATTTTCGTGTAATCGCGGGATCGCTGGTCGGTATTGCGGATCAGCAGGCCGATTGGCGAGCCCGTGGTTTTTCCTTCGAACACTCCGGAAAGGATCTCGACTTCGTCGGCTTCACGGCGCTGGGTGGTATGCCGGGACTTGCCGGGTTTGCGCCGGTCGAGGTCGTGTTGCAGGTCAGCTTCGCTGAGTTCCAGTCCCGGGGGGCAGCCATCGACCACGCAACCCAGCGCCGGGCCATGACTTTCACCGAAGCCGGTTACCGTGAATATTTTTCCAAAGCTGTTTCCTGACATCGTTCTATTGTAGCGACTCCCGCCCGCAGCGTCGCCCCTTTTTCATTAAAGATCAGTGAGTACCAACCGATATGCAATGTGCGCCTGGCATACTTTGGAATACAAGGAGATCACTGTGGCACACGTAAACGCTCACCGCACTTCACCGGTCGGAAACTATCTGGGTCAACCCATCTACCAGACCATCGAATCCAGTAACGGCACCTATGTCTTCGACCGGATCGCCGTCAGTGTCGACGGGGAGTTCCCGCTTGACCAGCTGAACAAGGACGAACTGCTTATCAAGCCCGGCCTGATCTACCGACCGATGTATTGAGTGGCGCCTGGCGTCACTGACTGCCTGTCAGTGCCGCCTAGGCGCTGTCGATGTCCAGCCCTTCGAGGTGGGTCTGGTTGATCAGGTAGAACAGCCGAATACACGGCAGGTCCTGGTCGGTATGCTGCTTGACGATACGCATCCAGGGAAGATCCTTGCGGCCAAACTGGTAGCTGCCGTCCGTCATTGATGCGCGCATGGCGCGCATTTCCTTCAGCAGCACATTGACATATCCCAGGTTGCTTTCCACCGCGTCGAAGTCAAAGCTGGCCGCTTCGATAATGTCTTGCAGTTCATCAATCACCTGATCAACAAGACCGGCATATTCCGCCGCCGTTTTCGCTCTGGTACTCATATTTCACGCCTCACCTGCAGCAGCCCGCGATTGTACCCGCCTCTGTGCTGCCTGGTTAAAACTTTCCTGGCAGGCATCCAGCTGCCTGGCGTCCAGCAGGAATACACCCTCGCCACCAAACTCAAAATCCAGCCACATAAAGGGGACATCCGGGAGCAGGGCTGTAAGGACATCCCGGTAGTGGCCTACCTCGACCACCAGGATGCCGGTGTCTGCCAGGTGTTGCCGGGCACCCATGAGAAGCCGCACCACGATATCCATGCCGTCATGCCCGGCCGCCAGTCCCAGTTCCGGTTCATGCAGGAATTCTGCTGCCAGATGCGCCATCTCCCCGACCGGCACATAGGGCGGATTGCTGACGATGACGTCATAGACCTGTCCCGCAAGTCCGGAAAAGACATCTGACGCCACCGGATTGACTTGCCCCTCGACACCATGGCGCCGGATATTGATCCGCGCCACATCCAGGGCGTCGCTGGATATGTCGGCGGCGTCGATGTCGGCATCCGGAAAGGCCAGTGCCGCTGCAACAGCAATGCAGCCGCTGCCGGTACAGAGATCCAGCACACGGCCGACGCGCTGCGGATCTGTCCAGGGATAAAACCCGGATTCGATTAATTCCGCGATCGGCGAACGCGGCACCAGCACCCGTTCATCTACGTAGAACGGCAGGCCTGCGAACCAGGCCTCGTTGACGAGGTAGGCGGCCGGCTTGCGGGTGTTGGCTCGCGCTTCCAGTAGCGACTGGATGCGGGTGCATTGCGCTGCGCTCAGTGCCTGGTCAAGCACACTGTCCGGCTGGTCGTAACCGATACCCAGGGAGTGCAGCACCAGAGCGGCGGCTTCGTCTTCCGCATTGTCAGTACCATGGGCAAACGTCAAGCCCTTGCGGGTAAACAGCGCCGCACCCTCGTGGATCAAATGTCTGGCTGTGATGCCGGCTGCCATCCGGATTTCCCCAACAACTTGTAAGTTAATTCCTATGAACGGGTGTATCGCCGCCTGCTCTGTGGAATAATCAGCGCCCATGCAAACACCGGCTCGACACTCCTTCCGCAAACGCGTCCTTATCGGGGGCATTATAGCGGTATTCGCCCTGCTGGCAGGTACCTGGTCCGCCCTGCAGTTGCGCGAGCGCCCGGGCCATGTCGATGAGCTGGCAGCGACGCGTTTCCCGGTCGCCCGTGACATTGACGCTTTCGAACTTGTCGATCATCACGGCGAACCGTTCACGAATGCGACGTTGCAAGGGGTCTGGTCGTTCCTGTTTTTCGGCTATACGCATTGTCCGGATGTCTGTCCCACCACACTGTCAGTATTGAACAGTGTTGCGCAGCAGCTTGGCAGCGAGGCGAGCGATGTGCGCTTTATCTTCATCAGCATCGATCCGGAACGCGACACGCCGGAGTACCTGGCAAAATTTGTCAGCTATTTCAACGGCGACTTTATCGGGGTCACGGGTAAACCCGAGGCTATCGAGCGCCTGACGAAACAACTCGGCGTCCTCTACATGCGCGTGGCCGAGACGGACAACCCCGGCAGCTACCTCATGGACCATACCGCCAGTGTTTTTCTGGTGGATCCGGACGGCAAGTACCACGCCGTGTTTACTCCACCCCTTACGGCCACAAAGATTGTCGCCGATTTCAGCAAAATTCGATCGGACTACCAGTGAGATCTGCTGCAACCCTGCTGGTCGGATGGTTGATCATGACCATTACGGGAAGCGTGCTGGCCGCCCCGTCGATGGATGTCACCGGTGGCTGGATCAGGGAGGCGCCACCCACATCCCGGGTGCTGGCCGCCTATATGCAGATCAACAACCTGACCGACACGGATTTTACGGTTACCGGCATAAGCAGCCCGGATTTTGGCGCGGCGGAGCTGCACAGGACGGACATCGAAAGCGGTGTGGCACGCATGTCACCTGTACCGGAATTGACCATACCGGCTGCGGGCAGCGTCCAGCTGGAGCCCGGCGGCCTGCACCTGATGCTGTTCGACCCGGTGCGTTCCCTGCAACAGGGTGACTCGGTGACACTCGTCCTGCACCGCAGTGATGGTGTCTGCCTGACGCTCTCTGTCCCGGTCCTGCGCCGTACGGGCGAAGAGGACGTCCATCACCATCACTAGCCCCCCGGGTTACCATGCCGACCACACCAGACAGCTTGTCTGACCGGCTGAAATCATGGCCTCTGGCCGTGCTGCCGCACCAGCGAATATCCCGGATTGTCCGCAGGGCCACACGCTGGCGGACAGGCTGGTGGAAAAACCTGCTGATTAAGGTGTTTTCGCGGCATTTCAGGGTCGATCTTTCGGAGGCACAAATCCAGCGCCCCGGGGACTTTCCCGACTTCAACAGTTTCTTTACCCGCTCACTCAGACCCGGTGTACGGCACATGCCTGAGGAGCAACAGGCCATCGCCTGCCCGGTTGACGGCAGCATCAGTGAACTGGGAAATATCAGGGACGGCAGCCTGATTCAGGCCAAAGGGCGCGAATATTCGCTGGCGGCGTTGCTGGGAGGCGATGCGGCCCGCGCCGGTCCGTTTCGCAACGGCAAGTTCATAACCCTGTACCTCTCCCCCCGTGACTATCACCGCATTCACATGCCGGTTGCCGGCCGGCTGCGCGAGACCTGCTACGTCCCCGGTCGGCTCTTCAGCGTCGCCCCGCATACCACACGTGCCATCCCGGGCTTGTTTACCCGTAACGAGCGCCTGTGCGCCATGTTCGATACCCCTGCCGGCCCCATGGCGATGGTCCTGGTCGGCGCCATTTTCGTCTCCTGCATCGAAACCGTCTGGGAAGGGGTAGTCAACCCGGCACCGGGCGGGTCGCTTGCCGTCAGGCATTACCCGGCCCCCGGCGCTTCCCCGATTGAGCTGCAGCGAGGTGATGAAATGGGCAGGTTCAACATGGGATCAACCGTGATTCTGCTTTACGGGCGTAACCGGGTTGACTGGCAGGGTGATTTGCAGGCCGGTGGAACGGTGCAGCTGGGCGATGTTCTCGGCCGGATTCGGAGCTGAATTTATTTCGCCCTGATTGTTAACCAAATCAGCGACTCCGCGTTACTGCTTACTGAGATAACCGGAAAAGGAGTCGCTCTCATGAAAACCACCACCCTGTTTCAATCCTCCCTGCTCGCGGCAGGATTGCTGCTGGGCGGCATGTCTGCCGCCCATGCTGACAATGCATACACGATTATCACGCACGGCGGTGACTTTCACCCCCACTCGCACGATTACCGCAGCTGCAGATATATGCCCGGCTGGCATCACGACTACCGCCGCGACAGCAGCTACCATTCTGGCCATCACAGAAAACACGCCGGTAAACACCAAGAAGGGCACCATGAGTCCCATGACCGGGGGGACAGACACGAGGACACGGGTCACTGGCAGCAGGGAAAACATGATGATTGGCATGATGCCGGGCGCCACGGGCAACAGTCCCGGTCTGCCGGTATCGGGTATACTGGCCGCTCCTAGGCGGGATGTCCCGGCACGAGGGCGTGCCGGGACGCTCTGCACCCGGCGTTCCGCGCCATGAGACGCACGGATGAGCAAAGAGATCCCGACAGCCACATACCCGACACCCGCCGTGCGCAACAGGCAGCCGCAAAACCAGGCAATGGAGACGTTTCTCGCTGCTAACGAGGACCGGGCCTTCTACGTGGCCTACGCGGCTCTCTGGGACAGGGAGTCGGCGCTGGACGTCGTGCAGGACAGCATGACCCGGCTGGTTGAGTATTACCGCGACAAGGCAGCCGAGCAGTGGCCTGCGCTGTTTCGTACCATACTGAATAGCAGGATCAACGACGTCCGGCGCAGACGGCTGATCGAACAGGGCAAGCACCGGCTGGTATCCTTGACAGGTCTGTTCCGCTCTCAGCATGATGAGCCAGGGGATACCATGGAATATGAGGTCCCGGACAACCATCGCGACGACGGCATTACCGCCCCGGAAGTCGAATACGTCGCGGCGGAATTACGATCCAGGGTCGCGGACGCGCTGCAGTCTTTGTCGGAGCGTCAACGACAGGTGTTCATTCTGCGTGAGTGGCGTGGTATGAGTATCAGTGAAACAGCCATAACCCTCGGCTGCAGTGAAAACAGCGTGAAGCAGCACCATTTTCGCGCCATGCAGGGGTTACGCGAACAACTGGCAGAGGTATGGGAACATGCACAGCCAACAGCATCCTGAACCCGAACAGCTGGACCGGCTGCGCGCCGGTCTGCTGGACGACCATCCAGAGGAAAAAGCGGCACTGGAATCCCATCTCGCCGGCTGTGTGATCTGCCGGGAACGCTGCAACTGGCAATTACTGCAGCCCGCCGCCCTGGGTCCCGATCTCGATTCAGACGCCCTGCAGCAAGCGCTGTCAAATGCACGCAGGCGGGCGCTGCAGGCCGGCAGGCAGCGTCACCACCATGGCTTCATCCCGTATGCGAGCGCGGCGCTGCTGCTGATCGCCGTATCCATAGGCGTCTGGACGCTGCTGCCGGATAATGGCAACCAGCAGCAAATGGCTGCGCAGGACACCCGGATGGTTCCGGATATCTATGAGGATCTGGAGTTTTACCTGTGGCTGGCGAACCAGAAAGAGAACGGAAACGGTGATGAAGAAGGTAACCCGAACAATACCTGAAATACCGCACAGGTCCCTGCTGGCTGTCACGCTGTTGGCTGCCGTGCTGACCATGAACGTGCCCCTTGCACATGCTGATGCGGACATTCCCTGGCAGTCTCTCAGCAAGAATGAACAGTCAGTGCTCGAGAAGCACCATGCGGAATGGTCGAGTCTCAGCCCCGACCGGCAGCGAAAACTGCGTGACGGCGCACGCCAGTACCTGCAGTTGCCACCCGAAAAACGCAAGGCGGTGGAACGCAAGCACAGTCAGTATGAGAAGATGTCCCCGGGGGAACGGGAAAAACTGCGGGAAAGATACACCCGGCAAAAAAAGCACAATTAGGCAGGTCTGCCGCGCCGTCATGGTGTCTGGCTGCCGGCATTCATAGTCCCGTGCAACTCTGCTATGCTTCGCTGCCGTTCTCAGGGTTCCCCCGCCAGGAATACAGACCATGCACCCGATGCTCAATATCGCCGTTCGCGCCGCCCGCAGCGCCGGCAATGTCATCATCCGGAATATCGACCGGCTGGACAGCATCACCGTCCATACCAAGGACCGGAATGATTATGTCACCGAGGTGGATCGGCAGGCTGAACAGGAAATCATCGGTGTTCTGCGCAAGGCATATCCCGACCACGCCATCCTGGCTGAAGAAAGCGGTGTCCAGGCAGGCAATGACTACCAGTGGATCATAGATCCGCTCGATGGCACTACCAACTACCTGCACGGTTTTCCCCAGTTTGCAGTCTCCATCGCCCTGCGGCACAAGGGCCGCCTGGAACAGGGGGTGGTCTACGACCCGATGCGTCAGGAACTGTTTACCGCGACCCGGGGTGCCGGCGCCATGCTGAATGAACGACGCATACGTGTCAGCAGTCGCAGGACGCTGGATGGTGCACTGCTGGGAACCGGGTTCCCCTTCAAGTCGCAGCAGCATCTGGACAGCTATCTGCAAATGTTTCGGATACTGTTTCCAAAGACTGCCGGCATACGCCGCGCCGGCTCGGCCGCACTCGATCTGGCATACGTCGCTGCAGGTCGCTTCGACGGTTTCTGGGAAATCGGGCTCAGCGTCTGGGATATGGCAGCCGGTGTGTTGCTTATTCAGGAAGCCGGCGGTCTGTCAGGCGATTTTCTGGGCGGGCATGACTTCCTCGAGTCAGGCAACCTGGTTGCCGCCAATCCGAAACTGTTTGCGGAAATCCTGAAAAATATCCGGCCCTGTATAACGCCCGGACTCGCCGGGAACTGAATCCGCACTTTTGCCTGTTCACTATTGAAATAGCCTGTTTTCCTGACTCCGACACCAGTATGTCGAGGTCACTGCCTGCCCTGCCAGCCAGTTCAAGTTTGCTGCTCCAACGCCGATTTCAAGACAACATCGGGCACGCGCCACACCCCTCGGTGAACAGCGTTGCCGGCAACCGGCAGAGAGGAGCAGACAGTGCAGAATAAACCGGACAGCAAGAGAATCAATGGAGCCGCCCTGGAGATGATCATGCGCGATGTGCTGGACGGCATGTTCGATTTCACGCGCCAGGCATGTTGTGGCAGCAAAACCGCGAAAATGGAAATTCTCGCGGTGGAAAAAGCCGTCAACAGCAGCGCCCCGAAGCAGCCGTCGACTGTCATTCGATTCCCGGTGAAATCCTCCGGCAAATAGACTGGTCACGCTAAACCAGCAGGGAGCCTGCCTCAGTTTCTACCGGCCTCTTATGCCTCTTCCTGCTGCGCGGGCATCAGGTCAGCCATGCTCACGCCCGGTGCCGCTGTCTGGCCACCACTTCCGGCTAACCCGCCTCGATCAGGGTGCCACCTGTAAAATCAATGCAGAAACCCGGACATTGCGTTACCCGCGAACGGTAGACATCACCAGTGCGGTCAGATCAGCAGGCGAGAGATGCGTCTCCCGCCATAGATCAGGTTGATCACGGCGCGGGTACCCATGATGGCGGTAAACATGGAAGTGACAATGCCTATCGAAAGCGTGACCGCAAAGCCCTTGATCGGGCCGGTGCCGTAGCTCAGCAGCACGATGGCCGCGATCAGGGTGGTGATGTTGGCATCGGCGATGGTTGAAAAGGCCTTCTCATAACCCGCCTGGATACTGGCATGGGGACTGTTGCCATTTCGCAGTTCCTCCCGTATACGCTCGAAAATCAGTACATTGGCGTCAACGGCCATGCCGACCGTCAGAACGATACCGGCAATACCCGGCAGGGTCAGTGTGGCCTGCAACATGGACAGGATGGCCACGATAAGTACCAGGTTCATGGCCAGTGCGATGTCGGCTACCAGACCGAAGACCCGGTAGTACAGCGCCATGAATAACAGCACGGCAACGAAGCCGATCACGACCGAGTTGAAGCCCTGCTGGATATTGTCCTTGCCGAGGCTGGGACCCACCGTACGTTCCTCGACGATATCGATGGGTGCGGCCAGCGCACCGGAGCGCAGGATCAGGGCCAGTTCATGGGCTTCGCTGGGGCTGTCGAGTCCTGTGGTCTGGAAACGCTTGCTGAAGACATCGCGAATGGTGGCGACACTGACCACTTCCTCTACCTTGGCAGTGGTCTTGACGGGCTTGCCATCGACAAGTTTCGTTTCCGTACGGTTCTCGATGAAGACGACGGCCATGGGTTTACCGACGTTTTCCTTGGTGAATTTCAGCATGCTGCGGGCGCCCTTCGCATCCAGCATAACGGTAACGTTCGGGGTGCCGGACTGCTGGTCGAAACCGGAACGGGCGTTGATGATCTGGTCACCCGTGGCTATCACCGACTTCTTCAGCAACACCGGGGTGCCGTTGTTGCGTTCCCGGTACAGGCGTGAACCCGCCGGAACCTTGCCGGCGAGAGCCTGCTCGACGTCATGTTCGATATCGACAGCCCGGTACTCCAGTGTCGCGGTAGCGCCGAGAATGCGCTTGGCCTGGGCGGTGTCCTGGACACCCGGAAGCTGCACGACGATGCGCTGGGTTCCCTGCTGCTGAATCACCGGCTCCGCCACGCCCAGTTCATTGACACGGTTGCGCAGTGTCAGGATATTCTGTTGCAGGGCGAACTGGCGTATATCACGCGTTTCCTGCTCATTCGGGCTGGCCAGCAGGCCGATCCTCTCGCCCTCGTCGAAATCTTCAAGCTGCAGCGTCGGGGATTCCCTGCGAATGATATCGTGTGCCTTGTCACGGTCTTCCGCACTTCTGAACAGGATGCGCACGCCGGCACCCTCGGCCCGGATACTGGCATAGCGAATCTTGGCATCACGCAGGATGGTCCGCAGCTCGCCCGTATAGCGTTCGATTGCCAGATTGACCGCGGCGTCCATGTCGACCTCCAGCAGGAAATGCACGCCACCGCGAAGATCGAGACCCAGATACATCGGCAAGGCGTTGAGCTTGCCCAGCCACGCGGGTGTTGCCGGGGCCAGATTCAGCGCCACCACGTAATCAGTACCCAGTACGGATTTAACGAAGTCGACCGCCTTTATCTGTGCCTCTGTGTCATTGAACCTGATGAGCAGCCGGCCCTCGCCTGACTCGATGGACTTGACGGGTATGTTCGCGGTCTTGAGTGTCGCGGCAACGGTCTCTGCGATGCCGCTTTCGACCGTGCCCGAACGCGTGCCGGAAATCTGCAGTGCCGGGTCCTCGCCATACAGGTTGGGCAACGCATAGATCACGCCGACCAGCAGCAAGGCCAGGATCAGGAGATATCTCCAGATTGAATACTGGTTCATAGTTCGCGTGCAATCCTGAGTAAAGTTGGACCTAGAGGCCCTTGATCGTTCCCTTGGGCATAAGGCTGGCGGCCGCCTGCCGCTGTACCTTGACGGTCACGCCTTCCGCAACTTCCAGTTCGACGAAATTGTCCCCGACCTTGGTGATTCGCCCGAGCAGGCCGCCATTGGTGACTATCTCGTCGCCTTTCGCCAGTGCCTCTACCATCTGCTTGTGTTCCTTGGCCTTTTTGCTTTGCGGGCGAATCAGCAGGAAATAGAAAACGATGAATATAAAGACCAGTGGCAACAGGCTGGTGAGCGCATCACCCTGCCCCGTGGGCGCCGCGGCCATTGCATCGGAAATAAAGAAACTCATTACCAGTACCTCGCTCTTTCGTCCAGCCTGACAGTTTGTATCCGGCCCGCAGAAATGCGCGCCGGTCAAAGCGCGGTATTATGGCACAGCTGGTGGCGTTTGGCCCCGTCGCGCGTAAAAATCCTTGCGAAAGGCAGCCAGATCCCGGCGTGTGATGGCGTCACGCAATCCTCGCATGAGATCCTGATAGTAGGTCAGGTTGTGGATGGTGTTCAGCCGGGCACCCAGGATCTCGTTGCACCTGTCGAGGTGATGCAAATAGGCGCGGCTGTAGTTGCGGCAGGTATAGCAGCCGCATTCTGCGTCCAGCGGGCCGGGATCGCGACTGCTGGCGCTGTTGCGGATACGTACCACCCCGTCATGCACGAACAGGTGCCCGTTGCGTGCGTTGCGCGTGGGCATGACGCAGTCGAACATGTCGATCCCCTGCCAGACAGCCTCGACGATATCCTCCGGCGTGCCGACGCCCATCAGATAGCGCGGCGCAGTTGCAGGCATGGCGGCCACGGTATGTTGCAGGACCCTTGCACGCTCATCCTTGCTCTCGCCCACAGACAGGCCGCCCAGTGCGTAGCCGTCAAAACCGATCTTCAGCAATCCCGCCAGTGAGGCATCGCGCAACTCCGGATAGACCCCGCCCTGGACGATGCCGAACAGCGCGGCGCTGTTGTCTGCATGCGCCTCGCGGCTGCGCTGCGCCCAGCGCAGCGACAGCTCCATGGACGCACTCGCCTCTTCCGGCGTTGCCGGGTATGGCGTGCATTCATCGAAGATCATGACGATATCGGCACCCAGTTCACACTGCACCCGCATGGATTCCTCGGGCCCAAGAAACACCCGGTCGCCGTTCAGGGGCGACCGGAAGGTAACGCCCTCTTCCGTGATCTTGCGCAGGGTATCCAGGCTGAATACCTGGAAGCCGCCGGAATCGGTCAGGATCGGCCCCGACCAGTGCATGAATTCATGCAGCGATCCATGCAACCGAACCACATCTGTGCCCGGCCGCAACATGAGGTGAAAGGTGTTGCCAAGCAATATCCGGGCGCCCGTGGTCCATACTTCTTCCGGCGTCATGGCCTTGACCGTGCCGTAGGTTCCCACCGGCATGAAGGCCGGGGTGTCAACAAGGCCGCGTTCGAACTGCAACCTGCCGCAGCGCGCATCGCCGTCTGTGTGGGTACAGCTGAACTTCATGCCGCCTGCCTCACGCTGCGCTGGACCGGGACTCCAGGAACATGGCGTCGCCGTAGCTGTAGAAGCGATACCCCTGCTCAATGGCGTGCCGGTAGGCGGCCATCACCCTGGCATGTCCGCCAAATGCCGCTACCAGCATCAACAACGTCGACTCCGGCAGGTGGAAATTCGTCAGCAGGGCATCCACGCAGCGGAACCGGTACCCGGGTGTGATGAACAGGTTGGTTTCGCCGCGGCAGGGTTCGGGTAAACCAGTGGCGGCGGCCGTCTCCAGGCTGCGCACCACAGTGGTGCCGATCGCGACGACGCGCCCGCCGCGCCGGCGTGTGGCCGCGATCTGTTCGCACACCGTGCTGCCGACTTCATACAACTCATGGTGCATCACATGTTTTTCCAGCTCGTCGCTGCGCACTGGCTGAAAGGTACCCGCCCCCACATGCAGGGTGACACGGGCCGTTTCAACGCCGCGCTGTGCCAGCTGCTGCAGGCTGCGTTCATCGAAGTGCAGGCCGGCCGTGGGCGCGGCCACCGCACCGGGCCTGACGGCATAGATTGTCTGGTAACTTTCGTGATCAACCGCTTCATCACCACGCCGGATATAGGGTGGCAGCGGTATGTGGCCCTGACTCTCCAGAACTTCCAGAGCGCTGTCCTGCCCCGTGAATTCCAGCCGAAAAAGGTCATCCTCCCGCCCCGTCACGGTTGCCGAGATTCCTGTCGCGAAATCGAGGCGCGTACCAGCCCCGGGGGTCTTGCTGGCACGCACATGTGCCAGCACCTGCCGCTCGCCGGTAATGCGCTCGACCAGCACTTCCACCTTGCCTCCGGACTGCTTGCGGCCATACAGGCGGGCAGGTATGACCCGGGTATCGTTGAAAACCACGAGGTCGCCGGGCGCCAGCAAGCCGGGAAGGTCCCGGAAGTTGCGGTCCGCCCGGGTGTCGTTGCGCGGGTCCAGGCACAGCATGCGGCTGCTGCCGCGCTCCTCGGGGGGATAAAGCGCGATCAACTGCTGCGGCAGCTCATAGTGAAAGTCGGCACGGCGCATGGCGCGGCATGGTAGCACAGGGCCCGGCCGATGCGGCTTGCCCGCCCGCATGGATGGCTTATACTACGCATGCCTCGACCCCGTCGGGGTTTTTCACAGCAGCCGGGGTGGCGGAACTGGTAGACGCGCCTGACTCAAAATCAGGTGGCCATTGGTCGTGCGAGTTCGACTCTCGCCCTCGGCACCACATCACCCGCCTCAATGACAAACCGCAGCAGCCGGCCTGTGACAGAAGCGGCTGGAACGTTTCCGTTCAGCCGGCGCTATCCGGACGCATCATCTGGGTGTAGCAGGAGAGCCCGACCCGTTGCTGCGGCGGCCTGGCATCGTCACGGCCATATTGCCTGACGAGCTCATGCAGTTGCCCGGCGAGGTGGGGCGGCACCTGCTCCCAGTCAAAACGCCACTGCCAGTTGCCGGCCGAGCTGCCGGGTGTATTCATGCGGTGTTTGCTGCCCAGTGCCAGCAGGTCCTGCATGGGGATAATCGCCAGCCTGGCGGTGGACTCCAGCGCGGCGCGAATCATCGGCCAGGGCATCCTGTCCATGGGCTGTTGCAGGATCTCTGCCACGATATAGCGGGTATGATCGTCCAGGCTCCGGTACCAGCCCAGGGTCGTGTCATTATCATGGGTGCCGGTATAAACCACGGACAGGGGCTCATGGTGCTGCGGCAGATATGGATTGTCTTCGCCGCCGCTAAACGCAAACTGGAGTATCTTCATGCCGGGGAAGCCGTAATGCAGGCGCAGTGCGTCGACTTCGGGCGTAATGATACCGAGGTCTTCCGCTACCAGGGGCAGCTCGCCGAATTCCTGCTGCAGGCGGTCAAACAGCCCGGCTCCCGGGCCATCCACCCAGTGGCCGTCGATTGCCGTGTCACATGTCGCAGGTATTTCCCAGTATTTCTCAAAGCCGCGAAAGTGGTCCAGGCGAATGATATCGAACAGCTCCAGCTGGGTTCGCATACGATCCAGCCACCAGCGGTAATCCGTTTCCCGGATCCTGTCCCAGCGATACAGCGGGTTGCCCCAGCGCTGGCCGGTCGCTGAAAAATAGTCCGGGGGGACCCCGGCTACCAGCTCGAGCGCGCCGTGTTCGTCCAGGGAAAACAGTTCCCGGTTCACCCAGACATCCGCGCTGTCGTAAGCGACATAGATCGGCATGTCCCCGAACAGGCACACGCCGCGCGCATGCGCATAGGCTCGCAAATCGATCCATTGCAGAAAAAACAGGTATTGCTCGAAGCAGACCTGCTCGATCATCTGCTCCTGTGCCGTGGAAAACTTGCGCAAGGCGGTCACTTCGCGGTCGCGCAGCGGTACCGGCCAGTGATACCAGGAAGCATTTCCGAGTGACTTGCGGATGGCCTGATAGAGCGCGTAGTCCTGCAGCCAGTAGCTGTTGTCTGTCTTGAACGCATGATATGCGGCACGTTCCGCAGGTCGGGCCACCCGCCTGAAGCCTTCCAGTGCACCCGCAAGGCAGCTGCGGAAGTCATCCCCGCCACAGGCCGCTGCATCGAGCCAGCCCCGGGTCACGAGATCATCGAGATTGATGAGTTCTTCATCGCCGGCATGCACGGAGAGGCACTGGTAGGGCGAACGGTCGCTGTGTGTCGGCCCCAGCGGAAGCATCTGCCACACTGTGAACCCCGCTGATTGCAGGAAATCGACGAAGCACCGCGCATGTGTGCCAAGGCTGCCGTGTGCGCGGCTGCCGGGCAGCGATGTCGGGTGCAGCAGCACCCCGGCGCGCCGGTCTGTGAGGGGATTAGTCAAAGGTCTGGAGTCTGTGGCAGGCTAACCTGTGTACTGCCCCTTGCGCATGACTCCGCCCTGCTGCGGCGCGCCGCCACCATGGGCGAATACCAGCGAGAGATACTCGGGCGGCTCTTTACCCAGCAGGTGATAGAGATTCGAAAGGTGCATGCGGAACAGGCGTTCGAAGTCACTGACGGTGTCCGCTGCGTTGTAGTCGCCGAACCACCAGAACCAGTCGGAACCTTCACAGATCGACAACTGGTGCTGCGCCGCCAGCATCTGCTCGCCGCTGAGGCTGCGTTCCGCCATGGTTTCGTCAAATACCTTCTTCGCATCGCCCAGCATGTCCCAGCCCCGGTTCTTGTCCTTGTCTCCGATCCAGGTCGAAAAGGTACCGTATACCCAGCTGCCACCCACCAGTTTCTTCAATCGCGGTGATCTGCGCCGGGTGGACAGGTACTCGGAATAGGTGGTCATTTTCAGCCGCGGATGTTCCGACAGCTTGCGGTACAGGGTATTGAGGAAGTGATAGCCATTTTCCGGGAAGTGTTCCCAGGCATTCTCGCCGTCCAGAATGATGGAGACCAGCGCATTGTCCTTGCCCCGTGTCGTCGCGGCGATATTCTCAAGATGCTGGATCAGGTTGGCAACCGCGTCGTCGGCATGCCAGTCGGAATAGGTAAATCCGATCAGGTCGGAAAGCCCGTCGTCACGGAAAAAACAGGTCAGTTCACCGTCATTGACCCGATAACCCTGGTGCAGACTGGACTTCTGCAAGTGCGGCGTTGTCCGGGTTTGCCATGCTGTGGCGAAACACCGATTCACCGCTGGCCGCCCACTTGAAGCCATGCTCCTCAAGCAGGGCCAGGGTTGCCTCGCTGACACCCCCTTCGGAAGGCCAGCAACCGGTCGGGCGCATGCCCAGATACTGCTCGAAGACGTCGATCCCCTCCTTGATGTGCCAGCGGGCCCGCTCCTCGCCTCCGGGATAACATGCCAGTGTCGGCATCTTGACCTCGGGCATGGCCTCCCGGGCGGTCTGCAGGTCCAGCAGCAACGGCATGATCGGGTGCGCATAGGGAGACATCGACAGCTCGACCTGTCCTTCCTCGGCCAGCTTGCGGTAACGGTCGATCACGCTGGAAAGCAGTTCACCAATCAGTTTCAGCAGCTTGCGCCGGTCATGCAGACTGAAGCCGGTGCCCTTCTCCATCAATTCCTGCAGCAGCTTGTTGTCGCGGCGGACGGTTTCACCCATCCAGGCAAGGTGATACCAGACCAGCAGGTCGATAATAAACTGGTCGCCCAGGTACAACATGCCTGACGGATGTTCGCAGAACCAGCGCGCCATTTCCGCCAGTTGCTGGTAACTGGAGAAGCGGCGAATCGAACGCAGTTCGTTGACCCGCAGACAGGCACTCACCAGCGCCATGCGCTGCTCCTTGCCGGCCGGCAGCACCGGGCAGGCCAGTGCCGCCAGCAGCGGGTCCCGCAGGGACTTGTTTTCCGACAGGAACCCGTTTACCTGACCGGCGTAATCGGAAAGCTGCTCCAGCAGCACCGGGGCGAAATTGACCACGGCCCTCGCTTCGGGTGCAGCTGCGAGGTGGGCCGCCATGTCGATGTAATCCTTGGTGGCGTGCAGGTAGGACCAGGGGAGCTGATAGGTGCCGCTGATGAGATCGCAGTACTGTGGCTGGTGCATGTGCCAGCAGATTACGATATTGAGCGGAGTATCACCTGACAAAGTGGAATTCCTGCCCCAGCATTTCCGGCGTGACCAGCACTACGCCGCCCGGGCTGACATAAAAGCGCTCGGCATCTGCAACCGGATCTTCGCCGATAACGAGACCGTCGGGCAGCACGCAGCCCTTGTCGATGACGGCCTTGGTGATACGGCAGTTACGGCCGAAACGTACATTGGGCAGTGCGACCACGTCCTGCAGCACGGTGTGCGAACTGACCCTGACATTGGAGAACAGCAGTGAATGCCGTCACCGTCGCGCCGGAAATCAGGCAGCCGCCGGAAACCATGGAATCGAGCGCCATGCCGCGCCGGTCGTCGTCATCAAAGATAAATTTGGCGGGTGGCAGCTGCTCCTGGTAGGTCCAGATCGGCCACTTGTCGTCGTACAGGTTCAGTTCCGGCAGCACGCCGATCAGCTCGAGGTTGGCCTCCCAGAAGGCGTCGATGGTACCGACATCGCGCCAGTAGGCGCTCTGCTTGCCCTGGGTATCCCGGAACGGAAAGCTGGATACCCGGTATTTACTGATCAGTCGCGGAATGATGTCGTGGCCGAAATCATGTGTTGAATAGACATCGTCGGCATCCCTGATGAGCTGCTCGTACAGGAAAGCTGTGTTGAAGACGTAGATGCCCATCGAAACCAGTGCCTTTACCTGTGATCCCGGCATCGGGGCGGGCTTCTCGGGTTTCTCGTTGAATTCCACCACCCTGCCATTGGCGTCGATCGAGATCACGCCGAAAGCCCTGGCGCTCGCCAGTGGCACCTCGATACAGCCGACTGTCATATCCGCCTGCGCCTCGACGTGATGTGCGAGCATCGCGCCGTAGTCCATCTTATAGATGTGGTCGCCGGCCAGAATCAGCACGTGCTCGGGCTTGTGGATGCGGATGATGTCGAGATTCTGGTAGACCGCGTCGGCGGTGCCGGCATACCAGGTCGACTCGATACGTTGCTGGGCCGGCAGGAGTTCGATGAACTCACCGAATTCACCGCGCAGGAAGCTCCAGCCCTGCTGGATATGCTGAATCAGGGAATGCGCCTTGTACTGCGTGAGCACTCCGATCATGCGAATGCCGGAATTCAGGCAATTTGACAGCGGGAAGTCGATGATTCGAAACTTGCCGCCAAAAGGTACCGCCGGTTTGGCGCGCCACAGGGTCATCTGACGCAGTCGCGAACCGCGCCCGCCGGCCAGTATCAGCGCCAGGGTATTACGTGTCAGTCGGCTGACGAATCGAAGATTATCGTAGGATTGCATGATTGTATTCGCGTGCAGATTACACGATCCATTGCCTCTTGAGTGAGCGTTATTGTATGGGCAAGACCTTTGACTGTATAGTTACCCTGCGCTGAAATATTGAGATTTTCATCCGGCGCTTCCGCAAGCATCACTACCCTGAATTTATTACCGCTATGTTACATACCGAACCAGCCTATTCCCCGTCGCCCGAATTTCCTGCCGAAATGCAGCGTCTGCTGCAGGCGCGTCACCACGATCCGTTCTCGGTGCTCGGAAAACATGGCCTTGCAGACAAGGAACTGGTGCGGGCCTTCATTCCGGGTGCGGCCTGGGTACGGATCGCCGAAACCGGTGCAGCACTGGAACGGATTGGCAACACAGACCTGTTTGAATGGCACGGCACTGCGGGACAGGTTCCGGGCCGCTACCGCCTGATGTGGTGCGATTCTCATGGCGCCGAACATACGGCCTATGATCCGTATTGCTTCCCGCCGCAATTATCCGAGTATGACCTGCATCTGTTCGGTGAAGGCAAGCACTGGCATATCTACCGGGTCCTCGGTGCGCACAAGGTTCAGGTAGACGGTGTCCACGGTGTCCGCTTCGCTGTGTGGGCGCCTTCCGCCGAGCGCGTCAGCGTCGTCGGCGATTTCAACCACTGGGATGGCCGCCACCACCCCATGCGGGTGCGCGGCAGCAGCGGCGTGTGGGAGCTGTTTATTCCCGGCCTGAGTGCAGGAATGCCCTACAAATACGAGATTCGCACCCGGTCGCATGGCAGTATTCTCCTGAAAACAGACCCCTATGGGCAATATTTCGAAATGCGCCCGGCTACTGCATCACGCATTCCGGCACAGGAGCCTTATACCTGGGGTGATGCCGACTGGATGAATAAACGCCGCGATTTCAACTGGCAGCAGGCTCCCGTTTCCATCTATGAGATCCATCTGGGTTCCTGGATGCATGATGCTCACGGTAATTTCCTCAACTACCGCGAACTGGCGGTACGGCTGGTGGAACACCTGCAGCAGACCGGCTTCACCCATATCGAACTGCTGCCTATAACCGAGCATCCCTTCGACGCCTCCTGGGGATACCAGACGACGGGTTACTTCGCACCGACCAGTCGTTTCGGTGAACCGGATGATTTCCGTTTTTTTGTCGACTATTGCCACCAGCACGACATCGGCGTGCTGCTTGACTGGGTCCCGGCACATTTCCCCAAGGATGCCCATGGCCTGGCGGAATTCGATGGCACCGCACTGTATGAGCATGACGATCCGCGGCGCGGCGAACATCATGACTGGGGCACCCTGATCTACAATTTTGGCCGTAACGAGGTCAAGAACTTCCTGATATCCAGCGCGATCTTCTGGCTCGAGGAATTTCACCTGGATGGTCTGCGCGTGGATGCGGTCGCCTCCATGCTCTATCATGACTATTCCCGCAAGGCCGGGGAATGGCTACCCAACATCTATGGCGGACGCGAGAATCTCGAGGCCGTCGCCTTTTTGCGGGAACTCAACACCATTACCCATGCCGAATTTCCCGGCAGCATCGTGGTCGCCGAGGAATCCACCGCCTGGCCCGGCGTCAGCCGCCCGGTCGATACCGGCGGCCTGGGATTCAGCATGAAGTGGAACATGGGCTGGATGCATGATTCCCTGCGCTATATGCAAAACGAGCCGGTGCATCGGAAATACCACCATAATGACCTGTCATTCGGACTGCTGTATGCCTTCACAGAGAATTTCGTGCTGCCGTTCTCGCACGATGAGGTGGTGCACGGGAAGCAGTCCATGCTCTACAAGCAGCCAGGTGATGACTGGCAGCGCTTCGCCAATCTGCGGCTGCTGTATACCTACATGTACACCTTTCCCGGCAAGAAGCTGCTGTTCATGGGCAATGAAATCGCTCAGGGCCATGAGTGGAACTCCAATGGCAGCATCGAGTGGCACCTGCTCGATTATGACCACCATCGCGGTATACAGACGCTCGTGGGCGACCTGAATCACCTGTACCGCAACAACCCTGAAATGCACCGCCACGATTTCAGCCCTGAAGGATTTGAATGGATCGACTGCAACGCGTCAGACGTGTCGGTCCTGACCTATCTTCGGCGTGACGGAGACAGCATTGTGGTCGTTGCGCTGAATTTCACCCCGGTACCACGCAAGGAATACCTTGTCGGCGTTCCCTATGAAGGCAGCTACCGGGAATTGTTCAATTCGGATTCCGGCTACTACGGCGGATCGGACATGGGCAACAGTGGCCAGATCATGACCCGGCCGGAGTCCTGCAACGGGCGGCCCTACTGCCTGCCCCTCACCCTCCCGCCACTGGCCGGGGTGGTCCTGCGCTGGCAGGGCAACTGACCGGGCGCCCTCTGATCACCATCGGCGGCTTGAAAATCCAGCTGCCCGCGCCTATGTTGTCTGGGAGGTGAGGATTTCCGGCATGGATAACATCAGGCAACCGGCCGTAGCCGGCACATTTTATCCCGCCAGGGGCCGCGAACTGCATGACATGCTGGAAACGCTGCTGGTGGCCACGACACGCGTTGTCCAGACGCCACCCAAGGCGCTGATCCTGCCCCATGCCGGATACATCTACTCCGGGCCTGTAGCCGCGACCGGCTATGCGCGTCTGCGGTCAGTGGCAGACGTAGTGCAGCGGGTCATCGTCATGGGACCTTCGCACCGGGTCGCATTTCACGGTCTCGCTGTTCCGGGTAGCAGCGTCTTCAGGACACCGCTGGGTGATATCGCCCTGGATACCGGTACCATTCAGACATTGCTTGCCCTGCCGCAGGTGCATCTGGACAACGAGGCGCACCGTCTGGAACACAGCATCGAGGTTCACCTGCCCTTCCTGCAGGAGGTGCTGGACAGCTTTGTCCTGGTGCCGATTGTGGTTGGGGATGCAGCGCCTGCTGAAGTTTGCGACGTGATTTCAATGCTATGGGATGGTCCTGAAACACTGCTGATCGTGAGTTCCGACCTCAGCCACTACCACGACTACGAAACCGCCACCCGCCTGGATCGCGCCACGTCGCGCGCCATAGAGACGCTGGCTTACGAAAATATCGGCTACGAACAAGCCTGTGGCCGCAATCCCGTCAGCGGCCTGCTGCGCTACGCCAGGCAGCAGGGGCTGGCCGTTGAAACCCTGGACCTGCGTAATTCAGGTGACACCGCGGGTCCACGCGACCAGGTCGTCGGTTATGGCGCCTATGTCATCAACCGCTAGCGGAACCTGTGCAGCCGTGGAACAGGCCGCCCTGTTGCAGGTGGCACTGGCATCCATCGAGTCCGGACTCGAGACGGGTTCTCCCCTGCAAGTGAAGCCGGATACCTGCCCGCCGGCGTTGTCTGGACGGCGGGCAAGTTTCGTGACACTGAAACACGACGGTGTGCTGCGCGGCTGCATCGGCTCGCTCGCCCCGGTCAGCAGTCTGGTGGAAGACGTGGCGCGCAATGCCTTTGGCGCCGCCTTTCGGGACCCCCGCTTCCCGGCACTGACCGCCGCGGAACTGCAGAATCTGGAAATAGGGATCTCCGTGCTGGGGCCGACAGAGTCCGTGGAATTCGGGAGTGAAGCGGAACTGCTCGGCATACTGCGCCCGGGCATTGACGGACTGGTGCTTCAGGAAGGCCGGCATCGGGGAACCTTTCTGCCCGCGGTTTGGGAATCGCTGCCGAAGCCGGCGGACTTTCTCAACCATCTCAAGCAAAAGGCCGGCCTGCCTGGCGATTACTGGTCAGACAACCTGGAAATCGAGCGTTACACGACGGAGTCATTTAGCGCCGGTGTTGCCGGGATTCGGCAGGCGCAGGGGGTGGCGGTCAGCGCTGGATAGGCGCAAGCCAGGCGTATAGCAGCGTCGCCAGCAGCAAGGTCAGCAACAGGGTTCGCAGGCGGCGTGTATGCGCTGAATTCGCCAGATAGCTGAAATCCCTGTTGAACAGGTGCCGGGTGACGAATTCACTGTCGTCATTGCGGCGCCGGTCAGGGCCATGACGCCGATCCGGTTCAGGGTGCCTGCGCACATGCGTGGCACGTCGTTCGCGCTTGCGCTCATCAACCAGCATCCGGGACACCACCAGTTGCTGGTAGTTATCCCATCTGGACAGGTCTGCAAGCTCCGGCGGCAGCATGTCCGTAAAGCTGTTCACGCTGCGCCAGGTTTTCCGGTCGGTGCTTAATTCATCCTGCATCCGAATCCGCCCCAGCAGGATATGCCGGGTAATGCGCTGTGCGCTGAATGGGCCACGGACGGTTCCCTGACGTCGCATGTACCATCCTGGTTGCTGTTCCGGAGGCATGGCTGTGGTTCACATCATGACTGACGCTAGTCCGTCAGCCATTTTTCCATGCGGGCCCGCAGGCGGATCAGGGCCTGTCCGTGTATCTGGCACACCCGGGATTCACTGACACCGAGGATCTCACCGATTTCCCTCAGGTTCAGCTCTTCATCGTAATACAACGCCATCACAAGACGCTCGCGTTCCGGCAGCCCCTTGATTGCGCCGGCGAGCCCGTTTTTGAAATCACCGTTTTGCAGGTTCTCCAGCGGCTGGTTCGGTTGGCGATGACTCTGTGCCAGGCCGTCCTCACCCACTGAACCCGGGTCCTCGAAGCTGAAAATCCTGCAACCCGTGGCATCCTGGAGAATCTTGTGATATTCCTCCAGCCCGAGCCCCATCGCTTCTGCCACCTCGACATCCCGCGCGTCACGGCCCTTCTCGTTCTCGATTCTGCGCACGGCTTCGGCGACTTCGCGCGCCTTGCGGTGCACGGAGCGCGGCGTCCAGTCGGTACGGCGGATCTCGTCCAGCATGGCGCCGCGAATACGAATTCCTGCATAGGTCTCGAAACTTGCACCCTGTTCTGGATCAAACTTCCTCGAAGCCTCGATGAGGCCGATCATGCCGGCTTGTATCAGGTCATCAACCTGCACACTCGCCGGCAGGCGGCTCATCAGGTGAAAGGCAATTCGTTTGACCAGCGCTTCGTGCGCCACCACCAGCTCATTGGCGTTCTTGTACTCTACAGGGACATTGGCTGCGTTACTCTTCATGACACCACCTCCATTGCTGAGTTCTCTTTATGAATCAGTCGTTCTACAAAAAATTCCAGGTGCCCGCTGGCGCCCGCAGGAAGCGGCCAGGCACTGATTTGCCGGGCGAGATTATTGAGTGCCATGGCGGAACGGCTGCGCGGAGAGGCAGCCACCACAGGTCGGTGCGTCAATGCCGCCTTGTGCAGATGTTCATCTGCGGGGATGGAACCGGCATGGGAAAGGATGCAGTCATGGTCGTCGGTGAAATGCCCCAGTAGTTCCTGAAACAGGGACTTACCCTCGGAAAATGAACCGACCATGTTTGTCAGGATATGAAACCTTGTGATGCCGTGGTCCCCGGAGAGCATTCTGATCTGAGCAACCGTGTCGCGTATTGCCGCCGGTTCATTGGTAACAACCACCAGGATCTCGGTGGCGGCACGACAGAAACTTGCAATACTCACGGAAAGACCGGATGCCGTGTCGATGACAAGGGCATCCAGTGGCTGCTTCAGGTCGCTGAATGCCCGTACCAGACCTGCGCATTCCCGGGAACCCAGATTGGAGAGCTGAGTGACCCCGCTCGCTGCCGGTATCACCAGCAGGTTACCGGTGACCCGGAGAATGATTTCCTCCAGCCGGAACTGCCGGTAAATGACATCCAGCAAGGTATGTCGGGTATCCAGGCCCAGCAGCACATCGACGTTGGCCATGCCGAGGTCGGCATCCAGCAGCAGGGTGCGCTGACCCTGTTCGGCAAGAGACCAGGCGAGATTCACCGCAACACTGGTTTTGCCGCTGCCACCCTTGCCACCGGCAACGGCGATTACCCTGACAGGTGCTGCAACTGTCCTGACGACTGTTGTTGCCTGTTGCCCGAGTTTGACTTCAGAAAGTTCCATCTTGCGGTTGACCCCTGCTTGTTACCGTTTCCATCGCGCCACCCGGTGTGTTGCTGGTGGCCGGTGCCTGCCAAACTATTTGCAACATGCGTACCAACATGAAAACTGCCCCCCCACCGGATCGTTATGAATACGTATCTGACTGTATTTATTGAATAAAGAAGCTTAATGGCCGGGCAGGTGGTGAAAGCTTGAACTGTGTCACAAATTTGACATATTGCAGAATCCGGCAAATAAATGGCGTAAGCAACATAGATTCCAAGGGGAGATTATTTTCCGGCTGCCGACCGGGCAGTCGCAGCGGAAGAGCGGTACGGGCTGTTGTGTGACAGGAAGTACGGGCCCTGCTTTTATGGCCGGGTTGCTATCCCAGCAGGTGGCAGGTGTATCCGGCCCAGGGTAATTCGGGGAGAATTACCGGCGACAGCAAATTGCTTGGAATCAGGTCAACCAGTCGGTTTCTCTCAGCCAGGTGTTGAAGTGACTGTCGGAAAGCGGCCTGCTGATGAGGAACCCCTGGGCAGTATCGCAGCCCAGTTTGTTGAGCATATCCCAGGCCATCCCTGTTTCGACCCCTTCCGCGACCACCCGGTAACCCAGGTTGTGTCCGAGGTCAATGATGGAGCGAACGATTGCAACATCCTGGCTATCGAAGGCCACGTCCATGATGAATGACTGGTCAATCTTCAGGGTATGGATCGGCAATTGCTTCAGATAGGAGAGCGAGGAATAACCGGTGCCGAAGTCATCGATTGCTATGCTCACACCATGATCGCTCAGGCTTGAAAGCACCCCTGTTGCGCGCTGTACATCCTGCATGAGCGTTGCTTCCGTAATCTCGATCTCGAGGGACTCGCCATCAACACCCGCCTCTTTCAGCGCCCAGCGAACCTTCTCAAGCAGGCGCGGATTCAGGAATGACCGAGCCGACACGTTAACCGAGACGACCAGATGATTGCCGTTGTATGACCATTGTTTGCACTGGCGCAGGGCGGTTACCAGTACCCAGTCGGTTATGGGAGTTATCATGCCCAGCTGCTCTGCAACGGGGATGATGCGCTGCGGCATTACGGTACCTTCGACCGGATGTTCCCAGCGCAGCAGCGCTTCTGCACCGATAATCCGGGATGTCTGGATATCGACAAGCGGCTGGTAGTGGAGCTCGAATTCGTCATTGTCGATGGCAGAGCGAATCTGGCCGGAATAGCGCAGCTGCTTGCTCGGGCTGACATCATTCGTCGGGTCGAAATACTGGTACGGAAGCCCGTTACGCTTGGCGCGATGCATTGCACTTTCTGCGTTGCTTAGCAGGGTCTCATGATTCGTTCCATCCTCGGGAAAGCAGGCAATGCCAAGAGTCAGGCTGACGCACAGCTGCTTGTCGTCGCAGGTGAACGGCAGGTCAAAGGAATCCAGCACCTCGGTAATGACACGTTCTGTTGCAATTCTGAAGTTGCTGACAGGCTGCAGCAGGATGCCGAAATGGTCGCCGCCGAGGCGAGCCAGTGAGTCCGATTCACGCACAATGGACTTGAGGCGTCTGGCAATCTGGCGCAGCAGAGAATCACCGACCTCCCTGCCGAGAGTGTCGTTGTACATCTTGAAATGGTTGATATCGAGAGATATCACCACGACCTGGGAACCGGGAACGCGCCTTGATGCCGCAAGTGCCAGATTCAGATGGTCCGTCCAGAGCGCGCGATTGGGTAACCCGGTAAGCCTGTCAGTCGTCGCCATCTGTTCCAGCTGTTTGCGCTCTGCAATCAGGCCGTTGATATCCTCCAGTATGCAGTGCATACGCTCCGGTCGGCCTGACTCGTTCGGCAGTGGGTGGAAGGAAATGCGGTACCAGTGGGTGTCAGACGCTGCCAGTGACATGCGAACATCGGCATGGCAGTGTCTGCCGCTGATGGCATCCTGCCAGACGGACAGCAATTGCTGCCGGTCTTCTTCATGGGTGTCGAACAGGCATGGCAGTGGCGCATCCGGTTCGCCGGGATACAGCGAGTGCAGCGCCTGGCTGGCGTAGACGACCTTGTTCGCATTGATATCTACACTCCACAACAGCTGCGGCAGGCAGGACAGCAGGTCCTCCGCCAGTCGCAACTCGTGTTTGACGAGCTCCAGACTGTCGGCAGTTTGTTCCCGTGCAGCCCGCCAGTAGCCTTCGAGTATCAGCCCAAGATCACGCAACAGCAGTTTGCACAGCAGTGATTCGAGTCGCTCATAATCTTGCGGGGGCATGGTAAATGCTGGCAGGAACCTGTGAATGTAGTCGATCAGCAGATGATATGCCGAAATTATCCAGACTGGACGTATATCCCTTTTGTGGTGGGATTCGCCGATGCGAATCAGATTTGCTCCCCGGCTGATTGTCGAAGCGTCCACGATGGTGTCGAGCAGGTTCTGCATTTCCGTGCGCACCAGCTTGCCGACATTGCCGCCCTTCCTTTCATGTCTGTAAAGCGCCTCGGCTATGTCAGGATTATCAAACAGGTGATCATAGTAGACCTCGGCAAAACCGGCCGTTCCCAGTGAGATGGTTTCCTGGTACTGGTCAAGCAGCACACTGTCTTCAGGTGTGATACGCAGCAGGTAGTTGTATTCCCTTGTCAGGTTGCATTCCGTGGAACGGCGCACCCTGTCACCGGTATAATTTTCTCCGCTGTTCTTTCCCCGGTCTTTTTTGTTCTTGGCCATCTTGCTTATTGCGTGGTTGTTATTCCCGGGCAACCAATTCTTGCGACAAGGTTGACCGCCCTCCTTGGAACACAGACAGACCGGTCTGACAGTCGGCAATGACTGACTTGCCTTCTCCTGGCATGCTGCAACAAATTAACGTCTTGGTCGAGAGAGTGCAGTTACCTACACGGCATTATTATTCTGTCATTGTTATGAGCGCGAACTTATCACAGCAAGGGCTGCGTATAAAGTCCGCGGAGTGAAAACTATGCCCGGGAGAATCGGTGCAACAAAATGTTGCAGCCCTGGCGTTCGGGAAGTCAGAAAAATGGCGATCAGGCCTGGCGCTGCAAGCCGTATTTGCGCAGTTTCTCCACCAGGGTTGTTCGGCGCATGCCCAGGCGTTTGGCAGCATGTGCGACGACGCCGCCCGAGTCGGTCAGCGCCTGCCTGATATAGCTGATCTCGAGGTAACTGAGATGCTCCTTGAGGTTAAGCCCGTTCCGCGGCAGTCGGGGATCAAGATCATCGGAAGTTACCGGCGCTCCTACCAATGCTTCGACAACACTTTCAGACACTTCGCCTTCACCGGCGCGGAACTTTTCGGGGAGATCTGCGGCATCCACTACCCCGTACGGATGCAGGATTGCCATGCGCTCGACCAGGTTCGCCAGTTCCCTGACGTTGCCCGGCCAGTTGTACTGGCAGAGCGCATAGATTGCCCCGGGAGACAGCCTGACCGAGCCCCGCTTTTCATGCTCGATACGCCGTACCAGTTCGTTTACCAGCAGCGGGATATCCTCGACCCGCGCTTTCAATGGCGGCATTTCAATAGGAAAAACATTCAGCCGGTAGAAGAGATCCTCGCGGAATTCTCCCTCGCCTATGGCCGCCTCGAGATCCTTGTGAGTTGCGGCGATGATGCGAACATCTGTGGTGATGCTTTCGTTGGAGCCGATGCGTTCGAAGGTGCGTTCCTGCAATACCCGCAGGATTTTGACCTGCATCTGCAGGCTCATATCGCCAATCTCATCCAGGAACAGCGTGCCACCTTCGGCCATTTCAAATCGCCCTTCGCGATCATTGATAGCCCCGGTAAACGCTCCTTTACGATGCCCAAAGAGTTCCGATTCGAGCAGGTCTCCCGGGATAGCGCCACAATTGACCGGTACGAAAGGCCTGTCGCGGCGGGATGAATGGTAGTGAAGATTCCGCGCCACGACTTCCTTGCCGGTGCCTGACTCTCCAAGTATCAGCACGTTGGCATCGCTTTCCGCTACCTGCTGAATCATTTTACGCACGTTCTGCACGGCACGGCTGCTGCCAACAAGGCTGCGAAACAGGTCGACCGGTCGCTGTTCCGCAGGCGAGGAACGGTGTGATGCGGTATAGACCTCGGCCTGATGCAGGGCGCTGGTCAGTTGTGAGTAGGATGGCGGCAGCTCGATACGGCCCAGAATGCAGGACCCTGTTTCTATGCGGACTGTCGGTTCCCTGCCTTTTTCAGCCAGCAGGTAGATAGGCATGTTTGCATCCCGCTCGTGGATATCACTTAGCAGTTGTGCCAGAGCATTCTCCGAACCACAGGATCCGACAAAGACTGCCTGGTAGTCACCGGTGTCACCCGCCAGCTCAGCCCACCGGGAGCAATCATCGACCAGAACGGGATTGCGCTCAATAAAATTCATTACAGCCGTGAGTTCGGCACCCGTATGAGGATCTGCCTCAATAATCAGTACCTTGGGTTCATTCAACATGCAATGTTCCGGATCATGGTTGGTGCGGTTGATTATTGATACATGTCTTGTACTAATTTTTTTCCGCATTCTTGTAGCGAAGTTAACCACCCGCGTGCAGCGATGTCAAAGGAATGCTGGCGATTCACATCCGGGCCTTGTGTTCAGTACCGACTTGAGATTTTAACACACTGTTATTCTATATAAATTCAGCCACAAAATGTTGCCTGCAGCAAGGCCCTTTCGTCATTCCGAGCGGGTAACTCCCCATGTTAAGCACCTGCTCGCATACCCACCGGAACCAGGTGCTTGCGCAGGCAAACTGCAATCTGGGCCGATCCTGCCGGCTTGAAGTGCAGGATTACGCGCAGTGAATGACGCGTCATTTAATCGGCGCTTTGTGCGCGAAGGCTCAAAAACCACCTAAACTCGGGGTACCCGAAGACGATAAATCTAGTGTGTCAGGGATGCACAACAGCCATAAAGATGAAGACAAAACCTAACTGGATAAACCCGGACACTATATGCTTAATCAGAAAATCGAGATACCCGAGTTTGATGCTTGCCGCGTTGACACGATTCGCAACGAACTGGATGAAGACAGGTATTTCGTGGACATTCAGCAAATCGCAGACAAGATTATTGACATAGAGATGGCCCTGCTGGGCGATGGATAGCCAGGAAGTTTTCCTGAAAATAGCAGGAATTTGCCAGCATCAGTCAGTACGTTTATGGAACCTCCCGCTCTCATGGTGTTAGAATCAGCGCCTGTTGTAACCCTGTCCGGAATTCGTTTGAAGAACTGACAGGCATGGGGCCGTAGCTCAGCTGGGAGAGCGTCGCGTTCGCAATGCGAAGGTCGGGAGTTCGATCCTCCTCGGCTCCACCAAATACACGAACATCGAGCCAGACAAACGTCTGGCTTTTTCGATGCGCACCTTCACTCTCATCGTAGCCCCGGTAGCTCAGATGGATAGAGCAAGCGCCTCCTAAGCGCTAGGTCGGACGTTCGAATCGTCTCCGGGGCACCAATATTTTCAATAAGTTATGATGTTTTCTTTGGCTCGCTATTAACTGCATGAAGTAACAGTACCCGGTCTCACCAGGTCTCGTAATCGCTAATCCATTCAAGGTGTACGTTGCCTACACGCCGATCCGGGGATTTTCTGCGACACTCCTTAATGGTAGCCCCCTTGCTGTCCTTGTACGGGGCTCTGGACGTGTCCCTGTTCTGTCGCCTGTCACCAATACGGGTTCTTTTATCATCCATCGCTCTCCCCCCTCCATTGGATGCAAGAAAGACTGAATCATTACCCATTACTTGATAATAGTGCATTAACACAGGTCAAATAAATACCAGTTGCCTCTGCGGTTTGAACGGCACCCACCTCAACCCTTGCCGGATAGTGACAGCCCCGGGCTTTCGATCAGCTGAAAATAGGGGCTTTCCCTATATTCTGGATGGGTTGCCGCTTGCTATCGTGAAAAACCAAGGGATTGTTTGTGAGGAACCGGAACATGCTAATACTAACAAGAAAGGTGGGTGAGTCATTGATGATCGGTGATGAAATAACGGTAACCGTACTCAACGTCAATGGGAATCAGGTACGAATCGGTGTGGCCGCGCCGAAGGAGGTGGGTGTGCATCGCGAGGAGATCTATGATCGCATCAAAGCCGAAGAACTCCGGAGAAGCGGCACGTTCTGAGATGCAGGACTAAAGGGCTTGTCTGCAATCTCTCCCGACAACTATTGCATTCGCCTGCCCAGAGTCCTGGTAGTCCCGGTTGGCTACCCTCAAAATCAGCGCTTCGCTTGAACGGTTTCAGGATAGTGCCAGTAGAGACTGTGCACAATCCGGCGTTTCTGTGCATCTCGTTTCAACATTCCAGACATCCGGCCGAAACCATTACTATGCCGGAGATATTCTCAAACCTGCGTAAGGAAATCACCAAGCGGAAGCTTGCATGGTTGCACGAGGTGATGCCTTATATCTACACCATTGCAGGATTCCTGCTGATCTACCTGATACACCACGCGAATATCATTAAGTAGCAGCGCCCTCTCCCGGAATACCCAGATCGTGAACTGTTCAGGCCTGCAGCAGTCCGGGCCGCAAGCCAGGAATTCATTGGGCCGGATGTGGCACATGCCGAGCATGTGTGACGCTGTCCCCCCGTGCCCACCTGTCTGCTGTCAATTCTTCCAGAATGGGATAATCTTATACAATAGCCAGACACCTTGGTGGGCCAGTCGAACAACAATAAGAACTTCGGAGGCAGCAATGAAACACAGAAAAAGAGACCGTCGCTCCTATACAAAAATCCCCGACTACCCCTTCATGACCCGGCAGGGTGTGATTCGCACTGACAGGCGCCAGCACTTTGATCGTCGTGTCAGGGATATGCAATTGGGCTGGTTTAAGGCGTGACACTGGCAGCAGGCAGAAAGAATCGATGGCTGACCACGCAGGCACTTCCTGGCGTAAGCAGCGTGATTTTGCGCCAATCTGACAAGACCTGTCGACACCTGCCGGAGATGTAACACTGGACAGTCCTGGCCGGTACCACGCCTCTGCTACCCGCCTCAGTTCTTGCGGCGCGCTTCGACAACATTTGGCAACTGGCTGATCTGGCTGAGGACGCGACTGAGCTGGCTGATGTCAGTGATTTGCAGCGACAGGCTCATGCGGGCGATACCGTCTCCCGGGTCGGTTGCCGTAGTCACCCCGGTGACATTGATCTTTTCATTCGCAAGCAATGTGGTGATATCGCGCAACAAACCCGAGCGATCATACGCCTCGATGGAAATATCCACCGGATAGTTATCACTGGCGGTCGCACCCCACTCCACCTCGATCAGCCGGTCGCGTTCCTCACCCAGCAATCTCAGTATATTGCCGCAGTCCTGGCGATGGATGGTTACGCCCCGCCCGCGGGTTATATAGCCGATGATGGGGTCATTCGGGACCGGACTGCAACAGCGGGCCAGCGACGTCAGCAGGTTGCCGACTCCGCGTATCCTGAACCCGGTTGCCGCGGCCGCCTGCTGCTTTTTGGACAGGCGCGGCCGCAGCGGTTCCTGTGGCTCCTGCCGTGGCATCAGCTCACTTGCGGCATTTGCCAGATGTCCCTGGGTAATTTCACCGCGCCCGATGGCGGCGAGGAGTTCATCAACCTGCTTGTATTTAAAACGCGCGGCGAGCTTGTCGATGGGGAGGTCAGAGATAGCCAGGCGGTGAAATTCCCTGTCGAGAATTCCGCGACCGGCGCTGACGTTGAGCTCGTAGTCCTGGCGCTTGAACCACGAGCGCACCCGGGATTTTGCCCTTGATGTCTTCAGGTAGCCAAGATGCGAGTTCAGCCAGTCACGACTGGGTTCTCCCTGCCGGGTTGTCAGCACCTCGACCTGTTCACCGTTCTTGAGCTGATAGGTCAACTGGACGATGCGGCCGTTGATCTTTGCTCCCCGGCAACGATGCCCTATTTCGGTATGCACGGCGTAGGCGAAATCCAGCGGCGTCGAACCCTGCGGAAGGTCGATGATCCGGCCCTGCGGGGTCAGGACGTAGACACGTTCCTGGAATGCCTCCGACTTGAAGCGGTCAACGAAGTCATTGGCCGAGTGTTCCTCCTCGCGCCACTCCAGCAGCTGCCGCAACCAGGCGATTTTCTCCTCGTAACCGGGATCAAACCCCCGGCCCTCCTTGTAGCGCCAGTGAGCCGCGACCCCCAGTTCTGCATGCTTGTGCATTTCCTCTGTACGGATCTGGACTTCCAGGTTATGCCCGCCGGGGCCGACGACGGCGGTATGCAGGGAGCGATAGAGGTTTTCCTTGGGATTGGCAATGTAGTCATCGAATTCCTTGGGAATGTGTCGCCAGAGTCCATGGACTATCCCCAGTGCGGCATAACAGTCCTTTTCCTCCTTCACCAGGATACGAACCGCCCGCATGTCGAATATCTGGTCAAAGTCCACCTGTTTGCGCTGCATCTTGCGCCAGATGCTGTTGATGTGCTTCGGCCGGCCGCTAACGCTTGCCGTGATACCCGCCTTCCTCAATTCCGCTTCCAGCGTGGCAATCACACCGGCAATATAGTGTTCCCTGTCCTCCCGCTTTTCGTCCAGCATACTGGCAAGCGACTTGTAGGCTTCCGGTTCCAGGTAACGCAGTGACAGGTCTTCGAGTTCCCACTTGATCTGCCAGATGCCAAGGCGGTTTGCCAGCGGCGCATAGATGTCCAGTGTTTCCTGCGCGATACGGCGCTGGCGAGATTCATCGAGGTATTTCAGCGTGCGCATATTGTGCAGCCGGTCAGCCAGCTTGATCAGGACGACCCGCACATCCTCGGCCATTGCCAGCAGCAGCTTGCGCAGGCTTTCCGCCTGACTGTGATCCTGTGAGCCAAGCGAGGCATCCTGGAATTCCCCGATGCGTTCCATCTTGGTGACGCCGTCAACCAGGCGGGCGATCACATCACCGAAACGTGTACGGACGTCATCCAGCGTGACCCTGGTATCCTCGACCACATCGTGCAGCATCGCCGCCGCCAGCGTCTCGTAGTCCAGATTGAGATCATTGAGAATTTCGGCGACAGCGAGTGCATGAAGATAGTAGGGTTCGCCGGAGACGCGCTGCTGGCCATGGTGGGCGTCTACGCAGAGGCGCACGGCAGCAGCCAGGACCTGCTGCTCCTGCTCAGGCGATTGGCCAGCAGTTTGTCGAGGCGCTGCTGAATGGCAACGTCCGCGTCCGCGAAGGCTGGATTTTCCTTTTCTGTAAGCATTCTGGTTACTTGCCGCGATTCATGATGACACTATAGCAAGGTATTCGCGGCAAAATATGTCGGCAATCCTGACAAGTGCCGCCTGTGCGAATGAAGATTACAACTAGTTGTATCTAATACAGTAATTATTTCCAGTCTAAAATTTGCGTTCAGCCGGGCGTCGGAATTCTTTTCATTTCATCAGGTAATGAATCCACATGGTGCAGCAGGATCGTGTTTACCCATTGAATAGATTGTTAAATTATTAATGGGCATGATTCATGCTTCGAGTTCATTACCTTTATGGGCGGTTGCAAGAACAATCATATCGACAAGACTCGCCAAAAGCCATTTTCCTGACGTTTTAGAGGAATCAGGGAAGAGACAAGGAGAAGATAATGAAAACAGTCGTGAATTTTTTCAGTTCAGTGGGATTCGTCATTTTGACCGGGTTGCTGGTGGTCAGCGGGAACTGCCGTTGCCTCAACCCCGGATGGCCAGACACCGGCGAATGAAGGTGTGTGCGATATTCTGAAAGGATGGCACCACCAAAGGTCTGTATGGACTCTGCGTGGCCTACTGTGAAGCCCAGGACCTGGACACTGTAGATAAGAATCCGCCCAGCAACAAGATTCTGGAAAACTACAACAAGAAAAAGCAGGATGGTGATCCTGACATGCCGTGTATTAAGGTGCCCTGCCCATGCTGGAGCAATGATGAGTTGGCTGCAGCAACAGAAGACGGCACCTCACTAACATGTATCTATTCAGGTGAAACAGCACAGCTTGTCGATGATACCGTAGGGCTGAGGTACTTCCGCAGTGATCAGACTAGTAACTGCGCATATGTTGATTTCAACTCAAGTACGCCAATTATCAGGAACCTGGGCATCACTGGAACGGATGCAGTTAACTGCCACAGCCAAGTGGTACAGGCCTGTGCAGATACCGGAAAATAAATCTAAGGACGAAAAACCGCACAAAAAACTATGCCCGAAGGGCATCTAGAGGAGCAATTAATAATATGGCCATGAAATCAATAATCAGGCTGCTCACAGCTACCCTGTTACTGGTCGTACTCGGAAGTGCGCAAGCCACCCCGGTGTCATTCACCTTGACAGGTGCAGTCACTTATGACGATACAGGAGATGGTAGCAACATCTTCGGTTTGCCGGTTGGAGGTGCCGTCACAGCCACAGGCAGTTTCGATGACAGTCTAATCGGCGGGGACATTATTTCGGGTAATGGCACGATTGCTGTCAGTACCATAACAGACCTTGTTATTACAGTTGGCAGTGAGATCTTTACAGATCTTGATGATAATGGTTCCGGGTTACTCACCATCGTAAATGGCACTGTCATCGATGGTAATGGCCCGGCTGGTTTCGTCTATGCCGGCACTAACCCGCAGTTGTTTACGTCCGACGCAACTGAGACCTTCATAGGAACTCAAAGCGATTACAGTACAAACATCTTCGGTACCTGGAATACGTTCAACCTCACACCCGTTCCGGTTCCCGCAGCCGTCTGGCTGTTTGGTTCGGGCCTGCTCGGCCTAGCCGGTGTAGCACGCAGGAAGAGAAACAGGATCTGAGTAATACAATAACAAGAATAATTCAGACGGCTACTTCGGTAGCCGTTTTTTTTGCAGCGATTATAAGGCAGCGAGTAATGGGCTTGCAGGTGACAACTGGTTGCATGCGTCGAGATCTAGGCATCAAGAACCTTTGACGAATGATTATCGCGGTCAGGAGACCGCTCCTACAAGCAAGTGCACAACTGCGGCAACATTACCGCCGATATATTGGCCGCGAGTTCACAGCTATGAACCTGCAGCTATAGGGAACGCATCGGTTCCTGTGGTTCCTCGTTGGTGGGCGTACTGGCCTCTGCGTCAACAGGTGCGGCCGTGACAGGGGCTGGTGCAGTTTGTTCCATCGACACCAGTTCTCCGGATGGATCGGTAAACTTGTCATTCAGTGTTTGCACGTACCGGTTCGCCTGTGCGATCACGTCCTGCAGGTGCCGGCGGTTGCGGTTATGCCAGCCAACGGGGGTTTTCCTGAAGGTGCTGTGCCACGGCCGGGTATTAAGCAAAAACGCGTGCTGCATGCGCTCCCGTACCAGCCCCGGCGCATAATTGGCGACAATCCGCTTTACGACACGTCCTGCCGCCAGGCTGCGCAGCCGGAAATGCAGGTAACCGAACGCACCGACCGTAAAGGCCAGGGCAATGGCAGTCCAGGCGATATTGTTCGTCGACCCTTGCCACCACCCGGGGCTGATCCATTTCAGGCCATCCCAGAAGCCGAGCATGTTGGTGATCCCGAATCCGACAAGCAGAAAACCGGCTGCGAGAATCGCGTCGCCCCATAGCACCAGTTTGCGCCAGTGCAACTTGTATATTCGCAGACGGGGAATGACCTCTTCCTGGATGTGATGCGCGAGTTTCTCCAGAGTTCCGGTGATACGATAACCCCGCTCGACACCGACGGTCTGGATGCGCTGGTGGATTTCAGACAGGTCATGATCGCGCTTGTGTTCGTATCTTTTGCGCAGTGCCTCGTCATCTATGGGGACGGCAACTTCCGGGTTGTAGATACAATAGAAACGCCCTGCGGTCAGTCCTTCCTGTGCCAGGGCCCGTTGCCAGGCGCCGACAACTTCCTCGGGATTGTCATCCCGCGCCGTGGTGTCCATCTGGTTCAGCACGAATACGAATTTCGTCGCATCCGGGCGGTGAATGGTTTCACCGACGAGGTGCGCCAGGGTGTCGCGCATCGCCCCGGGTTCCGGGTGTCGCGCATCAAAGAAAACCAGCACCAGGTCGGACAGGTCGATTATGTGATCGGTGAGGCGCAGCGTAGCATTCCGCTGCGAATCGGCATCGAAGCCGGGCGAGTCGATAATGATGCGACCGCGCAGCCTCTCGCTGGGGCAGGTTTTCAGTTGCAGGTAGGTGTCCACGCGGCGCCCTTCGCCCGGTGCGACTTTTTCCAGTTCATTGCTGATTTGATAAAACGGAAAGCGCGGGTCGGCATCCAGCGCTGTGCCGGGCAGCGCCTGGGAACCGTGCCCGGCGCCATAACACACCACGGTGAACTTGTCGTCGACCGCCTGGTTGCCGGTGCTTTGCAGATGGTGTCCGAGGAAATGATTGATAAAGGTCGATTTGCCTGCCGAGAAGGTTCCCAGCACCGAAATCATAGGCCACCAGGATATCTGGGTGGCAAACGACTGGTCCTCGTCCAGCAGGCCAATGGATCGACCCACCTGGTCCAGCTGGCGGTAGGTCTGGACCGCATCCACCAGCACCGGATTTTCCTTCTTCAGGTGCTGTTCGAGGCTCTTCAGCCGTTGCTTGATTGATTTTCCCGCACCGTGCATGAACGCGCGCCCTGCTTGCAGTGTATTGTTATCAGGTATACAAGGGTTACGCGGTAATCACAACCCGGGTGGGATGCTCCCTGCAAGGATCACTGTCCATTAAAACGGAAACATACGCATCGGCCGAGCGGTATCGCGCATGGTGTAGTTCATGTTCGACATGTCGTTTCGGATGTGATAGATGGGTACCGTCATCACACCCATGGTCTTGTTGATGTTGCCCATGTGGACCACCATGTCCCTCATGGTTTCGGACTCATCATTGACATTGAGAGCGATAGTTCCAAGGTTATCCGAAATATGGGCTACGTTGCGGGACACTGTGTTCATGTCCGTGGCAACCTCACTCATCGCGGCGACGACTGTTTCCATGCTATGCGCCAGCCGGCCGACGTCATTGGTCAGGGTGTAGATGAGGAAAAAGCCGTATGCTGCCAGTACGATAAATGCCAAAAGAGAAGGATAAACAACAAGTTCCCAGCGGCGTGCACTTGCCTCGAAGGTATTGGCGAACTTGTCCATACAAGCCACCATATCCTGCTGCTGTGGCAAGCCATTTCCAAGCATGGTTGCAGCAGCAGAATCAGTCTCGTTTCCGTAATTTTCGGTCACCTGCTGACTCCCTCTCAAAGAAGGTGGATTTCAATCCGCAGAGTATATCCAAGTCAGCAGGAAATGACCCCATTGACTTTTTCGTCCCTATTCGTTTCAGAACTCTCCTGCAGCTCCCCGGTTCATGATATCCAGTATCGTTTCCTTGATAGAGTTAGCCTCTTCGAAGAGCTCCGGGGGAAGACTCTCACCACCATGGATCATCATGTCCATGTTGAGTGAGTACATCCAGAGCTTCCCTTGCAGATCTTCCACCAGCGATACACGGCAAGGCAGGTAGGCAGAGTAGGCATCCGAGTAATTAATCATTTTTGCTGCCGTCAGCGGGTTGCAGAACATGTAAATTTTCCAGAAGCGCTGCTGCTCACCGGTCATCGCAGCAACCTGCTCGGACAGTGGCAATTCCCCGACATTCTTGATGTTATGCTCGTTGGCAACAAATTTCATGGTGTCCTCGACATCCTGAACACTAAGACCTTCGGCAACCGGAATCTTCCAGACCGTTGCCTCGGCGGCGTTACCTGTGGCCAGCAGTTCCTTGGTCATTTCCATGTAGACCTGTGGCGCTTCAGGATCGAACGACTTTAGGTTCTGCAGGTCCTTGATGTTCTGTAGCCCGAAGTCGTAGGTAATGGCCAACCAGATGATACCCGCGACACATGCAAGACCAACAAACGCGAGTAAATTCCAGATCAGTTTCAGCATGGCTCTCTCCGGTTTCCTGGTTACTAGTAATTTCCCTGATCAATCCGCAGCGCCGCGCGCTTCCCTGATCTTCTGCTCCAGATCATTCGCATGAGGACCGCTCAATCCCCGAATGACCGCAACCAATTCCTCAGCCTGGTCCATCAGTCCCTGCCCGACGAGCCGTACGCCTGCTTCGTAGTAAGCGGAAGCCGCCTGGTCCCACTGCCCCTGGGAAAAATACATATTGCCAAGCTCACCGTAACCGTCAGGGTTATCAGGTTCCACCAGGACCAGCTCCAGGTATTTGGACTCGGCAATATCATAGTCTCGCAGCCAGTATGCTTCGCGTGCCGAAGCGAGCAGCTGATATGCCTTTTCCCCAGACCTGGAATGCGATTCTGCCGCATCTGTGGATGGAGGAATAACTTCCCCGGACTCCGGCAGGGTTGGGGCGGCATCCGGGCTCTCGGGTATAACCGCCGGGGTTGTCGCCGGTGCAGCCAGCTCATCTGCAGCTGCCGGTGTGGATTCTTCCGTCAGGGGGGCAGCAGCCGCAGGCATATCTCCCCCGGGAAGCGGAACGGCTGTTTCAATAGGAGGATTATCTTCAGGACTTTCTGCCACCGCTTCCGTGGCTTCCGGTTCGATGACGGATAAAGGTTGCGATGTATTCGAACCGGCTGGTTCCCGCAGAATTACTTCAGCTTCAGCTGGAGCGGGTTCCGGCGCGCCTGCAGCGGTAACGACTCCTGCTGAGTCAACACCAGCCCCGGTATTGCCCGCGCTTCCAGTTTCGGCAGACTGAATCGTGACTTGTTCCCGACCATTCCCGGTAGCCTGTCCTGCAGTAGACTCTTTCTGGTGGTCAGCCAGTTTCCCGATATCGATACGACCCGGCAGATTGAATTCTGGAAACAACTCACCCCGGTAAATTAAGCCAATAGCAAGCAACAGCACGACGGCGATCGCGAAGCCATGACTGAGTATGCGCGCAAGAAGTTTCATGTTGCCTGCTCCCACTCCAGATTATTTCAAGTGTCCCGAAATGCCGGGATAAAGTGCCGTTGCAAGTATACGAAATTCCTCGGCTGCCTTGCTGCGTGGCCACATTTCGAAGGCTGCAAGTCCCTCGCTCAGTGAGCGCCTGAAGCTGGTTCGCATGCGCAGTCGTTGTGGCAGAACGACATCAATTCCGGGCAGCATTCTCAAGGCTGCTTCGGTTTCATGCGTTTCCCGGATCGACTTGTTGGTATCTGCCCGGTTGACGAATGCGATCGTCTGCTGGTTTCCATTCATCTTTACCGCTTCCAGGTCCTGGCCAACCATATGCAGAAAACGCTGTGTTGCCCAGACATCAGCCTGACTCGGAGGAACCGGAATCAGTATTCTGTCAGCGGCAGCCATTGCCTCTTTCATGGCTGCCATGTTCGCAGCGCCGACATCGACCAGTACCTCGCAGTTACCATGCGAGACCAGCTGATCCTTGAGAACGGCACGAACCGAGTGGATCTCAAGATCCGGTTTGATTTCAAGTTCCCTGCGCAGCATACCCAGGTCACTGAATGTACACTGGGGGTCGAGGTCATACCCGACAACCCTGCGCCCGCTTTGTTCCAGCCATACAGCCAGATTGAAAGCAACTGTGCTTTTTCCAGACCCCCCCTTGAGATTAGCGATAACCGTTATCATTATTGAGTCCTGCCCCCGAATGATGTCGTTTTCTCGTACTGTCCAGCAGCAGCAATTATCCGGCGAACCCGCCTTTCAATCCAGTTTAACGGTTTCCCTGCTCCCCGAAGCCCTGTGGCATCGAGATCTCAGTGTACCCCGCCGGGATACTGAACAAGCTGTCTGGCTGTTTGCCAAGCCTGATATTCCGTAACTCACGAAAATAACCGTTAGCACTTTCCTCACGGATATTCATATCAATGCCGGGATCATACCACTGATAGCTGGTAGTGGACTTGCCATCCGGGCCAGTCACGGTCAGTTCCCATTTCTCGGCTTTTCGCCCGCCGACAGTATCCGGGCCGAGCATCCGCATCTCGATGCTGGAACCGTCAGGCATGACCTGGCGCGTCGGTATTCCGCGCTGCTCATCGAGCCAGATGGTCATTGATTCCGCATGCTCACCCGCCTCGCTGGTGAACTCCCATTTTAGCGCCGGCCGGCCGTAAACCTGTTCCTTGCCTGTCTGCTTGCAGGTAATGTTCTGCATGCCTGCGCAGGGGCTGGCAGCATCTGTTTTCGGCGCCGACACCATTTCTCCACCCCCTGCCTGCCTGCGGAGAAAACTCTTTTCCTGGGTGTTGATCATCAAGGCCTCCTGGGCCTTGAGATCGATAATCTGGATCAATGACTGTCCATTGATATCAATATCAGTCCTTATCCGGTCTTTCCCGACATAGATTTTGCCGGTTTGCTCACCGCCCTGCATGTCGGTTTCGACAGTGTCGGCGGAAAATTCGACCATAGCCTGCTGTGCTTGTGCAGTGGAAAGCAGCAGGAGCAATACAGAAAACAATAATCCACTCAAACGCATCTGTTTGTTACCCTGATTTTGCCTGATTGATTTACATGAACCCTATAAAGTAAAACGAGCCACAGCACAAATGTGCTGGGCCCGTTTACTTCAAACTGACTTACTGGTTTGCAGCTGGAGCAGGCGGAGCTACAGGTGCGCCTGGCGCATAGCCGTATGGGGCGCCACCGTAACCACCCGGATACCCACCACCATAGCCACCATAGCCCGGATAGCCATAAGGACCACCATAGCCATAACCGCCATATCCACGGTTGTAGCCATAGCCACGGCCAGAGCCACGACCACGACCACTGCCACGGGCGCTACTGCTGAAGCCCATGTCGAAATCGCCGTCGACGTCACTGTCGCCGTCGAACGGGCCCCAGTCGCTACCCCAGTCATTGCCACCGCCACGATCCCAGGGACCACCACCCCAGGGACCACCCCAGGCGTGAGCCGATGTCATAGGCAGTGCCATCAGGCCTGTAATTGCTGTTGCACAGAGTGCTTTGGTTAGTTTCATTACATTACCTCTCGGTTTGTTATTGTCTGCAAGACCTGCTTACAAACGGACCTCCCTTCGATAATTCTGACCAGCAACGGAGGGAGCTGCCGCTACAAGCCACACAGGATTCCCGAGCATGTCGGGTATCGCGAGTTTTTACCAGATATAACCGGGTGCTGCGATTCCCGGATAACCTCCATAGGGTACACCCCAGCCGGGGTATACAGTACCTTCAGGTGCTTGCCAGCCGCCAGACCAGGGGTTCCCTACCTGATTGCTGGTCGAAGGGGTTGCGTATGACTGCTGCCTGCCCTGCGAATTTTGTGGCACATTACCCCAGGGACGTTGTGGTGCCTGATAGTAATAAGGAGATACATTCTGTTGCGGTGTTACCATCTGCTGCCCCGGCGTCTGGCCTGTAGTACCGTATCCATACCACTGTGATTGTGGCTGCACGATGATAACCGGAGGCGCCTGATATACCTGGTAGCCACCGCTCCAGGCCTGTTGTTGTGCTGGTTGCGCGCTGCTGTAATCCTGCGGCTGCGTCATTTGCGGCTGTCCGCTTTGCGGGTAAGGTGCAGAATATTTTTGCCGCGGATACCACTCTCGTACCGGTAGTGGCTCATCCTTTGCCGTGGCTTCTGTTTCAGCCTTCTCCACAGGCTTATCATCACTGCAAGCCGATGATAACAATATCACACAAAATACTAGACTCCATGCTGCTGATTTTATACATGATTCAGGTCCCGGAATCATAACATTCAGTCAAGATTTTAAACATTCGTCGAGCGATAGTCTTACTGCCCTCGCGGTCTGCCGTAAACACCACCGGTCTCACCGGTCATATAATCATAAACAGGTGGTGGCGGAACTTCCTGTTCCATTTGAACCGCAGGGGATCTGTAGTAACCCGATGGGGGCATATTCCCATAAGTCGTGTATTGCTCCGGGTTCGGCACTCCGGTCGGTTGTGGAAAACGGTAATCAGGTGGCCTCTGGATGCTGCCCTCATATGCGCCCGGCACAGGAGCAGGCCCGGCATTGCCTGGCACCATGTAGCTGCATCGGCGGTTCCATGGCCGGTGACAATATGGGTCTTCCTGCAGCAGCCGGCGGGTTCGATTCAATCTCGGCTGGAAGATGTTCCCAGCCGCCTAATGCTTCGGATTCGGTTGTAATCGGTGGAATAGCATCCTGTCCCGGTACACGCGGATCAATATTGACTGCCCGATATGGTCCCGGTGGTGGCGGTGCAGAGACCAGGCTCCAGTCATCGTTATAGGTAAACGGTGCTTCTTCCGCCACTGCCAGTGGTGTTGCCAGAAGAAGCAGTGGCAGTAGTAATAGAGCACCGGTCAGCCTGCCTTTAGTTATCATTTCTGCATTTCCTGTGTAAAGTTGATTGCATCGCCTGAATATTCCAGGGCCACACCTCAAATATTAGCCAAGGTCCTGCTTAAGGCGAATGCCGCGCCGTTTTTTTCCAACGGCACCATTACCGGTTTCATCATCGGTATCTGTGTCGGCTTCTTCGCCGTGTTCTACAGACAGTTCAACATCAGCCGGTGCCATTTCGGCTGGTGTGGGTTTTGGCGCTGGGGGCATCTCGCGCGGTGGCGGCGGTGTGCCACCCGCCGGTTTTACCTCTTACCTCTGTCCTGGCTTCCGCGGGTTTTGGTGCCTCGCGTGGCGGTGGCGGAGTACCTCCGGCAGGTTTTGCCTTTGCTTCCGCCGGCACCGCTGCTGGCGGGGGTGCCTGGCGTGGTGGTGGTGGCGTTCCGCCTGCAGGTGGCTTTTCGCGCGGTGGCGGCGGAGTCCCGCCTCTGGGCGGCGGCGGGGTGCCGCCTCTGGGAGGTGGCGGTGTGCCGCCGCCACTTCTGCCAAAGCGGCCGAAAATGGCCTTGAAGCCCATACCCAGCATCGTGAACATGGCCCGGAAAATATAGAACACCCAGGAGAACATGGAAAACAGTCCACCCCACAGCCGCATCAGCAGGGATGTTTTTGGCGCAGCGTTAACATCCACTATTTCCGTGTGTTCGACCTGCTCAAATGCAGGACTAATTGATACCCGACCGTCATCACTGGTCTGGACATAAAACTGTTTGCGGGCACTGATGCAGCCGAGCGGAATCACGATCACGGCCATAACTGTTGCCACACCAGCGCCAAACAGCAGGCTTATTGCCATGCCGTTGAAAATCGGGTCCTGCAGGATGGCAAAGGCACCGGCCATCAAGGTCAGCGAGGTAATAAAGATCGGGCGCATGCGCATTTCAGCGCCACGTATCGCGGCCTCCTTGACTTCATGCCCCTGGGCAACCTCGATTTTCACGAATTCGACAATCAGGATGGATTGTCGAACGATGATGCCACCGAGCGCGATCATGCCGATCATGGAGGTGGCTGTGAACTCGGCGCCCAGTATCCAGTGCCCGGGTATGATGCCCAGCATGGTCAGGGGAATGGGTGACATGATCAGACCACCCAGTGCGAAGTTCTTGAACTCCCAGACAATAAGGCCGTATATCAGCACCAGTGCCGCCATGAACGCGCCACCCATGTCGCGGAAGGTTTCATAGGTAACCGTCCACTCACCGGTCCATTCAAAACCTGACTGGGCATCATCATTTGGTGGACCCAGCAACGTCCACGGCATGGTTTCCATCGTGACACCATCCGGTGTCTTGTATTCCTTGATTAAATCCTCGATGTCGAACATGCCGTAAATTGGTGCGCCCAGGCGTCCTTCCATTTCGCCGACAACATATTCCATGCCACGCAGGTCCTTGGTATAGATGATGGGATCTTCGTAGCCTTTCTTGAACTCTCCGAGCTCTGACAACGGTATGGTCCTGCCATCAGCGGTCGGAATGGGAAGATCACCGAGCCGTGAAACCTGCGAACGAACGGAAAGCGGAATTTGCATTACGATGTAGGTCGGTTCAAGCACGGTGCCGCGTTTTACGTCTCCCAGCTTGTAACCGCCCATGGCCATAGACAGGCTGCCGTTGATGGTATCCACAGAGATGCCGCGGCGTACCGCTTTTTCGGTATCGACCTCAAATCGCCAGAACTCATACGGTTCCGCCATGTAGTTGTCGACATCGACTACGTTCTCAACCTGTTCAAACATGGCAGTCATGTCGGCTGCTACCTGACGTCGTATTTCGTCGTCCGGTCCATACACCTCTGCAACTACTGTTTGCAGTACGGGGGGGCCCGGTGGCATTTCGACCACGGCGATTTTCGCACCCATACGTTCCGCGATAGGGGTAAGAATATGCCGTGCCGCTACCGCGATCTCGTGGCTGCCCCGCTCGCGTTCGTGCTTGTCGACCAGCATGACGAGAAGATCACCTTCCCAGGAACGCTGCCGCAGGTAATAGTGCCGGACCATGCCATTGAAATTGAATGGTTGTGCGGTCCCGGCATAGCTGACAACCGCACTGACTTCAGGTAACTGCTTTACCGCCTCGGCCAGCTGCAGGGTCACGTTGGCCGTGTCCGGCATGGCGGTGCCATCCGGCATGTTGACGATAACTGAAAATTCCGGCTTGTTGTCAAACGGCAGCATCTTCACGGCCACTTGCTGCGTGTAGAAGGTAATACAAAGCGCGGCCGTGAGCCCGATGATACTGAAGAGAAATGTCAGCCCCAAAAAGCGGTTCTCGATCAGCGGCGTAATAATCGGCCGGTAGAGCTTGCTGATTCTGGCATGCGCCTTCTTTTCCTTCACCTCCGCGCGTTTCAATGCAGCATGGCGTGGAGCAACCTTGACGGCAAACCAGGGCGTGAAGATGAATGCCGCGACCAGTGAAAAGAACATGGCAGAGGAACCCAGCACCGGAATCGGACGCATGTAGGGCCCCATCAGTCCGCTGACCCAGCCCATGGGGAGCAGTGCCGCGATAATGGTAAAGGTAGCAAGAATGGTCGGGTTGCCGACCTCACGCACTGCGTCGATCGCCAATGCCACACTGGTTTTGCCTTTCTCCAGCCAGTGCCGGAAAATATTCTCGACCACAACCGTAGCGTCGTCCACCAGGATGCCGATGGAAAAGATCAGGGCGAACAGGCTGACGCGGTCGATGGTGTAGTCGACCATCATTGCCCACCATATGGTCAGCAGGATGACGACCGGGATAACGCTGATTACCACGAATGCCGCGCGCAAACCAAGCCCGTAGAGACACAGGATAGCCACGATCACGGCAGCCTCGAGCATGGCTTGCAGCAGCTCGTTGACCTTGTCGTTCGCGGACTTGCCGTAGTCGCGCGTGACGGTAATGTTCACGTTGGCGGGAATCAGGTCGCCCTTGAGCAGTTCGACCTTTTTCATGACATCCTGCGCAACATTAACACCGTTGCTGCCTTCTTTCTTGGCGACAGCGACCGTTACGGCGGCTTCGCCATTTGCGCTTTCGGTGTCTCCCTGGTAGGAAGGTCCGGTGAAGAAGGTCACCATGTGCTTGGCATCAGCGGGCTCATGGGTTACGCGGGCAACATCGCGCACGTAGACCGGCGCCCCCTGGCGAATCGCGATAACCAGCCGTTCGATTTCGTCCGCACTGGTAAGGAACGAGCCGGTGCGAACCGAGAAAGACAGGCCGCCACTCTCCACAGCGCCTGCTGTCTGTTCGGAGTTGGCGGTGTTGATCGTCTGGGCCACCTCCTGCAGGCTGATGCCATAGCCGGAAAGGCGCTCCGGCATCACTTCGACCTTGACCTGATCCTCACGACCTCCGACGATGAAGCCCTTGCCGACATTCTTGACTTCACCCAGTCGTTGCAGAAGATCCAGCGCAAGGAGTCGCAGGGAGCCATCGTCGACGTCCTTCGACCACAGTGTCAGCGTAACCACCGGAACATCGTCGACACCGACCGGTTTGACGAGGGGCTGGGAAACATTCGGCGGAATCTTGTCGAGGTTGGACTGCAGTTTGTCATGCACCTTGACGATCGAGTCGCCCATTTTCTCGCCAACCTTGAACCGCACCGTAACCATTGCACGGCCGCGCTCCGATGCCGTGTAGGTATGCCGCACCCCCGGTATCTCCATCAGGATGCGTTCCAGCGGTTCGGTTACCAGACTGGCCACCTGTTCAGCCGATGCCCCCGGGTATTGCACGAAGACATCGATCATCGGGACAGATATTTGCGGGTCCTCCTGGCGCGGTGTGAACATCAAACCGACCAGGCCCAGCAGCAGGGACACGATGAGTATCATCGGTGTAACAGGCGACGTGATAAACAATCGCGCGGTGCGTCCGGCGATGCCTAGCGAGTGGGCGTCGTAGTTGACAGGTGTGGAAAATTTCTTTTCTTGATCAGCCATAGCTATTTTGCCTTTGCTTTTTTATGTACAGGGCGCATCACACAGACCTTGCCCTGTTATCCCCGGTAGAGACCGCCTTGTTTTTACAGGTTAAATTCATATCAGCTGGCAAATCCCCCAGCTGACGGTTACACGTGGCAAAGATCATGATTGCCCGCAATTTACTTCCAGACGCCGCCTGCTTCCTGCGCGGCGTCCTGCACGACAATGCGCTCGCCGGCACGCAGGCCGGACAGAACCGCAACTCCGTCAGCACCAACCTCGTCACCGATACGTACCAGCCGCAATGTACGCTTGTTGTCATCACCCATAACATAAATACCCGGCAGACTGCCACGCCAAACCAGTGCATTTTTTGGTACCACCGGCATATCACGGACTTGTGCATTGATGTCGTTAATCATGACTTCCGCATACATTCCGGCACCGCCTGGCGCGCCTTGCGGTAAATCCAGCTTGACCGTGACGGTATGCCGGTCCGGATCGGCAATCGGAAATATCTGTACAACCCGTGCCTGTATATCGACATTACCCACGTCAAGCCGGGCATTGAAAACCATACCTTTCTTCACGCCAGGCATCAGTCGGGCCGGCACCTCGACCTTGATCTGCAGGGTAGACATATCCGCGAACTTGAGCAGCGGCTGTCCTGGCTGCACGGGGTCACCAACTTCAACGAGCTTCTTGGTGATCACGCCGTCGAAAGGTGCCACGGATTTTGCGTCGCGAATCTTGGTGTCGATTTCATCAATCTGGGAATGTGCAGCGATGAGCTGGCCGCGCGCCTGCTCCACCTGGGTGCCGTACGAGTACAACTCCGCATGCCGGTCTAACCCGGGTGAGCCGCTGCCGCTGAAGCTTTGCATCGGGTTGCTGAAGTTGCGCATCAATGAGCTCATCCCGCCCATCATGTCATTGGACTGGCCGCCATAGGGTGAAATCCACTCCCTGGAATACTGCACACCCGCATTGCGCAAGGCCGCCTCTGCATTGGCGAGGTTTGCCCATGCGGCACGCCGCTGGGCAAGCAGGTCATCATCATTGATGGCAATCAACTCTGCGCCTTCCTCGAAGTGTTCTCCCTCTTCGCCGGCAATGGACTTGATGCGGCCGGGTATCTGGGCAGAGAAGGTGACATCCTTGTACGGGACTACCGTTCCGCCCAGGGAAACAGCCCCGCCCACCGGTATGCTAGGAACAGTAATGACGGATTCCCCGGAGGTACCCTGCGCCAGGACCGGGGGAACAAGCAGGCATCCGGACAGGAGTCCAAGAAGCGAAAGTTTTCTGATTAACATGGTTAATCCTCACATTTGCGACATTGCACGGACAGGCAGAGCCTGAAAACAGTCAGCGCTGTAGAAACAGCGCGACTGACGCGCCAGCCAATAGTTCTGGTTAACAAACTAACCCTTACGGGTCGACTCACGACTATGAGGCTGCGGAAAGCAATGCAGTATTATTGTTATCCACGATCCCATACAAAAAAAACAAAAAAATGTTCAGGCACGACTCATGACTGCAAAGCTCTTGATGAAGGGACCTGCCATGCGGGGGTCCTTGATCATTGCACCGTAATCGCCCACGTTGAATTTCATCTTGCGCGACGTGTAGGCCATGCCCAAACCCATCATGCCCGGCGGCTTTGCGAGCCACTTGTTCCAGTTATCAAAGCTTGCACGAATATCCCAGCTGAGATCCTCGCCATTATAGGTACCAGCTGATACACCCTTGCCGTTTTCCACGGTAAGCACACCGCGCGGTGTATCTTCGCCGTCAAAGCCATATGCAATCACCGAACTGAAATTGATCTTCGCCAGGGCGTCGGACAATTCCGGTTCTGCATTCCACTGTTCCATAAAGCTTTTCATCCATTCATCGGAAAACAGGTCTGCCATTTTTTTTCCCCCTCCAGGTTGTTAATCCATTAATTTCAGTTTGAATAACGGTTTTGCACCGACATGTGGCGTCAAACTACCGGTATCTGTTCATAAAATATCAAAATCACTTCAGGAAATACAGAAAAATTATGGAGTTAAAATCCTGTTGCCCACTGGACCTGCGCGTCTTGATAATTACTGGTGAAATCAGGTGATACCACTGGCAACACCCCTGACAATTTAAACAAACATGCAACGGCTGACACGTTGAATCCGGATCCTTATAACCCTCCCTTCCCGTCAATCCGGACTAAAGGCGCATTATCATGGTGCATGGCCAGCACCACGCCAATGAAAAAACCGTCCCGGCATTCGCGATCTGCATAAAATCGAATTAGACGTCGAAAATATTGGTGCTTTTGGTAATCCACGCGATATATTAGTCAGAGTGGCATTTTTCAACAACATTATTTTCAACAAGATAGCTACTATAGATATTGTATTTGCTTATAAAAAGACGGAATGTTGACTCTCAATTATGAGCGGAAACCAGGTGAAACTGGATATCAAACAGGCAGATAACAGGGCAATTGAGCAGCGAGAGGACGAGCGCCGCCAAACGTCAACCATGACACTGGCGGGTGCGCTCCGGTATCAACGCCGCCGCACTCACCGCCGGGATAATGACCACGTTAACAGGTACATTGACTGGTACGGTCACTGGCCCTTCGCGGCAACTGTGACAATTACCCTGCTCTGTTTCGCGGATGCCTTCCTCACGATCGTCCTGTTGAGCCACGGTGCAATCGAACTCAATATCCTGATGGACTGGTTGATACAGCGAGATGTACATGCCTTCGCCGTAGTCAAAATGGCGGTAACCGGTATGGCACTGGTTGTGCTCGTCATGCACTTCAACTTTCGAATTTACCGCTTCATTGCGGTCAGGTACCTGATCTACGCCCTCGTCCCGATGTACTCCCTGCTTATCCTGCATGAAATCAGCATGCTCGCGGATCTGTAACCCGTCCCCGGCAGTCCGATCAGGCTGTTTTGTCCGAGTAGAAGGTTGCATACAGTACGGGCACAAAAATCATCGTCAGCAGGGCCGCGAACATCAGGCCGGCGATGATGGTAATCGCCATCGCGACAAAAAAGCGTCTATCAGCAGCGGGATCATCCCCATGGCCGTTGTGGAGGCAGCCATGCCGACCGGGCGCAGGCGACTGGCGCCCGAGTCGGTAATCGCCTGCAGCATGGCTTGCCTTCAGCCCGCTACAGATTGATTTTATCAATCAATACAATGACATTCTTGATCAGCATGCCTGAGAGGCTGAGGATACCCGGCAGCGACACGAAGCCGAACGGCTGACCGGACAGCAGCAGGCCGCAGGTCACGCCGATAACAGCCAGCGGCACCGTCAACCAGATAATCAGTGGCTGCTTCAGCGAATTGAACAGCATGATGGTAATCAGCACCATGCTGAGAAAGAAGGCCGGCAGGCTTGCGGACTACCCCGCCCGTGCATTCCGGGAGTCCTCATACTCGCCCCCCATTCCAGCTCATAGCCTGGCGGCAATTCAATAGCCTCGACCTGTGGTGCCACCCGCTCGAACAGGGACGTAGCCAGCCCCTTGCCGGGGTCGGCATATACCGTGATGGTAGGCTTGCGATTGCGGCGCTCGATGATTTCGTCTTCGAATACCGTGTTGAAATCTGCTACCACCTGGCGTAACGGGATCATGGTTTGCGCAGCAGGACTCCATATCTGCAGGGATTTGATACTGTCTATATTGGTGCGTTCATTCTCCTCCGCGCGCTTGCTGATCGGCAGCAGCAGGTCGTTTTCACGGTAGACACCGACCTTTCTGCCCTGGAAGGCTTCCAGCAGCGTGCTGGCAATATCAGGCCTCGTGATTCCGCTGTAGCCACATGTCCACCATAAACTGCAACCGGGTCGATGGCGGAAAAAACTCTTGTCGACAAAACCGAACCCCGAAAGTGCGATTGCAACAACCCTGCGACCAGCACCAGCGTCAGGTATTTCATGCGGATGGCGGTGCCGAGAAGTCGCTTGTAACTTGCGTAGAAGCCACTGCTGCAGGGGTCGCTGGCAGCACCCTTGCCCGCATCAGCGGCGCACTGCTGATCACCTAGTCCCGGGAAGCCAGCCAGCGGCTGCAGCCGCGATTCAAGTACGCATATACCTGTCAGGTGGTCGCGTTATTACCCGCTATTTTTCCACGACGGCAGCGTTGAAGCGCTGCACAAATTCAATAAATTCAGCAGCCGGGAGAGCCCTTGAATAGTACCAGCCCTGCGCCTGATCAACATCCCTCTCGCGCAGATAGGCGGCCTGCTCGCCCGTTTCGACACCCTCCGCAATAATCCGCAGATTGAGACGCTTTGCCATATCAATGATCGAGTCCACCAAACCCGCCGTCAGGGCATCGGTGCCGATTGCTTCCACGAAGCTCTTGTCGATTTTCAGATAGTCCAGTGGAAACGAACTGATGTAGCTCAGACTGGAATAACCCGTTCCAAAATCATCAAGCGCGATATGCGAGCTGCGATTGCGCAGCCGGGTCATGACATCACGCGCCACCCCGCTGTCTTCCGCTACCAGGCCACGCTCGGTGATTTCATAAATAATCTGCTCCGGCAATATCGCGCTGCTGCCAAAGATACGGCTGGTCTCCTGCAGGATCTTGGCCGTTTCAAAGTGGCAGGGACTCAGGTTGATCGCGATGTGTGACGCACGGTCACTGGCAAGCAGGACTTCAAGTTCCAGGCGTACCTGCTTCATCAACCATTCGGTCATCGGTTCGATGAGTCCGGTATCCTCCGCCAGCGGGATGAACAGGTCCGGGCGCACCCGAACACCGCCCGGCTGTATCCAGGAGATTAACGCCTCGGCACCAACACAGCGCCCGCTCACCAGATCGATGACCGGCTGGTAGTTGATCTCGAATTCATCCTTTAGCAGGCTGCGTTCCAGCTGGCCCTGCAGTGACAGGCGGCGGCGCAGGATTAGTATTACCAGGAACACCAGCAGGATCGAGGTCCCCGCACCCACGGCACCAAGACGCAATGTCGTGCGCACCCAGTCATGCAGAATCCAGGCATCCGCCGCCGCCGCGACCGAGTAAATCCCCGGATAACCGTCGAGTTCGACGGCGAACAGCGTGCGCTCGATGCCATCCTTGAATGAAGCCCGCAAGTGAGTGGAACCGTCATCGCCTTCGGCCTCGGACTCCACCATTTGCATCTCGGGAACATTGCCCTCCGAGGCGTAGATGTGAGTATCCTCGCGCCGCAGCAGGACGGCGAATCCATGTTCCCCGAGTTCCACACCGAGGTGACCGATGAGTATGCTGGGATGAATCAGGGCGCCAACTTCTGACTTGTCTTCCCGCTGGCGTATGGCAATCAGACCATAGCGGTTCATCATGCGGATTTCCATCGGGCCAATCAGGCGAAAACCGGGCTCGGGTGGCGGCAGGTCCGGCTCGACCGGCGGGTCGACGCGTCCCCAGCTGGTGCACACCAGTTTGCGCCGCGAATTAATCAGGCCGATGTCACTGATTTCCGGAATGTCATACGCCATGGTATTCATGGTATTGACGTCTGCAGGCGTGCACTCGTAGGAAAGCCCGGAAAGTGCCACCAGCCCCTGGTCGATGTCAGTCAGGAGGGTCGAGGTATCAGCGGCGATACCCTGCGCAATCGTACGCAGGTTCGCTTCGGCCTGCGCTATAGTGCTGTTGTAGGCTGTCCAGATGGCAAAACCCACAGGTGCAAGCCCGGCGATGAATGCTGCAAGCACGGACAGTAGAATTGCGACCCAGCGCTTCAATCAGACGTTCCCGCGTATGTTTCCGGTGCCTGCAGCGGGCCGCTGCCGCTGCGGTTCCGGCACCGGCTGGCAGATCGCGAATTCACTTTGCCGGCACACCCGCCAGCATGCGATCCACCATCAGACCGAGTCGTTGCCTGCGCTCCGCATCGTCGAGCTCCAGGTTGGCGAAGCCCTGCAGGGCGCTGCGCCATGCAGTGAGTCCGGTCGACCTCTCGATCACCTCGATCTCCAGGGTCCCCTTTTCATATTTTCCCGGGTCCGGCGATGTCAGGTTCAGGCTGGGTTGCAGCTGCCCGGTGTACATCCCGGCCTGTTCCCGGCCAGCGCCTGGTGCATCCAGCGCTATGAGGTAAGTGATAATCAGATCACCCTCTCCCGGCACAGCGGAAAACCGGTAGCCCTTACCCTGCAGGTTGGCAACGATCGACTCTTGCAGCAGAGCTTCAATCGATGCGTTTCCCGGACTCTGGTCATTACTGGTCTGTTGCAGGCCGCTTGCCCAGGAAAAGGTCGATGCATTCCGAATGTCAGCACCTGAATCGCCGGTGGCAACCACGCTGAATGGCAGGGACGCAATGCGGCCTGGCGCCGGCGCCGGAGGTTGCTGGCTGCAAGCGGAGACAGCCAGCATGCCGACGGCAAGCATAACTGTCAGTGTGGCAAGAAGTCGGTGTCCCATGAGGTCTCCCTGAAGGCTGTTGTTATGCGAGGCAGCGGAAAGTATAAACCTGCCGGACAGATCAAGGTATGAAATCATGTGCAGAATTGTTACCTTGCACGCTTGTAATTACAAAGAGCCGGAGACCGGAATCATGCGCTACCTGCCATTGCTCTGTACCCTGATCGTGCTGCAGCCTGACGCAGCGCTTGCCGAAAAGGGCCAGTCCATCATGTTTGGCGACCCGGACCCGGTCACGACGCAACCCGGTGCAATCACGGCCGAGCAGGAAAAGACAGACCTGTGCAAGCAACTGCGCCGCGACATGGACACACTCAAGGGCAAACCACAGCGGCGCAATGCCGTCGTCCAGCGTTACCGGCTTGAATGCCAGCCGCCAGGCAGCCCCTAGCGTTTTTTTCCAGCTTGATGATGACGGCTACAGGGCCGCCCTTATTTCTCCACCTGTTTTTCCGCGGCTTTCGTAACCGTCTGCAGACTCGCGCAGCCCTGGCCGGGCTTGTCGCCGTCATCGAGAATCGACCACAGCTTCCCTAGCAGTCGAGCCGGGATCACCACCGTCGGCAGCAAGGCCATTGCGCCGACTTCCTGTATCGCGGCTTTTACCGGAATTGCCTCAACCCTGGGATCCATTATCGGCCCCCTGATCTTGACGGGTTCGATAGAAGAAAATATGCGTTTTTTCTGCTTGGGGATGAGCAGGATATTCATGGTCTCGGCATCCAGGTCCAGATCGATATGCCCCGCAATCGTGAGCGTTGGACCATCCGCAATCAGCAGGCGGCTCTTCATTTCGCCATCTGTTACATCAAAGGCCACAACCACACAGTTGAGGTCGGAGTAGGACTCCTTTTTTCTAGTCTTTGATAATGCCCAGCCGAATACATCCACCGACAGCATGTCGACGTACCTGGTAGGTATCCTGGCATTTTCGAAGCCGATGCTGAGGTTGCCGCCGAGGCTGCTCGCCAGCTCATGCGGTGACCTGCCATGTGCGCTCAAATCCATGTCGAGATTGGAATAACCGGTTACCGGCACGTCATGCTGCACCTGGGCCATCAGCGGGCCAAGCACGATGTCATCTCCGGACGCACGAAGTCTGTAGGCGGGCACACCAACCGAGTCAATGTCGAAGTTGATATCCAACTGGCCGCCCTCGAAGACCAGCTTCAGTGGCGAGATGTTCAGTTTTCCATCAAGTACTTTTATTTTTCCGTTGATACTGTCGATCGACAGCTCTCCATGACTCTCAACCTGGTTGATCAACAGGTCAAAGTCCAGGTCAAATCGCTTCAGGCGGCTGACATCCAGCGATTTACGGCTGAAGATGTAGTTTTTGTCCTGCCTGGTCGAAACCGGCTTGCCGGCTGGCTGCACGGGTTTCACTCCGAACCCGAAGTCCTTCAGGTACAGCACGGGTATATCCATTTTCCCCGTGAAATGCGGCTTGCCGTCCTTGAGGTAACCATTGACGACCGTGGTACTTGTCGTGCTTCCCAGGGTCCCGGTGGCGTGGTAGGAGAGTGTGTCTGCCCTCGTCGACAGCCTGCCTTCTGCGGTATAGGAACTGATGCCCGAGAGGTCAATGTTCAGTGCATTACCCAGTGCTGCCGGGTCCTTGACAGTGATTGATGTCTTGAGGCTGAGCAGGTCAGTTTTATTGAAATCGTCACGCCCCCCACTTATGTCAAGCTGGTAGAGCCGGGTTTGCGCCGAGGTCAGCCTGAACTGCTTGATGCCCCAGTTTCCATCCATGCTGGATACATCCAGCACTCCCTGCAGGCGACCGAGATAACCCGGTTTCATGTCCGTAAATGCCATGAGCAGGTCGGTGGCGGCCACATCGAAACTGGCATCGATGCTGCTGCCCTTGCGCAGCACTGTCGTAGCCCCCCCATCCAGGCGGATTGCCGGCTGATCAGCTGCGCCAACATCCACCTTTACCTGCTCGAGCAGCAGCTTGTTAGCCCTGAGTTTCATTTGACCGGTAGCATGCGTCCGTCCCAGATCTGGCAGGCTCACATCCAGAAGCCTGGAAATCTCCGCAAGCCGGGGGGTGCTCGCCGTCAGGCTGAAATCAGCAGTCTCCGGCAATGACTGCCTGGTGAGGTCGAGCCTGTCTGCCGACCCTTTTGCAGTCACGAGCAGTTTACCGGGATCCCCCACCCTGGCGTTGATCTTGCTAAGCCTGATTTTATTCAGATCACCTCTGGCACGCAGATCCGCCTGCCCCTGTCCCAGCTGCGGCAAATCGTAACCCGCCAGTTTGGCCAGGGCAGCGACATCGGGAGTCCGCAGGGTTGCCTGCAGATCAATGCCCGTTACCGCGGTCACCTCAAGCAGTCCGATTCGCCCAACAGACCCCTGCAGAACCGACTGTTGCCCCCGCCGGTTACCGATGCGCACTTCCGCATCATAAAGCGCAATGGCATCCCGGCTTGCAAGCAGCCTCACAGTCCCGTCGACGGCACCCAGTTCGGGAACTCCTTTATAGTCCAGCAGGTTGATTGCTGCGGTTGTCGGCGCATTGAACCTGATCGTTACACCCGTATCGTTCCGGGCGAATACGTGGCCGCTATCGTACAACTCGGCATTCCCGCTGGCGGCAAGTTCCAGCCCGTCGCTGGTGCTTGCAGTGGCCTTCAGGTCATGCAGTTGAATGCGTCCGTAATGCGCCTGTAATTTCGTATCCAGGCTGATGGAGCTAATGCGGTCCAGCTTTCCAAACACCAGCCATGATGCGACCGCGGGACGGCTTGACCGTCCACTGATGCCAAGGTCAAGTCCCTTGCCGGAAACAATGTCATCGACCGTACCCGTAACCCTGAGTGCGACTTCATCGTCCCTGTGGAAATTGATGTCAATCCCGTCCAGACCCGGACTGTCGTAATCTCCATGCAGTGTGGCCGTGGCGTCAAGGTCACCGACCCGGGGAATGCCATCTGCGAATATCTCGAGGATTTCCTGGACATCCCTTGCATGGAGTTCCAGCTTGAAGTCCAGCCCCCGGCCCTTGACGAAGTCCGCCACGTGGCCATCAGCACGGGCCGTAATCTGATCACTCCTGAACATGACCTCCACCGGGTGCGGCCTGTCGCGTTCCAGCATGTCGGCCAGTGGCGGCAGTGCGCCGCTCAGGTCATACCCATGCCCCTGGAAAAAGCCGCTGGCCTTGATATTCAGCGGCCCGGCATCGTTCACATCACCCATCACAAGTTCATTCAGGGAAAAACTGTGCAACGTGCCCGGCAGTGCCTCCTGGTATTCCAGCGTCAGGTTTTTGAAGTGTGCCCGGGCAAAAATGACCGGCGGAACAGAATAATCAGCCGGACCGGAAGTATCCCCGGTATCCGTCTCATTGACCCGCAGCCTGGTGTCCGTCAATACCAGATCATGAATCACGAGTGCACCCGACAGCATCGAGATCACGCGGAAGTAAGTCGTGAATTCATGCGTCGAAAGGGTGTAACTGCCGTCACGCGCCTGCAGCCGGACATCCTCCGCCGTGACATGGATGCCGTCCGACAGCTTGACCGAAAAAGGCCCCGCGATCTCGAGGTCGCTGTCCAGAAATTCAGCAGTCGCCCAGACGAGGATGCGCTTGTAATCCGTGTCATCCAGGGTGAGCAGCGCGCCTGCCAGGAGCAATGCCAATGCCGAAACCATGCCCGACAGCAAGAGCAGCAGGCGACGCGGCCAGACCCGGGGTGATGAATGTGTGTTTGTCATATTCTGTTGTATGTCTAGATGATGATGTTGTCAGCAGGCCGCGATTTCATGTCCGTGCCCATGCCGGGAAACCTGCTCCAGGAGCCTGTTGGCATCAATATAGCCTCCACCGGGCAACGCATCCATATGCCGCGGCCATTTTCTGGAGTTCCCTCAACAGGATTCTGTTGCGGCATTGTACATAAGGACAATATGCATACTGCAGCACGTCACCTATCCTCAATCATGCGCACGGAAAAGAAAAACAAGGGAAGCAGGAATACAACAAGACAACAGGCAACATCATGAAAACAAACACTAATCGCTTAAAACCAGCGGCACCGGCAAAGTTGCCGATCAGCAGGCCGACCATCATTACCCTGTTTGCCCGCATAGTCGGGGCTGCGGTGACGGGGGGCATGCTGTGGTTGATGTTTTTCGGTGGCGCACTGATTGCATTCCTGGAATACAACCATCTGCCTGCCGGGCACCTGCCGGTACTGATGATTTTTGCAGTAATGGTTGTAGCCCTGTTGCGCGGAATCCGGGCGTGGCAGGACGATCTGGACGAATACCAGAGAAATCTGACCGAATATCGCATGAACATGGCGGATATTCGAAACAAGCACGAGGTGAAAAAGGATATTGCCTGGCACCGGCGCTGAGCCCGGATTTCATCCTCCCGGCCCAACCTGCGCCTCGTTCATTATCCAGGACTTCAACTTTACAGGGGCCGGTGCAGCCAGCCGCTGCAGGTACACCGCCCTTCGACGCGATATCCCCTGCTAACCCTCTGCGACCTTTGGCAGTTGCGCCAGCGCCTTGTCGATCTCCGCCTCCGGATAACTGGAATCCACCAGCTCGCCCCGGAAATAACTGTCATAGGCGGCCATGTCGAAGTGCCCGTGGCCGGAGAGGTTGAAGAACAGCGTTTTCGGCTCACCGGTCTCCCTGCACTTCATGGCCTCGTCGATGCAGGCGCGAATGGCGTGGTTGGACTCCGGCGCCGGAATAATGCCTTCGCTGCGGGCAAACATCACACCGGCCTCGAAGGTCGCCAGTTGCGGTACCGCCACGGCCTCGATCAGGCCTTCATGGTAAAGCTGTGAGACCAGCGTGGAGTCTCCGTGGTAGCGCAGGCCGCCGGCATGGATGCCGGGCGGCACGAAATCGTGTCCCAGTGTGTACATCTTCATCAGTGGCGTGAGTCCTGCCGTATCGCCGAAATCGTAGGCGTATTTGCCGCGCGTCAGCGTCGGGCAGGAGGCCGGCTCGGCTGCGACCAGGCGCACTTCCCTGCCGGCCGCCTTGTCGGCAAAGAACGGGAATGCCGCACCGCCGAAGTTGGAGCCGCCACCACAGGGCGCAAACACCATGTCCGGGTAATCGCCAACCTTCCCGAACTGCTTCTTTGCCTCCAGCCCGATCACGGTCTGGTGCAGCAGCACGTGGTTCAGCACTGACCCCAGCGCGTAGTTGGTGTCCTCACGCGAGGCTGCTTCCTCGACGGCCTCGGAAATCGCGATACCCAGCGAGCCCGGGGAATCGGGATCCTGCGCCAGGATGTTGCGCCCGGATTGCGTCATATCGGTCGGGCTGGCGAACACCTCGGCGCCCCAGGTGTGCATCATGGAACGGCGGAAGGGTTTCTGCTGGTAGCTTATCTTCACCATGTAGACGCGCACCTCGATCCCGAACATCTGTCCTGCCAGCGCCAGCGAGGAGCCCCATTGCCCGGCACCGGTCTCCGTCGACAAGCGCTTGATGCCGGCCTGCCGGTTGTAATACGCCTGCGCCACTGCCGTGTTGGGCTTGTGCGATCCGGCCGGGCTGACGCCCTCGTATTTATAGTAGATGCGTGCCGGGGTTTCGAGCACTGCCTCCAGCGCGTGCGCGCGATACAGCGGGCTGGGCCGCCACAGGCGGTAAATTTCGCGCACCGGTTCCGGTATCGGTATCCAGCGCTCGGTCGAGACTTCCTGGCCGATGAGTTCCATGGGAAAGATCGCTGCCAGCGCCTCCGGGCCGATCGGCTTGCCGTCCGGACCCAGTGGCGGCGCGGGCCGATTCGGCATGTCGGCCACGACGTTGTACCAGTGGGTCGGGATGTCGGATTCTTCGAGCATGATCTTGGTCTGTGGCATATTCGCCTCCCGCTGCAGTGTCCGGTTGATTATTCGTTGCTGAGTCAACACGCCGGAAACAAAACAATGACAGACCGCTGTCCGGCGTCCGCGCTGGCTGAATGCAAAACCACCAGGTATTCCACGATGGCGGCAGCGTGCCCCGCCCGTTCCGTTCCCGCTTCCTGAATTCCACCTGTGCAGCAGGAATCAATCACCGTCGGAAGCTGCAGCCTTGTGGTCACCGCCTGACCTGGAGGCCATCGCCCTCCCCGCCATGGTATGGCCCAGCTCAATCAGCTCGGCCGCCCGATCGAATTCATAGGCCTTGCAGGCATGGCGCGGAATTTCGATGCGCACATCCGGCGGATAGGCAGCCAGTTTCATGCTGGAGATGGCATTCTGCATGATCTCGAAGGAACTGTTCAACAGGTCGAACATGCCGAGGTCGCTGTCGCGCCGTGCATCGATGTTATTCTGGAGGGTATTCTGGATGCTGCGCTGGATACCGTCGAGAACACCCTGCACGGTCGCATGCTGCGGCGATGATTTTCCTGAAGAGGCTTCCCTGTTGTCTTCAGGCTTGTCCCGGACAGAATCCGAATCGGATTTTGCATTCAGGTCTACCGCAATGGTCAGGTCAGTCATGTCACTGAACGTCGGGGCGATCGGCACCGGGTTCAGCAGACCACCATCCAGCAGTTTCATATCGCGATAGCGGTGTGGCGTGAATATGCTGGGTATGGCAATAGAGGCCCGGATCGCATCGAACAACAGCCCGTTGGCAAACCAGATCTCGCGCCGCCGGTCCATATCGCAGGCCACGGCGGTATAAGTCATCGGCAGATCCTCGATATTACGATCGCCGACCATCTCCCGCAACGCATCCATCAGGCGGTCACCCTTGAACAGGCCCTCGGAGCTGAATGCCAGATCCAGAAAGCGGACGACATCCATCTTTTCCAGCGCCAGCACCCACTGCTTGTAGCTGTCGAGTTCACCCGCGGCATAGATTCCACCCACCAGCGCCCCCATCGAGGCCCCGGCGATGGACTCGATCCGGTAGCCGTGTTCATCGAGCCACTCGATTACCCCGATATGGGCCAGGCCGCGCGCAGCGCCGCTGCCCAGTACCAGGGAGACTGTTTGCTTGCTCATGTCAGAGAACCTCAATACGGTACAGCGGCAAGACAAGGATTCCGGAAGTCATCATCATACAATTGACACCAGGCAAGCGTATCAGCAAGTGCAGCATCCCGGCGACCCATTCACGCGTCCTGACGAAAGCTTGCACCGCTGCAGCGGAACTGCAACCATAATAATCTGGCACACTGGCTGAAGTCGCTTCCCATGCCCGGCAAACTGCAGCTCGAGTTTCATTCCCCGGACGACCTGCGACTGGTACTGGCAGGCAGCTGGCTGCTGGTAAACAGTCATCCCCAGACCGGAGACATCGAGCAGCAGCTGACGGCACGCGGCGGCATCCGCAGTATCAGTTTTGACGGCAGCGGCATCTCGCAATGGGATACCGGGCTGCTGATATTCCTGGCCAGGGTCTACCGGCTGGCCGACCGGCAGCACATCGACATTGATCCCGCAGGCCTGCCCGACGGCGCCAGCCGCATGATGGCACTGGCCACGGCAGTTCCACCCAGAGAAGTTGCCGGCAAACACGGAGCCGAAGCGCCGCTGCTGCAGCGGCTCGGCCTGCTTGCAGTGTCCATGTGGCGCGCGGCGCCGGAGATGCTGCGCTTTCTTGGCGAGGTCACCCTGTCGTTCGGCAGGCTGGTCCGCGGCAAGGCACAGTTCCGCCGCTCCGACCTCATGCTGGTGATACAGGACGTTGGCCCGCATTCCCTGCCGATCATCGCCCTGATCAGCTTTCTCGTCGGCATTATCGTCGCCTACATGGGCGCCGTTCAGCTGGCCCAGTTCGGCGCACAGATCTACATCGCCAACCTCGTCGGCCTGGGCATGACGCGCGAGATGGGCGCCCTCATGACAGGCGTTATCATGGCCGGCCGCACCGGGGCGGCATTTGCCGCCCAGCTTGGCACCATGCAGGTCAACGAGGAGGTCGACGCCTTCAGGACGCTGGGTTTCAACCCGATCGACTACCTTGTCCTGCCGCGCATGTTTGCCCTGGTGCTGGTCATGCCGGCCCTGATCCTGTACGCGGACATCGTGGGCATCATCGGAGGCATGTTTGTCGCGGTGACCGCTTTTGACATCGGCACATTCGAGTATTACCAGCAAACCGTGCGTTCCATGGAATGGACACATATCTGGGGTGGCGTGTTCAAGGGCACGGTCTACGCCATGCTGATCGGCTTCGCCGGCTGCCTGCGCGGCATCCAGTGCGGGCGCAGCGCCGAGGCGGTCGGCGAGGCGACCACTTCCGCCGTGGTGACCAGCATCCTGTTTATCGTCATCGCCGGGGCGGTACTCACCATCCTGTACCAGCAACTGGGCATCTGAGATGAAAATGACGGCAGCGCAGCAGGCAAGCGACCCCGATGCCCATATCGTCGTGCAGGACCTCACCATGGCATATGGTGATTTTGTTATCCAGCACGACCTCAATTTCACCATCCGCCGCGGTGAGATCTTCATCGTCATGGGCGGCAGCGGCTGCGGTAAAACCACCCTGCTGCATCACCTGATTGGCCTGAAACAACCGGCCAGGGGTCGCGTGCTGTACGACGACACCAGTTACTGGGAGTCTGCTCCGGAAGTCCAGCAGCGCATCAAACGCAGCTTTGGCATGAGCTTCCAGAGCGGGGCCCTGTGGAGTTCCCTGACGCTGGCGGAAAATGTCGCCCTGCCGCTGGGAGAATATACGGACCTGGGGGCTGCGGAAATCGCCGAGGTTGTGTCGCTGAAACTCTCGCTGGTCGGACTCGCCGGATTCGGGGAATTCTACCCGGCCGAAATCAGCGGCGGCATGCACAAGCGCGCCGCACTGGCACGCGCCATGGCGCTGGATCCGGAGATCCTGTTTTTCGATGAACCGTCGGCCGGTCTCGACCCGATCAGTTCGCGGCGGCTGGACGACCTGATTATGCAACTGCGCGACAGCATGGGCACGACGATTGTTGTTGTGACCCATGAACTCGCGAGCATCTTTACCATAGGCAATAATTCGGTCTTTCTCGACTCGGAGGCGCACACCATTACCGCCAGCGGCGACCCGAGGATATTGCGGGATACAAGCCCCGACATCGCGGTCAGAAGTTTTCTCAATCGAGGTGAGGCATGAGCAAGCAGGCAAGCCCGACCCTGATCGGCGCCTTCGTGGCAGGTGCCGCCGGACTCATCGTCGCGGGCATCCTGATTATAAGCGGTGGCAGGCTGCTATTGACCGACAAGACCAGTTTTGTCCTCTACTTCCAGGGATCGGTGAATGGCCTCAACATCGGCTCACCGGTGTCCTTTCGCGGCGTGAACATCGGCACCGTAACCGGCATCCAGCTCGTGGTCGGCGACAGGAATGACGACATCCAGATTCCGGTGATCATCGAAATCGACAACACGAAGTTCATCAGCAGCCAGACAGGCAAATCCAGGATGGGTGCTAACGATGGCATCGAGGATCTGATCAACGCCGGCCTGCGCGCCCAGCTGCAGCTGCAGAGCCTGTTGACCGGGCAGTTATTCATCCAGATCGACTTCTACCCCAACACGGAGGCGCACCTGGTCAGCAACGGCAAGTACAAAAGGACTTTCGAGGAAATCCCCACCATCCCTACACCAATTGAGAAAATCGGCAAATTGCTGGAAGGCATACCTATCGACAAGGTCATGGAGCACATCACCTCCGGCATCGAGGGCATCGACAGGCTGGTCAATTCAGAGGAACTGCATCAAACGATCGCCGCACTGCGTGAGACGCTGGATGATTTCCGGGCACTGGTCAACAACCTGGACCGGCATGTCGAGCCCGTCGTATCCAGTGTCAACCTGACGCTGGATGATGCCCGCAGCGCCCTGAAAAAGGCCGGCAGCACGCTGGACGACGTCAGTGGTACGCTGAAGCGGGCCAACACGACGCTGCAATCCGCCGACGAACTGCTCAGCGACGAGCAGATCCTGACAGCGCTCGACAGCGCAATGAATGAGATCACTTCGGCGGCGTACGCCATCCGCATACTGGCCGAAACCATCAACAACCAGCCCGAGTCCCTGCTCAAGGGCAGGCGCTGAAACCCGGAGAATTCCCGTGCGCCCGACAATCCCGATTCTTGCGACCTGCCTCAGCCTGGCGATCCTGGCCGGGTGCGGCGTTACCCCGCCTGCCAGGTTCTACATTCTGACACCGGTCGAGGACAGCGCTGCAGGTTCTGCAGCCGGCCCGGCCCTGGGGATCGGCCCGGTTGACTTCCCGGCCTACCTCGACAGGCCGGAGATTGCCTACCGCAGTGGCGGCAACCAGCTTTACTTCGCCGAATCGGACCGCTGGGCCGAACCCCTGAAAACGTCTTTCAGCCGCACACTGGCGGAAAACCTGGCTGCCATGCTGCCAACTGACCGGATCAGCATCTTTCCGTGGCCGCGCACATCCCGGATTGACTATCAAATCACCATGGATGTGACGCGCTTTGATGCCGATGCCAGCGGCACGGTTGTCCTGATGGCGAGCTGGGAGATTCTTCGCCCGGAGGACAACGCTGTTGTCAGCACTCACAGGGGCGTGTACACCGAAACCGCCGGCGGCCTGGTCTACCCGGCAATCGTGGCGGCCCAAAGCCGTGCCCTGGAGCAGCTCAGTCAGGACATTGTCGCGACAGTCAGCACGCTGCCTGCTGACTAGTTCATTCACCCCCCGGTGCAGCCACTGCATCCCTCTCTCCTTAAACCGGCCGAATAGTCATCGGGCTTGCTTTCCCGGTGGAATCTCCGGCAGGCATGCCGAAGCTTGCCTGCGGCACCCTTGAGAATTTTTCAATCCGGGCTGCGACCGGCCAGGAACACTCGCGGCAAGGCCGGGAAGCTGATCTTGTGATATCGTTCCCCGGATGATTCCCGGCCTGATCTCCATGACCCGCATCCGGTGCAGCATTTTCGCTGCCGCGCTGCTGCTGGCGCTTGTGGCTGGTGCAGATGAAGGCAAGCATGGCCCGGTAGACCTGACGCCGGCCGAGTCGCAATGGCTCGCCACCCTGCCGCTGCCGGTTCGTCGCGGTGCCGATCCTGCCTGGCCTCCCTTCGAGTTCCAGAACAAGGAGGGCGTCTATGCCGGTATGTGCCAGGACTATACCAACATCATTGCCGAGCGGCTGCACCTGCAGCTCGAACTGGTGCCGGACCTGGACTGGAATGAAGTCCTGGATGGCATCAGAAATCGCAAACTGGACATGATTTCCTGCATCTCGATGACGCCGGAGCGGGAAACCTACCTGGTCTTTACCAAGCCGTTCATCACCAGCCCGCAGGTCATCTTCACCCGCGAGGACTACCCGTATATCAGCGGACTCAAGGCGCTGCAGGGCAAAACCGTGGCGGCCGTGAAGGGTTACTCCATAACCGACATCCTGGCTCGTGACTACCCGAGCCTGAAGCTGATCATGATGGATACTACCCTGCAGGCACTGAATGCCGTAGCCGTCGGGCAGGCCGATGCCTTCATCGATACCCTGGCGGTCGGCATCTACTATATTCGCAAGCAGAACCTGGCAAACCTCAAGGTCGCGGCCCCGGCCAAGGTTCCACCGCTGGAGATGCGTTTCGGTTTCCGCAAGGACTGGTGGCCGCTGGTGCCGATCGTGGAAAAGGCGCTGGACACCATTACCCCCGAAGAGCACACGACCATCCAGCAGCACTGGGTCAATGTGAAGTACGACCCGCTGGTCGATTACAGCCTGTTATGGAAGGTCGGCGGCACCCTGTCCGTGCTGCTGTTGCTGGCCGGACTCTGGATTCGCCAGGTGCAGCGGCAGAAGCGCGCCCTGCAGGCGAGCGAGAAACGCCTCACGGCACAGCGCGACACCCTGAAACGGCTGAGCGAGGACCTTGAGGCCTACGGTGACCGGGTTGCGCGCGAGCTGAAAATGGCGCGCGAAACCCAGACGGTGCTGTTGCCCGACATGGCCACAGTACAGTCCATTCTCGACACCCACGGCATTCACATCGATTCGCGTTTTCAACCCAGTTCGGAGCTGGGCGGCGACTTCTGGGGACTGCGGACACTGGACCCGATGCATGCCGCCATCCTCATGGTGGACTTTTCCGGGCACGGCATCAACGCAGCGCTCAACACCTTCAGGCTGCATGCCCTGCTGGACAGTGAGAAGGAGTTCGGCGGCGATCCCGCAAGTTTCCTGGAGCACCTGAATGTACGGCTGGCACCGCTGCTGCCGCCGGGCCAGTACGCCACCATGTTCTACGGCATCATGGACCTGTCGCGGGACCTGCTGGTCTACGCCAGCGCAGCGACGCCCAGCCCGCTGCTGTTCCTGCCCGGCGAGGAGCAGCCGCTTGTTGGTGATGGCAAGGGCTACCCGCTGGGCATGTTCGAGGAATCCACCTACGAAAACCGTGAGCTGCCATTCCCGAAGGGCTGCTCCCTGCTGCTCTACAGCGATGCCATTACAGAGGGCAAGAAACGCGACGGCGTCCGCCTCGAGGAGCGGGGCCTGATCGACGTGGCCGTAAGCTGCCTGAAAATGGCGCCTCGCGAACAGCTGGTCAAGTCAATCGCCGGGGAACTGAACAGAATCTTCCACATGCCGCTGGCCGATGATCTGACCATCGTATGCGCTACCCGGTCGGCGAAAACCGGGCAGCACGATGCCCGCTGAATAAATGGATTTTTTCCATCTATTTGCAAGTCAATAGCAAGGCTGCCCGGGCGCTTTCGCCTCAGGGCTCGCGCACGGAGATCGCAAATGCCCGCGTGTACTGCACCACGATTTCATCACCCAGCCTGATCTCGTTAAAGCGCTTCACTTGTTCATCCACCCTGGTGGTCAAGGTGTTGCCCTGGGGACCCCGCAGTACAAGCATCCGGGTGTCGTAGTCGATTGCCTCTACGGTTGCCTTCATGGTAATGGTTTCCGCCAAACCGCCACCGGGCTTGTCGCCCAGTGGTGTGCGGGCCATGGTCGTTGTCACCGCTGCGCCAGACTCGCCGTCCGGCTTCTGGGCAAACAGTGCAACCGATTCGTGGTACTCCACCTCCACGGTGTCACCCACCTCGACCTGATCGAGGTTGCGGGCCGCTTCACTGACCTCCACGACCACCTGGTTTCCTTCCGGCCCCCTGAGCGTGACCAGGCGCTTCTCATGGTCGATCGCTTCCACGGTCGCGGTAAGCTTTGTCGTACTGGACATTTCGACCCCGGGCAGGCTGGCATCCTGCTTGCCGGTGGCGGCGCAGGACAGCAGCCCCAGGGAAACCACGAAGCTAACGATTAATGAGACAATTTTATGCATGTGAACCTCTGTTTGAATGTGGATGTTAGTGACGGGGAATCCGCAGTAAATATTATAAAGCCGGCATGTTGCCCTGGCGGTGGGTGACGGTCACATTGCCGGCGCTCAGCAGTCGCTGGTATTCCTGGCTGTTGCGCAGGATCAGCCCCCCCGCGGCGATCAGCCTGTCCACGGCCTCGTCTGGCAGAACAAAAGACGTCGGCAGGCGCTTCAGGTAATCACGCTCGGCCGGGTCCGGATGCTCACTGAAGTTGACCTCGATAAAGTGGAAGTCGACCCCCTTGCAGTCACTGCGGGCCGCAGGTCTAGTGGAGCCGCATTCTTCCTCGTAGGACTGGCGTTCCCATTCCTTGAGGCGGTCCTTCATCAGGGCCACGGTCTCAAAGCTGTAGCGCGACAGCGGCACGGAGGTCGCTGCATTGACTGAGGCAAGGAATGTCGGGGTCTCCAGGTGCTGGCTCGAATCGACATCCAGCGCCGTTTCGGCATTGACCAGGATCACCACCACAGTGCGGGTCTGTTCCATACCCATCACCTGCAGCGTCTTCGTGATGCCGTCGTAGCGCAAGACCCCGTCCAGCAGCGCCCGCAGACCCAGATTGTCCGCCAGGCCGCCATCGAACAGGTGCAGGTAGGGCCGCGCCTCGCGGTCCTCAAGCGCGACCATGTTGGAGGCAAGATTGTAGAGCCGACTGGTGCGCTCAGGCGCGCTCAGGGCCTGCTGAATCCAGGCCGGCTCCTGCCAGCCGCATTCACCGGCCCGGTTGGTGAGTGTGACCGGACTGAACAGGATGGGTACAGCGGACGAGGCCGTGACTGCCCGTGCGACCGGATACCCGGACAGATCGCTGCAGATCGGGTTGAAATAATTCTGGGTGAACTGGAACCGGGTGCCCAGGATCATTTCCGTGGCATTGATGACAACATAAGGCCCCCCGGCCTGCTGCATGTCTGCGAAGGTGCCATGTTCGAATATGGTCTCGTCATAGAGTTCTGTCGCCAGGTCGGCACGGGTGTAGGTAGGCGACAGCAGGCGGAACCAGTTGACCGGGTTGTACATGACCTGCCGGGTCAGTTCACCCTGGACATCGCGCCTGAGAAAAACCCGCTCGTAGTCCTCGAAAATGCGGTCCCCGAACAGGCCGAAGTAGGCGGCCGTGAAACTGCCGCCGGACACACCGCTGATCGCGTCCACTTCATCCGAGAGGCGGTGCGTGTGGCCTTGACCGCTTATCTCGGTCCCGGACAGCTCTTTCAGCACGCCGTAGGAGAATGCCGCTGCCCGGGTGCCGCCACCGGAGAAGGCCAGCAGAACCAGCACCTCGTTGCTCTTGCCGGTTTCCTTGCGCACGTTCTGGAACTCGTAGCCAGCGTTGGGCACGACCTGGTGCAGCGGCGGATTGGACGGATAGGTCGTGGCACAACCCGACAGGAACACTGTCATGCAGCACATCAAAAACACTGACGGGAATATGCGTTGCCGCGCCACACACATGCCGGCGCACTGATATCTGCTTGCTTCCGGCATCGAGGTCACTTCCTCCAGTGATTGATTATGTTCAGCCTGCTGCGACATCAACCGGAAAAATCGCTGTGGCCTTGTGCGAAAATTTCATGGGTGGGCTCCGTCCAGGCTCCTGTTACCCGGTCCAGTGCGTTCATCCCGGAGACGGATAACGGATAATAGCGTCTTGCCGGGATAATACACACTCTTACCCTTCCGGGTTTACGGATTTGTGCAATCCATTCACATGAAACCCTGTCGAAGCACCGGTAACCAGGCTGCAGGGTATGTGTCGCAGGTGAAACATGCCTTTTATCTGGCAGCGACTTTGATGCATACTTCCGGCATCAGTTTTTCCGCCACTCAATACAGGAGCAAGGACGATGTCAAACACCCTATCCGGCGCAGACGCCGGTTTCTTCATCACCGCGGGCAAACGGCTCACCGGCGCCATGCTTGCCCTCATGCTGGGCGTCAGCGGCTGCACCACTACAAATCCATACACCGGCCAGCAGGAGGTCAACAAGACCAGCAAGGGGGCCGGCATCGGGGCCCTGGCTGGGCTGACTACCGCCATCCTTGTCGGCGGCGATCGCAAGAAACTGCTGGCGGGCGCCGGTATCGGCGCACTGGTCGGCGGCGGCGTTGGCTATTACATGGACAAACAGGAAGACAAGCTGCGCCAGCGGCTGCAAAGCACCGGGGTCAGCGTCACCCGCAACGGCGACAACATCATCCTCAACATGCCGGGAAATATTACCTTTGCCACCGATTCCAGCAATATTTCCGCCAACTTCTACCAGGTGCTCGATTCAGTCGCGCTGGTTATCAAGGAGTACGAAAAGACCTACGTGGATATTGTTGGCCACACTGACGACACCGGATCGGATGCATACAACCAGCAACTGTCCGAGGCACGTGCCAACAGCGTGGCCCGCTACCTGGAATCCCAGGGGGTCCTTCCGGCACGCATCGTCAGCAGCGGCATGGGTGAATCAAAGCCGATTGCCAGCAATGCCACGGCACAGGGTCGCTCGCTCAACCGGCGGGTGGAGATCATCCTGACACCGGTCACCTGATCGCCGCGGCACCGCCAAGGCAAAGACCCGCCAGGTGCGGGTCTTTTTTTTCTATTGGCAGCCGGTGGTGGCTCAATACTTGAAGCGGAACACCAGAACCGGGTGCAAGGTGTTGAAAATGTCCCAGAAGCATTCAGCAAAAACCAGGCCGGGCTGACTGGTGAATCTGGATACCGGCCTGCTGACACCTTGTTCAACCAGGAGATCCAGCCTTGCAAAACCGGGCGTCGGTATGCCGGAACCCCGAATATAGCTTGTTTGTAAAAGTCTTTTCCAATATTCTACGCGCGCTTTTCGATGTGCCTCTGGCGCGCGCCTTTCACTTCATCATTCATATGGGACAGGAAATGAAACACCCGATTTCTGCCATCATCACGCTGCTGCTGGTTGCGCTGCAGTGGAACGGACCGGTTTTTGCGGCCTACGATTTCCCCATCTGGAACCCCTATGAGGCGACGGTGGTCGGCACGCCACCCGATGTCAGCTACAAGTGGGGCGAGCCCCGCGAGATGTCCCCGGAGATCCTGAAGCTCAATTTCGACAAGGAGTTCACCGGGATTCCGCTGGCCAAGACCTTTGGCATCGCCGATCTGAAGCTGATGTTTGTCAGGCAGGAAGGACCGGCGCCGTTGATCTTTGTCATTGCCGGCACGGGTGCATCCTACGAATCGCCGAAGGTGCTGTTCCTGGTGAACACCTTCTTCCAGGCCGGTTATCACGTCATCGCGATTTCCTCGCCGACCAAGCCGCCGTTCATGGCGGCAGCCTCCAGCACCAACCTGCCCGGCCTGACGAACTATGATGCCGAGGACCTGTACAAGGTCATGAAGGGCGCGCTGAACCTTGTCAAGGACAAGATCGAGATCACGAAGAAGTACGTTACCGGTTACAGCCTTGGCGGCATCGACGCGGCTTTTGTCGGCTACCTGGACAGCCAGCGCAAGGAAATCAACTTCGACAAGGTGCTGATGATCAATCCACCGGTCAACCTGTACACCTCGGTCTATAACCTGGACAACATCATCCCCAACTACCGCAAGAAGCACCCCGAGGCGACCGGCAAGGAGGTATTCGATGATGTCTTCGAACGCCTGGCGAAGCACTTCAAGCATTCCGGGGAAGTCAAGTTCGGGCCTGAAACGATCTATGATCTCCAGAAAGGTCCCGATGCCCTGCCCATTGGAGATATCGAGCTGCTGATCGGCATCTCCTTCCTGTTTTCCTCGGGCGATCTGGCATTCACCTCGGATGCCCTGAACCATACCGGCTGGATCATTCCCGCAGATGAGAACTTCAACCCCTTATCCAGCGACACGGTCTACTGGTACAAGCGCTCGCTGCGCTGGAGGTTCCTCACCTACTTCGACAAGATGGTCGTGCCCTGGTGGCAGGAACAGCATCCGGGCGATACCCGTGACGACATCATCCACGAGATCAGCCTTTACGGCATCGAGGACTACCTGCGCAACAACAAGTCCGTGGGTGTCATGACCAATCGCGATGACATCATTCTCGGACCGGGTGATATCGAGTATCTGCAGGATGTGCTGGGTGACCGCGCCACGATTTATCCCCATGGAGGCCACTGCGGCAACATGGAGTACGTGACCAATGTCACCGACATGCTGAACTTCTTCAAGAACTGATCGCGGATACGGAATAGCACAATGAATACTCTCCTACGCAATTTATTAATTCCTGCTGCCCTTGCCACCGGCCTCTGGGCGGGCGTCGTCCCGGCTGTATATGCCAAGGCGGATATCAGCGAACTGGGCGACATTTCCACGCTTCGCGATCCGCAGATGTACGTGGATATCGAGGAACAGGCGAGCCCGCTGGACTTCCTTGATGTCTACGATCCGCTGGAACCGTTGAACAAGCGCATCTATGCCTTCAACCGCATCTTCGATGACTACGTGTTCCTGCCGGCACTCAAGGGCTACCGCTTCATCTTTCCGGAATTCGTGCGCCACCGTTTCCAGGATTTCTGGGCGAATATCGGTGAGATACCCAACATCTACAACTCGCTGCTGCAGCTCAAGATCGAGAGAACCGCGTCCAGCACCTGGCGTCTGATCGTCAACACCACGATAGGCATCGGCGGCCTGTGGGACCCGGCGACAAAGTGGCTGAAAATCGACCGCGCCGAAGAGGATTTCGGCCAGACACTGGGGCACTGGGGTGTCGGACCCGGGCCGTACCTCGTTCTGCCAATCTTCGGCCCCTCGAACCTGCGCGATACCACCGGCCTCGTGTCTGATTACTTTGCCGAGAAGGAAATTGATTTTCTGGGCGTGAAGGAGGCCGAGTCCCGCTATGATACCGGCGGCTGGATGCTGAAGGTATTCGATGCACTGAATCAGCGTGATATCACACCCTTCCGCTACGGCAGCCTGGGTTCGCCGTTCGAGTACAACAAGGTGCGTTACCTGTTCGAAAAGCAGCGCCAGCTGCTGGTCGACGACTAGCGGCAATCCCGCTTGACACCAAAAGGCCCGCTCAAGCGGGCCTTTTGCATACAGGCAATCTATAACAGACGGGATGCAGGGACAGAGCGGGCTCGACCTGAAGGAGCCCTGATTAATTCATGCATCACATCATTGCGAGCGCGATGGACAAGGAAAAGGTGAGACCGGTTCCGGTCTCACCTTTTCCTGCAGTCATATATCCATGTCGCCGTCGCGATGACGTATCAACCAGGGCTTCCCTGGATTTGCCGCAACAGGTTTTCTGCCAGCGAACGCCTGATCCTGTCAGGTTTCCCTGCGTTGCCCGTCCCAGTCCGGGTAAAGCGGTGCCAGGCCCGGGTCGGCAGCAATGTTCTCCGATTGTCCCGCGGGCAAGCCGTTCCTGAACACCTGCCACAGTTCATCTCCCTGCCAGCCGGCATTTCCGGCCGCATACAATGCCCGCTCCAGCGCACGCACCGGCGCGGCTCCCGCCGGCAGACGCCGGGCCAGCGCCTCCAGGTTGCGCGGCGGGTCCGCTGCCCATTCAGCTTCCGCCAGCTGCAGCAGGGCCCGTGCAGCCAGCTGCGAATCATTCCCGCTGCAGGCCTGCTGCAATGCAGCCAGTGCGCTTTGCCGCTGCTGTCTGCTCCCGCCGGGGGCAGCGGTGGCTGCAGCGGTCACGGGCGGAGGTGCGGCTGTCTGCCGGCGCGACCGGACTGCCAGTCGCAGCAGGCCGAAGGCGACGGCTGCCAGCAGCACGATACCTGCCAGCCACGGCCAGGCGTGCTGCAAGTCATCCCGCCAACCGTTCCCCTGTGGCGCCGCAGGCGTTGCAGTGGCTGCAGCTGCAGTTTTCTCCACAGCCGGCGACGTTACGGGTGCGGCAGGTGGCTGTGCTGCCGGTGTGGTTCCCGGCAACACGTTCACCTCCCACGCCGGCAGCACGACCGTGCGTTGCTGCTGCGCGCCGGTGTCCCACCAGTCGACCCGTATCTCGGGGATGGTCTGCTTGCCGCTGGTCGAAGGCACATAGGCCAGCGATTGCTTGCTGCTGCCGTACACCCATTTGCCGTCTGTCCGGTTCTCATGCACCGGCTGTTCCGGGTAGAGACGCATCCCCTTCACGTCAGGGAAGTTCAGTGCCGGTAATTGCGAACCTTCCAGGCCCCGGGCTTCCAGTGTCAGGGTGCGCGTTACCGGCTCACCGACGCGCAATTCGGGCGGTTCGTCCGCCCAGCTGTCATGCAGGGAAAGTTCCGCGGCAGGTAGCCAGGCATTGCCGTGGTAGTCCGATGGACGCGGTTTGACCGTCACGGTTAGCGGCTCGCTGCGCACCCTGATTCGCTTGCCGGTCCCGCCAAAGGGCATGCCGTTCATGAAGTCATCAATCATGGAGTTGATGCCCGGAACCGACATGCGACGGCCGGAACCCGTCCGCAGGTAGCCATCGAATACGACTGGCGGAATGACCAGTTCGCCGCTTTCCTCGGGAAACACGGCATAGCGCCGTTCGACCACCTGGTACTCGACACCGTTGACACGGGTCGTATAGCGAACATCATCACCCAGGCGCTCCACCAGCGCCTTGTCGATGCTCGGGCCTTCAAAACTGCCGTTCACCAGGGGTTGGCGGAAATACAGCTGCAGCGTGTAATTGAGCTGCTGCTGTACATGGCTGTTCGCACTTTCCGGCTCGACAGACGCCTTGAGAAACACCGGCTCGCCGCTTGCGGCCGCCATGCCGGGCGAAGGCTGGTCAGTGACCGTCAGCGTCAGCGGGCTGGTGCGTGCACTGCCGACAGCCACTGCCGGGATCTCGATGACGCCACCGTGCAGCGGTGCAAGTTCAATCTGCCACTGGCGACTGCCGGATCGCTTCCCGTTGATGATCTGCATCTGCTGGCTGGTACTGGTGCCGACAATCTCGAAATCCTGTTCCAGGACCGAAAGGTCCGGCTGTCCGCCGGGATCCTTGCCGCTTGCCTCGATGACAAGCGTTACCGTATCGCCATCCTGAACGGTGCTGCGATCCAGGGTGGCGCGCACCCCGGCCCACACCGCCTGGCTGGTCACCAGCAGGAACAGCAACATCAGCGACAGGCGGATTCCGGGCCGGGTCAAATTCACATCGTGTGTATTGCGCATCTTCAAGGTTCGACTCTTCTATAACTGGTTACTGGACAAGGTCCGGTCCGGCAGGCTGCGGTGTGTGCCGTCAAGGACCTTGCAGTCGTGCATGCCTACCATGCCTGTGCTCCCAATGGCGGCGCAGTCCCGGCGCGCTGGCGGTACTGGTACAGGAACTTGCGCCGCAGCAGGCCGCCGGGATCGTCCGGAATCCGCCGCAGCCACTGCTCCGCGGCCTGTTGCTCCTCGCTGTCCAGCGCAGCGGGCTCCGCGGCTGCAGCGGCACCGGCCGGGTTATCCTTTCCGTCGGTCAAATCTGCCTGCCGCTCCGCGTCTGCTTGCCTGTCCGCCGAATCCTGCGCATCACCGGTATCCGCTGCCTTGCTTGCAAGGGTATCCTCTTCATCCTGCGGGCTGGAGTCTGCGTCGCTGCGGACGCCTTTTCCGGCCTCCGCATTCTGCGACTCGGGCTGTCCCTGCGCTTCCTGTTGCGGCATATTCTCCTGTGCCTGTTCACCTGCAGACGACGGCGACTCCTGTTCACCCTGCTGCTGTTCCCCGGATTGCTGTTGTCCCTGATCCTGTTCCTGCTGTTGCTGGGACTGCTGGTCCTGCTGCCCCTGCTGGTCCTGCGCCCTTGCTGGTCCTGCTGCCCCTGCTGTCCTTGCTGGTCCTGCTGCCCCTGCTGGTCCTGCTGCCCTTGCTGGTCCTGCTGCCCCTGCTGCCCTTGCTGGTCCTGCTGCCCCTGCTGGTCCTGCTGCCCCTGCTGTCCCTGCTGCCCCTGCTGATCCTGTTGCTCCTGTTGCTGTTGTTGCAGCAGCTTCTCGATTTGTGCCTTGTTATAGGCAGCATCTTCCATCCCGGGTTGTGCTTTCAGCGCGCGATCATAGGCGGCAATGGCCTCTTCATAGCGACCAAGCCGCGCCAGGGAATTACCCTGGTTGTAGTCGCCGTCGGCACCACCCGCTGCAGCGAAAGCGTTCAGTGCCTGCTCGTAATCGCCGGCCAGATATGCACCAGTGCCACGCAGGCCGGGATCCTTCGCCAGCTGTGCGGCCTCTGCCGGCGCGCCGGCCTGCAGGGAGCGCGCCGCCTGCTGGTCCGGACGCAGCCACAGATCATTCCAGCCCAGTGCCATGGCGGGACGCGGCAGGCCCAGACCCAGCCCCATACCCACCTGCAGCAGCAGCACCAGCAACCAGCCCCGCCGGAACACCACTGCCGCAAGCGGCAGTAACAGCAGCACCAGCCAGGGCCCCCGGGACGTCCAGGCCTCGGTAGTGAGGTCGGTGCGCTCCGACTTGCTGCCGAGTGAACCGGACGACCCGGCCAGCAGGTAGCGGATATCCTGATCTGTGCCGCTGATACCGGCATAGCGGCCACCGCCTGCCGCGGCCAGATCACGCAAGGCCGCGACATCCAGTTGCGGCATCACGATGTTGCCCTGTGCATCATGCAGGTAGCCACCCTGGCCGTCAGCCAGCGGCGCGCCGGCCGCGGTTCCAACGCCGAGTACGGACAACCGGTAGCCGGCCGCATGCAGCGCGCGCGCGGCCCGCAAGGCGTCCTCACCGGTATAGCCGTCGGTGAGCAGCAGGACGTCACCCCGCACCTGCCCCGCCTGCTTGAGCAGCTCTGCCGCCTGTGCCAGTCCGAGGTCCACGCGACTGCCCTGCACCGGCATCAGCTCCGGCTCCAGTGGCTGCAACAAGGACCGGATGGTGTCGGTGTCGTTGCTCAGGGGGGCGACCGTAAACGCATCGCCGGCAAATACCACCAGGCCGGTCTGGCCATCCGGGCTATTGTCGAGGATGTCCTCGACCTTGTAGCGCGCCCGGACCAGCCGCGACGGCGCAAGGTCGGCGGCCAGCATGGAGCGCGACAGGTCCAGTACCACCACACGTGCCTCCTGGCTGCGAAACACGGGCTGCGGCTGCCGGTTCCAGACCGGATCCGCCAGCGCAACCACCGCCAGCAGCCAGCCCCCCGCCAGCAACCAGGTCGGCAGACGCCCGGCACGGCCGGTCGTTTCAACCAGCAGGTACGGCAACAGGCGCGCATCGCAGATGCGCCGCCACGGGCTGTCATGCGTTCCCGGACGGCGCACCCGCCACCACAGCAGTAGCAATGGCAGCAGCAGCCAGAACCACTGGGGATACTGGAAGTGGAAGGCCTCAGGCATGACGTGCCTCGCGTCCCGTGCCCGGGATCGCCAGACCGCTGGCCGCCAGCGCCAGCAGCATGCTGACCAGCAATGCGCCCGCCAGCGGCCATGCATACAGTTCCCGAACCGGCCGGAAGACCTCACCCTCCTGGCTGGCCGGTTCCAGTTCATCCAGCAGCTGATAGATTTCCTCCAGGCCGGCGATGTCGCGGGCGCGGAAATAGCGTCCCCCGGTCTTTTCCGCGATGGCAGTCAGTGTCGCTTCGTCCAGCTCGTTGTTGCTGACCTGGTGGCTTCCCAGCAGGCCCCGCACCACACGGCTCTCCGCACCAACACCGATGGTATAAATGCGCAGACCTTCTGCCGCCGCCAGGTCTGCCGCCTTCAGGGGATCGACACTGCCGGCGGTGTTCGCGCCGTCGGTAAGCAGTATCAGGACATGATTCTGCTGTGGCTGCTTGCGCAGCCGCTTCACGGCCAGCCCGATGGCATCGCCGATCGCGGTGCTCTTGCCGGCCAGCCCGATGGCCGCCTCGTTCAGCAGCGTGCGGACCGTCTCCCGGTCGAAGGTGAGTGGTGTTTGCAGGTAGGCCTGCTCGCCGAACAGGATCAGCCCCAGGCGGTCGCCCTCGCGGCGCCCGATGAATTCACCGGCTACCGCCTTCACGGCAGTCAGGCGGTCCGTGACCTGCCGGCCGAGCTGCATATCCGGGGTCTCCATACTGCCGGAGATGTCGACTGCCAGCAGCAGGTCGCGGCCGCTGACGGGCAGTTGCAGCGGTTCGCCGATGAACTGCGGCCGGGCCGCGGCAATGACCAGCAGCAGCCAGCCGGCGGCTGCCAGCAGCAGGCGCACGCGATGAAGTGCGACGCGACGTTCCCCCAGCGCGGCATGCAGTGCATTGTAGAATGGCAGACGCAACGCGGTACCGGCAGCGGCAGGCGCCTGCGGCAGCAGCCAGGCCGCCAGCAATGGCAGAGGCAGCGCGAGTAACATCAGCGGCCAGGCCAGCGTCAGTGTCATGTCCGCACCTCCAGGTTTTTTTGCCCCCAGCTGCGAACCAGGGCCAGCAGTGCATCCACGGCCACCGCCCGCACACGCGGGTTGTATGGGCCGGTCTCCAGCACCTTGCCCACACCGTTGCAGAATTGACCATCACCACCGGTCGCATCCAGAAATCTCAACCAGGCGGAACCGGTCAGCGAGGCAACCTGCTCCGGTGGGTAGCGGTGCAGCGCGACCCGCCGCAGCCAGACCCCGGTTTCGGCAATGAAGTCTTCGGTATTATTATCCTTGTTTCTTTTGCTTATCCGCTCCAGCTCAAGCATCACCTGATGCCTGAAACGGCGCACACGGCGGCGCCTGCGCAACCACAGCAATCCCAGCAGGAGCAATGCCGCCAGCAGGATTGTCAGTACCCACCACCCCGGCGCCGGCGGCCAGAGCCCCGGCAGCGCGGCGGCATGAATGTCGCGCAGATCGAGCGCCTGGCCGGCGGCCGGGTTCATGCGGCGGCCTCCGGGAACTGGCCGTTGCCCGGTACCGGGTTCGCGAGTATCCGCCGCAGCGACCGGGTTACGGAATCGGTGGTCGCCAGCTGCTGCAGCGGTACGGCGCATTGCTGCATCAGTTCACGCACGGCGCTGTGATGAGCGGAGAAGTAATCGAGGTAAGCCTGACGACGTGCCGGACTGCGGGTATCGAGCAGGCCGCTGCGGTGGCCGTCGGAGATGGCATAATGTCCGGGCGGAGGTGGCGCCACTTCCAGCGTATCGACGATCTGCAGCGCAATGATGTCGGTGTGCTTGCGCAGGTACTGCAGGTGGCGCCGGGTTTCCGTATTGCAGCCATAGAAATCACTCAGCAGGAATACCAGGCTGCCCGGGCGGGCGACCCGCCGCAGACGCATCAGGGCGTCATTCAGGTGCTGCCCGTTGACACTGTCGGAACGACTGCCAGGTGCTCGTGCCGGGTCCGTCATCTCGACCAGCGTACGGATGAGACGCAGGGCGCCGCGGGAGCCGCCCAGCGGACGCAACTCATGGTGGCCGCCGTTGAACAGCAAGGCGCCGATGCGATCACCGTTATGTACCGCGGCCCAGCCGATCATGGCCGCGGCACGGGCAGCAACCACCGATTTGAACGCGCCCCGGGTGGCAAAGAACATGCCCGGTCCCAGGTCGAGCATGAGCACGATCGGCCGCTCGCGTTCTTCCTGGTAGACCTTGATATGCGCGCGCCCGGAACGCGCGGTAACCCGCCAGTCCATGCTGCGAATATCGTCTCCCGGCTGGTAACCGCGCGATTCCAGGTAATCCATCCCGCGGCCGCGAAAGCGCGAGACATGCGCCCCGCTGATGACGCTGGTGGCTGCCATGCGGCTGTCGAGCGGCAGCTCACGTGCGCTGTGCCGCAGTTGCAGCAGTTCCTCACGACTCACCCGGACTCCGTCCGTCACAGCAGCGGAGAATCCGGCTGTACCTGCCGTTGCGTGCGCCGCCTGCCTGCTGAACAGCTTGCTGAACATGATGCCTGTATCAGGAAACCGGGACCCGCTTGACCAGGGCGTTGATAACATCGTCGGCAGTCAGACCTTCCGCCTCGGCCTCGAACGACAGCAGGATACGATGTCGCAGGGTATCGTGCGCCACGGACTGTACGTCTTCCGGGGTCACGTAATCGCGCCCCTGCAGCCAGGAGCGGGCACGCGCACAGCGATCAAGTGCGATCGTGCCGCGGGGGCTGGCACCGTAGCTGACCCAGCGCGCCAGGTCTTCCCCGTAGGGTGAGGGGTCGCGTGAGGCCAGCAGCAGCTGGATCAGGTACTCCTCCACGGCCGGCGCCATGTGCTGGGTCAGTACCGCCTGCCGCGCACTGAATATCTGTTCCTGCGTCAGCAGCACACCGGCAACGGCCGGGCGCTCTCCCCCGGCCGCTGCGCCTGCCTGGCGTCGTGCCAGCGCCAGGATCTCGCGTTCGCTGCCGGCATTGGGGTAGCCGATGCGGACATGCATGAGGAAACGGTCCAGCTGCGCCTCCGGCAGGGGGTAGGTACCCTCATGCTCGATCGGGTTCTGCGTGGCCATGACCAGGAACAGCCGTGGCAGGGTGTAGGTCACCTGCCCCACCGTTATCTGGCGTTCACCCATGGCTTCCAGCAGCGCCGACTGGACCTTGGCCGGCGCGCGGTTAATCTCGTCAGCCAGCACCAGATTGTGAAAGATCGGGCCTTTTTGAAACTCGAAATCGCCGGTCTGCGGCCGGTAGATCTCGGTTCCCGTCAGGTCGCCGGGCAACAGATCCGGCGTAAACTGCAGACGGTGAAAATCACCCTCGATGCGATTGGCCAGCTCCTTGATTGCCGTTGTCTTGGCAAGTCCTGGCGCCCCCTCGACCAGCAGGTGACCGTCTGCCAGCAGCGCCAGCAACAGGTGTTCGACCAGTTTCTGCTGGCCGATAATGCAGGACTCAAGTTGTTTGCGCAGCTGCTCAAAGGCTGCCTGCGCAGCGTCCATCGCGCCATTCTCCGAAGGTACTGCCATTTGTTTCATCATGTCTGGACCTCGACTGTCTATTCGTCCCTGCAACAGGCTGCAAACGCCTGTTGAACGTTGCCCGGCCGCCCGCACCCACCGCTCCGTAGATGTTTCCAGGCTGTCACTGCGGGCTGTCCGTGATTCACTGCAGGACAGCAAACGGCAAGACCGCCGGCTCCATCGCTGTGACTCGCATGACCGGGAAAAGTTCAGGCGGAATCCGGCGGCACACTTGCCCGCCACGATATGAGCCGCCCTCCGGCAGCGCCTGCGTTCACATCACGGCGGAGCCGCCAGCCCGGTCAAGCCGGAGCTTTCACGACAGGCCGCTATGCGAACACATTTAAGTTGCATCACGTTACGGACAGCAAGACAAAATAATTCGTCACATCAGGAACCCGGAAAGCTGGCACTGTGTTCGGCATATCGGTATGGTTGCGCCTGTCTGGCCTGCCGAATTCAGGGTGCCAGTTTGTCATTTGTTTTCACAAGGAGATAGCGTCATGCGATGCAAGCAACAACCCATGGCCTGGTTTCTCTCGCTAATGCTGGTCATGTTGCCGATGCTGCCGGCACAGGCTGGCATGGTAGACAACGGCCGTATTATCAGCGAACAGCAGGCTACTCTCGACAGCGAGTCGATCCTGGCAATGCTCGACCAGGAGGTCACCCGGCAACAGCTGGAAAGCTGGGGTGTCAACCCGGAGATGGCGCGTGAGCGCATCAACAGCCTGACCGGAGAGGAACTCGCGAACCTCAACCGGCAGCTCAACGAAGTCAAGGCCGGCGGCGACGGTGTCCTGGGAATCCTGCTGGTCATCTTCATCGTCTTTGTCATAACCGACGTCCTAGGTGCCACGGATATCTTCCCGTTCATCCACCCGATCAGATAACCGTTACATGCAGTTGTCAACGGGCGCCCGCCAGCTGGCGGGCGTCCTGCTTTCCGTACTGCTGACCGCCTGTGCAACTCCGCCGCAGACCAGACAACTGTTCCTGCAGCCGGATACTGACCTGCCAACCAGGGTTGAACTGACACAAACCCCGTTTTTCCCGCAGCAACGCTACCAGTGCGGACCCGCCGCGCTCGCCACCGTCCTGGCGGCGCATGCTGTCAGCGTGACGCCCGGAGATCTGGTGGAGCGTGTCTACATTCCCGCACTGCATGGCAGCCTGCGTGATGAGATTGCCGCCGCCGCACGCGACCATGGCATGCTGGCTTACCCGCTGCGCACCTCGCTCGTCGACCTGCTCGAGGAAACGGCGCACGGCAACCCGGTACTGGTGTTTCAGAATCTCGGCCTGCCCGTATTGCCGAAATGGCACTATGCCGTGGTCATTGGCTACGACCTGGCGTCGCGGGAAATCGTGCTGCGCTCCGGCACGACACGGCGCTGGCGCACCTCGCTGGGGACTTTCGAACGCACCTGGTCACGGGGTGATTACTGGGCGCTGGTCATCGTGCCAGCCGGCGAGGTCCCGGCCAGCGCACACCCTGCAGGTTACCTGCAGGCCGCCCGTGACCTGGAGGTCTCGGGCCAGGCAAAGGCCGCCCGCATGGCCTACCGCTCGGCCACCGAACGCTGGCCGGATCTGCCGGCCGGCTGGCTGTCCTGGGGAAACAGCCTGTACAGCGATGGTGAATTCAGCGAATCCGCCGCGGCCTTTCGCCAGGCAACCGTGCTTGCGCCGGCTGACCCGCGCGCGTGGAACAACCTCGCCTATGCCCTGCTGGAGACCACCTGTCATGCACAGGCGCGCCGGGCAGCCGCCTGTGCGGTCACCGTGGCACCGGGCGAGCCCGAATATCTGGAAACACAGACTGAAATCACGGCGCGCACGCATGGCAAGGAGTCCCTGCCGGTGCAGTGTGCCCCGCTGCCGGACTGCCCGGGAATCGCGAGGGAATAAAGTCGGGGTACGCTCAGGGCTGCGCCAGCAGCTGGTGCGAGAGGATGTCATCCACCTCGTTCTGCTGCAGGATCTGCGCCTGGTACTTGTCGCTACCGGTTTGCAACTCGATGGCGTGCACCAGCAGCCAGAGGTGCCTGCGGGACTCCTCCAGCAGGCTCGTATAGACACGCTGCAACTCCGGATTGTCGGTGTAGTGCATGCCACAGTCTGCAGCATCGTTGATGCCGTTGCTGATGTCGACAATCACCTTGGGACACTCGTTGATGTCCAGGATATTGAGTTCCTCCATAAAGGCCCCGACATACAACGCACTCAGGGGGTCGCTCGATCCCTGGCTGGTAAGGACCAGGTACTTTTCCGTGAAGTATCGCCCGTAGATGCCCCAGGAGAAAACCCCGACGTTGTCATTCACCAGGGGTACGGAAACCCGGTATTTCCGCATCAGGTCGAGCACCGCACAGCGATTGTGTTCCTTGTTTGCCTCCATATCCGCGAAAACGCCGATTTCGGGAAACCGGCTGCCCAGCACCCGGTAGACATCACGCGCCAGCTTTTCCTCCTCGCAGGTAAACACGAGGTGCGTCTGTTCGTTGAAGTTCAATGCACCGGCAGCGGCGTCACCTGCAGCGGCGTTCAGCACGCTGTTGCCGCACAACAGCAGACTGGTGACAGCTGGCAGGAGGATTCTCGGGATCTGTTGCGATATTTTCATAACGTTCATTCCGTTCTGTTCAATTGTTGAGTCAGTGGTTGCTCACAACCGGCGCCGCCGGGTGCATAACAATCCTGCTGCATCATTCGTTTACCCAGGGCACCAGTTCGACAGCAAGACACAAGCGCACGGTGTCACTGACGAAATACTGGTAGCTGCTCATGTCGAACTGGATGCGATTTACCTGGGCGTTGCCGCGCATCCGGATACGCCGATCGGCCTCGGGAATTTCCCCGCTATCCCGCTCTATCTCGACATTGAATACCACCGGCCGGGTCTTGCCGTGCAGGGTCAACTCACCGTAAATCTGCGCCTGGCTGTCATCCAGCCATACAAAGCGTCGACCCACGAACAGGATCTCGGGATAACGCTCTGCATCGATGAAACTGTGCCCGATCACCAGCGGGACCAGGGCACTGTCTTCCGAGACCAGGCTGGCGCTGTGAATCAGCAGCATGGCATGCCCGTACTGCCCGGGGTCGGGTGGCAGTGCCAGACCTCCCACGAGGTTTCTGAACTCACCACGGAATTCCTGGAACGGGAAATGCCGCACACAGAATCCAACAGTGGACTTGTCTGCATCGACCCGGTACATGCGTCCTTCACGCGCTGCCTGACGCATGGCGGCAATCAGTCCCGCGTCGACCCGCCCACCCTCAAAGGGCGCGCACGGCTCCACCGCGGCGGAAGTATTCGCCAGCAAGCACAGGAGCAGAAGCGATATCGCACGCAGGGAGAGTGATTTTAGCATAGTGCCGAGATCCGACCTTTTATACAGGATGATTTTTATTATGAGACTTATCCTGCCGGGTCGACATGATATTGATCAAGTCCACGGTGGCTTTCCGCGATCATGGCGCCGGGGGGGATGCCCGCATGCTGCCAGGAAATACCTCAAGGCAGCGGAAATCCCCCTGCCCCGGGAGTGTTATTTACCCGGCTACAGGAAAGGGAGTATCCGGATGCCGGCAGTTGCGGGCGTTCACCTGCCCGAGGGCCGATACAGGGCAACGGTAAGGTCATCCGGATGGCCGCCGTCCAGCATCGCCTGAAGACAGGCGGACATCAGGTTGCCGGCCGCCCGGTCCAGAGGTCCCTTGCGGACGGTCTTGATTATTTCCTCGACCATGAGATTGTCAGCCAGGCCGTCGCTGGCCATCACAACCGTATCGTAGGTCGCGAGCTTGCGCAGCGGCCCCAGTTCGACCCGCATGTCCGGTGAACCGACCACGTTGGAGACGAGGTGTCGCTCCTCCGACTGCATGGCACCGGCCTCGTCCATCAGGCCGGATTCCACGGCATGGCCGATCGGCGAGTGCTGGATGGTCTGCTGTTTGAGCAGGCCACGCTGCCCGGTTACCAGAATAGAGGAATCGCCTACGTGGTAAGTGCGCATACCGGCATCGGTGATCTCGGTGACGGCCAGCGTGGTCGCCGCACCATTGCCCAGTGCGATGATGGCCTGGTTAGCAGCATCGATACCCTGCAGGACGGCCTCTCGCAGCCCGCCTCCACTGGCCACGACATCCCGGGTGGCGCCAACGAGTTCGTCGATCGCCATACGTGAAGCCAGCGCCCCGTCCGCATGCCCGCCGAGCCCGTCCGCGACCACAATCAGTCCGCTGCGATCATCAATGGAAATCAGGGCTGCCGCGTCCTCGTTGCTGCTGGTCTTCTCCGGCGATCGCACGGAAAACAGCGCCACCTGGCCCTGCAGGAATGACTGCGTTCGCGGCTCCAGGCGTTCCGCTCCGGATACAAGCTCAACCATGGCAAGGGGGATCGTAACCACTGGTGGCAGCCTCTCCATCAGTGCCACTCCATGGTTTCCAGGTAGGCCTTGATTTGGCCGGCGCTGCGAAATTTCTTCAGAATGAGCGTGCGCTTCAGCCCGCAGCAAATTGCCTTGATCTCGGGAGGGTGTTTTGCATAGCGCTGCGCGCCGCCCATGGAGTCGTAGAAGATCCGTATCATGTTGCAGACATCATCGTAAATGTTGGCCTTGCTGGGGGCGCCCCAGTGAAACAGGTCTATGAGCTTCAGGTCGAACCCGAGGCCGTAGTGTTGCAGAATAATATTGTCTGTATGCAGGTCGCCGTGATACTCCCCCAGCGCATGGATGCATTCGATACCGGCAGCCAGCGCATGCAGCAGGTGAACCGCCTGGAAAGGCGTCAGCCGCCGGGCGGGTTGTCGCTTGATGAAATCCGTCAGCAATTCGCCGTCGACAAACTCGGAAATCAGGAAGGAGACCGGATAGGACTGGCAGGTAATCGAGTCCTGGGTGTGGTACTGAATGATCACGGGACACTGGCGCAGCTTGTGCAGTTTGCGGGCATAAAACTTCAGTGCGCGGTCACGAATATTGCGGTGGGGAAAGAAAAACTTGGCCGTTCGCTCAATGCCGCTGAGGCGTTCGCGGATCAGGTAGACCTCGCCCTCCCAGCCTGCTCCCAGCAGGGAAAGGATCACGTACTTGCCGGCCACGATCTGGCCGGGCTGCAACTGCAGCCTCGAAATGCGCGGCGGTTTCTGCTGCACCAATCCTGCCATTGAACGCTCCACCCGGGAGGAGCCTGCTTGTTGCCCTCCTGTAGCCGGTAATCTTTGCACCGGCAGCCTGTCAGTACAAGAAAATCTGTCAGCCATTTTAACCTGCTGTGTCACCGGCATTCAGACCTCGTACTTGTCATGCCCTGTTGCTATGCTGTCGCCATAACGGACCTGCGACAGGTGTAGTGTCCGCTTGCCGGTGCGCTTGCAAACACACCTGGAACCAGTCGCACAATCCCCATTCTACAGGAGAGCAGCATGCCAAAAGACGCAGAACTGGTACTGGAAAACGGGACATTCACCTTCCCCGTTATCGAGGGTACCGAGGGCGAACTTGCCATCGATATCAGAAAGCTGCGCGAGCAAACAGGTCTTGTCGTACTGGACCCCGGTTTCGGCAACACCGCCAGCTGCGAAAGCGCAATCACCTATATCGACGGGGAAAAAGGCATTCTGCGCTACCGCGGCATTCCACTGGAAAGTTTTGAACAGCACCCCAACTTCGTCGAGGTTGCCTGGCTGCTGGTGTTCGGCCGGCTGCCCACGGCAACGGAATACGCCCAGTTCAGTTCCCAGCTGACCCGCCACGCCAACCTTGACGAGGACATGAAACATCACTTCTCGGGCTTCCCGCGCTCCGCGCCGCCCATGGCGGTGCTCTCGGCCATGCTCTCCACCCTGTCCTGCTTCCACCCGGAGTTCAATGAGCTGGATGATGCCAGTCAGTTCGAGCAGGCAGCGGCACGCCTGATCAGCAAGATCCGCACCCTGGCCGCCTACACCTACCGACGCTCCCGGGGGCTGCCCTATATCTACCCTGATCCGAACCTGCCCTACGTCACCAACTTCCTGCACATGATGTTTTCGGAACCCTACCAGCCCTACCTGTGCGAGGACGAGGTGCGCAGCGCCCTCAACCTGGTGCTGATCCTGCACGCCGACCATGAACAGAACTGCAGCACGTCCACCGTGCGCATGGTGGGTTCCAGCAATGCCAACCTGTTTGCATCCTGTGCAGCCGGTGTGTCCGCCCTGTGGGGGCCGCTGCATGGCGGCGCCAACGTCAAGGTGATCGAGATGCTGGAGGCGATCCATCGCGGCAAACTGACGGCGCAGGAATACATCGACCAGGCCAAGGACAAGTCCAGCCCGGTGCGCCTGATGGGCTTCGGTCACCGTGTCTACAAGAATTTCGACCCCCGGGCGATCCTGCTGCGCAAGGTCAGCGAACAGCTGCTGAACAAGATCCAGGTCAGTGACCCGCTGCTGGACATCGCGCGTAACCTGGAGGAGATCGCCCTCAAGGACCCCTACTTCCTGGAGCGCAAGCTGTATCCCAATGTCGACTTCTACAGCGGCATTATCCTGCGCGCCATCGGCATTCCCACCAACATGTTCACGGTGCTGTTCGCCATCGGCCGCTTGCCCGGCTGGATCGCCCACTGGAACGAACAGCACGACGAGCCCGGGAGGCGCATCGCCCGGCCGCGGCAGATCTATACCGGCATGGGGCTGTCCGACTATGTACCGATCGTGGAAAGAGGATAAAACCAAGCCAGGGAAATGCCGGAGTATAAAAACGGATGCCTGTTCTTTCGCTCAGATGATGACGGAAATTATGGCCACGGATTCCGTGGCTATACAGAATTCCCGGCTCCCGGCCTGACGTGCAAGCACCCGTTTTATTAATTTGCAGGAATGCTAGTCCTCGTGGACATAGCTCTGGATGATGTAGCCGCCGGACTTTTCATCCAGCACCAGGGTCAACAGCTGGCGCGCCTGCGCCTCTTCCAGCAACTGGCCGAAATTACGAAACCCGTGGTAGCTTTCGTTGAATCCCGGTTTGCGGCGTTTCAGGGTCTGCTTCACCATGGACCCCCAGACCTTTTCCTCCTCGCCGCGCTCGTTGAATACGGCCTCTACCGTTTCCATGACCAGATCGATGGCTTCCTGGCGCTTGTCATCTTCCGCACTCGGCATTTCTTTCTTGCCCTTTTTCCTGGAAGCAACCTTGCGCCGTGTACGCCGGGGTTTTTCCGACTCGCGCACCAGGTCGTCGTAGAAGATGAACTCGTCGCAATTGGATATCAGCAGGTCCGAGGTGGAATTCTTCACCCCGACCCCGATGACCAGCTTGTTGTTCTCGCGCAGCTTGCTGACCAGCGCGGAAAAATCCGAGTCGCCGCTGATGATCACGAAGGTGTCGACGTGCGCCTTGGTGTAGCAAAGGTCAAGCGCATCCACGACCATGCGAATATCGGCGGAATTCTTGCCTGACATGCGGATATGCGGTATCTCGATCAGCTCGAAGGTCGCCTCGTGCATGGCCGGCTTGAATTCCTTGTAGCGGTCCCAGTCGCAGTAGGCCTTTTTCACCACGATGTTTCCTTTCAGCAGCAGCCGTTCCAGCACTTTCTGGATATCGAAGGCTGCGTACTTGGCATCACGCACACCGAGCGCGACATTTTCAAAGTCGCAGTACACGGCCATATTGCGGGTTCCGGTATTTTCGTTCATGAATATTCCTGGTTGCCGCAATATGCGGACTGATTGTTATTAACGCTGCCCGCTGTGATTCACGGCTCCGGCAGTGTCACTGTGTTTCAGGAAGACCTGATCAATCCCTTATTGCGAGTGCTGTGAAGCAATCTTTTACCCATGATCAATGTGCTGGAGATTGCCTCCTCACATCGTTCCCGTGCAATAAAGGGATGCCTTGACTAAACAGGGCTCCTTAACCTGATGATTATACAACCCTTGCCTGCCGGATTGTGACAGATGTTGTACATTGCGTGGCGTCCGTGGCCGGGGGGGCAGCACTGCAACCGGGATTCGCCTTGCACCCCCTGAACGGAAGCCTCTTTTCCAGATTTATAGCGACGAGATACAGGCTAATGAAACGCTAATACTGGGGGGCTATAGTCATCTTCGGCAAACCCTGGCAACACAACCATGCCGTGCCCGCAGGGCCGGGCAGCTGGAGCATTGCAACCGTGACACAGACACATGAACCCCGACTTGCCCCGGCAAGACACCCGCTGCTGGTACCTGTGGATTTTTCAGACTGCTCACGAGCCGCGCTGCTTTTTGCCAGCCGCCTGGTGGAGGGAACACGCACCCCGCTGTTGCTGCTGCATGTCATCCATGATGACGTCAGGCGACCCGGTGTATACCGCAGTCCCACCAGCCACTACACGGCCCGACCTATCACGGACATCGCCGCTGATATGGTTGAAGACATGCTGACAGAACTCCGCAGCCAGGAACCCGGCCTGAATGCACTGCAGACAGTCGACCCCCTGCTGGTTCGCGGCCTGCCGGGGCGCCGCATCATCGAGGTAGCGGAACGCGAACAGGCAGCGATGATTGTCATGGGCACACACGGACGCAACGGCTTCGCCCATCTCCTGCAGGGGTCTGTCGCCGAGTACGTTGCCAAATATGCCAGGTCGCCGGTGATGACAGTCAAGGATGATAGTTATATGCCGGGATCCCTGAACCTGTCCTGGCTGGAAACTGCCGGCGTTCCCGGCGGGATCTGAAAACACCGCTTCCGAACTTTCCTGTTACCCGTTCCCTCCCGCCGGGGCAGCCGGTTCCACACCGTCCCGAAAGCGGTCTGCCATATAGGCGATAATATCGCGCGACGACACAATGCCGACCGGCCTGCCGCTGTCATCAACCAGCGGCAGGTAGCGGATATCACTGACGATCATGCGTTGCAGCGCATAGCCCAGCGGGTGGCCGGGCTTGCTCGACTCCGGTGCTGCTGTCATGCAGTCAGCAACCCGCAGCCGGGCGAGATCACGCCCTTTCCCGGCAACTTTCTGCAACAGATCCCGCTCGGTGAGAATACCCGCCAGTTTTCCTGCGGCATCGGTCACCAGGACACAGCCGATCCCATGGTTACGCATGAAGCGGATGGCTTCCTCCAGGGGCGTGTGTGGATCGACAGTCAGTGGCCGCAGCGGCTGCAGGCAGACAACCGGGTCCTCCATAAGGCTGCGCTCGACGGCGCCGCAGGGCTGCGGCACATCATCCTGGCAGAGACTCGCCTGGCAGTTTTCGCAGCTGTCCGCGCCAGCCAGGTTCTCGCAGCCGCAGCAGGGACACTTCACCGGCTTGCCTCCATCACGAGAATCACGAAACCTCCCAGGTATCGCCCTGGCGAAACAGGGCTGCCAGATCCGCCGGTTCGCGCGCCTGCGCCGCCCGCACCTGACCCATGAGTTGCTGGCTGTACACGGGTTTATCGATGGCGCGGAAGACGCCCACGGGGGTCGGAAAGTCCGGCGGCCCCATGCGCGACAGCAGGTAGGCAAGCGTCGGTTCCGCCGCCTGTTCGTCGTGCACCAGCAGGTTTTCCTCGCCGACGGCAGCGACATTGACAACCTCGGGCTGCAGCCCGTTGAGCCGGATACCCTTCTCGCCCTGCTTTCCAAAACGCATTGGCTGGCCGTGTTCCAGGTACAGGACATGCTCCTGGCGCCTGTCAGGGTCGGTCATGTACGACCAGGCGCCGTCATTGAATATGATGCAGTTCTGCGCAATCTCGACCAGGGACGCGCCGCGGTGCGCGGCCGCACGCTTGAGCATCCCGGAGCAGTGCTGCTGGAATACATCCACGGTGCGCGCGATAAAGCTGGCTTCCGAGCCGATCGCAACACCGACCGGGTTGACCGGGTTCTCGATGGAACCGTCAGGGCTGGACTGCGTGCGTGTCCCGTGCGCCGAGGTCGGTGAATACTGCCCCTTGGTGAGTCCGTATATCCGGTTATTGAACAGCAGGATGTTGATATCCACGTTGCGCCGCAGTGCATGTGTGAAGTGGTTGCCGCCAATGGCCAGCGCGTCGCCATCCCCGGTCACGACCCAGACCAGCAACTCGGGACGCGCGCATTTCAGCCCCATGGCCAGGGTCGGTGCACGACCGTGGATGGAGTGGATACCGTAGGTGTTCATGTAGTAGGGAAAGCGGCTGGAGCAGCCTATGCCCGAAATAATGACGATGTTCTCGCGGGGAACACCGAGTTCGGGAAGTGTCTTCTGCATCTGCGCTAGAATGGCATTGTTGCCGCAGCCGGGACACCAGCGCACATCCTGGTCCGAGGCAAAGTCCCGGCGGGTCAGCCCGTCCTGCCCGGTTTCAGACACCATCCAGCACCTCCATGATGTACGTCTCGATCTCCCCGACACTGAAAGGCCGGCCCTGCATCTTGCCGCGGGAGATTACATCGACGAGATAGCGGGCGCGCAGTAACAGCGCCAGCTGGCCGTGGTTGAGTTCCGGCACCAGGACCCGCTCATAGCGGGCCAGTACTTCACCAAGGTTGCCGGGAAAGGGGTTCAGGTAGCGCAGGTGGGCATGTGCAACCGGCCTGCCGGCCTGCGCCAGCTGTTCCACCGCAGTCCGGATGGCGCCATAAGAGCCGCCCCAGCCCAGCACCAGCAGCGTCGCCTCCGCATGCCCGCCGACCTCCAGATCGGGTATGAACCCGGTAATGCGAGCGACCTTGTCGGCACGCAGCCGGCACATGGTCTCGTGATCCTCCGGTGAATAACTCACGTCCCCCGTCAGCGGCTGTTTTTCCAGACCACCGAGGCGATGTTCCATGCCCGGTGTACCCGGCAGAACCCAGGGGCGGGCCAGCGTCTCCGGCGTCCGGCTGTAGGGCTGGAAGCCTGCCGGATCGGCCGGGTGGTGTACCGCTATCGGTTCCAGTTCCTGCAACTGCGGAATTCGCCAGGGTTCGCTGCTGTTTGCAAGGAAGCCCTCGCTGAGAATGAACACCGGTGTCATGTGGCGCACCGCGATACGCATGGCCTCGATCGCCATCACAAAGCACTCCGCCGGACTCGCCGGCGCCAGCACCGGGATCGGGCTTTCGCCATGGCGGCCGAACAGGGCCTGCAGCAGGTCGGCCTGCTCGGTCTTGGTCGGCAGACCCGTGGATGGCCCGCCGCGCTGGACATTGATTACCACCACCGGCAGCTCCAGCATGACCGCAAGGTTCAGCGCCTCGCTCTTCAGGCACACCCCGGGACCGCTGGTACCCGTGACGGCGAGAGCACCGCCGTAGGCCGCGCCGATTGTGGCGCCCATGGCCGCGATTTCGTCTTCTGCCTGGATCGTGCGCACATCCATGTGTTTCCAGCGCGACAGGGTGTGCAGGATCTCTGATGCCGGCGTGATCGGGTAACTGCTGTAGACCAGCGGCTTGCCCGCGAGACGCGCAGCCGTTACCAGTCCCAGTGCAGCAGCCTCGTTGCCGTTGACCAGCCGATAGGTTCCCGGCCGACCCGGGGCCTTGCGTATCTGCCACTGCACCGAAAAGGCACCCGCGGTTTCACCGTAGTGGTAGCCGGCCTGCAGTGCCAGCCGGTTCGCCTCGGCTACCGGCGGCATGCCGGCGAACTTTTTCCTGATCCATGCCAGACTCTGCGCGAGTGGCCGGTCATAGAGCCAGTAGACGAGACCCAGGGCAAAGAAGTTTTTGCAGCGAATCTTGGACGAACGCTTGAGTTCCAGCGACTCGAGCGCATTCAGGGTCAGCGTGGTCACGGGCAAAGCATGCAGCCGGTAACGTGTACCCGTCGCCTCCTCTTCCAGTGGATTGCCGGTATAGCCGGCCTTTGCCAGATTGCGCGCCGTGAAGGCATCCCGGTCGACGACCAGGATGCCGCCGGGCACCAACCGCGGCAGGTGGATCTTCAATGCCGCCGGGTTCATGGCAACCAGGACGTCGGGGGCGTCGCCCGGCGTATGAATCTCGTGGCTGGCGAAATGCAGCTGGAAGGCGGAGACGCCGCCAAGCGAGCCGGCCGGCGCCCGGATCTCCGCGGGATAGTCCGGCAGCGTGCTGACATCGTTGCCATAGATCGCGGAGGTGGTCCCCATCTGCGCACCGCTCAGCTGCATGCCGTCACCGGAGTCACCGCAAAACAGGATCGTGACCTGTTCGAGCGTTTCCCTGGATTCGCCGGATGGCAGTGCTGCGCTCTCCAGCATATCAGCCGCCCTCGGGTGCGTGTGCCACCTGCTCCGGGTCCGGGGGCAGGTTGAGAACATGCGCGGCGTAACAGTTGACCAGGTAGCCAGCGATATCCTTGTGCCGCACGCAACCCAGAATCCGGTCATCCCTGTCAACGACAGGCACCTGGCGGTAGCCGCCCTCGTGCATCATTACGATAACGCGCCACACGGGAGCGTCCTTGTTCACCCGGGCGGGCGCCGCTGTCATGTAGCGTCCGACAGGCTCCTGCAGCACGGCAGTATTGCCGAGCACGGAAAGGAAAACGTCACGTTCGGTGAAGATCCCGGCCAGCCGGCCATCGGTCTCGAGCAAGGCATAACCCAGACCACTCCGGCGCATCGCCTCGATGACAGCGGCGACAAGGGTCTTGCTGTCGAGGACAAGCGGCGGTTGCAGTTCGAGCGCCAGTACCTCCAGTTCCCGCAGGCTTCGCTCAATTTTCATGTCGCATCCGGATCATCACAATGCGTTCAATTCTAGCACCGCCCGGCGCGGTCACCGGTTAATTCTTGTGAAATGCCGGCATGAGGCGGTACGGGCCCCGGGCGCCGCCCGCGGTATCCCGCCGAGCGTGACAGACATCCCACCCGGCAGCTGCCGCAAGCGTTATACTGGCCCCGCTGTATTTCAAGCGACAGGTTCACAAGCCGATAGCCTGTGCATCACAGCGCAGAAACCGGTTTGAATCGGGTAAGTCACCCGAAGTAAACCTGATATTTTATTGTTATCTATTGTTTTCTGGCCATTGATGGTGGTAGCTGGCAGCGTGCGAATCGTTGCCTTGACATCACCGCGCAGCCGACAGGATCAGATCGTGAAGCCATTACATTCCATACTTACAGCCATCCCGCTTGCCACCCTGCTGCTGGCAGCCACTGCAGCCAATGCAGAGCGCACCTTCAAGTGGATCGACGCACAGGGAAACACGCATTACGGCGACCGTGTACCCCTGCAGGCCAGCGCACAGCAACGACAGGAAATCAACGAGCAGGGCCGTACCCTGAAAGCATTCGACGAACCCGCCACGCCGGAAGAAATTGCCGAGCAGAAACGGCGGGCCGGTCTCAGGCAGGAAGAACAGAAACAGTCGGCAGAGCAGGCGCAGCTGGACAAGCAGTTGCTTGCCACCTACGCAAGTGAAGAAGACATCCTGATCGCCCGCGACAACAAGGTCGACGCCATCAGGGAATTCATCCATTTGACAGACATCCGCATCGAATCGTTGCAGAAACGCCTGGCCGACCTGACCGGCGAAGCCGCAAGCTACGAGGGACGCGGCAAACCGGTTCCCGAGTTCGTGCTGCAGCAGACTGCCAGTATTCGCGACCAGATCGAACAGAACCAGGTAACCATCACTCGCAAGCAGGCGGAAATAGAGAAGATCAACGAGACCAGTGCGGCGGATGTAGCGCGTTACCAGTCATTGCAGAACAGGAAACTGTCCGCCCGTTGATGCAACACCGCGGCACTCCAGCCGCGGCGGCGGGACACTCAATACCCCTGCAGTCAGCAGCGACCTGGCGTATGCCATGCCCGCGGGTCCGGGCCGGCATGCAGGCGCCACAGAGCGATCTGTGACAGCACACACCCTGCACAAAAAATAACCAGGACAGGTGCCCCGAGGAAAGTAGCGGAACCTGCCATGAGTGCATGCCACCACCTCCGACTGCGGCATGCAGTGTGTCGCCGGTGACAGCGGCCGCCCCCTGTACTTATTCGCTGTACTCGACGGGTTCACCTTCCTCATCCATCCAGCGGTGTCTGATATTACCGATCAGACCGGATATCGGGCGGGTGATCCCTCCGAGGAAGGCCGCATTGCCGGCTGTCGTGATGATATCCCCGAGGTTTGACTCCGATGCGGCGGGGGTACCCCAGAACTTGATTTCAGGCCCTTTCCAGTAACCGTAGGCGTCCTGTTCCGACTTCAGCAGGTCCAGGTCGTACATAATGGCCGCGCCCTTGTCACGAAAGTCGAGGTTCGCATCCATGGACAGCGGGCTCTGCAGTATGTCGACGCCCTCCTGGTACTCGATCCCGCCCGCAGCCGTCATCAGAATCTCCGGGTTCTGGACGACATAGCGCTTTATCTGCACATCCCGTGATTCATCCCTGACCAGTCGCACATCGATCTTGTCGTAGTTGATTTCCTTGATGTATTCGACGAGTCGCGACACCGCACCCAGGCCAAACAGGCCGGTTGGAAGGTACGAGACCCCTTCACCGATGGCGCCTGCAAAACCGGTTGTGCCTCCAACCAGGGCGCTGTTCGGGTCCAGCAGCCGGAAGACACCGTCCCGGCTTTGCAGGTGCATGTCAAAGAACAGCTGGTTGCGATACTGGGGCATATTGGGTGACTTGCCGAACGCATTCAGGCTGACATCGAACAGGCCCTCGGCGCGCGGTTTCGAGTCGGGAACCAGCTCGCGGAAAAACCTGGCGAGATCAAACTGCTCGACACCGGCCTGCAGATCCAGATCGTAGGGCGCATCACCCGGTGTGAAGGTCATGACCGCGTTCAGCCTGATCGGGCTGTCATGGAAATGCGCCTCGAAATTGTCGAGCGAGAGCCTTTCCGGTGTGAAGTCGCCACTTCCCCTGATGTCATGGATGACCAGGTAGTCCGTGTAGTAGAGCTGGCCGAAGTGATAGCTGGCATGCCGGTTGTAGGGAATGGTGGCCCAGAATGCCCGTTCGTCCGGGAGCAGTTCCAGTGTCTCCTCCTGTGCCGCCGCTGCCGCCAGTTCCTCGTCTGTTGCCGCTGGTTTCCCCCCGCCTTTTGCAGCCTGTTGCCGGCCGGCGATGGTATTCAGTGTGTTGAGGATATCATTGAGATAGAACACCGTGCTGTCGACGTTGACATTCAGGTCATCGCTGACGCCATCCCGGTTCGAGTGTACGGCTTCGACCAGCAGGTCGCTGCTGCCCGATTTGCCGACTGTCCTGAGTGGTGCCTTGATGCTGAAGCTGCCATCGGGTTCCAGCCGCCCATCCACCTGCAGCTCGAGCAGATCCAGCGTCAACTCGTCCCTGCCCTGCAGGTCGTGAACCCGGGTCAGCGAGGTGAGTTTTCCGTCCGGATCGAGGCGGATGCTGGTTTCCATTTTCCCGGCTTTCAGGCTGTTGCCCGGCAGAATGGCCGGCTGGTCCAGCATGGCGGGCAACAATACACTGATGCTGGCAGTCAGGTCCTCCACCCGGGTCGCTGCGTCACTGCCCTTCAGGGTCAGGTCCAGCATGGCATCGACAGCCGGCGCCTCCTTGCGCCGGTCAAATGTCAGCCTGAACGGATCCAGTTTGGCCTGCAGGGTGTCTCCCGTCAGGACCGCTCCCGCGTCAGTCATGACGGTGAACGGATGCAGCTGCGCACCATCTTCGTTGCTGAGGCCGATACCGCTGATGATGAACGGATCAATGCTGTCGACTGTCAGCGACCTGCCATCGGACGTGAGTTCCGCCTTGCCGTTTGCCTCGTCGAAGGTCAGACCGTTGGCCTTGAGAATGTCGGCAAACGGTCCCGGCGTGAGTCCGGCAACCGCAAGGGTGACCTTGCCGCGGGCACGTCCGACTCCCGACTGGCTCCGGCCAAGCCGGGTGCGTACCCGCACTTTCGAGTCGGCAGTCAATGCAACGCGGGGTTCCGTGTCCGCATAGAACAGGTTGACAGCCAGCCGGCTGATATCGATGCTGCTGTCATCCTGTGCCAGTTTATAGTCGGCCTCGATCCGTACAGGGGATGTCACGCCAGCCTGCAGCGTGTCCGCCACCACGGGCTGCTGCGCCAGCGCCTGTATGTCGACATTGAGGTGTCCATCGGCGAGCAGAGCCTGCCCTGCCGCTGCCGGCAGTACGATCGAACCACTGCCGGAAACCAGGCTGGATTTGCCACCACTGACACCGAGATCCCTGTAGGTAATCTGCGTGCCTTCGGGCAGCAGCCGGATCTCCGGCCTGAGACTGACGCCCAGATTCTCAAGCAGCGGGCCGTCTTTGGTCTTGACAGTGACATTATTGATCCGGAACGGCTTATCCGTCGTGATGCTGGCCGTGCCGTCTGCATCCATGGCAAGGGTAAACGCTGCCCGATACACCCTGCCGCTCAAGCTGGCATTCGGCACAAACGCCGAGAACCAGTCGAGCCGGATATCGCTGATATTCAGTTGTGCCAGCTGCCCCGCGGCATTGGCGACAGGCCTGCCCTGTCCGCTGGTGTTCAGGATGAGCGGTTGCAACAGCGCCAGGTTCAGCAGCCGGGTCTTGCTGTCCTTGATGAGACCGCCGTCCAGCTTGCTGATGACGACGCGACCGGGCTGTTGCTGCAGCGAGGTCTGGAACTCCACCGAGAAATGCCGGGGTACTCCGTACCTGCCGGACTTCTTGATGTCGAGATAGGCCAGCAGGTTGTAGACATCCAGGTCGGCAGTGGCGCGCGCATCAACCGCACCCTGCCGCTCACCGGCGAGCGGCAGGGTGGCGCTGGCGGCTGCCGTCGCCAGCGTCCCCTCTTCGGCAGCGACAACAATCCGGTCCAGCTTCACCTGCAGGGCATCAGCCGCATAGCTGACTTCCGGCAGTACGGACAGATTCATCCTGTTTATAAGTACGTCATCCCCCTGCAGGATGGTGAGGGAGGTGATCTTCAGTGGTTTGACCGGCTTGATATGGATGTTCGAGCTGGTGTCAGTGGTAATCCGGAAAGCCCCGGTGAGACGCCCGTCCGTGATTTCCTGCCCGGGAAGAAAGGCGTCGAACCAGGTTAGCGGTATGCCGGGAAGCTCGAATTCGAGCAGGGTGTTCTCCTGCTGGAGAAAGGCATCGATATCGTCCAGCGGGATATTCAGATCCGCCGGCAGGCTGGCGGCCAGTGGCTGGTTTCCCCCTTCGTCGGTCAAGCCGGCATCCAGGGTGACGATCCGCAGCCGTCTGCCGGGCAGCAGCGACAGGCGGAAATTGTTCTTCAGCCGCAGCAGTTCGGGCAACTTGTCATTGGCTTTCACTTCCCGGAGGTCGGTGACGAGCAGGTCACTGATCACGGTAATGTCACCGGTCAGCTCCGCGATATTGAAGTCGACAGCACCCTTCAGGACTTCTTCCGTGCGCGGTATGACGTTGTCCCCGGCATAGGGCTGGACCAGTCGTTCATTGGCCGTTACCCGGTAAGCGCCGGTAAAGTCGCCGCCGTTACCGTCATAGATGCCACCCAGGTCGAGCACGGCGCGGTTGTTGCCCTGCGCATCATTCTGCTGCAGCGTCAGTTGCAGCCTTTCCGGTGAATACCTTGGCGCCTCGCCGCCTTCGATGACCGCGAGCTCTTCCTTGCCCAGCGCTGCGGGCGTGACGGCCAGGCTGATATTGACATGCTCCGTCTCCGGCAGGTCAGTCAGTGTCGTCTGGACATCAAACACGGTTTCGATGGCGGTGAACCGCCCGCGCGACAGTTGATCGAGCGCCAGCATGCCATCGACCAGGACATGGTCGTCTGCGTTCCCTGTATTGAAGCGGGCATCCACGTTGATGTTGCCCTTTTCACCGGGCCTGATTCCACCGCCACTGATATTCGCGGCCAGCGACTGCTTGCCGGGCAGGGTAACGTCGGCATTGACACTCAGCTCCTGCAGGCTGTAGCCGAGCCCGTGCTGCAGCGAGGCCAGCACACCCGGGAAGATGCCACTCTCCACGGGTTCAGACGGCGGCGGACTGAAATTTGCCACATCGATCTTTACATCCTGCAGGACAAGCTGCTTGATGTTGAGCTGCAGCAACAGCAGTGAAGACAGGCAGTACCGGATCGAGCCGTTCCCCACCTGGAAATGACCGCCGGCATAGTCGACCGCCACGTTGGCGAGTTCCAGTGACCAGGGCGTGAAATGAATGCGCCCGATCTCCAGTGAGTCCACCAGCGGACCCACATGGTCAAGCAGCATCTTTTTCTGGAATGCCGGATGGAATACCACGGCTGAGGTAATGGCCAGAATCAGGACCAGGCCGAGCGGTATGAAGACGCGCGGGCGTTTCAGGTCGGCGAGTTGCATGGGTTTCCGTGCTCCTTGTTCGTCCCTTGCAGGTGGCTGGATGCCTTGCATGCTGCAACAGCCAGGGATGCTGCAGTGCGCGGCAGGACAGGTGGCGTTACGTTTATACCACTCACCGACAACCCGGTCAGCAGGCAGCCCTCAGGTCGAGAATATACAAACACTGAAATTATAGGACAAACATAAACCCATTCGCGAAAACGCCAGTGGCTTCAGGCGGCGGGCTCGCGGCGAACCATAATCCGTACCGACAGGTTCGGTCTCTGGAAGAATTACCGGGAGTCCCCGTGCTTCAGACACATTCGACCCGGTTGCAGTATAATCCTTGCGCGCAACCAATAAAAAAGCTGCATGGCTGGTGGTAAAATAATCAGATGGCAGGCCTGCGGCTCATACCGTTTATCCCGGAAGCGGAGGAAACAGGCAATGACCCGGTCTATGTGATTCGGAATTCCCGTGGTGCCCTGCGGACGCAAGGGCTGGCGATTTCTACAAGCTCAGGGTGAAGGATCTTTCCCCCACGCAGTTTGCAGTCGGCGAGGCAGAGGTTGCCGTGCGCACCGGGTGCATCTACAAGAAATTCAGCAAAGCCGCGCAGCAACTCCACGATTATCTCCGCGTCCGACCGGTACCTGTGGTAGTGAGAAAGAAGAAGATTTACCTGGTAGACCACCATCACCTGGTCCGCGCGCTCTACGACGCGCTGCTCAAGACACGCGGCAAGAAAGTCCTCGAGGAAGCGCTGTTTCCGGCAACCACTCCGGAGGCGCGCGGACTTCCGGGCTTCCGCGGCACTGCATCCTAGGAGACTCGCATGGCGACGACGAATGAGCAGACCGCAGCTTTCGGCCTCCCCGTCCTGCAGGGCGTACTGCCCATCAAGGCCTCACAGATCCCCCTCGAACTCATCGCCGGTCTCACCCTGGCGGCGCTCGCCATTCCCGAGGTGATGGGCTACACCAAGATCTCCGGCACCCCGGTGATCACCGGCCTCTACACCATCCTCATACCCATGGCCCTGTTTGCCCTGTTCGGTTCGTCACGGCACCTCGTAGTGGGCGCCGACTCGGCAACGGCGGCGATTCTCGCCGCCGGGCTGGTGGGGCTGGCGGCCACCGGCTCGGATGAGTATGTCGCACTGGCGGCAGTGCTGGCCTTGATGGCCGCGGCCTTTCTCCTCCTGGCGCGGGTTATCGGCCTCGGGTTCATGGCGGACTTCCTCTCGCGCACGGTACTGATCGGTTTCCTGACCGGGGTCGGCATCCAGGTCGCCCTGGGAGAAATCTCCGGGATGCTCGGCCTCAAGGGCGGCGGGCACGGCACCCTGCAGAAGATCTGGAGCGATATCCAGCAGATCGACCAGGTCAACTTCTACGCGCTCGTTATCACACTCAGCGTGCTGGTGGTGATCATCGGCTCGAAGAAGCTGTCGAAAAAAATACCGGGAGCGCTGATTGCCGTGATCGGCGCCATTACCGCCAGCTGGGCACTCGGCCTGGGTTCGCACGTGCATGTGCTCGGCGAGGTCCCGAGCGGCCTGCCACACATCGGCCTGCCGCAGGTTGAATGGAGCTGGGGACTGATCGGCAAACTGGTGCCGGTCGCGTTCGCCATGTTCGTGGTCATCCTGGCACAGAGCGCCGCGACCTCGCGCGCCTATGCCGCCCGCTACAACGAGCGTTTCAGCGAGGATACCGACCTCGTCGGCCTGGGGCTGGCGAACATCGGCGCGGGCCTGTCCGGCACCTTTGTCGTCAACGGCAGTCCCACCAAGACCCAGATGATCGACAGCGCCGGCGGCCGCAGCCAGCTGTCGCTGCTGTTCACCACCGCCATCGTGCTGCTGGTGCTGCTGTTCCTCACGGCACCGCTGGCTTACATGCCCGAAGCGGTATTGTCTGCGATCGTCTTCCTGGTCGGTGTCGACCTTCTCGACATCAAGGGTATGCACAGAATCTTCGCCCAGCGGCGCTCGGAATTCTGGGTGGCCCTGATTACCGCGCTGATGGTGGTATTCGTCGGCGTGGAGCAGGGTATCCTGCTGGCCATTGCACTGTCGCTGATCGATCACACCCGGCGCGGCTACCGGCCGAAGAACGCGCTGCTCATGCCGGATGAATCCGGCGTATGGAAGGTGCAGCCCGTGACGAGCCAGGTCCAGGCCGAGCCCGGACTCATTATCTACCGTTTCACACACAGCATGTACTACGCGAACTCCCAGCAGCTGTCCGAGGAAGTGACCCGACTTGCCAACAATGCACAGCCGCCGCTGCGCTGGTTCTGCGTCGACGCCTCCGCGGTCGACGATGTGGACTACTCCGCGGCGGAAACGCTGCGTGCGCTGCACGCCCTCCTGCAGGAAAAAGGTATCCGCCTGGTCGTCGCGCAGGTTATGGAAGATGTTACTGCCCAAAGCCGCTATAACCTGAGCCAGTTGTTCGGCAACGACGCCTTCTTCGATACCCTGGATGACATGCTGGAGGCATACCGGCAACTGCCGGGGGCCGGGGCATGAGGTAACCGGCACACCCTTGCCGTAATGCTGCCGGCTTCGCAGGCAAGCCCTGCGGCCGGGGCCGGCCTTAATCACTGCAGTGCACGCGGCAACATTGCCCGGAATCTCGTCAGCGTCTACCGCGCCCTCGGTGGCGGCTGGCAGATCCGCGCCGGTCGCGACTTCGTAACCGAGGCACGGCAACGACAGATGCGGGAAAGAACCGACTGGGGCGACCTGGTCCCTGCCACAACAATCCCGGATGGCTTGCCTGAAGCGCCCCCGACCGGCGAGGCGCAGCCGCTGTTCACTCCGCCGGACTGGTAAACCCGATCCGGGTCACCCCGCCCCCTGCAGGACCGGAAGAACGTGAAATCATGCGTTACGAAACAACAGAACGCAGGGACGCTGTGGCGATAGCACGGGCAGTGGCATCGCACGAACTGGCAGGCCCTGCGCCACGATAACGAACGACGCGGGAGACCTGAACAGCAGCGATGCAGACATAATGCCCGACCCGGCCCGGCCCCGGCAGGCGCCCCGGCGGGTGACCGGCACATACCGGGGCGGCGCAAAGCCCCATGCCTTGCCCGATAGTTTTCCTGTGCGTGTTATTGCGCCATGCGCTCAACGCACTGCCGGCATCGTCCGGCTCTGCGGCTCTGCACTGCATGCATCAATGATTTTGCAAGGCCCGAAAATGTGACGGCAGGCCGCAGCGTTCGTCAGAACTTTTCCGGGACGTACTTGAGCGGGTAATCCGGCTCCTTGTAACCGCCGGGCTTTTGCCGTGGCGGCAGCTTGACCTTCTTGTGCGACAGCGATTTATAGGGAATCTGCTCGAGCAGATGGGTAATGATGTTGAGGCGGACGCGTTTCTTGTCGTTCGAGTTTGCTACGTGCCAGGGCGCATGCTCCGAGTCCGTGGCCGCAATCATCTCGTCCCGGGCCCGCGAGTAGTCGTACCAGCGCTTGTAGGACTCGAGGTCCATGGGCGACAGCTTCCAGAGCTTGCGCCCGTCCGTAATGCGCCCTTCCATCCTGCGCGTTTGCTCTTCCTGATCGACTTCGAGCCAGTACTTGATGAGTATAATGCCGGAATCCACCATCGCCTTCTCGACGAGTGGCGTCGCCTTCAGGAATTTTTGTACCAGGTCCTCGCTACAGAAGCCCATCACCCGCTCCACGCCGGCACGGTTGTACCAGCTGCGGTCCCAGATCACGACTTCCCCTGCTGCGGGCAGGTGTGGCAGATAGCGCTGGATATACATCTGGGTCTTTTCGCGATCGCTGGGGGCGGGCAGTGCCACCACCCGGAATATCCGGGAGCTGACCCGTTCGGTGATCGCCTTGATGGTACCCCCCTTCCCGGCACCGTCCCGTCCCTCGAACACCACGCACACCTTGAGTCCCTCGTGTACCACCCACTGCTGGAGCTTCACCAGTTCTACGTGCAGCTTGCGCAGTTCCTTCTCGTATTCCTTGTTCTTCAGGCGCTGCCTGCTTTCCGCGACGACCTCTACTTCATTATTCTTGCCTTTCTGCTTCTTGTGTTTCTTGCTCACGTTACTGCCTCCCGGATTTCCTGGTCCCAACGGATCATGCGGCGACCAGGCGTTGACCGCTTTTGCTAACCCCTGCACTTCACGAACGGCAACTCGCCTTCGTACCTCCCGGCGATGGCCGGATCACTGCATTCATCTCCGACGGGCGCACCGGCCGCCGCGTGTTCCCGGACGGGATCACCCACCTTATACGATTATCATCATGCTGATCATCAACCGCAACTGCTGTCAGCGTTCAGGACCCCGGGAAGGGGCACAGTATTTGGGGCGCTGCGGATGGATGCCATGATCAGTCTTGATGGAAAGTGCTCGATTACCGACTTGCTGAACCTTCAGCGAACCCGGACAGGACTGCAGTGTAATGCCAGGTAATATCGCAATACATCACCCGGCGGAGACGGCCTGCCCGCAGTCTTCATGCAGGCGGAACCGTCGGTCTGGACGCATCTCCGGGGAAAGGGGACAATTGCCCGTCGCCGGAAACCCGTTAACCCGCAACTCGGGGCTGCAGTTTTCAACCATGCCTATGAACAGAAAATCCAAAGAGCGTTCACTGCTGCTGTTTTCCGTCTGGATGGGCGTACTGTTTACCGTGCTGGGCATATCGTGGGGCCTGGCTATCCAGTCCGGTGTCATCCTGTTCGACGGCATTTACTCCGGCTTCAGCATCATCCTGTCCATGCTGTCCATACTCGCCCTGCGACTGATTAACCAGCCGGATGACGATACCTTTCAATTTGGTCGCATGGCCTTTGAACCGCTTGTCGTCGCGCTCAAGTCCACCGTGATCATCGGGGTCTGTGTCTACGGCATCGGCACCTCGACTGTCGCCATACTGCATGGCGGATCGACAGCCACAAACTCGCTGTTCGGCATGGTGTATGCCCTGGTATCCATTGCAGCCTGCCTTTTCAGCTGGTACCACCTGAAAACCAATGGCGCAGACATGCCGGACCTGGTCCAGGCGGAGTCCGAGTTATGGTTGATGGACACCGTGTTCAGCGGCGTGGTTCTGGCGAGCTTTCTGGCCGGTTATCTGCTGTCCCACACGCGGCTGAAGGGGGTCGTCCCCTATATCGACCCCGGCATCGTGGTGCTGGCTTCAGTCTATTTCGTCCGCGTGCCCCTGACCCGGTTTATTTCCAGTATGCGCGAGCTGTTATTGATGGCGCCCACCGGCGACATACAGGAACAGTTAAAGACCCATATCGATGCCATCGCCAGGACGCATCACTTTCCGGATGTGGTCGTGCGCTCGACCAAGGTCGGGCGGGAACTGGCGGTCGATATCGCCTTTCTGGCCCCTGCGGACAGCGGGAAAGTCGATATTGAAGAACTGGACAGGATCAGGGCCGAGGTGGAGGAAAGTCTTTCCGGGCTCGGCTTCATATTATGGATGAACATCCTGTTCACCCGGGACCGGCGCTGGGCCTGATGACGGAAACCGGCCGGTTGCGCTGCCGCACCGACGCACATCACCCGGCAAGCTGAAAAAATATGACACAATATGCACGCTGTACAACAACCGGCGAGACTGCGGAATCCGGACGTCGGGTTCCCGTGATGTCATTGCCTTGACCGGGAGGCCTTGCCTGTTTTCATGCTGGAATCACTGCTGTCAAACTATGGCTACCCGATATTGATCATCGGGACCTTTCTGGAAGGCGAAACCGTCATGGTGCTGGGTGGTCTCGCCGCGCATCTGGGTTACCTGTCGCTGGACCGGGTAATTGCCTGCGGCTTTTGCGGAACCCTGCTGGGAGATCAGCTGAGTTTTTTTCTCGGCCGGCGTCATGGAAATTCGCTGCTGGCACGCTACCCTTCCTGGCGGGCGCGCACGGCGAAAGTTTTCGACAAGCTGGAACAGCACCAGAACCTGCTTATCCTGGGATTCAGGTTCCTTTATGGCCTGCGTACCGTGACGCCATTCGCCATCGGCATGAGCGACATATCCTACCTGCGATTTATCCTTCTCAACCTGACCGGCGCCGGTATCTGGGCAGTCAGCATCGGGCTTGCCGGTTACTACTTCGGACAGGCTGCGGAAGCGCTGCTCGGTGATATCAAACGCTACGAACTGGTGCTGATGGCCGGTATCATCGGGATCGCCATGCTGCTCTGGCTGGCACATTTCAAGCATCACCGCAGGTCCGGACATCGCACCCCGTGATGAAATTGACCACCTTGCCCGCATGAATACCAAAAGCACCCGGGGGCGCCGCCGGGCCGCCACTGCGTTCAGCTGCCCTGACAGGTTGAATTTGCCTGGCAGCCGGGCAGCATCCCGGCCGGTCTGCCACTGGCGGGGCACGGCATGGCATGCCGTGTTGCTGGCTGCAGTCTGCCTTCCCGGTTGCGCAAGCTATCAACCGCTGCCACTGCCGAAGCAGGACAACCTTGCACCAGCCATTGACGCGATCCGGATCGACCGCAGCGTCATGATCTCCGAACCCGCTCAACAGCATACCTTTGATCCGTCTGACGGTCTGGATATGTGGGAAACCGCCATGCTGGCGGTGGCGAATAATCCGGACCTGCGCGCGGCCCGCTCCCGTCGCGGTATCGCCGGTGCCCAGGTATATGCGGCACGCCTGTTTCCCGACCCGCAAATCTCCGCCGGTCTGGATCACCCGACAGGGAACGGGGCGGGACTCGTGAACGCCTATACGTACGGCCTCAGCTACGACATTATCCCGCTGCTTACCCGCGGCGCTGGTATCGAGGCCGCCAGTGCCGCACATCAGCAGATTGTCCTGGATTTGTTGTGGCAGGAATGGCAGACGATTGAACAGGCTCGCAGCCTGCATGTCGAGCTGGTAACGCTGGAACAGAAAGTCGCCCTGCTGGAGCACATGCTCGATCTTTATCAGCAGCGCTACCAGCATTCGTCCACAGCCCTGGCCAAGGGTGAATTGACCGTGGATGTCACCGGCACCGACCTTACCGCGCTGCTGGACACCGCCACGCAGCTGAACCAGACCCGCCAGGCCCGCAACAACAAGCGGCACGACCTGGCGCTGCTGCTGGGCCTGTCACCGGAAGCTTCAATTGAACTGCAGGCACCGCCGCCGGCTGGACCTGTTTCAGAAACGGACATCGCCGGCGCGTTGCAGGCCCTGCCGCAACGGCGCCCCGACCTGCTTGCGTTAAGCGCCGGTTATGCCAGCCAGGAAGCGCAAGTGCATCGTGCCGTGCTCAGCCAGTTTCCGGCACTCGGACTCGGCGTTTCACGTGCGCGGGATACCAGCGACGTTTATACCTCCGGCTTTTCCATCAGCCTCACCCTGCCGCTGTTCACCGGCAACCGTGGCAATATTGCAATCGAGCAGGCAACGCGGGAACAACTGCGCGCGGAATATCAGGCGCGCCTTGACCAGAGCCGCATCGATGTTTTGCGCCTGCTTGGGGTGCAGTCCCTGATAGCCGAACAACAGCAATTGCTCAACCTGCGCCTGCCAGAGCTTGAATCCATGGTCGTGAAGGCGCGCAAGGCTTACCAGGGGGGAGACATCAGCGCACTGACATTTCTGAACATGCAGACTACCTGGGTCAACAAGAAACTCGAACAACTGGAGCTCGCACAGCAGTCCTGGACGACGCGACTGGCGCTGGAGACCCTGCTGGGCGAGGCGAATATCGCCGGAAAAATGGAGGCTGACAACCCGTGAACGGCATAATCGCAACCCGCGCCCTGTGGCGGCTACTGCTGACTACCCTGATCGTTGCGCATGGCTCGGCGGTCAATGCTGAACCCGTGGCCACTGTGCAGACGGCTGCAGTCCGTGAAGCGCCGGCGGAAACGCGGCTAGGCGTCTATGGCAGCCTGCAACCGGACCCGGATGCCCTGGTCAGTGTCAACCTGCCCCGTGCCGGCCTGATCAACCGGCTGATGGTACGACTGGGACAGCGGGTTACCGCCGGCGACCCCCTGCTTGAAATCGATACGGCACCGGGTACGCGCATGGATTACCTGCAAGCCAGGGCAGCACTGGATTTTGCCAGTAGTGAAGTCGTTCGTCTCAAACGTCTTCTGGACGAACAGCTGGCGACGCATGACCAGCTATCATCGGCTGAAAAGAACCTGGCGGACAGTAAAAGCAAACTTGAATCCCTGCAAAAAATCGGTGCGGACCTGCAATTGCAAATCGTACGAGCACCGTTCGACGGTATCGTCACGCAACTGAACGTTACCCAGGGAACGCGCGTTCAGGCAGATACGACCGCCCTGCTGCTGGGATACCAGGATCGTTTGATTGTACTTTTGGGCGCGGAACCGGAAGATGCCAGACATCTGCGCAGCGGCCAGCCGGTTGTCCTCAGATCCGTGTTCGATCCGGGTGTGCGTATTGAAAGCAGGGTGCTTGCCGTACACGCACTCATAAATCCTGCTACCCGCCTGGTGGATGTGGTCGTGCCGATTCCGGCAGACCAGGCCGGCAGGCTCACGCTCGGCAGTGTCGTGCAGGCTGAAATCATCCTCGATACCACGGCACATCTGGTCGTTCCCCGAAACGCAGTACAGCTTGGTAGCGACGGCGCCTGTGTGTTTCGGGTCGGGAACGGCAGGGCAAAACGTATCGCAGTGAACATTGAACTTGCCGAGGGTGCGCTCCTGTACATCAGCGGCGCCCTCGAACCCGGCGACAGGGTGATCACGATTGGCAGCCATGTGGTGGAAGACGGCATGACTGTAAGCGAGACCGTGCGGTGAGCCTTGCCCACCGGGCCGCCCGACACCGGCGTTCCATCCTGTTTATGGTCGCCCTGCTGGCCCTTGCCGGCCTCGCGGCGGCGCTGCACCTGCCAGTCGCCCTGTTTCCGCATGTCGACTTTCCACGCGTCGTGGTTTCGCTGGATGCCGGGGACCGCCCCGCCGACCAGATGGTCATCGCGGTTACCCGTCCGGTCGAGGAAGCGGTACGCTCGGTACCCGGTGTTGCCGGCCTGCGCTCGATAACCAGTCGCGGTAGTGCGGAGTTATCAATCACTTTCAACTGGGGTACGGACATGATCTCCGCCATGCTGCAGGTGGAATCCGCCGTCAACCAGGTCTTGCCGGCATTACCACCAGCCACCTCATTCAATGTCCGGCGCATGGACCCCACCGTATTCCCGATTGCGGCCTTCAGCCTTACCTCGGCGACCGAGTCACAGGTTGCCCTGCGCGATATCGGCCAGTACCAGCTGATCCCCCTGCTTTCCGCGATCGAGGGAGTTGCACGCGTTTCCGTGATGGGTGGCGAGGAAGCCGAATATCGCGTCGAGCTCGATCCGGCAAAACTGCAGGCCTATGGCCTGAGCTTCAGCAACGTCGCAGCAGCCGTCTCGGCAACCAACATACTGCAGGCCGTCGGGCGACTGGAAGATCACGACAAGCTGTATCTCATGGTGTCCGATACCCGTATCCGCTCGCTTGCGGATATCGAAAACACGGTACTCAAGAGCGGCGAAAATGGCCTGGTCAGGCTCGATGACATTGCCCGGGTCTACCGCAGCACCGCGCCACAGTGGCTGCGCGTCACCGCCGATAGACAGGACGCAGTACTGCTCCAGGTATACCAGCAGCCGGGCAGCAACACCGTCAATATCGTCAGCGATGTCCAGGCACGCCTCGCGACCTATCGCCACGCCTTGCCGGAAGACGTCACCATCGCCAACTGGTACGACCAGAGCGAGCTGATTATCGCCTCGGCCGCCAGCGTACGCGACGCGATACTGATCGGTGCCGTACTCGCCGCCGTCGTACTGCTGGTATTCCTGCGCAGTTTCAGGGTCACTTTTATCGCCATTATTGTGGTTCCCTCCGTGCTGGCAACCACCGTCCTGCTGCTGCATGTGCTGGATATGAGTTTCAATATCATGACACTGGGTGGTATGGCCGCAGCGGTGGGACTGATCGTCGACGACGCGATCGTCATGATTGAACACATTGTGCGCCGCCTGCGGGAACGCCCGGGGAACCTGGCACACACGGTGCGCGAGGCTGCCGTCGAATTTTCCGCGCCACTGGCAGGTTCCTCGGCCGCCACTATTGTGATTTTTGCACCCCTGGCTTTTCTGAGTGGTGTGACAGGCGCCTTCTTCAAGGCCCTGTCACTGACCATGGCGACCTCGCTGTTTATTTCTTTTTTGATTGTCTGGCTGGCGGTGCCGTTGCTGGCCGAACACCTGCTGAAACCGGGCGACGCGGAACGCGAGGACAACGGCCCGTTGTTCGAACGCATTCTGCAGATCTACACCCGGACCCTCGGTGCGCTGCTGGCACGCCCCGTATGGCTGACTGCCGGACTGGTGCCGCTCTTCGTCGTTGGCTGGTTCGCCTACCACCAGGTCGGCTCGGGATTTATCCCGCACATGGACGAAGGCGGGTTCATCCTCGACTACCGTGCAGCACCCGGCACTTCGCTTACCGAGACCGACCGCCTGCTACGGCAGGTTGAAGCCATCCTGACCGCCGACCGGAATATTCAGACCTATTCACGGCGCACCGGCGCACAGCTCGGTGACGCGCTCACGGAAGCCAATGAAGGTGATTTCTTCATCCGCCTGAAACCGCAGCCGCGGCTACCGATCGACGAGATTATGGACAACATTCGCAACCGGGTCGAGAACGAGGTACCCGGCCTGCAGGTAGAGATGGCGCTGCTGATGGAGGACCTGATCGGCGATCTGACCGCGGTACCGCAGCCTATCGAAATCAAACTCTATGGCGACAAGCTCGATGATTTGCTGGACACTGCGCCAAGGGTCGCCGCTGCCATTGAAAAAATACCCGGCGTGGTCGATGTCAATGACGGCATCGTGGTGGCCGGTGACGCCATCAATATCCAGGTTGAACGCGACAGGGCTGCCCTGGAAGGCATCGATCCCGACCAGGTCACACAGCAAATTCAGGTCTGGTTCGAGGGCCTGGTGACTACCCAGGTCCAGGAAGACATCAAGTTCATCGGCGTCCGGGTGTGGATTCCCGCCGAGTCACGGCGCTACAGCGAACAAATCGGGCAGCTCTGGCTGCGCGCACCGGATGGCCATCAGGTGCCGCTGCAACGCATCGCAACAGTCAGGACTGAAATCGGCCAGCCGCAGATCATGCGCGACAATCTCAAGCGCATGATCGCCGTCACCGGGCGTATCAGCGGGCGCGACCTGGGCTCCACCATTCGCGACGTCAAGCAGGCACTGGCACAGCAGGGCATGCTGCCCGCCGACATGTACTACGAGTTGGGCGGGCTTTACCAGCAGCAGCAGATTGCCTTCAGGGGCCTGATTGCCGTGTTCCTTGCCGCGCTCGCCCTGGTGTTTGTGCTGCTGCTGTTCCTGTATGAGCGTTTCCGGGTCGCTGTTGCCATTCTGCTGATGCCGCTGCTGGCGCTGGGTGGGGTCTTTACCGGCCTGTGGCTGACCGGCACCGAGCTCAACATCACCGCCATGATGGGCATGACCATGATCGTCGGTATCGTCACCGAGGTATCCATCTTCTATTTTTCCGAACTGTATGAACAGCGCCGCAACGGGCTTGCACCCATACCCGCGCTGGTCGAGGCCGGGCGCAAGCGGCTGCGCCCGATCACCATGACGACGCTGGCTGCGATACTCGCACTGCTGCCGCTTGCTCTGGCCCTGGGCCAGGGCTCGACCATGCAGCAGCCCCTGGCAATCGCCATTATCGCCGGATTGCTGGTGCAACTGCCGCTGGTGCTGATCGCCATGCCGGTGGTGTTTTATCTGCTGAAAGGCGATGCCAGTGCTGCGGACTAGGAGCCTGGTGCTGTAGCCGGGACGCAGCCAGCGGCAGGCATTTCAATTACGCCTCGTCGTCGCCAGCCTCCGCTTCCGGCTGTGGCAGGATGCCCAGGGCCCGGGCGTCCTGCCTGGCGGTCAGAGCCCTGGCCGCAACGCGGGCGGCGCGCCGCCGGGCCTTTTCCGCCTGCTGCTCCAGCTCGCGCAACTGCCCGGCCAGGCCATCAAGGGTTTCGCTGTCGGCCGGTTGCGCGGTTGCGGCCTCCAGCTCCTCGCGCATCTTGCTGACCTCCTCTTCCGTCTTCACGGCGTCGTGCGCCGTCAACTCGGCCAGACGTTCGGCATCATCCAGCGCGTCCAGAACCCGGGCCGCTTCGGCCGCCGTTCCTTCCTCCGGCTCGGCGTCGAGGTCGAAGTCCTCGGCCGCCAGCACCAGGGCAGTGACAGGCAGCGGTGCGAGCAGCTTCTCCAGTTGCCCGCCGAAGGGACCCAGCGGCATTCTGCCACGCAGGCGGAACGGCAGTAAGACCAGCGAAGCATCCGCCGAACGCGCCGCCACTTCCGCCGGCCCCGCTTCTTCCACCAGCACGGCCTCGGCCTCAATGCGCGCTTCTTCCAGGGTGCTCTGCAGCGCCTCCGCGGTCTTTGAGGAATTCGACGCGCAGCAGATGCCGAGCAAGCGAATACGGGCGCCTTCCCAGTCCTCTGTACGCGTCATCAGGTACGCGAGCAGCAGCAGCAGGCGACTGCTCGCGTCGCCGCGCCACCACACGTCGATGCGGCGTTCGTCGGGAGGCACATCCCGCAGGGCTGCCCATTCCGGTTCCTCGGCGTCGAGCACCACCAGGTTGCAGCCCAGGCGAAAGGCGATGCGCAGATGGCTGCCATAGGTCAGCTCCCGCTGCTCACTGCCGGCTTGCGGGGCATGCTCCAGCCAGTTGAGCAGGATGATATTGGCACGCAGCGTCCCGATACCGAAAACCTGCAACAGGGTCTGGATGCCCGTGTTCAGGTCGGGCGCCACCATGGCAAGGGGGAATACCTGTACCCCGGCCTGGCGGATGTCCTCTTCCAGCTTCGCCTCGGCCTCCCGTTTGCGCTTGAGCATGGCAGCGCCACCGACACCGCCCTCAAGGACCTTGACCACCGTTGCGAAGCCACTGTCGCCCCCCAGCCAGGAGGCGAACTGCAGCAACTGGGCGCGCCGGTGGCTGTCGTCTGAAAACAGCAGCATATTGGGCCGCCAGTCCCTGGGGTGTTCGGCCTCCCTGGCAGCGGCCAGCAGATGGGTGCGCACCTGCCGGGTATGGTAGGAGCGGCGCCCGTCGGCCCAGCGGGCCTGGGGGGCGGTGCGGCGCAGATACTGGTAAATGGCGAACAGCAGTGCAATCGCGACGAGGCCCGCTTGCAGATCAATGGCAAGCATGGCCCCCAGACAGGCCAGCGCACCCAGCAGGCTGAGATGACGGTGATAGAAGCGAAATCGCGGACGGAACGACGGACTGGCCGCGCTGGCCTCGAACCAGGTGGCGTAGTTGATCAGCCCGTAGGAGATCAGGAAAAACATGGAGACAACCGGCGCAATCAGGTTCAGTTGTCCCAGGCTGATGGTGGTCAGGGCGATGACGCCCGACAGCAAGACACCGCGGCGCGGGTTATTCTGTGGGCCTGCCCCCTTCGCAAACGGCAGTAACAGGCTGAACAGGCGGTCTTCGGCCAGCGATTGCAGGATGCGCGGCGCCCCCATGAACGAGGCCATGGCCGAGGACAGGGTGGCGGCAAACACCCCGGCCACAACCAACGGCTGGAACAGCGCCACCCGCCCCATGGCCTCGTAGTCACGCATGAGTTCCTCCCGGGGGAGTGTGCCGGCAAACACCACTGCGGCGCACAGATAGACCAGAATCGACAGACCCACTGCAAGCAGGGTACCCAGCGGCAGACTGCGCCCCGGATCCCTGAGGTCCCCGGACATGCTCACGCCCTGGGTGAAGCCGGTCACAGCCGGGAAAAACAGGGCGAACAGCACCCAGAAGCCCACCGGAGACGCCGCTGCCGACCAGTTCCGCTAGCAGTAGCGCGCTGTCCCAGCGGACCAGGCCGCCGGCAAAGAACGAGACCAGGGCAGCCACCAGAATCGCCATCACCACATTCTGAAAGCGAATTGCCCAGTCGGCTCCCAGCCAGGCAAAGACAAACAGCAGGCCAGCCGCCACGGCCGCGATGTAGTGTGAATGATCAGTGAATGGCGCGTGGGAGCAAGCTCGCCATGACCTCGGCGAAACCGATGCAGTAGAAGCCGATGGAGATCGCCTGGGCCAGGAACAGTACCAGGCCGATGGCACCGCCGAACTCGTGGCCCAGGGTGCGCGAGATGAGGTAGTAGTCACCGCCGCGCTTGACCCGGAGGTTGGTTGCCACAGCAGACAGTGACAGGCTGGTCAGCACCGATATGCCGTTCGCAAACAGCAGAATCAGCAGTGCCCGACCCAGCCCCCCGGCACCCACCACGTAGCCCAGGCGCAGGAACAGAATAATACCAAGGATGGTCAGGATACTCGGCGTGAAGACACCGGCGAAGGTGCCCAGGGTACCCTGGCCAGGTTTGGCGCGTGCGGCAGACACGGGGGTTCTTTTCACAGGGTCAGTTTATGAAGAGAGTACTGCGACCATTGACCGTATCGCACCGTGACAAGATGCGGACGGCACCAGGCACCGGGAAATGCAGGCCGGAGGTGGCGCTCGCCTGCTTCTGGATACAGGTGTTCACCCGGCAACGGGTAGTTTAAAGCCAAACAGGGCGCCATTCCGGTAATTTTTGTCTATCCATATTTTACCCCCGTGATTTTCGATAATCGTGCGACTCAGCGACAGGCCGATACCCATCCCTGTCTTCTTGCCGCTCTGGAACGGTTCGAACACCTTGTCTGCCAACGTTGCATCGATCCCGGGACCATTGTCAGCAATGGTGACTTCTGCCATGTTGTCTGCCAGCAGGCGGGTCTTGATCACAACCCTGCCGTCCGGTATTTCTGCATTGCGAATCGCCTCCAGGCTGTTTCGCACCACGTTCACCAGCACCTGTTCAATCTGGACCTGGTCGCCCGAAATCCTGTGGCTGCGGAGTCCTGGTATTAGCGTGATATTTGCATCACTGTCCTGCACTTCCGACTTGAGCAGGGCGATTACGCCCCCTATTGTCCGGTCCAGCTTAAATAACTCATTGGTGACACCGTCCTTGCTGACAATTTTACGCAGATGCCGGATGATGTCACCGGCGCGATGTGCCTGTTCCATGGCATGGGACAGAATTTCAGCGAGTTTCTCCGGCGGAGATGGCAGCAATTTCACCAGCATTAACGCGCTCCCGCAATAACTGAGGATTGCTGTCAATGGCTGGTTCAATTCGTGTGCCATGCCCGTGGCCATCTCACCCATCGTGCTCAGCCGCAACACATGTGCCATCTCCCGCTGCTGTCGCAGGAGATTCTCCTCGGCGCGCTTGCGCTCGGTTATGTCCTGTCCGGAAGACAGGGTGCCGGTGATTTCACCCTTCTGGTTTTTCTCGAACTCATTATTCCAGTCAATGTAGCGAGTCGTTCCGTCCCTTGTCAGGATATGATTTTCGTATCTTTTCATTGGCGCTACCTCGCCCGTGATAATCCTGCGGAAGTCCGAGACGACCTGATCCCTGCTTTTTTCCGGGATAACCGTTTCAAACCAGTTCTTTCCCAGCAAATCCTCCAGCCGGTAACCCAGAATCTCGCAACCTCTGCGGTTTATCAGATTGACGTTGCCGTCACGATCCAGACCGACGATCATTGCCCGGGATATTTGCAAATAGCGTTCTGCCAGCGCCATCTCGTTACGAAAGTAAAGGCGGGCATATCCCAGCATGACACCGAAAGTAAAAAGCGCCGCCAGCAAGGCAAGACCCAGTTTGCCCCAGCTGACAATCCCCCAACCCAGTTGCTGCTCTGCAAGCAATACGAAAGGCTGGCTTTCGGAATCCAGCGCCAAGCGTGTGCGCAGGACCGGAAACAGTCTGGACTCCAGCCAGCCTGCCGCCGGCGCCGCATGCACTCTCAGGATACCCCGGGGATCGCCCTCGCTGTATGCGGCGTTGTACAACAGCTCACGCATATCCGACTGCTGCGGCGGACTGCTGTTCAGCAATGTGTCTGCCCGGACAACCAGCACTGCAAACTCAATAGTTGCCCCGCTTTCACTGGAATGTGGCTGTGCCTCCTTTTGCGACACCGGCAGTGGACGCTGGATGATGTACGCCAGCGGTCCTTCAACCAGATTAAAGGGGTCGCTGGACACCGGGCCATTCCGCGTCTCGGACTCCCGCAAGGCCTGCATGAAAAATTCATTTGAACCGAGATCCAGTCCCAGGACCTTCCGCGATTGCTCGGGGTATGGCTCCAAGAAAACAATGGGCAAGTGATATGGCCTGTCACTGACAGGCTGCCACTGACGGTCTGATTCGTAGCTGAAACCCTTGACTTCAAAATCCGGGTATATGTTCCGGTGGTAGTATTCCACGAAGGAATCCAGCTGTTGATGGGAGACTTTATCCACAATCTCAAACATGAAAATATACGGGTACTCTGCCAGCATTTTCCGGGCATAGCTGCGAATGCGTGCCCTGTGAGGGTCATTGGAGACACTGACCATTGCGGCAAAGCCTTCCAGGATCGCCTCGGTGGTCTGCACCTGGTTATTGGCCTGCTGGTAGCTCAGACCGGCGCTTTCATTAAAGCGTGTTCTGGACCGGTTTACATCAAATGCCACGATCGATGACATTAACGTGATGAGGAGCAATAACCATATGGTTATGACTACCAGGTAAATCATCCGCTGGTTGTGTGAGATATTGTGTGCCATCCCTGTCTCTGTCTCTTGCGGATCCCTTGCTGTTAAATGCCGCGTTCAGTCGTGCGTGGTTTCCGCCACCTGCTCCGGGAATCACCGGAATCCCCGCCAGGGCGGAATATTCAGGGACAGTCCCCGCGATTCCGGCTCCCTGCTGCCAATACAAACACATGTCAAATAATTAGACCAGCGCACATAATTCATTTTTGCCCGTTCTGATAGCCACAGAGACGCATTCACACACTCGGGACATCGTTATCATGAATATACGTTATCTCGGGGATAGCCCCGGGACACTGCCCCCCCCTTTTGTGCTTCTCCACACCCGGGCCAGGGAACGGGACCGGGCAATGCCCGATCCCCGAATGCACACCGGTGTGCCGATGCCGGTTGCAGCGCATGGTTGCCATTTGAGTAACAGTCGCGATGCTGAACCAGAAAATGCGGGAATCAGATGAACTCAGGCAGCAGGCAGGTTAATCTGTCAGCATGCAGCCTGAAAAACCGGTACTCGGTTTTGCCGCCTTCAGCGGCACCGGCAAGACCACCCTCCTGAAGCAGCTGATCCCGCTACTGGCACAGCGCGGTGTGCGCACGGCCGTCATCAAGCATGCCCATCATAGCTTCGACATCGACAAACCGGGCAAGGACAGTTACGAATTGCGCAAGGCAGGCGCACGTCAGCTGCTGGTCGCATCGGACAGGCGCCGGGCGCTGATGACGGAGTACGACACGGTTGCCGATCCGAAACTGGCTGATTTGATCGCGCTGCTGGACCCGGAACACATCGATCTGGTGCTGGTCGAGGGTTTCAAGCAGACACCCTTTCCGCGCATCGAGCTGCACCGGCCTTCGCTGGGTCATCCCCTGCTGTACCCGAATGACGACACCATCATCGCAGTGGCTGCCGATACCACACTCGATACAGGCGGCCTGCCGTTGCTCGACATTAACAATGCCGTGGAGATAACGGAGTTTGTTTTATTCTGGTTGACAGCGCAGTCGCCGTAGCCGGCTAGCCTCGCTCCAGCACCCGCGGCATGAGTTCCACCAGGTTGCAGGGACGCGTGCGATAGTCCAGCTGATGACTGATCAGCTTGCCCCAGCCGGTGCGGCAGGCGCCGGTGGAACCGGGCAGACAGAAAATGAACGTGGCATTCGCCACCCCGGCGACGGCGCGCGACTGGATGGTGGAGGTGTTGATCTCCTCGTAGGAAACGGCGCGAAACACCTCGCCGAAGCCGTCTATCTGCTTGTCGAACAGCACCGACACGGCTTCCGGCGTGCCGTCACGCGCCGTGATGCCGGTGCCGCCCGTCGTGATCACCGCGTTGATGCTTGCGTCCGCTATCCACTGCGAGACAACCGCGCGTATCCGGTAAATGTCGTCCGGCACGATGCATTTCTCCGCCAGCCGGTGACCGGCGCCGGTCAGCAGCTGCACCAGCGTGTCGCCGGACTTGTCGGTCGCGGCGGTGCGCGTATCGGAAACCGTCAGCACCGCGATGCTCAGGGGCTTGAAGTTCCGTTCGTTGGGATTGTTCGGCATGGTCACTCCCGTGTCTTCAGATCAGGTTTTGAAACGGCTGCACTTCGACCTCTTCACCGGGCTCGACGTTCGTGCGGTCCGGGTCGAGCAAAATAAAGCAGTTGGCCTCGCTCATGGAGCGCAGGATGCCGGAGCCCTGCGCGCCGGCACTGCGCACGACAAACTCGCCCGGGGCGGACTGTTCCAGTACACCGCGCTGGAACTCGAACCGGCCGGGGTGTTTTCTCAGCGGGGAACTCGTGCGCGCGCGCAGCGTGAAGGGTGCAGGAGGGGCGGCCTCGCCGGTCATCTTCAACAGTGCAGGCCGGACGAACTGGAACCAGGTCACCATCACCGAGACCGGGTTCCCGGGCAGGCCGAAGAATACCGCCTCCCCGATATTACCGAAGGCGACCGGCCGTCCCGGTTTCATGGCGATCTTCCAGAATGACATGCTGCCCAGCTTTTCCAGGGTCTCCTTGACGAAATCCGCCTCCCCCACCGAGACACCGCCCGAGGTGATGACAGCGTCTGCGCTGGCCGCGGCCGTGGTGAAGGCCTGCTCGATCAGTTCGCGCCGGTCGCGCACCACCCCCATGTCGATGATGTCGACATCGAGTTTGCTGAGCATGCCATAAAGCGTGTAGCGGTTGCTGTCGTAGATCTCGCCGGGTTCCAGCGCCTCGCCCACCGAACGCAATTCATCGCCGGTGGAAAAAAACGCCACCTTCAACTTGCGGAACACCGTTACCTCGGCCAGTCCCAGTGATGCCAGCACGCCGATGTCGGCCGCCGTCACTCGTTTGCCGGCCGAAAAGACCTGCTGCCCGACGGCAATGTCCTCGCCGGCTGCACGCACGTTCTGCCCGCAATGATGATCGCTGCCAATGCGCACACGGTCGCCGTCACGCTCGACCTGCTCCTGCATGACAACCGTGTCCGCGCCCTCCGGCACCATGGCGCCGGTCATGATCTGCACTGCCTGGCCCGGTTCGATGGGGGCAAGCCAGGGACGGCCGGCCCAGGAGGTGCCGGGCACCCGGAATTCGCGTACCCCCCCCGCCGGCAGGTCGGCGGCGCGCACGGCATAGCCGTCCATCGCGGAATTGGTATGCGAGGGGACATCGAGTGGCGCCACGACCGCCCCGGCAAGCACCCGACCCAGCGCCTCCCGCACCGGCAGTGTTTCGGTTGCCTCGACCGCTGCTACGGCGGCAAGGATGCGTTCCTGCGCCTGCGCCACGCTGAGCAGGCCGGGGTTCAGTTCATCTTCACAGCTGGGCCGGGGCGTGATTTCCTGGTCATGCATATCGGGTTACCTGCGCCATCGGCCTGTACGTCCTGCCCGCCATGCATTTCATGTTTGCAAAATACCGTTTCATGCGCAATATTCCCTTTTACCATTACCCGGATATGTCAATGGACAAATTAACCCATATCGACACCCATGGCACGGCCCGCATGGTCGATGTCGGCGAGAAGCCCGAAACGGCACGCGAGGCACGTGCCGAGGCCTGGGTGCGAATGTCGGAACAGACGCTCATGCTCATCGAGACCGGCAGGCACCGCAAAGGCGATGTCATTGCCGTAGCCCGTATCGCGGGCATCCAGGCCGCCAAGCGCTGCGCCGACCTGATACCCTTGTGTCATCCCCTCATGCTGAGCGGCATCGACGTCGACATCGCCCTGGACAAGCGAGGCAGCCGCGTCCACATCACAACTGCCTGCCGGCTGAAGGGTGCGACCGGGGTGGAGATGGAAGCACTGACCGCCGCGTCCGTGGCCGCACTGACGATCTACGACATGTGCAAGGCGGTCGACCGCGGTATGGTTATCGAGGGCATCCGCCTGCTGCACAAGTCCGGTGGCCGCAGTGGCGAGTGGAATGCCGTGGAGGTCTAGGAGCCTGTCGCAGGCAATGCAGCTGTGGTGTCATCCAAGCCATGCCAGGCAACACCCCCGATTGCGACGGCGCCTCCAGCCGTGCCGGTACAGCGCACGGTCCAGGTATTACACAGTTCTGACACCGATCGTTTTATTCCAGGGCGATCTCCCCGTCAACCGTATGTACCAGCCCGAGCCCGGCAATCTCCAGCGTCATACTCACCCTGAGCGGCCCGTTGCTGTCCAGATGACCTGCTGCGTCGGCTGCCAGCAACGCCTTTTCGATTTCCTGCTGCGAGGTGACTCCAACCTTTTTGAGAAATTTCCGGATACCCGTATTGACGACATCTTCATTCATCATGAACCCCCTGGTATAAGCGGTAGCCGGGCCGTCCCGGGCGCCCGCCTGGTCAACCGGCACCGGGACCGGAAGTTTTAAAAATCAACTGGCGGTAACATCCGCTGCACCTGTTCAGGATATCACCGACCGGCATGCAGCGCTTTCCCGGACCTGCCTGGTACCTTACGCAGCGTGAATACCCGGACCGGTTCGACTTCGGGAAAGGCCCCGGGGAACGCCGGATGCCTGCCCGGATCGATGATCGTCTATACTGTGACTGAAACGACACCGGCCATCCGAATCACGGGAGAAGCAGTCGCGGGCACCATGCATACCGGTTTGACAGATCCGTTCGGGAGCAGCCTGAAATACCTGCACCTCTCTGTCACAGAGCGCGGCAACCTGCGTTGCCTTTGCCGCCAGGTAGTGCACTTCATGGCGAGTACCGGAGAGGAAGCGGCAACATGATACAACTGCGCTATTTTGCCAGCCTGCGTGAGCGGCTGGGCACCAGTGACGAGAGCGTCTTGCTACCCGATGACGTCGATACGGTTGCCGGGCTGCAGCGATGGCTGCAGGACCGCGGCGAACCCTGGTCCGGGGCACTCGCAGACGCGCGTCTGCTGGTCGCCGTCAACCACGAGGTTGCGAAACTCGCTACCGGCGTCCGGGACGGTGACGAGATTGCCTGGTTCCCGCCGGTCACGGGAGGCTGAAAATGATCCGGGTTCAGCAGGAGGATTTCGATCCGGGCGCAGAAATCGAACTGCTGCGCGCCAGGCTGCGGGCCGGTGCCGGCGCCATGGTCAGTTTCATCGGCCTGGTGCGCGACCTGAACGAGGGCGACAACGTCACCGGCATGACCCTGGAGCACTATCCCGGCATGACCGAGAAGGCGCTTGCCGGGATCGCCGCCGAGGCGACCGCCCGCTGGAAACTGATCGACGCCGTCATCATTCATCGCGTCGGTCCGCTGGGACCTAATGACCGCATCGTCCTTGTGATCACCGCCAGCGCACACCGCAAGGATGCTTTCCAGGCCTGCGAATTCATGATCGACGCACTGAAGACGAAGGCGCCTTTCTGGAAGAAGGAAACAACCTCGCAAGGCGACCGCTGGGTTATGCCGACCGGGTAAGGCAACCAGCGCCATGCAGTCGGGTGCAGGCGACTGATTCAACTCGCAGAGGCAACGGCAGGGGCGAATTCTGACACCGGCCGGTGTCAGAGCCATCAGGCATTGAGCCGCACCCGCAGGATGCTGCGTCCCTGAACACGGGCTGACTCGCAATGCACCTGGCAAACGGTAAGGCCCGTCGTCAGCGCGACGGCGCGGGACCGGGCCGCGGCCGGGAGGTATGCGGCTCTTCTACCTGCGCCTGCGCCCCGCCGCTTTTCAGGTGCTCGTACCAGACACTGTGGTGTTCTTTCATCCACTCCTCGCTCACCTTGCCTCGGACCATTCCGCGGAAGCTGCCGGGGACACCGAGGGTGCCGAGGTAGATATGACCGAAGGCGATCGCCAGCCACAGACCGGCCAGGACGCTGTGGATCACATTGGCTATCTGCATGGTCTCGCGGGCCTGCCCGAAGTTGGGGAAATCCAGCACCAGTCCGCTGATACCGACGCCCAGCAGCCCGATGGTGGCGATTATCCAGAACCAGATCTTTTCACCGGCGTTGGTGCGACCGGCAGGGGTATGCACGCCCTTCCTGAACATGCCGCCCGCGCTTTTCAACCATTCGAGATCGTAGGACTTGAAGGTGTTGACGCCCATCCAGGTGATCACTTCCAGCATAACGCCCGCCAGAAACAACGGTCCTGCGTAGTTGTGCACCGGCTTCGCCACATTCGCATAGGCCGAGAAGCCTTCCAGGCCCATCCAGGGTATCAGGACAGCACGTCCGTACAGCAGGCTGAACCCCGTGATCGCCAGAACGATGAACAGGATGGCCGTATACCAGTGCAGCAGGCGTTCACCGCCCGACCAGCGTGGCATCATGCGTCCCGAGGGTGTCTCCTGCAGGCGCTTCGGCCCCTTGATGAAATGATAGAGCACGATCAGTGCAAGGACGGTACCCGTCACCACGGCTACGCCCAGGGTGACGTAGCCATTGCGAAACTGGCGCCACTCCTCACCCTGGCTCTGTATCATGTCGCTGGTGGTATAGGGGCCGCTCGCCGCCGTATAGCCTTTGCTGCCCTCGCGTACGGCGCGCCAGTAGTTGGAAATCGGGTTCACCCCGGTATCGCCGTCAGCCGTCTGCGCCGCCTGGACCTGAGTTCCGCTGAATGCGACATACACATAACCACCCAGTGGCAGCATCAGGGTGCCCGCCACGACAATGAGCAGGCTCCATATCACAATTCGGATGTGGCGCCGGTGCCCTGCTTCTGTCTGCATCTTCTCCACGACCTAGCCCTCCAGTTCGGTTGCCCTCAACGGTCGATCTGTGTGGTTGCTGCGCGTTCTCTCAGCTCCGCATCGGGAGTCTGGCTCGCGAAGTGAGACTGCTTCCACTGCGGATCCTTGCCGGCCCAGGGTTCCTGGATATGCCCCCCGCTGCACGCCGCCAGTGTCAACAGACATAGCACTGCGATCCGCATGAGGTGGCCTGTATTCGGCATTGCCTGTATCCGGCTCATGGCGCGTATCCCCTTGTCATCATTCCGACAGGCTCCTAGCGGTCCATCTGTACCAGCCGCAGGCGTTGCACCAGCTTCTGCTGCTGTTCTGGCGTGGCTTCCAGGGCCAGCAGCGGATCCGTCCTGCCCTTGTACTCGCCGGGTTCAAAGAAAATGACCTGCGGCTTTTCATAACAGCCTGCCGAGAACAGGCCGATCGCCAGCAGCACCAGACCCCGCACGGGTGGTCTATTCATGGGTTATGCCTCCTGGTCCATAACAGGTCACGGCTCACCGTCGGCTCAGCCGCCCGGATAGGCGGTTTCCCAGCCCCACGTCTGCGCACTGCCGCCGCGTTTGAGTATGCGCTTGCGGTAGATGTCCGCGATCACGTCGCCGTCGCCGCCAAGCAGCGCCTTGGTCGCGCACATCTCGGCACACAGCGGCAACTTGCCCTCCGCGATGCGGTTGCGACCGTACTGCGCATATTCCGCATCCGAGTTGTCCGGTAGCGGTCCGCCCGCGCAGAAGGTGCACTTGTCCATCTTGCCGCGCACGCCAAAGGCCTCTTCCTGCGGAAACTGCGGTGCGCCGAACGGACAGGCGTAGAAGCAGTACCCGCAGCCGATGCACAGTTCCTTCGACCAGAGCACGATGCCATCCTCGGTGGTATAGAAACAGTCCACCGGGCACACGGCGGCACAGGGTGCGTCGGTGCAGTGCATGCAGGCGACCGAGATGGATTTTTCGCCCGGTTCGCCGTCGCGCAGGGTGATGACCCGGCGGCGGTTTACACCCCAGGGGACGTCGTTCTCGTTCTTGCAGGCAACGACGCAGGCGTTGCACTCGATGCAGCGTTCCGCATCACAGAGAAATTTCATTCGCGCCATGGCTGCTCACTCCTTTTATGCCGGCCGTATCTGACACAGGGTGGCCTTGGTTTCCTGCATCTGGGTCACCGGGTCATAACCATAGGTGGTGGCGGTGTTGCAGGCTTCGCCGCGTACGATCGGGGCCGTGTTTTCGGGATAGCGTGATTCCAGGTCCTCGCCCTCGAACCAGCCACCGAAATGAAAGGGTGTCCAGATCACGCCGCGTCCGACACGCGGGGTGACCATCGCCATCACCTTGATGCGCCCGCCGCGCGTCGGACCCGGATGATCACCGGTGTCACGACCCGGACCGTCCAGCCACACCCAGTCGCCGTCCTTGATGCCGCGGTCGTTGGCGTCCGCCGGATTGATCTCGACGAACATGTGCTGCTGCAGTTCCGCCAGCCACACATTGGAGCGGGTCTCTGCCCCGCCGCCCTCGTGTTCGGTGAGCCGGCCGCTGATGAATACCAGGGGAAACTCCTTCGAGTAGTCCTTCGCCTGTATGGACGCGTACAGGGTCGGCAGGCGCCAGAAGGATTTGCGGTCTTCATAGGTCGGGTACTTTTCAACCAGGTCGTAACGCGGCGTGTACAGCGGTTCGCGGTGCACCGGCACCGGATCCGGGAACTGCCACACCACACAGCGGGCCTTGGCATTGCCGAACGGCGCGCAGCCATGCTTGATGGCGACGCGCTGGATGCCGCCGGAAAGATCCGTCTTCCAGTTGCGGCCCTCGGCAGCGGTCTTTTCCTCATCGCTCAGGTCATCCCACCAGCCGAGTTGTTTCAGCATGTCGGCGGTGAATTCCGGATAACCGTCCCTGATCTCCGAACCGGCGCTGTAGGAATCCTCGGCGAGCAGACTGACGCCATTGCGCTCGACGCCGAAGCGGGCGCGGAATACCAGACCGCCCTCGGCGACCGGCTTGCTGGGATCGTACAGAATCGGCGTGCCGGGGTGCTTCATGTCCGCTGTGCCCCAGCATGGCCAGGGCAGGCCATAGTACTCGCCGTCCAGCGGGCCACCTTCCGCGCGCAGCGTGGTAGTGTTGAAGGTGCGGCGGTATTTGGCGTGCTCCTTGAGCCGCTCCGGACTCTGGCCGGTGTAGCCGATGGTCCAGGTGCCGTGGTTGATTTCGCGCAGTGTATCCTCGACCGATGGCTGGTTGTTGTTCACCTCGATGTGCTTGAACATTTCGTCTGCGAAGCCCAGCTTTTTCGCGAGCAGGTAGAGGATCTCGTGATCGGGTTTGGACTCGAACAGCGGCTCGATCAGCTGGTCGCGCCACTGCAATGACCGGTTTGAGGCCGTAACCGAACCATAGGTTTCGAACTGGGTGCAGGTCGGCAGCAGAAACGTGCCGTTCTTGCGTTCGCTCATCACCGCCAGGTGGGTCGGATAGGGATCCGAGATCACCACCAGTTCCAGGCGGTCACTTTCCAGCGCCTGCTTCATCTCCACGCCGCGGGTCTGGCTGTTGACCGCATGGCCCTGGAAGATAATCGCGTGATAATTGTCCTTCTGGGACAGGTTCGCCTTGTCCTCCAGGATGCCGTCGATCCAGCGCGACACCGGCATGCCTTCGATATTCATGGTATAGGCCATGGCCCCGCTGCCGTCGTCGTACTGCGCGGACGTATCGAAGCGGTTTCTCAGCCAGTCGTAGTCCACGTCCCAGACGCGCGCCCAGTGCTTCCAGGCGCCCTCCGCGAGGCCGTAGTAGCCCGGCAGGGTATGGCAATTGGGTCCGACATCGGTGGCACCCTGCACGTTGTCGTGGCCGCGAAAAATATTTGCGCCTCCACCGGACACACCGACATTGCCCAGCGCCAGCTGCAGGATGCAGTCGGCGCGGGTGTTGTTGTTGCCGATGTGGTGCTGCGTATGGCCCATGCACCAGACAATGGTGCCGGGATGGTTCTCGGCGAGGGTTTTGGCGCACTGGACCATTTCACTTTCGGGTACACCGGTCACGTCCTCGGTGGTCTTCGGGTCCCACTTCTTCACCTCCTCGCGTACCTCGTCCATGCCGTAGACGCGCTGGCGGATATACTCCTTGTCTTCCCAGCCATTCTCGAAAATGTGCCACAACAGGCCCCAGATGAAGGCCGTGTCGGAACCGGGGCGCACACGGATGTACTGGTGCGCGTGCGCCGCGGTGCGTGTGCGCCGCGGATCGACCACGATGATCTTCGCGCCGTTTTCCTTGCCCCGGAGGATATGCTGCATGGCGACCGGATGCGCTTCAGCGGCGTTGGATCCGCAGACCAGCATCGCCTTGCAGTTGTGCATGTCGTTGTAGGAGTTGGTCATCGCGCCGTAGCCCCAGGTGTTGGCGACGCCGGCTACCGTGGTCGAATGGCAGATGCGGGCCTGATGGTCCACGTTGTTGCTGCCCCAGAACGCCGCGAACTTGCGCTGCAGGTAGGAGCCTTCGTTGCTGGCCTTCGATGAACCGCAAAAGAACAGCGAGTCGGGGCCTGACTTCTCACGTATCTCCAGCAGCTTGTTGCCGATTGTCTCGATGGCGTCGTCCCAGCTGATGCGCTTCCATTTGCCGTCGACCAGCTGCATGGGGTATTTCACCCGCCGGTCCCCGGTGCCGTGTTCACGCACCGAAGCGCCCTTCGCGCAATGCGCACCGAGATTGATCGGGGAGTCGAAATCGGGCTCCTGACCGACCCAGACGCCGTTCTGGAGTTCGGCAATCACGCCGCAGCCGACCGAACAGTGGGTGCAGATACTGCGTTTGATCACGGTCTCGACACCCTGCCTGGGGCTGTATTCCTGCGCAGCGCGCACCTTGCGCACCAGCGTCAGCGGCAACGTACCGGCCAGTGCGGCGCCGCCCAGGGCCAGACCCGAACGACGCAGGAACGTCCGCCGGTCCAGCGTATGCCCGAGCGCGTCGAAGCCGGTGCCCTGCCGGACCGCTACCTCCACCTGATCCTGCTTGCGCGTGAGTTTCATTGCCTGATCTCCTGTGTTGCATTGCCGGCGACTGGCCGGCTTCGACGCTGACTGTCCGGATGGCGGATATGCCGCCCGGCTTACGACCGCAGCGTCGCGTAATAGCTCCGGATATGGTCGGTCACCCGGTAACCCTGCGAGACGGGTGCGGCGTCGGCACGTGCGTCCCCGGGCTGCGAGTGTCCGGCGTTCTCCTCTCCCGCCGCCAACAACACCAGCACACCGCTCCCGGCTGCTGTCACGGTCTGCCTGAGGAACCGGCGCCGTCCCCGGAATGTCTCGTCTTGCCTGTTCATGTCGCGCTCCTTCAGGGAAGCAAATCGTTCAGGCCGCCTGCCGGCAACCCCTCAGTCTTCCAGTTCAAAATACCGGTTCTCGAACTTCAGAAATGCCTCACCCAGTCCGCCTACCGCGGCATACAGGCAGGCCGCCCTTGCCTGCTGCAGGTCCTGGAAAAACACCGGCATCCAGGAGGCGATATGGTTGAGGAAGAACTGCCGCTCGGTCGCAAACGGAATGTCCCCCGCGGCAATGATCACACGCATGCTTTCACACAGTGACGCCGCGTGATCCTCCGGATCGTGCGTGCCGGGCTGGCGCTCGATCCCGAGCACGTTCAGGTCGCGGCGCAGGTAAGCAAGCGGACGGTCCATGAGGAAACCGGTCAGATACCACGAGGCATAGGGAACCACCTCGCCGCGCCCGATGCCGATAAACAGGGTGTGATACTCGTCGTCGATGGCCACCGGATTGTGGTCACGGGCAGCCACCCTGAGCAGCTGCCACGCGGTAGCCAGGTCGTCCGCAACGCTGCCGTCCTCCTCGATCCCGTCGAGCAGCCCCAGCAACTGTGGTGACGGCGGTTTTGCGAGCAGGTGGGCCAGCAGGCCGTACATGCCGGCACGCACGCCGTCGTGCTCCGCTTGCGGCATCGTCATTGTCCCCATACCCGCCTGCTGTGAATACGCCAGCTCCATCGAGAGACTCCCGCCCGGTGTCTGTACCGGCCCACTCATGGTGCTGCAACTCCTGTGCCGTGTTGCGATGGAACAAAGTCCGTGAGACGGACCGGATTACCGTCTGCCGGAGCCGCAGCCGACGCCTGACCACGGACAAAATGACCCACGCCGGGTACAACCGGGCCAGTTCCCGCAATGGCGTCAGGCGTCTGCAACCGGCTTGTCATAGACATTGGGGCTTCCCTCCTGCTCGAACATGTCCAGCACCTTGCAGTCCTGGCACATCAGGATGCGCTGGCGCGCGCGCTCATCGCGGAACATCCAGTGTTGCTCCAGGCGCTCCGTCAGGCGCTGCACCACGGCACGGGTCGCAAAGGGTTTTCCGCAACGAATGCAACAGAACGGGGCTTCCTCGTGCAGGGTGCGCAACCGGCGGCGGCGCTCGCCATCGTAGTCGATGCGCGGCAGCAGCCTGACGGCATCCTCCGGACAGGCGGTGTGGCACAGCCCGCACTGCACACAGTTGGCCTCGATGAACTGCAGGGCCGGCCGCCCGTCGCCCGCATACAGGGCCCTGGCGGGACACACGGCAACGCACGCCATGCACAGCGTGCACAGGCCGGCATCGATTTCGATGGCACCGAAGGGCGCGTCGTCTGGCAGACTCGCCAGCGACCCGGGATCGGGCGCCTGTGCATGCAGATGGTCAATGGCAAGGCCGAGCGTCGTGCGTTTTTCGTTGAAGGGCATGAAGCCGGCGGGTGCAATAGCGGGCGGCGGCAACCACCGCCCCAGCGTCTCGACCAGGGCGCCATCCCGGTCCCCGTTCAGCACCAGCTGCAGGCAATCGCGCTGGTAGCCCATGCCGCCCAGAATCGCTCTGGCGTAGCTGATCTGCAACGAGATCTCGCGCAGCACGGAAGGCGGGATGGAGCCGGTGGTGAACAGCACGACGCGCCGCGCACCGTAGGCGAGCGTTGCCAGCCAGGTATCGATACCGACCGATCCGGGTTCCTCGATCTGGAATGGCATTGCCGACTCGGGCAGTTGCGTGGCCAGTGTCTCCAGGACCTCCCGGCCGCTGGCGCTGTCGAAAAAAATGACCTGCGGGTCGGAGCCGCCCGCCTGCCGATAGTGACTCAGGGCATCCCGCACCGAGGTCAGCAGGCTAGCGGTATCCGGATATGCGTAGCGGATCGCACCGGTGGGGCAGGCGCTCGCACAACTGCCGGCGCCCTGGCAAAGCCAGGGATCGACTTCGATCAGTTCTCCCAGCGAATGAATCGCCTGCGTGGGGCAGGCGTCGAGGCAGCGCCGGCAGCCGGCCAGCCCGCTGCGGCCATGCGCACAGATCGCGGAATCGTAGTCGTAGAATTTCGGCTTCTCGAACTCGCCAACCAGTTCGCGCAGTTCGTCCAGCACCGGGGCGAGCCCCCGTGGCCCCCCGGGCGCGTAATAACCGGGCGGCAGCACCTCCCGATCGAGAAACGGCAGGACGGAGAGGTCCAGGACCAGGTCAACAGAATCGGTCTGTGCGCCGAACAGGCGGGCCGCATTCAGTTCCTGTCCGTCGCGCTCGATACGGACAGCGAAGCTGCCTAAATGCCCGTCAAGCTGCTTCAGCCGCCCTTCGACCAGGGTGATGTCCTGCGGGACAGACGCGTTGCGGCCGGTTCCCGGTTCGATCAGCAGCACGCAATGCAGCGCCGGCTGCAGCGCCCGGGCACAGGACACGGCCTCCTGCAGGGCGCCGATGATCAGCAGGTTGCCCCGAGACCGGTAACTGACGGTACCCGCACCCGTGCCCGGCGCGGTGTGTGCCTGCAGGGCGGCGGCGCGGGCACGTCCATTGGCGGTCAGACTCGGAAGCGGCTTCCGCGTGTCGGTTGCTGTCGTCATTAGCCGGTCTCCTGCGTGCGGCCCGGCGGCGGTTTCGAGGCGGGATCCTGTTGCGGTGGATCTGCATCGGTCCGGGCCGGTTCAGTGGCGCCGGGGCCCGCGGCCGCTTCGTCGCCAACCCCGAGTTGGCCGGTGGCACGTTGCAGCTGCTGCGCCACTTCCTCCTGCGTCACCCCGGCCAGCACCCGGCGCAGGGGTTGCAGCAGGTTATAGTCCGTGTCGTAATCGTCCAGGCCGTCACGCACCTGGAACTTGGCGGCGCTGAACAGCTTGCGCAGCGCCAGTCGCTGCAGCTCGCGGCTTACGCCGGGAGAAAGAAAACCGCTGTAATCACTCTCCTCGTCCAGCGACTCCAGGCTCGGCATATCCTGGTCAGTGAGCACCTGCTGCGCCTCGCCGGTTTCAGACGGCTCCACACCAGCCCCCGCCCCCGGCACTGCGGGTGGCGCCTCCTTATCGCGTTGCACCGGGGCACGCTTGCGCTCGCTCCAGCGCGTGAGAAACCCGGACGCGGCGGCGTCAGGGTCGGGCGAGTCGTGGGGATGGTTTCCAGACATCGTCGGCCTTCTCGGTCCAGTTGACGCGTTTGCGTTTTACCGGTGGCTGCGGCCGGTAGTGCTGCATCACGAAGGTTTCCAGCTGCAGGTGCAATTCCGGCGGGACAGGCGCGGAAAAGACCTGGTCATCGGCCTCCATGTGGGCACCGGCCTCGTCGTAGTTCGCGGTAACGGTAAACGGCGTCAGCTCGCCTGTAGCCTCCTCACGGCAGACCAGGAACAGGGACGGCCGGCGCCCTACGAGGTTGTACCAGTAGCTCTCGGCGGAATCGCGGAACAGGGCAAGGTTCAGTCCTGTCCACAGCCATTGTGACCGTCCTCCGTCGTTGTGCACCGGCAAGCGCTGTGGACGTTCGCCTGTCACGGCCTGTCCGGCGACAAAGCCGATCAGGCGCCACACCGGCAGGCGCCAGGGACCCCGCTTCGAGCGCGTACATTCCATCACCGCCGACAGGGGAAAACGGACATCGGGTTGCACAGGTGTCTCCATGACTTATCAGGACACTGTTACCTGCGCAAGAGGCATACCAGCCCGTGTTGCCTTACAAATCTTGGAGTTACCTGAAACTGCCGCAAACCGGCTGCGACATAATGTCCCACTCGACGGACAACGCGATACACAACGACCGGATGTGACTCTCCCGAATGCGTGTTTCAGTCCTGCACAACCCGCCCGCGGGTGCTCGCGACTGTCGGCGGCGTACTGCGCTTCATGACTTGTCGTTCCAGACCTGAATCTTGCGCTCGAGGGTCTTGCGGGAGATATGCAGGCGCCGGGCCGCCTCGGACTTGTTGCCGCCGACACTTTTCAGCACGCTGAGTACATGCTGCTTGCTGACTTCCGAAAGACTCCAGTTCAGTGGAAACTGCTGCCGCAGCGCCGCTTCCCGACCCGGCGGGTCGCCATCCGCGTCCCAGCCACAACATGACAGCAGCGGCTTGCCCAGCAGCAGGGCCCGTTCCACCAGGTTGCGCAGCTCGCGCACGTTCCCGGGCCAGTGATGGTCCTGCAGGCGCTTCAGTTCCGTCTGGGTAACCGGCAGCGGCGGCGTACCCAGTTCGGGGCTGAGCAGGCGCATGAAATGCGTGACCAGCAGTGGTATGTCACCGACGCGCTCGCGCAGGGACGGCACCTGAATCGGCAGCACATTCAGGCGGAAGTACAGGTCCTCGCGGAACTCGCCTTCCCGGACCCTGGCCTCCAGCGGCGTATTGCTGGCCGCGATCACCCGACAGTTCACCGCGCGCTCCTGGTTGCCGCCAACGGGGCGCACCCGCCGCTCCTCCAGCACACGCAGCAGGTTGGCCTGCATCGGCAAGGGCAGTTCGCCGATTTCGTCCAGGAAGATCGTGCCGTTGTCGGCACACACAAACAGGCCGGAACGGGACACATGCGCACCGGTAAAGGCGCCGCGGATGTGCCCGAACAGTTCACTGTCCAGCAACTCGGAGGGAATCGCCCCGCAATTCACGGCAACGAACTGTCCCTTGCGTCCACTGCGCTGATGGATGGCGTGCGCGACGAGTTCCTTGCCTGTCCCGGTCTCGCCCTGTAACAGCAGGGTCGAGGAAGTCGGGGCGACGCGTTCGATCACCTCGAGCACCTGGCGTATCGCGGGGCTTTCGCCGATCAGGCCTTCAGCGGCAGGATCCCGCGGCTTGCCGCAGCGCGCCAGGTAATTCTCGTGCATCTGCTGGCGCCGCCGCAGGCAGCGCCGGATTGCCTCGAGCAGCTGTTCGTCCCGGAAGGGCTTGATCAGCAGGTCCGATGCGCCGGCACGCAGCGCGCTGATGGCGGTCTCAACGTCGGCGTACTCGGAAGTCAGAACGATCTCGGCGCTTTCACCCCGATCACGCAGCAGCTGCAACCACTCGAGGATGCGACTGCCGGGCTGGCTCAGGCTAACCACGAACAGGTCGAAGTGGCAGCGCCGGGACAGGGCCTCCGCATGCGCCGGAGTTGGCGCCGCTTCTACCAGCGCACAGACCGGCTTCAGTGTCCGCTTGAGCCGTTCGCTGCGCACTGCATCGGGTTCCACGAGCAGCACCGACAACAGCCTGCGCCCCTGGTCCCGAAACGTCGTCGGCGGCTTCGTGAGGATTCACCTGAATAGCGTCCTGTCGTGTCACCATCATGGCCACCCTGGCAATGCTGCTTCGAAACGAGGTTGCAAGTGCCCGGAGCGCTGCGTCAAAGCGATCCAGCATCTTCACTGACTGGGTCAAAATACACCACCAGACACCCGGCTGGTCCAGGCTGATATGCCGATGATTTCATGACCTGATTGACCGAAGACCTCACATTAACCATAGCAGGGGCCTTTGAGTCGTCAAGAATCCTGAGCTGAGAATGAATAATCCTGTGGCTGCGACGGCGGCAGGAAATCGCCACGTTTACACCCTCCTTCACGCGAAATAGCATCGCCATGCCTCGCGAACGGTTGAAATGCATTCCCCCGGATTCCCCACCCGTCTCGCGACGCACGGCTGACGCGGACAGGTTTCTGCCCATACACCGGCGCGACCGCACACAGCGGCCGGCGGACATTCGCCGCGTGGCACTCGACTTGCATGCCCAGTCACTGCGACACCGCATATCTGTTGCAGATGCCGCACCCGTCTGCTCATCAACCACTGCACACAGGGAGGTTCTGTTATGAAACGAGCACTTCCAGGTCTTTTATTCGTGTGGCTGTGCCTCAGCAGCCTGAGTGTGCAGGCCGATCCCCGCGGTATTGCGCATGGCCACGACCACCAGCACCGAAAACTCCGGCTTGCTGAAGGTGATCCTGCCGAAATTCGAATCGCGCAGCGGCCTCGATGTCCAGGTGCTGGCCGTCGGCACCGGACAGGCATTGCGACTCGGCTGCAACGGTGATGTCGATGTCGTGCTGGTGCATGCACCGGCGGCGGAACAGAAGTTTGTCGATGAGGGCTGCGGCGTGAACCGCCGCCCGGTGATGTATAACGACTTCGTCATCATCGGTCCGCCAGCCGATCCCGCGGCGGTTGCACAGAGCAAGGACGCCGCCGACGCGCTGGCAAGGATCGCAAAATCCCGGGCGATATTCGTGTCCCGCGGCGACGACTCCGGCACCAATAAAAAAGAGCTCGCACTCTGGCAGAAAGCGGGCGTCAAACCCGCGGGCGACTGGTATCGCGAGGCCGGACAGGGCATGGGCAAGGTATTGCAGATAACCGGTGAACTCGACGGCTATACCCTCACCGACCGGGGCACCTGGCTGGCCTACCGCGCCAAATCGCCGCTGAAGATTCTCTTCGAGAAGGACCCGGCCCTGTACAATCCGTATGCCGTGATCGCCGTCAATCCCGAACGCTATCCGGATACCAACTATACCGGCGCGATGACCTTCATCGCCTGGATCACCTCGCGCGAGGGCCAGCGGATGATCGCGGATTACCGGATCGACGGCCAGGCCCTGTTTACGCCTCTGGCCATCACGAATCCGGGCACACGCTGATTGCGGGTCGCTATGGACAGTCTGCTGCAGCCCACACACGAGGCATTTCACCTGCTCCTGACGGGGGATCGGGACCTGTGGACGATCATCGGCATCTCGTTCCGGGTCTCGCTCAAGGCGATCCTGTGCGCCACACCGTTCGCCCTGCTGCTCGCGTTTCTGCTCGCCTACGTCTCTTTCCCCGGACGCCGACTGGTGGTTTCCATCTTCGAGACGCTGATGGCGCTGCCGGCTGTCGTCGTCGGCCTGCTCATCTACCTGCTGCTCTCGCGCAGCGGCCCCCTGGGCGACCTGCGGCTGCTGTTCACCCAGACCGCCATGGTGATCGGTCAGATCGTGCTGTGCTTTCCCATCCTGGTTGCGATGGGCTATGCCGCCATCCGCGCGGCCGACCGCCGCGCCTGGGAAACCGCGCTGACACTCGGCGCCGGCCGACCGCGAGCGATGCTGACGCTGATCCACGAGGTGCGCTTTGGCCTGCTGGTGGCGGTGATTGCCGGGTTCGGCCGGATTATCTCGGAAATCGGCACCTCCATGATGGTGGGCGGCAACATTGCAGGCCACACCCGCAACATCCCCACGGCGATCGCCCTGGAAACCAGCAAGGGGCATTTTGCCGAGGGAATTGCCCTGGGGATGGTGCTGGTCACGCTGGCATTCGGGCTGAACCTGACGCTCAACCTGCTGCAGCGCCGCGAGGCGCAGGCGGCATGAACAACGACGGCCAGCTGTGCTTTTCGCGGCTCGAAAAGCACTACCATGAACGGCACGTGCTGTCGATCGGCCGGCTGACGCTGGTGCCCGGTCGCATTGTGCATCTCACCGGCCGCAACGGAGCGGGCAAGACGACGCTGCTCAAGATCCTCGCCGGTCTGGAGCCCCCCGACTGCTGTGACGTCTCGCTGGATCACCGCAGCCAGCCGTGGCAGGCGGTACGCCAGCGGCTGCGCCGTGACGTGGTCTACCTGCATCAACATCCCTATATGTTCGATGACACGGTGACAGACAACCTCGGCTACGGCTTGCGGGTGACCGGCGTGCCCCGCGCCCGGCGCCGGCGGGCGGTCGCCGTGATGCTGGAGCGGATAGGACTCGACCACGCGGCACAGCGCAATGCACGGACGCTCTCCGGCGGCGAACAACAGCGCCTGGCGCTGGCGCGGGCCTGGCTGTTGCAGCCGCGGGTGCTGCTGCTGGACGAACCGACCGCGAACATGGACAGCGAGTTCCGCCAGCAGACCTGGATGCTGCTGCAGGAAATCCTCAATGACGAGCTCGCCATCATGGTCACCAGTCATGAACTCTCGAAGGCCGAATGCCCGAATTGCCTGAACCTGCACCTGCAGGATGGCAGGCTGAACGCGGGGCCACCCTCGCTGCACCTGGTCGGCCAGGACCGGTCCCCGGCGCTGGACCATCTCGGAGTCATACCATGAAGCCGTCCTCCGATGTCACTGCCGTGGTACTCGCGGGCGGGCGCGCCCGGCGCATGGGTGGACAGGACAAGGGGCTGATAGAACTCAACCAGGTGCCGTTGATCGAGTACGCACTCATAGCGCTGCAGGGACAGGTCGACACGATCCTCATCAACGCCAACCGCAATATCGAGCGCTATGCCGGCATGGGCTACCCGGTCATCGAGGACCGCCACAGCGGGTTCAACGGCCCGCTTGCCGGGATGGCCAGCGCCCTGTCGGTGATGCATACGCGCTATCTGGTCACCGTGCCCTGCGACTCCCCGGCGCTGCCGCAGGATCTGGTGGACAGACTGCTGCGCGCGCGGGCACAGGCCGATGCCGAGCTCGCGGTCGCGCACGACGGCACGCGCATGCAGCCGGTATTTGCCCTGCTGGAGCGGTCGCTGCTGCCCAGCCTGGAGCGCTTCCTCGATGCCGACGGTCGCAAGATCGACCAGTGGTATGCGCAACACCGTCTCGCGCTGGCGGATTTTTCCGACCAGCCGAACGCGTTTACCAACGTCAACACACCCGAAGATCTGGCGAAAATGTCACAGACGCCCGGCCTGTCCCGGACACGCCGGGAAGCACCGGATCCATCGCCGCCATGAATGCCGGTCCCGTACCACCGCCTGCACGGTTGCCGTTGCGGTGACGCGCGATGAAACCGGGGGAATTCCGGAATGGGTCATTATTACCCAACTGCATCCGGCAACCGGCGCCACCCGATTCGGTTACCTGGCGTGAAACCTTTTCGTGCTCAGTCACTTGGCGATAGACCGCCCGACACCCACCGCGGGTATGCTTCTTGCTGCAGTATCTTCGTAACCGGAGAGACTCCATGGATCTGACGACATCGCTCCCTGAGGTAACCGCCGAGCGGCTGGTTGACCGTTTCGGCCGTCACGTCACCTATCTGCGCATTTCGGTCACGGACCGCTGCAACTTCCGCTGCGTGTACTGCATGAGCAAGGAGATGACCTTTGTACCGCGCAGCCGCCTGCTGACACTGGAGGAAATCGGACAGATTGCCCGCGCCTTCTGCGAACTGGGCGTCAGCAAGATCCGTATCACCGGCGGCGAACCGCTGGTGCGGCGCAACATCCTGTGGTTGTTCGAACAGCTGCGCCGGATCCCGCAGCTCGAATCGCTGGTGCTGACCACCAACGCCTCGCTGCTGGCCAGGTACGCCAGGGATTTGAAAGCCGCCGGCGTCAACCGCATCAACATCAGCCTGGACAGCCTCGACCCTGAACGCTTTCGCCGGATCACCCGCACCGGCGATCTGGCCACGGTCCTTCAGGGCATCGACGCCGCCCTTGAGCAGGGCTTCGACCGCCTCAAGCTCAACTGCGTGGTGATGAAGCACCGCAATCACGATGAGACGCTGGCGCTCACGCGCTTTGCCGCCGCGCGCGGCATGGACATCTCCTTCATCGAGGAGATGCCGCTCGGCGAGATCCGCGAGCATGACCGTGCCGAAGTGTACTATTCGAGCGACGAGATCCTCGAGGACCTGAAGCGGGAACTGAACCTGGTCGCCACCACGGAATCGACCGGCGGACCGGCGCGTTATTACCGCCTCGGCGGACAGCGACACGCGTGTGGGTTTTATCTCGCCGCTCTCCCACAATTTCTGCGCCGACTGCAACCGGGTGCGGCTGACCGCCCAGGGACAGTTGCTGCTGTGCCTCGGACAGGAACACGCCAGCGACCTCAAGCGTGTCGTGCGCGGCCATCCGGGCGATAGCGAGCGACTCAAGCGCAGCATCGTCAGTGCCATGGCCATCAAGCCGCGTGGCCACGAGTTCAACCTGCAGGGACAGCCCGTCATCCTGCGCCACATGAACCTGACCGGGGGATGACGATGCAGCCGCAGCCCCTCACTTACCGCCCGTACATGACCCAGGCGGGTTTGGGCCCCACGCACCCGGTGCAGGCGGTCGATGAATTCGGCGAATGCCGCGACGGCCAGATCGCCGGTGAATCCCCGCTGACCATCAAGGTGGACGGGCGCGAGGTGGTCACGCTGATGACCCTGGGTACCTGCCCTGAAATGCTTACCCTGGGCTATCTGCGCAACCAGCGTCTGTTCGAGGACATACGCGCCATCCGCGCAGTGGAAGTCGACTGGGACCGCGATCAGGTAATGGTGACCACCGTGACCGGACGCGGCATCAGTGACTGGGAACACAAGCTCGCAAAACGCACCGTCACCACCGGCTGCGGCCAGGGCACCGTGTTTTCCTGCACCCTGGACAAGCTCTACGATGTGCGCTTCCCGCCCGTATCACTGCGGCAGTCGACGGTCTACGGCTTGCTTGCAGCGATCACCGAATACAATGAAATCTACCGCGCGGCAGGCGCCGTGCATGGCTGTGCGCTCTGCCACGATACCGCCATTCTGACCTTCATCGAGGATGTTGGCCGTCACAATGCCGCCGATGCCATCTCGGGCATGATGTGGCTGGACGGCATCGAGGGCGGCGACAAGATCTTCTATACCACCGGGCGTCTTACCTCGGAGATCGTCATGAAGTGTGCGCACATGGGCATCCCGGTGCTGCTGTCGCGCTCGGGCCTCACCCACATGGGGCTGGGACTGGCGCAGGAACTGGGTATGACGCTCATTGCCCGCGCCAAGGGGCGCCACTTCCTGGTCTACAGCGGCGCGGAGCATTTTATTTTCGATGCCCCGCCCGAAAGACGTCCGCTTGCGGCCAGCCAGGGCCTTGGCATGAACGTGGAGATTACTCAGGAGGCCGGCGCCCCGGTCACGCAGGCAGACAGTCTGCCACGCTTCATGAGCGTGCGTCAGGTTGCCGGTTACCTGCATATCAACGAAAAGAAAGTCTACGAACTGGTCCGCGAGGACAAGATACCCGCCACCAAGATCACCGGGAAATGGGTGTTCCCGCGCGAACTGGTGGATCACTGGCTGCTGGAGTCCAGTCATGGCGGCCTGTTCACCGACCGCCTGCTGGTGGTCGGCAGCGACGATCCGCTGCTCGCGCACGTGGCACTGGAACTCGCCACCTCCGTCGGACCTCACGCGCTGGTCAGCTACTCACCGACCGGGACACAACTGGGTCTGGGACTGCTGGCCGCCATGCGCGCTGATGTCAGCGGTATCCACTGGGGTCGCGACAGTGAAAGCCGTATCCGGCACCCGGCACTGCTGCAACGCTTTGCCGCGCACAAGACCTGGTTACTGGTGCGCGCGTTCCGTCGCGAACAGGGCCTGATGCTGCGCCCCGGCTTGTTGCCTCGCGAGACAACCGCCGACGCGCTGCTGGCCAACCTGCGCTGGTCGCTGCGTCAGGATGGCGCCGGCAGCCATCGTTTCATGCAGGAGTTGCTGGCCGAGCATGATCTGGACGAAACACGCCTGCAGGTCGTCGACCAATCCCTGTCCGAACGCGAAGCCGCCGCGCATATCGCCATGGGAAAGGCTGACGCCGCGCCGGGGGTTCGTGCCTGCGCCACCGAATTCGGTCTGGGTTTCATACCCACCGGCTGGGAGGCCTTCGACTTCGCGCTGAAACGCAGCGTCTATTTCCGCGCCCTGTTCCAGAAACTGCTGGACGCCCTGCGCGGAGCGGACACCCGGGAATATGCCAGACAGCTGAGCGGTTATGACCTGGAACCCGCAGGTGATCTGATCTGGGGAATGGAATGAGTCATGCACTTCCTGCGCAGCGTTCAACTTGACCCCTCCGACCTGCAGGTGTTCGAGCATGCCGCTGAACCCGGAGAGTGGGCCGTGCCGGGCAGCTTCGCCTTGCTGGACATCGATCCGCAGACACACGACCCGAAACAGCGCGAGGCGTTTCACCATGGTTTCATCGGCACGGACAGTTTCGGCCATAGCAGCCTGGTCACCGTAGCCGACATCAGTCCCGCGGAAATGTCCGGAGTCATTGACAGGATCGCCGCACACCTGCGTCGCCATTGTGGCGCCCCGAGCGACAGCGCCGCCCGCAGCGCGGCTGAAGAGGAAGTCGGCTTTACGCTGGAGCTATCCGCGCACCCCGTCGGCACGCTGATCGCCCTGCAACGTGAAGCGGTCGATGACGGTATCGAAGAGAGCTATCGGACCGTGTCACCACCGCAAGGCGCCGATCACAGCCGGGTACGGTTGTGGGCAGTGGCGGACTAACCTGATTCAATCCGGACCAGCTCGCTGCGGGCCCAGCGTAGTTGCCCGGTCACTGTCTTGACGATTGATTCGAGTATCCGCAGTGCAGCCGCATGCTCACCACGCTGTTCCAGTGACTGCAAAGCGGCCCGGTCAAGCACCAGGAGATGCGCCTTCCTGATGACTATTGCCGTGGTTGAACGCGGGCCAGGCTGCAGAAAGGCGAGATTGCCGAAGTAGCCGCCTGGACCAATCTTGGTGACGCGCTTGTAATGGTAACGCCCGGTCGGCAGGCGTGTCTCCACCTCACCCTCCAGTACGAGGTAGACCGCATCGCCATGCATACCCTGGATATACACCTTCGCCTTGCGGTCCAGCTGCAGCGGGCGCAGCACACCGGACAGGGCAGCGATAGTCGACGGGCTCAGGTCGGCGCACAGATTGTTGGCTGCCAGATCCACCCGGTTACTGCCTGCCGGTGATTGCCAGCCCAGGGAAAGCAGCAACTTGTTCTCGGCGTATTCCAGCGCGCCATCAGTGCTGCCGAAAGTCTTCACCCTTGGCAGATCCACAGTTCTGCCCAACTCCCGAAATGCCCTGTTTATCTTGCGGGTGCCACTGCTGTGTTTGAACACATTGGCATAAATCATGGTTCCGCCGTTGCGCCGCAGCCTGGATGCCATTTGCCGCATGATATACATGGCTGAGGTGTCGATGTGGTGCACGCGCCGCATATTGATCACCATCCACACCGGCCTCTCCAGGTCGGCCATCAGCTCGGTGAACAAGCGGTCCGCGGTACCGAAAAAAAGATTGCCGCGCAGCTCCACGTACACGATCCGGTTACAGTGGGCATCAAGCAGAAGACGCTCTTCTTCGCTGCGCTCCTTCAGGGAGCGCCGCTGTTTGCCATTGGCACGGTCGTGGAGTACGGGCAGCGACAGCTGACCCCGGATAAAAAGAAACGCCGAACCTACCACACCCACGACCAGACCTGCGAGCAGGTTGTATGCCAGGGTAACCACGATCACCGTGACAGCCACAATGGCGTCCATGCGCAGCCGGCGCTTCTGTATCCAGCCGAGGATGTTGATGTCTATCATGCCAATACCGACGTAGATGATGACGCCGGCCAGTACACTGACGGGAAGGAACCGTCCCACGGGACCCATGAACAGCAGGAGAGACAGAAAGGTGAGGCCTGCGACCACTGCTGCCCAGCGGCGTCCGCCGCTCTCGATAGCCACCAGGGTGGAGCCCTTGGTTCCACCGCCCCCCAGCCCACCGAGCAAACCGGCCAGGATCTGCGCTGTCCCCTGCGCGGCCAGCTCACGGCGGGCGTCGTGGCGTGCCCCGGTCCGGCCGTCAGCCACCACTGCCGTCAGCAGGCAATCAATGGAGGCCAGCACGGCTACTGCCAGGGCGGAAGCCAGGATATGCCGCCAGGGCAAGTCGCGAAACGCGGCAAGTTCGGGGACGTCGACGATACCGTGCAGCGAGGGTATTTCCCCCACTACCCATGCAGCCGGAACCGGGCCGGGCATAATCAGTGTGAGCAGGTGAAAACAGGCTATGCCCGCCAGGGAACCACCGATTACACCTGGCAACCGCGGCAAATACCCGGGTGTGAATCTGATGCCCGCCAGGGTGATTACCGCACTCAGGGCCGGTATGCCCATCCACGGGCTGTCCATTCCCCCGGTTGCGCTACCCGACAATGACTGTACCTGGGACAGGATCATGAGTATGCCGATGCCGGTCACCAGGCCGGCGACCGCCGGAAACGGGATGTACTTGACCAGATGCCCGCCCCCCGCATACCCGAAAAAGAACTGAAACATACCCGCGAGAAGCAGGATGAGGGTCAGAGCGAGCAACAGTTCATGCCCCTGGACGCCCTCTGCAACCATGCTGGCAAGGGATGTAACAAGCAGCATGGTGACCGGGCCATTGGGGGCGCTGATCATCCCGCGCGTGGCCCCGACAAGACCGGAACTCAGGGAGAGTACCGCCGCCCCCAGCAAGCCCGCCATCGCCCCGGTGGACGCATCAAGTCCGATCGCCGTGAAGAGTACGAGACCCAGACCCATGGACTGGGGCAGCGCCACAGCAGAACCTGCGATGCCCCCCAGCACGTCACCGGTGGTCAGGCCGTACCGCTTCCAGAACGAGATTCGCTCGGTGCTGGCAATTCCCTTCTCGTGTGTAACCATCAGTATCCTCACAGACCAGCTGCACAGTATCCGACACTGTCCTCAATCCGCACTTTATCTATCCCTGTTTCGGCAATGCTGCCTGTTACCGCAGGACTGTTCAGGCATGTCAGGACAACGCCAGCGGCACCCGTACCGGATGGTGCGGAAATACAAGGCAGAACAGACTGCCCCGGGAGAATTGAGTCCCGGCTGTCCGTGCGGCTGCATCCGGCCACAACAGCGCTCCTGTCAGGCGGTCAAGTGAGAATCCAGAAGACCACCACGGCGATCCAGCTGAGCACAAGCAACACCCAGGGCAGCGGGTGCTGCCGGTAAATGACCTTCTCCTGAACCTCGACACCGTGCGCCTCGGGTGACGAGACTGGCTGTTTTACCTTCTTGAGCTTCCTGTCCAGCTCTCTGGCCCTGGCATTCCGCTGCTTCCGGTATTGCTCGATACCCTTTTGTATCCCCTGGGCAATCAGCCGGGTCTGTTCCCTGGTCTGACCGGGCCGTTGTGTGCCACGGGCAACACGCATGGCTTCTTCCCGGCTTGCATCCCGGGGCTGGTGTCTTGTCGAACGCCTGGCCATGGCAGGTTACCTGACAGTGATTATCCGGACGCCATCTTCCCGGCCACGTCAGTCAACCCTGGTTGCCTGAACTGGTGGGATGGGTGAGATCCCCGGCAGGGTCTGCCCCGGCACGAAGTGTGGCCGCTCTAGTTTAATCGTTCATCTCACCGGATATGAATAATAAATCTGACAGATTTGGACAGTCTCCAGACAGCACCTGGCATTGGCGGACGGCGCTTGTGCCCATTGGGGTATTTCTGGGGTACTCCTACTAGTACAGATCCCGGACCGCACTACCGGTGAATTCCGGAATCACTACACCGGGATGTGTCTCGTCTTGTAAATCACATGTCAAAACCGGATTACAGCCCCGAGTTTACCCAATCATAAAACCTGCTGTAGGAGCGCCGTCCTTCGGCGCGATCGCGGCCAGGAGGCCGCTCCTACAGTTACAGGTCCAGGACCGCACTACCGGTGATTACCAGAATCACTACACCGGGATGTGTCTCGTCCTGTAAATCAGCTGTCGATGGATGACAAATTCGGCTGTGCAGAAGACGATACGGATGCAATTGGCGATAATGACGGTGTCTGTGAGTTGCTGCAACAGGGACACGGAAAGAAAGTCTGGGAAGAATGTATGGAGGTGTGTGAGACCCCCGAAAACAACCCCGCGGTTACGGATTGCACCACCATGGACCAGATGGCCGGTTCACTCCAGGATGTAGCCGATGCACTTGAATCCGCTGGCTGGGAACCGCTTGATGACGCCATCACGGGTGCACGTGTGGACAATATGTCCCTGTGCGTGGAAGAGGTGGGCAGCCAGCTCAATGCCATGCAACAGCTGTTGAATGCAATGAATCAGAAGCTGATTACGATCATGGAATATCTGAACACACCGCAGTGGAAACGGTCGTATTTCCCGATAAATTAACAGCATGGCGGTTGCACGGTAAGAGGGAGCGCTGCTGCGCTCCCCGTTCAGTTTATACACAATAACCTGGCAGCCCGGCACATGGTTCTCAGTTATCCCCAAACATGTAACGCATGCTTATACGGGTGTCTGAAATACTTTACAGATTGCAATACATTCGCGAAGTGAAACAGAGGTGCAGGTTCACACTGCAAACCTGCGGGTGGCTATGCGTAGCAAATACCTGAATTGCGGAAGAGATTACAGGTTTTGCTGGTATGCGATAAAAAGGGCTGGCTAAGTCCTGGCCCCGCGGGCGATACCAACGCGATCAGTTTTGGACTGCTGCCGGCTGCCCGACGGCTAGAACTTCGCCTGGTATCCCAGGCTCACAAAGTAGGATGCGCGACTGTCATCCGCGGCGGAACTTTCGTCCTTCGAGACATTGCCGCCAGCCTCGATATGGAAGCCGAACTGTTTCTTCGGACGGTATTCCATTTTTACAGTCGGGGTAGCGGCCCAACGGGAGCTGCTGTCGTCTGCAGGGTCATGGTAGTCAGCGCGCAGCCGGGAAATCAGGTTCCAGGACCGTTTGATGGTGTATTTGTTGTCGAGGCTGGCGGTATATGTCCGGCCAGTCTCTGTAACGGAGCGACGCAGATCGAGCTTGTTATGGTCACCGGGAATTATCAGATCCTTGCCGGTGAGATTCAGATGATAAAAGTACTCGCTCGACTCAGCATTTGTTGCAGCGATTGCCTCGTTAGTGATGTCAAGCTTCACCAGATCGCCTCGTAGCTTGATGCGCCGGGACAGTGCATAGGAAAGGTCTACAGCAAACAATTCAACTTCACTCGATCCGCCACTGGTATGGTACACCATGCGGTCATCAGGCACGATCCAGTCCCACCCGTCCATCACGGTCATGGACTGTGTCAGATATTGTTCCTGCAGTCCGGGTATCGGTCGGCTCTGGAGATCGTATGTTGCGCTGACAGTGGTTCTGAATGGCAGCTTCACAGCACCCGAGGCCATAACTGTTCCAACTGAACTGGAAACGGGATCATAGTCGAGATAGGCCAGCATCGAGCGCCCCGGTTTCAGATAACGTATGGCACCGCCCGTCGATCTGCCGACCACCCGACCATTTTCCTGCTGCTCGACCAGATAACTGTTCAATTCCCATGTCCGGGCCAGTTGGTCCGTAGTGGCACTGACGCCAAACACCTGTCGGTCGGGATTGAGCACCTCCCCTGCCCCGAGTACGGGATAACCGGCGATGCCGTTCAGGGACAGGGCGTCACTCAGGCGGTAATCCACGCGCACACCATCGAACTCACCGAGAATATCTTGTCGGCTTCCGAGTTGACGGCCGAGCTGAATCGAGAACGGTTGCTGCGAATCAGCAGTGGTGATACACGCCCTGCCGGCGGGGAAATTGTCCGTATACTCCCCGCCTGCTACATCCTGCTGGCAGGCTGTGTTGCGTAAGGCTATGCCACCCTGCTGTGCGGATACGACATCGGCTCCTGTTTCCTTCCCGGATGCCAGTAACACAGCCCCTGCGCGCAGGCCTGCGGCCGGCATTGTTACCCCGGATGACGAGTCCTGATTGCCCATATTGGCCCAGGAACCCGCCGGGAACATTAAAATGCCCGCACCGAGTGCCATTAAATATGCCAGTTGGATACCAGGAAGGTGTTTCATGGTACGTATGTCGCTGCCAGGTATAAACACCGCGGGTTTCCAGGTCGTTTCATATCAGGATTCCGGTTCCAGCACCCGGTTGAGTTGTCGGTTCCGTCACGAATAATCTTGAGGCTGGAGACTGACCATCGCACCAGAACGGCGGAAAACCCTGGATAGTGGACAGTGAAAATTTACCTGGACTGAATAGTGTGAACGGCGTCACACTGACCGGAATCAATGCTTGCAAATTTACTTGTACGCAGTCAAGCCGGCCCATTCTCACTTTGTTAGCTGCTGACAATACACGACACATACTCACATCCATTTGAGCTTTGCATTCCGGCGGGCAGATTTGAGCAGAGTCTCTACCGAAACTGAATTCCGGCAAACACGTAACGCACCGTCACTTGCACAACAACTTTTTTGGTTCCAGGTTGCACGAGTGTTACTTGCACGGCAACACACGTGATGAATTAATGTTGCTGAAATCGGGCGGCGCTAGATTGGTAATCTTCAACTCAATGGTCGAGGTTATCCCGGGTTACATGCAGCAACGTTCCCGGTAACGGTTCTGTTTACAGTTCCCCCGCATACGTTTGCTGAAAGCACCGAAGTGCCATTTCTGTTTTTACGATCTGCGGCACATCTGGAAAGCTGGCGTGTGATGCAGGGAACTGGCCTGCAAGAGTTGATGGAGCCCGGTGGATGGAAGCCCTGTGAGATGGTACTGCGGCATGCCCATCTCGCACCGGAGCATCTGGCAGATGCGGCGGCTCGAATTGGGAAGCCGCTGGATATCGTAGCGAACCACACTGCGATTTCTCTACGCTGGAAAATCAAAGACTCACACCGGTTTGTAGTCCTTTGAACGATATGGCGCACCCGGAAGGAGTCAAACCTCTGTCCGCGTGATTCGTAGCCAGTGATTTAACCTCCCATGTTTTTATTTGCAAACGAGCTTTTAGCCATTTTATGGCTCATAAAGCACCTGTATAAATGTCTATAACGCTATGAATCGACTGTCATAATATCCATTGGCGGGACAACCCACCTTTCAGATCGCGAACCCCTCAACAGCCATTGACCTTAGCCGGACTGACCACGGGATTCCAGGGAATTCGGAGAAGATGCCTGCGGGCCATCACCCCCAACCCCTGCAACCACTCTACAATCGGCCATCGAATCATCGTCAGTGGCCTTGGTCAGGCTCTACCTCGTCAGCGGAATGGTGATGCTCGTTGCCTTCTCCCGCCCCGGCGGTCCGTTCCATTTCCTGGTATTGCTCCGCGGTCATATGCGGCAGTTTTTCGAGAAACGCCACGATAGCCCAGATCCTGGCATCGCTATGGGTCGGCCCCCAGGCAGGCATGCCTGTCATCTTCACGCCGTTTTTGGTTACCCAAAACAGTTCCTCGGGCTTCCATTCCTCTACCTCCTCCTGCAGCCTGGGTGGTCTCGGCATCAGGCCTTCGCTGATTTCGGTCGAGTCGATACCCGGTGCAAGATGGCAGTCGACACACATCTCGCGGTAGTGGCGAAATCCTTCCATAACCATCCGGTCATCATCCAGGGGAGGTGCGGTGATCCCCTTGGCGTGCGCACTCACCGAATTATCCATGGTAGTACTCAGGATGAAATCTGTTACTGGATGGTGCGGGTTCGTGGCGGCAACGTTAATGACACCGGAAAACATAACTACCACACCGGAAATGAACGCAATCACCGCCAGCAAGAGAATTCCTTTAATGCATTTCATACCCACCCCCTGTAATGTCGTGAATTCATCACACCGCCCGGCATATAACCCTTTCTCATAAAGCCCGGGCACATTTCTCCGCTATTTTCACCATACATTGCGATTCCCGTTGCGAAACCCTGCAGGTCAGCTGCGCCCGCCTGAATTTTTCACTGACCTGCCACAATTTGCAACAGATAACTGTCACAGATGTTGATGGTCAGCGGACATCCCTGTATCCCGGTGAAGAGGGCAACCAGATGCATCGAAAAGGCGCTGAAGGGGCGCCAGTCGCGTTAGCTGCGAGTTTTGAATAAGCTGAAGTCCAGCAGGACGTAAAACGCTGAGTTGCTGATCACCAGCAACCAGTGGCCACAGGCGGGCGGGGAGTTGTTCCGGGAAGACAGGCGGTGTTTACAGCACCCGTCTTCACGCAATCCCCGGCTCAATGGTGCTGCATTCGCTCGTATTGTTGCTGATGCAACATCATCTGACCCATGGCCGCGCGCATCTCCTGCATGTGCTGTTCCATGTTCATCATCCCGCCGCCTTGCGATGCAGCCGATGCGGTCATGCTGGTCGCCACAACGGCAGCGAGTAATAGCGTATTTCTGTTCAACTGGCTTCATTGATGCTTCTTTGACATTCGGACGGCTTGCCGCTTCTGCAACGGCCAATGCATCATTTGAGTCTGTTTTGTGTCTTTGCCTGAAGGGTGTAACCATCTTGGCGGAAATGATCTTGGCAGTATGACCATGCATGCATTGGGTCGGCTCCGGCCTTTTAGTATTTCCTGATATTCAAATCAGATTTGTCTGACAGACAGCCTATACCCGGTAATACTACCCATGCACCCGATGCGACCGAGCCGAAAGGCGGGAACTGTCAGCAGTCTGGCGAAACTGGGGAGAGTGTCTATATTGATACCTAACAAAATCCATTTTCCTGAAATGGGAAAAGTTTTGCTGCGTGTCTCACCCTTAATGAAAAGAACCAATGCGGTACGTGATTTTAATACTGGTTGCGATGAACTGTGCTTACTTCAGCTGGCAGGTCTTCCTGAACGAGCCGATGAAGCAGGTTGAGCGTTCGCTCCCTCCCCTGCCTCCGGATGTCAGGCAACTGGTAACACTGGAGGAAAAAGCTGCGCGGCAGTCTCAATCTGAAATCCGGGAAATCGAAGACCTGACAGCAACGCAACCACCGGGGGCGGTTTTGCCGTTGTATTGTCAGGCTCTCGGCCCGTTTCTGACGGAATCGGAATTGAAACCATTCGAGAAGCATCTTGACAGGCTTGGACTGACCGCCAAGCCACAAATCCGCTATCAGAGGGAACAGTTCGGTTACACCGTACTGATACCGTCTGTGGAATATGAGGAAGCTTTACAGGTCAAACGCAGGCTGGAAAAGGAGAACATCGCGGCCAGCATTGGCGTGGATAACGTGCTTTCCCTCGGGGTATTCAGGGACAAGTTGCTTGCCGAGAAGACCTTGGCACGCGCGCAGGCGCTAGGGCTTGATCCACACCTCGAACCGGGTTATGCACGACGCAGCACCTACTGGCTGGTATTCCAGAGGGCTGATACACAGGACGAGGGACTGGCAGGGTTAACCAGGAAAAATTCTGGTCTACGGGTGGAAGATATGGCCTGTCCATAAGGAAGCACGAGCTGCAGCATTCCTTACCATCCATTTCATCAGAGCACACCCCTGCAGGCTTCACCGCACAGGCACTCGAGCGACCGGGCCGCAAGCCGGGAACTGTCAATGATCCAACCGGGCGAAAGCGGGAATTGTTCGGATAAGGTGCACTCCCGCTCTTGTGGCGGGTTTCTTATACGCGGTCGTTATAATCCAGCTTTATCAAAAATGAGAAAAGCTATCGGAGCAAAGGCCGCAATCAGTATGAGTGCGCCGAAAATGTACGGATAGATTGGATCTCGCATCGTAGAAGCCCCCCAGCCCTGGATACCTGTGTTTGGGGTATAGCGGCCATCCTGCCAAGTCATTTAGGTTGGGAACTGTCAGCGATCTGGCCATGCAGGGTGGGGTGTTAGCAGAGAGTCAGGGAGAAAAATATCCCCGTAAAATGTGAAACGACCGCTAGAGCTATAGCGATATCGTTTAGGGGGGCAGCTCTACTCTAAGGTGACTCCAGGCAATAGCATCCCACATACCCGACGTCCCCCCGTATTTGAGTAGCACGATGATTTAGAGTCCAATCCCATAACTGGAAGGAGATTGGACATGAAGAAGCGGTATTCAGACGAGCAGATCATTGGTTTCCTGCGCGAGGCGGACGCTGGCGCGTCGGTCAAGGACCTGTGCCGGCGTCACGGATTCTCGGAGGGCAGCTATTACCTCTGGCGCGGCAAGTTCGGAGGCATGGGCGTGTCGGACGCCAAACGGCTGAAGGCCCTGGAAGCGGAGAATGCCCGTCTCAAGAAGTTGTTGGCGGAAGCGATGCTGGAGCAGGAGGCGACCCGTGAGGTGCTGCGAAAAAAGTGGTGACCGCACCAGCCCGTCGCGAGGTGGTGCGGGGGATGACAGTCAGGGGGCTGTCAGAGCGCCATGCCCTGCGTGTGATGGGTATGAGCGCAAGCAGTCTGCGCTACCAGCCGGCCCCGGACCGCAATGGCGCTCATGCTCGCAGCTGCTCGCCTGCGACATATTGCCGGTAACCAGTGGGGAACGAAACGTTACCTGCAGTTGGATTTGCTGCGGGATCTCGACCTACCCGAGACCCACGTAGCATGAACCCGGATCGGGCCACCGCTAAACAAAAGTGCTAAAAATCCTGGACACTACCAACACAGCTGCTACTCAAGATGGGGTGACGTCGGTCCCTGTGTTTATTAAATCTATACGCTATAATTACTCATCATGTTTACAATCAATTGATTAGGGTAATATCTTGGCTTCTAATGAAGGAAGGGCCTACTTCACACTAAGTGGCTATCATTTCAATCCCGATGACATCACTCGCCTGCTTGGAATAGAACCCACCGCAGTCGATGCTTCCGGTGCAAGCAGCGGGTTGGACAAACCCGTGATTAGTTCATGGGAGTTATCTACAGAAACGATTACAGATGATGTGGACGTTTATGATTTGACGAACGGACTTATCAAGCAAATTGAACCGGTCAAGGATAAGATCCTTGAAGTGATAAAAAGCCATAATTTATCTCCCCGAATTGGCGTGGTCCTGGTTTTGTCAGTCGATAAAAACGAAACTGCACCCGATGTTGGTTTCGGCGCCAGAACGATTCGTTTTCTGGCAGATATTGGCGCTTTTATTAATGTGGATTACCAGCTTTCTAATCGTATTTAAGCTATAAACCAAATTTGGGAAGCTCTGATTAATTACAAGATCCTCGTCATTGCGAGCGAGGCGCGGCAATCTCATGACTGGTAATCAGTCACTTGGAGATTACTTCGTCACTTTGTTCCTCGCAATGACTAATTAACGTGTCTGCAAGGTGCTGTCACCCG
>CAWGNW010000005.1:0-93781 GCA_963824045.1 uncultured Gammaproteobacteria bacterium | reverse complement strand
CCGTGCGGGCCGCTGCATGGACCACGTGCCATGTTGTGCCTGTGTACTGGCTGCTGCTACGGGTGTGGCTCGCGGCCGGTATCCTGGTCGCATGCGGCATTCTTGGCGGCACGGCCTTGCCGTGGCTGCCGGTGATGACCCTCGCCCCCCTTGCCGGCGGGATCGGCCTGGGCTTCGCCACCGTGCTGCTGGCGGGTATGGCGCTGCGTCCCGCGGCGCTCGTCGTGATCGTGTTTTATCTGGGTTTGGCGATGACGGGGCCTGCGGGCCTCGACACCACACATCTCTTCATCCTGCTGCTCGCGGGTCTGGGGCTTGCCGGCGCCGGCAAGTATTCCCTGGATGACCTGCTGTTGAATCATCTGCAGCGAACTTACCCGGAACTCAAGGGCAGACTACCGGGACGCTTCGAGGATCTGCCGCAGGTGGTCATCGTCGGCGCCGGCTTCGGCGGGCTGGCGTGCGCGAACGCCCTGCGCCATGCCCCGGTCGGGGTGACGCTGATCGACCGCCATAACTACCACCTGTTCCAGCCGCTGCTCTACCAGGTCGCCACCACCGCGCTCGCCGCCGGTGACATCGCCATGCCGATCCGCTCGCTGCTGCGCGATCAGGCCAACGCCCGGGTGCTGCTCGGCGAAGTCACCGGCGTCGATACCGCAGACCGCAGCGTTTGCCTCGGCGCACGGCGCATTCCCTACGATTACCTGGTGCTCGCGACCGGCGCCTCGCACAGCTATTTCGGAAAGGACGAGTGGGCCGCCTTCGCCCCGGGTCTCAAGCGTGTCGAGGACGCGAACGACATGCGCAGCCGGTTGCTGCTCGCCTTCGAACAGGCCGAGGCGGCGCAGGACGAGGCCGAACGCGCCGCGCTGCTCACCTTCCTGATCGTGGGCGCCGGCCCCACCGGCGTGGAGCTCGCCGGCGCGATTGCCGAGCTGGCGCGCTACGGCATGGAGAAGGAATTTCGCCATGTCGACCCGGCGCAGGCACGGGTGATCCTGGTGCAGTCGGGGCCGCGCATCCTGCCGGTCTTCCCCGAGGCACTATCGTCGCGCGCCGCCGTCGCACTCGGCAAACTGGGTGTGGAAATCCTCACCGACAGTCGCGTGGAGGCGATCGACGCCGAGGGCGTACTCGTCGCTGGCCAGCGTATCTTCGCCTGCAACGTCTTCTGGGCGGCCGGCGTGGTCGCATCACCCGCCGCGCGCTGGCTCACGGCCGGGCACGATGGCAGCGGCCGCGTCAAGGTCGCACCCGATCTCGGCGTGCCTGGTCATCCCGGTGTGTTCGCCATCGGGGATACCGCGCACTCGACCGCCTGGAAAGGCCAGCCCGTACCGGGTCTGGGACCCGCCGCCAAGCAAGGCGGCCAGTATGTCGCGCAAGTGATCCGTGCCTGTGTGGCCGGACGCGCGGCGCCTCCGCCGTTCCGCTACCAGCACCTCGGCAGCCTCGCCACCATCGGGCGTAAGGCGGCGGTCGCTGACTTCGGCGTCGTGCGCCTCTCCGGCGCACTCGCCTGGTGGCTGTGGGGATTGGTGCATGTTTATTTCCTCGCCGGCATGCGCAACCGCATCTCGGTGATGCTTGACTGGGCCTGGGCGTACTTCACGTTCCGCAGCAGCACGCGTCTGATCACGCGGCCCTCCTCGCCCGAGCCGACGACGACGCAGACGGAAGCGGAGTAAGGATCACAGCGATGTTCCAGCATGATTCTCGTTATCACCGCAGAGTCGCAGGGATCGCAAAGAAATCCTTTGGCAAAAACATGCGTCCGCAAGACGTCAGATCAACGCTGAACATGGGGATGGATTGTGCAGGAGCGGGCTTGCCCGCGAACGTGTCGTATCGAAACAAACCGGTTCGCTGGCGAGCCCGCTCCCACAGCAAATTCTGAGACATGGGAAAAGTTGGCCACGGCAAAGCCTCACCCACGAGCTTAAACGCTAAACGAGGATTGATTATGAACACCCACATCGAAGCGCACCGCGACACACCCTGGCTGTCGATCGGCAGTCTCTATCTCGCCGGCATGCTGCAGGGACTTACCCTGGTGAGCTTCCCGGCGAGCAGCGCGGTGCTGAAACAGATGCTCGGCTTCAGCGACGCGCAGTACGGCGCGATTTTTCTGCCGCAGGTGGCGTTCGCCGTGATCGGTGCCCTCGGCGGCGGAGCGCTCGCCTCACGTCTCGGCCTCAAAACCCTGCTCGGCGGAGCACTGCTGATCAACGCCGCCTCGCAGCTGCTGCTGGCGGGCAGCATGCTGCTGCCGCCCGCGGCCGCCTTTGCCTCGGTGCTGCTCAGCACCGCTTGTCTCGGTCTGGGCTTCGGCGCCTCCGGCGCCCCGCTCAACGGTCTGCCGCCGCTGTTTTTCCCGACGCGGCGCGACACCGCGCTGGTGGCGCTGCACACCCTGCTCGGTCTGGGTCTGGCAATCGGGCCACAGGTTGCCAGTCCTTTCATCATGGCCGGCCGTTGGGCCGGCTTTCCGTTGCTGCTCGCGGCCCTGTGCACGCTGCTGACCGTGGTCACATTCATCCAGCGCTTTCCCCGCGACGGGGAGGAACGGCCGGCGCCGGCATCCGGGCAACTGGCGATGTGTGACCCCATGCCCCTGCCTGCCATGTCGCCGCGATCGCTGCACGACGAGCATCCCGTGCGCACGGCAGCCTTCTGGCTTTTTACGGCAATTGCCGTGCTGTACGCCTTCGCTGAAGGCACCTTCGGCAACTGGGCGGTGCTCTACTTGCAGGACGTCAAACACCTGCCGGAGACGGTCGCCGCCTCGGCGTTGTCGGTGTTCTGGGCCGCGATGGTCGGCGGGCGCCTGCTGACCTCGGTGTTGGTGCTGAAACTCGCACCCCGCCACATCTGGCTCAGTCTCCCCGGTCTCATGATCGTCGCCTTTCTGCTGCTGCCCTATGCCGACACGCCCATGCGCGGCATCGCGGGCTTCGCGCTGGCCGGGCTGGCCTGCTCGGCCTTCTTCCCGCTCAGCATCGGTCTCGCCTCGCAGCGTTTCTCGCGTCACGTGCCATGGGTATCCTCGATGCTGATCGCCGCGTTGATGGTCGGCGTCGGGCTCGGTTCCTATCTCATCGGCCTGCTGCGCGATGCCGTGGCCATGGAACAGCTCTACCGGCTTTCGACGCTCTACCCGATCGCGGCGCTGCTGCTCGGCTTCGTGGTGCTGCGGCGGCGAAGGACTTCGGCGCTGGGCGAGGCGCTGCAACAATGACCAGGCTGCGCCGTCACACACATACCTGCAGGCGCGGGCAAGCCCGCGAATTTCCTATGCCGGGTACATCGTTTGCGGGTGATACCGCGCCTACAACCGATTCGTTTCGCATGTATCGGAACTCTCGTATAGCAGGAGAATCCGCATGCACGCCATGAAAAATAACCCCCGCGGAAATCGGCACACACTACTGAATCGCCTGCCGCCGGAACTCAAGCGCCTCCCCCCGGTCACACCGCGCACCATCGGCCCCGAGGTCACCCCCGAACAGGTCGCCATCCCCGCCGGCACCGTCACACTCGGACGCAGTCGCACTGACACACACGGCTTCGGCTGGGACAACGAGTGCGAGGCGCAGTCGGTCGAAGTATCCGTGTTCGCCATCGACCGCTACCCGGTCAGTAACGGTGATTATCTCGAATTTATGGTGGCTGGCGGGTATGAAGAACCTGCCTTCTGAACGGAGCGTGACTGGGAATGGCGCACCACACAAGACATCAACCACACCGCGGCCTGCCTGCTGCGCCGCTCGTTCCGCAACTGGTTCCAGCCGCACTACTCCTACGTCTACGCGGGATTTCGCTGCGTCACCCGATAATTACGAGTCATCCGGAGAATACACCATGCAGCCGCACTCACTGCCCATTCCGACCCCTGACGGGTTCGCCGACGAGATCTGCGCCGGGCTGACCCGCCCGGGTCAGAAGGAACTGCCCTCGAAATACCTGTACGACGAAATCGGGTCGGCGCTGTTCGAGACCATCTGCGTGCTGCCCGAATACGGCCTGACGCGCGCCGATGTGCGGCTGCTGCGCCGCCATGCGTCGGAGATCGTGTCGCGCCTGCCGCTGCCGGTGACGGTGGCGGAACTGGGCACCGGCAGCGGCAGGAAAACCCGCTGGCTGCTGGAGGCGCTGGCCCGGCGCCGCCCTTCCTGCTACTGCCCCATCGAGATCTCGCGCAGCGCGCTCGCCATGTGCCGGCGCGAGCTGGGCGATATCGAGGCGATCAGCATCGTGGGTTACGAGGGTGAATACCTGGAGGGTCTGGCGCAGGTCGTCGCTCGCCGCCGCGAGGTCGAGCACCTGCTGGTGCTGTTTCTCGGTAGCACCATCGGCAACTTCGAGCGATACGCCGCGGTGGAGTTTCTGCGCGAGGTCCGGCGCATCCTGCGCGCCGGGGACTCGCTGCTGCTCGGCACCGATCTCGAGAAACCGGTTTCACAGCTGCTCGCCGCCTATGACGATCCGCTCGGAATCACGGCCGCGTTCAACCTCAATTTGCTCGCGCGCATCAACCGCGAACTCGACGCCGACTTCGACCTCACCCGGTTCCGGCACATCGCCCGCTACAATGCCACGGCGCGCAGCATTGAGATGCACCTGCGCTCCACCTGCGCGCAGACCATTACCCTGCGCTCGGCAGGACTGACGCTCACCTTACAGGAGAACGAGACGATCTGGACCGAGAGCTGTCACAAGTACGCGCCAGATGAAGTGTCGCAATTCGCCCTGAGAACCGGCTTCCGATGCGAGGCGCAGTGGCTCGATTATGAATGGCCGTTTGCGGAGAGTCTGTTGATTGCCGTCTGACCGGTATGACACTCAATTAGTTGCATTCTGAAGAATACAAGAAAATTGATCGGAAACAGTTAATTATTTAGCTACAACTTCATTAAAATGGTTGACGTATGTACGCTCAATAACCATCCAGATCCTCTCCAGGGAGCGGGTTCGCCATCCGACTCACGTATCTGTCGTCGACTCCCTGATTCCGGGCGATTTCCTTTATGGACTCCGCATCACCCGATTCCGTCAGGACCAGCCAGTGGTGACGCGGGCCAACGCGAGTTGGAGCGGCGGCCTTGTGACTCTCCGCGTAGGCCGTGCTTTCCCGCTTGCTGGCGGACACCTCGCTCAGGTACCGGTGCAGCGCTTTCTCCAGCAGCAGCTTTTCCGCGCCGGCCCGGTTGATGTAGACACCGCGCACCATTTCATCCTCGATGCTGCGCGCCCAGTCCTCGGCGTCACGCTTGGTGCGGAACGTCTTGATGGTCGTCAGCCAGCCGCGCTTGCGGATGATCGCCTTCCAGGTGTTCGAGGGTGTTTTGGTAATGGCTGCCACATCGTCTTCCGTACAGGTGTACCGAGTGACACAGGGATTAACAGAAGAAAACTTTTATCTCGTTGATAAATATGGTGGCCAGTGACAGAATCGAACCACCGACACGGGGATTTTAAGTACGAAGTGTCAAATTCTGGCCCCTTGTGATGCAATAAGTGGAACGTGTACTTTCAAGCCGCTTCACGATAGTAGTAATTGAGCATAGCGCCAGGGCGTTGGGTGTGGATGCCTACCGCGCTGCCCGACCGCCCCGCTCCATCATTGCCACAACGTCAGGCCAGTCATGACCATCGCGACCATCAACCATTTCATCACGCTGTTCTCGGAGGCTTTCAAGGCCATGTCCGCCGATGTGCCGATGGCGGAAGTCGAGCGGCTGGCTATGCTGATACACAATTCCATGGACCAGGGCCGGCGCGTCTACCACACCTCGGCTCACGTCTTCGACATGTGCGAGGGGATGAATCCGCGGCAAACGCTGGCGACGCTGTTTCACGATCTTGTTTATTACCAGCTGGACGGGGGCTTACCGCGCCTGGCAGATGTGCTGCTGACCCGCGTGGTACGGAGCGAAAAGGACGGTGTAGTGCTCGGATCGATCGATCACGGCGATACGGGGCTCTCGGTTTGCGCGGGCATCTTCGGATTCAAGGCGGGGCAGACGCTGCCCCTTTATGGCGGGATGAACGAGTTCCTGAGCGCGGTGGTGGCGGCCAGGATGCTGCAACCGCATTTGCCGCTACGCGATCTGATCGCCATCGTGAGTTGCATCGAGGCGACGGTGCCGTTTCGCGGCACCGGCCCGGACGGACGGGGAACGATGGATGTGCTGGCGGACCGCGTACGCGCGGTGAGCCGGTCGTCGGGCGTCCCATTCGACGAAGCGGATATCGTGAGGGTCGTTACCGATGCAGTGGTGCTTGCGAATCGCGATGTCGCAAGCTTTTCCGAGCCGGATCCCGGCACGTTTCTGTCGACGACGTGGCTGTTGATCGAGGAATCCAACGCTCCGCTGGCCGCGGTTGGCATCTATTCGATCCAGGATTACCGTGGCGCGCTTTCGCGGATGGAAAAGTTCCTGGGTACTCTCAATCCGGATCACGTCTTCCACAGCTACCGGGATACACCGGATGCGGCCGAGTTTTCGGCTCTGCGCGCGGCAGCGCGACGCAATCTCGGATTTGCCGGCGACTATCTCGGCGCGAAATTGCTTGGAATCGGGCTGGTCGAGGCCCTGGCGCTTGTGACCGGCGGCGATGGTCCGGTGTCGATGTTCCTGGGGGACATCAGAAGCCGGCACGGCAAACCCGACCGGGTGGAGGACTTTCTGCCCCTGGCGTCCGGCATCGAGCACCCGGACTCGCCCTTGCTGGCCGTACTGGAAGGCGGGCGCGCGAAGGAATCGAGCAGCGATCTGACCGACTCGCCACTGACCGCCTTTGTTTACCGCTGCCTGGGCCACGACGGCATCGCTCGCGCAGTGCAGCAGGCGAAGAGAATGTTCGCAGGGGAACTTGCGCCCGGCGATTTTCTCAAGGGGCTGGATCGGCAAATGGTACGCGTGGTGACGAAGGCGTGCGCGCAGATCGCGCTCTCGCGAAAGGAAGCACTGCTCGCACTGGAGAAAACGCTCTAGCCGCCGGCATCACGCGCGATCGCTTCACCTGGTGTCCAGGGTCGATCCGCCATCCCTACCCTGCGACTGCGGGGCACTGTGGAAAGACGGTACCGGTGCTCGCACGAATGCCATGCGACTCCCGCTCTCCGCCGCAAAGCCACAGGGAGCGCATCAGCTGTATTTCAGCTTACTTGCCATTCGCCCGGCTGCGCGCTGCCAGCCGGTGTAATTACCGGCTGGCAGCGACGCGGCGCATACCCGGGCAAGCAGTTCAGACTCGCGCAGCAGTCGCGACACTTCGTGGCTTTTCAACCACCACCGGTAGCAAAACCGGCCACCAGCTTGCGCAATTCGGGAGACTCCCGGGGTTCGCGGTTACAGCAGCTTGCCATGAGGGGTTCGCGCAAACAATAATCGGATTAACCATCATTCACGGACCCCATTAGCCTGTTCAACATATTGAAAACCTGGGAAGGCAGCAATCAATCGGTGGCTAAATTATTTTATGCAAAACGCTGTTCAAGTGGGTCAATCGAACGTGCAAATCAACACCTGCAAACCAGCTGCAGCCCCAAGGTAATAAAATTGAGTCTAATCCAGCAATAATGGCAACCAGGGCATGAATCTGTGCCGTGCTGCAGATCCTGGTGTAGATTCAGAATTATGCGGATCTGAACCGGATTCATACTCAGCAAGATTGCTGTATCCATCACCATCTGCATCAGCCTGGGCATCCGAAGCATTTAATGGATTGAAGCCATTCGATAACTCATAAGAATCTGGCATACCATCATTGTCATCGTCCGGATCACATGCATCACCCAGGCCATCACTATCAGTGTTGGTTTGATCCGGATTCGCAATATTCGGACAGTTATCTACCTGATCGGGAATACCATCTCCATCCATGTCAACAAGCTGCTGCACAGCAGCGAGCGCGTCAACGCGACCATATCCAAAGGTGCTATCATGGCCGGCGCTTCCCAGATCGACTGCAGTGCTGATTATTGCATGGTAAATTTGTAATGAAGTGGCAGCTGGATTTGCCGATTTGAGAAGTGCGGCAATGCCGGCAATATGTGGTGTTGCAGCAGATGTACCGAAGAATGGTGTCGCAAACCCACCAGCACCTGTTACCGATACGCCATCTATAGCTGTAATATCCGGCTTATTGCGTAACTGATAAGAAGGATAGTAAATTTCAGATTGTCCTCTACTGCTATAGGGGGCAATAGTGTCATTACCCGGGTCGGAAGCATTTATTGCTGCCACAGACATTACGCCGACTACAGCATTATGACCAAATACACTTCCTTGTGCGATTGCATATTCATCAGGTTGAAGTGAGTAGAACATTTCCAGCTTTCTATTTAAGCCAGATGCTTTTGAGACAGATAGATATGCGGAGATAGTAGTGTAAATAGAGGGATTCGTGTAACTGACAAACTCGAATGGATAGTCATTGCAATTCTGAATATCTACGCTGGAATCGAGAATATTTGTAAAGTCGTCAAACAAATAGAGATCATAGTCACTGCAACTGCCACCAAACGGTTCATTCCACTGCAGCCAGACATTGAGCGTCTTACCAGGTGGTATTTGAAAATTAACATCAATGTCATCTATTGACCCGGCTACTGCACCAAAATTATGGAAACCTGAATTGTTATAATCAAGAAATGTTGCTTCATAGTGCTGTTGAGCAGAATTTCCAGCACTGGAAGTGTAAAAGACGCCTGAAGCTACAGCAGCCTTAACACTCGTAGCGACAGTTCCATCCTCAAAATATGGTTCTGAAAAAAAGGCTATGTCATCGACTATGATATCTGCACCAAATCCCTTGCGCAGCGTATTAACACAAAAAATAAAATCAAGGCTTGTATCGCCTGGCAATCCACAGAACCCGAGTGAAGCATTTGGCGCCAAATCATGCACGATTTCCAGCATCGCAGTTCCTTCTGCATCGCCAGATTTTGTCTGCACTACTGTAACATTTGGTAAATCACCGCTATCTTGCGCTGCCGCCAAACCATCAACCCCCCCGGAAATAACACCCACTTTTACGCCGCTCCCTGATATTCCTGACAATCTCACAGCATCGGCGCCCAGGATACTGTCTCCTTCAGATAACACACTTCCGGATTGCTTCTGTCCATAATGCGGCGGGGTTATTCGCATAACAAATTCCTGATCTGCGGCCCGCACTAGTTTGTCGTAAGGTATCCATGCCTGAACGATATTCAGCTCTTTATTTATGATTTCAATTTTCACGTCAAGATTTGAGAGCGTAGCGGCTTCCGTCTCACCCCATCTTGAAACATAAATATAAACCTGTATCTCACCGTCTTTATTAATGTGAATTAATGGTGTGGATAGCTGTGAGAAATCGTATGGTTGCGGTGCTTGACCGGAATTGAGGTTGTTTGCTTGAGAAGACAGGCTTTCTGCAGTTTGCTGCAGATTATTCTGTATTTTTCGATGTCTTTGTACTTGCTGTTCTTTGGCTTGATTTATATGCACCTGCCTTTGCTGGAGATGCATATTTTCCTCTGCAAGAACCAGGTTCGAGGAAACCACACCTGATTTGAATGCGACGAAAAGTGATAACAGAATCAGCAGGAGAGATATCAGTAATATCCATATTGCACTTTTCAGGTAATTCGAACTGGACCTTCCTGGCACTGCCATGGTTGCCTCCGTAATTTCTCATTTCCAGCCTGACTGCTTCTCGTTGCGGGCCTGTATTGACAACCATACCGCTGAAAGTCCAGAGCACTGTTGGTTTATATCAAAATAATAGAGCGGGTATTTAGGGTAGTTAAGTAGAACTACTTTACACGAGGGCTGACAGCTGAAACTGACCACCTCCGGAAATCCGCTTGGAGTACCAGGCAAAGACGCTTCGAGCAGCGCACGCCTGGGTATCCCTGTTCTTGTTGTACCCATTATAGCTAGAGTGACTTGATGATTTCCTGAAGACTCGATTTGACGTATGCAGTATCGGCTTCCTGTAAGTTAAGGTCGAGCCGGAACCCCTTCTTCTGCTCGGAAATGACGTCATGCCGGCCTTCGGCAGAAGCCCTGGCATCGAAATTCACATACGAGTCAATGACATCGAAGACGCGCACCGGAAAGGCGATCCCCTTGACATTCGTTTGTTGCCTTTCTTCGCACCTGATCTGGTCCTTTATCAGGGCATAGGTTTCGTACGAAACCAGGATCGAATCTTCCTGTGCCAGCGATTCCAGGCGGCTGGCCAGGTTTACCTCCCCACCTATGATCGTGTAATCCATGCGGTCTTCCGGTCCGATATTGCCGACTGTGCAGAAGCCGGTATTGATTCCCATGCGCACGTGCAGTGGGTTCGCAACCTCATGCTCCAGCCAGTCCTCACGCAGTCCTTTCATCCTTTCCGCATGGCGAGAGCCATGTTCACGCAGGCAAGTGCATCTTCTTTGTTGCCTTTAGATTCGGGATCGCCGAAGAAAATCATAATGGCGTCGCCGATGTACTTGTCGATCGTGCCCCCGTGTTCCAGGGCGATCTTCGACATCTCGTTGAGATATTCATCAAGCAGGCTGGTCAAAGCCTCCGATTCCATGCTGCCCGTCGTCATCATGAAGTTCTGTATGTCAGAGAAAAACACGGTGAGTTTTTTGCGGTAAGATTCGATCTTAACATCCTTGTCGCCGGTGAAAATGGACTTGTAAACCTGTGGCTGGCGAATTGATAAACAGCACATGAATATCATGCTGCCCCGTTAACAGAAATAGCAAAGGCTTGAATCCGGTCAGCTGTTACGATACCAGTGCGACCAAACACTGCAATGGTCGGGTTCATAGCCAGTGTAGACTGTATTACTTTCTTTAATAATCTCTCACTTGCAGTGATTGCCAGGTACCTGTGCTCCGCAATAATTGAATCTCGTTGATTCTTAAGGATGCAACCACCTTTGAATAGCGCAGCCTTTCACGATATGGCAAGATACTGCCCGTCATGGAAGGTGTCAAAACGATAATAACACTGCTTGGCGACCTGGCCACATTCGTCTGGCTCAGCCTACGTCCGCAGAGAGCACTTGCTGCCGAGAATCTCTTCCTGCGCAAGCAATTGGCCATGTTCAAGGAAGGCAAAGCCAAACCTCGCCGACCTGATACACCGATCCGAATTACGCTTGTGCTACTTTCCAAGCTATTCAAATGGCGTGACGCACTGGTTGTTGTCAAGCCACAAACACTTATCCGATGGCACCGTCAGGGCTTTCGCCTGTTCTGGCGCTGGAAGTCGCGTTCTGGGCGCCCACCGATTCCCACAGAACTCAAATACATGATTCACGAAATGGCGATGAATAATCCCTCATGGGGCGAGGAGCGCATTGCCAACGAATTACTGCTCAAGCTGGGTATTCGCGTCTCTCCACGTACCGTACGATAATATATGCCCAAATCCCCACAAGGACGTCCGCGCGGCGATCAACGCTGGTCGACCTTCGTTCGCAATCACGCCACTGCCATTCTGGCCTGTGATTTCTGTGTCGTCATAACCGCAACGTTCAGGCTGCTCTACGTCTTTATCGTCATCGAGCATCAAACCCGGCGTATTGTACATTGCGATGTTACAACCAATCCGACAGCCGCCTGGACACTGCAGCAACTACGCGAAGCCATCCCCTCTGACCACCGATATCGTTTTCTTATCCATGATCGGGACGGCATTTTCTCATCCCAGCTTGACCAATCGATTTCACATATGGGGATTCGTGTTCTTAAATCACCACCGAGAAGCCCGAAGGCCAACGGCCTCTGTGAACGCGTCATTGGCACACTTCGCCGAGAATGCCTTGACTACCCTATCCCGATAACCGAGTCCCATCTTCGATGTATCACACAGAGCCGGGTATCTCATTACAACAAAGGTCGGCCTCATTCCAGTATTGGACCAGGCATACCAGACCCACCAACCGAACTACCCGTCGCGCCACAAACACACCGACATCGCATCCCAAGTCATCTTAAGGTAGTCTTCCGCCCGATCCTTAGCGGTCTACATCATGAATATGGTCTGATGCAATAGCTGCATGAATTTTTGCGCACCACAACCTGTAGCAAGCAATGTTGAAGGCAATGGGGAGACGATAGATGTTAGAAAACCGTTACAAGATATGGGAAGTCAACCAATAAACCACAATCAACATATGTCTATGACTATTGGCGAACTGGCCTTCGCCATGCGGGTAAATATTTCGGTTATCAAACAGGCGGCTCACGCAAAGTGGCCGTCCGTAAGACTTAAAGGGTCCGCCCTTGACGAGACCCTTGAAAGCCTGAAGATTTTTTTGAATTTCCATCCAAAAGGTTGGGATCTTAAACTTCTTGATGAATATCAAGGAGAATGGGTTTCCTCGTTACGTCGCCTGTATTCAGTTCCAGTGGCTTTTCCTGCTAGCATACCCCCCTCGCAGGGGGTACAGATTCGCGAACTAATCTTGCGTGAAACCCCTCAGCGAGTTCTGGAAATTGGTTGCTTCATTGGAATATCCTCACACTGGATTGCATCTGCTCTGAAGGAAATGGGTGGCGGACATTTAGATTCAGTGGATACATTCTATCCCAAGTATCCCAACCGCCACCACTTTAGCTATTTAGCTGATCCTTACTCCTGTGCGACGGATGCAGTGAAGGAATCTGGGTTAGCTGATTGCATTCAGTTCCATCGCTCTGATTCGGTCCGTTTCAAGCGCAGTTTGTCGCCTGGCGATCAGTATGATTTCATTTTTATTGACGGCGACCATACCTTTGATGGCGTGACTAGAGACTTTCTGACCTATTTCCCCCATCTGCGGAAAGGCGGAATAATTCTTCTACACGATACGAACCCGAAGTATTGTGGCTGGGATGGCCCTCGCCGCCTAATACAGGACTTGCTGTCGGACAATCCGAATGTTCATGTGGAAGAAGTCGAAACCCAGCCAAACTTCGGAATGGCTGTGGTTCGTAAACTTAGAGATGCTGACATAGAGATGCCGGCGAACCAGTCAGCGATTTTGGCCCTCAGGTTGGCGCTTTATAGTTTGAAAAACTCACTACTTGATTCTGTGCCAGTACGCACTCTGTTGCGCGAAGTCATTAAGCCGTCCCTGACCCATTTTCGGCGTAACTGAGACTGCGCTTGCTTCACACTCGTAGGACTGCAGGCTGCCAGGTCGCCCAAAGCCAGTGAACGGTTGCAATCCATGGTCTGTTAGGCTCGTCGGTCTGCTTTTAAGTTACTAATTGGTAGGACTTCGACGCCATTCTCCGGAGTTATTGTCAAAAGTGGTGTTCAGGCGATTGAATCAAGCGGCAGCCTGATTGACCTTTGTTACCTCGATACCGTCTCTGAATTTGATTCCCGTGATTACCTTGGCGAGGTAATCGAATCCACGTAGCCGTCGCCAGTTCTTTTCCGCACACTGTCCCAGCTTGAACATCATGTGGAGCATGCCATCACGGGTCAGACAGCCCTTTGAACGTTTGGTCCGGTGCCGGATCGTGCCGAAAGTGGATTCAATCGGGTTGCTCGTCCGGATGCTCTGCCAATGCTGGGCCGGGAAGTCGTAGAAGGCCATCAGTTCCTTACGGTCTTTCTGCAGGCAGAGGGCCGCCTTCGGGTACTTCGGTTCATAGGTTTTGAGGAACAGGTCAAACGCTTTCTCGGCGCCCGCTTTGGTCTCGGCCTGCCAGATCGCGTGCAGCGCCTGCCTTGCCTTCGCATGAACCGACTTCGGCAGGCAGTTGAGCACGTTCATCGTCTTGTGCATCCAGCAGCGCTGCTGACGCGTCTTGCCGTAGACTTCCTCCAGGGCAGCCCAGAAGCCCATGGCACCATCACCGATCGCCAACTCCGGCACATTCATGCCGCGTGACTTGAGCTTCAGCAACACCTCGCGCCAGCTCTGCGTCGATTCCCGCACCCCGTCCTCCATCGCCAGAAAACGCTTTTCACCGCGCTCATTCACACCGATCACCACCAGGGCACACAACTTCTCCTGCTCCACCCGTAGCCCGCTGTAGACACCGTCTGCCCACACATAAACCCAACGATCCTTATCCAGCCGCTCCTCGCACCAACTCCGGTACTCCTGGGCCCAGACCTGCTTCAGGCGCGATACCGTGCTCGCCGACAGACCCTGCGCCTCCGGGCCCACCAGAACCGCCAGCGCCTCACCCATCTCGCCACTGGAGATCCCCTTCAAATACAGCCAGGGCAGCGACGCCTCCAGCGACTTCGTCTTCCTCACATACGGTGGCACCAGCGCCGAGCGAAAGCTCACCGGCTCACCCGTCTTCGCACGGACCTTCGGAATCCTGACCGTCACCTGACCCAAACCCGTCTGCAGCTCGCGTTCCGGCAGATAACCATTGCGCACCACAGCCGCCTGGCCACCCTCCAGCTGGCGCCCGGAATGCTCGGCCAAGAGCTCTTGCAACTCCGCCTCTACGGCTTGGTAAATCAACTGCTCGGCACCGGCTCTCAGCAGCTCCGTCAACGGATCCGAATGACCCTCTCGACCTTGAAACTCAATAACGTTACTCTTGCCCATAGTGGCGTATCTCCTCAGGTTGTCTGTTTGTCTCGCAACAACAAATCAACCAGGTACGCCGCTTTTCTTCAACTCCTTAAACACCAGATCCGGTTATAACTCTCCGAAAATCCGCTTGTAACCTTCCCCGCATGCGTCAGCAGGAAGGACCCGGTATAGCTTTTCAGCGAGGCAAGACTATCAGTGCTAGTCAGGAGGCTTTTCGCCCCGTCCACCGCACTTACTCCGCACTTCCAGTAAAAAACCGGCACAGAGCCAGTTTCATAAGTCAATGAATTTGGCTCTTCGGAAAAATTAGCGGGTAAAAATATAGCGAATTTGGAGCAAGGGAGATAGTTTTCCTGGAAATGCGGGTAGAGCATCCTGCCCCCACTCTGAGAAGATGGAAGTGCGAACTAACCGTCTGACAGAGAAAAAGGAACAGGATGCAGATCAAGACTATCCTCAATCGGATCCAGAAATTCAAATCATTTGTGTATGGAACAGTGCGGTTGGTGGAAGGTACACCGGTACCGACACTGGAAGTTGAGATTCAGCCTCGGTCAAATAGCCGCCCGGTCTGCAGTGGTTGCGGGCATAAAGGGCCAGGGTACGATCGGTCACCGGAGCGGCTGTTCGAGTTTATCCCGATGTGGGGTCATAAGGTATTTTTTCGCTATGCTCCTCGCCGAGTTGACTGTCCCGGCTGTGGTGTACGGGTAGAACAGATGCCCTGGGTATCGGGCAAACACAGGCTGACAGAGGCATACGCCTGGTTTTTGGCAGGATGGGCAAAGCGTCTGAGCTGGAAAGAGGTGGCAGAAGCGTTCCGTACGACCTGGGACCATGTGTTCTGTTCGGTGGAACGGGCTGTAATCTGGGGGCGGGAGTATCAGGATCTGTCGGGTGTTGGGGCGATCGGCGTTGACGAGATCGCCTGGCAGCGAGGTCACCGGTACTTGACGCTGGTATACCAGATCGACTGTCACTGTAAGCGGTTGCTGTGGGTTGGTGAGGAGCGCACGGTCAAGACGTTGCTGCGGTTCTTCCGCTGGTTTGGTGAAGAGCGGAGTCAGATGCTGAAATTTGTCTGCAGTGATATGTGGAAGCCGTATCTGAAGGTGATTGCCAGGAAGGCCGGGAATGCCATCAACATACTGGATCGTTTTCATATCATGGTACACCTGAGCAAAGCGATTGATGAGGTGCGCGCGGGTGAAGCGAAAGAGCTGAAGCAGAAAGGTTATGAGGCGGTGCTGACGAAAACGCGTTGGCTGCTGCTCAAAAGGCCAGAAAACTTGACGGGGTCTCGTCTGGTCATGACTGGCCCTAGTGCGCCTAACGTGCTAGCTCTGGGGCGCGAAGCCGGCTTGCCGGCGTAGCGTCCCTCTGGAGCGGCGGGTTAGGCATTGACTACTTTGTGCGTTCCACATCGCGTTTAATGAACCCAATAATTTTTAAAAGAATGTATGCAGCAATGAACTGGATGACGAACACAAGTAGGCAAGTTGAAAGAAGTGACCAATCTTTTCCGATGTCCATGACTGCCCCGAGAAATAAAACCGGGGCAAGGAACACGGCATAGAGGACGCCAACAATTGCGGAGCCGTGCGCTATGGCAAAACCGAAAGGCACGATAGCTGCACTCACGGCGCCGTAAGTTACCGAAAGTACCAAGCATTTCCTGTGCATGGGCTCGCTCGCAGCAGATGCCTAACAGGTATTAAACGGACAAAAAGGTCCGTATATCAGGCAACGCCATCTTATAAGTAATTCTACGTATCACTCTGATTGCATGGGCAATTTGTGCCCTCCGGTCAAGATATCAGAAAACGCAAGTGCTGACAGGAAATAACTGCTGCCCTTGTTCGCTATTGATAAGCTTACGAAATGCCGGAAGGTCCGGAAACAGTACAAAGTGAGTTATAGTCAAATCTGGTGTATGAGTCATTCATGAATCAGGCGGCGACCCTGCTGTCGTTGGTGTCCACGCGGACACCGTTTTCAAACTTCACTCCTCGAATCACATCAGCCAGATGCTTGAAGCCTCTGAGCCTGCCCAGCGTTTCTGAGCGCTCTGGCCCAGTTGAAAGACCATGGACAGAATCGTCTGACGAGAAACACAGCCTCGGGTTTTGTTTGTCCTCAGACGCACCGTGGCAAAGGTCGATTCAATCGGATTGCTGGTCCGAATGTGCTGCCAATGAGTCGCCGGGAAATCATAGAATGCGAGCAGCGTCTCCCGGTCCTTCTCCAAACATCCAGCAGCCTTGGGATACTTGTCACGATAGGTAGCGAGAAAACCATCAAAGGCCTTGTAGGCATCTTCACGAGTGGCTGCCATCCAAATCTGGTGCAGTGCTGATTTGGCTTTTGCCTGAGCCCCCTTCGGCAGCTTGTTCAATACATTGGCTGTCTTGTGAACCCAGCAGCGTTGATGACGTGTTTCACCATACGCCTTCGACAGCGCCTTCCAGAAGCCCAGGGCACCATCGCCAATAGCCAGCTTGGGACCAACCTGCAGTCCGCGTTGCTTGAGCGAGTTTAAGACCTCCAGCCAGCTCTGTTCTGACTCCCGGTAGCCATCTTCAATGGCAACAAACTCCTTGTGGCCATGCTCGTCCACACCCACGATCACCAGAATGCATTGCCGGGCTTCATCACCCCGGATATTGAAGTACACGCCGTCGGCCCAGAAATACACATAGCGCTTTTTATCCAGCCTCTGCTGCTGCCACTTGGCCAGGTTAGCTCGCCAGCCGTCCTTCAGGCGACTAATGGTCCCGGCAGATAAACCCTTGGCATCCTTACCCAGCAAAGCGGCCAGCGCCTCCTGGAAGTCACCTGTCGACAGGCCTTTCAGGTATAACCACGGCAACAGCTCCTCCATCGACTTCGTCCGTCTAAGATAAGGCGGCAATAGGTTGAAATGGAAACAAATGCCAGATCCGCTGCGATCACGGACCTTGGGAACCTTCACCTTCACAGCCCCAATGCCTGTCTGTATCTCTCGCGCCGGCAGGTAACCGTTACGTACAATCATCTGACGTCCTTGCTCATCCTTGCTGTCTGCATATTGTCCAAGGAGTTCAAGCAACTCAGCCTCGACGGCATTGGCAATCAGCTGCTGCGCTCCTGTTCTCAGCAGATCTGTCAACGGATCAGTCCTTTCCGCCTCTGGTGTTTTAAATTGAATAATCGTATCTTTGCTCATGGCGTATCCACCTCATGCTGGTTTCCAGATTGGTCTCTAGATTCCAGCAGGATACGTCACCTACTCAATAATGTCCGTACACCACTTTTGATCGTAACTCGTACAAATACCCGTCCAGGGTAAAAATCTGAACTTCCGCTTTGGGTCGTTATGTATAGCTATACATAACGACCCCTATGTATAGTTGCGAACTATGTATAGACCTCAAGTGCTAGTCGGCGGCGGACGGCGTTGTTGCAGGGCTGAGGGATATATCAGTCGATGTTGAGCTATACATAGTTTTCCGGTGTTCTGAAGTGGCATCGTCCCCCAGGGGCAGATCAATGCATCTACTGCAGTCGGGCCTCATCCTCTGCGTCATCGCACGGTAGCTAGACCATGAGCGAACGCCCACCGCATAGCGACATGTCTAGACTGCTTGACCATGAAGGACAAGGCTCTGACTCGTCTTCAGCGGGTCGATATGAAGATCTACCATTATCGCCCGCCTGACGCACTGAGTTAGCTCTTTCAGGGGCTGAAACTATGTATAGAATACAGCTACCCCTATGCAGGGTTGGCACAGGGTTCGGAGCGCAACTATACATAGTTCGCAACTATACATAGGGGTCGTTTCCAGTCCTTTAGCCTTTCCTAATATTTCATCAGAATTGCCCTAAGACACCCTGCCCAGTTTAATGAAACTGCCCCTGCATCTGAGCGACCGAGGTGAGAGCCGGGAAGGGTGCAGCCCGTCCAATGTGACGGGCATTTTTGTGTCCGCAATCCGGGCGACGATCAGATCACAAGTTTGCGCGGCGAAAATGGAAACCGGCTTCCAGTGTTTCCTCGGTGTTTCCGCGCCTATAAAGCAGCAACCTTAAACCGTCTTATTGTCGCGTATCTTATTGAATTAAATGGTGGCTACGGGTGGACTTGAACCACCGACCCCAGCATTATGAGGAACCTGCTTGGCTTGTATCTTGTTGTTAAATTGCGGAATAAATGGGGCGTCCGTTGCCTCGATTGCAGGACAGTGCATAACGATGCATAACCGTGTCCCGTAAAAGTCCCGAAACTTGAGCAGTACTTCGTTGGCGATTGACAGCAGCTACTCCTTGGCATATGTTATGGCATATGCCTACTACCGGAGATACCGACATGGCCCAGCCTGAACGACATGTTCGCCTGTTCCGCAACGGGCGCAACCAGGCGTTGCGCATCCCGCGCGAGTTTGAGCTGGAGGGAGACGAAGCGATCCTGCGCAAGGAAGGCGACCGCCTGATCGTGGAGCCGGTCAGAAAGGGCCGGCTGCTTGCCCTGCTCTCCACCCTGGAGCCGCTGGAGATACCCTTCCCGGATGTGGACGAAGACCTGCCGCCGCTCGATGATGTGCCGCTCTGAGCATGGCGCTCCGTTACCTGCTCGATACCAACATCCTCTCCGACCTGATCCGCCATCCGCAAGGTACGGTGGCAGACAGGATCACCACCGTCGGTGAAGATACCGTCTGCACCAGCATCATCGTGGCTGCGGAACTGCGCTTCGGTGCGAACAAATCTAACTCAACGAAACTGGCACAGACGGTCGACCTGATTCTATCCGCCTTCGAGATCCTCCCGCTGGAATCCCCTGCGGACTGGCATTATGGCGAACTGCGCGATTACCTGTCCCGCCAGGGCATGCCCATCGGGCCCAATGATCTGTTGATTGCAGCTCACACCCTTGCTGCTGACCTGATACTGGTCACGGCGAATATTCGTGAATTTTCCCGAGTACCCGGACTGAAAGTGGAAAACTGGCTGAAACCCTAGTCGCATTGGATCGCCTGGAAAGTATGCAGTGCATACCGATAGAGCCCTACGTCCCCCCCAAATAACTCGTTTGCCCTGGATTTACTGGATGTTGCTGATGGCATGCCGTAGCAATGCAGGCCGGTACCGGCGTACCGGACTCGGCCTGCTTCAGGATCGCCAGAATCTGGCTGTCGCTATATCGTGATTTCTTCATGCAGAATCTCCTCTTAACCAATTATGAGAAAATTCTACTTCTGATGTCAGCTAGTGTGCTGTCCGATTAAATAGTTGAATTATTATCAGGGCCGATTGTCGTATGTTTATCCTTACGCAGAGGAACATACGATGGCGCGATTGCCGGTTGAGATTGTACTGGATAAGGAAGAGGAAGCGGAGCTTGAACGGTGGCGCCGTCGGCGTAATACCTCAGCAGGATTGCATGTGAGGGCAGGGATTATCCTGGATTGCGCTCGCGGCTATAGCGGAGAGGAGATTGCGGAGCGCCACCATACCAGTCAGCAGACGGTATCGAAGTGGCGTCGTCGGTTTGCCCGAGACGGTCTGGCTGGACTGTCTGATGCGCCACGCAGCGGCCAGCCACGCAAACACGACGATGACCAGGTGCAGGGTGTACTGGAAGCAACCCTGAATCGCCGGCCAAAGAAGGCCACGCATTGGAGTGTTCGCAGCCTGTCAGAAGAACTGGGCGTGCCACGCGATTTCGTACACCGCGTGTGGCGCGCATTCGGGCTCAAGCCCCACCTGACCCAAAGTTTCAAGCTGTCGAATGATCCGCACTTTATCGAGAAAGTGCGGGATGTGGTCGGGCTGTATCTCGATCCGCCAGATAAGGCCCTGGTGTTGTGTGTGGATGAGAAAAGCCAGATTCAGGCACTGGATAGAACGCAACCGTCATTGCCGATGAACTATGGGGCACCGGAAACTCATACGCACGATTACCGGCGCTATGGGACAACCACCCTGTTTGCGGCACTGGATGTGGCTACGGGTAAAGTCATCGGCAAACTCAAGCGTCGTCATCGCAGCAGCGAGTTCCTCAGCTTTCTGCGGCACATTGATGCCGAGGTGCCAGCTGACCTGGACGTCCACTTGATTCTGGATAACTATGGCACGCACAAGACGGACAAGGTCAGGCAATGGCTATTGCGGCACCCAAGATTTCACTGCCATTTCACCCCGACGTACAGTTCGTGGATCAATCTGGTGGAGCGGTTTTTTGCAACGCTCACCGAACAGCAACTGCGTCGCGGGACGCACCGGTCCGTGCACGCTTTGGAGAATGCGATCCGTGAATATCTCGATCTTCACAATGACGAACCGAAGCCGTTTCGATGGACCAAGTCCGCTGATGAAATCATAACGTCAGCGAGTAGTGTACTTAAACGAATTAACCAGACAGCACACTAGTTTTGGGGATGATTACCCATCCTTCATTGCCGTGTTCTCAAGTGCCAGCTCCGCATACATCCGCTTGAGCTTCGCGTTCTCCGCCTCCAGCTCCCGAACCCGTTTCAGGTCAGACGCTTCCATGCCTCCGTACTTTGACTTCCATTTGTAGTACGTCGCATCCGAGATGCCATGCTTGCGGCACAGCTCGCAAACCTTCATCCCCGCATCAGCTTCCTTCAGGATCGCGACAATCTGGGTTTCGGTAAATCGTGACTTTTTCATCTGAGCATCCTGGGCATAACATGCCAGAAAACTCTACTTATCACCTGGTAGGGTCGAGAGCTGGCGCGGTAACCCATAAGGACGACTCTTGTCTGTATCCGGGGTTTCCCCCTTCGTGCCCGGCTAGGGTAATCCGTGGTCCCGTTTCCAACTCCCTCCACATCGCACGCAGCATGCGGATCTCTCGCACTACGCGCCCCTGCACACTTCACCTCAAGGTTTATGAGACCTATCATGCTGGGACGACTTTCGACCGTGGCCGCACCCGGTAGTTATCAAATAACCCCAGGGCATCATACAGCCACCGTCTACTCCACCGTTTCCAGCCGAAGCCTCGGCGCTGGCGACTTTTGGCCAGGTGACGCCGTATCTTTTGCTCAATCCAGTTTCGAATAAACGAGAAACACCTACTCGCATGACCCATGGCAAAGTAGTTGACCCAACCACGCAACACCGGATTAATCATTTCGATAACCCGTGTGACGGGCTGGGAACGCAAGCCCCGGAACATGACCTTGAGCCGGCGCAGCAATGCCGTGCGTTTCTTCGTCTGGGGCCGATACAATGGCATCCAGCGTCCCGAACGACTGCGCACGCGCCTAAACTCAAAGCCTAAAAAACCGAAGCTCTCGCCTTGCGACAGATCTGCCCGATAGGTTTTGTCCTCGTTCACCTCCACTTCGAGTTTGCCGAGTTCCTCACGAAGCCGCTTCTCCACCGCTCCTCGTAACCAACGCTGCTTCGGGTGGGCACTTACCAAGACGACCATATCGTCAGCGAACCGGGCATACTCAACCACTGCCCACTGCCGGTACCGCGTGACCGTCTTCGCCCGCTCCAGCATCTTATCTACATCATTGAGATATAGATTACTGAGCAAAGGCGAGATCACTCCGCCCTGTGGCACGCCCCTCTTACCCGACGCTTTCAGAATCAACTTGAGCAACTGCATCACCTTGTCATCATTGATACGGTCTGCCACCTTCTTCAATACGATATGATGTCTCACCGCATCAAAGTACGATCGCAAGTCGAGATTGATGACATACGTTTTGCACGTCAGTATCGCTTCCGAGACACATCGAATTGCACCCTGCGCTGATTTCTTGGGCCGGTAGCCAAACGACCCCGGTTGAAAATCTGCATCAAAGATCGGCTCCAGGATGAGCTTCAGCGCACCCTGTACCACCCGATCGCGAATCGTGGGTATCGATAGCCCTCGCGAGCCTCCCCCATCCTTAGGTATCTCCACTTTCCGCAGCCGCAGAGGACGGTACGTCCGCTCGACCAACTCCTGATGCAACTGGTCGATAAACGCGTCCAGCCCTCCGGCTTCAATCGCTTCAAACGTTACCCCGTCAATACCCGGGGCTCCATTGTTGGCTTTTGCCAGCCGGTAGGCGTCCTGGAGCGTCTCGTGTTTGCACACGTGGACATACAACCCCCAAAAGCACCAAGACGGTTCAGCCTTCGCCTTGACGTATAGCCTTCTCCTCAGGTCTTGCAGATCAATAGGTGCTTTTATCATTTCACCCCTGCCTCCCATGTTGTCGAAGTCATTATGTGCAGTAAGGCCCCTTCGCTCCACGGGCGTTACCCCGCTTCATCACTACTACGGACCTCGCCGCCACCGTCTCGTCTTTCAGCTCACTTCCCGGTGTCGCCGGTTATAGAACCTACCTTGCTCCGACCCTTTCAGATCGGGACGAGGACGGCTTCTCCAGTTGCTCGGTCTGCCCTTGTCACCGTGCTGCCCCTACTACCCCGCCGGAGCATAATACCTCAACAGTCAGTCTGCGATATTACGTGCTGCCTTCGCCCCCACACAGCGGGCTCGGCCTCCGGAGTTTTAAATTCTGACGAGGCCACCTATGGGTTCACTTTCGTTGCGGCCCGGTGACTTACTCACCATCCCAAGGATGGCTTTGTCAATCAGCTTCATCCGCTTCGTTTCCTCCACGAATGTGACTCAAGTTACGGGGCGCTGACTTCTACCCCGGTGGGACTGTCCCCCACTGAACAGACCAGCCTAAGCTGGACACACTGGGTGGCGAATTAATAATTATCGCCTGAAAACGATAACTTAGACAGTCTTGTCCCTGAGAGCAATCACCCCTACCCTGCTCTGCAATGAAGGATCTGTTGGTACTTCTCGTACATCTTTTGACCACGGTCGCCAAACTCCTAGCGCCTGGCGGAGCGAGGGCCATCGTCGCTGACAGCCTCCTCATGAAGCAGCAGCTTCTGGTCATCAACCGCTCCCGGCGACGCGCACCCAATCTCTCGGCACTGGACCGATTCCTGTTGGGCTTCTGGTCATTGTTTCTCAACCCGCGCCACATTCAGCGGGCTGCCGTGATTATTCGGCCTTCGACACTGTTGAAATTTCACGACCTACTCAAGCAGCGAAAGTATCGACTGCTGTATTCATCTGGCAGCAAACGAAAACCCGGTCCCAAGGGTCCATCACGGGAACTCATCCAGGCGATTGTTGCACTGAAGCAGCGCAATCCACGCTTTGGCTGCCGCCGAATCGCTCAGCAAATCGCCAAGACATTCGGGGTCGATATCGACAAGGACCTGGTCAGGCGCGTCCTCGCTGAACATTACAGGCCTGGTACCGACGATAATGGACCGTCATGGCTGACCTTCCTCGGGCACACTAAGAACAGCCTTTGGAACATTGACCTGTTTCAGTGTGAATCCATACTTTTGAAAAGCCACTGGGTACTCGTCATTATGGATCAGTACACTCGGCGCATTATCGGCTTTGGTGTCCATGCTGGCGATGCCGATGGTCCCGCCCTTTGTTGCATGTTCAACACAGCCATTTCTACCCAGGGTATTCCGCACTACCTCAGCTCTGACAATGACCCGCTATTTCGGTACCACCGCTGGCAAGCGAATCTTCGCATCCTGGATGTCAAAGAGATCAAATCCGTTCCATACGTACCATTATCGCATCCCTTCGTCGAACGACTGATCGGGACTATTCGCCGCGAATACCTTGACCAGGTACTCTTCTGGAACGCCAGTGACCTGGAGAGAAAACTGGAAGAATTTCGACAGTATTACAACGCTTATCGTGTGCACACATCGCTCAACGGCGATACACCCTCAGAAACCTCCGGCAAAACCAGCACGCGCCGCGCTGCTCTCAACCAATTCCGGTGGAAATCTCACTGCCGTGGGCTATACCAGCTGCCCCTGGCTGCCTGAGCAACAATTCGCCACACACAGGCTCCGCCTCCCCCACATGCGCCAGAATCTTCCCGATCACCGCCGGATCCTCGATGCTGGCGATGATCCGTACCGCACCGCCGCACGCCGGGCAGGTCTCGATGTCGATGCCAAATACCCGTTTCAGACGTTGCGACCAGGTCATCGCCGCCCGGCGCTCAGCCGGCGTTTTCTCCTGTTCCTCATCGGACACCCCGGGTCTGACGCCCCGGCCCCGCCTGCCCGGTGTGATCGCCCCGCGCCACGGACTGTTCGGTGCAAACACCCCGTGGTAGCGGGTCAGATTCACCCGCGGCCGCGGCACCAGCGCCGCCAGCCGCGCCATGAAGTCCAGCGGTTCAAAGATGACGTGCGTGGTGCCGTCGCGGTACGGCGTCTTCAACTGGTAACGCACATCCCCCGAAGGCGGCAAGATGCTCGTGGTCAGCCGGTTACCGAGCGGATCGTAGCGGTAGTTCCGCTGCTTGGCGGGCGTGCCGTTCTGCACTTGCACGAGGCGGTTCAGGGCATCGTAACCGTAACTGTAATTGAGCGTGCTGCCGTTGACCGTCTCGGCCTGGATCCGCGCTTGTTCCCGATCTCAGAATCACACATTCCGAAGTAGCTGGAATGCCCTGTAGACAAAGAATATAAGAAATGAGCTCGCAATGGTGTACCCCAGGTACATCAATAACCGCTCTCGCCGCTCATAAGTATTCGTGTCTGTAGTAAGCGACCTCGATGGTAACCAGTCTTCCGGCCTGGCAACCATGTACAGTGGAAACCACGCTATCAGAAATAATCCGGCCAGATTCAAAAGCCATGGAAAGCCACTTCCGAAACCACCTATGGTCGGGACATGTATTTTTTCAAGGTATAGACAAAAACTCCCGAAGGCCATATTCGCGATAAAAAGGACCGAACCAGGGTGTAGCCAGCTTAAACCATAAATGAACGACATCTTGAGATTCCGCCTGTTTGGCCAGCGTCAGATGGTGACGACATGCGCGTTCCCGGTCGAGAACGATTTCACATTTATACCTGTTTCATGACTAATTTCTGTATTAGTTTGAGCAGCGCCCTCCAGAACTGATTGTTTCTCTGTATACTTTCAAGTCTGTTGCGACAGATAATACTGCTCGGAATGCGCCAGAAACGATTGCCTGCGTAGCAAGGGCTCTCTACCTGCCAAGCCACTATTCAATTCTTCGTCACCCCCATTCCCGTTACCAGCAAAAATTCCAACCACAAAAAACGGACAAAGCGATGGATCAGATCGATACAGGTGGCTTAATCAGGATATCGCGCGGTATAGGAAGCATAACCCACGCATTTCGCGAGAATCCACCCCGGTATCAGCCGTCACGCCGGCATCCCTGCACATGAATCCCCGCGATCCGGCCACCTGCAGGCCACTCCTTCCGGCTTTCACCGGCCCTTTACCCATGCTATGGACCGACCGGCCGCAGACCACCCTGACCGCCCCCTCCTGGGCCAGCATCCTTGCGTGGTTATGTGAATTCTCCAACCCACTCCTCGGGCGGCGCACGCGGCCCCGGCAGCCGCACGAGCTCACGGACCGGCTCCGCCTCCCCCACATGCGCCAGAATCTTCCCGATCACCGCCGGATCCTCGATGCTGGCGATGATCCGTACCGCACCGCCGCACGCCGGGCAGGTCTCGATGTCGATGCCAAATACCCGTTTCAGACGTTGCGACCAGGTCATCGCCGCCCGGCGCTCAGCCGGCGTTTTCTCCTGTTCCTCATCGGACACCCCGGGTCTGACGCCCCGGCCCCGCCTGCCCGGTGTGATCGCCCCGCGCCACGGACTGTTCGGTGCAAACACCCCGTGGTAGCGGGTCAGATTCACCCGCGGCCGCGGCACCAGCGCCGCCAGCCGCGCCATGAAGTCCAGCGGTTCAAAGATGACGTGCGTGGTGCCGTCGCGGTACGGCGTCTTCAACTGGTAACGCACATCCCCCGAAGGCGTCAGCGACAGGCGCGGTTCGGCAATGGCCGGGCGGGTGATGTAGCGGCACAACCGCTCCAGCTTCTGCCGCTCGTGGCGCGCGGCGGCCACCCCGGCATGCAGCGAAAAACCGGATGCCTTCGCCACCCGCGCACTCGCCTCTTCCAGACTGCCCGCCGCCGGCAGGCTCTGCAGGCTGAAGGCCTTGCGGCCCTGCTGTGGCCCCACGGCAATACGATAGGTAATGGAACTGCCCAGCACACCTTCCAGCCCGGTCTCCTCCGCCGGCTCCAGCGCCAGCTAACTGTTGTCCAGGTCGCGCACCAGCAGTCCCTGACGCTCCAGACAGCGCCCGGTCCGTTCGCTGATGGTATAGACCAGCTGTTCCAGTTCCGCACGCTCAGGCGCCTTGACCCGCTGAAAGCGCGGCTTGGCTTGTGCAGCGTGCCCGCCGGTATACACACCGTCCAGCAACAGCATGTGAAAGTGGATATTGAGATTGAGCGCACTGCCGAAACGCTGGATGAGCGTCACCGCGCCGGTGCGGGCGCTCCTGTGCGTATGCCCGGCCTTCCTGATCTGATGGGTGGCCAGTGTCCGGTAAACGATCCCCAGCACCCGGCCCATCATCGCCGGGCGGGTCGCAAACAGAAAGCGCAGCGCATACGGAAAGCTCAACACCCACTGCCGGACCGGGGCCTCGGGCAGGATATCGATTCGTAATTCTCACCTGGTAACATAACCCGATAGTTGCATAAACCCGGGGTGTAATCCGGTTTCGACAGCTGATTGACAGGACGGGATTCATCCCGGTGTAGTGATTCCGGAATTCACCGGTAGTGCGGTCCTGGATCTGTACTGCAGAAGTACCCCGGTGGGCACAAGCACCCCAATGGGCACAAGCACCCCAATGGGCACAAATACCCCACTGGGCATAAATACCCCACTGGGCACAAGCGCCGTCCTGCGGCGCGATCGCGGCCAGTACCCGGAAAACGGGCATAAAAAGGCCGCTCCTGCAGCAGGATTTATGCAATGATTGAGCGTATTGGTCAACTGATGTGGTTCAAAATCACCTGCAAGCGCAGACTCCAGGCCGGACGCAGTTCAACACACCCTGCGTACTGCGCCTGCGGCGGTATTCAGTCCTGCTCATTGCCATGCTGTAGTATCAGGGCGATGGCCGCGGTACAACCGGCAGCGTAGCTATCTGCTGTTGACTGCAATCCGCTTGCGCACGGCATCCATAACCTCGATCACGTAGTGCTCGGTCACGCGAACAAACAGCCAGTCGGGCACCGTTCCCCCGGGTTCCACATGAATCGTATAAACGGCATCGCAGCCCGTCTGGCCGGCAAGGGGCTCGAGATGCCATGAACCGCTTAATGCATCGGGCAGCAGAGCGTCTTTCGATGAAAGCGATTTTGAACGTACCGGGTCCAGTTGCCAGTCGACATCAATGGCGCCCGCGGGTACTGCATGCAGATCATTGACCACCTTGATGATGTAGTGCCGGTCGGTGACGGGCAAGGGCAGACCCAGTCGCTGATACACCCAGGTTGTCCGGGCATCCCGTTCCACGATCCGGCTTTCACTAACCAACGGAATAAACCCTGCAAAATGGTCATAGTCCGAAATCACGCGGAACACATCTCCGGCCGTTGCAGGGAAACGCGTATGGCCCCGCAGAGCCGGCATGTCCGAGTCTGTTACCGGACTTCGATAGAGCTCGACATCTTCAACCCGGCGCACCAGAGTCCAGTCCGCTGCCGCAGCGTCTCCGGCCGGGCCGGCGACAGCGGTGGACATCAAGCAGCAGACACACCAGAGGAGCCGTTGCACCTGGCGGATTTCACCCATGGCTGGCAAGGGATATCATGATTTGTTCGCCCTTGACTGATACCCGGGAGGCCATTACGTGGCCACCCCTTGAATACAGGCAATCCTGTGCCATGCTAAATATGCAGGCAACCGGGACGCTGACATGAACCGATACATCGCTGGGCAATCCCCCTTCTTACTCATTCTTACCAGCATTCTTTTCACCGGGCTTCTTCCGGTCTCCACGAGCCTGCCGGCGGCAACACCCGCCAGCAGTTTTCCGGTGACAATGGGGGACTACCGTTTTACACCGGATAATATCACTGTACAGAGCGGAGAAACCGTTCAGCTGGAACTCACCAATACCGACAGCCTGACACCGCATAATTTCACCCTGAAGGATGAGACAGCAGGACTGGATGTGGATATCGATGTCAGCGCGGGCAAGACCGAAATCGTGGACATTACCCCGCTGTCCCCCGGAACATACAAATTCTTCTGTAACAAGAAGTTGCTCTTCATGAAGAGTCATCGGGACCGCGGCATGGAAGGCACCCTGATTGTGGTCCCGGCCAGTCCGGAATAGTCCATGCGTGTCTTGCTGGTATCGGCGAATCGAGAGCGGATACCGGACCCGATATTCCCGCTGGGCCTGGCCTATGTAGCCGCCGCTGCGCGCCAGGCCGGGCATGAAATCGCCGTGGCGGATCTCTGTTTCGACCGCGCGCCCCTGCAGGCTCTCACCGACCAGGTCAGGCGTTTCCATCCCGATCTCGTTGGCCTGTCCCTGCGCAACGTCGACAATGCCGCCTACCCCCGCACGATCGATTACCTCGATCAACACCGCGCCGTGGTGGACGTCCTCCGCGACACCACGACCGCGCCGGTAGTGCTTGGTGGCTCCGGCTTTTCCATTATGCCGCAAGCCTATATGCAGGCTCTCGATGGCGACTGGGGTATCGCGGGCGAGGCAGAGGTCGCCTTTGCCGCACTGCTGGAAGCACTGCAGGACAGCCGCAGGCCTGACGGTATCGCAGGCCTTTTCGGGCGTGACGGACCCGCCGGTTTTTCCGCTGTAGCGGCGGCACCACACTTGCGCCACCATGGCTGGCATGACGGGCTCCGGCCTGCCCGCGACCTGCTCGACTACCCCCGCTACATACGGCGTGGCGGCATGGGCAACGTCCAGACCAAGCGCGGCTGTGTATTCAAGTGCAGCTATTGCACCTACCCGCTGCTCGAAGGCAACCGCTTCCGTGCCCGCGAGGCCGCCGATGTCGTCGATGAGATAGCGGCCCTGATGCGGGACTACGGCCCTCACCCGGTTTTCTTTGTCGACTCGATCCTGAATTTCCCGCGAGGGCATGTGGAATCGATCTGTGAAGAGATCCTGCGCCGCGGTGTGAAGGTGCGCTGGAGCTGCTACGCCACGCCGGTCAAACTCGACCGCCACCAGGCCCAGCTGATGGCGGCGGCCGGTTGCGACGGCATCGAGCTGGGCACTGACGCCGTCGATGACGAGCAGCTGGCACGGCTCGGCAAATCGTTCAGCGCGGAGGTGGCTGAACGGGCAAACCGCTACTGCCTGGAAGCCGGCTTGCGGGTCTGCCAGACACTGATCTTCGGGGCACCGGGTGAAACACGTGCCAGTATCCGCGCAACCTGCACCGCGCTGCGGCGCATGAACCCGACCGCCGTGGTCGCCATGACCGGCGTACGCCTGTACCCGGGAACACCTTTGACCAACAACCTGATCGCCCGGGGTCGAGTCGCGGCTAGCGCCATCGGGCTGCTGCCTGCGTTCTACGTGGAGCCCGAAGTCGCCGATTTTCTGCCAGGCTATCTGCAGCAGCAAGCCTATGAGGCAGGCAACTGGGTACTGCCTGGTCTCGCCGCACCGATTCTGCCCGGCAGCCAGCGTCTGTTACGTGGCCTGGGTATTTCCGGGCCGCTTTGGCGGCTGCTGCAAAACCGGTGGATGCACGTCATTAACCGTACCCGGTTTCGACGCCCCAACACGAGCTGGGGCGTCCCCCACCCAAGGAGGAAAGTTGTATGAAAACACTATCGTTTGTCTCCACCGATGCCTACCGTGAGTCCATGGGGCAGTTGCTGGTTTTGTACACGCAGGTGGACCGCCTGATCATGGAGATCTGCGCCGAGCGTATCGCCAGTGCGCCGGATGAAGACGCCCGCTTGTCGCTGGCCAGGCAGGTTGGTGACGAGAGCCGCCATGTTGCGATCCAGCGCCGCTGGATGGCGCAGTTCGGCACCGACACAACACCCGTGATCCGCCCGGACCAGGAGGAAATGATCCGGCAACATTTTCGCGAACTGCCGTGGCTGGAATTCCTCGCCGACATGTATCTTTGCGTCGAGGCACTGGGCAGCGAAGCGGTAGAGAACATCGTGCCGCTCGCCGACCCCGGTACACGCGAATCGCTGGATGTGCCGCTGAGCGATGAGCAGGAACACATCGCCTTCGGTGTTTCCCGGCTCCGGCAGGAACTGGCAACTCTCCCGGCAGGACAACGAGAAACCTTCCTCGCGTCGATTCCGGCGCGCATCGACGGGCTCACCGACGCATTCCATGGCCTGGGACTGGATGTCGCACACCTGTTCGAGAACGTGGGCGCAGACTATTTTGCGTTGTGTGATGCAGTGCTGCAACGGCGCGATGAAATCCTGATCCAGGTCGCGGCCTGATACGCCACGGTGAATCCACCACGGCAACCGCGGGTATCCGGACGGCCGATGACACCGCCTTGCGGGAAAACCCGGGCTTACTCAATGTTAGCCCGGGCAGGTGTTGAATATGTGTAAACCTGGGCCACGAACAGGCGGGACACACGAAGCGAACTCCCGATATCGAATTGTCCGCAATAACCCGCCCCGTGTCGGGGAGTAGTATGCTCACTTTCCGGCGGGTGTCCCTGTCAACAGAACGTGCCTGTGGTTCATGACAAACACCGTCATGAGACAGCTGAGGTGGACACAACAGCTACGGATTTTGCCGCCATACGCAACGCGATGAAGGCGAGCGCAAGCGCCAGCAAGGGATAGAACACCGACATGCGGTAGAGCTGCTCCATCGGAAACATTCCGCGCAACAGGCCTACCAGCCAGGAGCCCAGGCCGACACCCACCATCAGTGCCGCAATCAGCATGGAAGATACCCAGGGAATGTGTTCCTGAAACTGCCGGGACGCGATCCCTATGCTTAAAGGGAAGAAGGCGGAACAGGCCAAGCCGGAGAGCGCGAACAGCCCGATACCGAGTACCGGGGTGTTCGCCCCGCTTCCTGATGACAGGCAAGACTGCTTGCAGAGGAGAGACGACATGGACAACAGCAGACAGCAATTACTGACCCGGGATTCACTGCGGGAAGAAAACAGCTGTTTTGCAGGCACCACCGGTGTCAGCCGGAACAACCGCGCCGCCGGATTTATCACGGCCTTTTGCAATACGGAAACACACGCCGTCGAACCGTCCCGGTTCGCCAGCGGGTCAATGGCGCCCGTGCATGTACTGGATGTGTTGCCTCCCGAATGGGTTGAGAGTCGAGATGCAAGCGGGCATGTAAAGGCTGTGAAAGGCACTGTAATCGCCGGCTTCCTGCATGAGGGTCGCTTCTATACCCGTGAACAGGCAGCAACCCTGACCCGTCACTTAGCAATCACCGGTAGCAAAACCGGCCACCAGCTCGCGCAATTCGGGAGACTCCCGGGGTTCGCGGTCACAGCAGCTTGCCATGAGGTGTTCGCTCAAACAATAACCGGATCAACCATTATTCACGGGCCCCATTAGCCTGTTCAACATATTGAAAACCTGGGAATGACAGCAGTCAATCGGTGGCTAAATTATTTTATGCGAATCGCTGTTCAAGTGGGTCAATCGAACGTGCAAATCAACACCTGCAAACCAGCTGCAGCCCCAAGGTAATAAAATTGAGTCTAATCCAGCAATAATGGCAACCAGGGCATGAATCTGTGCCGTGTTGCAGATCCTGGTGTAGATTCAGAATTATGCGGATCTGAACCGGATTCATACTCAGTAAGATTGCTGTATCCATCACCATCTGCATCAGCCTGGGCATCCGAAGCATTTAATGGATTGAAGCCATTCGATAACTCATAAGAATCTGGCATACCATCATTGTCATCGTCTGGGTCACACGCATCACCCAGGCTATCACTATCAGTGTTGGTTTGATCCGGATTCGCAATATTCGGACAGTTATCTCCCTGATCGGGAATACCATCTCCATCCGTGTCAACAAGCTTCTGCACAGCAGCGAGCGCGTCAACGCGACCATATCCAAAGGTGCTATCATGGCCGGCGCTTCCCAGATCGACTGCAGTACTGATTATTGCCTGGTAAATTTGTAATGAAGTAGCAGCTGGATTTGCCGATTTGAGAAGTGCTGCAACGCCGGCAATATGTGGTGATGCAGCAGATGTACCGAAGAATGGTGTCACAAATCCACCAGCACCTGTTACCGATACGCCATCTATAGCTGTAATATCCGGCTTCTCGCGTAACTGATAAGAAGGATAGTAAATTTCAGAGTGTCCTCTACTGCTATAGGGGGCAATAGTGTCATTACCCGGGTCGGAAGCATTTATTGCTGCCACAGACATTACGCCGACAACAGCACTATGACCAAATACACTTCCTTGTGCGATTGCATATTCATCAGGTTGAAGTGAGTAGAACATTTCCAGCTTTCTATTTAAGCCAGATGCTTTTGAGACAGATAGATATGCGGAGATAGTAGTGTAAATAGAGGGATTCGTGTAACTGACAAACTCGAATGGATAGTCATTGCAATTCTGAATATCTACGCTGGAATCGAGAATATTTGTAAAGTCGTCAAACAACTAGAGATCATAGTCACTGCAACTGCCACCAAACGGTTCATTCCACTGCAGCCAGACGTTGAGCGTCTTACCAGGTGGTATTTGAAAATTAACATCAATGTCATCTATTGACCCGGCTACTGCACCAAAATTATGGAAACCTGAATTGTTATAATCAAGAAATGTTGCTTCATAGTGCTGTTGAGCTGAATTTCCAGCACTGGAAGTGTAAAAGACGCCTGAAGCTACAGCAGCCTTAACACTCTTGGCAACAGTTCCATCCTCAAAATATGGTTCTGAAAGAAAGGCTATGTCATCGACTATGATATCTGCACCAAATCCATTGCGTAGCTCATTAACACAAAAAATAAAATCAAGGCTTGTATCACCTGGCAATCCACAGAACCCGAGTGAAGCATTTGGCGCCAAATCATGCACAATTTCCAGCATCGCAGTTCCTTCTGCATCGCCAGATTTTGTCTGCACTACTGTAACATTTGGTAAATCACCGCTATCTTGCGCTGCCGCCAAACCATCAGCACCCCCGGAAATAACACCCACTTTTACGCCGCTCCCTGATATTCCTGACAATCTCACAGCATCGGCGCCCAGGATACTGTCACCTTCGGATAACACACTTCCGGATTGCTTCTGTCCATAATGCGGCGGGGTTATTCGCATAACAAATTCCTGATCTGCGGCCCGCACTAGTTTGTCGTAAGGTATCCATGCCTGAACGATATTCAGCTCTTTATTTATTAGTTCAATTTTCACGTCAAGATTTGAGAGCGTAGCGGCTTCCGTCTCACCCCATCTTGAAACATAAATATAAACCTGTATCTCACCGCCTTTATTAATATGAATTAATGGTGTGGATAGCTGTGAGAAATCGTATGGTTGCGGTGTTTGACGAGAATTGAGGTTATTTGCTTGAGAAGACAAGCTTATTGCAGTTTCCTGTAGATTATTCTGTATTTTTCGATGTCTTCGTACTTGCTGTTCTTTGGCTTGATTTATATTCACCTGCCTTTGCTGGAGATGCATATTTTCCTCTGCAAGAACCAGGTTCGAGGAAACCACATCTGATTTGAATGCGATGAAAAGTGATAACAGAATCAGCAGGAGAGATACCAGGCGTATAGGAAGCATAACCCACGCATTTCGCGAGAATCCACCCCGGTATCAGCCGTCACGCCGGCATCCCTGCACATGAATCCCCGCGATCCGGCCACCTGCAGGCCACTCCTTCCGGCTTTCACCGGCCCTTTACCCATGCTATGGACCGACCGGCCGCAGACCACCCTGACCGCCCCCTCCTGGGCCAGCATCCTTGCGTGGTTATGTGAATTCTCCAACCCACTCCTCGGGCGGCGCACGCGGCCCCGGCAGCCGCACGAGCTCACGGACCGGCTCCGCCTCCCCCACATGCGCCAGAATCTTCCCGATCACCGCCGGATCCTCGATGCTGGCGATGATCCGTACCGCACCGCCGCACGCCGGGCAGGTCTCGATGTCGATGCCAAATACCCGTTTCAGACGTTGCGACCAGGTCATCGCCGCCCGGCGCTCAGCCGGCGTTTTCTCCTGTTCCTCATCGGACACCCCGGGTCTGACGCCCCGGCCCCGCCTGCCCGGTGTGATCGCCCCGCGCCACGGACTGTTCGGTGCAAACACCCCGTGGTAGCGGGTCAGATTCACCCGCGGCCGCGGCACCAGCGCCGCCAGCCGCGCCATGAAGTCCAGCGGTTCAAAGATGACGTGCGTGGTGCCGTCGCGGTACGGCGTCTTCAACTGGTAACGCACATCCCCCGAAGGCGTCAGCGACAGGCGCGGTTCGGCAATGGCCGGGCGGGTGATGTAGCGGCACAACCGCTCCAGCTTCTGCCGCTCGTGGCGCGCGGCGGCCACCCCGGCATGCAGCGAAAAACCGGATGCCTTCGCCACCCGCGCACTCGCCTCTTCCAGACTGCCCGCCGCCGGCAGGCTCTGCAGGCTGAAGGCCTTGCGGCCCTGCTGTGGCCCCACGGCAATACGATAGGTAATGGAACTGCCCAGCACACCTTCCAGCCCGGTCTCCTCCGCCGGCTCCAGCGCCAGGTAACTGTTGTCCAGGTCGCGCACCAGCAGTCCCTGTCGCTCCAGACAGCGCCCGGTCCGTTCGCTGATGGTATAGACCAGCTGTTCCAGTTCCGCACGCTCAGGCGCCTTGACCCGCTGAAAGCGCGGCTTGGCTTGTGCAGCGTGCCCGCCGGTATACACACCGTCCAGCAACAGCATGTGAAAGTGGATATTGAGATTGAGCGCACTGCCGAAACGCTGGATGAGCGTCACCGCGCCGGTGCGGGCGCTCCTGTGCGTATGCCCGGCCTTCCTGATCTGATGGGTGGCCAGTGTCCGGTAAACGATCCCCAGCACCCGGCCCATCACCGCCGGGCGGGTCGCAACATGACTGATAGACACCCCTTGCTCCATCTCGACTCGGCCGACTATCTGCTCTGGACTCCATTCATCACGGATCAGCTCCTCGACTTGCTGCCAGATCTGCTCACTGAGACGGGGCTGGATCTTGTCTTGACGGCGCATCAAGGCCAGATTGTGTGCCTGATCCGGACGGTAGCCTCTCAGCCCCCGATTCCGGCGCAGTTCCCGACTAATAGTCGACTTGCTACGTCCCAGAAGCTCAGCAATTTGCGTCTGGTCATATTCGGCTTTCTTCAGGATGTAAATTTGGTATCGTTCCTCATGGGTAAGCTGCGTATAGCCTCTCATGTGTGCTCCTCTTGCTTGGCGGTGAGAAAAGCCACAATGCTAACGCAGCTTGCCCTCTTACCGTCACGTAGAGTTGCACTTACAAATTGAATTCACGATACATTCGATCACGCCCACAACATGTTTATTAGTCGCGGGCTCGGCTCCACGATGGCCGGAGACATTATTAACAGCAATAACGACGAATACATCATGTCGCGTATTCGCCAACTGTACCTGAGCGATTCAACTGTCACTATCGTTCTAATCGGCAATTGCACTTGGGCGCGTCGGTACATAGATTGGGAAATACAATCATCGTTGAGGTCTGGAGAGAAGACCACCCCAAATGGTTTGCTGGGGATCAAACTTCCGTCTTATTCATCAGGGAAGTATCCGTATCGATTAAACGCCAATCTATTGCCAACGACGCGTGGCCTCTTAACGCCAGACGATTGTTATGCCCGTGTGATGGATTATCCGACAACGACTGAACAGTTAATCAACTGGATAGAAGATGCGTTTTCGGCAAGAACGTCGCGAAAGAAATACATCGTGTATACACGAGAGAGATATTCCGATGATCTCTGGTGTGGGCATTCTTGGCATTGATTATGTCAGCACGAAAAACCGCACCTAACCATGCCTTCCAGCCGACGCGGTCGCTATCACGCCCGCTCGGCTGAAGGCTGGCATTATCGCCTGCAAGTAAGAGGAAGATGTGACCATGAATCCGAGGGTGGTTATCAGAAGCGAAATCGATGCCGATGTGAGCGCGATAATCGAGGTGACCGTGGCGGCGTTCAAGACCCTGGAGATCAGCAATCACACTGAGCAATTCATCATCGAGGCATTGCGCGCCACGAAGGCCCTTGCAGTATCGCTTGTCGCAGAACTGGATGGTCGTGTGATCGGGCATATTGCCTTCTCTCCCGTGACCATTTCGGACGGAACACGGGACTGGTACGGACTTGGACCTGTTTCGGTGTTGCCAGAGTATCAACGGCAGGGCATAGGCAAGGCCCTGATCATGGAAGGAGTGTCACGGCTAAAATCCCTTAATGCCAACGGATGTTGTCTCGTGGGACATCCGGATTACTACAGGAATTTCTGGTTTAAAAACATGCCGGAGCTTGTGCTTGAGGGAGTTCCACCGGAGGTCTTTTTTGCTCTGTCTTTCGATGGCCATACCCCGCGGGGTACTGTCACTTTCCACGAAGGTTTTAAAGCAGATGGGCAAAAATGAATAACGAGACGTGAGGTCTCGTTTATTCAACTCTTAGGAGGCTCGTGTACCGGCCGGAAACGAGAGATGGCGATGAAGGTCAAGGAAATCTGGCGATATCCGGTCAAGACAATGGCTGGAGAGAAACTGAGACAGGCAGGCTTGGGGTCTCTCGGTATCGAGGGTGATCGGGTCATGCATGTCGAGGACGACAAGGGTCGGGTGATTACTTCACGTTCTCATCCGCGCTTTCTGGGCCATAAGGGCTCGCTGGGCCAGCATGGAGAAATCAGAGTGGACGGCCGGCCCTGGAGTAGTCCAGATGTTACCGCCGAGGTTGTGGATATTGCCGGACCGGGCGCAAAGCTGGTGCGCTATGATGGCGCCGAGCGCTTCGACGTGCTGCCATTGCTGGTGGCCACCGACGGCGCAATCGCGGCTTTCGGCCACGACCATCGCCGCTTACGGCCGAACATCGTAATTGGCGGCGTCGAAGGCCTGACCGAACGTGAGTGGCCGGGCGCGTGCTTGCGAATCGGCAAAGTTATCATCGGTGTCCAGGATCTGCGTCTGCGCTGCATCATGACTTCATACGACCCCGACACGCTGGTGCAGGATAAGGAAATCACGCGCGACATCTACAAGCGTTTCGACGGCAAGCTTGCGCTCAACTGCTTCGTGATAGAAGGCGGCGAGATTACCGTTGGTGACGAGGTGCAACTGGTGCGGGGGCGTGGTTGCGCAGAATCTGCGGTGATCATCGAGTAGGCTGGTCATGGCCTCCGATTAATGATATTCGTCCTCCTAACCCCGACGTGCAGCCGACGCCCACGAGCGGGCACGGCTGACGCCGAACGTTAACTGCGAATCAAAACCAGGGTACTCGCCATGAAAATTTCCGTTGAAACCACCGTCGCCGCACCCATCGAGGATGTTTGGCGTGCATATACGACTCCCGAGGACATCAAACAGTGGAATGCTGCTTCCGATGACTGGCACACAACCGCTGCCACAGTAGATCTGCGTACGGGTGGTGCGTTCTCGTCACGAATGGAGGCAAAGGATGGCAGCATGGGGTTTGATTTCGCCGGAATTTATACACATGTTGTGAAGCACAAACTGATCGAATATACCTTCGGCGATCGTTCGGCGCAGGTCGAGTTCGCTAATAGCCCGAAAGGCGTTAGGGTGCACGTAACGTTCGATAGCGAGCCAACTCATTCTGTCGAACAACAGCGAGACGGGTGGCAGGCGATTCTCAACAATTTCGCTCGCCATGTTGAGGCAAACCGGTAATTTCTCGTGGCGGCAGAAGCAGCTAACAAGCGGGTTAAGGTCGCTCCCTTCGGTCGTTGGGACCACCAGAAAGCAGTGGCCTCTTACCCATTTCGTTCTAGCCCAAATGATGCCTCACCGGCGACACAGGTGAAGTAGCAAATATCGATACCCCAATGAACCCGGTAAAGCACATTGATACGCTTGTTCACACCGATAACGTGAGAGTTGCTGAATTTGAACTGGCGCCTAATTCAGAAGGTGTAGTTCATTTTCATTCAGCCGCAACGGAACAATGCGTTTGTTTACAAGGTCAGCTTCAGGTAATACTCAACGGTGATTCGAGGCATCCATTGTCGCCGGGTGGCAAAATGGTGATACCTGCGGGTGTCGAACACCAGGTCATCAATACCGGCAGTGAGCCGGGCCGGTATCTGGTTCTTCAGTATGGCGGGGCTTATGATTTCATCGCAAAGTGAGTTGCGTGACAGGAATGAATGAGGCTCGTTCTGACGTGGCAACCGGTTCATCCAGTAAACGACACTGATCCCCGGCCACGTTGATTACCTACAACACGGGAGTCCGCATGCAGGAAGAAGTACGACCCATGGTCCCGGAGGCCGAGTTCTACACAGCCGAAGGCTGCCATATCAACGAACTCTCGAACAGCGACGTGGACCCCGAGGCATCGATCGCGCGGGCTCGCGTTCGACCCGGCGTTACCACCCGGTGGCACTGCCTTGCAGGAACAACGGAACGCTATGTCGTTCTGTCCGGCGAGGGCAAGGTGGAGGTCGGCAACCTTCCCGCGCAGACTGTCGCTCCAGGCGACGTCGTACTCATCCCACCCGGCTGCCGTCAGCGCATCACCGGCCTGGGCAAGGAAGACCTCGTTTTTCTCGCTATCTGTACGCCCCGGTTCCGACCCGAGGTATACGAAGACATGGATCCCGATCCAGTGCCGACAGGCGCATCGCCTGACCCTGAATGAAATTGAGGCCGGAAATAATCCGTGTCCGACCCGATTGTGGACTTGCTTGAGAGAGATTGTGAAAATGTATCCGACCGCCTTTTTCTGACCCTTTATTTGGTTGAACGCTGACGTCCCAGGCCTCGAAGCCGAACTGGAATGTTTCTGTAAGGAGTGCTAAGTTGGAAAATATGAAACCCATTACAGTCAATGACTTACTTGGTATGCCGGTAGCGGAGAGACTACGCCTGGTGGAAGATCTTTGGGATAGTATCGCTGAAGTACCTGAAGCAATTGAGCTTTCCGATATTCAGCGTGCAGAGTTGGATCGACGATTAGACGCCTATCACGAGGACCCGGATAGTGGGTCACCCTGGAATGATGTTAAGGAAAGGATTCTGAAACACGGATGAATTACAGATTGATCCTGCGGCAGGATGCCGAAAGGGATCTAGACCAGGCGTATAACTGGTACAACGAGAAAGTACCCGGTCTTGGTTCTGATTTCCTTGTGGTCGTGGAACGAGCACTGGAATCAATACAGGCTAATCCTGCCCGTTTCCCAATTGTTTATCGTAAGGTACATCGAGCATTATTACGCCGGTTTCCTTATGGAGTCTTTTTTGTAACAGATGGCGACCAAATTGCTGTACTGGCTGTCATGCACACCGCGCGGGATCCTGATAAATGGCGTCAGCCATGAAGAGTCATTCGACCCAGTCGTGCGCCTTGCGCTGCTGGCATAAACGTTAGGTATCCCGGGAGCCATGATGAAAGTAACTCTCGATCTCAATCAGTTGCTGACCGACGGGAAAATCACTCAGGCCGAATACGAGAAACTCGGCCAGCTCGCAGCAAAATCCACGGGCTCTCTTGCCTTCAACATCCTGATCGGGTTCGGCGTCATCGCCGTCAGTGGCGCCGCCCTTGCGCTGGTTCCGGCACCGGCAACGGCGATTGTGATCGGATTATGCGTCCTGGTTTTCGGGCTGCTGATCCTGCGCAGCGGTTCCGAACAATGGAAGGTCCTTGCCAATATATGCGTCCTGGTCGGCGCCTTGATGACGGGCGGCGGTATGGTAACCGCGGCCGACGGCAGTCTCGCATCAATCCTGTCCGTGGCCGCGCTGTTTGCGGTGGCGAGCCTGTTTGCAAAAAGCAGCCTGCTCGCTGTTCTCGCAACCCTGATGCTGTCAGCCAGCATCGGCGCAAGAACAGGCTACTTTCATGCAAGTTACTTCCTTATGATCAAGGAACCCACCCTGACAGTGATCATTTTCAGCCTGCTGGCCATCGGCGCTTATCAGTTATCGAAAAAACTCTCCCCGGACTATGAGCGAATCGCAATCGCCTCGGCAAGAACCAGCGTCTTCCTGGTGAATTTCGGCTTCTGGGTCGGTTCCTTGTGGGGCGATCGTTCCGACACGAGAGAGGTCGTTATTTCCAGCTCGATTTTTGCCGTCCTGTGGGCGGGTGCATTACTCGCAACCGCGATATGGTCCTGGAAGCAGAATAGAAGATGGGTGTTGAATACGGTAGCAACCTTTGGCGGCATTCATTTTTATACCCAATGGTTCGAAACCCTGGGCGCGACACCCGGAACTGTTCTCATAGCGGGGTTGCTCGCGCTGGGGTTTGCGGCAGGACTGCGAAGTGTAAATGCCGGAATGAGAGAGAATGCCTGACAACGGGCTGGAACCGGTCGATGGAAAACGCAACGCCGCCCAGGCCGGACGTTGAAGCGGTAAAACCCCGCAACCCGGCGGGTGCTGATTCGGGCTCGTTCCTTTTGCGCGGGACGGGCAACCCCGGTATTCGTTACCCGGTTCTGCTGTACCGGGATTCCTGAACCCACGAAGAGGATCATCTCATGCAAGAGGTAACAAGACTCAGGTACCTGAAAGTCGCGCTTGTGGTGTTCGGCATCGTCTTCATCGCGGGCGTCCCGGCGATGATGATGTGGATATGGCCCGACGGCTGGTCCTGGACACCGCGGCAGCCCGAATACGAGCAGATGATCATGGGCGTCTACGCCACCCTGGGCGTTTTCCTGATTCGTGCCGCGAAAGACCCGCTGGCCAATGCCAGCCTCATCTGGTTCACGATCTGGTCGAGTCTTGTTCATGGGGGAATCATGCTGGTCCAGGCCCTTGTCGACGAGACCGATCGAATCAATCTGCTGGGTGATGTACCGGCTTTATTCCTGGTGGCCTTTGTCCTGTGGTATCTCATGCCAAAAACAGGCCGGGCATAGCACCAACAGCCGCCGGATCACGCGACTGATCGCCGACCTTCGACCATGAGAAGCGTCAGCGGCGAACGGAATCCTCAGGCGACATGTACAGAATGACTTGCCGGATGACCGGGAGAACCTCTGTGTGCCTGCTGCGAAGGTCCTGATTCAGAATTTTCGTTGAATCCATTACACTCGCGGGCATGGAAGACACTCTCAAGGACGCCGTCCACCGCCAGCGGGTAGCGCTGGCTGAACTGCTCCATGCGCCGATCGCACGGCTCGCGGAGAAATGCGCCGTCGCGTGGGGGAAACGCGAGGAACTTGACATCGTCCTGACCGGTATAGGAAGCATAACCCACGCATTTCGCGAGAATCCACCCCGGTATCAGCCGTCACGCCGGCATCCCTGCACATGAATCCCCGCGATCCGGCCACCTGCAGGCCACTCCTTCCGGCTTTCACCGGCCCTTTACCCATGCTATGGACCGACCGGCCGCAGACCACCCTGACCGCCCCCTCCTGGGCCAGCATCCTTGCGTGGTTATGTGAATTCTCCAACCCACTCCTCGGGCGGCGCACGCGGCCCCGGCAGCCGCACGAGCTCACGGACCGGCTCCGCCTCCCCCACATGCGCCAGAATCTTCCCGATCACCGCCGGATCCTCGATGCTGGCGATGATCCGTACCGCACCGCCGCACGCCGGGCAGGTCTCGATGTCGATGCCAAATACCCGTTTCAGACGTTGCGACCAGGTCATCGCCGCCCGGCGCTCAGCCGGCGTTTTCTCCTGTTCCTCATCGGACACCCCGGGTCTGACGCCCCGGCCCCGCCTGCCCGGTGTGATCGCCCCGCGCCACGGACTGTTCGGTGCAAACACCCCGTGGTAGCGGGTCAGATTCACCCGCGGCCGCGGCACCAGCGCCGCCAGCCGCGCCATGAAGTCCAGCGGTTCAAAGATGACGTGCGTGGTGCCGTCGCGGTACGGCGTCTTCAACTGGTAACGCACATCCCCCGAAGGCGTCAGCGACAGGCGCGGTTCGGCAATGGCCGGGCGGGTGATGTAGCGGCACAACCGCTCCAGCTTCTGCCGCTCGTGGCGCGCGGCGGCCACCCCGGCATGCAGCGAAAAACCGGATGCCTTCGCCACCCGCGCACTCGCCTCTTCCAGACTGCCCGCCGCCGGCAGGCTCTGCAGGCTGAAGGCCTTGCGGCCCTGCTGTGGCCCCACGGCAATACGATAGGTAATGGAACTGCCCAGCACACCTTCCAGCCCGGTCTCCTCCGCCGGCTCCAGCGCCAGGTAACTGTTGTCCAGGTCGCGCACCAGCAGTCCCTGACGCTCCAGACAGCGCCCGGTCCGTTCGCTGATGGTATAGACCAGCTGTTCCAGTTCCGCACGCTCAGGCGCCTTGACCCGCTGAAAGCGCGGCTTGGCTTGTGCAGCGTGCCCGCCGGTATACACACCGTCCAGCAACAGCATGTGAAAGTGGATATTGAGATTGAGCGCACTGCCGAAACGCTGGATGAGCGTCACCGCGCCGGTGCGGGCGCTCCTGTGCGTATGCCCGGCCTTCCTGATCTGATGGGTGGCCAGTGTCCGGTAAACGATCCCCAGCACCCGGCCCATCACCGCCGGGCGGGTCGCAAACAGAAAGCGCAGCGCATACGGAAAGCTCAACACCCACTGCCGGACCGGGGCCTCGGGCAGGATATCGTCAACCAATAAAGCCGCACTCTCGGCCATGCGCCGGGCGCCACAGCTCGGACAAAAGCCCCGCCGTTTGCAGCTGAAGGCCACCAAGTGTTCCTGGTGACAGGACGTGCAACGCACGCGCAGAAAACCATGCTCCAGGCGCCCGCACTTGAGGTAGTCATCGAATTCCCGCTGGATGTACTCGGGCAACGGCCTGCCCTGCGCGGCCATCAGGTCCGCGAAGACCGGATAGTACTGCGCAACGAGCTGGTACAGGAGGGTGTGTTCGGGACGATGGCGCTGATAACCGCGAACGCCATCCCCCGGGCCGGCCTCCCGCGCAACCGGCAATGGCATGATCGCATCCTTGCGACGGGGTGTTCCGATCCAGGCTAGCAGTCAGCCTGACGCTACTGACGCCGGCACCGGCTGAAATGTATGTCAGTGCCAAGCTGATCGTTGGACGGTAAAAATCCATTCCCGGTACTCGTTCGGCATCGCCGCCAGGAACAGATAATCACGCCATAATCCCGCTGGAACCTGGACGTTCACGTTTTTCACTGCCGCTGGTCAGACTCGATAGGTCACACATCAGCACCGAACGCTGTCGAGTGAGCATTCGCTCAATTGCAACACTCTATGAAAGAGCAGCGCTATAAAGGTGCCGTGCTCTTACACTCAGAGCAGCAAGAATAAGATACTGAATTTATTTCGAAATGGTGGCTACGGGTGGACTTGAACCACCGACCCCAGCATTATGAGTGCTGTGCTCTAACCAACTGAGCTACGTAGCCATTGAGAGGGGGCGCTAGATTACCCGATTTTGGCGCCCGGGGACAAGCTCTCCAGGGGATTGCCGGCCAACGGCCTCCGGCCTGTCCACCAGCCGCCGGTCAGACGTTGAAGCGGAAGTGCATGACGTCGCCGTCCTGCACGATGTAGTCCTTGCCTTCCAGGCGCATCTTGCCGGCATCCTTCGCGCCGTGCTCGCCGTTGCAGGCGATGAAGTCGTCGTAATGGATGACCTCGGCGCGGATGAAGCCCTTCTCGAAGTCGGTGTGGATCTCGCCGGCCGCCTGCGGCGCGGTGGCGCCGATATGCGTGGTCCAGGCGCGCACTTCCTTCACGCCGGCCGTGAAATAGGTCTGCAGGCCGAAGCAGCTGGTAGCCGGCGCGGATGACGCGGTTCAGGCCCGGCTCGTCGAATCCGAGTTCATCCAGGTATTCCCTGCGCTCCGCGGCATCCAGTTCCACCAGTTCCGCCTCGATCGCCGCGCACACGGCGACGACCTGGTGGCCGCCCTCCTCTTCCGCGCGCCGGATGACGGCATCGAGGTAGGGGTTGTTCTCGAAGCCGTCCTCCCTGACGTTGGCGACGTACATCACCGGCTTGGCGGTGAGCAGGTGCAGGTCATATATCGCAGCCTGCTGTTCGACATCCAGGCCCATGCCGATGACCAGTCCGCCTGCATCCAGGTGCGCACGCACGGCCTCGAACAGCCCCAGCCGGAACTTCGCTTCCTTGTCGCCGCTCTTGGCGATCTTGGCGGCGCGCTGGATGCCCTTTTCCACGGTCTCCAGGTCCGCCAGCGCCAGCTCGGTATTGATGACGTCGATATCGCGCAGCGGATCGACGCTGCCGCTGACGTGCACGACGTTGTCGTCGTCGAAGCAGCGCACCACCATACAGATGGCATCGGTCTCGCGAATGTTGGCGAGGAACTTGTTGCCAAGGCCCTCGCCCTTCGATGCGCCGGCAACCAGCCCGGCGATGTCGACGAACTCCATGGTGGTGTTGATCACCTTCTGCGGCTTCACGATGGCTGCCAGCCGGTCGAGCCGCGGGTCCGGCACCGGCACGATGCCGACATTGGGATCGATGGTGCAGAAGGGATAGTTTTCCGCCTGGATGCCCGCCTCGGTGAGGGCATTGAACAGGGTGGATTTACCGACGTTGGGCAGGCCAACGATACCGCATTTAACGCTCATGTTTCATCTTCTCTTTGCTGACGCATCCCGGAGATCCCGGACATGCGGGCTAGCTCGTGGTATGCAGTTCCTTCATGGCCGCATCCAGGTTGCCGGCAATGATATCCGGCAACACCCTGACCGCAGCCGCGATCGCCGCGTCGATGGCATCGCGATCCTCTCTGGAGGCAGCCTTCAGCACGTAGCCCACCACGTCGTCGCGATGTCCCGGATGTCCGATACCGATACGCAGGCGCAGGAAGTCGTTGCCGCCCAGTGCGGGAATCAGGTCACGCAGGCCGTTGTGGCCGCCATGGCCGCCGTCGCGCTTCAGCCGGATGGTGCCGGGCGGCAGGTCCAGGTCGTCGTGCACCACCAGGATGCCACCGCGGGGTATCTGGTAAAACCCGGCCAGCGCCGCCACCGGGCGGCCACTGCGGTTCATGAAGTCCTGCGGCTTTTGCAGACGACAATCGTTGCCGGCAATGCTGCAGCGCGCGACCTCGCTGCGGTACTTGCTGTCAGCACGGAACAGCGTACCGCAGTCGCGGGCCACCGCGTCCACAAACCAGAACCCGGCATTATGCCGGGTCTGTTCGTACTGTGCGCCGGGGTTACCCAGTCCGGCTATAAGCTGTATGGCAGCCAAACCCTGCCCGCCGCCTGGCCTTACTCGCCTTCAGCTTCGCCGGCTTCCTCGCCGCCCTCGGCCGTTTCCTCGTCGCCGCCGACGCGCTTGGCATGCATGCTCACGACGCTCTGGTCATGGGCCTCACCACGCGCCAGTTCCAGCAGGGTCACGCCCTCGGGAACCTGCAGGTCGGACAGATGCAGCGTATCGCCGACCTCCATCCCGGAAATATCGACTGCGATGAATTCCGGCAGGTCCTTCGGCAGGCACTCGATCTCGACCTCGGTCTGCTCGTGTGACAGCAGGCCGCCGGCCTTGATGGCAGCGTTTGTTTCCTCGCCGATGAAATGCAACGGGACCTGGGTCCTGAGCTCTTCATCCGCGGACACACGCTGCAGGTCGACGTGCATGATCACCGGCTTGCTCGGGTGCCGTTGCAGGTCGCGCAGGATCGCGCTGGCCGTAGCTCCGCCGGTCTTGATCGTCAGGATATGTGAATAGAACGCCTCGTGCTCCAGGTTGCGAAGCAGTTCGTTGTGCGACAGGGTCAGCGCCTCGGGATCCTTGTTGCCGCCATAGATGATGGCAGGGACCTTGCCCGCGTGACGCAGGCGGCGGCTCGCACCCTTACCCATGTCCGTGCGCGACTCCGCATTGAGTTCAAAACTGATAGCCATGTGACTTCTCCAGATTTATGCACCTTGCGGTGCGGTGTCATCTCTCCCGCGACCAGGAGAGACAGTTGCAGCCGGACGCCGTGGCGACCGGCTGCGTGAAACAGCTCAATCCATATACAGCGAACTGACCGACTCTTCCATGCTGATGCGACGCATGGTCTCGGCCAGCATGGTGGCAACGCTCAATTGCCGGATGCGGCTGCAGGTCCGCGCCTGCGCGCTCAGCGGGATGGTATCCGTCACCACCAGTTCATCCAGTTCGGATGCCTCGATATTGTCGACCGCCCTGCCCGACAGCACCGGATGGGTACAGTAGGCCAGCACCTGCGCGGCACCCTCGCCTTTCAGGGCCATGGCCGCCAGGCACAGGGTGCCGGCTGTATCGACGAGGTCATCCACGAGGATACAGGTTCGTCCCTCGACTTCACCGATAATATTCATCACCCGGGCCTCGTTCGGGCGCGGGCGGCGCTTGTCGATGATCGCCAGTTCCGCGTCATCCAGGCGCTTCGCCAGGGCGCGTGCCCGGACCACACCGCCGACATCGGGCGACACCACCACCATGTTCGGATATTTCTGCCGCCAGATCTCGCCAAGCAGTATCGGTGAGGCATAAACATTGTCCACCGGGATATCGAAGAACCCCTGGATCTGGTCGGCATGCAGATCCACGGTCAGCACCCGGTCGGCCTTGACGTTGCCGATCATCTGCGCCACGACCTTGGCCGTGATCGGGACCCGGGCGGAACGTGGCCGCCGGTCCTGCCGGGCATAACCGAAATACGGAATCACCGCGGTTATGCGATAGGCCGAGGACCGCCGCAGCGCGTCGATCATCACCAGTAATTCCATCAGGTTGTCGTTGGTCGGCGCGCAGGTAGGCTGCATCACGAAAACGTCCTTGCCGCGGACGTTCTCCATGATCTCCACCTGAACCTCACCGTCACTGAAACTGTTGACGTGCGCCTTGCCAAGGTTGAGTCGCAGATGTCCGACGATGTCCTCTGCCAGCTGCCGGTTGGCATTGCCGGTAAACACCATCATCTGGCTTTCCAGTCTGTTTTCGGTAGTACCGTTCATCTGTTTGCCTTCCCCGGACTGAACCCTGAGGTTTTCAATCTGCCGTAACCCTGCCTGCAGCGCCGGCCTTGTATGGCCGGGACGGCAGGATTACCCGTCGCTGCCGCTCCTCGCCCTGCGGGTCCCGTTCTCTCGCGCTGCGCGCGCGAGCCGAACCTTGAGGTTCTCATCCAGCCGTGACCCGCCTGTAACCACTCAATATGGCTGGGACGGCAGGATTCGAACCTGCGAATGCGGGGATCAAAACCCCGTGCCTTACCACTTGGCGACGTCCCAATAAACCCTGCTTGTGCTGACTGCGGGACCGGGGTTGCCGTATGGCCCGGATTATTCCATCGCAGTCTGCAGTGGTGACCTGTTTACGCCCCGGGCAACAAAGCCTGACCAGAACGATGGAATACTTGCGGCAACCGCCTCTGCCTCCGCTGCTGTCGCGAAGGCCGCGAATACACAGGCACCCGTGCCGGTCATCCTGGAGGGAGAAAACGTGTTCAACCAATCGAGAGCAGCAGCCACCTCCGGGTAGCGGTGGCGTACGACTGGCTCGCAGTCATTGCGCCCACCCCCCGAAATAAGGTCGGGTATTTTCGTTCGGGGCGTGTCCCGTGTCAAATCCGGAGCGGAAAAAATATCGGCGGTTGATACGCTTACCGGCGGCACCAGCACCAGGAACCAGGTCTCCGGGGGGCTGGCGGGCGCCAGTACTTCCCCCACACCCTCGGCCAGGGCCGAATGGCCGTGGATAAATACCGGCACATCCGCGCCCAGCCGCAGGCCGAGTTCCGCCAACTCATTGATATCAAGGCCCAATCCCCACAGGCGATTGAGCACCAGCAAGGTCGTGGCGGCATCCGAGCTGCCGCCGCCAAGGCCACCACCCACGGGCAGACACTTGTCGTTGTAGATCGTGACCCCGCGAGATGTTCCGGTCACCTCCAGCAGCAGGCACGCCGCACGCACGCTAAGATCGGCTGCGGCAGGTACGCCGGCAGGCTGGCCGGCAAGCCGTACCCCGTCCGGACCGCTCACATCGAAATACAGCCAGTCGCAACGGGTCAGGAACTGGAACAGGGTCTGCAACTCGTGATAACCGTCGGCACGCCGCCCGGTGATATGCAGGAACAGGTTGAGCTTGCCCGGTGCCGGCCAGGGGCCACTGGCGGCGGCCGGGACCCTTTCAGGTGTCATGGCTCCTGGAGGCCGGCCACGCCCGGCAGCCATTCATCGATAACCAGCCGCACGCCGATGTCATCCCGTTCCATGCGCAGCCTGCCCGGCAGGACCAGGCCCGCAACGGACTGGTAGCGGTCGTAGCTGATCACCCAGCCCGACTGGTCCAGGCGGGACACAAGCCCCGACGTATCCAGTTCAACCCGGGACTCGACCCCGGGGACCGCCACACCGCGCACCCAGTAATGCATCCCGCTCACCGGCAGGCCCCAGCCGGTGGCGTGCCGCAGCAGGGTGTCTGAATCACGCGCCGTGAAGGTCCGACCGTCGGCGTCCACCAGCATGACACCCTCGGCGTTGCCGCTGAGCTCGAAGGCGCCCTGTCCCAGTGGCCCGGCCACGTGCAGTTCGTACTCCCCGGAGTGCTCGCGCCATGCCAGCGCGGCATGCCAGCCGGTGTCACCCCGGGTCAGCGACACCCGCCCGTTGAACGCCCAGTTATCCAGATCCGCCGCGGCCCGGGAATTTTGCGAGGTCGCGGTTGGCACGGCGGCACAGCCGGCCAGCAACAGCGCGAGCAGTAACGCCGCAAGTGTTTTCACTGGTTGAAGCGTTTCAGGGTGTCCTGCAGCACGGCATTATCCGGTGAGATTTCTACTGCCCTTTCCCAGACCTTGCGTGCCGCCTCGTGATCCCCCTGCTGCCACATGACTTCGCCCAGGTGAGCGCCGATCTCGCTGTCGCTGGTCATGTCCCAGGCCTGCTGCAGGTACCGGCGTGCGTTGTCGAGGTAGCCAAGACGGTACTGCACCCAGCCCATGCTGTCGATGATCGCCGGGTCGTCGGGCGTTTTTTCATAGGCGCTGGTAATGTAGGCGAGCGCCTCATCGTAACGGTCCGTCTTGTCCGCCAGGGTATAGCCCAGCGCATTCATCGTGCGGATATTCTCGGGGTCATTGGCAAGAATCCTGAGCATATCCTGCTCGGCGGCATCCAGGTCCCCGAGTTTCTCCGCGGTGAGGGCGCGCGCATACAGCAGGTCCTCTGTGTCCGGATTCTCTGCCAGTGCCGTCGTGTAAAGATCGTATGCCGACTGCTGCAGGCCGGCGTCAGACAGTACCTGGCCTTCGAGGAGGTAGAACTGCACGGCCTGTTCCGGGTTTTTCTGTCGCAGTGACTGCATATAGGCCTGCATCTCATCCAGCTTGTCCTGCTTAATGAGAATCTCCGCCGTACGCAGCTGCGCCTGGCTCCAGTAGTCCCCCGACTCGACCTTGCGATACCACTCCAGCGCGGCGTTGTCATTACCCTGCTCGTGCGCCGCATAGCCAAGGTAGTAATAGGCGTTCTGCTGCCGTTCATTCAACCCCAGCAACTGCTTCAGGTGCATCTCTCCGGACTTGAACTGCCGGGTCTCCAGCTCCAGCAGGGCGAGCGAGTACAGCCCGTCGCCATTATCCGGTTGCAGTCTGACCACCTCGGCAAACTGCGCCCGGGCCTGTTCCAGTTCGTCGGCATCCAGCAGCATGCGGCCGTAGGCAAAATGCAGGTCGGCGTCTTCAGGATGCGCCGCGACTGCATCGCGCAATATCCCGGTGGCGTCTTCCTTGCGATCCAGCCTGACAAGCACCTGGGCCTTGAGAATGATCGCTGCCGGCAACCCGGGGGCATAGACCAGCGCCTGGTCCACCGCCTCCAGCGCCTGGTCGAGTTCCTCGGCCTGCACCGCCATGCGGCACAGGGCCATCCAGGCGTAGGCATTCTGCGGATGATATTTGACCATGCGGCGCATGACCTCAAGCGCCGCCTGCCTGTCCGTGTCATGCACCAGCACCGCCGTTGCGAGGCGATAGCCTTCCTCGGGGTCTGTGGAGATCGACAACAGGTAGTCGACCTGCCTGATCACCTCATCCATGTCCCCGACCTGCAAAGCCAGTGCCGTGAGCCCCTTGTGGGCCTCGATATTGTCACCATCGAGTTCAACCCAGCGCCTGGCAGCTTCCAGGGCGAGGTCATACTGCTTGGCATACGTGGCTACCTGCATGGCACGCTCGGCCACGCGCGGGTCGCGCGACTCCCTGGCTGCCTGCAGGTAATGCGGCACCGAAACATCCATGACACCCCGCTGGCCGGCAATCTCCCCCAGCAGGATGTCGTACATCATGTCGTCGGTCAGTTCCTGCCTGGGATGCTCCGCCGTGTCGGGCGCAGGGCTCTCTGCCTGTGCTTGCCCGGAAACTGCCGGTGCGGCCCGCCGGTCTCCCGAGGCTGCGCAGGAAACCAGCGCAACCGTCATCAGCAGCACGAGTCCGGCTCGCTGCAAAATCACTTCCAGTCCTGTCATCGGTTCCTCCATTCGGGTCATTCTAGCAGTCTCGCCTATTTCCTTGTTAGCCATATGGACCGTTATTCAGGCAATCGGTTGTATATCCGGCCGGGATACCGCAGGATTCGCGTCCGGCTTGTAAAAACCTGAGCCGAAATGCAAAATTTTGTGTTCGCTACGCTATTTCCCATGATAACGATATGTACCTGACCGTCCTAGGCATCAACCATCGCACCGCTCCGGTCGAGATACGCGGTCAGGTCACGTTTCCGCCCGAGCAACTGCCCCGGGCGCTGCAGGAACTCACCGAGCTTGAGGGCGTGCACGAGGCGGCCATCCTTTCGACCTGCAACCGCACCGAATTATATTGCAGCCGTGACGACACCTCTCCGCAGCAGCTGGAGTCCTGGCTGTGTCGCTTCCATCAGATCAAGCAGGACAGTCTGCGGCCGCACATCTACAGCCACCTGGAAGATGCCGCCGTGCGCCACATACTGCGCGTCGCGGCAGGGCTGGATTCCATGATACTCGGCGAGCCCCAGATTCTGGGTCAGATGAAGGCATCCTACCAGCAAGCCCTGGCAGTCCATAGTATCGACACCCTGGTGAACCGCCTCTTCCAGCACACCTTCTCGGTGGCCAAGCAGATTCGCACCGACACCGCTATCGGCGCCAGCCCGGTATCGGTTGCCTTCGCCGCGGTCAGCCTGGCACGGCAGATCTTCGGCAACCTGGAACAGCAGACGGCACTGCTGATCGGTGCCGGTGAAACCATCGAACTGGCGGCCCGCCATCTCCACGAGCAGGGCGCCGGCAAGCTGATCATCGCCAACCGCACCGTCAGCCGCGCCCATGAACTGGCCGCGCAATTCGACGGCTACGGCATCGAACTCGATGAAATAACGGCACACCTGGCCGAAGCCGACATCGTGATCTCGTCCACCGGCAGCAGCGAGCCGCTGCTGGACCAGGCCATGGTGCGCACCGCGCTGCGCGGGCGCAAGCACCGGCCGGTGCTGATGGTCGATATCGCGGTCCCGCCGGACATCACCGCCGATGTCGGCGAGCTGAATGATGTCTACCTGTACACCATCGATGACCTTACCCAGGTCATCGAGGAGAACCTGCGTTCCCGCCAGGAAGCGGCACGCCAGGCGGAGGATATCATCGACGTACAGGTCGAGCGCTTCATGGCCTGGACCCGGTCCCTGGATGCCATACCCACCCTGCGCGCCTACCGGGAACACGCACAGGCGATCGGGGATGCGGAAATGGCACGCGCCGTCCGGCAACTCCAGAGCGGCAAGCCGCCGCAGCAGGTTATCGAAAAGCTGACACGCAACCTGGTACGCAAGCTCACCCATGACCCCAGCGTGAATATGCGCTCTGCCGTAGCAGAGGGAGAAACCGGCATCATCGATGCGGTACGCACACTGTTTCGCATCAAGGGAAAAGACCGGCCCTGACCATGCAGCCCAGCGTCATCCGAAAACTCGAGCAGATCGTGGAGCGGCACGAGGAAGTCAGCGCCCTGCTCTCCGACGCGGACACCATTGCCGACCAGGATCGTTATCGCAACCTGTCTGTCGAATACGCACAGCTCACACCGATCGTCGACACCTTCACCGCCTGGCAGCAGGCACTGGCTGATCAGGATTCCGCCGGGGACATGCTGCGCGATCCGGACCCCGATATGCAGCAGATGGCTGCGGAGGAAAGCGCCGCCGCACGCAAACGCGGCGTGCAGCTGGAACTGGATCTGCAAAAGCTGTTGCTGCCGAAGGATCCGCACGACAACAGCAATATCTTCCTGGAAATACGCGCCGGCACCGGCGGCGATGAGGCCGCCCTGTTTGCCGGCGACCTGTTCCGCATGTACGCGCGCTACGCCGAGCAGCGCCACTGGGAGGTGGAAGTCCTCAGCGAGAGCCCGGGCGAACACGGGGGCTACAAGGAAATCATTGCCCGCATCGTCGGCCAGGGCGCCTATTCACGGCTGAAATTCGAGTCCGGCGCGCACCGGGTGCAGCGCGTCCCGGAAACCGAAGCCCAGGGTCGCATCCACACCTCGGCCGCAACCGTGGCGATACTGCCGGAGGCCGACGAGATCGACCCGGTCGAGATCAACCCGGCAGACCTCAAGGTCGACACGTACCGCGCCTCCGGCGCCGGAGGGCAGCATGTCAACAAGACGGACTCCGCCATCCGCCTGACGCACCTGCCCTCCGGCATCGTCGTGGAGTGCCAGGACGAACGTTCCCAGCACAAGAACCGCGCCCGCGCCATGTCACTGCTGGCGGCAAAACTGCTGAACATGCAGCAGGAGAAGCAAAAGGCGGAGGAAAGTGAAGCACGCCGCAACCTGGTAGGCAGCGGCGACCGTTCCGAACGCATCCGCACCTATAATTTCCCGCAGGGACGGATGACCGACCACCGTATCAACCTCACGCTGTACAAGCTGGATGAGTTCCTTGGCGGCAACCTCGACCTGGCCGTGGACCCGCTGACAAACGAGTACCAGGCGGACCAGCTCACCGCGCTGAACGAGCAGCGGGGCTGAGGCTGCAGCAGCTGCCGTTGCAACCCCGGCAATCGATGCCAGCTGAACCCGCCACCATCCGCATGCTGCTCGCGCAGGCTACGGAACTGCTGACAACGGATTCGCCCCGCCTGGATGCGGAATTGCTGCTGGCCGGCAGCCTCGATAAAAACCGCAGCTACCTGTATGCCTGGCCGGAAGCAATCCCGCCGGCGGTCGCCCGGACACGCTTTCAAGCCCTGCTCGCGCGCCGCGCCGCCGGGGAACCGGTCGCCTACCTGCTGGAACAGCGTGAATTCTGGTCCCTGCCACTGACCGTGACACCGGCCACACTGATCCCGCGACCGGAAACCGAAACGCTGGTCGCACTGGCGCTGCAGCGGGTTCCCGCCGCCGCAGAGGCGCGCATTGCCGACCTCGGGACCGGCAGCGGCGCCATAGCCCTGGCCATCGCCCGGGAGCGGCCGCGCTGCCGGGTAATTGCAACCGATATCTCGCAGGCTGCGCTGGCAGTGGCCGCAGCCAACGCGCAACGCCTGGGTCTGTCCAACGTGCAGTGTGTGGCCGGTGACTGGTGCGCCGCCCTGCCGGACATGCCGTTCGACCTGATCGTAAGCAACCCGCCCTATATCGCGGAAGACGACATCCACCTCAGCCGCGGGGACGTGCGCTTCGAGCCGCGCCAGGCGCTCGCCTCGGGACCACAGGGCATGGATGCCCTGCAGCAAATTGCCCGCTGCGCCAGCGCGCGGCTGCGCCCGCATGGCTGGCTGCTGCTGGAACACGGTTATGAGCAGGTGCAGGCCGTCACCCGCCTGCTGCACACGACCGGCTACGACCGGGTGCAGGATTACCCGGACGACGCCGGGCTGGGACGGGTCATCGCCGGCCGGCGGCCGGTCCCGGGCGGAATTCCCTGAAACGATACGGCCGGAGGACGGCGCCTGTGCCCACCGGGGTGCTCCTGCAGGTGTATCTATTGGGTGCAGGAACGGTCAGTTTATGCCCGTTCTTTGGGTACTGACCGCGATACGGTGTTCAGGCAATCGCGCCGAAGGCCGGCGCTTGTGCCCATTGGGGTGCTCCTACAGGTGCATCCCGTGATGTAGGAGCGGTCCCCTGACCGCGATGCCAACCCCAACAATCGCGCCGGAGGTCGGTGCTTGTACCCACCGGGGTGCTCCGTACTTGTGGATTTTTACAGCGACGGGGTTTTCCCGGCAAACCCGGGCAGGTGCTTGCTATTTCACCTGACGAGCGCTAGGATGACGGTGTGATCGAGAAAACTCAAACAGCGCAATATCCGACTCACCGGCCCACAGCAGGGCCCGGTCTCCACAGAATCGGCCGCCTTGCTGCTGCGCGATGTCAGGGGCGTACTGCGGGTCCGCGTGACCGGCCCGAACCGCCTGGTCGTGAGCTACAATGTTCGCCTGATCACCATGCAAATCATCGAGGCACTGCTGACCGAATTCGGCTACCGCCTGCACAGCGGGTTCTTCTGCCGCGTCATGCGCGGACTCTGCTATTACATCGAGGACATCGAATGCAGCAACTGCAGCCCGGACCAGGCGGAGTGCACGCGGGATGCCTTTATCACCCGGTACCTGACGCGTCCGCATGGCTGCCGTGACCAGCGGCCCGAATACCTGCGGCGCTATCTATAGAAGTGAAAAGTAATAAGTGAGAAGTGATGGTGAAGACTTTTCACTTTTTTATTTTTCCGTGTCCTTCCGTGGATTCCGTGGACATTCTTCTTTTCACCTCTCACTCTTCACTTTTCACTTTTCACTCTTCACTCTTCACTCTTCACTTCTCACTTTTAACTTTTAACTTTTAACTTATAACTTCCCACTTCTATACAGCACGCCAGCGCTACCATGAACGACGACCAGCTCCTCCGCTACAGCCGCCAGATTATGATGCCGCAGGTCGATGTTGCCGGTCAGGGAAAGTTGCTGGCATCCCGCGTTCTCATCATCGGAGCGGGCGGACTGGGCTCACCGGCGGCCATGTATCTCGCCGCTGCAGGTGTCGGGCAGCTGGTCATCGCCGACCACGACGTGGTGGAACTGTCCAACCTGCAGCGCCAGTTGCTGCACCGGGATAGCGACATCGGCAGGCCCAAGGCGGTCTCCGCGAGCGACACACTGCGTGCAATAAACCCGGACGTCTCGGTCACCCCCATCGAGGCACGGCTGCAGGGAGAACGGCTTGCTGCGGAAGTCCGGCAGTCCCAGGTGGTGCTGGACTGCAGCGACAACTTCGACACCCGCTTTGCCGTTAATGCGGCCTGCGTCAGGCACCGGATACCGCTCGTCTCCGGCGCCGCGATACGACTGGAAGGCCAGGTCGCGGTGTTCGACGCCGGCAGGGCAGACAGCCCCTGCTACCACTGTCTCTACCGGGAGGGCGAGGATGCGGAACAAACCTGCTCGGAAAACGGCGTCCTGGCACCGCTGGTCGGGATCATCGGTTCACTGCAGGCGCTGGAGGCCATCAAGGTGCTGCTCTCCCTGGGTGACACGCTGGCAGGACGGCTTGTGGTCTTCGACGGCCTGGCTCACGAGTGGCGCACCCTGAAGCTGCAGCGTGACCCGGCGTGTCCGACCTGCGGCGCGCAAGGCATGGCGAAGTCTGAACGATGAGAAGTGAAGAAGTGAGAAGTAAAGCGGAAGTTAAAGAGAATGAAGAGTGAAGTGAAAAGTAAGACGTGAAAAGTGAGCAGTCTAAAAGGGATGAAGCAAAGTTCACGGAGAAGTGAGACGAAGTGGATGAAAGGCTGAGAAGTTAGAAGTGAAATGCCAGGAGTGAGGAGCGAGAGGCCGGGGAGCGGCGGATTCCACTTCGTTTCCTCCGGGCTGCATCGGGGTGTCGTTCACGATCAATGCCGTAATCTTCGCTGTGACAGGGCTCCCTGCCTAATCCGCAACGCAGAATCCCAGTGTGACAAGTGCGCGGGCCAGTTCCCCGTCCGGGTTGCCGGTGATGATCCGGGTCTGCGGAAATTCACGCCGCACCGGGTACTCCTTGCGCAGGCGGTCGAAGCGTGCGGGGCGCTCCGCGGCCGGCAAGGCCGCCAGTCCGCGCAGGCTGGCGTCATCCCGGCGAATGTCATAACAGGCGAACACCGCAGCCTGCAGCTTCGCCAGCAATGGCGCGGTCCGCAGCTCGCGCAGATCCACTGAGTGTCCGGCAGGCAGGTCATCCGCCGCCTGCCACTGCTCCGGCCGGCCGAAATGTGCGCAGGCAGCCCGATAGATCATCTCGGTGCCGCGCAGCTTGCCGTCCAGGCTGTAACCCGCGATGTGCGGCGTGCCCAGCTGCACCTTTTCCAGCAGGGACATATTGATGTCCGGCTCGCCCTCCCAGACATCCAGCACCACGGAGAGGTCGGAGCGGGTTTCCAGCAATGTATCCAGTGCGGCATTGTCGGCAACGGCACCGCGTGCGGTATTGATGAACACCGCGCCCGGCCGCAGCCGCGCCAGAAAGGCCGCATCGACCAGGTGGTGCGTCGGCCAGGGTCCCGCCCGGGTATAGGGCACATGCACCGTGATCACGTCTGCCTGCAGTACCGCGTCCAGGTCAACGAAATCCCCATGGCAGCCCTCTGCCTGCAGCGGCGGATCGTTCACCAGACAGTCCATGCCCAGCGCGGACAGCTTCTGCCGCACCCGCGAACCGACATTGCCGCAGCCGATGATGCCGACGCTCCTGCCTGCCGGATCAAATCCCTGCTGTGCAGCCAGTGCCAGCAGTGCGCTGACGACATACTCTGCCGCCGAGATGGCGTTGCTGCCCGGCGCCGTGGAGAAACCGATCCCCTGCTGCTGCAGGTATGTCCGGTCGACGTGGTCGAAACCGATGGTGGCCGAACCCACGAACTGCACGTTTGACCCACCCAGCAGCCGGGCGTCGACGCGCGTCACCGAGCGCACCAGCAGGACGTCCGCGGCGCGCACCTGCTCTGCCTGCATGCCGCGTCCCGGCAGCAGCGTCACTTCTCCCAGTGAGGCAAACGCCTGCGCCACGCAGGGGATATTTTCATCGGCGATGATTCGCATCGTGCTGTCGGTTACGTGGGAAAGGCGCTAACGGCTGTGACTTGCTTGCGGGCGCCGGTGCAGCAGGCGCCAGACAATCGTTCAGCTATCCATCCAGCTGCTTCCTGAGCAGCTCGTTGACCTGCTGCGGGTTAGCCTTGCCCTGGGTGGCTTTCATGACCTGGCCGACGAAATAACCCATTAACCTGGTCTGGCCATTGCGGTACTGCTCGATCTGTTTCGGGCTGCTGGCCAGCACCTCCGCGATAATGCCCTCGAGTGCCGCGGCATCGGAGATCTGCTGCAGACCCTGCTGCTGGATGACCTGGTCCGCGCTGCCGGCACCGTTCCACATCGCCTCGAACACCTGCTTGGCCAGCTTGCCGGAGAGCGTGCCATCCTCGATGCGCAGCAGCAGCCCGCCAAGGTCGGCGGCACTCACCGGTGCGGCAGCGATATCCCGGCCGTCCCGGTTGAGGGCGGCGGAAAACTCGCCCATCACCCAGTTGGCAGCCAGTTTGCCCTGCCCGCCGGACGCGGCCACCACGGCCTCGTAGTAGTCGGCCAGTTCCCGCGAGGCGGTGAGCACGCCCGCGTCGTATTCGGACAGGCCGTACCCGGCGACGCAGCGCGCCTTCCTGGCGTCCGGGAGTTCCGGCAGGCTTAGCCGCACGGACTCGATGAACGCCGCGTCCAGCTCCACCGGCAGCAGGTCCGGGTCCGGGAAATAGCGGTAGTCGTTCGCTTCCTCCTTGCTGCGCATGGAGCGGGTCTCGTACCTGTCGGGATCGAACAGCCGGGTCTCCTGCACCACCTTGCCGCCGCCCTCGATGATCATGATCTGGCGTTCGACCTCGTAATTGATCGCCTGTTCCACGAAGCGGAAAGAGTTGATGTTCTTCAGCTCTGCCCGGGTGCCGAACTCGACCTGGCCCCGGGGCCGCACCGACACATTGGCGTCGCAGCGAAACGAGCCTTCCTGCATGTTGCCGTCGCTGATGCCGAGATAGCGCACCAGCGAGTGGATCTTTTTCATGTAGGCCACGGCCTCTTTCGCCGAGCGCAAGTCCGGCTCGGAGACGATCTCCAGCAGCGGCGTGCCGGCGCGGTTCAGGTCGATGCCGGTCATGCCGTGGTAATCCTCGTGCAGCGATTTGCCGGCATCCTCCTCGAGGTGCGCGCGGGTGATGCCGATGCGCTTGCTGCTGCCGTCCTCCAGCTCGATATCCAGATAGCCGTCGTGCACGATGGGCAGTTCGTACTGGCTGATCTGGTAGCCCTTGGGCAGGTCCGGGTAGAAGTAGTTCTTGCGGGCGAACACCGAGCGCGGCGCGACCGTCGAGTGGGTGGCAAGACCGAACATCGCCGCCATGCGCACCACCTCTGCGTTCAGCACCGGCAGCACTCCCGGCAGTCCGAGATCGACCGCGCAGGCCTGGGTATTCGGCTCCGCGCCATAGGTGGTCGAGGCGCCGGAGAAGATCTTGCTCTTCGTGGCCAGCTGGGTGTGAATCTCCAGCCCGATGACAGTTTCCCATTGCATATTACGTTACCGGTAATTCCCCCTCTCCCGGCGGGAGAGCGGATCAGAAGATGGCTGCCTTCTTATCATATTACCCTCATCCTGAGCTTATCCCTTGTACCCGAAACGGGCATAACGGAGAAGGAAGCCACTAGGAGCCTGTCGGACTTAGGATGATTCTACTGCGGCGGTGGGAGAGCGGCCCAAATCGCCCCGATTTCTCGTTGCGTAGGACCCACTATGCGCCTCGAAATCGTGACAATTTGTTCTCACTCTCCCATCCGCCTCGCTACGAACCCCTAAGTCCGACAGGCTCCTAGTCATCCAGAAACACAATCAGCTTCTCTATTCGTATCCAGCCGGAACCCGGGTATGCCAGTCCGTGACCTGCTGGTACCGGTGACCGGCGTTCAGCAGACGCCCCTCGGCAAAATAGTTGCCCACCAGGTGCAGCCCGACCGGCATCCCGTCGACGAAGCCCGCCGGGACCGACAGCGCCGGCAGGCCGGCCAGGTTCGCGGCGATAGTGTAGATATCAGACAGGTACATGCTCACCGGGTCATCCGCCTTCTCGCCCAGCCGGAAAGCCACCGAGGGCGCGGTCGGTCCCATGATGACATCCACGGTTTCGAAGGCGCGCATGAAATCCTCGCGGATCAGTCGCCGCACCTGCTGCGCCTTCAGGTAGTAGGCGTCGTAGTAGCCTGCCGACAGCGCGTAGGTGCCGATCAGGATGCGGCGCTTCACTTCTGCACCGAAGCCTTCGCCACGCGAGCGTTTGTACAGATCCTCCAGATCCCTGGGATCAGGCGCACGGTAACCGAAACGCACCCCGTCGAAGCGGGACAGGTTGGAGGAGCACTCGGCCGGCGCCACCACGTAGTAGGCAGGCACCGCGAGGTGGGTATTCGGCAGGCTGATTTCGCTCACCACGGCACCAAGCCTGCGGTATTCCACCAGCGCAGCCTCGATGGCGTCAGCCACGGCGGTATCGAGGCCGGCGCTGAAATATTCCTTCGGCACCCCGATCCTCATGCCCTGCAGCGGTTCGTTCAGGGATGCCGTGTAGTCCTCCACGGGCCGCTCGACGCTGGTGGAATCACGCTCGTCAAAGCCGGCCATGGCCGCCAGCATCAGGGCGGCGTCCTCGGCCGTGCGGGTAAACGGGCCGCCCTGGTCGAGGCTGGAGGCGAACGCGATCATGCCGTAGCGCGAGACGCGTCCGTAAGTCGGCTTCAGGCCCGGTAATGCCGCACAGGGCGGCCGGCTGGCGAATGGAACCGCCGGTATCCGTACCGGTACTGGCCGGCACCAGGCGCGCGGCAACGGCCGCGGCCGAACCACCGGATGAACCGCCGGGAACCCGCCCGGTATCCCAGGGGTTGCGTACCGGCCCGTACCAGCTGGTCTCGTTGGATGAGCCCATGGCGAACTCGTCCATGTTGGTCTTGCCCAGCATCACGGCGCCGGCCTCGCGCAGCTTGCGGGTGACGGTGGCGTCATAGGGAGCGATGAAATTGTCCAGCATGCGCGATCCGCAGCTGGTCCTGACCCCCCGGGTGCAGAAGATGTCCTTGTGGGCGAAGGGAATTCCGGTCAACGGCCCGGCCTCGCCGGCGCGGATGCGCGCATCGGCTGCCTGCGCCGCTGCCAGGGCAGCGTCCCCGGTGACGGTGATGAAACAGTTCAGTTCAGCATCGAAGCGTCCGATCCGCTCCAGGCAGGTGCGGGTCAGTTCCTCACTGGAGAAATGACCGTCCCGCAGGCCGGCGGAAAGTTCAACAAGGCTTTTCTGGTGCATGAGACTGGATACCGGGATTGCTGCTTCGTCTGACAGGCGTGCCGTGGCGTCACGGGCTACTCGATCACCTTCGGCACGAGGTAGAGGCCGGCATCGGTTTGTGGCGCAACCTTCTGGAAACCGTGCGCGATTATCTGTTTCTGTCACGACGTCCGGGCGCAGTCGCTGGGTAGCCTCCAGTGGATGGGCCAGCGGCTCCACCCCGGTGGTGTCCACCGCGTTCAGCTGCTCCACGAAGGCAAGGATATCCGACAGGTTGCGGCAGTAATCCGGAATATCCGCGGCATCGACGCCCAGCCGGGCAAGGTGGGCAATTTTTTCAATATCCGCGGCATCAAGCGCCATGACAGTTTCCGTTCAGGATTTCTCGGCCAGAATCAGGGGCGCAAAGGTAGCACATAAAAAAACCGCATGACACCACGTGTCATACCCGGCAATCATCCTTTTCTTCTCATTGCCGGGTGTTTTCCTTGCCCCGGACGTCCCCCGTTGATAGATTACCCGCTTTATTTTTGACAGACCTTCACGGACCGGAGCCCGATGTTACTCAAAAGCCTGTTTGGGATTTTCTCGAATGACCTGTCCATCGATCTGGGCACTGCCAATACCCTGATCTATGTTCGCGGGCAGGGCATTGTCCTGAACGAGCCTTCCGTGGTCGCCATTCGCCAGGACCGCGGACCGGGCGGCCCCAAGAGCATTGCAGCCGTGGGCACCGAGGCCAAGCTGATGCTGGGTCGCACCCCGGGCAACATCACCGCCATCCGGCCACTGAAGGACGGCGTCATCGCCGACTTCACCATTACCGAAAAGATGCTGCAGCATTTTATTCACAAGGTGCACGAGGCGCGCTTCTTCAAACCCAGCCCGCGGGTACTGATCTGCGTACCCTGCGGTTCCACCCAGGTGGAGCGCCGCGCCATACGCGAATCCGCGGCGGGCGCCGGTGCACGCGAGGTCTACCTGATCGAGGAACCCATGGCGGCGGCCATCGGCGCCGGCATGCCGGTGAACGAGGCACGCGGTTCCATGGTGCTGGATATCGGCGGCGGCACCTCGGAAGTGGCGGTCATCTCCCTGAACGGCATCGTGTATTCCTCCTCGGTGCGCATCGGCGGCGACCGCTTCGACGATGCCATCATCAACTACGTACGCCGCAACTACGGCACCCTGATCGGCGAGGCGACCGCCGAACGCATCAAGCATGAAATCGGCTCCGCCTATCCCGGCAAGGAAGTGAAGGAAATCGAGGTCAAGGGTCGCAACCTGTCGCAGGGGATTCCGCGCAGCTTCACCCTGAACAGCAATGAAATCCTCGAGGCCCTGCAGGAGCCGCTGGCCGGCATCGTCGGCGCCGTCAAGACGGCGCTGGAGCAAACCCCGCCGGAACTGGGCGCCGATGTCGCCGAACGCGGCATCGTGCTCACCGGCGGCGGCGCACTGCTGCGCGACATCGACAAGCTGCTGATGGAAGAAACCGGCCTGCCGGTGGTGGTGGCCGATGATCCGCTGACCTGTGTCGCCCGGGGCGGCGGACGCGCACTCGAGTTGTTTGACGAGCGCGGCGGGGACGTCTTTACCGTCGAATAATCATTACCCTTCAGGGTGCGCTAGAATACGCCCCGGAAGCGGCAGGACACCTGCCCGTTAATATCCTTGCAAGACGGGGTGCCCGATCAAGCTCATCTTTACACAAGGTCCCTCCATCACGGCACGCCTGATCGTGTTCGTGGCGCTGTCAGCCGTGCTGATGGTCATGGACCACAAGTACAGGAGCCTGGAATCGGTGCGCGCCGGGCTGTCGGTGGTAATCTACCCCATCCAGCTGCTGGTCGAGATCCCGGACACCGTCTCCGAATGGTTCAGTGAATCCCTGGCGACCCGGCGACACCTGCAGGAAGAGAATGACAGCCTGCATACCCAGATTTTCATGCAGAAGGCCCAGATGCAGAAACTGGCTGCGCTGGAAGCGGAGAACATTCGCCTGCGGGAATTGCTGGACTCGTCCTTTGAAGTCGGCGAGAAGGTGATTATCGCGGAACTGCTGTCGGTCAACCTCGACCCCTACAAACACCAGATTGTCATCAACAAGGGACAACTGGACAACGTATACCCGGGACAGCCGCTGCTGGATGCCGAGGGTGTCATGGGACAGATCGTGCATGCCGGCCCCTACACCTCCACGGCCGTGCTGATCACCGACACCTCGCATGCCATCCCGGTGCAGGTCAACCGCAACGGCCTGCGTTCCATTGCGCTGGGCAGCGGCACCATCAACCGCCTTGACCTCCCCTACATACCCAACAGCGCCGACATCCAGCCGGGCGACCTGCTGATCACCTCCGGGCTGGGCGGCCGGTTTCCGCCAGGTTACCCGGTAGCGGTCGTCAGCGCCGTGCAGCATGACCCCGGTCGAACCTTTTCCCGGGTTATGGCCACGCCGCTGGCACACCTCGACCGCAGCCGTGAAGTCCTGCTGGTCTGGCCGGGAGAAACCACCACAATCCTGGATCCCCCCGACCTGGAGCCGGTGGAGGCGTCCACCACCACAGACGGTGATGCCGCCGGTACTGCCGGCACCGCGACGGAAACCGGGGAGGCGCAGCCATGACCCTGGTCAGGCATCACGGCGGCGGTGTCATCCTGTTCACGTTTATCGTGGCACTGGTTCTGACCATCATGCCCCTGCCGGAATGGGGTCGCTACCTGCGGCCGGACTGGGCCTGCCTGGTACTGATTTACTGGTGCCTGGCACTGCCTGACCGGGTTGGCGTCAGCACCGGCTGGTTGCTGGGCCTGGCGGTCGACATGCTCACCGGTGCCCTGCTAGGGCAGCATGCCCTGTCCCTGACACTGGTAGCCTACCTGACGCTGAAATTCCACCAGCGCGTCAGGCTGTTTCCCATCTCGCAGCAGGCACTGACCGTGCTGGTGCTGCTGATGCTGCACCAGTTGCTGGCACTCTGGATCAGCCGCATGATCGGCCGGCCCGGCGCCCCCTGGTTTTTCTGGGCGCCATCGCTGCTGGGCATGCTGATCTGGCCGCCGGTATACGGGACCCTGCGCAGCCTGCGGCGCGGATTCCGCGTGAACTAGGTAGCGTCGCATGCCAAACCCGGCGACACTCAAGGACTATTTTTTCGAATCACGGCTGATCATGAACCGGGCCATCGTGATGCTCGTGTTCGCGGGCATGCTGATACTGGTCCTGTTTGCGCGCCTGCTGTACCTGCAGGTCGTGGCGCACCAGCACTTCACAACCCTGTCGGAAGATAACCGCGTCAAGCTGCAGCCGATCCCGCCCAATCGCGGGCTGATTTTCGACCGCAACGGTATCGTGCTCGCGGAAAACCTGCCCTCCTATCGCCTGGAAATCACGCCGGAGCAGGTGCAGGACATGGATGCCACCCTCACTGCGCTGGAAGAGATCATCGATATTCGCGAGGTCGACCGCAGCCGTTTTGAAAAGCTGCGCAAGCGCAAGCCGGGCTTCGAGGCGGTGCCGTTGCTGTTCCACCTCAACGACGTGCAGGTCGCGCGCTTCTCGGCCAACCGGCACCGTTTTCCGGGTGTGGACATCACTGCAGGCCTGGCGCGGCATTACCCGCAGGGCAAGCTGGCCGTGCACGCGCTGGGTTATGTCGGGCGCATCGACGAACGCACCCTGAAAGACCTCGACACCTCGAATTACCGCGGCACCACCTACATTGGCAAGATCGGCATCGAAAAAAGCTACGAGGACCTGCTGCATGGCAAAGTCGGCCTGCAGCAGGTCGAAACCACAGCACAGGGTCGAATACTGCGGGTACTCAACCGGATATCGCCGGTATCCGGCCACAACCTGTACCTGACGATCGACTCGCGTGTCCAGGACGCGGCGGAACGCGCCTTTGGTGATTTCTCGGGTTCGGCGATTGCCATCGACCCCAACAACGGCGACGTGCTGGCCTTTGTCAGCCTGCCGACCTATGACCCGAATCCCTTTGTGAACGGGATCGAGTACAGCGACTACGCCGCCTTGCGGGACGACGAAAAACAGCCGCTGTTCAACCGTGCCCTGCGCGGCCAGTACCCGCCAGGCTCCACGGTCAAGCCGTTCATGGGCCTGGCCGGCCTGGAACAGGGCGTCACCCGCGTGCATTCAAGCACCTACTGCCCGGGCTTCTACATGCTGCCCGGCAGCACTCGCAAGTATCGCGACTGGAAGCATACCGGACACGGCACCGTGAACCTGCATGACGCCATCGTGCAGTCCTGCGACGTGTATTTCTACGATCTGGCACTGTCGCTCGGTATCGAGCGCATCCATGACTACCTGAGCCACTTCGGCTTCGGCCACAAGACCGGCATCGACATCCTCGGCGAACTGCCGGGCCTGCTGCCGTCGACTGCCTGGAAGCGCCAGCGCCGCGACCAGCCATGGTTTCCCGGGGAAACCATCATTACCGGGATCGGCCAGGGATTTTTCCTGACAACACCGGTGCAACTGGCAACCGCGGTCGCAGCGCTGGCGAATGGCGGACGCATCCTGCAACCCAACATCGTGATGGCGGAGCAGGAAGCCGGCAGCGATGAATTGCTGCCACATCATCCGCGACTGCTGGAAACCATCACCATCAACGACCAGGCTCACTGGGATGCCGTTATCAACGCCATGGTAGACGTGGTGCACAGCGCCCGCGGCACGGCCCGCAAGATCGGTGTCGACAGTCCCTACAAGATAGCCGGCAAGACCGGCACGGCGCAGGTGTATGGCCTGAAGCAGGAAGAAAAGTATGATGCCGAGGCGATCGAGGAGAAATTGCGTGACCATGCCCTGTTCATTGCCTTTGCCCCTGCGGAGCAGCCGAAGATCGCCGTTGCCGTCATCGTGGAAAACGGCGGCGGCGGCGGCTCGGTTGCCGCCCCGATCGCGCGCGCCATCCTGGATGCCTACCTGCAGGACAAAGCGCCGTGAGCGGCACCCTGACCCGCCATCGTGACGATGCCAGCCAGCGCGGCTGGCAATATCGCGCGCACCTGGATGCCCCGCTGCTGATCACGCTGGTCACGCTGTCGGCCATGGGCCTGATCGTGCTCTACAGCGCGGGCGGCGGTGACATCAGTCTGATCGAGCGGCAAACGGTGCGTCTGGGTATCGCCTACACCGGCATGTTCGTCATCGCCCAGTTCCCGCCGCGGGTGCTGCTGCGCCTTACACCATGGCTGTTCGTTACCGGGGTCCTGCTGCTGCTGGCCGTGCTTTTGACCGGAGAAATCAGCGGCGGCGCGCAACGCTGGCTGAACCTGTATTTCGTGCGCTTCCAGCCGTCGGAAATGATGAAACTGGCGGTCCCCATGATGGTCGCCTGGTATTTTTCGGACATCCGCCTGCCGCCGAATCGCTGGCAACTGCTGACCGCCGCGGTACTGATCGCCGTTCCCATGCTGATGATCGCCAAGCAACCCGATCTGGGCACGGCGCTGCTGATCGCAAGCTCCGGTTTCTTTGTGGTGTTTCTGGCCGGCCTGCAGTGGCGTCTGCTGGCCTTTTTCAGCGTGCTGACCACCGCCGCCGCACCGCTGATCTGGCACTTCATGCACGATTACCAGCGCCAGCGCGTCATCACCTTCCTGAGTCCCGAGCAGGATCCGCTGGGCTCCGGCTATCACATCATCCAGTCGAAGATCGCCATCGGTTCCGGGGGCCTGTTCGGCAAGGGCTGGATGAACGGCACGCAGTCGCAACTGGACTTTCTCCCGGAACGCTCCACGGATTTCATCTTCGCAGTGCTGGGCGAGGAGTTCGGCTTCATCGGCATCCTGGTGCTGTTTACGCTCTATACCATCATTGTGGTACGCGGCACCATGATCGCAATCCAGGCGCAGGACACCTACACCCGCTTGCTGGCGGGCAGTCTCTCCATGACCTTCTTTGTGTATTTCATCGTCAATACCGGCATGGTCACCGGCCTGTTACCGGTGGTCGGACTGCCACTGCCGATGATCAGTTATGGCGGCACTTCGATCGTTACACTGATGGCCGGTTTTGGCATCCTGATGTCGATTCAGACGCATCGCAAACTCCTCGCGACCTAGGCGGTCAAAACGATGCTAGAATGCGCACAACTTGCCACCCGGGGGGACAGAGCTTGATGCGGTCACGCAACCTGACAACAGGTTTGTTTACTTGCCTGCTGCTGGCGGCAGGCACGGCCGCACTGGCCGGATACGGCAATGAGCCGCAGGTGCAGGAATTCGTCGCCGGCATGGTTGACAGGCACGGTTTCAATCGCGATGAACTGCTTGCAGTGCTCGGGCAGGCCGAACGTCGCGACGACATTATCGAGCTGATGAGCAAGCCGGCGGAAAAGCGGCTGGCCTGGTACGAATACCGCCAGATCTTCCTGACCGAGAGCCGCATCGACGGCGGCGTTGCGTTCTGGAAACAGTATGCGGATATCCTGGCGAAGGCCGAGGAGGCATTCGGCGTCGACCCGCAGATAGTGGTCGCCATCATCGGCGTCGAAACCCGCTACGGCAGCAACACCGGGCGACACCGGGTGCTGGATGCACTGGCCACCCTGGCCTTCGACTACCCGCCGCGCAGTCAATTTTTCACCGCCGAACTGGAGCAGTTCCTGGTACTCGCCCGCGAGGAGGACATCGACCTGTTCAGTGCCACCGGCTCCTATGCCGGCGCCATGGGTTATGGCCAGTTCATCCCCAGCAGCTACCGTAGCTACGCGGTCGACTTCGATGCCGACGGCAAGCGCGACCTGTGGAACAGCCCGATGGACATCATCGGCAGCGTCGCCAACTATTTTCACGTACACGGATGGGAAGACCGGGCACCGGTGGCGGTCCGCGCCAGAGTCAGCGGCGATGATTACCAGGCCCTGCTGGAACTCGGCTACGAACCGAACACCGCGCTGCATGCAATGCGCCACGACGGCGTCACCCCGGTCATCGAGATGCCGGACGACCTGGAGGCCTCGCTGCTCTCCTTCGATCAGCAGGACGGACCCGAATACTGGCTGGGTTTCAATAACTTCTACGTGATCACCCGCTACAATCACAGCCCGCTGTATGCCATGGCGGTCTACCAGTTGAGCGAAGAGATCCGTGCGGCCTATGAAGCCAGCCTGTTGCAGAATGACTAGGAAAGCTTCCGGGATGCATGCCTTGCCAGCTTGCGGGAGAAGCATTGTGCAGGAGTTCAGTGCCATGAAGACAACGCTCCGGGTTGCCGCAACGGGCGTATTTGCCGCCGGCTTTCTTGCCGGCTGCTCGACGACCACCACCCTGGTCGAACCGCAGGATGCAGCTCCTGCCAGGCCGATTGATGTCTCGGCAATTCCGGACGCCGTTCCCAAGAAGGAGCCGCTCAGCCGCTATGGCAACCCGGAATCCTACATGGTGTACGGCAAGCGCTATTACACCCTGCCCTCCAGCAAGGGCTTCAGCGAACGCGGCATGGCCTCCTGGTACGGCACCAAGTTCCATGGCAAGCGCACCTCCAGCGGGGAACCCTACGATCTCTACGGCATGACTGCGGCCCACAAGACCCTGCCCCTGCCGACCTATGTCAAAGTCACCAATCTGCAGAACGGCCGCTCGGTTATCGTCAAGGTGAATGACCGCGGACCGTTCCACGACGACCGCATCATCGATCTGTCCTACAGCGCCGCGGCCAAGCTGGGCATCCTTGGGCATGGCACCGGCAAAGTGGAAGTCAGCGCCATCGACACGGAAACCGGCGGCTCGCTGCAGCTGGCCTCCGCCACCCCTGCCGTCACACAAACGAGTGCCGCCCAAACCCTGTACCTGCAGGTCGGGGCTTTCAGCAGTCAGGAAAACGCCGAACGCCTGCGCAATGAAATCCTGGCGCAGCAGATCGCCGACGTCCGCATCGTGGAAGCAGCCGGTACGGCGGGCACCTTCTACAAGGTCCAGATCGGACCGCTCGGAGACACCTCCGAGGCAGACCGGGTGGCGCGCGAGCTCAAACCACTCGGCATCAACGAAAGCCGTTCCATTGTTCAATAGCTGATGCCGGGCGTTGCAAACAGCCGCTCACATGCGGACAATGCAGGCACCCCGAAGAACCCTTATCGCCAATGGAATGCCAATGCATAAGATATTGTATTTATTTGTAATACTTGTATTTCCCGGGATTTTTTCCGGATCAGCCCAGGCAGCTGCCCTGCCGATTCCAAAAGCCCCGACTACCGGCGCCAAGGCCTTTGTCATTCAGGATTTCAACAGCGGCAGGATCATTGCCGAGGAAAATGCCGACATGCCGGTGGAACCGGCCAGCATCACCAAGATGATGACCGCCCACGTCGTCTTCGGTGAACTGGCTGCCGGCAACCTGGCTCTCACCGACATGGTCACCATCAGCGAAAAGGCCTGGCGGACGCCGGGCTCGCGCATGTTTGTCGAGGTCGGCAAACAGGTTTCGGTGCATGACCTGCTGCTTGGCCTGATCATACAGTCCGGCAATGATGCGACCGTGGCGCTGGCGGAACACATTGCCGGGAGCGAAGATACCTTTGCCGCGCTGATGAACCGGCATGCCGAGGAAATCGGCCTGAAGGGCAGCCATTTCATGAACTCCACGGGACTGCCGCACGAGGAGCACTACATGACCGCCAGGGATATCGCCAGGCTGGCCGCACTGACAATCGAACAGTACCCGGAATACTACAAGTGGTACTCCCAGAAAGAGTTCACCTTCAACGACATCACCCAGTACAACCGCAACAAGCTGCTGTGGCAGGACGACAGTGTGGACGGCATCAAAACCGGCCACACTGATACCGCAGGCTACTGCCTGGCGACATCCGCCCTCAAGGACGGCATGCGGCTGATCACCGTGGTGCTGGGCACCGGCAGTGAAAATGCACGGATCGATGCCAGCCAGGCCCTGCTGAACTACGGTTTCCGTTTCTTCGAAACCCACAAGCTCTACGATGCCGGCACCCAGTTGACAACGTCGCGGATCTGGAAGGGAAGCAGCGACACTGCCGCCCTGGGGGTCGACAAGGCGCTCTACGTAACCATTCCCCGCGGCCAGTACCAGTCCCTGGATGCCTCCATGAGTATCAACAACCGCATCATTGCCCCGGTTGCCGCCGGCCAGGCACTGGGCAGCGTGCAGGTCAAGCTCGGTGAGGAGACCATCGCCGAACAACCGCTGGTCAGCCTGAGTGCTGTCGGCGAAGGCTCCTTCTGGCAGCGCATCACGGATGAAGCCCTGCTGTACTTCGAATAACAAACGCAGACACACATGACAACAGCATACCTGAACGACAGCTTCCTGCCGCTGGAAGATGCCTGCGTTCCCGTGATGGACCGCGGCTTCCTGTTCGGCGACGGGGTGTATGAGGTAATACCGGTCTATGGCGGCAGACTGTTCCGCCTGACGCAGCACCTGCAACGCCTGCAAAACAGCCTGGATGGCGTGCGCATCGAAAACCCGCTGACGGCGGACGCATGGCGCGACCTGCTCGAGGAACTTGTCAGCCGCAACTGCGCGGCAGCTGACCAGGCCGTGTACCTGCAGGTCACGCGCGGCGTCGCCCCGAAGCGTGATCATGCCTTTCCGGCAGGAATCCGGCCGACGGTGTTCGCCATGAGCAACCCGCTGCCTGAACCGCGCGATATACCCGGAGAGCAGGGCATCCATGCAATCACCCTGCCCGATATTCGCTGGCAGCACTGCAACATCAAGGCAATTACCCTGCTACCCAATGTCATGCTGCGGCAACAGGCGTTCGAGGCCGATGCTGCCGAGGCCATCCTGATCAAGGACGGATATGCCACCGAGGGTGCGGCCAGCAATATCTTCATCGTGCACAACGGGATACTGGTTACGCCGCCCAAGAGTGCGGCGCTGCTGCCCGGAATCACCCGTGATCTGATTATCGAACTCGCCGCCTGCAACGCCATGCCCTTCCGCGAAGCCGTCATCCCCGAGGTAGACCTGCACGCCGCCGGGGAGATCTGGCTGACCAGTTCGACCCGCGAAATCTCGCCGGTGGTCCGGCTGGATAACACGGTGGTAGGCGATGGCAGGCCCGGGCCGGTCTGGAAGCACATGAGCACCCTCTTCCAGGCATACAAGGATGCGATCCGCCAGGGTGAGGCTGCCTGACGAAGCCCGCCGCTGACTGCCGGCGGACATCCGGGAACTGGCGAATGCCCGGCAACTGTTTTAGTCTTCCACTTGTCATAACTTCAATGACTGTAAGGAGGTAACCCTGACAATGGCAAGCAAATCCTGGATGGTGGCCGGTCTGGCGGCATTAATCCTGCTGCCGGCGCAAGCTGCCGAGTGGAGTTCCACGCTGGAGAATGGCGGTACCGTGACCGTCGATCCCGATACCGATCGCGCCACCGTCACCCGAGATGGTGTCACGGCTCCCCTCTGGAACGGGGTACACCGCCTGCAGGACGGGTCCTCGCTCATTGTCAACCATGGAATTGCCGTCCCCACCGAGCCCATCATCGAATCCCGGCGCCTGCCCCCCCCGGAAACCGAGGAATGGGAAGACGTCAATATCGTCGGCTACTCACCCTGCGAGCAGCTGGTACGTCAGGTCTGCGGCCAGCAGGACCAGTGTGCCCACGTGAAAGCCTGCGACCCCGCCCACCAGTTGCTGGAGATGGAGACGAAGGAACGCAATGACAGCAGCAATCGCAACCTGATGACCTACACCAGCGGGCAGTGCCTGAATGCCAGGAAAGACGTGGAGTACTTCGTCAAATGCACGCGTCCCGAACGAGCCGGGGAACAGCCGTGACAGAAAACGCACTCCGTGGATTTCAAGGTGTTGCCGTGCAGATTTTTTCCCGTCTTTATCGTGGAAGCAGCTGACAAGACCCTGCTTGCCGGCATCGGCAGCATCGCTATCGGGGTTTCAATACTGCTCAAGGCATGAGCCTGATGGATTTCAACAGGCAGCATCCGGTATGAGAGCAATCACTACCCAGGAGAATAAGGTGCGCGGGAAACTCGAAGTACATTATGACTTTGTCGCCATGGTCGTGATCTGCCTTGCATTGTCAGTGGGTTTCAATCTCTACCAACGCTCTCAGTACAATGACCTGATAAGCCAGCATACCGCGCTGCAATGGAAGGCCCAGGACATGGAGATCAACCAGACGCTGAATCTGCGAAAGCTGCAGGCATGCAACAACCTCACCCCGCAGTAAATCCCGTCAGGACACGCACCCGGATGAGCGTACACCGGGCGATCAATCCCAGACTGCTCCCGCCAGCCGGTCCCCCCTGCCACTGAGCAGGTAAACCGCCCTGCCGGCTTCATCGACATCCACCCCGAGCCGCACACTGTTACCGGAGACTGCTCGAGCCTGACACGGGGGCCGGAACAGGACGCACAGGACCCTTCCCTGCGTGGCGGCTTTCTGCAGGCGCTTGTCCATCAGTTCGGTGTCGCATCCGGGCCATGCCATGACAACACCACAGGCACCTGACTGCAGTAATGACTCGACCGTCCAGAGGGCGCTGCGACCTTGATGGGGATTGACCTGCATCACCCTGAGGGGGTTTACGGCCGCGTCGGTGCAGACCCGTTTGCGCGCTGGAAACGGCGGCGCCACCAGTACCAGATCGCGGCCCTGATGAGTGACCCGCGCCAGTGCCGGCATGAACAGTGCCATGGCGTCGGCGCTGTCCCCGGTTTCCGTCACCTCGACAACACCCGCCCTGGGCCAGCCACCGTCCGGCAGCATGTCGTCAAGCACGGTTATCCCGGTAGGGATCATGCGCGACGTGCCTCTGGTTTTCCTGGTTTCCCAGGCGTTGAGGTGATGCATTTTTCCGGCGCCATGCATTAGCCGATCTCCTTGCGCAGAATGCCCACGGCCAGACCCTCGATAACCAGGGACTGCTCGCGCAGGTCAACACGAATGGGTTCATAGTCTGGATTTTCCGGCAACAGGCGAACGATAGCCCCGCGCTGCCGGAAACGCTTCACCGTTACATCGTCATCAAGACGCGCCACCACGACCTGGCCGTTCTCGACGTGCTGTGTACGGTGCACGGCAAGCAGGTCACCATCCTGAATGCCGATATCCCGCATGCTGTCGCCACTGATACGCAGCAGGTAATCGGCGCGCGGGTGAAAGGTAGCCGGGTCCAGCTGGCAGTAGTCCTCTATATGCTGCTCTGCAAGAACCGGTTCACCCGCGGCCACGCGCCCTATCACCGGCAGGCCGGCATTATCCTCCACGAGACGGATACCTCGCGAGGTACCCGGCACCATTTCGATAACGCCCTTGCGCGCCAGCGCGCGCAGGTGATCCTCGGCCGCGTTCGCGGAACGAAACCCGAGTGTCGCGGCAATTTCCGCGCGTGTAGGCGGGCAGCCTTCTTCGGCAACATAGCTGCGGATCAGCTCAAGAATTTCCGTCTGGCGCGTGGTGAGTTTATCCCGGGTCATGTTTTTTTACTGGTTATTTATACAGTACCCGTGATTATATACAGTCATTGATCTCCCGCAAGTATTTTTTATCTTATTGATATATATTGATTAATTATCAGGCGTGAGCTGGTGCGCGAACGCGGGCAGTCCCCACTGCCGCCTACACAGCCGCAGTGCCACAGCGATCCGCCGGCAACCGGAGTGAATGATTTTTCGCATGGCTGGTACAATAGCCGGACCGCTAACCAGCTAACGAAAACCAGTCATGAGCACACCCGTCCCCGTTCCGGGTTCCCGCCACAGCATCGCCGTAACCGTCGGCAACACCGTGATCGGGGGTGGCGCCCCGGTGGTGGTGCAATCCATGACCAACACCGACACCGCCGATGTCGCGGCTACAGTCAAACAGGTCAGGGAGCTTGCGCAGGCCGGCTCCGAACTGGTCCGCATCACGGTAAATTCTGAAACAGCGGCAGCGGCCGTACCGCAAATCTGCGCTGCGCTTTCCGCGGCGGGCGAGGATATTCCACTGATCGGCGATTTCCATTTCAACGGGCACAGACTGCTGGCGAAGTATCCGGACTGCGCACAGCAACTGGCAAAGTACCGCATCAATCCCGGCAACGTGGGACGTGGCAAGAAGCGGGACGAACAGTTTGCCGCGATGATCGAAACAGCCTGCCGTAATGACAAGCCGGTGCGTATCGGCGTTAACTGGGGCAGCCTCGACCAGGCCCTGGTTGCACGCCTGATGGATGAAAACTCGAGGCGCAAGGAACCCAAGGATGCCCGCGAGATCATGCACGAGATCATGGTGACCTCGACACTGGAAAGCGCCGCCCAGGCGGAGGCACTCGGTCTGCCACGTGACCACATCACCCTGTCTGCGAAGCTGAGCGGCGTACAGGACCTGATCGCCGTCTACCGCCAGCTTGCGGCACAGTGTGATTATGCCCTGCATCTGGGCCTGACCGAGGCCGGTATGGGTTCCAAAGGAATCGTCGCCTCGACAGCCGCCCTGGCCGTGCTGTTGCAGGAAGGGATTGGGGACACCATACGTATCTCGCTGACACCGGAGCCCGGAGGTGACCGCACCCGCGAGGTGGTCGTCGCGCAGGAACTGCTGCAATCCATGGGCCTGCGGCATTTCACCCCGGCCGTAGTCGCCTGCCCGGGCTGTGGCAGAACCACCAGCAGCTACTTTCAGCAGCTGGCGCAATCTATCCAGGAACACCTGCGTACGCAGATGCCCGAGTGGCGCAGGCGCTATCCCGGGGTGGAGGAAATGACCGTGGCGGTGATGGGCTGCGTCGTCAACGGCCCCGGTGAAAGCAAACATGCCAATATCGGCATCAGCCTGCCGGGTACCGGCGAGAACCCTGTTGCGCCGGTATACGTCGATGGCATCAAGACAGTCACGCTGAAAGGCGAAACGATCGCTGCGGATTTCCAGCAACTGGTGGATGACTACGTGCAGCAGCGTTATCGCTGAGACTTCCGCCTGCGCGCAAGGTGCGACAGGGAGACCGCACCAGGTATGCATTCAGGATATTTCCCGCCGCGGTCAGTAACCCGGAAAACAACACCAATCACACCGGTCATGCCGCCTGCAGGCGCCCGCGTGAATAACCGATGTTTCAGTTCTGGCGCGGGTGGCGAGGAATCAAGCCGGGCTGCGCAACCGGGATATCAGCCATCAGGGCACCCTGGGACTGCAGCAGGAGCAGGTCTCCTGCCGGATCCCTGCCTTCATCGGCGATCGAAAAGGAGATGGTGGTCAGCAGGACGGCAGCACAGACAAGCAGCGCTATGAACCCGAATGAGTTGAATGCCCTGGTCCAGCTCGATTCCACCCCTGTATACCTCATCTATTGCTGGTCAAACAATATGTCCGACTTACACCTGCTTATCGACCACGCAACGGCACTTGTTAGGCATCAGAATTATTTTTGTGATCCGGGTCACCGCCGGGTGCGGTATAAACCTGTATGGACGCAGACGTTGCCGGAATGCCAGCGTCAAGAATCATCCCGCCAGGCCGCTAAACACCTACGGCAGGTTCTTCATTCGGGGTATGGGAGGTATGTCATGAGAAACTCAAAGGACAGACGGGGTTCCGGCTCTATTGCCAGGGTTCCACTGGAAGACAACGACCGGGAACGCGTGTTCACCGAGCGCCGCAAGCAGGGCGAACGCCGTATTGATAACCTCGCGGAAGAGGAGCGCCAGCTGCTCCTGTCTGAAATGCCCGCCCCGGTTTCCGGTAGCCGGCGAAGCTGAGACCGGGGTCAACCGGAAGTATTGCCCCGACACACACCGCCCCCGAACACAACCTGCAAACCGGATTATTCTGCAGGGTTTTCAGGCGGTCACCCATCTCACAACCTTGTGAAAAACAGGGTATACGCGTTAAAACTAGTGTAGCATTGCACTGCTGCTGGGGTTGCATCGGTATGTAATACTCCGTTACCCCGCAGGCACCAGACTCAGTTGCAAATGAATTAGGTTATATGGAAGTCCATCGTTGCACCTCCTCTAAATTACCTTTCACGATCTGCGATTGAATACTCGTTTATTTTTTACCAGAGGTATGTTTAATGGCTACAGGTACTGTCAAGTGGTTCAACGAATCCAAGGGATTTGGTTTTATCGCCCCGGCTGACGGCGGCGAAGATGTCTTCGTCCATTTTTCCGCAATCACGGGAGATGGATTCAAGACCCTCGCAGAAGGACAGAGCGTCAACTTCGACGTCGAGCAGGGCCCGAAAGGTCTGCAGGCAAGCAACGTGAAACCTGCCTGACAGGCTCACGGCTTTAGTGACACCGGAACCCCGCCCTCCAGGCGGGGTTTTTTTTGCATACCGCAAGCTTATCGCATACCCGCTGGAGGTCCCGGACGGGAGCACCGTACGTGTAGCCATAGAGCTCTCGGGTATACTCAAACAGTTTCCCGAAATTGACCTCGACCGGCAAAAGGTCGGTATATTCGGCAAGCTGACAAAACTGAACGCGCCGATCGAGGAAGACACCCGGATTGAAATCTACCGGGAAATCACAGCAGACCCGGAGCTGGTGAAAAGGCGGGACACCTGGCCCGGAACTTCCACCGGCGTTGTTACCCGCTTGCCGGCAACCCGGCAATGGCGGCATTCGGCGCAGCCCGCGTTGCACTGAGGATGTCACAACACGTCGACTCTGTGAATCCTGGAGACCCGGCATCGGAATTGCGCGCAAGCTGTTTTTGGCGCCGTCCCGGACTGCCGCGTGACGTTGACACAGCAACATGACCAGGCCTGACAGAACATGCTGAAAACCCGGGCAAGACAGATCGGCCAGACAGCCGTGGCGGCAACTTCTGCAGCAGGCTTGCAACTTTCCCGCAGGGGGTCGATGCACAGGATGCTGCCGCGGATTGTCCCGACTGAACCCCGGGATCAACCGGGCCTTTCACTGTTGTCCGGGAGAGGCAGCCTGTACAAGACCCTGGCAAGCATCCTCACGGCCGCGCTGTTCGCGCTACTGCCCGGCAGCCACTTCATCTATGCCAGGGGCAAACTGGTGCTGTGGAGCGCGAACCAGGGCGCCTATGACGCGGGCGAGTCCTTCCTGAAACAGGGCGAATTCACGCACGCCGCCATCGCCAACCCGGAAACCGCACCCTACGGGCTCGCCGCCCGGCAGGTCATGGAGCACCTGGGCGTCTGGCAGACACTCCAGCCCCGGCTGGTGCGAGGCGACTCCATCGCCCAGACCTTCCAGTTCGTGACCACCGGCAACGCCGACATCGGCTTTGTCGCCGACTCGCAGCTCAAAGCACGGCAGGGTACGACGGGAACGACCTGGGAAATACCGGCAGACTTCTATGACCCCATCGACCAGGCCGCCGTGCATCACGCTGGCAGATAATCCAATAGAAAACCGGCCGAAGCCGGTTTTCTATCTTGCGAACCGCAGGTGGCCCGACAGCTGCTAAAAGTTATGGACGTTGTTACCGGCTACTGCATCGACCTGAGCCTCACCAAGGAATGTCACGGCGTCATCAACATCAGCCGCATCATCCTCACACAACAAGGCAACCGTGTAGGTACCCGGATACAGATACCCGGTCTGGTAAGTATAGAAACCGGAATTCACATCTTGCATGACATCTGCAGTGGTTACAGGTCGATCAGCCGGCGGGCACGCATTGGGATCGAGATCGTTTACACAATTGTCATCAGGTACGACCGAATTTACATCGCCAGTATAGACATATACCGCGCAAGCATCCGGGAAAACAGTTGGGGAAGCGGATGGATCCACCAGTGCCTGATCAACCGTACCCGAAATATAGGCGCTTGCCACCTGCGTATCGATAATGCGTAACGTGGGGCGTAATTTATACTGGTAGTCCTGATACGGAACATTATTCGGTTGCTGCAGGGTTATCGACTTGCGCAGATCGAATTCAATAGTGAAATCTACCAGGCCCTGGTCGGCAATAGTGAAACTTCGATTCAGCTTGAGGTGGCTTTGATCACAACTTGAACAGTCCAGCAAGAGCTGCGCCCCGCCAACCTTCTCAACCACGTAAGTCATATCCGGATCGATAACCAGTCGAACCCAGCTGTAATGTCCCGCTGGCAAGGTCTCGTCATTCAACAACCTGACGCTGTTACCCTGCGCCAGGGTTTTGAGGTCTACGGTCATACCGCTTGTGGTCCCACCGTCAGTCATATCAAAAGTGAGGTCGCTCCCCCCACTGGCCGGGTGAACAATCACCTCCGTAAAAGTCACTACGACCTGATCGAGGTCATCCACAGGGCCATCGGTGAGAGCGAGTGACAGCGACCCGCTCCCGGAAGAGCTGCCTCCTCCGCCACCACAGGCAGACAACATCAGCGCCAAACCTGCCACCGCAAGGAAAATCATAAACGTGGATCTTGTTTTCTGCATAACCGTTACCTCTGACTGCCAAATATTTTCAGGAATCGAACATCGTGCTTTTAACTTTGATGGTTTTCGAATTACCATTATGTGACCAGACTCACATCCATAGCCCGAAAGCTGCCACTTTTGGCAGTCCAGCGTGCGAGCATAGGACCGGTGCGTGAAAACTGGGATATGTGCGGCTCAATTGACCCTGTCGTTCAGCATTCCCTGAACCAGACTCGTCTGACAGACGCAACAGGAGATGTCAGCTTACCATGTCACTGCACCCGTGGCGACCGAGGCCAACCCCGGTGCTGCAGTGACTGCCCCCTCCTGGCTGGGGAGAAAGTATCCCCGGGAAACAGGGGTAAGGGACCACCTGTTGTTGCTCCAGCCCCGGATACTCACTCCCCCTGATCTTGTCCGAGTGAGAAAAATGATGCGATGACGAGACTGATAAAGTCATCGATACCATTCCGGGAAAATAAATATGCAGGAGAAATCAGGCAAGCTGTTGATTTAAATGGAGCCGGCGAGAGGAGTCGAACCCCCGACATCTTCATTACAAGTGAAGCGCTCTACCAACTGAGCTACGCCGGCCTGCTGCCACTGCAGGCAAGGCGCCCTATTCTAGAGAAATGACCCGCATGCTGCAATTCACGGACAGGCAGTATCCTGCAATTTCAGCCCGGGGCGGTCCAGTATGATGGCCTCCACTTCCTCCGCCGCAGGCGATTGCGCCTCGATATCCAGCCAGTATTCGGTTGACGTCTTGTAGCGGGCCTCCAGAACAGGATCAAACCCGAGCTTGCGGGTTTCCTCCAGCCGGATTTCCGCCCGCGATATATCGTCGAATGTTCCCAGCGCGAGGTAGTTTCCCTTGCCGACATAGTATTCACGGTCCCCGTTTTCCTCGAGGGTCTTCACCGCCTGCAGCACCTGCTCACGCTCCATCGCAGGCAGGTAAAGCCAGAAGCCGTTGGGCTTTTGTATCTCGGCTGTGCGTTGCCGGGCCGACAGTCCGTGCAGGCCCAGTTCCTCTGAAACCGCCCGCAAATCCTCCATCGCAAGGAACGGGCCGATTGCCTGGCAGGCAAGTGCAGCGCCGGCACCCGGCGACTGTGAATTCGTCAGCGCCTCCACCGCAGAGAGGTCTTCGGCCTGTTGCGTGTGTCCGGACTTTTCATCTTCCTGCTGCTGTTCCAGTTCGTGCAGCGTCACCAGTGGAGTTACACCGGCAGGCAACGCCGGTCGTTCACGCTCAATCTCGCCCGCTGTCTGGTTCAGATGAATATTCCAGCCAAGATAGGCAACATTGGCGAGAACCAGCAAGTAAACAAGATATTTCATCAATCATCTCCTGCAAGCATGGCAAGACCCCTGAAGACCAGATCCGCGGCATGGTGAGCGTTGCCCTGCAGGAAGGGCAGGATACGCCCGGCATCCCCTCCGGTCATCACGATATCGATGCTTACACCCTGCTTCGCACGCATGTCGGTGACACAGCGGTCGATCGCAGCGACCAGCAGATAAACGGCGCCCGCGCTGATGCCGGCAGTGGTGGTATCCGCCAGCGGTGTCGTGACCGGGTGTTTCCCCGACAGGCGAAGCTGCGCCGTATTCTGCAACAGCATCTGTTGCAGGATCTCGATACCGGGCAGGATCAGCCCGCCACGATGTTCACCCTCCGCCGTGACCAGGTCCAGGGTAATAGCTGTTCCACAATCCACGACACACAGGGCACCCGGATAGCCATGGTGCGCGGCAACCACCGCAGCCCAGCGGTCGATCCCCAGGGTTTCCGGGTCGGTATAGGCGTTGGTGACTCCACATGCACTTGCAGTCGCGCGCAGGAATACCGGCTGAACCTGCCAGTGTGCCAGAAACCAGGCGGCCAGCGCGGCTTCCATATCCCCGCCGGCAACATTGGCGACCAACACCTCGCCAGCTGGCTGCAGCCCGGACCAGGCGGCATCTGCCAGCGCCCTGATGTTTCCTGCGCGGTGCACGAAACGCCCCGACGTGCCTGGCCCGCCGTTTGTGAAACAGGCCCATTTGACCGCCGTGTTGCCGACATCAAGCAACAGCTTCATGGGGCAAAGCGCACGCTGACTTCGCCGGAGGTAAAGCGCCGGCGCCCGGTCGCCGTTTCCACCAGCAATGCCCCCCCGGCGTCGATGCCACAAGCCACGCCACTGATGACTTCATTGGGCAACTGTAAATCCACCGGGCGACCCTGCACGATATCGTAACGCTGCCATTCCTCCATAAATGGCTGTAAACCCTGCGCTTCAAATTGTGCAATCGCCGGCAGCAACTGATCCAGCAGGCAGGCTGCAAGCCGGTTTCTGGAGACATCGTTATGACCGTTCAGGGTACGCAGGTCGGTCCAGGGCTGATCAATGCCCGCGGCTGCAGTCCGGGGCATGCACACATTCACCCCGATGCCGATTACCACGGCGCAGGGACCCGTCGATTCACCCACCACATCAATCAGGATGCCGGCCAGTTTCGCGTTATTCGCCAGGATATCATTCGGCCATTTCAGCCCGGCAGCCTCGATACCGAAACAGCGCAGGCTGCGCACCACCGCAATACCTGTTACCAGGCTAAGCCCCCCCAGGGCCATGGCACCGGCCGAGATTCGCCATAACAGGGAAAAATACAGGTTCGCTGCGAACGGCGAGACCCAGTCGCGACCACGCCGGCCACGCCCGCCATGCTGCCGCTCCGCGAGGCAGACTGATCCGGCGGGCGCGCCCTGCAGTGCCAGCGCCCGCAGGTGATTGTTGGTCGAGTCGATGTCCAGCTGGATATCGATGGATTCCAGCCCTGCCCGAGTTTCAGGCGCGACTGCCTGACGGATGAGTTCCCGGTCCAGCAGTTCGACGGAGGCAGGCAATCGGTAGCCCTTGCCGTGTCGCGACTGCAGGTCAACACCCGTCTTGCGCAGGGCGTTTATATGCTTCCAGACGGCCATCCGGCTGACGCCGATTGCCTGGCCCAGCGCTTCACCGGAGTGATATTCACCATCAGAGAGGAGTTGCAACAACTGCCGACGTGACTGCATGGCGAGAGCTTAACAGACCCGCGACCGGCTTCAATAGCAATGCCGGCAGTTGCGTTCCCGGCTGCCCGGCTGCGCCGGCTGATCGACGCGCAGTGGCCGACCCGGATCTCCGCGTGGTGCAGATCCTGGACCTTTTCCGTTACTTGCAGGCCGGACGCTTGCCCTGTTGCCGCGCCCGGGACTGCAATTGCAGCGCAACCGGCATATGCCCGGTAAGTTCGCTGATACGGCTGCCATGGGAAGGATGCGTGGACAGGAATTCGGGCGGCTGACTACCCCCTGCGCGGCTCATGTTGATCCAGAGGCTGGTACTTTGACGCGGATCGAAACCCGCCTTGGCCATGAGATCGAGCCCCACAATGTCGGCCTCGCTTTCCTGAATGCGCGAATAGGGCAGCAATACCCCGTATTGCGCCCCCACGCCCAGCAACCCCATCAGCGTCTGGCCGGTCGCGGACTGGGGGCTGGCTATGGCATTGATAAGATTCAGTCCCTGCTCCACGGCAAACTTCTGCGAGACCCGTTCGTTGGAGTGATGGGCGAGCACATGCGCCACCTCGTGTCCGATAACCGTGGCCAGCTGGTCCTGGTTTTCGGCCACTTTCAGCATCCCGGTATAGACGCCGATTTTGCCGCCCGGCAGGGCGAAGGCGTTGGCGTCGGTATCATTGAAGACCACCACTTCCCAGGTGCCGCCAACCTCGCGGGTGATGGCCGATGCCACGCACTGCACGTAACGATTGGTGACGGTACTGCGATCGACCCTGGTTTCCTGCTTGATAGTGGTGAATGCCTGCAATCCCATCTGGTTTATCTCGCTTTCCGGCATCAGTACCAGTTGGGAACGCCCGGTCGGCGAGGTTACGCAGCCTGGCAGCAGCGCCAGACCGGTGAGCAGAACAAACAAGCGGATGAACATGGATACTCTCCTTGGAACCGGGTCAGTCATTTCCCGGGGCGACTGTCAGCTTCAGGTACAACTCACGCCGGTGCCGCCCAGCCCGCAATAGCCGCCGGGGTTTTTCGCGAGATACTGCTGATGATAGTCCTCGGCATAGAAAAATTCGGGCGCTTCCCGGATTTCCGTGGTAATTGCGCCCAGACCACTGGCAGCAAGGCGCGCCTGGTAGCGGTCCCTTGAAGCCAGCGCCGCCTGCAGCTGCGCCTCGCCGGTGCAGTAAATCGCGGAACGGTACTGTGTGCCCCTGTCATTGCCCTGGCGCATGCCCTGGGTCGGATCATGAGCTTCCCAGAAAACCCGCAGCAACTCCTCGTAGCTGGTAACAGCAGGGTCAAACACCGCCAGCACGACCTCGTTGTGTCCGGTCATGCCGCTGCAGACTTCCTTGTAGCTCGGGTTGGGCGTGTAGCCTCCGGCATAGCCAACGGCGGTGGTATAGACCCCCTTGAGCTGCCAGAATTTCCGTTCGGCTCCCCAGAAACAGCCCAGGCCAAAGAGTGCGCGTTCCATCCCCTCGGGGAAAGGCGGCACCAGGGTATGGCCATTCACGTAGTGACGTTCAGGCACCGGCATTTTACTGGAGCGACCCGGCAATGCCTCGTTCGGGTCAGGCAGTGTCGTCATTGTTCCCAATCCAAACATATTCAGCTCCTGTGTCTGTTGCTTATGGAGGCTTGGTGCCATGCTTCCCTGTCGCAGCCCTCAAACGGGAATCCTGACTTCCTGTTCCCTGCCCATCTGGCGAATTGCATCTTCCAGGTCGATCTGGTCCGGGTTTTCCGTGCTCTGCTCATTGAGGCGAGCAATAATATCGGACTGTTCCAGCGTCTGATGGTTTCCATTTTCGTCCTGAATGAATGCCGCCCAGGGAACACATTTGGTCAGGGGAAAGATCTGCCCCTTGCGCGGTGAAATATCGATATTGAGGCAGGAAATGAATACCAGCCGCCTGCCATGATAACCGTGTTCCTTGACGATGGTGCGATAGGCGCGGTCGAATTCGGCCTGGGTGTTGACCTGTGCGCCGACCAGCAGGGGCGAATGTGACGTCACGATCCACGGCATCGGGTTCAGCAGGTTCTGCTCGAGGTGGCTGCGGCCTTCGACATCGCCGATGATATTGCGTTTGAAACTGAACAACTCGGGAACCAGGTAACGGCCGATGGCACGCCCGCCCTCATCAGGCCAGCTGTCGGCAGGCAGCATCGCGACCAGGTCGCCGGATGCCAGATAGGAACGTGCGGTACTGAAGGTCTGCACCAGCTGCGGATTGCCGTTATCCATCTGCAACAGCCGCTCAAGCTGCAGGAACAGTCCCTCGCTGCGTCCCTGGTTCAGCAACTGGTTGTCAATGGTCACGGTGCAATCGCCGTTGCGCCTGCCAAGAAAGATGTTCTCGCGTGCAAAGGTATATTCATCCAGATACCAGCCGAGCACGCCGCCGATCTTGCCGCAGGAGTCGGAGCATTCATGCGCCTCGGCCTGCAGCCTGCGATAGGTGCCGAATGTCTGCGTATCCGGGTCGTAACCGACGTGACTGGCCTGGATGATCACCAGGTCCTTGCCGTGCTGGGCATGCGATCCGTGGAGATCGGTCGCGACGATTCCGCCCACCATCCCGTGGCTGAAGGGAAAGGTCCCGAAATGCTTGGTGATCAGGATAATCGGAAAACCCTGGCTTTCGTCGGAACAGAATGCACGCGAAGGCATGATCTTGCCGGCCTCGAAGCCGAGCGACATACACAGATTGTAGAGGCGCGGGACGAACACGCTGTAGCGCATCATCCTGTCGAGATGAAAATCACCGATCACTGCCTTGAGATTCGACTGGGTAGAGAACATTGTGGCTCCGGCGTCCTGGTCCTACTATTGGGGCATTATAACGTGAGGCATTTTGAGGGACAGCGCCGGATGGACACGCCAGACAGGAATACCCCACCCGATGCACTGTTGTTGCTCGGCACCCGTTGCCCGCATTGCCCGACCGTCCTGAATGCACTCGCGGCCATGGTCAAGGCAGGAGTTATCGGCACGCTCAGGGCCGTCAATATCGAGCAGCGCCCGGATATCGCACAGGAACTGGGAGTCCGCAGCGTACCCTGGGTACGCATCGGCCCTTTTGAGCTGGAAGGCCTGCGCTCGGAAAAGGAATTGCGTGACTGGGCGGAAAAGGCCGGCACACCGGCCGGCCTGAGTGCCTGGCTGGACGAATTGCTCTCGACCGGCAGGATCGACCGGGCACTGGCGCTGGTCCGGTCAGAACCGGAAGCACCCGCAGCCCTGCTGCAGCTGTTTGCCGCTCCCGAAACACAGCTCAACACCCGCATCGGCATCAGCGCCATCATGGAGGACCTTGCCGGTACCGAAAAGCTGCGGGGGCTGGCAGGACGACTGGGGGAACTGACACGCCACGACGAGGCGCGCATCCGTGGAGATGCCTGTCACTACCTCGGGCTTGCGGGTGACCCCGCAGCCGTTGAGTACCTCAGGCCGCGACTGGAAGACCCGGATGCAGAGGTGCGGGAAGTGGCGCAGGAGGCCCTGCAACAGCTACAGACTTGAACGGCAGCCTGACGCAGCCGTTCCCCGCCGCCCCTACCCGAGACCGCAGCTGCCGCCACCGCAACAGGGGCCGCTGGCACAGGGCGGTGCGGCACGATCCCCCAGGCTGGTACTGCGCACCACCTGGCCACCGGTGATCAGTCGCTCGACCGGTGCATCCGGCGGCGTTGAACCCCGCTCCAGACCTGCCAGGGCACACAGTTCGCCCCAGGTCGCCAGGCGTTCACGCATGCTGTGCCTGACCTCGACTACCTGGCCGTTGGCATCACAACGATAATCATATGTGGGCATCTTCACCTCCGCTGGAAACCACCGGGTGAATTATAGCGCAGCCGCCTGGCGGTGCAGAAGTCGCCCGCAGCTGCGACACGGGTATCCCCCGGCGGCGACCTGATCAGGTCGAGTGGACAATCGGCCGGTCGGGCATACCATGCCGGATGATATCGCCGGACAGCAGGTAGATCACATCCTCGGCGATGTTGGCGGCATGGTCTCCGATGCGCTCCAGCTGGCGACAGGCGGTAATGACCATCAGCCGCTGCTCGGTCTCATCCGGATTGCCGCGGATCAGCTCTATCTGTCCCGGCATGGTGGCCCTGCACAAGGCATCCACTTCTTCATCCATGCGCAGTACCGTCTCGGCCATGGTGCTGTCAGCTTCCACGAAAGCCAGCAGGCTCTTGCGCAGCATCAGCTTTGACTGCTGGTAGATCGTGTGCATGCTCTGCGGCACGTCGATTTTCGGGAGCTCCGCCAGCCGAATGGCTATCCTGGAAATATGCGCGGCATGGTCGCCGATTCGCTCCAGGTCCATGTTGATCTTGAGTATCGAGACGATCAGGCGCAGATCCACCGCAACCGGCTGATACAGGGCAAGCAGCTTGAGACACTCTTCCTCCAGCTGCACCTCTTCACTGTCGACGACCTCGTCCTGGCGGATCACCCGTTGCGCTGCAGGCACATCCAGGTTGCACAATGCCTCGTAGGCATCGCTGACCTGTTTTTCAACACTGCCGCCAACAGCGATCATCTGCTGGTTGATCCGGTCCATTTCTCGAAGAAAATGCAAGGCCACGTCGTCTGTCCTCGAATGAAGGGTTAACCGAAGCGTCCGGTGATGTAGTCCCTGGTACGCTCGTCCCGTGGATTCTGGAATATTTTCTCTGTCGTGCCAACCTCTACCAGATCGCCGAGATGGAAAAACCCGGTGCGCTGGGAAACGCGGGCGGCCTGCTGCATGGAATGGGTCACGATAATAATCGAGTAGTTTTCCTTGAGTTCCCACATCAGGTCCTCGATGCGCGCCGTGGCAATCGGGTCCAGCGCCGAACAGGGCTCATCCATCAGCACCACCTCGGGATTGATGGATATGGTGCGGGCAATACACAGGCGCTGCTGCTGGCCTCCCGACAGTCCGGTTGCCGGCGCATGCATGCGGTCCTTGACCTCGTCGAACAGCCCGGCCTTCTTCAGACTGTTGACAACGATTTCCTCGAGGTCGCTGCGGTGCTCCGCAAGACCATGGATCTTGGGCCCGTAGGCGACATTCTCGAAGATCGTCTTCGGAAAGGGGTTCGGTTTCTGGAAAACCATGCCGATGCGGCTGCGCAATTCCACAACATCGATATCCGCGGCATAGATATTCTTGCCGTCCAGCTCGATATTGCCGCTGACCCGGCAGCCGTCAACCACGTCATTCATGCGGTTCAGACAGCGCAGGAATGTCGACTTGCCGCATCCGGAAGGCCCGATCAGGGCGGTGATCTGCTTGCTGTAAACGTCCAGCGTAACGTCATGCAGGGCATGGGTATCCCCGTAATAGACATTGACTTTATGCGCGGAAACCTTGGTCGAAGTAACCCTGCGCGTACTGGTTGTTTCCTCGCCTCTTTCCAGCAGGCCATTGGCAGTCGTTGCATCATTCATTGTACATACCGTATTCATAACAAGTCCTACTCAACCTTTGTCTGTGTCTTTGACCTGATTATCACTGCGACGAGATTCATCAGGATGAGGAAGGTCATGATGACCATGATTGCGGCAGCTGTCTTCTCTACAAACCCGCGTTCTGCGCTTTCGGCCCACAGGTAAATCTGCACCGGCAGGCCGGCAGCTGAATCCAGTGGCGTTGCCGGCACACTGGCGATAAAGGCCACCATGCCAATCATCAGCAGGGGGGCCGTCTCTCCGAGTGCCTGGGCCAGTCCGATAATGGTACCGGTCAGGGTGCCGGGCATCGCGGCAGGCAATACCTGGTGGAACGTGACCTGGATCGGTGATGCGCCCATGGCAAGCGCAGCCTGGCGAATACCGGGCGACACGGCACGCAGTGAGGAACGACAGGAGATGATAATGGTCGGCAGAGTCATCAGTGCCAGCACCATGCCGCCCACCAATGGAGTGCCGCGAGGCAAACCGAAGAAGTTGAGCAGGACCGCCAGCCCCAGCAGGCCGAAAATCACCGAGGGAACCGCCGCCAGGTTATTGATATTTGCCTCTATGAACCGGGTCAGCGTGGTGTCTTTTGCAAATTCCTCCAGGTAAACCGCTGCAGCGATCCCAAGCGGGAAGGACAGCAGGAAGCAGACCAGCAAGGCATAAAAGGAACCGGCAACGGCGCCACCAATGCCGGCCAGTTCCGGATAGCGCGAGTCGCCGCCGATGAGAAAGCCGGGATTGAAGTCATAATGGATCCTGCCATCGGCAATGAGAGCATCAAACCATGCCATCTGCGCCCGGGTGAGGCGGGTATGTTCACCGGTACGCGGCAGATTTCCCTTGTATAACTGGTCAAAATCGGAAGAGACCGGTACGACGAGTGTGATGGTCTTGCCGATCTTGTCCGGATTCCGGATGAGGTAGTCACGTAGTTCGATCTCGGCACCGGGACTCAGTATTGCTGCCAGCGCACGCCGCTCGGCACGCCCTGTCGCCTCGGGGAACTGCCGATACAGGCTTTTCTTGAGGGTGGTGTAATAGCTGCCTTGCATCAGGTCGTCTTTCGTATACGGTGTTGAAATTCCCATGGCTTCCGGATCGAGTTCGAGTTCCAGACTCAGCCCGGTACTGAAAAACGCGGCATGCCCGGAAGTGACAATACTCGACATCAGCAGCGTCAACACGCTGCCGGCGAACAGCAAGGCCAGTATGCCGTATAACCTGAAGCGCTTTTCCGCCCAGGCGCGCTTGCGCAGTTTCTTGGGATCCAGTCGCGGCATATCGGGTCCTAGTCGTATTGTTCGCGGTAGTGCCTGACGATATGCAGCGCGATGAAGTTCAGGGTCAGTGTGACAAAAAACAGTGTCAGACCAAGGGCAAAAGCCGCCAGCGTCTTGGGACTGTCGAATTCCTGGTCGCCGACCAGGATCGTTACGATCTGGGTGGTCACCGTGGTCACACTCTCCAGCGGATTGGCAGTCAGGTTCGCGGACAGGCCGGCGGCCATCACCACGATCATGGTCTCACCGATCGCCCGGGACACGGCCAGCAGCAGGGCGCCGGCGATTCCCGGCAACGCGGCCGGCAGGATCACCTTGCGAATGGTTTCCGATCGGGTGGCACCCAGGGCAAGCGACCCGTCACGCAGTGAATATGGGACCGAATTGATAACATCATCCGACAGCGAGGAGATAAACGGAATAATCATGATGCCCATGACCAGACCTGCCGCGAGTGCGCTCTCGGAGGACGTTTCCAGTCCCATGCCGGCCCCGAATTCGACAATTACCGGCGCCACCGTCAGTGCCGCAAAGAAGCCATACACCACCGTGGGAATCCCGGCGAGGATCTCCAGCAGCGGTTTCAGTACGTGACGCACGGCCGGGCGCGCGTACTCGGCAAGGTAAATCGCAGAAAACAGGCCCACCGGCACAGCAACGACCATGGCAATGAAGGCGATCAGCAGCGTGCCGGTAAACAGGGGCACCGCGCCAAAGGCCCCGGAACTCCCGACCTGGTCCGCGCGTATGGCAATCTGCGGGCTCCATTTCAACCCGAACAGGAACTCGGTCAGGGGAACATGCTGAAAGAAGCGAAACGTCTCGAATGCCAGCGCCAGTACAATACTGATCGTAGTCAGGATGGCGATGCTTGAACTGGCCAGCAGGAAACCCCGCACAAAAACCTCGACCTTCTCGCGCGCCGGAAACAAATGCCCGATCCGCCGGTATCCCTGAAACAGTCCTGCAAGGCCGGCACCGATAAACAGCATTGTCAGGGAAACACCGGAAAACCGCTTGAGCTCCTGGTAGCGTTCAACCGCACGCAGAACCGGCTGCTCGACAAATTCTGACGGCAGCACACCTGCTGCAATGTTCCTTATTTCAAGAAACCTGAATGCGTTCACCTGTTGCGGATCGACCCCGCTCAGCGCAAGTTCGTTCAGGACCAGCGGCTGAATAATCCACGGCTCCACCGCAAGCCAGGCAAGCACCACGACCAGCATGGGCAGGGCGCACCACAGGGCATTGTAGACGCCATGATAAACGGCACGGGAGCGGGGCCGTGGCCCTCCGGCGGTGTGCGGCACGCGTATACGTCGCCAGCCAAGTACACCCGACACCGCCACCAGTATGCAGAACAGAATCGTGAGTTGCGGAAAGTTCATAATCTGTTACGGAATATGCCCCGCCAGCCGATGTCGCTGACTGGCGGGGCGATTATTGACTACCTCAATGTGTCAAAGAGGCGGTTACTTCTTCTGCAGCGTTGTCAGGTTTTTCGCATCGGACCTGACCTTCGCCCGCGACTCGTCATCCAGCGGTACCAGACCGGTGTCGATCAGGTAGCCTTCCGGCCCGATGGCATCTTCACTGGTGAACTCCAGCAGATATTCCTGCAATCCCGGGATAACGCCGATGTGCGCCTTCTTCACATAGAAGTACAGGGGGCGGGAAATCGGGTAGCTGTAATCCTGGATCGACTCAAGGTTGATAGCCACACCCTCGATATCCGCGGCCTGGATCTTGTCCATATTGTTTTCCAGGTAGCTGAAGCCGAAGATGCCAAATGCCCGGGGATCGGCTTCCAGCTTCTGCACGATCAGTGTGTCGTTCTCGCCGGCTTCGATGGCAGCACCATCCTCGCGCAGCACCTCGCAGGCATCCTTGTCCTTGACTTCAGCCGGACAACCCTTGCTCATAACCAGTGAATTCCAGGCATCGCGGGTACCTGATGTCGGAGGCGGTACCAGAACGCTGATCTGTGCATCCGGCAGTGCCGGATCGATTTCGTTCCATTTTGTCGGCTTTGGACCATGCTCTGCCAGTGCCGTCCAGAGCTGTTTGCGGGTCAGGTTCAGTTTCGGGCCCTTGATGCTGTTGGCGAACGCAATGCCGTCATTGCCAATGGTAACCTCGATGATATCGGTTACACCCGCAGCCTGGCAGTTCTCCCACTCGGATGGCTTCATGGCACGGGATGCATTGGATATATCCGGGTAACTGCTGCCCACACCCTGGCAGAACAGCTTCATGCCGCCACCGGTTCCGGTGCTCTCGATTACGGGCGTCTTGAAGTTGCCCTTGTTGCCGAAGCGCTCGGCCACAATGGTTGAAAAAGGATAGACGGTAGACGAACCGACGACCTGGATCTGGTCGCGGGCAATTGCTGCACCGGATTGTGCAACGACTGCTGCCAGGCCGATGGCCACCAGCACGCCCTTATTAAAGCGGGGTTTTGCAAACATGTTTGCTCCATTGGTGATTGAATCTGGAGCAGATGCTAGCGTCGCCTTGTTAATCTTTTGTTAGCGACGCAAGAGGATTGCGTTTATCCGGCAGACCTTGCTCAGGTCTGCCCCTGTGCGGGGAGGCGGATTATAAAAGTGCTGCCAGTACCGACCTTGCTGATCACATCGACCTCGCCCTGGTGGACATTGGCAATATGCTTGACGATGGCCAGACCCAGTCCGGTTCCGCCCAGTTTGCGACTGCGCGCCTTGTCAGCCCGGTAAAACCGCTCAAACAGCCGGGACAGATGGATATCCTGAATACCCGGCCCCTCGTCCGTGACGGTAATCAGGATATGGCTTGCATCCATGGACCCCTGCAGGGTGACACTGGTCCTTTCCTGGCTGTACTTGATGGCATTGTCAATCAGGTTGACGATGGCCTGCGTTAACAGCGAATTGTCCACCAGCACCGGCGTCGGTTTGGCGCATTTCACATGGATCGCGATCTGCTTTTCCTCCGCACGTGCGTGGCAGATTTCCTCGCAGGAATTCAGGATATGGCAGAGGTCATGCCAGTCCAGCGCAAGGACTTCGCTGCGGGGTGCACTCTCCAGCCGTGACAGTGTCAGCAGGTCATCGATGATCGCTGCAAGACGATCAGTTTGCCGGGAAATGATTTCAAGAAACCTGTCCAGATCATCCGGATCTTCCTTGGCGCCCTCAATCAGCGTCTCGGTAAATCCCTTGATTGTGGTAACCGGGGTCTTGAGCTCATGCGAAACGTTGGCGACAAACTCCCTGCGCAGGTTTTCCAGCCCTTCCAGCTGGTATGCCATACGGTTCAGAGCCTTCGCCAAATCGTCGATCTCCCGAACCTGGTAGTCCGGCAGCTTGCGTTCGAACCGGCCATGCGCGAAGCGTTCCGCACCCCGGCGAATTTCATACAGCGGTGGATTGATCTTGCGGAATATGAAGACACCGACAAGAGAAACTGCAGCGCATAGCAGCATGGTGACCGCAAGCAGTTTCTGAAACACTTCACGCAGGAGCCCGTCTATAGACGCAAGGGGGATGGCTGCGCGCACGACCCAGCGCTCGTGTCCTTTTATATACAGGGGAACCGCGACGTACAGCAGCTGGGACTTGACCGTGGTGCTGAAGCGAATTATCGATCCGGTGCTGTTTTCAAGTGCCTTGATAATCTCCGGGCGCTGGCCATGATTTTCCATGTGCGACGCATCGGCAACGGAATCACACAGAACCACGCCTGTATTATCGATGATCGTAATCCGCAGATGCGGTTCCGTGCGCTTGTACCGGGTACAGTAATCGGCGATGTGCTTGCGGTAGTCGGGATCATCCTGAATATCATGCACCAGACCGCGGGCACGCTCTTCCAGGGTGGTGCGCTGGTGATCCACAAAAAAGGTACGGAAGCGGTCGGCAACATACCATGTCACTGACAGCAATGCGGCGAGGACGATGGCAATCGAGAGACCGTAATACAACCAGAGGGAGTATTTCCGTGTCCCGCTGTGTTTCATGCGTCCTTGAACCGGTACCCGACGCCTCGAACTGTCTCGATGTAATTGCCATAGCCACCGAGTTTCTTGCGCAAACCTGCAACCTGCACATCGATTGCACGTTCCGTGACGACGTAGCCTTCACCCCTTATGGCATCAACGATCTGGTAGCGGGTAAATACCCAGCCCCGGTGGCTGGCGAGAAAATGCAGCAGGCGATATTCACCTGCAGTCAGCCCCAGCGGCCTGCCCTCCAGCGTGGCAGAAAACTTGCGGGGTTCCAGGAGCAAGCCGTCAATGTGTACGGAAGTGTTTTCATCGGGCAGCGGCGTGCTGAAACGGCGCAACACCGTGCGTATCCTTGCCAGCAGAATCTTCGGGCTGAACGGTTTGGCGAGATAGTCATCCGCCCCGAGTTCAAGCCCCGCGACGATGTCGGATTCATCACCTTTTGCCGAGATGATAATGACAGGAATATCCTTGGTATCGGGGTCCTGCTTGAGTCGCCGGCAAACCTCCATGCCGTCAATCCCCGGCAGCATCAGGTCCAGCAATACCAGGTCAGGATGTTTCTTCCTGATCTCGGTCAACCCTTCTTCCCCGGACTCGAACCCATCGGCGTCGTAGCCATCCTTTTTCAGGTTGTAGAGCACAAGGTGACGAATATCTTCCTCGTCTTCAATCAGGGTTATTCGGGAAGCAGGCATGCGTTTACACCAGGCAGGAAATATATTTTAAAAGTAACACGAGTTGTGCAACCCGTGGAGCATGTCCCGAAATTATTAGATTTTGATTAGTGTTATCAAATACTGTGTAGAGTTTTGCGCCCTGGCCCGCGCAGCGCTGCAAGCTTTACGTTCCAAACACCTTGCCTGCCAGCAGATCTTCACAGAAACTTGCATGAATCCACCGCAAAAAAAACCTCCAGCACCCGGAGATGCTGGAGGTTTGTATTAAAAGCCTGGCAGTGACCTACTTTCACATGGGGAAGCCCCACACTATCATCGGCGCTAAGCAGTTTCACTTCCGAGTTCGGGATGGGATCGGGTGGTTCCCACTTGCTAATGCCGCCAGGCAAACTGTTCGCATAAAAGGGGTCAGTACCCATTTTCTCAGAAGTATCAGTACGAAGAATATGGGTACTGACCCCTTTTACGCATATCTGGAAAGTTGTAAAGGCGGGTATGTTGCCTGAAACCAGTTACAACACCAACTGCTTGGGTGTTATATGGTCAAGCCTCACGGGCAATTAGTACTGGTTAGCTTCATCCGTTACCGAACTTCCACACCCAGCCTATCAACGTCGTAGTCTTCGACGGCCCTTCAGGGGAATCAAGTTCCCGGTGAGATCTCATCTTGAGGGGGGCTTCCCGCTTAGATGCTTTCAGCGGTTATCCCGTCCGATCATAGCTACCCGGCAATGCCACTGGCGTGACAACCGGAACACCAGAGGATCGTCCACTCCGGTCCTCTCGTACTAGGAGCAGCTCCTCTCAAATCTCAGGCGCCCACGGCAGATAGGGACCGAACTGTCTCACGACGTTCTGAACCCAGCTCGCGTACCACTTTAAATGGCGAACAGCCATACCCTTGGGACCGGCTACAGCCCCAGGATGTGATGAGCCGACATCGAGGTGCCAAACTCCCCCGT
>CAWGNW010000004.1:0-55628 GCA_963824045.1 uncultured Gammaproteobacteria bacterium | reverse complement strand
CAGCAGGACCAGCATGCCGGCGGCGGTCAGGCCGAACTTGGAGCGATCACCACCGGTGTTCTGCCATTTGCCGCTGGTCTCGGCGGACAGCCGCACGCGCACGCCCAGCCGCGGCCGGATGTTCATGGCGCTGGCCGCCGCCTTGATCAGTTCCAGTTCGGAAAGCTTCTCGATGACGATGGTCACCTGGTGGCCGAGACGCTGCGCGATCAGGGCCAGGCGGATGTATTCCGCGTCCTTGTAACCGTTGCAGACGATGATGCCGCCGGGGTTCATGATGCCGATGACCGCCATCAGCTCCGGCTTGCTGCCCGCCTCCAGGCCAATGCGAGTGCCGCCGTGGCGCACGATGGCATCCACCACGTGCTGCTGCTGGTTGACCTTGATCGGGTAAACGGCGGTGTAGCGTCCCTCGTAGCCGGTCTCCTTCATGGCCGCCCGAAAGGCGCGGCACTGGCGGTCGACCTGCTGGTGCAGGATGTCGGTGAAGCGCACCAGCACCGGCCAGGAAAGGCCAACCTCGCGTGCCTTGTGCGCCAGTTCATGCAGGTCCACGCTCGCCGCCCCCGGGACACCCGCCGGACGCGCGACCAGATGGCCTTCCTCGCTCACGTCGAAATAGCCGGCACTCCAGCCGGCGATATTGTACTGCTCGCGGGTTTTGTCGATGTTCCAGTCCATGGCGGGGAACGATAGAGACTGTTGCCCGGCTGTACAAGAAGAACCTATCCCAAAATTCATCTTCTCATGCCGGGTATTATGATGACGGGCAGGACCCGCGACCCGCGGGGAACCCGTTTGGCAGGTAATCCTGATTATTTCCCGGCGCTGCGCCGGTCCTGCCCGTCCTCTCAGAATCTGTGCCTGGCCCGGATGCCCGTTTCCTGATTTGAGACAGGTGCTGGCCATTGCCGGTGATTGTCCGGGGCCGGCCGCTTCTTGTAGGGTCGGAGCATGCTCCACAGCGGGGATACAGCCGTGACAGACAGGGACAACCGGTTTACCGAGACCAGCCGCTGTATCACATGGATATCATCAACCCGCTGCGCAAGGCCATGGGCGCCGCCGGAATTCTTCAAACACGCGCTGGATTGAGCATCGCGGATCAGCTTGTGCCCTTCAGTGTGCTCCTGCAGGTGCGACCGGTGAGTGCAGGAGCAGTCACTTTATGCCCGTTCTTTGGGTGCTGACCGCGACGCGGTCCTCAACCAATCGCGCCGAAGGGCGGCGCTCCTGCAGGTGCGACCGGTGGGTGCAGGAGCAGTCACTTTATGCCCGTTCTTTGGGTGCTGACCGCGATGCGGTCCTCAACCAATCGAGCCGAAGGGCGGCGCTCCTACGGGGTTCAAACCCGTGGGGTAGGAGCGGTCACTTTATGCCCGTTCTTTGGGTGCCGACCGCGATGCGGTCCTCAACCAATCGTACCGAAGGGCGGCGTTCCTGCAGGTGCGACCGGTGGGGTCAGGTGCAGGTCAGCAGCCCGATCCCGGCAACCGACGGTGATTCACCAGTGTGCCGCGAACATTACCCTCGCTGCCCAACCGTCAGTCGCACCACTGCGCGACATCCGCCTCTGCCTTCGCCAGGACCGCGGCGCGCTCAGCGTCGTTCAGGTCCACCTGGCTGCCGTCCTCCGCCACCCGGTAGAGACCGCGGGCGTAGTTAACCCTGGTCAGCCAGTCCCGTGCCCGGGTGCATTCCCGATGGCGCTGCTGCAGCGCCGCCTCGGCCTCGGCCTGCGCGCGCTGCTCCTCGGCGTGCTCCTCATCGTAGGCGCGCAGCAGCTTGTCCGTCCGCTGCCGGTGCTCGGCGACATGCGCATCGACTGCAGGTGCGACGGCGGGCTTGATGATGGTGGCCTGACCGGCACAGGGCTTGTCGGCGTACTGCACAGCGCCGCCGGCATCGGTGCACTTGTAGATTTCCGCATCCGCCGGCAGCCAGGCCAGCGACAGCAGGGTGAATAGCGTCAGTCCGTATCGCATCAGGCGCATCCCGCAAGCCTACGGGCGCTGGCGCAGCCGCTCCAGGCACAGGCGCTGGCGCGCATCGAACAGGTGCCGCGAGCCGACGGTGACTGCTGCCAGTGTCCCGAGTCCGGTTCCGGCAGTAATCAGGAACATGATCAGTATCTGGTACTTCACTGCATCCAGCGGCGCGGCGCCTGCGAGTATCTGGCCCGTCATCATGCCGGGCAGGCTGACAACCCCGGCGGCGGCCATGGCGTTGATGATGGGGATCATGCCGCTGCGTATCGCCTGGCGGCGGATGTCTGCAATTGCCTCCTCGGCACGCTCCCCCAGCATCAGGCGAGCCTCGATGGTTCTGGCCTGTTCCCAGGCCGTGTTGGTCAGGCGGTCCATGGAAATCGAGATGCCGTTCATGGTGTTGCCCAGCAGCATGCCGAGCAGCGGGATGGCGTACTGCGGCGTATACCAGGGATCGTCGCCGAGAATCACGGTCAGCGCAAAGATCGTTACCACGAACGAGGACACGAACATGGAGAAGGTCCCGACCGCGTAGCCCCACCAGCCGCGGAAGCGGCGTTCCTGGCGCACCATCACTTCCCGCCCGGCGATCAGCACCATGATACTGGCCATCAGCGTCACCCACAGCAGGCTGGCATTGGCGAACAGCACCTTCAGCACCATGCCGATCAGCGACAGCTGGATTGCGGTGCGCAGCGCGGCGATGACCAGCTGGCGCCCGAGGTCGGGATGCATGCGCAGCGACAGCAGCGCCAGCAGCAGCACCAGCGCCGCGGCGATGACCAGGTCGACGACGCTCAGCTCGATCATGCCGCCGACTTTGCTGCCCGCAGTTGCAGGTTGCCGGCCACGGTGTCGAAATGCCGGTCGCTGACGCGCGCGGCCTGCTCCCGGTCATGACTGACCCAGATGACCGCGGCTCCCTGGGCTGCACGGTAGGACGCGATTGCGGCCTCTACCCGCCGGGTGTTTTCGGGGTCCAGGTTGGCGGTCGGCTCATCGAGCAGCAGCACGCGCGGCCGGTTGGCCAGCAGGCGCAGCAGCGCCAGACGCTGTTTCTCCCCGCTGGACAGGCGCGTCACCGGTTGATCCAGTATGGAATCCGCCAGTCCCACCTCCGCCAGTGGCACACCGGTGTGAAAATGGTCGGAAACGCGCGGCAGCCACCAGCTGCTTTCCGGTGGCAACAGCCCGACCTGGCGGCGCCACTCGGGCGGTGTGATGCTTTCCACCGGCTGACCCGACAGCCGCACCTCCCCGTCGTGGGGGTCCAGGTCGGCGATGGCGCGCAGCAATTGCGACTTGCCGGCGCCCGAGGGACCGGAGATACAGACGCACTCGCCTGCGGCCACCAGCAGCGACACCGGGCCGATGGCAGGCCGTTGCAGCCCGTCGAGTTCCAGCAGGGATGGCTGTGCTGTCACGGTGTCGGGTCTTGATGGTGTTGTGATTGTCATGCCACTCCGTATATAGCAGGTCGACCGTATGAAGTGAAACGGAAACCGGAGATATCGGGACGGCCAGCCGGCATTTATCTACATCCCGGCGGTCACCGCCATATCGAGGCAGTGGCAGGCGGGCATGCTTCGCGGGTTGCGGCCAGCCCCGTGGTTTTCGCTATACTGCACCCGGGTTGCATGCCCGGAAATTCAAACAACTTGCAGGGGACCATGATGTCAGACCCGAACATTGCGCAAAAAGCACCGTACTCACAGGAACTGGAACCGGGAACCTACTGGTGGTGCGCCTGTGGCAAGTCGAAAAACCAGCCGTTCTGCGATGGCTCCCACAAGGGCAGCAGTTTTTCCCCGGTGAAACTGGAGATCGCCGAAACGACCAAAGTCTGGCTTTGCGGCTGCAAACACAGCGCCGACAAGCCGTTCTGCGACGGCAGCCACAAGAGATTGTAGCGGCTGCCAGCCCGGGGCGGCACTTGTCTTGAACTGCAATCGCGGTCAGTACCCAAAGAACGGGCATAAAGGGACCGCTCCTACGGGTGCAACTAAAGGTGTAGGAGCGGTCGCCTGACCGCGATGCGGCCTTCAAACCAGCACACCGCAGGACTGCGCCTGCGTCTCGTGCGTCATTGCAGCCACCATACAGGCAAAAAAACGGGCGCCGTAGCGCCCGTGTGATGATGATTCCGAACTGCAGCTTCAGATGTTATAACCGGTCTCGTCGTGCAGCACGATATCGAGACCCTCGTTCTCTTCATCCCGGGTGACGCGCAGACCGATGACGGCATCGATGATCTTCAGCAGCACCCAGCTGAGCACGACGCAATAGACGAAGGTGGCTGCCACGCCGATAAACTGCACCCACACCTGGCCGCCCATGGTCATGCCCTCGGCAAGTCCGGCGCCCCCCAGGGTCCCGACGAAAACACCGGCCAACAGCGTGCCCATGATGCCGCCGATACCGTGCACCGGAAACACGTCGAGAGAGTCGTCGATATGCAGGCCACGCTTGAACAGGCTGGTCGCGGTGTAGCAGACCACGCCCGCACTCAGGCCGATGATCAGCGCGCCTGCCGGGCCGACGAAACCGGAGGCCGGCGTAATGGTACCCAGCCCCGCCACCATGCCGGTGACGATACCCAGCACGCTGGGCTTGCCATGACGCATCCATTCCATCGTCATCCACGCCAGTGATCCGGCCGCGGCACTGATGTGCGTCACCAGCATGGCCATGCCGGCGTCGCCGTTGGCCGCCAGCGCACTGCCGGCGTTGAAGCCGAACCAGCCCACCCACAGCATCGCGGCACCGGCCACGGTCATGGTCAGGTTGTGCGGCGGCATGGCGGTTTCAGGAAAACCCCTGCGCGGACCCAGCACCAGCGCCGCGACCAGCGCCGCCGACGCCGGCATTGACATGCACCACGGTGCCGCCGGCAAAGTCCAGCAGGCCCATTTCCTGCAGCCAGCCGCCGCCCCATACCCAGTGGGTGACCGGCGCATAGACCAGGATCACCCAGAGTGCCGAGAACCAGAGCATGGCGGAGAATTTCATGCGCTCGGCAAAGGCGCCCACGATCAGCGCCGGCGTGATGATGGCGAAGGTCAGCTGGAACATGGAGAACACGGTTTCCGGAATGCTGCCGCTCATGCTGTCGCGGGTCACGATTCGCCAGCATCAGCTGGTCGAAGCCGCCGACCCAGCGGTTCATGCTGCCGCCGTCGCCGAAGGCCAGTCCGTAGACGAACACCAGCCACAGCAGCGACACCATGCAGGTGATGGCGAAACACTGCATCAGCACCGACAGCACGTTCTTGCTGCGCACCAGGCCGGCGTAGAACATCGCCAGCCCCGGAATGGTCATGAACAGCACCAGTACAGTGGAGGTCAGGATCCAGGCGGTGTCGCCGACATTCAGCTCATCGGCACACGCCAGTGACGGCAGCAGGCCGAGCAGCAACCCTGCCGGCAACGCCCGACATCCCTTCGATGCAGGAAGGTTCATTGTTTTTTCTCCCCTTGCGTGTATTGTTTTCAGGTTACTTCAGAGTGCATCCGGCCCGGTTTCGCCGGTGCGGATGCGGATGGTCTGCTCCAGGCTGGAAACAAAGATCTTGCCGTCGCCGATCTTGCCGGTATTGGCAGCCCCCGATGATGGCGTCGATGACCTGCTCAACCTTGTCCGCCGAAATCGCCGATCTCCAGCTTGATCTTCGGCAGGAAGTCGACCACGTACTCCGCGCCACGGTACAGCTCGGTGTGGCCCTTCTGGCGGCCGAAGCCCTTCACCTCCGTGACGGTGATGCCCTGGACACCGATCTCTGACAGGGCCTCGCGGACATCGTCCAGCTTGAAGGGCTTGATAATTGCCGTTATAAGTTTCATTAATTTCCTCCGCTTGTTCGGAATCAGTTGTAACGGGATACGCATGATACCAAAGGGTGCATTAAATTAGTGCACCTGTCTGGATCTGGCCCGGTTTCCCGTCGGGATGACAACCGGTTGCCGGCGACAGTCGATCCGCACTCGCTGCAGACACCCGCTGAACCGACTCATAAGCTGTTGGTATTGTGGATCATTCGGGCACGGATGCGCATCGCTCCCACGCGTGGCCCAGGCCAGCCTATCGACCGCCTCGCGGTCTCACCTTCTCCATGCGCTCCGTGAGGTACCGACTTCCCTGCAGGCAAAAAAACGGGCGCCGTAGCGCCCGTTCCAGTGCCATCAATGGCTTGCTTCAGAGGATATAGCCACGCTCGTCATGCTGACTGACATCCAGGCCTTCGGTTTCCTGATCCTCCGTGACACGCAGTCCGATGACGATGTCCAGGATCTTCAGGATGATAAAGCTGCCGATACCCGAATAGATCAGGGTAAACAGCACACCCTTGGTCTGTATCCACAGCTGACCGCCGATGCTCATGCCTTCGGCCAGGCCGACGCCGCCCATGCTGGCCGCCGCGCAGAGACCGGTCAGGATGGCACCGATGATGCCGCCGACCGCATGCACACCGAACACGTCGAGCGAGTCGTCATAGCCAATCGCACGCTTGAGCTTGGCGGCGGCGATGTAGCAGCCGACACCGGCGGCGGCGCCGATAAGGATAGCACCCATGGGACCCGCGGTACCGGATGCCGGCGTGATGGCAACCAGGCCTGCGACAGCGCCGGAAGCGATGCCGAGCACGCTGGGCTTGCCGTGCGAGATCCATTCCGCGAACATCCACGCGAGTGCCGCCGTCGCCGTGGCGATCTGCGTCACGGCCATGGCCATGCCCGCAGTACCGTTAGCAGCCACCGCGCTGCCCGCGTTGAAGCCGAACCAGCCAACCCACAGCATCGAGGCGCCCATCACGGTATAGCCCAGGTTGTGCGGCGGCATGGCCGTTCCGGGATAACCCTTGCGCTTGCCCATCACGAGGCAGGCCACCAGTCCGGCAATACCGGCGTTGATGTGCACGACGGTGCCGCCGGCGAAGTCCAGCACGCCCCAGTCCCACAGCAGGCCGCCGTCGCCGCTCCACACCATGTGTGCGATCGGCGCGTAGATGACGGTGAACCAGATGCCCATGAACCACAGCAGCGCGGAAAATTTCATGCGCTCAGCGAAGGCGCCCACGATCAGCGCCGGGGTAATGATGGCGAAGGTCATCTGGAAGGTCATGAAGACGCTTTCCGGAATCGCGGCCGTGAGACTGTCGACGGTCATGCCCTTCAGGAAGACGTGACCGAGGCTGCCGACGAACGAATTGAAGTTCGTGACGCCCGCCTCCATGCCCGTTGTATCAAAGGCCAGGCTGTAGCCATACAGCGCCCACAGCACCGAGATCAGGGCGGTGATGGCGAAGCATTGCATCAGCACGGACAGCACGTTCTTGGAACGCACCATGCCGGCATAGAACAGCGCCAGACCCGGTATGGTCATGAACAGCACCAGTGCCGTAGACGTCAGCATCCATGCAGTATCACCGGAGTTCAGGGTGGCATCCTCGGCCATCGCCAGGGATGGCAGCAGACAGGACACTGCCGCGACCAGGGCGCCCGAAGTCCTTTTGTACATTTTTAACCTATCAGTAAATACATCCACGATTTATCCTCCGTCAGACCGGTCAGAGCGCGTCCGGACCGGTTTCGCCGGTGCGGATACGAATAGTCTGTTCAATGTTGGACACGAATATCTTGCCGTCACCGATCTTGCCGGTATTGGCGGCCTTGGAGATGGCCTCGATCACCTTCTCCGACATATCCGCGGCGACTACTGCCTCGATTTTCACCTTGGGCAGGAAATCGACGACGTATTCCGCGCCACGGTAGAGTTCCGTGTGCCCTTTCTGACGTCCAAAGCCCTTGACCTCGGTCACCGTGATGCCCTGTACACCAATCTCGGAGAGGGCCTCACGGACATCATCGAGCTTGAAGGGCTTGATGATTGCGGTTACTAATTTCATGTTAATGACTCCTTGAAGGCGCCTGCCCCGAAGGGCAGGCTGTGACCCGGTTGATTAAAGACTCTTGCTGATGCTGAAGACGACCTTGCTGTCACACCAGTCGTCGTTGCACTTCGAACCATCCTGGAACTTGATATCGGTAAGGTCGGTATAGGTGATACCGAGGTCCACCCCGTAGACGGACTTGCTCAGGCCGAGGCTCCAGTCACCATAGGAATCACTCAGACCCGATTCGGAAGTCGGATCTTTCACGTCAAAGGCATTACCGGTGCTGTAGCCATAATGTGCGGACAAGCCGATCTCGTACCACGGCAGGGTCGTATCGTAACCAGCCTTCCAGTACCAGGCGCTTTGGTCAGATGCAAAGAACTGCAACCTGGGCGAGTAGTTTGCTGACAGGCTGAAATCGCCGTAGTCACCGGCGCTGTAACTGCCGGTGACATGCCATTCATTGGTATTGACGTCTTCAGAACCCGGGTACTGATAACGCAGGTAACCCACGTCATACCCGAAGCCCTTGAACTCGCTGCTGTAACCGCCATACATATCCAGCTCGATTTGCGGGTCCTTTGTACCACCAAAAAAATCCGAATCCACGTTGGATGCCCAGGTGCCGACATATAAGCCGCTGTCATGGGCATAGTCAAAGCCACCCTGGACAGCCATCTGGTTGTCGGTTTGCGAAGCGCCGCGGAAAACGTAATCCGATACCATGGCTACATTGCCACTGATCTCGGCCTGTGCTACTGCGGTGGTGGCCAGCATGGCCGTTGCAATCAAGGTTTTCTTCATCATCATCTGTCTCCTGAAAAAGTTGTGGTTGAGCACTGTGCAATGACCTACCACACCAACTGTGATTAAGGGGAAATCACTGACCCTGACTTAGCAGAAACCGTGCCATTTCATATTTTTGTAATAATTTTAGCGGTTTGCTTCTATTCACCAGGATACTGGCCGGTAAATGCGTCCCATAATGGTGCGCACACCCACGCATCGCACCAATGCGGTGCACATATAACCAGGACACTGAAATCGACGCCTGGCTGGACGTAGCCGGCGCCAGTCGCTATGGTTACTGGAATGCTGGATACCAAATTCATTGACGACCTCGCGCGCCAGATCAGCGACAACATTCCCGCCGGTCTCAAGGGTGCGCAGCAGGACCTGGAAAAGAACATCCACACCCTGCTGCAGGCCACCTTCGCCAGACTGGATCTGGTGACGCGCGAGGAATTCGACACCCAGTCACGGGTGCTGGCACGCACGCGGGAAAAACTGGAACAACTGGAAAAAACCGTAACCGCACTGGAAGCGGAAAAGCGGCAGGACTAGATCATCCACCCCTCGCGCTGGCACAGCGCTCCTCCGTAACATCCGTTCAAAATCCCCGCATTGCAGGAGCGGCTTGCGGCCGCGGTCAGACCCTTGACCTGCAACGGCAGCACGTAATGTCCTGCCGCGATACAGAAATCACCTACGAGCAATGACCGGGATTTCGACTCCCGGCCTGCGCAACCAGCCGCTAACCTGCCGGTTCACTATCCGGAGAGCGCCGGTAACCCGCAACGCCACGCAGGGATCTCCATGTCACTGGCAGTCGTCTACAGCCGCGCCCGTGCAGGGATGGATGCCCCGCTGGTCAGCGTCGAGGTACACCTCTCCAACGGCTTGCCGGCATTGTCCATCGTCGGGCTGCCCGAAACCGCCGTCAAGGAAAGCAAGGACCGGGTACGCGGCGCACTGCTGACCGCCGGCTTCGAGTTTCCCGCACGCCGCATCACCATCAACCTGGCGCCGGCCGACCTGCCCAAGGAAGGCGGCCGCTTCGACCTGCCGATCGCCCTGGGCATACTCGCCGCTTCCCGGCAGATCCCCGCAGAGGAATTCAGCGGGCTGGAATTTGCCGGCGAACTGGCGTTGTCGGGGGAATTGCGCGCGGTACAGGGCATCCTGCCGGTGTCGCTGCAGACCCGCCGGGCGGGACGCACGCTGGTCGTCCCGGTCGAGAACACGGCAGAAGCGACCCTGGTTCGCGCTGCCTGCGTACTGGGCGGGCGACACCTGCTGGATATCACCGCTCACCTCACCCGCACCCGGCGACTGCTCCCTGCCACACCCGTCTCTGCAGCAGCCTTGGCAGCAGACCTGCCCGATCTTGCCGATGTCCGCGGCCAGCACCACGCCCGGCGCGCGCTGGAAATAGCCGCCGCTGGCGGCCACAGCCTGCTGCTGCTCGGCCCGCCCGGCACCGGCAAGTCCCTGCTGGCAAGCCGCCTGCCGGGCATCCTGCCCGAAATGTCAGAGGCCGAGTCACTGGAGGCGGCCGCCATCCAGTCCATCAGCGGCCGCCCGATCGATGCACACAACTGGAAACGCCGTCCGTTTCGAACCCCGCACCATACCGCCTCGGCCGTGGCACTGGTCGGCGGCGGCAGCAACCCCGGACCCGGCGAGATCTCGCTGGCTCACAATGGTGTCCTGTTCCTGGATGAACTGCCGGAGTACGACCGCCGCGTGCTGGAGGTCCTGCGCGAACCGCTGGAGTCCGGCATCATCACCATTTCCCGCGCCGCCCGCCAGGTGGATTTTCCCGCACGCTTCCAGCTGGTCGCCGCGATGAACCCCTGCAGGTGCGGCTGGCTGGGCGACCCGTCCGGGCGCTGTCACTGCACCAGCGAGCAGGTGGCGAAATACCGCAGCCGGATTTCCGGCCCGCTGCTGGACCGCATCGACCTGCATGTCGAGGTGCCGCGACTGGCGTTCGATGACATGCAGGGACCCGAGGGAGAATGCAGCGCCGCCGTAAGCGAACGTGTAACGGCAACGCGCAACAGACAACTGCAGCGCAACGGCACGTTGAACAGCCGGCTCACGCACCAGCAAATCGATGCCGTGTGCGTCCTGAAAGCCGCGGATCGTTTACTGCTGCAGCAGGCGATGAGCAAACTGCAGCTGTCGGCACGCGCCTATCACCGCATCCTGAAACTGGCGCGCACCATTGCGGATATGAATGAAGCGGAAAATATCCGGACGCAGCACCTGACGGAAGCCATCAACTACCGCGTGCTGGATCGCTCACCGTAAAAGAAAAGGGGACAGATTGTCGTTGAAGAAACATTGGCCACGGAAGAACACGGAAAGACACGGGATGTTCAGTAATAATTCCCGTGGATTCCGTGGCCATTTACCATGATTGTGATTTATGCAAGTACCATTCGGGACAGATCCGGTTTTCAGACTACCGGCTCAGCCGGCGTGATAATAACGCTGCCCCCTTTTCGGATTTGCTATTCGGCGTCAGTCGCCCGGGTGACCGGCCTCTTCCGTTGACAGTGACTTCGCGAAGGTGAAGGCGCCGCGGATGTCGCCGGCACGGTAGCCGCGCGCCTGGTCCATGGGATACAGGTCGCGCAGCCGTTCCTTCACCGATTTATCCAGGTCGCTGCCGTGGCAGGATTCGCACATTTCCACAGTCGGGATTGCCTTCATGTAACGAAATACCCGGGCGCCGTTCTGCTGGACCACCTCGTAGTATTCCATCCCGGTGGCCTTTTCGCCGGATATTAGCCGTTCCTCGAAGGTCTCCAGGACATGCCTTTCCCAGGCATCGGGAGAATTGCCGGGGTTGCGAATCCTGAGGCTGGTGCGGCCGACTTCCCAGCCTCGCTCGCTCCCGATTGAGGCTGCGATCGTCGGTGCATTGACATTGCAGACACCGATGGCGTAGGCCGGCCCGCCGGCCTGCAGGCCCAGTTTCAGTTCCCGCCCCAGGGATTGCGTGAATTCCTGAACGATGGCGCGGCTTTCGCTGACATGCTGGTCAAGGTCATTTGCACGGGCGGATGCAACACAGAACAGCCCGGTCAATATTATTGGCAGCAGGGTTTTCGGCATACTGGCACTCCGTTGTGACGAGACGCGGTTATTCCAGACGCTCGATTCCGAGGGCCTTGAGGATGTATTTCTCGTAGACCGGCTCCGAGGTGCCCTTCTTCATCTTCCGAATGAAGTATTTTTCGAAGGCGATCTTGGCCAGGTGCACCCACTTGCCCTTCTTCATCCAGGCCACGTTGCGCGGCGGGATCTGCGGCAGGGCAACGAAGGCGGCGCCGGTATCGCCCATGTCGGCCAGACAGATGGCATTCCAGGTGCCCTTGTGGCTCAGCTCCTTGCCGGCCAGCTCGTCATGAATGTTGTGCACAATGGCGGTCACCATGGACTCGATCATGTAACCGGTCTTGGGCGCGCCGGTCGGAACCGGGGTGACCTCCACCGGGGGTATCGCGATGCAAACACCGGCGGAAAAATGTTCTTGTATTTGGGACTGCGCTGGAACTCGTCGACGATGACGAAGCCGCGCGGGTTGCAGAGCCCCTCGACCGCGGCGACGCAGTCGACGCCCTTGAAGGCGGGCAGCATCATGGAATACTTGAATTCCAGCTCATGGTCGCGGATCTTCTCGCCGGAATCATTGCATTCCTCGACGAACATCTTGCCTTCCTCGACGCGGGTGACCCTGGCATTGGTGATCCACTTGATGTCATGGTCGCGCAGCTCGCTCTCCAGCATGCCCTTCGAGTCGCCCACGCCGCCGAGACCGAGATGGCCGATGTAGGGCTCGCTGGTGACGAAGGTCATGGGAACCTTCTTGCGCAGCTTGCGCTTGCGCAGGTCGGCATCCATGATGAAGGCGTACTCGTAGGCCGGGCCGAAGCAGCTGGCAAACGGCATGGCGCCGACAACGACATGACCCGGATCTTCCAGCAGTTTTTCGTAGCCGGCATGGGCCTTCTCGGCATGGTCGATAGTGCAGATGGATACCGTGTGACCCACGGGACCTGAACCCGGGACCTCGTCAAAAGCCAGCTTGGGGCCGGTCGTGATGATGAGGTAGTCATAGTCTACCGACTTGCCGTTGGCCAGCTCCAGGCGGTTGCCTTCCGTGTCGATGCGCGAGACGGTGCCGGCGATGAATTCGATGCCCTTCTTATTCAGGGGTTTTTCTATCGGGAAGGTAATGTCGTCGCGCTTGCGCCAGCCGACCCCGACCCAGGGATTTGAAGGAACGAACTGAAAATGATCCGATGCATTGATGACAGTGACGCTGTGCTCCTTGCCCAACTCGGCCCGCAACTCGTACGCCGCCGGCATGCCGCCGGTACCCGCCCCTAATACCACTACGTGAGCCATGCTTGTGCCTCCTTGTTATTCACGAAAACTGCCAGATATCCTGCTCCGTCGCCTGGCGCAGAATATTACACCAACAGCGCGCCCTTCGCGGGCCGGTGCCTTGGCCAGCCGGCAGCAGACAATGTTACAGTATGTTACTCGTGAATATCCGGATGTACATCTTTAAGGATGCCGCATTGTTACAACCCTTGAGGCCGGCATACTGTTTCGCCCGGCCACGACCCGGTCTGCATCGAAATTCCGCCATGGCCTGCGCCCTGACGGCCAGGAGAATGAAAATGAAGCAAATCCTGCCATTACTGCTGATACTGCTGCCCCTTGGGACAGCCATGGCGGTAACGCCTGAAGAACAGGGGCTTGAAATCGCCATGGAAGCCGACCGCCGGGACACCGGATTCGGCGACTACACCTCCGACGTCAAGATGATCCTGCGCAACAAGCAGGGCCAGGAAAGCCTCCGGGAGATCCGCTCCAAAACCCTGGAGGTTGATGGCGACGGCGACAAGAGCATGACCATCTTCGATGCACCGGGCGACGTGAAGGGCACGGCGCTGCTGACCTTCACCCACAAGGCGGGCCCTGACGATCAGTGGCTCTACCTGCCGGCGCTGAAACGCGTCAAGCGCATCGCCTCCGACAACAAGTCCGGCCCCTTCATGGGCAGCGAGTTCGCCTACGAGGACATCGCCTCCCAGGAAGTCGAAAAGTATACCTACCGCTTCCTGCGCGATGACGTCTACGACGGCATGGACGTGTTCGTGTTCGAACGCTATCCCGGTCGATGAAAAATCGGGTTATACCCGCCAGCTCATCTGGCTGGACAAGGAACATTACAAGGAGAGAAAGATCGAGTTCTATGACCGCAAGGACGTGCTGCTCAAGACCCTGGTGTTCACGGATTATCACCAGTACCTGGACGAGTACTGGCGCGCGCACGACATGTACATGGAAAATCACCAGACCGGCAAGAGCACCCGGCTGCTGCAGACGAACTTCCAGTTCCGGACCGGCCTGACGGACCGGGATTTCGACAAGAACTCGCTGAAACGCGCCCGCTGAACCGGCAGGGCATGCGCGCCCCATGCAAACTGGCCGCAGCCCTCCTGCTGCTCCCGGCCGCGACACTGCAGGCCGGTGAATGGCGCGGCTATGTATCCGGCGAATGGCTCGGGTTTCTGGAGGACCCCGCCTTTGCGGACCAGCACCGCAGCTACCTGTCACTGGCCTCCGAGCCGGAATACTTCAATGAATGGAACGACGGCAGCGACCTGTTCACCTTCAAACCGTATGCCCTGCTGGACCAGTATGACTCTGAACGTACGCATGCCGATATTCGCGAGCTGTCCTGGGATCACGCGGCCGACGACTGGGAACTGCGCGCCGGCATCAGCAAGGTGTTCTGGGGCGTCACCGAATCGGTGCACCTGGTGGACATCATCAACCAGACCGACCTGGTGGTGAACATCGACGGCGAGGACAAGCTGGGCCAGCCGATGCTGAAACTGAGCCTGATACGCGACTGGGGGGTGGTCGACATGTTCCTGCTGCCGGCCTTTCGCGAGCGCACCTTCCCCGGCGAAGAGGGCCGGCCGCGCTTCGCCATTCCGATAGATACCGACTCGGTGCGCTACGAGTCCGCCGCGGAGGAATGGCATACCGACGCGGCCGTGCGCTGGTCCGACTCCATCGGCGAGTTCGACATCGGCATCGCGCACTTCTACGGCACCAGTCGCGAACCACGCTTCCTGGTGGAGCCGACAGCCGTCAATCCGGCAACCGGGAGCATCGACCGGCTGACGCCGTATTACGAGATCATCAACCAGACCAGCATTGACCTGCAGGCCATCTATGGCAGCTGGCTGTGGAAACTGGAAGCAATCACCCGCAGCGGCCAGGGCGAGCGCATCAACTCCGCCGCCGGCGGCTTCGAGTACACCTTCGTGGGCGTCAATGCCTCCCAGATCGACATCGGCGTCATCGGGGAATACCTCTACGACAGCCGCGGGGACGAGCTGGACCCCGGCGAGGCACTTTCAGGCCAGCCGTTCTCGCTGTCACCATTCCAGAATGACCTGGTCCTGGGTGTCCGCTTCACGCTCAACGACGTGGACAGTTCGGAACTGCTTGCCAGCGTCATTCTCGACGTGGATGGTGGCGGACAAAGCTTCAACGTCGAGGCCAGCCGCCGCATCGGGAATGACTGGAAACTCTCGCTGGAAGCACGCGGCGTGAGTAACGCCCCGGCTGACAGCACCCTGTCGAGCTTCGAGCACGATGCCCGCCTGCGTATGGAACTGGCTCGCTACTTCTAGCCCGGCATCACCGCCGCATCAAAACAGTGCGACGCCCGCCTCTTGCAGGTGCGGCGGACCGGCTGTCGCCGGTGCTGCAGCGCCTTCCCCGCCAGAAATCACAGAACCTCCGGGTATTCCAGGCATTTCGTCATTGCGGGGTACGGAGTGACGAAGCAGTCTCCAAGCGGTTGATCATGCGGCTGAATATTGCCTCCCTGTCATCGCAAGGGCGTGACGGGTGAATGAATCCCGGGGTGCCCTGGCCAGCAATCCCGCAAAACACAGCAAAATTCCCTGGAATTGGCACTCAGTCTTGCTGCAATCCTGGACAGACACAGTCCAAACGCAGCAGGAGGCCGAATGAAAACGCAACCGGAACTTGAAGCCGTCCCGATGTCCCATGATTCCCGCCACACAGACAGCCGGGAAGCATTCCCGGCCTTGCAGTTACAAGAGACGGGGAACACCGTGGCTGACAAACGCCACGATCACATCCTGCGCGCCGCGCTGCTGGCAAATGACCATGGGTTACCGCGGCAATACAGGCAGTAAGGCCGGGATAACACCGCCGGGAGTCCCGTTCCGGCGACTGATGTCAGGGGTACTGGACGCCGCTCCGGCCACTCGCCGGTCCGGTCTAAGCCAGGGACGGCACCACCGGGGCCATTTTTCCGCTGTGTTATATCTTTAGACCGGGAATCGTCCCATGCCGCAAAACCAGTGTTATACAGAACCCGCAGCAGACTTCAGCGACGCCTTGCTCGTCATCCGGGACTACCATGACCACTTTCTCGACCTGTGTGACGGCCTGGCACATCTGGTTGAACAAATCGAACTGCAATCGATCAGCGGGGATTTCGGAATGCATGCCCGGCAAATCTGGCATGAATTCATGACCACCTTCGAACTGCACCACCACGATGAAGAAGACACCCTGTTCCCCTGCGTGAAACACACGCCCCTGCACAGGCTTGACAAACTCCTGCGGCAGCTGGAAACCGAGCACCTGGAAATCGACCTGGTCTGGAGCTGGCTGACGCCGCTGCTGCAGGATACCGGGCAGGTTCATGACTACGCCCAGTTCAGCCACGCCCTGCGGCAATTCGTGCAAATGCTGCGTTGCCATATCGACAACGAGGAACAGGCCCTGCTGCCTGTGATCGAACAGCTGCTTACGCCGGGTCAGCGGCAGCGCATCGGTGCAACCATGCAGCGGGATCGCCTTACGGGCATCGCGCGCTGAGCGCTGTCTCCCGAACCGCCGCGGCTCGCCCTGGCCGCTTGATCTATTCACCCGTTTTCATTGATATTTTTCCGCGGAAAACCGCGCGGGCCGCAAGTGTACGACACCGCCACAGACGGTATCGGTCGCTTCGCGGACATCGCTTGACGCTACCGACTTGTCCCGCATACCATGGTGAGCAGCAACTCCGGATGATTCTTTCCCATGACGTATTGCCTTGCCATCAAGCTCGACTCGGGTCTGGTGTTCGCCTCTGACTCGCGCACCAATGCGGGTATTGACCAGATCAGCACCTACAGCAAGATGCACGCCTGGGGCATCGAGGGAGAACGCCAGTTCATCCTGCTGAGCGCCGGCAATCTCGCCACCACACAGGCGGTAGTAACCCGGCTGCATCGCGACATAGAGGAACAGGCCGCAACCAGCCTGGCCACGGTTCGTTATATAAACGAGGCGGCCGAGTATGTCGGCGGGATCAGCATCGAGCACCAGAGCCGGCACAGCGATGTCAGCATGAATGCCGGCTTCAATCCCGAAGCAACCTTCATCATCGGCGGCCAGATCAAGGGCAACAAGCAGGGCCTGTTCCTGGTCTACCCGCAGGGCAATTACATCACCACACCGGAAACCACCCCGTTCCTGCAAATCGGTGAAATAAAATACGGCAAGCCGATTCTTGACCGCGTCATACACCCGGACACCGGGATTGAAGATGCAATGCGCTGTGCCCTGGTTTCCATGGACTCCACCATGCGCAGTAACGTGACCGTCGGGCCACCGATCGAACTGGCCGTTTATCGGAAAAACACGTTCAGCATCGGCTGCTATCAGAAATTCGAGCATGACGATCCCTACCTGCTGCAACTCAAGGCCAGCTGGGACGCCAGCCTGATTGCCGCCTTTCGCGAACTGCCCCGGCTAAATCTGGGCTCACTCTGCGGCGGCCCTGTCGAAAGCTAGCCCCGGCGGCAGTGGTCCCTGAACAATCGCGCCGGAGGGCGGCGCTTGTGCCCATTGGGGTGCTCCTACAGGTGCCATTTACAGGGGTAGGAGCGGTCACCTGACCGCGATACCATCCCAACCAATCTCGGCAGAGGGCGGCGACTCCTGCAGGTGCCATTTACAGGGGTAGGAGCGGTCACCTGACCGCGATACCATCCCAACCAATCACGGCGGAGGGCGGCGACTGTCCCCATCCGGGGTGCTTGTGCCCATCGGGGTGCTTGTGCCCATCGGGGTGCTCCTGCCCGTTACCGGTGCCGGGCATGCGATCAGCCGCGATGCACCCGGTCGGCCCCCAGCGTACCGCGCAGCCGTGCCAGGTACTCCGGGCTCGTCACCACCTGCAGCATCCTCTCGACTTCCTTGATGCGGGACTCGAGTTCCGCACGCTGGCCGGCCTCGCGGACCGGGGTTTCCGCCAGCTGCTGCACCAGATAATAATGGTGCTTGTGCCACAGCTGTACATCGCGTGCCTGCTTCAGCGCCAGTCGTTCACGGTACCAGTCGGATTGCAGCAGGTAATCAGCCGTGAACAACTCGCGCACCGCAGCCGCCTCGATGCCCTCACCGCGGTAATGGCCGTCCGCCATGATGTGCAGCAGCGCCGCCAGCGGCGGACAGGCATCCTGAATCGAACCGTCCCGGAAATACCCCTGTGCCACGCGTTTCTGGGCCGCGCAGATGTTATCCACGCCGTCGACGAATGCAGCCATGTCCTGGCTTTCCGGGCGCAGCATCGCCTCATCGAGCACCGCGGCAGGGCTGTCGAACACCTTGCCGAAACAGACACGCACGAAGCGCCTGGTGATCCGGTAACCCAGGCGGCTGGCGTGTACCGTCCTGCCCTCGTAGTCGAAATCCTGCATGCGCTCCAGATAGCCCTGCCGGATCATGTAGTGCGGGTCGCGCTCCGCGACCGGCAGACGGCACCAGATCTCCGGGATCAGCAGACTGATGTCGTGGTCGATGCGCCGCCGCGGACCGATGCAGCCGGCTGCCGTTGAATAGCCGTCGTAGCCGCAGAGGATAAACGACACCAGCGCGCTGTTCAGATCCGCCGTTGTCTGCAGTGAGTTGAACGGCCCCTTCGTGAGCGCGCCCTCCGAGCCCGCACCCGTGGTCGACGGCGACTTGCCGGTGAGACTGCAGATGTAGTCCATGAACAGTTCCGGCAGTTCCTGGTAATGGATCGGGTTATAGACGGCCAGCGGCCGGACACCGCGCTCAGGGTCCGCGGGATTGTTGCGCCGCCCGGAGAGCACGGCGTTGACCGGGAAATACACCGGCTGGTCCGCGGCCAGACCGCGCGCCAGCCGGGTTGCGGTCTCCGCCAGATAGCGCAGCCGCGGGTCGGCAAGATCGGGGCGCTGCTGCAGGTAGCGGACATTCGGGCTGGGGCTGCCGTCAACCAGGCGCGGGTGCGCCGAGGACACGAAATAGTGCTCGCCATCCAGCTGTGCGGCTGTGCGAATCAGCTGCTGCATCGGCTCGCTGAATTCCTCGAAGTGAATAGCATCCGCAACCAGCTCGCGCGCGTACTCGCCCGACAGCGGTTCGAAATTGGAAATGAAATTGTGCCGTGTCGACAGGTCGGCTTCCGTTTGCTGGTCCATGCCGCGGTTGACAGCCTCGTCGGGACGCTGGAACAAACGCAACTCGCAGTTGTGTACCAGCTTGATGCAGGGATTGCCATAGGCCGGATTCAGGCCCTGCACGTAGTGCACAGGTATCACCGTCGAGACGCTGATGTCGTCCTCCATCTGCAGTTTTTCCGCAACCGCGAAGTCCTGGCGCAGCTTGAAGACACGCCAGCTGCCATCGCTCTCGAAACCGACCCGCAGGTAGCTGGCGACCAGCTTGCGGCCGCAATACTTGAGTTCATGACCGGGATAGCCGTTGACGCGGTCGACGGAGAAGCGCCGCCGCCAGTCATCGCCCCACTCCGGCTTGTAGAAGCGCTTGATCATGAACACCAGCGCCAGAATGTGCTGGGGAATCTGCGCCAGCCAGGTGTTGTAGGCGTCGCTGTATTCGGTTTCCGACGGCGTCAGCAACTTGATCACAGAGCCCAGGCTGCGCTTCCGGCTCAGCAGGGGGCGGCAATCCCCGCCGCTGCAGCTGCCGTCGCGGAAGCGGTCACTGTAGTCATGACGGAATACCTCCTCGACCCGGTCCATGTCCGTATCGAAATCACCGACATAGACCGGGCCGGAGATCACCGCTCCGGCAATGGACTTGGAGATCTCCGACTTGCCGCCGCCAGAGACGGTACTCGGCTTGTGGCAGAAAGTGCCTTCCGCGGCAGTTCCGATCAGGCGCCAGCTGGGTGCATGCGGATGCTTCTCCAGGTGCACCCGGTAGCCGTTCGGGTAAATGTAGGTTTTCCCGGCCAGCAGCTTCAGGGACTGCGGCGCTCCGTCCCGGGTCCAGCTGACGAGTTGATCCAGCAGGTCGATACGGGTGTCTTCCGGCACATAGAGGATGTCCGGGAAGTACCTGTCGATGGCATAGCCCGTGCCCTGCAGATCCAGCACTGCGGCCTGTTGTTCGCACACCCGGGCGAAGCAGTGCCCCTCCATGGGTGCCAGGCTGCCCGGTTGGAAGCTTTCCCCGAGATTCCAGGAGGGAAAGGCCAGCGCCCCGCCGGCATGCTCTTCCTCGCAACCGCCGAACAGGTTCGCCGAATAACTGATCTGCGACTTGATCTCCTTCTTGCTGTAGCCGAAGTAGTTGTCTGCAATCAGCGTCACGATGACGCCACGGTGATCCCGGCACACCAGCTTGAACGGCTTGCCCTCGTTGTAGCGCTCCTCCGGTTCGCGCCAGCACATTCCGTCCTTGCGCTGCCGCGCCGTGGCCGCGTCGTAATGCGGCAGTCCTGCCGCCGCCTTGCGCAGCTCCGTCAGGTGCGGCGCAAGGATGATGCAGCCGCTGTGCCCGGTCCAGTGATCGATATCGAGGGCGGCATCGTTTTCCGGCAGGTGCGGGTCGCCGGCGTTGCCGAAGATCGTCTCGATGAAGTCCAGGTTGGCGACCAGACCGCCGGGTGCGAACAGGCGGATTTCCATGTTTTTTGCCGGCAGCACGCCCGCCACCTCCGGCCGCACCGTGGGGCGCACCAGCAGCGACGTCCAGACAGCGGCGCCGTCCGGCTGCGCAGCCGTGACCGGCAGGCACAGCAGGTCTTCCGGCGGATCCAGGGCCGCGTGCAGCAGCCGGGCAAACACGGCGGCCGGGACCTCGCATTTGTCGTCCGGAACCGGGTAGCCACCGGCGGCGACATGAAACACGCCGCTGGTGGTGCGCCGGTCATTCCGCGGGTTGTGCAGCACGCCCTGCAGCAGCCGGTAGGAATCGATATAGGGTGAGTGGAATTCAGGTAGTTCCAGCGGCAGCGACAGGACGCGCGCCAGGCCGGGCTGATCAAGGATGAAGGTGGCCTGCGGCAGGCAGACGGTCTGGTTTATGCCCTGCTCGCCAAGCCAGGTATTGATAAATCCCTCGATGCGGCGGTCGGCCGGGCTGCGGTATTCCGCCAGCAGGCGCCGCTGCTGGGTGTACTGCTTCAGCAGACTCTCGGCAATTGCAAGATAAGTCTCGTCGCCGCCGAGCAGGCACACCGGCTTGCCGAGGGATGCCAGCTGCAGATTGATGTGCTGCAGGTCGAGCGCCGAGACAACCGGGCGGTCAGTGTGTCTCCTGCCAGGCGTTCCCGTGTTCACAACCGCCCATGACATCCGCTCCCTCAGGACGCCTGCGCGCCCTCCTCCTGTACGTTGAAATAGCTCAGCGAGAGCTGCTCCTGCAGCTCGGTATGCACCTTTTGGAGTCCATCGATGAAATCATTCAGCCCCTCCTTGAGAATGTCTCCGATGGCCACTTCCTTGACCAGACGCTGGGCACGCCCCAGCACCCGCAGGGCCGCCTCGTTACCTGGCAGACGCCGCAGGCACTGCTCGACCTCGGCCAGGCAGTAGTGCACCGAGCGCGGAAAATCCGCTTCCTGCAGCAGGAAGCGCAGCGCCTGGCGACCGCGGACGCGCACATGCACGTGCCGCCGGTACATCTGGTAGGCCATCAGGGAATCCAGAACGCTCTTCCACTGGATGTCGTCAAAGGGTTTGAGTTCATCGGTCTGCAGGGGCAGCAGGTTGGTGGCACGCACATCGATGACGCGCGACGTCATGTCGGCACGCTCCATGTTACGCCCCATGCGCAGGAACTCGTAGGTCAGGTCGTGCGACATGGTGCCGGACAGCTTGCCCGTCAGCAGCTGGCAGTAGTCGATGACCCGCTTCATGTAGGCGTAGCGGCCGCGACGATTGATGCCGCTGTTCGCGTACTCGCGGGTGAACTCGTGCAGGTCATTGAGTGTTTCCCAGGCGGCGCGCGGCACGATGGCGCGCGTGGTGCGCAGGTTCTCGCGCGCCATCGCCAGCGAACAGGTGATGCAGTTCGGATTGTTTTTGTCGGCGACCAGGAAGCGGATCACGTTGCGCTCGGTGGGCTCATCGTAGCGCTTCTCGAAGGTATCCATGCTGCCCATGATGTACACCAGCGGCTCCCAGCCGATCGGGATATGGTGCGGCATGTCGAGCATCAGGTTGTTGTGCACCAGGATGATACGTGCAGTGTTTTCGGCACGCTCGATGTAGCGCGCCATCCAGTACACCCGTTCCGCCACGCTGGAGAGCAGCACCGCTAGTGCACCTCCGTATCGACGATCCAGGTATCCTTGCTGCCGCCACCCTGGGAGGAATTCACCACCAGCGACCCCCGCTTGAGCGCCACCCGCGTCAGGCCGCCGCGGGTCACGTGGTTCGTTTCCCCGGACAGGATGAAGGGGCGCAGATCGATATGCCGCGCCTCGACATGGCCGTCGCAGAGGGTCGGCGCGGTCGACAGCGACAGGGTGGGCTGGGCGATATAGTTGCGCGGGTTCTTCCTGATGAGGGTCGCGAATTTTCTGCGTTCCGTCTTGCTGGCGAACGGCCCCACCAGCATGCCGTAGCCGCCGGACTCGTTGGCGGGCTTGACCACCAGCTTGTCCAGGTTCTTCAGTACATAGTCGCGCTGGGCGTCGTCCATGCAGAGGTAGGTTTCCACGTTGGGCAGGATCGGTTCCTGGTCGAGATAGAAGCGAATCATGGCCGGGACGAAGGCATACACGACCTTGTCATCGGCGACCCCCGCACCGGGGGCATTGGCGATTGCCACGTTCCCCTTGCGCCAGGCACGCAGCAGCCCGCGCACGCCGAGCATGGAGTCCGGCCGGAACGCCTCGGGGTCCAGGAACATATCGTCGACCCGGCGGTAGATGACATCGACGCGCTCCAGGCCGCCGACGGTACGCAGGTAGACGCAATCATCATCCTGCACCACCAGGTCGCTGCCGACCACCAGTTCCACACCCATCTGCTGCGCCAGATAGGAATGCTCGAAATAGGCGGAGTTGTAGATCCCCGGCGACAGCACCACGATGGTGGGATAGTCGGCAGGCCGCGGCGACAGCGAGGCCAGGGTATCGAACAGCCGGGTTGGGTAACCGTCGACCGGCAGGATGCTGACGTCCTCGAACAGCTCCGGAAAGACACGTTTCATGACAAGCCTGTTTTCCAGCATGTAGGAAACGCCGGATGGGACGCGCAGGTTGTCCTCCAGCACATAGACCTTGCCGTCGCTGTCGCGCACCAGGTCACTGCCGCAAATGTGTGCCCAGACATCGAGCGCCGGCCTGACGCCCATGCACTGCTCGCGGAAATTGACCGATTTCACCAGCAGTTCGGCAGGGAAAACCTTCTCCCGGATAATGCGCTGCTCCGCGTAGATGTCGGCAATGAACATGTTCAGCGCCATTGCCCGCTGCTTCAGTCCCGCCTCGATACCCAGCCATTCACGTGCCGGAATGATGCGCGGGATGATATCGAAGGGCCAGGCACGATCGATGCCGCCTACATCGCTGTAGACGGTGAAGGTAATTCCCATGACCCGCATTGCCAGTTCCGCCGCATCGCGGCGTTCACGCAGTTCACTGTCACTGAGAGACCCGATATAGCGCACCGCCTGCCGGGCAGCCTTGCGCGCATGTCCCCGCGGCGTAATCAGTTCGTCATAGGCGGGAGCCGCTGTGTATTTGGACCACTGGATTGCCACGGGGTACCTTGCCTCCATTGAGCCGCGCCATTTGCAATTGCGTCATGCCCCATACTCCACTGCGGGCAGTCTTGCAGTGACCTCACCGGCCGACTCCATGGCGCTTGATTGTCACGGCTGACTGAACACATGAATGAGTCAAACTTTGCATACACCGTGCCAAATACATTACAAAGATATCAAGGGACTGCCGATCAACCCGGGGCTCCCGCCATCGCGGGCGTAGCGATGCCATCTATTGATTTACGATCAATCATTTGAATGATGGCTGCGCCATTGCGTTCCTCGCCATGACGCGTTAAACCACGGTCTCCATAACGGTATTTGCGCAGAAATTAACCGGTGGCCCCGACAGGCCTCGCACCAACAGCGTGCACCGGGGCACCGGCAACGGGACGGCCGCACCAGTTTTGCCCTGCGGGCTGCCTGCGCAACGCGCGCGTGCAGTTTGGTGCATTTCCCGCGAGCCCTGTCACATTCCTGTGCATGGGCCTTCCCGCCGGCGCTGCAGAAGCCGCGCGAATGGCGCCCTAAGCTGTTCTATTTCAAGGCGACTTTCATGCCCCCCGCAGGCACTGTTGATACTGGCTTGAATATTGCTCATTTACTGGCACAGGACCGCCATCCAACAGGAAAACTCTGGACATGTTGCAATCCGGCTCACTGCCGCGGCACGGGGACAAGCAGAACTCGGCCTTCTTCGAGGAATACCTGACACGGCTGCTCGAGGAGCGCGACGCGCTCGGGCTCAGCGTCATGATCAATGAGATCGACGCCATCATGCTCACGGTGGATCCCGGCAACTCGATACGCTACATCGGCGAGCTGACGCTGATGACGCCCTACCACTACCTCGTCACACTGGAGAGCGAAAGCCACTGGACGCATATCCTGCGCATCGACATGATGTCACCGGATTTCCTGATTCGTGAAGTCAAGGACCCGGCGACCCGGGGCATTTTCCGCAGCCTCAACGAGGTCTACCCCATCGGCGCCGTCAAACCCAACAGCCGTTACATGGGCGAGATCCTGCGGGTGGAAAACCTGCATGACGTGGTTGAATGCCAGCAGCAGCGCGGTTTCCGCTTCTTTTCCCAGGACGACATCCGCAAGCTGGAGCTGCCGGGCAACCTCGCCGTCAGCAAACCCTCGCCGTACACGCACAATATCGTTGCCTACATGGAACGTCCGGTCAGCGATATCCGCGTCTACGCCCTCGGCCTCAGCAGTATTCGTCCGGACGTGCAGGAGGTCTACGAGGCCGCCAAGGAACTGCAGAAAAAGCTGCGTATCGATAAGCTGATCCTGCCCGTCGACCACCTCGCGACCCGCGTCTACAGCCAGAACCGGGAAGTGGCTATCCTCGAATGGCTGTCGCTGTCGAGTTACTATTACTGGGGTTCCTTCGATATCAGGGACCAGAATTCCTCCACGAATGTCACCAGGAGCGTGCACCATAGCAGCGAACTGCGCAGCCCGGCCAAGGTGTTCACTGCCAACAACACGCCCTATTTCGTCAACCATCTGACACGCCTGCCCTCGCCGACCGAGACCTTTGTACGCAACTACGGCCCGCGGCTGCACCACATTGCGCTGGCGGTCCGCGACGGCGAGACCGACGGACAGGAGAACATCGAATATGTCGTCAGGCATATCGCCGCACAGGGCCGTGACTTTCTCCTCGATGTCATAGGCTCCCGGGAACAGGGCCTGAAGCAGATATTTTCCAGCGCCTCGGAGCATTCATCGCTTATCATCGAGTACGTGCAGCGCTTCGGTGACTTCAACGGCTTTTTCACCCGGGAGAATGTTGCCGAACTGACCCACGCAGCGGGCGTGGAAGAGGAGTTGCTGGAGCTGCAGGGCAGTGCCAGCGGCAGCCAGGCGGCAAAACACTGACGGCATTGCACAGTCAATTGACACCGGACAATCCCGCGCACCGAAAAGCCATGCGAACCTGATTATTTTCATAGGAGGCCATGTTTCATGAAAAAGCGGATACTCAAGACCAAGCCGGTCTGCAAGGTCACGTTTGAACTGCCCGGCGAGGCGGCCGCAGCAGCGACCTCGGTAAATCTGGTCGGCGACTTCAACGACTGGGATACCGGCGGCACACCGATGAAGCGCCGCAAGGACGGCTCCTTCAGCGTGACCATCGATCTCGACTGCAACCGCGAGTACCAGTACAAGTACCTGATTGACAGCGATACCTGGGCGAACGACTGGGCCGCTGACAAGTACCTCCCCAGCCCCGTGGGAGATGGGGAGAATTCCGTGGTCGTCGTCTAGGAATCCTGATTCATCCTGGCGACGACTGCAGGGAGAAGGTGAGATCGCGAAGTGGTCGAGAGACCGGCCTGGGCCGTGCACGACAGCCTGGATGCAGGAGGCAGGGCACCAACAGCAGGCGCCTCAGGCACGCAGGAGCAGTTACCGGGGAACACAGCAACGCAGCAATCTGTAAGTCGTTGACAGACTGATTACAAGATTGCCTCGCTGGCCGGACAAGCGGCCCCGGCGCTTGCTCGCGCGGGTTACCCTTGCACGTGTTTTACTTGAAACCATGCCAGAGTGGGTGCAATGCGACACTGCGGCGTGACACGCATGCGACAGTGTGCAGGCAAACCAGAATACGTCGATTACAGTTGCGTGTTTAACTGAACAGGTGCAGAACCGGTGGCCATACGAATCGCAATCAATCACAGGACCGGATACCGCTACGAGCGGCCGGTCAACCTGTCACCCCATGTTGTCAGGCTGCGGCCGGCCCCGCACACACGCACCCCGATAGAGTCCTATTCACTGAAGGTCCTGCCGGACAAGCACTTCATCAACTGGCAGCAGGACCCGTTCGGAAACTATCTCGCGCGCATCGTGTTCCCGGAACCGGTGCGCCTGCTGTCGTTCGAAGTCGACCTCATCGCCGACATGGTGGTGATCAACCCGTTCGACTTCTTTGTCGAGGATTACGCGGAGCATTACCCCTTTCGCTACCCGGACGCACTGCGCAAGGAACTGGCACCCTACCTGGAAATCACCGAGAACGGCACGCGACTGAAGAAATGGCTGCGGGGTGTCGACCGCTCCAAACAGCAGATCAACGGCTTCCTGGTAAGCCTCAACCAGCGGCTGCAGCAGGACATCAACTACAGCATCCGGCTCGAGCCGGGCATCCAGAGCTGCGAGGAAACCCTGGGCAAGGCGCTGGGCTCCTGCCGGGATACCGGCTGGCTCCTGGTGCAGATCCTGCGCCACCTGGGACTCGCCGCCCGTTTCGTATCGGGCTACCTGGTGCAGCTGACACCGGACGAAAAGTCGCTGGACGGCCCGTCGGGCACCGACCATGACTTTACCGACCTGCATGCCTGGGCCGAAGTGTTCGTGCCGGGCGCGGGCTGGCTGGGACTGGACCCCACCTCCGGCCTGTTCGCGGGGGAAGGCCATATTCCGCTGGCCTGCACACCACACCCGGTAAGCGCGGCGCCGATAACCGGCAAGGCCGGGAAGTGCAAGGTGGAGTTCAGCTTCAGCAACACCGTGCAGCGGATTCACGAGGACCCGCGCGTCACCCTGCCCTACAGCGATGACCAGTGGGCCATGATCGAGGCACTCGGCCACAAGGTGGACGCCGATCTGGATGCCGGCGACGTACGCCTGACCCTGGGCGGGGAACCGACCTTTGTCTCCATCGATGATATGGAATCCGCACAGTGGAATGATGCCGCCCTCGGCACCCACAAGCGGGCCCTGGCGGGCGACCTGCTGCTGCGCCTGTGGCGGCGCTTCGCACCCGGCGGCCTGCTGCACTACGGCCAGGGCAAGTGGTACCCCGGCGAACCCGTGCCGCGCTGGGCGCTGAACTGCTTCTGGCGTCCGGATGGCGACCCCGTCTGGCGCGATCCGGCCCTGCTGGCACGGGATGACGGCGACTACGGCTACGGGCCGGAAGACGCCAGCCGCTTTGCCGCGCGGCTGGCGCGCCATCTGGGACTGGCAGAGAGCCACCTCGTACCCGCCTACGAGGACAGCCTCTACTACCTGTGGAAGGACAGCAACCAGCCGGTCAACGTCGACCTGCTGGGCACCGACATGAAAGACCCGGACGAACGCCGCCGGCTGGTGAAGCTGCTGGCCGGCGATCTCGGTCAGCCCGCCGGCTTTGCCCTGCCGCTGCGCTGGCACGAGGGGCAAAACCGCTGGCAAAGCAGCCACTGGCGCTTCCGCCGCGGCCACCTGTTCCTGACGCCAGGCGATTCCCCTGTCGGCCTGCGCCTGCCGCTGAATGCGCTGCCCTGGGAAGCAAAGGAGGAACGCGATATCGAACCGGACCGCTGCCTGTTCGCGCCGCGTCCGCCGCTGGGTGACTACTACAGCGAGGTCACACGGCGCTTCAGCCATATCCAGCCACAGGCGGATGAGCATCCCGAAATCACCGAACAGGAACCGGCGGACAGCGGCAGGCAGCAGCGGCGCGTGGCCGTCATCCATACCGCACTGTGCGTCGAGATCCGCGACGGCATGCTGCACGTCTTCATGCCGCCGCTGACCTGGCTGGAACACTACCTTGACCTGGTCGCCGCCATCGAACTCTGTGCCGCGGACCTTGGCATGCCGGTGCGCCTGGAAGGCTATGAACCGCCGCGCGACTGGCGCCTGCGCAAGTTCGCCATCACCCCGGACCCCGGCGTCATCGAGGTCAACATCCATCCGGCCGGCAACTGGGCGGAACTGGTCGAGCACACGCAAATCCTGTACGCGGAAGCCCGTCTCGCCCGGCTGGGCACCGAGAAGTTCATGCTCGACGGGCGCCATACCGGCACAGGCGGCGGCAACCATGTCACCCTGGGCGGCCCGACACCGGCCGACAGCCCGCTGCTGCGACGCCCCGACCTGCTGCGCAGCCTGCTGACCTACTGGCAACACCATCCCGGACTCTCCACCCTGTTCTCCGGCATGTTCATCGGTCCGACCAGCCAGGCGCCGCGCGTGGACGAGGCCCGCGACGACAGTCTGTATGAGCTCGACATCGCCTTCCAGCAAATGCCGGACGGCGAGGTCACCGAACCCTGGCTGGTGGACCGGCTGCTGCGCAACCTGCTGGTGGACGTCACCGGCAACACCCACCGCGCGGAGTTTTGCATCGACAAGCTGTACTCGCCGGACTCCGCCACCGGGCGCCTTGGGCTGGTGGAATTTCGCGCCTTCGAGATGCCGCCGCATGCGCGCATGAGCCTGGTGCAGATGCTGCTGCTGCGCACCCTGCTCGCGCGCTTCTGGGACCAGCCCTACCGCCACAGGCTGGTGCGCTGGGGCACGGCACTGCACGACCGCTTCATGCTGCCGCATTACGTCTGGGCCGATATGCAGGATGTGGTCTGCGACCTGCAGCAGGCCGGATACCCGTTCCAGCTGGACTGGCTGGCGCCGTTCGAGGAGTTCCGCTTCCCGCACTACGGTTCGGTCACTGTCGGGGACATTCAACTCGACCTGCACGCCGCCCTGGAACCCTGGCACGTGCTGGGTGAGGAAATGAGCAGCCAGGGCACGGCGCGCTTTGTCGATTCCTCGGTGGAGCGCGTGCAGATCAAGGCCTCCGGTCTGACCGACAGCCGCTACGTGGTCGCCTGCAACGGCCGCCGCGTCCCCCTGCGCAATACCGGCACCCACGGCGAGTATGTCGCCGGCGTGCGCTTCCGGGCCTGGAACCCGCCTTCGGCACTGCATCCGACCATCGGCATCCATGCCCCGCTGGTGTTCGACATCATCGATACCTGGAACGGCCGCGCCATCGGCGGATGCACCTACCATGTCGCACATCCGGGCGGGCGCCACTACGATGTCTTCCCGGTCAACGCCTACGAGGCCGAATCCCGCCGCATCAGCCGCTTCCGGGGAGACGGCCATACCCCCGGCACGCTGCGGCCACCCCCAGGCACGGATGAGTTGACCCGCCGGTTCATCGTCGATGCGCCGCGGGGACCAATGGCACCACCCGCAGAGGAGGTTAATTCGGAGTATCCTGTTACTCTGGACCTGAGATACCGCCCCGGCTGCAGCTGAATACAGAATAAATATGGGTAAGCCCGACATCACCCCGGTTGCCTGTCCCGGCTATACCCCGCCGCCTGACGCCTATGATGAAATGTGCGCCCGCAACGGCGCCGTGCGCCCGCACTGGCGCTACCTGATAGATTCACTGGCTGCCATGGGCCCGGAGGTTCTGGGCCAGCGGCAGCGCGACACCGTGCGCATGCTGCGCAGCGACGGCGCGACCTACAATATCTACGGCGCACCCGACGGCCTGAACCGTCCCTGGGAACTGGACCCGGTGCCGCTGCTGGTCAGCAGCGCGGAATGGGCCGACATCGAAACCGGGCTGGCACAGCGGGCCGAACTGCTCAACCTCCTCCTCAGCGACCTTTACGGGGCACGCACCCTGGTGCGCAAGCGACTGCTGCCCGCGGAACTGGTCTACGGACATCCCGGCTACCTGCGTTCCTGCGTGATCGCGGACCAGCGGCCGGTGCTGACGCTGTACGCCGCCGACCTGGCCCGGGGAGCGGACGGCGTGATGCGGGTCTTCAACGACCGCAGCCAGGCACCGTCCGGCGCCGGTTATGCACTGGAAAACCGCACCGTCATGTCACGCCTGATCCCCAGCCTGTTCCGGGATTCCCACCCACACCGGCTGGCCACCTTTTTTCGCCTGATGCGCTCGGCGCTGGCCGACCTGGCGCCCAACGGCAGGGATAACCCGCGGGTGGTGGTGCTGACGCCGGGCCCGCTGAACGAAACCTATTTCGAGCACCTGTACCTGGCCAATTACCTCGACTACACCCTGATCGAGGGCGCCGACCTGACGGTTCGTGACGGCCGCGTCTGGCTGAAGTCGGTGACCGGTCTGGAGCCGGTGGATGTCATCCTCAGGCGCGTCGATGACCTGTTCTGCGATCCGCTGGAACTGCGACCCGACTCGCTGCTGGGTGTGGCCGGGCTGACCGAGGCGGTGCGCCGCGGGCGGGTCGCGGTCGCCAACCCGCTGGGTTCCGGGGTGCTGGAAAGCCCCGGGTTGATGGCATTCCTGCCTCGACTGGCGAAACATTTTCTCGGCCAGGAACTCCGCCTGCCCTCCGTTGCGACCTGGTGGTGCGGGCAGACCGTGGAGCGGGATTACGTGCTGGCCAACCTGCGCAAGCTGGTACTGCGACCCGCATACCGGCTGGCCGGCGAGCATTCTGTCCTCGGCAACCTGCTGAGCCGCGAAGAGCTGGCCACCTGGCGTGAACGCATTAGGGCACAGCCGCATCACTTCGTCGGCCAGGAACTGCAGACACCCTCGGCCACGCCCACCCTGAATAGCGGCCAGCTGGAGCCGCGACCCGCGGTATTGCGGAGCTTCCTGGTCAACAGCCAGGATACCTGGGTAGTGATGCCGGGCGGGCTCACCCGCGTCGGCAACACACCCGACAGTCGCATCGTGTCCAGCCAGGCGGGCGCTGTCAGCAAGGATACCTGGGTACTGGCATCGGAACCCGAGGCAACGGAAAGCATGCAGATACAGGCGTTCCCGGGCTTCCCGGAAAGCCGTGAAACCCTGCCCGGGGTCGCGGCGGAGAACCTGTTCTGGGCCGCGCGCTATGCGGAACGCACCGAATCCATGATCCGGCTGCTGCGTGCCATTCACCAGCGCCGCAATGAAAATCTGCAACTGACAGACCCGGTTTACCGGAACACCCTGGAAATACTGCTGCGTGGCCTGACCCACATGAGCGTCACCTATCCCGGCTTCGTCGGCGCCGGCAGTGCGGAGCGGCTGCAGTCACCCCAGGCAGAAATCACCGAGCTGGTCATCAATGCGAAACGCAGCGGATCGCTCGCAGCAAACCTGGAGGCCTTCCTGAAGGCCGCCTATGCGGTGCGCAACCTGGTTTCAACCGATACCCGGCGGGTGATAAACGACATCGGTGACGAGGTGGCCGTGCTGCATCAGGTTGCCGGTAACGACGCGCAGTTCCTGCAGGATGTACTGGATCGCATCATTACCGCATTGATGGCAATCGCCGGAGCGACCAGTGAAAGCATGAGCCGGGAACTCGGCTGGCACTTCCTGCACCTTGGCAGGCGGATCGAGCGCGCCCTGCAACTGATCGCACTGTTGCGCGCAACCCTGGTTAACAGCGTACCGGTGGAGGTCGAGGCACTGCTGCTGGACTCGGTACTCACCGTAGCGGAAAGCCTGACCCTGTACCGGCGCCGCTATCGGGACCGGCCGCAGCTCGACATCGCGCTGGACCTGCTGCTGCTCGATGACAGCAACGCCCGCTCACTCAGCTTCCAGATCAACGATATCCGGCATCATCTCGATGCCCTGCCGGGACAGGGTATCCGCCCCTACAAGCAGGAACTGCGCCTCGTAATGGAATCACGCAACCGGCTCAGCCTGGCCGACGCAGCGCGGCTGATACAGGCAGAGGGCGGCGTCCGCGGTGAACTCGAGTCCCTGCTGGCCGGCCTCGGACAGGGGCTCAGCGCCGCTTCCAGCGCGCTGGCGGACACCTATTTCATGCATGTGAAAATCCCCCACCAACTGGTGGGGCCGGGACTGGTAACCCCATGAAGTTCCGGGTCACGCACCGCACAGAGTATTTCTACAGCGGCACGGTGAGCCAGTGCCACAATCTGGCACACCTGCGGCCGCGCGACAGCGACCGCCAGCAATGCCTGCAGTATCAGCTGCACATCGAACCCGCGCCGCATGATGTTGCCGATCACGCCGACTTCTTCGGCAACCGGATGAGTTACTTCTCCATTCAGCAACCGCACCAGTCCATGGCGGTCACCGCCAGCAGCGAAGTCATTCTGCACGAAGCGGCCGGACAGCTGCCGCTGTACAACGACTCACCCTGGGAACGGGTGCGGGACTCCCTGGCGATGCCGCAGTCGGAGCAACTGGGCGAGCAGCGCCAGTACACCCTGGACTCGCCGCTGGCCGCGGCAGCCCCGGAACTGGCAGGCTATGCGTCAGCCTCCTTTCCCGCTGGTCGCCCCCTGATCGAGGCCGTGCACGACCTGATGCAGCGGGTGCATACAGACTTTACCTACCACCCCGGCTTCACCACCATATCGACGCCGCTGTCCGAGGTGCTGGCCAGCCGCCGCGGCGTATGTCAGGACTTCGCCCACCTCGCCATCGCCTGCCTGCGTAGCCTGGGACTGGCGGCGCGCTACGTGAGCGGCTACCTGGAGACCCTGCCCCTGCCGGGTCAGCAGAAGCTGCAGGGCGCGGACGAATCACATGCCTGGTTCTCGGTCTACCTGCCCGACAACGGCTGGGTCGACTTCGACCCCACCAACAACCAGATCCCGCTGGATCAGCACATCACCACCGCCTGGGGCCGGGATTTCTCCGATGTCACCCCGCTGAAAGGCGTCATCTACGGCGGCGACCCGGGGCACCAGCTGCGTGTCGCGGTTGACGTGGAGCGCCTGGAGCAGAGCTGACACGCTCCGGGGTTGCCGCCCGGCAAGCGGGCGTGGACTGACCGTCCTGAAGAATAATAAAAGCGGACCTTGCGGACTGAATCGTTACAGCGACGGCTAAGCGGCCGGCCCTGCTCAGGCGCTCAATCGAAGTCCGGGTTGCGACCTCTGGTCTATACCTCTCATATCGCTGGAGGCGAGACGACGTTACTAATAAGTAATCCACTCCACGGAGATATTGCTGAGACGGCGGTCAGGATGCACGCGGCGATTATAAGGACACATCTGTTGCTGCGTGCGTCGCTCGATTACCTTCCTCAGATCTACGTCAGCAGCCGGTTTATTTTTGAACTTGCATACCAGTGAATATTCGTTTCTCGGAGTTCCTTTCGCCTGATTCCTGTTATCACCACGGCACAATGCCTCTCGTATTGCCGGATTGAAGCTGATTTCGCTAAAGGGAATCCTCTCCACTGAAATATTGTTCAGACGACGGTCAGGCCGCACCCGACGATCATGACGCCACTTCTGCTCCCGGGTGCGTCGCTCAGTTACCTTCCTCAGCTCTCCGTCAGCACCCGATTTAACTGTGTATAGACCCATTGTCGATACCCTCATCGATAACTGCGCGGACACATCCAGCCCCCGGGGGATGCGTGATGTGCGGCGGCATTATTCCTGTTCAAGTGAATTCCGCGCCAAATACCGCTGATTGGGCGTATATGGTGCGTCTCCGCAGTTTTTTTTGATTAAAGCAGACGACCCTGGATTTCGCCATTAGGGAAACTACTTATACTGACGCACAGGCATCAAAAATTCGTACCTGTTTGACTTTGCTGAATAAACGCACGGACCAGCCTGAAAAGGAAAGGTTCGGTATAAACCTGCCGTTCATTGCCTCCCGTTCAATGGCAGGAGCTGGCGGTCCCCGCACGCAGAAGTGCCATGTGATGCCATGTCCCTGCCGCGAACAGCCGCCCACAGGTCAAGGCAGGACATAATGGAATGATTTTAATCAGGGTATGATTGAAAGGTCGGAGCCGACCCTGACCGGAAGTACAGTATTCCGGCTGGATGACCGGTAGTACAGTAATCAGAAGTTCGGGACAGTGGCGGGGCGACAGCCATCGAACCAAAGTTGCTGTGCATGCTGCTGAAGTGCCTGTTTACGAATTTCTACGCATCAATCAGGATTTGTTCAGGGATATCTGCGTCTGATATTGTTCATCTGTCAGTGAAGAACGAAATACAAGCTACTTGCCGAATTGAGAACAACCGGATTTCCAGAGGAAGTACGTTACATGAAGACACCGCTCCCGCTTTATTTTTTACTCTTCCTGATACCTTGCACCAGTCAGGCCGCGACAATTAATTTCGACGACATTACCATCGGGGCAAGTGCTGTCATTCCAAGTGGTTACCAGGGGTATGAATGGGAAGGATATGACCCATACACGAGTACTGTTGGTGGCTCTGTTTCCGTGTCCACCGGAACTAATGCAATTGCATCCGGTGCCTACTCGCTTGGCACCACGGTTGGTTTCCAGATTGGCAGGCTGGACGGGATGGCATTCAATGCCCTGGACTTTTTCGCTGCATATGATAATGGAGCGACCAGTGATCTCATCATATCCGGATTCAGGGGTGGCTCGCTGACTCAACAAATTACTACAGGCTTGATTAGTAGTACCGCAACATCCATTGCGGTTAATTTTCTGGATATCGACTTGCTCAGAATCGAATCATCTTCCATTGATATCTTTTCTATCGACGACCTGGCAGTAACAGCTGTTCCTGTACCTCCTGCCCTCTGGCTCTTCACCTCCGGTCTGCTTGCCTTGATCGGGTTTGTTAGAAAACAGGAAGCAGCGTAATCGTAGCAGCAGGATCAATAGCAACGGCGGCCTTCAAGAGGCTGTGTGAAAGCGGACTCAAGGCAGTCAAAATACCCGCATCACTCGATGCGGGTATTTTTATGCGGCACATAAACATCAGAGTGATGTTGCCTGCTTGCTGAAGTTCCTCCTTGCCCCGGCAGCTTTCCCACTGGCACTTTTTCAGGAGACCCCTGATTAATTCATCATTGCGACGACTGCAGGGATGCACAACTGCGGGGAGGAGGTGAGACAGGTTACCGGTACCCTGTGCTCGCAATAACGAGGATATAAACCAGGGGTTGCCCGGCCGCCTGGGATCCTGTGCCCCTGTAGCGCCTTGCTCGACCTGTTACTTTCTGGCGTTCGGGTTTTCCGGGTGGTCTGTTCGCTTGTACAAACAACGTAAGTAACTGTATGTCACAGGGTGAAGGATCAGTCTTGCCGCCAGCCCGCGGATAGTCTGTACCAAAGGACAATATCCCGCGAGGCAGGGATTTCCTATCCTGTTGGGCATCGACAGACACACCGCAGCAGGACAGCAGACATGCAGGAAAAGAGAACCGGGCAACGCCGCAATTACGCCGTGATCAGGAGATTTCCCCTGACGGACGACATGGGCTGCATTGTCCCCTTTGACCGCAGCCGCATACCGGACAGGCGGTTGAACAACCTGAAGCTGGCAGAAACCGGAGTGGAGTTTTTCCACCAGTTGCGTCTGACCCGCTAGGAGCCTGTCGGACTTAGGTGTTCGTAGCGAGGCGAGTGGGAGAGCGAGAACAAATCGTCATGATTTCGAGGCGCATAGTCATTCTACGCAACGAGAAATCGGGGCGATTTGGGCCGCTCTCCCACCGCCGCAGTAGAATCATCCTAAGTCCGACAGGCTCCTAGCGACAGACATTTTCATTATGCCGGGTGTGGGCGAATACAATACCCCTGGGGAATAAGCCCGCCGCTCACTGTAGAGAAGGTAGTTAGCACCCGGCGCCCTTTATTGCGTTACCAGCGCTCAAATACGAATGCTGGCAAGTCAGGCCAAGTGCCGGTATTTCCCGATAGCCATCATCACCAGCCTGAAAAAACTAGCCCGCTGCCGGCACGTCATAGAGAATGTCATCGAAGGGATGCCGGTAGAGCGGCATGCCGAGTCGCTTTTCATCGAGAATGTGGCCGATGAAACCGATCGAGCGCCCCAGCACGAAGAACGCATTCAGCGTACCGGACTCGATGAACTGTTCGATGTCGCTCTCGGGGTAGCCGAGTCCGCGCCACATATCCACCATCAGCACACCGACGGCGCCGTCCACGTTGAGAATGAGGTTGTCCTTTTTCCGGGTGGTCAGCTGCTCCACCTCCAGGGCGTAATCCAGCAGTCGCGTTTCCGGAAAATTCGCGCGCGCATAGCGCGTGATGCCCTCGACCCGCAGGTCGGGGTTGCGCAGCGACTTGATGCGGTGGCCGATGCCCGGTATGAACCGGCCCTGTCCGGCCATGTAGTCGACGAAACCGGCCGCCGGCATGCCTTCCGCCTGGCCGTGGCGGAACCAGTGCGCCGCCCCGTCGATGGCGCCGCCAAAGCGCGGTCCGATGGTCAGCAGACCGGTAACCAGCGCACTGATCAGGTCCTTGCCGGCACGTGCCGTAACCCGGGCGTTGTGCGCACCGCTGACCGCCGGCCCGTGGTCGGCGACCGTCTTGATGACGGTCTCCAGGAAATCGCTGGCCCACTGCGGGTAGCGCCGCTTGAACCACAGCAGGGTAATGACGTCACCGATGCCGTAGCCGGTGTCCGGGGTCGCCACCTGGCTGATGGGCAGTCCGGCGTATGTGGCTTCGTCGCCGCGGTCATCCGAGATGGTGCAGGTGAAATGCGTGCGCTTGCGCACTCGCCCGGCCCCCAGCGCCGTCTGGCAGTCTTCCGGCAGCGGCGTCACCAGCGGCTCGGCAATATCCTCGATCACGCCCTCGGCATGCAGTTCCCGGTACACGGCATTGATGATCTCGGGCAGGTCGTTGAAGCTCTTCGGTACGCGCAGGCCGGCCGCACGCATGGCGGCATTCTTGCTGAGGGCGGTCTCCAGGTCGCTGCTGGCACTGGCGCCGGCATGGCCGAACTGCACGCCCGTGGAAAAATGCTGCGCGATGGTGCCGATACACCAGCCGATCACCGGCTTGGTGATGCGGCTGTCCCTGACGGCCTCGATGACACGGTATTCCTCGGTGCCGCCGACTTCCCCCAGCAGCAACAGGTACTTGATCCGTGGATTACGCTGCATGCGCAACAGGTGATCGAGGAAACCGGAACCGGCGAAGCGGTCGCCGCCGATGGCGACGCCCTCGGCAATTCCGTCGGCGTTCAGGGCAATGGTATGCGCCAGTTCGTTGAACAGTCCACCGGAGCGGGTCACCAGCCCGCAGGCGCCCGGACGGTGCAGCTTGCTGGCCAGGATATTCTCGACCGTGCCGCCGATATTGGCCGTCTTGAAGGCACCCGGCACGATGGCCCCGACGGTGGCCGGGCCGAGGAGCGTCTTGCCCATTGCCCGGGCACGCAACTTGAGTGCCCGCGCGTGACGCTCCGGCATGCCCTCGGCGGTGATCATGATGGTGCGGATGCCCGGCAGTTCCAGCGCCTCGCTGGTGATGCGGGCGGCCCGGCGGAAGGAAGCGAAATTCAGCAGCACCGACGCCTCGGGGTGCGCCGCCGCCGCGGCATGCTTGGTCCCGTAGATCGGCAGCAGTACTTCACTGGTGCCGAAGAAGAACTTGCCGTAGCGACTGCCGCTTGCAGGTGAGACGATGGCCGCAACCGAGGGCTGCTCGCGCCCGATCAGCGTATCGTAGTCCAGCATGCGCTGGATGGCAGCCTGGTGATTGTTCCAGAAAATCGCCCGGGTATCACGATCGAACAACAACGCATCAGTGCTGCCGCCGGCAGGCAGCGCTGCCGCCTGCCGGCTCACTGCGACGCTTCCCGGGCTATGCACTCAGGGCCATCCTCGCGACATCAGTCATGTGGGTTTCGGGGCCGTAGACCTCGATTGGCAGGCCGAGGGCATCGGCCGCCTGCCTGAGATTGCGCAGACCCACTTCGTAGTTCGGACCGCCACGGCGCACATAGATACGCACCCCGACCGCCCGCAGCTGCTCGTGGTATTCGCGCAGGGCCTGAATGATGCCGGTGAAGGTCTTTGCCACATCGGTAAAGTTGGCGATGGCGCCTCCGATGATCAGTATCTTTTCCCGCCCCTGCGGGTCCGGGCTGCGGGTCATCAGGTCCAGCAGCGTGCGCGCATACTGATAGGTCTCCTGGGTCGTCGGGTTCCCCGAGTACTCCCCGTAGTTGGCAAGTTCACCGGCACCGATCAGGTCGGCAATGGTGTCCGCGTACACCACCGACGCACCGCCGCCGGCAACCAGTGTCCAGATGGTCCCCTGCGGATTGAGAATTGTAAGCTTGAGCGAGGCGCCGCTCTTGTCATCGATTTCCTTGATGGCCTTTTCTTCCGGTCCGGGGGCCTTCATGCCGAAGGGCGTCGGGAAATACAGCGGTCCCCAGCGATCCTCCATAAGATGACCGGCCGTGTCATCCACTTTCGCCACCAGATCCAGCAGGTGCACACGCTCGCCTGCCAGGGAAAACGGGTTGATCTCGAGATAGGCGAAGTGCAGATCACGGAAAAAGCGGTAAAAGTCACTGGCGAACAGGGCGAAACGTTCCCGGTCCGCAACAGCTGCGGGAACCGCGGCGCCGATCAGGTCCAGCAGGTCGTCGCCGTCCGCATCCACCGGCACCTCGACGATGTTCACCCGGTCCCAGTTGTCCTCAATGTTGACACCGCCGTGTGCGCTCAGGGTCAGTACGTCTTCCATGTCACCCAGCACCGCGGAAATGTAGTACTCGGCATCACCCGCATGCGCCACGAACGGCTCGACGATGAAACGGCTGAGCACACCCTGCTGGCCACTGCGCAGGGTCGTGGTTTCCGCGCGCCTGGCGTCGATCCAGTGCGCGGCAGACTCCAGCCTGACATCGCCCGGCTGTTCAACCTGGTAATACACCAGACCGTTGAGACCGCGCTTGCCGAAGATCATATCCGGCTTGACCACCAGCGGACCCTGCAACAGCCATTCATAACCTTCCCCGGCGGCCAGGGCGCGCAACTCATCGCCGCTGGCCACCGAAGCCGCCTGGAAATCATATTGAAACTGGCCGAAGTAGCGCGACCAGTTCTGCGCAAATATTCTTTTGCCTTCGTATTCGCGTATCGCCCGCTGTGCCATGGTGTCGTCTTCCCGCGCTGTTAGCGGGTACCCGGTGGTACCGCCTGCAGGGATATATGCAGGAATAGTGCCTGTTCGCATAAAGGATTGTTTCATGTGGGTTGCAGCATTGCGGTGCGGCGGCCTGCGCGCCCTGCGTGCACTGTCTTTGTGCGCAACGCCGCCGCACTGCACTGTCTTTGCCTCCCCGACGCCCTGAGACCGGGCCAGCAGCGGTGTCATGGCACCGCCTCCCGGGCTGCCATGCCCACCTGTCGGGCGCGACACCCCGCAAACTGCAATTTTGTGAATCAAGGCCTTACCCGGCAGTACGGCGGCACAGCGGCCAGCACTGCCAATGACGTTGGCGGCAGCAATCACAGCGCTGGCACAATCCGTGCATTTCACTCACCAGACACGCGACGCACCCAACCAGTGACGGTTAAGCGTTGCATGCCGGCCCGCAAGGGCTGCAGGAACACGTTCCGGGGTCAATGCCGATCCCGGCTGGCAACGGCGCCATAACTACCGGGGCACTCACCGGCGGCTATGGCGCTTTTTTTTTGGTACGCGATGAACATACCGCTCGAACAACAGCAGGAAGTTGACCGCTATGCCGCGGCCCGGGAAAACCCGCCGGTCGTCATTATCGGCGCCGGACCGGTCGGGCAGCGGGTCGCCGCCGAATTCCTGCGGCAGTCGCTGCAGAAACCGGTTCCGGTAATCCTGTTCGGCGAGGAACCGCGGGAACTCTACGACCGGGTGCAGCTCTCCGGCTACCTGGCCGGGGATGTAACGGATATCGCCGTCGCCGAACAACTGGACGATGACCCGCGCCTGACCCGCATGCTCGGCACACAGATCATCGCCATCGACCGCGAGCGCCGGGTTGTTATCGATTTCAACGGAGATGCCTGTCCCTGGTCCCGACTGGTGCTGGCAACCGGCTCGCGCGCCTCCGTACCGCCCGTTTCGGGCGTCGACCTCGCACATGTTTACCGCTTCCGCGACCTGAGTGATGCCGAAAAACTGATGGCGCGCACCGTGCGCAGCCGCCACACGGTCGTGATCGGCGGCGGCCTGCTGGGCCTGGAAGCGGCCCGCGCCATGCGCCGTTTCAATACCCGTGTCACCGTGGTGGAACAGGCCGCACACCTGATGTTCCACCAGCTCGATGTCGACGGTGCCGCGCTGCTGAACGGCGCCGTGCACCACCTGGGTATCGAGGTCATCAGTAGCGCGCGCGTGAAGGAATTGTGCGGCTCGACCCGGGTGGAGGCCGTGGAGCTTGCGGATGGCAGCCGCCTGGACTGCGACACCGTGGTGATCGCGACCGGCATCACCCCCAATATCGAGCTTGCCCGCGACTGCGGCCTGCATTACCACCGCGGAATCCTGGTCGATGACCAGCTGCGCAGCAGCGACCCCTACATCTATGCCGCCGGAGAATGCGCCGAACACCGCAACCGGGTCTACGGGCTGGTGGCGCCGGGATATGAACAGGCCGCCGTGGTGGCGCACGCGATGGCCCGGAAAACGGTCAGCTATAACGGCTCCATCAACGCAACCCGCCTGAAGGTGGTGGGCTGCAAGGTCTTCAGTGTCGGGGAGATCCAGCTGGAATGGCCCCGCCGCACTGTGGAATACATCGAAGGCAACGGCAGTATCTATCGCAAGCTGTTTCTGGACGGCAACCGGCTGGATGCCGCCTATGCCCTCGGCACCTGGCAGGACGCCAGCCGCATCCAGGAGGCGGTGCACGGGCGGCACCGCGTCTGGCCCTGGCAACTGAAGCGCTTCCGGCATACCGGCAGTCTCTGGCACCAGGACAGCGACGACAGCGTTGCCGGCTGGCCTGCGACGGCCATGGTCTGCAACTGCAAGGGCATCAGCCGCGGCACCCTGTCACGCGCCGTGGACCGGGGCTGCAGGGATATCGGCAGCCTCTGCGTGGCAACCGGGGCGGCTACAGTGTGCGGTTCCTGCCGGCCGCTGCTGCAGCAGTTGCTGGGTGCGGTTCATATCGAGCCGGTCAGGGCAGCCATTTTCCTGACAATCGCCGCGGTGCTCGCCGGTATGGTCAGCGCCATACTCCTGCTGCTGCCGGCGATCCCCTACAACCGCTCGGTGCAGTTCGCGCTGCAATGGGACGTGCTCTGGCGTAGCGGCCTGCTGAAGCAGGTCAGCGGCTTTTCCCTGCTGGGTCTGTCCCTGTGCCTGGCGTTCCTGTCCCTGCCGAAGCGCATTCAGCGGATCAACTGGGGGGACTTCGGCGGCTGGCGCGCGGTACATGCCGGGATCGGCGTGCTCGTCGCGTTGCTGCTGGTGGCCCACACCGGGCTGCGCCTCGGCAACGAACTGAATCTGCTGTTGATGCTGACTTTTCTCGGCGCACTGTTGAGCGGCGCCCTGTTGAGCGCGACCTCCGGCAGGCAGCATGCGCTGCCCCTGGGGTTCGCGCGCCGCGCCCGCAGGCTGTCCGTCTGGACCCACGTCCTGTTCCTGTGGCCACTGCCCGCACTGCTTGGTTTCCATGTACTCAAAACCTACTGGTTCTAGCAGATGGGTGCGCGCACCAATCGCACCCTCTGGGCCGCGTGGCTGTTGCTTACGGGCGGCCTGGTCGCCGGGCTGTGTTATATGCTGCTGACCGACAACAACAAGACCCTGTTCATGCCGGGCCCCCTGAGTCCGGGGCACCACCAGCTGCGCGACAATTGCGGCGTCTGCCACGGCGACGCGCTGGGCGGCGGCAAGGTGCTGCAGGAGGCCTGCATCAAGTGCCACGGCGAGGACCGCAAGAAGCCTTTCGATTCGCATCCACGCACCAAGTTCACCGACCCGCGCAATGCCGACCGCCTGGAGCATATCAACGCGCTGCGCTGCGTCACATGCCACCAGGAACACCGCCCGGAAATCACCCGCAAGAACGGTGTAACACAGCCTCGCGATGTCTGCTTCCATTGCCACAGCGATATTGCAGAAGACCGTCCCAGCCACACCGGTATGGACTTCACGACCTGCACCGATGCCGGATGCCACAACTTCCACAACAACCGTGCCCTGTATACCGACTTCCTGGTGAAGCATCTGCACGAACCGGACCTGCTGGAAACCCCGCAGCTGCCGGCACGCGAGTTCGCCGCGGTGCTGGAAGAGCTCATGGACTACCCGTCCGATCGCTACCCGGTCGAACCACTGGATGCCGCCATGGCCGATGCACCGGCCGGCACAGCGGTCGAAGCCACCCTGCTGAATGACTGGGCCACCACCGCGCATGCCCGCTCCGGCGTGAACTGCAGCGCCTGCCACCTGCTGTCCCGGGACGCGGAGGCGCAACCGCTGTGGACGGATCACCCCGGCGCGGAGAATTGCGGGGATTGTCATGACCTCGAGGTGAAACGCTTCCAGCGCGGCAAACACGGCATGCGGCTCGCGGCGGAGCTGCCGCCGATGACACCGGGTGAAGCACAGCTGCCAATGCACGCGGATGTCGCGCACTCGCAGCTGACCTGCAACAGCTGCCATAGCCCGCACCGTTACGACAGCCGCCATGCCGCGGTCGAAGCCTGCCTGGAGTGTCACGACGACACACACAGCCGCGCCTACACGGACTCGCCGCATCATCGGCTGTGGCAGCGGGAACAGCGCGGCGAACTGCCAGCCGGCAGCGGCGTTTCCTGTGCCAGCTGCCACATGCCCCGCATCAAGTATGACGTCAACGACTGGGTCAGCCGCATCCTGGTCGACCACAACCAGAGTGCCGACCTGTCGCCGAATTCGAAAATGATCCGTCCCGCCTGCCTGCACTGCCACGGGCTGGCGTTCTCCATAGATGCCCTCGCCGACCCCGACCAGATCGCGCGCAATTTCCGCGGCCGTCCCGGCGTACACGTCGACAGCATGGAAATGGCGGAGCGCGACCTGGAGCGCGCGCGGGAGGAAATGGATGCCGACCCGGAACAAGGCAACGATCCCTGACAGACCACCAACAGCAAGGAGTAACGATATGAAACAACTGCGAAGCACCCTCACCGGACTCAGCCTCGGTGCCGTCGCCGTCAGCGCGGCCATCGCCGCCAGTGATGTCGGCGACACCCCGTCGATAACACCCAGGGCAATGGCCGATTCCCTGCACCTGGTGATGGATTCCGACCGCGCCGTCTACACGAAAACGATCGTCAACCGGCTGGTGAAGAAGGACAAGGTGATCAAGGCCAGCGAGCACTTCGAGGACGAGCAGGCGCTGGCGCTGCCGGCCCAGATGTTCCGCTTCGGTGCGGAGATGGTCGCAGAGCGCGCCGAGACCATGCCGGATGTCAGCTTCAGCTATTCACTGCAATCACTCTGGCCGGTGAACAAGCAGAACGCGCCGCAGACCGACGCCGAAAAGGCCGGGCTGAAGTTCGTGGCGGAAAACAAGGGCCAGAACTACTACACCGAGGAAACCCTCGGCGGACAGAAGTACTTCACCGCCGTCTACGCCGATACCGCGGTCGCTCCGGTCTGCGTGTCGTGCCACAACGGCCACAAGGACTCGCCGAAGCGGGATTTCAAACTGGGCGATGTCATGGGCGGCGTGGTGATCCGCATCCCGATGGGCAGCTAGCGGCCACCGGGACAACAGGCGTTTAACGACGAACAGGTCAGGGCCGCGGTGGACTGCACGTTGGTACTGGCCGGATTTTACCTTCAGCAAAGGAGATAACTTATGACACCCGAACAGATCGAACTGGTTAAGTCTTCATGGGCGCAGGTGGTACCGATAGCCGATACTGCCGCGAAACTTTTTTACGGCAAGCTGTTTGAGCTTGACCCGGCCCTCAAGCCACTTTTCAAGGGCGATATGACCGAGCAGGGCAGGAAGCTTATGCGCATGGTCGGCACCGCGGTAAACGGACTGGACCAGCTGGACCTGATCGTGCCGGCCGTGAAGGACCTCGGTGTGCGCCACGTGGCCTACGGCGTAACGGACACACACTACGACACCGTCGGCAGTGCGCTGCTGTGGACACTGGACCAGGGACTCGGCGAGGCCTTTACGCCGGCCGTGGAAACGGCCTGGGCCACGGTCTACGGCCTGCTGGCCGGCACCATGAAGAATGCCGCCGCCGAAGCGGTCGCGGCCTAGCCCGGGCTTCCTGCAAATTGCGGATAAGGGATGCTGGAAGACTAGCTGTGCGCCAGTCTTTCTCCATGGCCACGGAAATCACGGAAAGGCACGGAAATACTTCTGCCGGGTGTTATTTCTTTCCGTGTTTTTCTGTGGATTCCGTGGCCTTATTATCCGTTACCGCTAATTTGAAGAGGCACAACGCCCCGGTCCCGGAGTTAGAATCAGGATTCCAGGTGCGACTCCTCCTCCGCACCCTGCCATGGCCAGGGATGGCCTTTTTTTGAAAGCCCGGATCATGGCAGCGCCGGCCACCCGGTGATGTGGTACGGCTCTTGCTGTACATCCCTGACAGGCACCAGGATGCAAGGCGTAAAAATTCCATGAAAGTTTTACTGGCCACAGACAAACGCAACAGCAGCTCTCGCCTGATGGACGCTGCTGTTGCCGCCGGATGGCAGGTCATTTCACCGGCCATTCCCCTGGAGCGTATCACTCTGGAGGTCGCGGCACTGCAACCGGACGCCCTGATCGTGCTCACGGACAAGGTCACCCAGCCAGTACTGCAGCAGCTGCGTAAAATCCATCTGCAAGCGCCGCTTCCGGTGCTGCTGCTGACTGCCGACAACACGCCGGATGCCATTGGCAAGTCTATCAAGGCCGGCGTAAATGCCTATGTGGCGGGGTGTTCCGAACCCGCCCGCATCGGACACCTGCTGGAAATTGCCAGGGCACGCTTTGCCGAGATCCACGCCATGCGGGCCGAACTGGAAGCCACCAAAACCCTGCTGGCCGAGCGCAAACGCATCGAACGCGCCAAGGGCATCCTCATGAAGAGGCGCAAGCTGGAAGAGAACGCCGCCTACCACCTGCTGCGCAAGCTGGCCATGGACAGGAACAAGCGCATCGGCGAAATCGCCGACCAGATCATCGATACGGCGGACCTGCTGCTGTAACCGCCCGCACCGTTCTGGTGCCCGACGCGCCGGGAACGCACCGCAGCGACACATCTTTCCACCGGGATTACCCCGCGTGTCCGGACCGGGCTATACTGCCTGCCGCTACCATTTCACTGCGGGGGCCGATTTGCACATACCTACACCCAGGACACTCTTCCTGCTCGGTTTTCTGGCGTGCATCGCCATGATGGGCACCGCGCTGGTCTATTTCCAGTACCTGCTGCAGCTTGAACCCTGCCCGCTGTGCATCTTCCAGCGCGTGGTCGTGATCACCATCGCCGCCGTGCTGCTGCTGGCGTCAATCCACAACCCGCGTGGCTGGGGCGTCAGGGTCTACGGCGCCCTGGTCGCGCTGCTTGCAGCAACAGGCGCTGCCATTGCCGGACGCCACCTGTGGCTGCAAAGCCTGCCGCCGGACCAGGTACCGGAATGCGGCCCCGGGCTGGACTATATTCTCGAGGTATTCCCCTTCAGCGAGGCGCTGCGGATGGTGCTGCACGGTTCGGGGGAATGCGCCGAGGTCCTGTGGCGCTTTCTCGGCCTCAGCATCCCAGGCTGGACGCTGGTGGCCTTCAGCGGCTTCATCCTGTACGGCGTGTTTATCGCGATCCGGGGATCGAATCGCAACAACCAATAATATCCGGGGGCAATAAATCTGCCCCCGTTTTTGCCGGCCATCGCGGAATCGAACGGCCCCGGTGCTAGCCGCCGGTCATCGACATGAAGCGCACCACCTGGCCGGGCTTGTCGCGGAACTCGTGGCGTTCCGGCTTCAGGGCCAGGGCCTCGATAATGGCGTCCCGCAGGCCGGCATCGCTGATCCCCCGACGCAGCAGTGGCCGCAGCGGATACTGGTGGTCCTGACCGAGGCACAGGTAGAGCGTGCCGTCCACCGCCAGGCGCACCCGGTTGCAGGTCGCGCAGAAGTGCTGCGAGATCGGGGTGATGAAGCCGATGCGCAGGTCGGTACCGCGAACCTGCACATACCGCGCCGGTCCACCACCGGGCATGACACCGGGCAGCAATTCGAAGCTTCGCTCCAGCCGCTGCCTGACCGTTTGCAGATCGAGATAATGATCGCTGGCACTGCGGCCGGTGCTGCCCACCGGCATGGTTTCTATAAAGCGCAGCGTGAAATCGTGTTCGAGACAGAACGCCACCATGGCCCCGAACTCGTCATCGTTGATATCCCGCAGCGCGAGCATGTTGATCTTGATGGGCGCAAACCCGGCCGCCTTCGCGGCCATCAGGCCAGCCAGCACCGGCGCCAGCTTGCCGCCGGTAATTTGCCTGAAGCGATCGGGGCGCAGTGAATCCAGGCTGACATTGATGCGGCTGATTCCGGCTTCCCGCAGTTCGCCGGCATGGCGTTGCAGCAGGGTGGCATTGGTGCTCAGTGACAGGTCCCCGACGCCGGGCAGGGCGGCCAGCCGCGATACCAGTCGTGGCAGATCCTTGCGCACCAGCGGCTCGCCACCGGTTATCCGCACCCGGTTGACACCCAGGTCAGCAAAGGCCGCAATGACCCGTTCGATCTCGTCGAAACGCAGCCAGTTGTCCGGTTCCTCGAAGCCCCGGAAGCCTTCGGGCAGACAGTAGAAGCAACGCAGGTTGCACTTGTCGGTCACTGACAGGCGTACGTATTCCACCCTTCTGCCGAAGGGGTCGACCAGGCCCGGGGTGCTGTTGCGCCACTGTGTCATGCGTGTCTCGATTATCTGGGGAAAGGGGGACAGACCACGTTTTCGCGCTTGTCTGGTCAGGCTGGTCGCGCATCACTGCCATAGCAGGCATGTTCTACGGCTGAAATGAGACAGGCAGAAAACGTGGTCTGTCCCCCATTATTGCATGGTGAATGCAGCCGTGTGCGCGTTACTTTCCGGTGCGCGCCTGCTTGCCGATATGGATGGCGCGCCCGTCAACCGACAGAGCCGCCTCGTGCAGCGCCTCTGACAGGGTCGGGTGCGCAAATACGGTGCGCGCAATGTCCTCGCTGCTGGCTTCGAATTCCATCGCCAGCACCGCCTGGCCGATCAGCTCCGAGGCATGTGTCCCGATGATGTGCACACCCAGAACGCGGTCGGTCTCGGCATCGCTGAGCAGCTTTACCATGCCGTCGGTTTCGCGCATGGCCCGGGCGCGGCCGCTGGCGGCAAACGGGAACATGCCGGACTTGAAGTTCACGCCGTTCTGCCGCAGCGCCTCCTCGGTCTTGCCGACCCAGGCGATTTCCGGCTGTGTATAGATCACCGAAGCGATGGTGTCGTAGTTCAGGGCTGACTGCTGTCCGGCGATGCGCTCGGCGACCATCACGCCTTCTTCGGAACCCTTGTGCGCCAGCATGGGCCCGCGCACCACGTCGCCCACCGCATATACCCCGGGCAGATTGGTCGAGCAGTAATCGTCCACGTGAATGAAGCCGCCCTCGTCCAGCAGCAGTCCGGTCTCCGCCGCGGCAATGTTCTCCGTGCAGGGCCGGCGCCCGACGGACACAATCAGCCGGTCGACTGTCAGCGTATGCTCGGCATCCTTGTCCTGGTAACTGACCTCCACACCTGCATCCGACACCTGCGTCGATTTCACCAGCGCGCCCATGCGGATATCGAGACCCTGCTTCTGGAACAGCTGCAGCGCGGAGCGTGCGACCTGCCGGTCCGCCATGGACAGGAACTGGTCCTGCGCCTCGAGCAGGATCACCCCGGCGCCCAGACGGCGCCATACGCTGCCGAGTTCCAGCCCGATGACGCCCGCCCCGATTATGCCGAGGCGCTGCGGAACATCCGTCCAGTCCAGGGCGCCTGCCGAGTCGACGATGCGGCCTTCCTGCAGGGGGGCGGCAGAGATCTCCACCGGAGAAGAACCACAGGCGATGATCACGTGCCCGCATGCCAGGGTACGGGACTCGCCGTCATGGCCGGTAACGCGTACATGGCGCTCCGGAAGCAACTGCCCGCGTCCGGGCAGCCATTCGATATCATTAAAGCGGAACAGTGCCTCGATGCCTTTGGTCAGGTCGCGTACCGTCAGGTCCTTGTTTGCGATCATGGTCGCGACATCCAGCTCGACATCACGCGCCGCGATGCCATGACTGGCGATGCCGGTGTGCATGCGTTCGTAGAGCTCCGAACTCTCCAGCAATGCCTTGGAGGGAATGCAGCCCGCGTTCAGGCAGGTGCCACCCGGCACCGGCTTGCCGTCCTTGCCGATCCAGTCGTCGACACAGGCGGTTTTCATCCCCAGCTGGCTGCAGCGAATGGCGGCCACGTAGCCGGCCGGCCCGGCGCCGATAACGATCACATCAAAGTCCAGTTTCATGTCTGTCTACCGGTCCGGGTACTGGAAGGGTGGCGGCGCCATTGCTGCGGTAGCGGCAGGCATGGTGTCACAGGTCAAGCAGCATGCTGGCCGGATCTTCCAGCAACTCGATGATGGTCCCGAGAAAGGTCACCGCGCTCTTGCCGTCGACGATACGGTGATCGTAGGTCAGTGCCAGGTACATGACCGGCCGGACCACGATCTCGCCGTCGATGACGACCGGGCGGTCCTTGATGCTGTGCATGCCGAGAATGGCGCTTTGCGGCGGATTCAGTATCGGTGTCGACAACATGGAGCCGAAGACGCCGCCGTTAGTAATGGTAAAGGTGCCGCCGGTGATCTCATCCATCGACAGCTTGCCGGTTTTGCCCTTTTCCGCGAACTCGAGAATATCCGTCTCGATTTCCGCAAGACTCATGTACTCGGCATTGCGCAGGATCGGCACCACCAGCCCCCGCTCCGTGCTGATGGCCACGCCGATATCACAGAAACCGTGATAGACGACATCCTCGCCGTCGATGGACGCGTTGATGTCCGGATGGCGTTTCAGCGCCTCGGCCGCCGCGCGCACGAAGAATGACATGTAGCCCAGGCGTACACCGTGGGTTTCGGCAAATGCCTTGCCGTGTCTTTCCCGCAGCAGCCTGACGGGCAGCATGTTGACCTCGTTGAAGGTCGTCAGCATGGCCGTACCCAGCGAGGCCTGCAGCAGGCGCTCGGCGACACGGGCACGCAGGCGCGACATCGGCACCCGTTTCTGCGGCCGGTCCTCCTGGATTTCCGGCAGGCCCGGAGTCGGGGCCACCGGGGGTGGCGCTTCGGTCAGCGGCGCTTTCAGTGCAACGGCGGTTTCACCGGCTTCCCCTGCAGCCTCTGCCACGGCGGCTGCAGGGGCCTGCGGCTGCGCCAGGAATGCGAGCACGTCACCCTTTGTCAGGCGCCCGCCCTTGCCGGTAGCGGGAATCTGTCCGGGTTGCAGGTGGTGTTCGGCCAGCAGCTTGCGCACGGCCGGGCCGAGCGGCTGGTCATGCATCGGATGCGGACCCTGACCAGGATCCCGGTCCGCAGCAGCAGCTGCGCCGTTTGTCCGGATCACACCGATAACCTGGGCCGCCGTCACCTGCTCACCCTCGGCGGAAAGGATTTTTTCGAGCACACCGTCCACCGGTGCAGGCACCTCCAGCACCACCTTGTCCGTCTCGATATCCACCAGCGCCTCGTCGCGTTCGATTGCGTCGCCCGGCTGCTTGTGCCAGACCACCACGACGCCGTCGCTGACAGACTCGGGAAGGGCGGGCACCTTGACTTCGGTTGTCATGACATTCTCTATTCCTGAGACTGGGGTTAACGGGTGCCGCTGACGCCGGCTTGCATCCACGGTGATTGCAACCTCACAGGCCCAGCGCCTGCGCTACCAGGCTTTCCTGCTGCTGCACATGCAGGACCGCGTAACCAACGGCGGGGGCCGACAGTGCCTCGCGGCCAGTATAAATAAGTCTGTTTTCAGCACCAATGATTTCCTCGAACTTGTGGCGCGTGGCATACCATGCGCCCTGGTTCTTGGGTTCTTCCTGGCACCAGCAGAACTCCCCGACATTCGGATAGCGCGCCAGTTCCTCACGCAACAGGCGCCACGGGAACGGATACAGCTGCTCGATGCGCACCAGGGCAACATGCTCCAGTCCCCCGGCCTGCCGACGTTCCAGCAGATCGTAGTATACCCTGCCGCTGCACATGACAAGTCGTGATACCCGGGATGGTTCTGCAAGCTGGCTGTCGCCTATTACCGGCCGGAATTCGCCCTCGGCCAGATCGTCCAGACTTGACACCGCATGCTTGTGGCGCAGCAGGCTTTTCGGTGCCATCACGACCAGCGGCTTGCGCAAGGGGCGCAACATCTGGCGGCGCAGCATGTGGAACATCTGCGCCGGCGTGGTGGGATTGCAAATCTGGAGATTGTGACCCACGCAAAGCTGCAGAAAGCGTTCCAGCCGTGCCGAGGAATGCTCCGGACCCTGGCCTTCGTAGCCATGCGGCAGCAGCAGGGTAAGCCCGCACAGCCGGCCCCATTTGGCCTCGCCGGAGGCGATGAACTGGTCGATCACCACCTGCGCCACGTTGGCGAAATCACCGTACTGCGCTTCCCAGATAGTCAATGCCTGCGGTTCCGTGGTGGCGTAGCCGTACTCGAAGGCCAGCACCGCCTCCTCCGAGAGCAACGAATCGACCACCAGGAAGGAGGGCTGGTCTGCGGCAAGGTGCTGCAATGGAGTCCAGGTGCCACCGGCAACCTGGTCATGCAACACGGCATGGCGATGAAAAAAAGTGCCGCGCTCGCTGTCCTGACCGGAAAGCCGGATCGGGAAGCCCTCGCGCAACAGGCTGGCGTAGGCCATGGTCTCGGCAAAGCCCCAGTCCACGGCCAGCGCGCCGGCCGCCATCTTGCGGCGGTCGTCCATCACCTTCGCCACCCGCGGATGCAGCTCGAAACCCAGCGGCAGTTGCTGCAGCCTCGCGGCAAGCTCGCGCAGGACTTCCATCGGGATCCGGGTATCGCAGGGTTCGTCCCAGCGGTGGCCCACATAGGATTTCCAGTTAACTGCGACCCGGCGGTCCACCATCCGGTCCTTCGCGATTGCTGGCGTGACACTGCTGCCTGAATCCAGCAGGTCACGGTAGCTGCGCGCCATTTCGTCGGCAATACCGGTGTCGATGATATCCTGCGACTCCAGGCTCGCCGCGTACATGGCGCGCGTTGTCGGCAGGGCACGAATTTCCCGGTACATGCCCGGCTGGGTGGCGGCCGGCTCATCCGCCTCATTGTGTCCGTGGCGGCGATAGCACACCAGGTCGATGACGACATCCTTGCCGAATCGCATCCGGTAATCCAGCGCCACCTGGGTAATGAAATAGACGGCCTCCGGGTCATCGCCGTTGACGTGAAAAATGGGGGCATTGACCATCTTCGCGACGTCGGTGCAGTACAGCGACGACCTGGAGTCCTTGGCGTGACTGGTGGTGAAGCCAATCTGGTTGTTGACGATGATGTGGACCGTCCCCCGCGTGGAATAACCACGCAAACCGGACATGTTGAAGGTTTCCATCACCACACCCTGGCCCGCAAACGAGGAATCACCGTGTATCACCACCGGCAGGATGCGGCTGCCGGTGTGATCGCGGTGACGGCGCTGGCGTGCGCGCACGGCACCGTGGACCACGGGCGAAACGATTTCCAGGTGTGAGGGGTTGAAGGCCAGCGCCAGGTGCACCAGCCCGCCGGGCGTGTTGATATTCGATGCGAAGCCCTGGTGATACTTGACATCACCCGAGGCATAGCGCCGGTCCTGCGAGTCCTCGAATTCGGAAAACAGCTGCGAAGGCAGCTTGCCAAGGATGTTCACCAGCACGTTCAGGCGACCGCGATGCGACATGCCGATCACAATCTCCCGGATGCCGGCGGCACCGCCGCGGTTGATCACTTCACCGAGCAGCGGGATCAGGCTCTCCGCCCCCTCGAGCGAAAAGCGTTTTTGCCCGACATATTTCGAATGCAGGTAGCGCTCGATGCCTTCCGCTGCCGTAAGCCGCTCCAGCAACCAGGTCTGCATCTCGCTTGGCAGGTGCGGATGCGACTGTACCGTTTCGAGGCGCTGCTGTATCCAGCGCTTTTCCGCGGTCTCGGTGATATGCATGTACTCGGCGCCGACCGTCCCGCAATAGGTGCGGTTCAGCGCATACAGGATCTCCGCCAGCGTGGCCTCTTCCGGGCCCACCAGCGAACCGGTCTGGAAAACGGTATCGAAGTCCTGTTCACCCAGTCCGTGGTAGGCCAGGTCGAGTTCCGGCACCGGCGCCGGGTCGAGGTGGCGCAGGGGGTCGGTGCTGGCATGCTGGTGCCCGCGAAAGCGATAGGCATTGATCAGCTGCAGTACCCGGACCTGCTTGCGCTCCTGCGTCAGGCGGGCTCCGGTGAGACGGGCGAGACGTTGTCCGCGCAGGCGCCCTGTCAGGCGCGAAAACTCGCGGCGCAACTCGGAATGAAATATCTCTGCGTTATCCTGGCCGTCGATATGCGGCAGCGCCGCGAAGTAGGTGCGCCAGTGCGGAGAAACACTTTCCGGATCATGCAGGAAGGATTCGTACTGCGACTCCAGATAGGCACCGTTGCCACCGTCCAGCAGCGACGTCTGTTGCAGTGCTTTCATGGTATGCCCGCGCATCACTGGACAACTCCTGACAGGCAGGATAAGCGGCGCCGGTTCCGGCACCCTTGTCTACACCCCCTGGTAGTAATGAGACTATCGTTAATCCCGGAAGTTTTCTTTAGGTGGACTGTACACACCGGAACCCGCCAGGAATCCACTACTGGTCAGCAGCGTCACAGGTAGCCGGCCGGGCAGTGTAAACAGGTGTATCCGGGACGATATACCCCGTCCTGCATTGTTGCAAACAGGTCTCCCGTACCTGAAGGATCTTTGCAGTCGGTTGAGTTGCCACCGCGCAGGATCCGGCACTGGGGAAACCGGCCTGCCTGCCGATATGACTGAAGATCGGAGCGCCCGGTCTGGCACAGGATCACAACCGGGCGGAACCTGCATGGCGCCGTAGACCGCTGTTTAAACAAGCACACCAAGCAAGAAAAACATGGAGTTACTGCCTTGCCGATAACAAGTGATTATCCTGCCACGCCAAACGTCAGGTTTGGCGGAGAAGCAGACAGTAACGGCGCCGACACAGATGCCGGAACGCAGGGCACGCCGGGATGACAAAGGTACCCCTGTCCCTGCGTCTGACGGTCGGACTGGTGATCGTCATGATCGGTACGCTGCTCACCGGAGAAATGCTGAACCACCCCATCGAGCACCTGGCAACCCTGATCGTGCTGATTACGCTGCTGGGATCCGCGATCTCGCTGTTCATCGTTTACCGCCGGCATCAGCACATCGATCTCGCGGCTGTCGCTCCAACCCTGCTCCGCTCCAGTCTGAATGCACTCACCGAAGGCGTGCTGCTGCTCGACAATCGGGAGCGCATCATCATGGCAAACAACACCTTCGCGCAGATTGCCGGCACCACGCCCGGGGCGCTGAACGACATCCCTGTATCACAGCTGGGATGGAGGTTTTCCAACAGCTATGACAACGAACTGCCGTGGTCAATCACCATCCGGGACGGCAGTCAGCAGACCAACAGGCAGATGTGTCTCCCTGGTCCGCCAGAAGCCAGGAAGGTTTACCTCGTAGACAGCGCCCCCGTCTGTGACGACCGTGGCAAAAACAGTGGCGTCATGGTGACATTCAGCGACATCACCCAGCTGGAAGAAAAAAATGACCAGCTGGAAGGCATGCTCGGCATACTGAAAAAATCCCGCGACGAGATCCGGCGCCAGAACGAGGTACTGCAGGTACTGGCAACCCGGGATTCCCTGACGGATTGCCTGAACCGTCGTTCGTTCTTCGAAAAATTCGAAACCGTCTTCAAGACAGCGCAGCGCGACGGTCACAAGCTGGCCTGCATCATGACGGATATCGATATATTCAAAACCATCAACGACAACTACGGGCACGCCCGTGGAGACGATGTCATCCGGAATGTGGCGGAATGCCTGCAGCTGTCGCTGCGTTCCACGGACACAATCTGTCGCTACGGGGGCGAAGAATTCTGCGTGGTCCTTCCGGGAATGGATCTCGAAGTGGCAATGGAAACCGCGGAACGCGCCCGCAGAAATGTCCAGCAGCTGCGGGTAGCCGGTGCAACCGGTGCCTCTGCCATTTCCATTACAGCCAGTTTTGGCGTGTCATCTCTGGAGCATGGCGCCCGGACGCTGAGCCAGTTGATTGAACATGCCGACAAGGCGCTGTACCGTGCCAAGAATACCGGGCGCAACCGGGTAGTCGCCTGGGACGCGGAACATTTCGCAAAACTCGCACCGCGCCATGGCAACTTCATTCCCGGTGTCGCATTCACACGGGACAAGCACGCCCCGGGGTACCGACCGCAGACCGGACACCGCACCCCTGCGCAGGAAAATGGCCAGGAAGCATGGGAAGTCCTGCCCGGACATGACAGCGTCACCGGACTGCCGAACCGGAAACTGTTCTCCGCCAGCATCGTCGCCGCACTGCAGGACTGCCGCAGCAACGGCCAATACGTTTCCGTCATGATGCTTGACCTTGACATGTTCAAACGCATCAACAACGCGCTTGGCTATAGCGTGGGAGATCAACTGCTGAGGGCCGTGAGCCAGCGCCTTACCGCATCCCTGCGCAACAGCGACTCGATTGCACGCCTCGGCGCGGAACTTTCCAGCAACACCGTCTTTTCACTCGGCGGCGACGAGTTCGGCATCCTGCTTACCGGACTCGACTGTACCGAGTTCACCGACCAGATCGCCAGCAGGGTCATCGAAGCCGTCACTGAATCGATCGAAATCGACGGCAACGAGATACACCTGACGTGCAGCGTCGGCATCAGCCTGTATCCGGATGACGGAGAGGAAGCGGACACCCTGCTGAAGCATGCAGGCACCGCGCTGTACTATGCCAAGCTGCACGGTCACAACAGCTACCAGTTCTACGACGAGCAGCTGCACAGGGCCACACTGGAAAACCTGAAGCTCGAGAACGACCTGCGACACGCCCTGGCCACCGAGTCACTGGAACTGCATTACCAACCCAAGGTCGACCTCCGCACCGGCCGGGTCAATTCAGTCGAGGCACTGGTCCGCTGGCGCCACCCGGAAATCGGCATGATTCCACCCGGCGAGTTCATCCCGCTGGCAGAAGGGAACGGCTTGATCGTACCGATAGGCTACTGGGTTCTGATGACCGCCTGCCGCCAGATAGGTG
>CAWGNW010000003.1:0-29181 GCA_963824045.1 uncultured Gammaproteobacteria bacterium | reverse complement strand
AAACACGACATTCCCGGATCACTAGGAAACTGCGGTAATTCCGCAGAACCATACGTTCCAACTTTTAAACCAGTGCTTCCAGAACGGTCAATTTTTGCATTTCCAGTCCTGCAAACACTCCTAACACGCGTATAACCAACTACTGATTTTTAGCACAAACTACAATACGGCTGCTAAAACAAATAATTAGTTGCTTGATCCAAAAAATCCTGATCTATACTCCCTATGGGTTCCCAAATTGTTGGGACAAATGAGGATATAGCCATGAAACGAATAACATTAATTTTGGCTGTTACTGCAGCAACACTGCTATGGATGGCCGGCTTTGCTGGAGCAGATCAGGCGCAGCTCGACAAAAAAAAGAGAATACGCTTGGCCCTGGGCAGTACTTTCTTACCGACGCGGTTGTGGTAGCAAGTGATGCGCCAAGCTCGTGCGGAACCGGCTTTCATATGGCCAGTCTCTACGAGATTCTGGATCCCACGCCTTTGTCATATGCAGGTTCAAACCTGCTCGCTTACCAGCCACCGGCGCCAGCCGATTTGGGATCCGGGCCACCCTCACAGGTTCATGGCTGGGTTCACACGGGCTACACCGCGTCATCTGTCATCACATCAACTCCCGGTCAGGCGAACTGTAATGGTTACACCGATGGGTCATCCAATAATGGCGGCACTCGGGTCAGACTCAAATCCAACTGGGAGTTTTTTCAGGGAGGAGATATCATTTATTCGGTTGCCCCCTGGTGGGACACGGACTCACAGCTTTGTTCCGATTTAACTACCCATGTCTGGTGCGTCCAAGACTAACGTAATTAAAATCAATGGGGTCAGACCCGATTAACCTGACGATGATCTGGAATTACATTGGTGTCTGACCCCTTTGGCTCCATGCGCAAATCAATTATTTCCAAGGATGGCCTGAATCCATTGCTGATCCGCGGCGGCATTTCTCATTAAGCCGTTGTTTGTTTAACCACAGACGAAACGACAACTTCGGGTCAAAAATTGCCGACCACAGCATAGGTTGGGAACGTCCGTTTCCATTTAGGGTTATAAGATGCCTGCCTCCAGCCGTAGGTCTGTCAGTTTGCACAGGAACTCAGCGGGCAGGCGTCTGACAAGCCTTGAGGGAGGAAACCGCGGGATGAAGGCACGGGGGCAAGCATTGCGGTAGTGCTATGGGGATTTGAGTTATGGCATTTCGGTAGGGGCCGGAGAAGTCGCTCATCATCAGGGCAGGATTGTTTTTTGTCGTGTCGTTTTTCTTCCAATGGCACTCGTTTCCCTGCTCACGGTGAGAACACGCGCCAAGACTAAATGTAACGAGGGGAACTCCATCGAGTACGTGATTGCGTCTCTTAACCCGACTCTGCGAGGCTGGTACGGCTGCTTCCAATATGTACACCGGTTCACTTTTCCGTCAATCGACGGATTTGTTCGCCGTCGCTTGAGGGCAATGCTGCGCCGGCAGAAGCACCGACCGGGTCAAGGACGATGCCTACGCGATCACAAACAATGGCCGAATGCTTTCTTCGCCGATCTTGGGTTGTTCACGATGTCCGAAACCCATCGATTAGCGCGCCAACCCCGATGAGGAAACAACCGACTGGAGCCCGTAGCGGGAAAACTGCACACCGGGTTCGGAGAGAGGGGACGGCGATCGCCGTTCCATACCCCTATCCAACAGTACATCCCGGAAGTAGACTGCAGGACACCGAATGTCCGATTAGTTGTTACCTGCCGTTCCCATAATTGAAAGCGGCTCCCTTTTGGGTAGCAAATGGACCTTACTTAATCAGACTTCAAATATCGGGTTATTTAGTGTTGTTTGACGATTTCAGAGATGAACTCAGAACAATCGAGTTCCTCGACTGTAATATCGTTGATGCGCCTGGTTGGACTCCGGCGGCGATCTGATTCTATGACTTCGCGCTGATAGTTAAATAGCGGAAAATCTGTGCTCGCCTGGTAGTGTCGGCGGTGGGCTTTTCTTTTTTCACCCATTTTCCTGACCCCTCCACTTACTTTTCCAGGTAGTATAGCAAAGCTGTTGGGGTTTTCTATTGCATCTCATGTTTGCTAAGCTGCTCACGGAAGGCCCATAATTTTCAGTATTTGCCATTCCCCAGATAACTGTGGGGAGCTTTGTAGCCGCAAAAGTTGACGTTCCTGTCAGGTACTCGGGACTACCGAGAACGGCCAGCTCCTGTCCTTCATGTGTAGATAACAAACGGCAACTTCAACTCATCCCGGTCATTTAGACGATACACATGTAGCGAAGTGGGAAAATTCATTTAGAATGGATAATGTAAGATGAAGCTGTCCGAGTCAATGACGGCGTTAGGCGTAAAAATGTCCTGCGCTGTACTTTGTATTTTATAACTCAGTGCCACAACCAACTTGAAGGAGCCAAGAAAGCAATGGTAACCAAAAAGAAGACCAAGACCTCGGGGGCTGCCAAGACCAAACCTCTTGCCGTGGCCACCGCCGACGATACTGCGAAACTGGAAGGGGTAGCCGCAAAGGCCTCAGCGACAGCGCCCAAGACGGAGGAAGAGGTCAAAGAAGAAATGGGCAAGAAAGGCAAGAAGGGCAAGAAAGGGCAAGAAGGGCAAGAAGGGCAAGAAGGGCAAGAAGGGCAAGAAGGGCAAGAAGGGCAAGAAGGGCAAGAAGGGCAAGAAAAAGTAATACATGGCCGGAAGCTAGTGTTGCCGATTGTGCAACACTAGCCAACTGCATCCCAAAGCCGGCTCTCATACCACGAGTGGCGGGAGTATAGCCTACCCATTTCTGCTACTTTCAGCCGTTCAGATATTCGGCCTGAATGACGTCTACGGGTCGACTCCAGCCTTTTAGCGAGGTCTTATATAAGCGACTGGTGTAGGTGCGGGTTGGCCAGGACATGTCATGGTCACAACCAAAAATACCTTGTCTAGAAAGCACGAATTGAACCGGGTTGTGGTGGTCAAGTGATTCCGGACACTTTGTTAAGGTCCTTTTCGTAATTCATCGGTGTCTTGTATCCCAGCGTCGAATGCAGACGCGCTCAGCATAAGGCGCCATGCGGCCTCACACCAGCAGTCTAGTTTTGGTTCGCGCTATGAAGGACTGCCAACTGAAAAAACTGGCCCTCCTGAATCCCGGGTTTTTCATCACAATTAGTACTTTTTTGCCGTTCAATAACTTAGGCAGAGTGACCGGGTTGGGTCGAAAATCACCGTCCCACCTCACGGCCATAAAGGTCCGTTTACAGTACGTTCCTGACCAACAAGTGAAATCTCTGTATGTCCGGCATGTTGGCGACACCGGTCGTCCGAGTAATTTACTCAGGAATTTCCGGTGATGGGCAGGAAAGCGCCCGTAACTAACCGTTCCCTGTCGTGATCTGGAGGACGACAATACCGCAATATAGTTATTCCCGCTATGCAATCAGTACTTCCGAAACAGGTTGGATAGGGCATTCCGTGGACTACTGTGGAGGTCTTAGATGCAGCAACTCCCGACATTTGTTAGTTACGCACTTGAATAAGTTTTCCGCTGTCTGTCAATAGATAGAGAAAACCCTCTGGTCCCTGCTCGACATCCCTGATACGTTCACCTAATTCCGAGAACAATTGTTCTCGCTCAACCTCCGTATTACCTTTGAGCTTTACCCGCCATAACGCTGTTCCTGCAAGCGAACCCATGAAGATGTCACCCTTCCATTGTGGGAAGACTGTACCCGTGTAGAAAACCATTCCGGCTGGGGCGATCGATACGGGTACCCAGTAGCTGATTGGCTCGATGTAGGTCGGGGCGTGAGTACCACCCCCTATCTGGCATTCTTCGCCAACCGGATCTCCATAGTTGCAGCCATAGCTGACCAATGGCCAACCATAATTACCACCCGCTTCGACCAAATTGATTTCATCCCCGCCCTGTGGCCCGTGTTCGTGTATCCATAACGTATTGCTGTTTGGTCTGACAGCCGCACCTTGCGGGTTGCGATGGCCATAGCTCCAAATCTCTGAAAGCGCCCCGCTAATTGCTGGGTTGTCAGACGGGATTGTGCCATCACGATTGATGCGAATGACTTTGCCAAGCGTTGTCGCAAGGTCTTGGGCAGGGTTTCCCTTCTGACGCTCACCGAGGGTTACAAATAGGGTTTTATCATTACCAAAAGCCAGACGGGAACCATAATGCCCGGTACCACTGACTTTGGGGACTTGGCGGTAGATTACGCTGACGTCTTGAAGTGTGCTGCCAATCAGTCGACCCCGGGCAACTGCTGTACCCGAAAGGCCTGTTTCTTTTCCCGTACCCGCTTCTGCATAGGTCCAATAGACCCAGGGATCAGAAGCGAAATCCGGGTCCAGTGCAACGTCCAGAAGTCCACCCTGACCTTCAGCTAGCACAGAGGGTAGACCGCTAACAGTTGCCTCTACGGTCGCGCCGTTAGCGCTCAGAATCAATAACGAACCAAGCTTCTGGGTTACCAGAATCCGGCCATCAGGAAGAAAGGCAAATCCCCAAGGCTTGGTTAGCGTCGTATTCAGCGTAACAATCCTTGTCTCGGATAGAAGTAACGATACGATCGTGGAAATAAAGGAATTTCGGTGTGGTGCTGTGTCTGCCCTTGTTGCGAGTGCAATTCCAGCGAGACACAAGAGAAAGAGCGCGAAAACCCATCGGATATTATGTGTGGCCTGCGACATAATGGTGGTTGCTACTAGGTTACATATGAGATATCAATACTACCTCATTGCGCATCACGAGATAACGAAAGACCATGTGTTGCCGATCCCGGTCGACCAGCGAACTGCCACAATGCAAGTCAATTTAAGACATTCAGTGAGTTTCGGCGAACAACTGCTTTTGGTCGAAGTTGCAGTCCCGCCCCCCCGGTCTTAAAGGTCAGCTTACAGTACCTTCCAGATATACAAGAAGAATTTCTGAATACTTGCTTGGAGCGGACCCGGTCATCCGGGCAATATTTTTCAGGCATTACTCTCGGAATGCCCGAAAACCGGCCTGAATTTGCCGTCCCCTTGCCGCAAAAGGATGTCGTGAATGCGGCAATGGACGTTCCCGTCTTGCAATCTGTACCCACACTTTCGGTCACTTTCGGTCATTCACTGCAAAGGAAAGCGGCCCCCTAAGGAGCCGCAATCAAGGATGCTGCTATCAGCTTGCGCTGATTACAGGCTGACTACCCTGGCACTATTTACGAGTCAGGTTCAGATATATCAGTGCTCTATAACAACGCCATGAATCAGGTTCAGCTCAATCAATGCTTCATAACAGCGCTTCGTTATATTGGTATTGTGTTCTACGAGACATGCAAGTGTGCGTCCATCGCCCGGCGTAACATCGGAACACAGGAATTTGATATCCGGGCCGCATTTTGCTCCAAAGAAATTGGAATCGCCAAGTGCTGCATCGATAGTTGAATAGCCCGTGACAATCGCCGCATCACAACCATCTGACAACTGGTTTTCGTGGTCCTGAAGGCAGTTCATTATACTGTTGCCGCCGACCGGTACATCCCTGCAAAACATGTTTATTTCCTTGCTGCATCCATCACCAACGATCTTAACCGCTGCGTTAACTCCTCGGGTGATTATCGGGGAGTCGACAACCAGTGCCTCTGCGGCGATATTATTTTCCTTGATTACCTCACTACGGCGTCTTTCCACGAATTCGGCAGCGGTGGCAGTACTGACTACGGGAACTACAAACTTGACCTCTGTGCGTCTATTGGGCGCGAGGCACCTGATCAGAGATTCACCGGCCATGCCAGGGCAAGTTACGAGCGGGTCTTTCGAACCATACGCGGAGACTCTGGTGCGTTCCTTCGGCAGACCCTGTGCGACCAGTTCCGCCTGCACAGCATCGGCACGACGCTGAGAAAGATTCAGATTGTAACTATCATCGCCGATTCGATCGGTGTAACCATCAATATACACACGAAAAATGTAGGCATCTTTGTTTACGCTCATGGCCTCTGCCAACTGCTCCTTTCCTGCTGCGGTCAGCTCGGCACTATCAAAGGCAAACGCATCACCCGCCTGCAACACCAACAGGTTAACCTGGGTGGCAACACCGGTTACCATCGCCTTTTCTTCCCTGACGGGTACCATGTCTTTACGGTCTGCAACGATGGCTGGATCGCACTCTTTAATCGCAACGGTCGGACTCCACTTTGATGTTCTGACACATTCGCCGTTGGCGTTGCGGATAACCTGCCCGCGCATATCGTACTGGTAACCCACTGATGCCTCGGAAGCCTGCGACGAAAGCGGTGCAAAGATACTCCCGGCAAGCAGAAATGTCAGGAATGAAGCGAAATGGCTGATGGAATTATTTGATTTCTTCATGATGTATCCTCCGTAAATCCATTTATTGGTTATTGCAGCCAGAATGCTATTCCATTCTTTGTAGCTGATCAACGACCATCACTAAAAGCAACTAAACACAGATTAAGTGCAGGAATCTACATGCGCCACACTGAAATGGTGCATTTTGCGAAGGTCTTGCTTGGCTAGTAGATTGCCGATCCGCCTCGCCTGTAAACGGAAACTTCCCGTACATCCCGATGGACTAAACCGCTCGCGCGGTATGGGGTGGCAGATTTTAAGGATATCAGTGCAGTAGCTGTCTGTTTCCTATGTTGAGAGATGAGGCATTCCGCCTCGATCCACAACAGGATCAGACTCATGACCCACAATACCTGGCCCGTCAGACCGTTACGCCAACGCATGATCGAAGATATGGCGTTGCGCAAACTCGCACCCAGGACCCAGAGCAACTATCTCCGTACAGTAATCAACTTAACCTGCTTTCCGGGCCGATCACCCGATACAGCATCGCCGGTAGATCTGCGCCGTTACCAGTTGCATCTGGTCGAGACCGGCATCTCCAGTATCTCGCTGAACGGCACGATCATGGCATTGTGCTTCTTCTTTGGCGTGACACTGGATCACGCGGAGGTAATGGCCAGGATGAGCTCGTTGCGTGAACCACGCAAACTGCCGGTGCTGTTAAGTCGCGAAGAGTTTGCGCGGCTGATAGACGCTGCCGGTAACCCGAAGTATCAGGCGGTCTTGTCCCTGGCCAGAACCATGTCAACCCGATGAGCACCCGGCAGCTCAACCGGATCTGTCACATGAGCGCAGCCGCCGCGGAAGGGATGGGCCAGGGTCCGGGTGGCAGGAAGCCGGGCTGTGATGACGATGGCAGGGGACAACAGAACTACCAGGAGCAGATTGTACGGCGCACGGATATGAACGAGGCGCGCATGGTCAAGACGGAAGCTATGCTGGAGAACCTGATGCGGCGCCAGCGGTCGGCATATATTCCTGGATATCATCGAATCGAATGGGTTGACTGGTTCAGCATGTCCGGGGTCACCAGTACGATGCCTTTATCTGTCACGCGAAAGCCGCGCTGTCGGTCTTCATCATGGTTTTCACCGATCACCATATTTTCCGGTATGTTGCAGCCGCGGTCGAGAATCGCACGGTGTATGCGCGTATTGCGTCCCACGTTGACGTCGGGCAACACCACGGTTTGTTCGATATAGGCATAGGAATGGACCTTGACGTTAGAGAACAGTAACGCCCGGTTCAGTTTGGCTCCGGATATGATGCAGCCACCCGAGACGATTGAATCGACCGCCATGCCGCGGCGCTCATCGGTGTTGTGTACGAACTTGGCCGATGGCAGTTGCTGCTGGTCGGTCAGTATGGGCCATTCCTTATCATAAAGGTCCAGTTCAGGCGTTATATCAAGCAATTCCATGTTGGCTTCCCAGTAGGCATCCAGGGTGCCAACGTCCCGCCAGTAGGCCCGTTTGCCGGTTTCGGCGTCGCGGAATGGAAATGCATACACCGTGTGAGAACTGATGAGCCTTGTAATGATGTCATGGCCGAAGTCGTGACTTGACCCGCTGTTAACGGCATCGATGATCAACTGGTCGCGCAGAAAACCGGTGTTGAATACGTAGTTGCCCATGGAAGCAAGGCACATGTCCGGCTTGCCGGGCAGCGGTCTGGGTTGTGCCGGTTTTTCCTCGAAACCGATAACACGACCGTTCTCGTCCACCTCTATAACGCCAAAGGTGGCGGCCGCTTCACTGACAGGAAGCTCCACGCATAAAATCGTCAGGTCGGACTGCTGTTCGCTATGAAAGGCCAGCATGGTGCCGTAATCCATCTTGTACACATGATCGCCGGAGAGAATCAGGACAAACTCCGGGTTATGCGTATTGATAATGTCCAGGTTCTGATAAATTGCGTCAGCCGTGCCCCTGTACCAGTCGGTATCAATGCGCTGCGAGGCCGGGAGGACTTCGACAAATTCGTGCAGCACACGCTTGAATCCGCCCCAGCCCTCGCTAATGTGCCTGACAAGCGAGTGTGCCTTGTACTGTGTCAGGACACCGACACGGCGGATGCCCGAGTTGATCGCGTTCGACAGGGCGAAGTCAATAATGCGGAACTTGCCGCCAAAAAATACAGCGGGCTTGGCGCGCCAGGCTGTCAGCTCATATAGCCGCGAGCCACGGCCACCCGCCAATACAAGCGCGAGTGTCTTGCGTGTCAGCAGACTGACGAAACGCTGCGGGTTTGTTTCGTACATGATCAGTGTCCGTTCATGGCTCAAAGGGTTTGACGCATTGCAACAGCAGGCAATGTTAAGAAAATCAGATTAATAAACTTGTAGTACATCCAGAATGTCCCGCGTGTCATCCATAAGGCGCATCACACGATCATCGAGCAGCCTCAATTCCGAGCCAGCCGGGCCTGTTGACAGGCGATTTAACAGTCCTTCCGGCAATGGCCTGGATTGCCTGTACAGAGGCATGTCCAGCACCTCGCCACGCGCTACCTTCTTCTGCCAGCCGGGCGGCAGTTCACCGCCGCGAGCCAGTTTTTTCTGCAGGCCGGGTGGCAGACTCTTCTGTTTCTTCGGTTTGTCCCTGCCACTTTCATCGTAATCATCATCGTAACGATATTCCCGATGATCCTCGAAGTAGGACTGAATGATGCGTTTTTCATCCTCCGTGAAAAGCCCGCCTGAAGTATTGGTCACTTCATCGGCAGAATGCCAGAGCTGCCACCAGGATGCGTCGGTTCCGGCCCGGGCTGAGCCCGCAAGCAGTATCGCTATAATCAGCAAGGCTATTTTCATGATTGTTTCCTCCAACAGAATTTCCAGACAGGCATGCCCGCGTGGCAAGACTTTCCAAACGTTCCATCGCCAAACCCGTACATGCAGACATTATAAGTACACCCCGGATTGTTCCGGAGTACGTCTGATGTCAGTAACGACTTGTCAGTGACCGGTAAGCTTCGCCCGGATTATTTCATACCATTCAGAATGGTTTCTTACCTGGTCCCGCAAAGTACCAGATAATCAGGCCGATCAGTGGCAGTAAGAACACCACCAAAGACCAAATCAGTTTCTCAATACTCTTTGCCGAGCTCTGCAGAATCATCACAATTGCATAAATATCTGCAATCAGGATTATGAGACCGCCAATTCCTGTTGAACCCATAGTTTTCTCCAGTTTGTCGTTTGTTCACAGTCTTATTCTAACCTTAAATTTCTGTCGATAGCGTATTGAGTGCCGGGAATGACCTGCAGGCGGCCATCCTGAAAGATGATAGTTTTACCCGGCAGAAAATTGCCCGCTGCGTTAATAGAACGTGTATAAATAAAGGGCTTGGACACATATACCCGCGGGTGTACTATCGAAACCCTTACCTCCCCCTATTTTCTCCAGGGGAAATATCGGCCGGCGAGTGTTATAGAGCGCCGCTAAACGATCAGGAATAAAAGACATGTTGGCTGGCAAGACCGCATCGGCCAGCAACGCCGCGCTTTCAGCCATACGCCGTGCCCCACACCTCGGGCAGAATCCACGGCGTTTGCAACTGAATGCAACCAGGTGTTCGGCGTGACAGCTATCGCAGCGCATTCGCAGGAAACCGTGTTCGAGACAGCCCGGATGGGACACGAAAGCGTGGTTGTATTCTTTGACGATCTGGTAAAGGAGGGTGCGCTCCGGGAGATGGCGCGTGTACACCGGCGTGCCAACACCCGAACGGGCTTCCCTGCCAGCCGGTAACGGCAACATGATCGCATCCTTGCGAGTTCGCGTTATGCTTCAGACTTGCAGGCGTAATCGTTGTCCGCCAGCACCAGCCCTAAACGGCAACTTTCAGTTGCTGCCGTCCCCAGGAATATCAGGAACTGTGATTCAGGTTCGACTCCCGCCCTTTAGCGCAATCTTATAAAAGCAATCCCTGCAGGACCCATTGCAGGTACTTACTTGCCGTTACCCTGGTTCCTGCGTACTTTGGAAATGCCGCCTCGCAATTTCGGTCATTCACAGAAGCATAATACGACATGATGTGTAGTCGCTTTCACGCCTTGCTATGCCGACATATGGCAATAAGGTGGCGTTTGACATCTGGATGCCACATCCAGATGTCCTCTTCAAAATCCGCAGCGCAGCTGAAACAGCTGCGCTGCCAGGAATTAGCCTACTCGACCAGCGGCACAAGGATACCCGCGAGGTAGGCGAGAAGCTGCATCTGGGGAACATTTTCAGCGGCGTCACACCGCAACAAGGCGTACTGACCGGCCGCGATAGACATCAACACAGACTCCGACACCACCTGGATCCGGGCTGTGTCGCGCACCTTGAGCGGGGCGCCCACGGGGATGGCCCGCACGTCGGTATCCAATCCGCCCGTCTGCCGGGATAGGGTACATTTGACTATCGGCGGTATGTCGCCCGGGTCGGGACGCGAGGCCTCGACCGTTCCGGCAATGTCGTGGATCTCAAGGCGGTAGCCGTCCGGGACTGTGGAAAATTCGACAATCAGGGGATTTTTTTCCGCGCCAGCGTCCCCACTGGTCGCCTGGTATGGCTGCGGGACCGGTGGCTGTCCCTGGATAGTGACCTCCACAGGTTCGCCGATCGCAACCGGCACCGGATCGCTCGGGGTGTTGACGATCCGGACGTCGAGACCGCCGGGTGGTGCGCTCACCATCGTCGCGGCGACGGCAGGGGTGAGGGCGGTGAAGAGCACTATCACAGGGATGGCGCCGAATATCCAATTAGCACTCAGGATCTGCTTCATGAGACCACCACTTCCCGAGTTTTGACTCAGCTGTGATTATCAATTATTGAAACCCCCGGTGTTGCACCGGATGGTCTTCCTATCTATAGATCAGCCGCGGCGATTGTCAATGGAAGGACGTCAAACGTCTTATTACATTCCTGTCTCTCCGGCATTCTGATCGAAGGTCGACAGTGGGTCGATCGTTCTCGTTAAGAATATGCTTACATAAGAAATGATTAAACGACCGGTATGGTTCAGCACCTTGCCCTTACGGGAATTGGAACTACACTGAATTGACACCACTATCGTGGTGGAATCATCTCACCGGTTCATACCAAAGGACAATATACACAAGCCACGCTTGTCACTAGCATTTTAGTTAATGGAAATAAACTTCATTTATATGCAGAAGGAAAACATGAACACACTCTGATGCGGGTGTTGATTGCCAGGGTGGGCAAGGCAAAAAAGAATAACCACCAGGAGCTGCTCTCTCATGGGCTTGATAATAAAAACCAATCAGTTCTGGCTGCTGTTCCCGTTCATGCTGGTAGCGGCTTCTATAACCAGCAGGGTTATCCAGCCTGTTTATAATCACACTGGCCATTCCGGCCAGCACATGATCAGACAGACTGTGTCTGCCGCCGATCTTGAGATCAATCGCACGCATCTGTCTCCGGGTGTCAACACACCTTCCGCAAGTCCGCAACAGCCTGGCCAGTCCTCCATTGCTTCCGCACCGGCTGCGGATATCTGGACCAGGATACGCGCTGGTTTTGTATTTCCTGCAGTGGATCCGGTTGTAGTTCGTACCTACATCGATGAATACACAAAGCATCCGATCCTTCTCAAACAACTGTTGCAACGCGGCGAGCCATACCTGTTTCATATCATCACTCGCCTTGAACAAAACCATATGCCCACAGAGCTTGCCTTGCTTCCGGTCGTTGAGAGCGCCTTTGATCCCTTCGCCACCTCACTTGCCGGGGCGGCAGGAATCTGGCAGTTAATGCCAGAGACCGCGGCATATGTGGGCCTGTACCAGGACTGGTGGTATGACGGGCGTCGCGACATCATTGCCTCGACCGATGCTGCGCTTGATTACCTGGGCCAGCTTCACGAGCGCTTTGATGATGACTGGCTGTTGACTCTGGCTGCCTACAATGCCGGCAGCACGAGAGTCATAAGGGCAATGAGGAAAAACCGCGAGGCAGGCAAGCCGGATGATTTCTGGCATCTGTCCCTGCCTGCCGAGACTCGATCCTATGTGCCGAAGCTGATCGCCCTGCGAATGATTATTGAAAACCCCTCTGACTATAATATCTCGTTGCCGACCCTGTCTGACACCCGCTATTTCAGCAACGTGGAATTACGCGGGCAGATCGAACTCAGGGTAGCCGCAGAGCTGGCTGGAATCCCCCTGGCCACCCTGCAGCGGTTGAATCCGGGTTACGACAGATCAATAACTCCGCCAGACTCGACCCATACACTCCTCTTTCCGAAGTCAGTGGCGCATGTATTTCGGGAGCGCGTCGCTCGTCTGCCACACGATCAGCGAGTCAGATCCGTTCGCCACCGAATACGCACAGGCGATAACCTGAGCACCATTGCGCAGCAGTACCGGACAACCGTGTCGGCGTTACGCAAGGTCAACCGGCTGAAAGGAAGTAAAATAATTGCAGGCGAGTTCCTTATGGTCCCTGTGGACTCACAGGAGGTTGTCCTGGAAAACACCTCCTACGCCGCGTTGATGTAACCCGGGCCGGGCTGATTATCCGGTTTCCCTGGAGCGTATGAATTTCCTGTTGCTGTTCCTCGCCAAATCAACATCGGGTACAGCCGCTCGCTCAGCCACATCAACTCCACGTTGCACTGAGCCTCCCGTTCAATACGAGGGCTGGACTGGACACGATCAAGATAAGCGTAGATGTAGAGCTTCAGCAGCATCGATGGATTACAGGCAGGCCTGGCGGTAACCTTTGGCTCGATACGCCCGAAGCCCGGCCGGGCGATATCAAATTCATCAACGAACACGTCAACGGCCCTGACGGGAATGTCTTCCGCTATGTCATCATCCACGCATGCGGGAAATAACGTGCTCTGGTTGCGGTGTTCACCTTCAATGAAACGTTTCACGACTGGTTCACGCCGTTTCGATGGTGTGAATTTAGCGAGGCATGCGTTTTTACACAGACCGGGTCGTTTTTCACCGTTCTTTTGTAATTCAAAAGTCTATCCCGGGGATGTCATGTTTTGCGCGGTTACTTGACTTTCGTCCCACGCTGAAGACCAATTGCTCTTGAGACCGGCAAGGGGGTAAACCGGCCAAACTCGGACCAAAAGCTTAAAAACGGAAACGGCGACCGAAGCCGCCATCTCTGCTCAAATTACCTTATCAGTCACGCTAATATTTCACGCCGTGCGTATACAAACAACCCGAGAATGCCGGAACCGAACAACCAAACTGTAGCAGGCAGTGGAACGGGTGAGCCACCACCAATGAATGCACCTGGACCTGTTGATGAGATCTTGGCGGCGAACAATGAACCCGCATTGGGTTGCCCCCCAGTACTTACAGAAGTCGCATAGGTCGCAATACTGTCACCGGTGGTACTGATCGTAAACGTCAAGGGGTCAAAGCCTTGCGAGCCGGTCATTTTCACAGCAATATCGAAGGCTCCAAATACAGCCATTGTGTTAGGAGACGGTTCAATAGCAGCAGACCAGTTAGCAGGTAAAATAATATTTTCCGCAGTTAGGCTGGTGTCACCGAAAATATTGAACCCGAACAGTTCAATGTTTTGTCCACTGGTGTCAGCCCCGACCAGATCAATTGTGAACTGGATATCACCACTCAACAATTCATCAATAGTTACGGTTGCAAATGGCGGATTATTGAAATTGTTGTTGTTTGATAAATCTAGAGTAGTGGTATATGCCTGTGCTTGAGTTAAGCCACCAAACAGCAGCATACCCAATAGTGTATGTAATATATTATTTCTCATTCGAAATACTCTCCGTTTAGGCAGTCCTCGAGTGGAGACTACGCAGCAAGTTTTGTCCATTCCAATCGGGTTGTCTGTGCGTTGGCAAACATACTGTCTGTTTGGTCCAAAGATGGGGTGCGGGTGTATGCGCTTACAAAATGCCTTGCTATGTAGTTGTCGCCTGACACTTTCGACGCGACTGCCGTCGGCAGCGAGTGAAGTCAGGCGCGGCCCGCCTCCAAGAGTGGCTTCGCGCCGCAGACGACGGGGTGTCGATCCCTGCGGGGGGCAGAAGCGACGCTTTCGCTGCGTAGGCTTCGGCAGGCGTCGCAAATAATCTGGAAAAATTACTTTTAGCAGAATCTGGCTAAAGTGACAGACACTCGCAACGAGCACTTCAGCAAACGCTTAACTTCCGAAAAGGGTCGATTCCCGCCGTTTAGCGCAATCTTATATAAGCCATCCCGGTAGGGCAGGTTGCAGGTAGTTACTTGCCGTTCCACAGGCTCCTGCGTACATCGGAAATGCCGCAAAAGTTGCCGTTCCCATCGTGCAATCTGTACCCGGACTTCGGTGATAAGCGATTATTTAACAAATTTGTTAGAAGGATGTGTGAACGGCAACTGTGTGCCTTAAATATCTGGAGCCTCACGAGTGCCGGCTAACACTATCGAAATCGGCAACGGTCGCCAGCCTGTCCCCGCAAACCGTAATCAGGGCGTGGTACCGTTCAATACTGCCTTCTCCAGGAGCAGCACATCTGCTGCATCAAGCCGGGAATCGTTGTTGATATCACCGAGTATCAGTTCCAGTCCGGTCGGCAGGATTACCCCCGTGACCAGCCGCATCAGCACCTGCAGGTCACCCGCGTTAATCAGGTTGTCTGGTGATCCTCTCGGACCGAGATCACCGAGATTAGACACCGCCGGGTCCGTGCCCAGGTCCAGCTCGCCATCCACGAAGCCGTCGCCGTCGACATCGATGCCACCGGAATAATCGAGCACTTTGACGACGCCGCCTGCACCATCGACCAGTCCGTCACCGTCACTGTCCACGCTTTCCGGATTCGTACCTAGAACGCTCACTTCATAGATGTTGTTGAGGCCGTCGCCGTCAGTGTCGGCATCAGAGACGGTGAAGGGATCAGTAAGTACCTGTGGTGAGTTCATGTAACCTGGTGCCATGCCCTGGATCATCAGGCAATAATCACCACCGGTATTTACAGGTACAGTCCATGACAGACTACTGCCCCCAGGTGAAGACGAGCCGATGGGTACCCATGAGGACACGTTTGTGCAATTGTCGCTGTATGCCAGGTCGTAGAACGAACTCGCCGGTGCCCCGTTTGTATCCCATGTCACATCAATCGTGGTGGCTGCAGCGAGGGTTTCTCCACCTGCGGGATAGCTAAACGTCGGTGCAGCGATTTGTGGTAACAGCGCATTGCCGACGTTGATACGCCGCATTCCCGTGACCGAGCCAGTGGCACGCTGATCATCAACGATGGCACCTGTATTCTGCAGAGCAGCGAGTATCGTTGAGACTGTTGCGCCTGGATCTTGCTGTTTCATCAAGGCCCACGCGCCTGCAACGTGTGGCGCCGCCATAGAGGTACCATTCCAGCTCTGGAATGTGTTCGTACCTGGCGTGGACGACGAAATCAGCGATCCTGGCGCCAGTAGTGAGATGAAAGAAGCGATGTTCGAATAACTCGGGATATCATCAACAGCCGTACACCCAAAGCCGGCCGTTGCACTGTCGCAGGTCGCACCCACACTTACCGCCGTGGAAATGCATGCAGGTGCACTCGTCGCATTTGTGTTGTAACCGTTACCGGAAGCAATTACGGTGGCGATACTGGCACCTCGAAGATTATCAATAGCAGCTTTCAGGTTGTCGCTATCACAATTTGACGTGTATTGCCCACCTCCCAGGCTCATGTTAGCCGCAGCGATATTGATTGTTGTCCTGAGATCGTATACCCGTTCCAGACCGAGCATTTGATCGGACGTATAGCTGAGAACGCAAGGACTTGGAAGACCAGAATTTATGCAGTAGCCTCCAGTGAACTGGGAGAAAATCTGAATGGCGATGATATTTGCACCCTTGGCGATACCATTGTAGCCGGGTCCATTGGGTGTATAGTCCTTGCCGGCAACGATGCCTGCCACGTGTGTGCCGTGATCACAGCCATACGTGGAAAGTGGACAGTTCAAACCAGAACCTGCAGAAGTAGAGGATCCTGCACCGCCAGGGCACAGTGATGTTGAGGAGTAGCGGGGGTTTGTCGTGGAGTAGCAAGCTTCCGAGACAACTTTTCCGGTCAGGAAGTTATGATTCTTGTCGACACCCGAGTCCATTACAGCCACGGCCCAGCCGCTTCCGTCGTAACTTGATTGCCAGGCAATATCCGCGCCTACCACACCGGTACTCTCGGCCAACGTCAAGGGGGCAGGGACGTCCTCACTTATCGCTACCACCATCGGGTTACTTGCGAGGGCCTGCAGCGCGGCTGCATTGACTGTCACGGCCAAATAGGGGACATACTGATATTCTTTTATATTAGTCGCATTCAGCCCCGCCAGAGATTGAACTACTGCATTCTTTGCATTTGCGATGGCATCCCGCTGTTGAATCACTTCAGAAGTGGAACGAGTGCTTTCCACCTGGAAGTTCACGTTTAGCCGGACTATCACGGGAACCTGACCCAATGCCTGCGCTTTGGCGGTCAGTGCGTCGAATCCTGTGACCGGATCAGCGCCTGCTTTAGGCACAAGGTAGCTAACCGTTTCCTGATGCGATTCTTTACCCTCTACCTCGGTCCAGAACAGGCTGGCGACACAAACCCCCAGTGCGAATACGGTGCATGACCACAGGTATGTTACTTCTGGAAAGATACTGGAACGGAGGGTAATGACACCAGATTTAGGCAGCTTCAATTTAACACTCCTGCAAGATTTTCTTATTTGACTTTTTATTTCCTGGTATCCACAAGTTGCATGGAAACAGGGGTCAGAGAACAAATAATCCTGATATTAGCGGGAATTGTTCTCTGCCCCCATTTATTCTGCAGGCAAGCGCCGGACACTTTGTGTCGCGGTGGCTTACTCGTTGCGCTCGCGGTAGATGAGTGCGATGTGGCCGACGGCCTGTACCAGCTCGGCATCCAGTTGCGCGCAGATATCTGCGATCATCTGCCTGCGCTGTTCCCGCTCGGAACCCCCGACCCTGACCTTCATCAACTCGTGGTGTTCGAGTGACAGATCGAGCTCCCTCAGGACAGCCGTGCTCAGTCCGGCATTGCCGATGCTGACGACGGGTTTCAGGGTGTGGCCGCGGGCGCGCATTTCGCGCCGGGTTTTTTCCGGCAGTGACATGATGTGATTTTCCGTGAACAATACCCGGGATTATACGGCTATACCGCCGGCGATACGCAATCCAGGATGTTACTTGCATGGGCAGGAGCAAGAGCAGTCACCAGTGGCTGAAGGCACATTTCGATGACGAGTACGTCAAGCGGGCCCAGCGCGAGGGCTATCGATCGCGGGCGGTCTACAAACTGGACGAGATCCAGCAGAAAGACCGGATACTGCGCTCCGGCATGACGGTGGTGGATCTGGGTGCCGCGCCCGGCGGCTGGTCGCAGTACGCGGCAGAGGTGCTGGGCGACAGGGGCCGCATCATCGCCCTGGATATCCTGGCGATGGATGCGCTGCCCGGGGTCGAGTTTATCCAGGGGGATTTCAGGGAGGATGAAATCCTTGACCGGCTTATGGAAATACTCGGGGAGTCCCGGGTTGACCTTGTAATGTCGGATATGGCCCCCAATATCAGCGGTATGGATGCGGTCGACCAGCCGCGCAGCATGTATCTTGCAGAATTGGCTGCAGATTTTGCGGAACGGGTGCTGGGCAAGGGCGGTGATCTGCTGTTCAAGGCCTTTCAGGGAGAAGGCTTTGATGAATTTTTACGGGACCTGCGCGGTCAGTACCAAAAGGTGGTGATTCGCAAGCCCAGGGCTTCCCGCCCGCGCAGCCGCGAGGTCTACGTGCTGGGGAAGGGTCGCCGGGAAGCGAATGTGTCATAATAGCTTAAGCCATGCTTTTGACGCGCCGACAGCGAGTTGCTGCTGGGCAACTTTATCTTCAATAAATCGAGGTGCAGGATTTGAACGATCTGGCCAAAAATCTGATTCTCTGGGTTGTCATCGCCATTGTCTTGATGACGGTGTTCAATAATTTCGGTCCAACTAATTCCGGGAGTCAACCCGTCAACTACTCCGACTTCATCAATGAAGTCCAGCAGGGCCAGGTGAGCAAGGTGCAGATCGAAGGGCACACCGTCGATGGCGTGCGCAGTGACGGTACCCGCTTCGTGGTCCAGACCCCGCCGGACGACCCGAAAATGCTGGATGACCTGCTTGCCAACAAAGTCGAGGTGAAGGTGGTGGAGCCGAACCAGCACGGCCTGTTGATGACGATCTTCATCAACTGGTTCCCCATGCTGCTGCTGATCGGCGTGTGGATATTCTTCATGCGGCAGATGCAGGGCGGTGGCGCCGGTCGTGGCGCGATGTCCTTCGGCAAGAGCAAGGCGCGCATGCTGGGCGAGGACCAGGTCAAGATCAATTTTTCCGATGTGGCGGGCGTGGAAGAGGCCAAGGAGGAAGTGGCCGAACTGGTTGAGTTCCTGCGCGACCCCAGCAAGTTCCAGCGCCTCGGCGGCAAGATCCCCAGCGGCGTGCTGATGGTCGGTTCACCGGGTACCGGCAAGACCCTGCTGGCCAAGGCAATCGCCGGCGAGGCCAAGGTGCCGTTCTTTACGATTTCGGGTTCGGACTTCGTGGAGATGTTCGTCGGCGTCGGCGCCTCGCGGGTGCGCGATATGTTCGAGCAGGCCAAGAAGCATGCCCCCTGCATCATATTCATCGACGAGATCGATGCGGTCGGCCGCCATCGCGGCGCCGGACTGGGCGGTGGCCACGACGAGCGCGAGCAGACGCTCAATCAGTTGCTGGTCGAGATGGACGGCTTCGAGGGCAACGAGGGCGTGATCGTCATTGCGGCCACCAACCGGCCCGATGTCCTTGACCCCGCGCTGCTGCGCCCCGGCCGTTTCGATCGCCAGGTGGTGGTGCCGCTGCCGGATGTGCGCGGCCGCGAACAGATTCTCAAGGTACACATGCGCAAGGTGCCGATGGCGGATAATGCCAAGGCCGGCGTCATCGCCCGCGGCACGCCCGGTTTCTCCGGTGCCGACCTTGCCAACCTGGTGAACGAGGCCGCCCTGTTCGCCGCGCGCGCCAACAAGCGCCTGGTTGACATGGAAGACCTGGAGAAGGCCAAGGACAAGATCATGATGGGCGCGGAACGCCGCTCCATGGTGATGAGCGAGGACGAGAAAAAGCTTACTGCCTACCACGAGGCGGGCCATGCCATCGTCGGCCGCAGCATGCCGTCGCACGATCCGGTCTACAAGGTTTCCATCATTCCGCGCGGCCGGGCGCTGGGCGTGACCATGTTCCTGCCCGAGACCGATCGTTACAGCCACAGCAAGGAATTCCTGGAGAGCCAGATCTGCAGCCTGTTCGGCGGGCGCATCGCGGAAGAACTTGTTTTCGGCGCGGACAAGGTGACCACGGGTGCATCCAACGACATCATGCGCAGCACCGAACTGGCGCGCAACATGGTGACCAAGTGGGGACTCTCGGAAAAGCTCGGGCCGCTGACCTACAGCGAGGACGAGGGCGAGGTGTTTCTCGGCCACTCGGTGGCGCAGCACAAGGCGGTCTCCGATGAGACGGCGCACGACATCGACAAGGAAATCCGTTCCATCATCGACCGGTCCTATTCCCGTGCCCGGGAAATACTCGAGGCCAATATCGACAAGCTGCACCTGATGGCGCAAGCCCTGATGAAGTACGAAACCATCGACAGCGACCAGATCGACGACATCATGACAGGCAAGCCTCCGCGGCCGCCCGCCGACTGGGACGACTCGATCCCGAAAGCCGGCCCGGGTGATGCTGATGCCAAAGACGACGCAAGCAGCACCGGCGAGTCGCCGGACTCGAAGATTCGCGGCCCGGCGGGACAGCACTAGCTCTGCGGCAGGCCCGTAAAGCCGGGTTGCTGACACCTGCATTCGATGACCGCGCGGTCCGGAAAGAGCATCGATTGCGCCGGTAAACCGCTGGACCTGTCACGGCCGCAGGTCATGGGGATACTCAATATCACCCCCGACTCCTTTTCGGACGGGGGTGTTTTTTTTGCGCCGGAAGCGGCCCTCGGGCATGCCCGGGATATGGTTGCTGCAGGTGCCGCAATCATCGACGTCGGCGGCGAGTCGACACGGCCCGGCGCCGCGCCTGTCCCGCTGCAGGAAGAACTGCGGCGGGTGATTCCCGTCATCGAGGCGCTCTGCGATACGCTGCCGGTGCCGGTCTCGATCGACACCCGCAACCCGGCCGTCATGCAGGCCGCCGTGGCGGCAGGCGCCGGCCTGATCAACGATGTGAATGCGCTGCAGGCACCGGGTGCCGTGGAAACGGCGGCAGCGCTCGGGGTGCCGGTGTGCCTGATGCACATGCAGGGCATGCCCGAATCCATGCAGGAAAACCCGGTGTACGGGGATGTCGTCGGCGAGGTGCGGCGATTTCTCGCCGACCGCGCAACGGCCTGTATTGCCGCCGGCATGGCGCGGGAGCGGATCCTGCTGGACCCCGGGTTCGGCTTTGGCAAGACGACCCGGCACAACCTGCTGCTGTTGCAGCAGCTCGACGGGCTGGTGGCGGAAGGCTACCCGGTGCTGGTGGGGCTGTCGCGCAAGTCACTTATCGGGAATGTACTCGGACTGCCTGTCGATGAGCGCCTCTATCCCGGACTGGCACTGGCGGTAATTGCCGTCTGGCAGGGGGCTGCCATCGTGCGCACGCACGATGTGCGGGCAACACGGGAGGCAGTGGCCATGTGCCATGCCGTCAGCAGTGCCGTGTGAGGCGCTGAAAAACATGCCGGTAATGTGCCACAATCAGGTTTCACAGGCGTTGCGCTGCGGGGGCAGGTGACAAGCGGGACAGCGCTGCATAGGCAGACAACAAGGAATCAGACAGTGTCCAGAAAATTTTTCGGTACCGATGGCATCCGCGGCCGCGTGGGCGAGTATCCGGTGACCCCGGAATTCATGCTCAAGCTGGGGTGGGCCACCGGCCGTGTCCTCGGCACCCATCGGAATGACCGGGTCATCATCGGCAAGGACACCCGCATCTCCGGCTATATGTTCGAGTCGGCGCTGGAAGCCGGGCTCTCGGCGGCGGGTGTCGATATCCTGCTGCTCGGTCCCATGCCGACGCCGGCGGTGGCCTATCTGACGCGCACCCTGCATGCCTGCGCAGGGATTGTCATCAGCGCTTCCCACAATGCCTTTGCCGACAACGGCATCAAGTTTTTTTCCGCTGCAGGCGCAAAACTGCCCGACGAGGTGGAACTTGCCATCGAGGCGGAAATCGACGAGCCCATGACAACGGTGGAATCCAGTCGCCTGGGCAAGGCGAAGCGCGTCAATGACGCGGGCGGGCGCTATATCGAGTTTTGCAAAAGCACCATTCCCCTCAGTCTGAGCCTGAAAGGCATGAAGGTGGCAATCGATTGCGCCAATGGCGCCACCTACGATGTTGCACCGAATGTATTCGATGAGCTCGGTGCCGAAGTGGTAGCCACCGGTGTTGAGCCGGATGGCCTCAACATCAACCAGGATTGCGGTTCCACGCACCCTGAGCGCCTGCAACAGGCCGTGCTGCAGCGCCAGGCGGACGTGGGCATCGCACTGGATGGAGACGGTGACCGCGTCATCATGGTGGACCACCGGGGGGAACTGGTGGACGGTGACGAGTTGCTCTACATCATCGCCATGTCACGTTTGCAGGGTGGCGCACTGAGTGGCAGCGTGGTCGGCACCCTGATGAGCAATCTCGGCCTCGAGCATGCACTGCTGTCGCACAATATTGCCTTTGAGCGCGCCAACGTCGGCGACCGCTATGTGCTGGAGCGCCTCAACCAGACCAGCAGCCTGATCGGTGGCGAGTCCTCCGGTCATATCATCTGCCTGGACCGTACCACCACCGGCGACGGCATCGTCTCGGCGCTGCAGGTTCTGGCCGCGATGGTGCAGTCCGGCAAGTCCCTGTATGAGTTGAAGACCGGCATGAAGAAGTATCCGCAGCGCATGATCAATGTGCCGGTCAGCGGGAAAGTGGACCTGGAGAATGCCCACGCCGTCCAGCAGGCCGTCAGGTCGGCTGAGGAACGGATGGCGGGCCGGGGTCGCGTACTGCTGCGTCCGTCAGGCACCGAGCCGGTGGTGCGCGTCATGGTCGAGGGCGAGGACGAGCAACAGGTCCACGCGGAGGCCGAGCAGCTGGCCTCGGTGGTTGCCGCGGAGATCTGACCCCGGCGGCGGGCAGGGCGCTCCTGTTTCCCGGTCCTGATCCGGGTGTACGATTTTGCCGCCACGGCAGACGATATTCCGCCCGAATCCGCGCTTGTCGGGCAAACTTCCAGGAACAGGGCTGGATCGACTGAGGGGGAGAAAGGAGTCCGCCGTCTTCGAGTTGCCGTAGGCAGGCCTGGATCGTCAGCAAGCAGAGGCCGGCGGCCATACTCTGGTGAAAACCTGCCCCAAGCTCAGGTAAGCCACCCCTCTGGTGGCGACCGTGAACAGGGCTCCGCCGGTGTGTCGTGCGGAGTATGAAAATGACTTCCTCCGGAACCGGCAGGTTAACAAAAATTCCGTGTTTTTCCGCGTGCTTCCGTGGCCACAGGGACATTAGAGCGAGAACACACACTCGTCTCAGTCCCGGTACCGCATCGCCTTTCCCGCACCCCGGGTGGCCACGGATATCCCGGTCGTTTCTTGCCCGGGTTGTGCGGTTTGCCTGGTTGCCGCTGCATTCCGGTGCGATGCCCGGGAGGGCCTGCCCGGCCGCCGGGGAGGCGGTATCCCCGTGTGTAAATTGATTTTCGGGCTGCGGATGGCTAAGCTACGCGGCTCGCTTTGAATGGAGGTCACTATGCGCCAGCCACTGGTAGCCGGAAACTGGAAAATGAACGGTACACTTGACAGCATCAAGCCGCTGGTCGAGGGGATCAAGGCCGGAAAAGACGCCGTTACCACAGCCGAAATGGCGGTATGCCCGCCGTTTGTGTACGTCGCCCAGGTGGCGCAGATGCTGGCAGGGACGAAAGTTGCCGTGGGCGCGCAGGACGTCAGCGACCAGGAAGCCGGCGCCTTCACCGGGGAAATCGCTCCGGGCATGTTGACCGATATTGGTTGCAAGTACGTGATTGTCGGTCATTCCGAGCGCCGCAGCCTGTATGGCGAAAGCGATGAATTCACGGCCGGCAAGTTCGCGGCCGCCCGCAAGGCCGGCCTGGTGCCGATACTCTGTGTCGGCGAACTGCTGGAGGAGCGCGAGCAGGGCATTACCGAAGACGTCGTCGCGCGCCAGCTGGATGCCGTGATCGGGCTCGAGGGTATTGCGGCCCTGGGCGCCGCGGTCATTGCCTATGAACCGGTCTGGGCTATCGGCACCGGCAAGACGGCATCGCCGGAGCAGGCACAGGAGGTGCATGCCTTCATACGCGGCAAGCTGGCTGCGCTGGATGCCGGCGTCGCGGAAAAAGTACAGATTCTCTACGGCGGCAGCATGAATGCGGGAAACGCTGCGGAGCTGCTGGCGATGTCCGATATCGACGGCGGCCTGATTGGCGGCGCCTCGCTCAAAGCGGATGATTTCCTTGCCATTGGCAAGGCCGCGAACGCCTGACGCGCCATCCCCTAACCGAGGCAAGACAAACTATGTTCTCCTTCCTACTGGTCATACAGGTTCTGGTATCGGTCTCAATCATCGCGCTGGTGATGCTGCAGCACGGCAAGGGCGCGGACATGGGCGCTGCCTTTGGCAGCGGTTCCTCCGGCACCGTTTTCGGGGCGCGCGGCTCCGGATCATTCCTCACCCGTGCGACCGGCATCCTCGCGGCGGTGTTTTTCATCAACTGTGTGCTGATTGCCTCGCCGCTGCTGCGGGATACCGAACGCACCGCGGGTGATGGCGTTGCGGACCAGCTGGAACAGCAGGTTCAGCAGCAGCAACAGCAGCAGGCCGAGAAGGCGGCTCCCGGCGGGGATATTCCGGACGTACCATCTGCCGAAGCCGTTGAAACGACGGTGGAAACGGAAGGCGTCGTGGGAACACCGGCTGCGCAGGCTGTACCGGCCGCAGAACAGCCTGCGTCGGCCGCCGACCAGCCGGCGCCGGCCGCGGACGACGTGCCGCAGTAGCCGCCGTTTTTCGCGGCAGTTTCAGATCCTTTACACAGCCGATGTGGTGGAATTGGTAGACACGCTATCTTGAGGGGGTAGTGGCGCAAGCCGTGCCGGTTCGAGTCCGGCCATCGGCACCATATACGTAGAAGTCAGTAAGAACAATACGATACACAATAATGGCTGGAGCCGTTGGTAGTAACCATCAGGCGGCTACAGTTATTCCTGGATTTTAAGCTATGTACGTCACCGTACAGACTGCGTTTGTTCATGCGACCAGTATTTTGCCAGCATCCAGACTGCCCATGTAATTGGTCCAGTCGATGTCGCATTGTCCTTTCCGCAGGCTGTTGCTGCGCGAGGCGCAAGTGTGGCGAAGGGACGGATGCGGCAAGGATGCTCGATTTCCTGTACCGCCAGTTCGGGTTCCGAACAGCACCCCCACCGGGAAGGAGCATCAGGATGTACAACACGCAGCCATCTCCTCTACCGGGTCCCGGGGTCTGCAGGCAGGCGCCCGGTCCTGCGGATGTGCGGTGTTTCTGATGACCGGTAAGGCCATTCGCTATGTTAAAGTGACACAGGGTTGGGAAATTGGCACAGGTCCGACCGTCGTTGTGGTTGACGAAGGGGTCGCGAAGAATAATCCGATATCCCCGCTGCAGGATGATGCATCTGCGCTTATCTTTGACCGGCAGGGGTTGATGGCGGGGGGCAGCATCGAAGGCACAAAGATCTCCGAAATCGAGCGATAATCCGACAAGGAACGGACGCGATTTGCGCCCGTCCTGATTTGTCAGCCGCCCTCGAGTACAGAGGGTGTAATGACAGCAGCATGAATGAAGCATCGTGGTGCACCGAAACGCTTCCGCCGCTGACCCTGAAAATTTACTGATTTGAAAGGAGAATCCGCATGCCTCTGTTCGTGCTGGAGGCAACATCAGCCATTATGTGGCGATTATGGTCTATGTCTGATAGCCGATAACGATTCCCGAAGCGTACGATTAGTGTAAGTAACTAATTATTGAAGCAATCCAGTTCCAGCAGGTAAAATGCAACATCGATGAAGCGTTTGTCGCTTTACTACTTCTGGCTCAAAACAGTTCATAAATACCATGCAAGATAACCAGAAACCGACTATTTCCAGTGCTGCAGATTTGCAACGTGAAGTTGCTGAATTAATGATCGAGTGTCTGAACCTCGAGGTCACAGCAGACCAGATTCCACCTGATGCCGCGTTGTATAGCGATGGACTGGGCCTGGACTCGATTGATGTGCTGGAAGTTTCACTGGTGGTTTCCAAGCGCTACGGTCTGCAACTGCGTGCCGACAGCGAGGACAACAAGCATATTTTCAGCTCACTGCGCAGCCTCACAGACTATATCGCAACACAGAGAACCCGCTAAATGGCACACCGCATCCACCGCTGGCTGGGAATTGCCACGCTGTTGATCGGCTATCCGCTACTGGTCCACCACACAAACGAATCGGCGCACAGCGGATACCTGGGCGCGCTGCTGGCCATTGCGCCCGTGTTATTGTTTGCACTGGTACTGATCTGGCGTTCAGCCAGGCGTACTTTCATGCTGGGCGCGCTGGTGTTCATTGCCGAGTATTGGGTACGGCGACGGGCACTCCCCGATATGCAGCACGCACACATTCTCGATGCGGTCCGGGCATACCGGGACAGCACGGCGCGACCACGCTGACAATCGCAGCCTGAATCATGTCGTCACTGCCGCTGGTATCCCACGTCTCCCCGGACAGCATCATTGCCTGGCGCGCCGCTGGCGCCGTCACGCTGCGCCAGTTTCTGTCAGAAGTCAGACAGCTTGCCGCCCTGTTTCCGGCAGGAAGTCACCTGCTCAATATGTGCGTCGACCGTTACCAGTTTAGCGTGGGTCTGGCGGCGGCCATAGTCGCCGGCAAGATCAGCCTGCTACCGCCTGCCCACACCCCGGAAACGGTGCGCCAGATGCAGGTATTTGCACCGGACGTGTTTTGTTTGACGGACAGCGACCTGTGTACGGTGGATCTGCCCAAACTGCGCTACCCGGTGACAGGCACCAGCCAGGCGGACACCTTTACCATTCCGCAAATCGATGCCAGCCAGCGTATCGCGGTAGTATTCACTTCAGGCTCGACCGGCACCCCGCAACCGTATTCCAAAACCTGGGGCGCACTGGTCGCCAGCGTACAGGCCGAGGCGGCGCGCCTGGACTTGTCACATGACACGAGCTACACCCTGGTTGGCACCGTACCGCCGCAACACATGTACGGATTTGAATCGACGGTACTGATGGCATGGCAGAGTGGCAACGCCTTCAGCCATGCGCAACCGTTTTACCCGGCCGACATTTGCCAGGCCCTGGAGACCGTGCCCACGCCACGAATTCTGGTGTCCTCGCCAGTGCATCTGCGCGCCTTGCTGGATGCAGGACTGATGCTACCGGAGATCACAGGGGTGATATCCGCCACGGCGCCGCTGTCTGCCCAACTCGCGCAGGACATCGAGGCACGCTGCAATGCGCCGCTCATGGAAGTCTATGGCAGCACAGAAACCGGCCAGATTGCCACGCGCCGCTCCACGCAAACGGCGCAATGGCAGCTGTTTCCCGGAATAAGACTGGTCGTGGAGGGCGACAGCGCGCACGCGTGTGGCGCTCACATCGAGAGACCCACCGCCATGAACGACCTGCTCGAACCGATCACGGACGAGCTTTTTTTACTGCACGGGCGCAAAGCCGACCTGGTCAATATCGCGGGCAAACGGCATTCTCTGGCATGTCTAAATCACTTGCTTAATTCCATTCCTGGCGTAGTAGACGGCGCTTTTTTTATGCCCGATGAAACCAGTACTGACCATATCACCCGGCTTTCTGCGTGCGTGGTGGCTCCAGGCATGGAGGCAGTACACCTGCTGGCGGCGCTGCGCGAATGTATTGACCCGGTTTTCCTGCCGCGCCCACTGATGTTTGTGGAGGCACTGCCACGCAACCGTACAGGCAAGCTGCCGCGCGAGGCGCTGCAAGCCCTGTTTCAGGCGCGCGGCATACAAAAATCCGCATGAGTAACGCCACGCACTGGATTGTTCCGCCAGATCATCCTGCATTTGCCGGACATTTTCCCGGCAACCCCATACTCCCCGGTGTCGTGCTGCTGGACGTTGCACTGCAAATCATTGCCAACAGCAGCGGGATCGCGCTGGATATCTGTGAGCTCGGTTCGGTCAAGTTTCTGAGTCCGGCGATGCCGGGCGATGAATTGCTGATCCAGCACACACTAACGGCCGGCGGTACGATACGTTTTGACATCATGGCGGGTATGCGCAAAATCGCCAGCGGCAGTATCGCACCGGTATCACCCGCTTGACAACGCCGCCGACAGCCGACCAGACCGCCTGGGCGCAAACGCCCGAACGCAGCAACATGCTTATGCTGCGCATCATGACCTGGCTTTCACTGCACCTGGGACGGCGCGCGGCGCGTGGTGTACTGCATCTGATCGCCGCCTATTTTTTGCTGTTCGCGCCGACCAGTCGCCGTGCTTCAAGCATCTTTCTCCGGCGTGCCCTGGGCCGGCCTGCCCACTGGCGGGAACTGTACCGGCATTTTTTCACTTTTGCCGCCACCATTCATGACCGTGTCTATCTGCTCAACCGCCGTTTCGACTTGTTCGATTTTGAAGTGCACGGCGAGGATACATTGCGCAATCTGATTGCCGAGGGCAACGGTCTGTTTCTGATGGGTGCGCACCTGGGCAGCTTTGAAGTGATCCGCGCGCTGGGCTGGAAATACTCGGATTTGCATATCGCCATGGTCATGCATGAGGAGAATGCGCAAAAGATCAACGCCATGCTGGCCACAATCAATCCGGAATCCGTGCAGGACATCATCGGCCTGGGACACATCGATTCCATGCTCAAGGTGCGGGATCGCCTGGATGAAGGCAGCGTCATCGGCATGCTGGCCGATCGTACCCCGGGCAACGATACTCTGCATCCCGTGCAAATCCTTGGTGCTGTCGCGCACTTGCCCTGCGGGCCGTTCCGCATGGCCGCATTGCTGCGTCGTCCGGTGCTGTTCATGACCGGTCTGTATCTGGGCGGCAACCGCTATGCCATCCACTTCGATCCTCTGGCGGATTTTTCTGCCGTTGCGCGCGATCAAGGCGATGCCACCATGGAGGCGGCCATCACCCGTTATGCCGCACTGCTGGATCAATATTGCCGCAAGGCGCCATACAACTGGTTCAATTTTTTCGATTTCTGGCAGCCCGCACCTGCTTCAACGCCCCCCAAATCATGATGATACTGCCTTGCTCCCTGGTCTTTTCGCTGCGCGTCCTGCGGGACATGCTCGTCGCACTGGCGCTGATGCTGACACCTGTCATCGTCTACGCCGCCGGGTGGGATATCGACCAGCTCATGCATGGCCTGTCACAAACCCGCTCCGACCATGCCGCCTTTATCGAGAAAAAATATATCGCCATGCTCGATGAGCCGGTGGAATCCTCCGGGGAGTTGTTCTACACAGCACCTGACTATCTCGAACAGCGCACGCTCAAACCCAAACCCGAATCCATGATTCTGGATCACGACACATTGGTGTTCGAGCGTGGCCGCCAAAAACATAATCTGCAATTGCAGGATTACCCGGAGCTGGCGGCTTACATCGACAGCATTCGCGGCACCCTGGCGGGTGACCGCAAGGCGCTTGAACGCAGCTACCAGCTGAATCTGGATGGAACAATCGAGCA
>CAWGNW010000002.1:0-74450 GCA_963824045.1 uncultured Gammaproteobacteria bacterium | reverse complement strand
GAATCAATGGGGTCAGACTCGATTGTTTAAGGCCTGGCATGCCGATAACAGCGTGAGTCAGCGGCTGGCAAGTATTCCGGGCATTGGCGGCAGCGGCCGGGGAGGGTCAGGGCTTCGGCAATGGGCGCCAACTGGCTGGCTACCCGGGTCTGGTGTCCAATCAGGTATCTTCGGGCGGTAAGGCGCGGTTACTGGGCATCAGCAAGCGGGGCGACTTTACCTGCGTGTCCTGCACGTGCGGTTTGACCGAATGCGCCCGGATAGACACATGTATCACATGTAACGGAGGTCACTCATCGATTGCACAAGTGAGGCATGGCGAAACAGGTGGAACCGTAGCGGGTCAGACCCGGGGAACAAGCGAGGACATCGATTTACAGACAGTACCACGTCGGCAAATACCATAGAGGCCTGGACACACAAACCCAGCAACAATCCGGATGTAAGACTGCAATCGACGCCGTTCACCTGGAGGCACCCGGCATGCGGGCGGTGTCCATGCAAGACCTTCCTGAAATATGAAAACCCCGCCTCACCGGGCGGGGCTGCAGGTTACTTCTCAGAAAATACCGGTTCCAGCTTGTAACTGACCGGTTTTTTGAGATCGATATCCAGCAACTTGGCAAGCGCTTCAGCTTCCTTCCATACCTTGTTCACCGCTTCATACCCTGCTTCCAGACTGAATTCCAGTACCTCGTCCGGATCGACAAAACCTTGCAGGTCTCTTGCGCTGTCAACGGCCTTGCCCAAGCCGATTGAGGTCGCTGCTGTCCTGCTGACCGCGTAGATTGATTGCAGCAGTTCAGCCACACGTGGGTCAATTGATGTATTCCTGGTTTTGACTTCCGTCGCCTTGGGAGGCTCGGCAACAGAATGTAGTATGGGGTCGGCCATCATGATCTCCTTTACAAATTGTGTCGGTAAGCCTGGATGGAGCGCCGCGGCACTCCGATCAGGCGCGGAAATTATCCTACCAATCCGAACAGGCTGTCAAAACATCCCTCAGTCGTCACCGCATATCCCCATGATACTGTCGGTCACGGCCTGCAAAATGGCATGGGTTATCTGCATGAGACAGTTCTGAAACTGCGGAGGCCTTTGGGCCGTCATTTTGCCAGTTGCTGTATGCCTGGTTGTGGCTGTGGACCCGTAGACGATGTTGCGGGAAATGCGTGAACGTCCGAGTTCTGTGATGGAGACGTTCGCGGGAATCCAGGTAACGGCAGGTTGTTGCCCGATTCGAGCTATTTGGCAGATAGCAACATAAACAATAAGTTAACGAAAGGTTTTAACACCTGATTTAAAGTACAACGCCCTTTGATACGGCTGGACCCGTTCAACGAGGCGCAGGCCGCAGGATCTCGATTCTCGAGATTGAACGGCTCACGGTGGCGGTTTTGGGTTCGTATCAGGTGAACCCGCGGGAAGTACAGCGGCAAACGCTGCGCCTCGGCTCCAGGATTTCGCTCGGCACGCCGCCGATATCCTTCCCGCTGCGTCTGCTGGACGTGAACGGGGACGGCTACGCGGACCGCCTTGCCGCCAGTCACGAGTTGTCGGGAAAGGGCAAGACATGGTCGTTCGAGGTAACCCGGATTGACAGATGGAAACGCCAGCAATTGTTGCAATCCGCCCGCAGGGGGGTCAGGGAACGGCAGGTCCGGGGCGGATGTTTGCCGTTTCGCAGTTTCTGATATAAACAATCGGTAAACGACTGGAATCATCCCCCGAGTGTTCGTCCAGATCTCTGGAGTAGCGGGCTGGAACGTAACCCGTAACCTCACACAGATACAGTTGGCCATATGACGTCAGCGAACCGTTTCCCGCTGGCCATGAACGGTGGCAAATTACCGGTACAAACATGGACATAATGGACTATTTTAAATGTACCTTATATTTACACAGGAACAGGGGGACGCATTACTCATGAGTAACATTAATCGTTCAGAGAGCGCCGATTGGCCTGACTTGCCTTTTCCAGACTGGTCGGATACTGCTTGCACGCTTCAGCTGTGGACGCAGATTGTCGGCAAGGTTCGTTTGTCGCAAACCCCATGGACCAACCATTCCTGGCACGTTCCCCTCTACGTGACCGCACGAGGGCTTTCTACGTCCCCGATTCCCTGCGGCAGCAGGACCTTCGAAATCAATTTCGATTTCCTCGATCACCAATTGATTATCCAATCGAACAATGGTGCGCAGCGACTTGTACCGCTGATGCCTCGTTCTGTATCCGATTTCTACAGAGCCGTCCTCGAAAATCTTCGCGAGCTTGGTTTCGATATCAGCATTCATACAACACCGAATGAAATCCCGAATGCAATTCCGTTTGAACAGGATACCGGCCATCATCACTATGACCCCGAATATGCAGCCCGATTCTGGCGTGCCCTGGTACAAGTCGATCGGGTCTTCAAGGAGTTCCGGGCCCGCTTTATTGGAAAATGCAGTCCCGTCCACTTCTTCTGGGGCAGTTTCGATCTGGCTGTGTCGCGATTTTCCGGGCGAGAAGCGCCACCGCATCCGGGTGGTGTGCCAAATTTCCCGGATTGGGTGGCCCGGGAAGCATACTCACACGAGGTGAGCAGTGCCGGTTTCTGGCCCGGTGGAGGTGGCGTCGATACCGCAGCGTTTTACGCATACGCATATCCTGCTCCTGACGGATTTTCGAAGGCCAAAGTACAGCCAGCTGGTGCATTTTGGTCGGAGCAGCTGGGAGAGTTTCTGCTTCCCTACCGCGAAGTACAATCGGCATCATCCCCGGACGATGTGCTCCTTGATTTTCTGCAAAGTACGTACGATGCAGCTGCGGAACTCGGAGCCTGGAACCGTACTGCGCTTGAGCGCGATCTTGTTTCTTGTGCAAGGAATTAGCGAGTCGCAGCCTGCTGATTCGTTCCGGCCAATTTCCGGTTTCCTTATGAGCGTGTTGTTAACGAACTGCAGTTAGACTGGCATCTGCTGGATGCCAGTCGAGATGCTGATTGCAAGGCGGGAATGTCAAGGTGTGCTGCATTTTCGAAGCACGCAGAAACCCGGGGAACGGCAAGTATCCACCCAAACAGTTCCTGCCTGAAATCCGGATACAGGATTTCATTGAAGGACGGGAGACGACCCTGAACGGAAGTACAGATTTCAGCCTGGACAGCAGGAAGGTACCCAGAGAAGACATTCAGAATCAGGTGGCAAATAAATGATCTGAATAATTCCAGTCACTCCAATTAATTCCCTTGTGATTGAGTATTATCAAGTTACGTTTCTCATAATTGTTTTAATCTACGCCATGAGCAGGAGAAATCATTTGTTCACCAGGTCGTTATTCGTCGGTAGTTTATTCCTGTCGCTGATGTCACAAGCCGGGTATGTCATTGGTGAAACGACAGCCGAGTATCTGCCACTGGCTGACGGAAACTTCTGGACCTATAGTGTCACCGGTACTTTTGGTTCATATAACGAAACGGTCACGGTATTGCCGGGCACTACCACTATCAATGGCGTTCCGACGAAAGCTCTGCAAACTTCTGGTGGCCCTGATGACCAGGGAGTTGAGTATTGGACCAGTGATATCAACGGGATAAGGTTGCATGGTGCATACATACCTAATAGTGATGCAGGCCCGGGGAAACTATACCTTGAACCACCGTTGGTGAATGCCAACAGCACAATGACTGTTAATGAGACCGTGACGAGCAGTGGCAAGGCAACGTTTATTTTTGACTATCACGGCAAATACGTTCTCGATTATGAATCCACATCCACACTGGAGAGACTGGAAACGGTTGCGGTGCCGGCAGGAAGGTATGAAACAGTAAAATTTCGCGATTCCATGCGAATATTTGGCAGCATTCTTAATCAGCCGTATGACGACACATCAACAGGTAGCACCTGGTTGGCAAAGGATACAGGTGTGGTCAGGGATACATACATGGACTTTGAGGGCAACGAGCTCACTGAGCTAATCAGTACGAATGTAAAGCCACCTCCTTCCCGGTTACCAGCACGACACCTGCCATTCCTGCCGCTATTGCTGGATTAAGATGATTTGCCCGGTCATCAGGGTGAAGAGGGCATGTCAGAATATAGCGTATCCTTGTAAACCCAAAGTCAGCAGCCAAGGACCCGGCAGGTGCCTGAAAGTTGTAGTACATTTGCCGGATGGTAATGACCGCACTTGCTGCGAAACAGCAGTACAGCAGGTCAGTCAGGATGGCTGGAACTACTGCAGGCGGTTGTTTGCGGGCGGGGCACTCGTCAGCTGCCCTGGATCCATAGCGGACACTGGGCATATGCAGTTTGTCCTCGACGTGAATCAGATACACCATTCCTGGTGGCATCCGGCTTTTCAATCGGGTGGCGCGCAGATTCTGGCAAGCGTGCATCCTGGCGGTGCCGGCCCTCTCGTAACCCGACACCTGGACTCATTGACTGTCGCAACCTGTCACCCAATACTACGCATCCTGTCCAGCCTGCGTTTCGCAAATCGATTGAGGTACGGGTCAGGCATATGAGAGAAGTTATGTACGATCAGAACAGTCTGCTGATTTCCGGGGTGCTGTTTGCATCCATGTTGATCGCCATTGAGGTGGGCTATATCCTCGGGCGACGCGTTGAGACGCGCGCCAATGAATCGTCCAGGACACATGTGGTCGCAATTCAGGCCTCCCTGCTTGGTGTCCTTGCGCTGCTGCTCGGTTTTACGTTTTCCCTGTCATTGCAACGCTTCGACAGCCGCAGTCAGGCGGTCGTCGACGAGGCAAATGCCATCGGCACCACCTACCTGCGTGAACAATTGCTTCATACCACGATCAATGATGAGGTGCGGACCTTGCTGCGACGCTATGTCGATTTGCGTGTCCAGGCGGGCACCGTCTCGCTCGATAATGAGGCGCAACGACATGCGATCATCGCAAAAACCAACAAGGTTCTGGATGATCTCTGGGGTTATGCCCGGCGCGTGGCCGATGAAGACGGACGCGCCGTGTCAGCCGGGCTGTTCATTCAATCGGTCAACGATCTCATCGATTCCTACGGGCGACGTGATGCCGCGCTCAGCCAGCACGTCCCGGAGCTTGTCCTTTTTCTTCTGTACGGCACGTTCCTGATGACGGGTAGCGTCGTCGGCTATGCGTCCGGTGTTGCCGGTCATCGTCCCCCTTTAGTGGCCTACATCATGGTCATGCTGATTGTCGTCCTGACTTTTATCATTGTCGATCTCGACCGTCCAAGGCGCGGTCTGATCAGGGTCGATCAGACCAGCCTCATCGATCTGGGTACGGCCATCGACCTGGCCCAGTCTGCAGGCGATCAGGGGCTGGTCCCGGAAGACGCGCCGCGCCCGGCAGTCACAGGCCGCCGCTGAACCGGGTTGTCCTGAATGAAGTTCAGGTAGCGGAAGCCCGTGCTTGTGGACGTTCCCCGATTCTGCGCACTGGTCTTTCAGTGTTATTTTGCAGCGAAAGTCGATCCGGTTGTACGTCAGCAATGCGTGAATATCCGGTGTTGCGCGTCCCGGACACACAATGCACCTGGGCATCGGCGTGTTGCTGGCCGTTTCGGAACTCTGCAGAAACTGGATTACCCTGTCACCATGGCTGCATGCAGGTCAAGCCGGCCTGCTGGTGTCAGTACAGGAAAGTCCGGGATTGCTTTCCTTGTCTACACGGGAAACGGGGAAAGTCGCTGATTCCACTTGTGGTCCTGTTTGCCTGCCTGGAAGCATGGATGCCAGTTCAGGCGGCGCAGGCCATTTATCCGTTCGATGAAGGGGCGGAGTCATTCTTGTTTCGAACCGGGGCACTGGCTGTGCCGATTTTTACGCCTGCTGTGTGGAAATTGTGTGCACTCACTTGCGGCGAAGTACACAATTCAGGGGACGAACTCCATTAGTGACTGAATGTAAGGATGCCGGATTTTGACTGTCACACCTGAAAATCCCGTGCAGGATCTGGCGCATGCCTGGGGCGATATGCCGGCGAGCGGTCGCCTGCGCGTGGTGCCGGAAGATTTCCAGGTCACCGAGATCCCGCTGCTGGAACCGGAGGGTGACGGCGAGCATGTCTGGCTCCTGGTCCGCAAGCGTCTGCAAAATACCGCCGATGTCGCTGCGCTGCTGGCACGCTGCGCCGGGGTGCCGCTGCGCGATGTCAGTTATGCCGGGCTCAAGGACCGCCAGGCGGTCACCGAACAGTGGTTCTCGGTGCACCTGCCGGGAAGCGCGGCACCCGACTGGTCCGCACTCGAATCCCCGGACGTCAGCATCCTGCGGGAGGCGCGCCACAGCCGCAAGCTGCGGCGCGGCGCACTGCAGGGAAACCGCTTTCGCATCAAGGTGCGCGACCTCGTCGCCGACCCCGCGCTGCTGCGGCAGCGCCTGGAAACCATCGCCGCCGAAGGCGTGCCGAACTATTTCGGGGAACAGCGTTTCGGCCGCGACGGCAGCAACCTGCGCACCGCCGGGCGCTTGTTCAGAAATCCACACATGCGCCTGTCACGCCATCAGCGCGGTCTGGTGCTGTCAGCGGCGCGCTCGCAGCTGTTCAACGCAGTGCTTTCCCGCCGCGTCAGTGAAGGCAGCTGGAACCGGGCCTTGCCGGGTGACGCCCTGCAACTGCAGGGCAGTCACAGTTACTTCGTCGCCGCTGCAGTCGATGCCGAATTGCAGCAGCGCCTTGCGGAACACGATGTACATCCCACCGGACCCCTGCACGGCCGCGGCACGACGCCGGTAGCAGGCGAACCCCTGGCGCTGGAAACTGCAGTGCTTGCCGGATACGGTGACTGGCGGGCGGGGCTGGAGGCCGCCGGGTTGAAACAGGAAAGGCGTGCCTTGCGTCTCACGGTCGACGGCCTGGACTGGCGGCAACCGGCGGCAGATGTTCTGTCCCTGGAATTCCCGCTGCCGGCCGGCGCCTATGCGACCAGCGTCCTCCGGGAACTGCTGTCAGCCCGTTGACCGCAGCAGCACGTAGAGCGCGCCGCTGCCGCCGTGGTGCGCCTGCGCCGAGCTGAAGGCAAGCACGTCGTGATGCTGGCGCAGCCAGCTGTTCAGGCGGTTTTTCAGCACCGGCGTGGTGCCGCCAGAGCCGTAGCCCTTGCCGTGAATGAGGCGCGCGCAGCGAATCCGCCGTTTACGGCAATACGCGATAAAGACCATTAATTCACTGCGGGCAATGGCGGTGGTCATGCCATGCATGTCGAGTTCGGCAGCACAGGACAGCTGCCCGCGCCGGAAGCGCTGCAACTGTCGCTGCTGCAGGCCGGGCCGGGCGAAAAACAGGGTTTCGTCCGGGGAGACTTCGCCGGGGGCGTAGGCGTCGGAGAAATTGTCCGGCAGATCCCGGATGCCCGGTTCGGGGTGAACCCGGGGGCGGGGCGGGGGCGGTTTGTGTACCTGCCTGACGCGGTCGCAGCTGATCTTCCTTACCGGGCCGACGCTGCGGCGAAACAGTTCGATATCTTCCGCTGACGGTTTCCCTGTCTTTGCCATGAGCCTGCAATGATCCTTTGAACTGTCTTCCCGTGAAACCGTATACTACACAGCCCGCACGGGGGAGCCACAACTAGTTGCATGCCGGATGAACATTCTGATCAGTAATGATGACGGCTGCCAGGCCCGGGGGATCCAGGTACTGGCCGAGGCGCTGTCCGCTATCGCCAGCGTCACGGTAGTCGCGCCGGAGCGCGACCGCAGCGGCGCCAGCAACTCGCTGACGCTGGACACCCCGATTCGCGCGCGCCGGGCGGAAAACGGCTATACCTGCGTCGATGGCACCCCGACCGACTGCGTGCACCTGGCCATTACCGGGCTGCTGGATATCGAGCCGGACATGGTCGTTGCCGGCATTAATACCGGTGCCAACATGGGCGACGACGTGCTCTATTCCGGCACGGTGGCGGCTGCCATGGAGGGGCGCTTCCTCGGCTTTCCCGCGCTCGCGGTCTCGCTGGCCTCCGACCGGCCGACGCATTTCGAAACCGCTGCGCAGGTGACCGTGGACCTCGTCAGCCGCGTGCTTGGCGGGACCCTGCCGGCGGACACCATCCTCAATGTGAATGTCCCGGATATCCCCTTCAGCGAGATCCGGGGCGTGCAGGCCACGCGCCTTGGTCACCGGCACAAATCCGAGCCGGTTGTCGCGATGCAGGACCCGCGGGGACGCACGGTTTACTGGGTGGGTCCGGCAGGCTCCGAGCAGGATGCCGGGCCGGGGACGGATTTTCACGCCGTGCGCTCCGGCTACGTTTCCGTTACGCCGCTGGATGTGGACCTGACCCGCTATGCCGCCATGGAGAGCCTCGCCAGCTGGCTGGCGGAGCCGGGCGGGAAGACTGGCGGGTGAACAGCTCAACCCGGGGAATTGGCATGACCTCGCAGCGCACCCGCGACCGGCTGGTGGCGCGCCTGCGGGAAGAAGGCATTCGCAACGAAGCGGTGCTGGAAGTTATCCGCAGCACGCCGCGCCACCTGTTCGTTGACGAGGCGCTGGCGAGCCGCGCCTACGAGGACACGGCGCTGCCCATCGGGTACAACCAGACGATCTCCCAGCCATACATCGTTGCCGCCATGACGGACCTGGTCCTGCGCGGCAATCCACGCAAGGTGCTGGAGATCGGCACCGGCTCCGGCTACCAGGCGGCGGTACTGGCGCCACTGGTCGAGAAACTCTATACCGTGGAACGAATCGAGTCCCTGGCGCTCCAGGCGCGGCAACGCTTCCGCAAGCTGGGCCTGCGCAATATTCGCGCGAGCCACTCGGACGGCACTGAGGGACTGCTCGAGTTCGCGCCCTATGACGCCATCATCACCACGGCGGCCAGCGAGGAGATACCCCCGGCCCTGCTGGAGCAGCTGTCCCCGGAGGGCGGTCGGCTGGTCATCCCGCTGGGCGGGCCGCATTTCCAGACCCTGACGCTGGTAACCCGCGACGGAGATAGCTACGAACAGGAAGACCTCGACCCGGTGATCTTTGTGCCATTGTTGCGGGGACGTGCCTGATGCGGCTTTTCACTCCACTGTATGACAAGTGCATGACGTGGGCGCGCCACCGGCATGCCTGGGGATACCTCGCCGGCCTGAGCTTCGCGGAGTCGTCATTCTTTCCGATTCCACCGGACGTGATGCTGGCGCCCATGAGTATGGCGCGGCCGGGATACGCCATGCGTTTCGCGGCCCTGACCACGCTGGCATCGGTCATCGGCGGCCTGTTCGGCTATCTCATCGGTCACTATGCCTTTGACCTGATCGAACCCTGGCTGCTGCGCACCGGTCACATGGACGATTACCTGCATGTGCGCGACTGGTTCGACCGCTGGGGCTTCTGGGCAATCCTGGTTGCAGGATTTTCACCGATTCCCTACAAGGTATTCACGATTGCAGCAGGTACGCTCGCCATGAACCTGCCGCTGTTCATCGCCGGCTCCGCCATTGGACGCGGCGGGCGCTTCTTCCTGGTCGCCGGGCTGATGGCATGGGGCGGGGAGCGCATGGAATCCCGATTGCGCGTTTACGTGGAACGACTCGGCTGGCTGGTGGTCATTACAGCTGTTCTGGCCTTCGTCTATTTCAACAGGTAATGCACAGGCGCCTGCGTTACATTTCCGTGTATGTTTTCCCCCTGTTGCTGATCGGCTGCAGCAGCGGCACTGTCAAGGCGCCGGTCGACACGCGCAGCAACCAGTCTGCACCTGCAGCCACATCAATTCCCCGCACCCACGCAACAGTCAGGCGCAGTCCGGCTGGCAACAGGGAGTCGTATTATGTCGTGAAGCGCGGGGAAACCCTGTACTCCATCGCCTGGCAGCACGGACTCTCATTCCAGCAACTGGCCGCCGCTAACGGGATTCACTATCCCTACACGATCTATACGGGGCAGCGTCTGGACCTGCGGTCCGCCGCCCCGGTCAGCCCGCCGGCCCCCATGCAGGAGAAGACGGCGCGTACCCGGCCGATGCCGCGGACAGCACCCCTCCCGGCGGCGACCCCGCTGCCGGCGCCACCGGTGAGCCAGGCTGCGGCGCCTGCGAAGCAGGACACGGCAGCGTACGCCGGGACGGCGGCCGATGTACCCGACTACGACGGCCACTGGGTCTGGCCGACGCGCGGCAGGGTACTCCGCAGCTACCAGTCCAGCGGGCCTGGCAAGAAGGGTATCGATATCGGCGGACACGATGGCCAGCCGGTGAAGGCGGCTGCCAGCGGCAAGGTTGTCTACGCGGGGAGTGGACTCGTCGGCTATGGCAGGCTTATCATCATAAAACATAACGATAATCTGCTCAGCGCCTACGGGCACAACAGCAAACTGCTGGTTTCTGAGGGCGATCAGGTCAAGGCAGGGCAACAAATCGCGGAAATGGGCAGTAGCGGAACCAACCGGACCGAATTGTATTTCGAGGTCCGTAAAGACGGGAAGCCGGTCAACCCGTTGAGTTATCTGCCGAAGAGCTGACCCGCAACTCGCCTGCTGACGTGGCACAATGGCAGGCGGTAAGAACCAGAGTGGGGGGGAGTGTGGCCAAAGACGAGGACTCCGGCGGCAGCAAGGATTTGCACCGGGAAAAGCCGGCGACGCAGCCGCGCGCGGCGAGCCTGCAGGGGCCCGATTCCCATGATCCGACACGCATCTATCTAAACGAGATCGGGGCGTCGCCGCTGCTCACGGCAGAAGAAGAGGTGCATTTCTCGCGGCTGGCCCAGCAGGGAGACGAGGCTGCCCGCAAGCGCATGATCGAGAGCAATCTGCGGCTGGTTGTGAAGATCGCGCGGCGTTACATGAATCGCGGCCTGGCATTTCTCGACCTCATTGAAGAGGGCAATCTCGGCCTGATCCGTGCAGTTGAGAAATTCGATCCCGAGCGCGGGTTCCGTTTCTCGACCTATGCAACCTGGTGGATTCGGCAGACCATCGAACGCGCCATCATGAACCAGACGCGCACCATTCGCCTGCCGATTCACGTGGTCAAGGAAATCAATACTTACCTGCGCGCAGCGCGCAGCCTGGCGCAGACACTCGATCACGAACCCAGCGCAGAGGAAATCGCGCAACTGCTGGACAAGCCGATCGGTGATGTCGAACGCATGCTCGGCCTGAACGAGCGCACTGCATCGACCGACACCAGCATCATGAATGACTCGGACAAGACGCTGCTGGAAACCATTCCCGACGGCAACGCGACCGACCCCGCTGATGCCCTGCAGCAGGAAGATGTACACACCAATCTCGAGGACTGTCTCGCGCAGCTGAGCAGCAAGCAGCGGGAAGTCGTCGAGCGACGTTTTGGCCTCCACGGCCACCAGGTCTCAACGCTGGAAGAAGTCGGCCGCGAGATCGGGGTAACGCGCGAGCGGGTGCGCCAGATCCAGATGGATGCGCTGAGAAAACTGAAACGCATCCTGGAACTGGAAGGCTTTTCCATCGATGCGCTGCTTAAATAAGGCGATTCGTCACACCCTGACGCGTTCGCCCCGTTCTCGCGGGAAGAGCCCGGTTCATGCGCGACCTCAACCGTCTGCAAGCGGTGTGTCTGTGAACAGTCGGAAATCGCCGAATCGCCGGAGTTTTCGCCCTGTACGGATGTTCTGGCTTGTCTGCCTGCCGGCGCTGTCCGGGGCTGCCCATGCCAGTTCTCCCGGACATGTCGAAGCCGGCGTGTTTTCATCATCCCGACCCGGTGAAACCCTGCCGGCCGGCTGGCAGCCGCTGACCTTCAGCAAGATCAGTCGGCATACCGGCTATTCCCTGGTGGCAGATGCCGGCACCACCGTTGTCAGGGCTGCCAGTGACCAGTCTGCTTCCGGACTGACAAGGGCAATAGCGATTTCCCCGGTGCAATACCCCGTCATACAGTGGCGCTGGAAAGTGAACAACGTGCTGCAGAAGGGAGACGTGACGAGCAGGGACGGAGACGACTACCCCGCAAGAATATACATTACCTTCGCATTTGATCCCGACAAGGCCGGTTACCTGGACAGGCTGGAATACCAGGCAGCCCGGCTCATCCAGGGCAAGGATGTACCATACCGGGCCATCTCCTATATCTGGGGTAGCAACAGCCCGGCCGGTACCATGATCCCCAATGCCTACACGGACAAGGTCATGATGTTTGTCGTTGAAAGCGGCCCGGGGAAACTGCAGCAGTGGGTCACGGAGAGTCGTAACGTCTACGAGGATTACCTGAAGGCCTTTGGCGAGGAACCCGCGATGATATCCGGCGTGGCCATCATGACGGATACAGACAACACCGGGGAATCCGCCGTTGCCTGGTACGGTGACATTGTTTTCAGGAGTGACAGGGCCGATCCTGAATAGACCCGTGTTGCGAAGTGTCTGCACGCTTGTACCTCCTGTATCCACGCACGCTCTTCATATCCTGATTGGCAGGCAGCCGGATGCGTTGGCGCGGCTCGGCCTGGAGTACCTCGGGAAACTTGCAAGCGTCTTCAAAGCGGAAGTCACAGCAGTTGTTGCACCGCTTTGGTTGTGTGTCTCGCACACTTCGCACAATCCGGACCCGGTGTGTCAGCGGCGGCCATGCATTGCAATATCTTTCCTGCTACCATCATCCGCAATTTTACATTATTACCACCTTAAAAAAGGATTTATACCGGCATGAGCCTCAACAAGAAGTTGGTGAACATAAGCGTCCTTCTGTTATCCCTGGTTTTTTCCTTGCTGCTGCTCGAAGCGGTGTGCCGCATATTCATCGCCCCGCCGGGTTACCGTGAGTTCACCAGCGTCTGGCCCAGGGGACTGATCATGCCGAGCGAGACGCGCAGCTACGCCTATACGCCGCTTTTCTCCCAGACGGTGACACACCGCACCGGTACCTACACCATGACCATCAACGCCGATGGTTATCGGGATACGGACGAATTCCGGACGATCACCCCCGGCGGGATTCTCGCGCTCGGTGATTCCATGACCTTCGGCTGGGGCGTCAATGAGGAAGAGTCATGGCCGGCCCAGCTCGAACAGGCGCTGCAGGAAGAGGCCGGTGCCGACTCCCGGCTGACCGTGTATAACGCCGGTGTCTCGGGCTACAGTCTGCATCAGATCGATGAAGTCGCCCGCGAGGTTCTGGACAGGGTAAAGCCCGGGCTGGTGATTGTCGGGCTGCTGACTTCCGAATTTGGAAGGCTGACCGATCCCTTTACCTATTACGAGGGATTCCCGATCCGCAAAAGCATGCGCGATAAAACCCGCGTTACCCGGAATGGTTTTTACCAGTCACTGTTCTTCAAACCCTGGCTGCGGAAACTGGATTTCTGGCTCAAGGAACACTTCTATCTGGGTGCGCACGTTTTGAATGCCGTGCGGATACTGCACTGGCAGGGATTACCATTCGGCAAGAAGGAAAAGCAGACTTACATGCCGACGCAGGAGGAGGTGCGCAATAATATCGCACCGCTGCTGGATGACTTGGTGAAGCTCAACACCCTGGTGGAACAGCACGGCGCCAGGCTTATCGTCATGCTCGTGCCGCTGCAGAATGGCAAGAACGGCGATTTAATCCAGAACCGACTGCCTTACGATGAGTACACACTGGCGTTCTGTGAAGAAAGGCATCTCACCTGCTATTACCCCAAGCCGGCCATTGATGCCTATGAAGGCGACCTTCATGACCTGGTGCTCGGCAAGGGCGACAACCACTGGTCGGCGCGCGGTCATGCACTCATAGGACATGACATGGCGTCCTACCTCATCGAGAACCAGCTGCCAGCGGACGCAAAAGCGGACACGGGCACCACCGACGGCGAGTGACCCTGGCCAGCCTGCACTGCCTTGCATGACATGCAGAAAATAAACCGCTACTTGTCCGTGTTTGTTATTGCGTAGCGTTGCCGGAAGCAGACCGTAACCACAAGCTGCACATATACCGTGGCAGGGCCGGCTACCCCGGCAGCAGCGCGAGCAGCACCTGACGGTCTTCTCCCAGCAGGATATTGAATGTCCGGCAGGCGGCATCGTTGGCCATGATCTCGACGCCGATGCCGCGTGCCAGCAGCTCGACGGAGTGGTGCGGTGGTGGAAAGCGCATTGCCTGCCGGGAATAACAGCTGGCGCTACCACCCGACTGTGGGTATCCTCTCCGGTCGTGACCAAACGACTCACAGCGCCCGGACAAGTGCCTGACAGGATCTACAGGTATTTATTCATCGTCGCGCTGGTCGTCTGCCAGTTCAGCCTGGTGCTGCACCAGCTGGATGTCGAACATCATGCCGATTCCAAGGAGTGCACGATCTGCCTGGCGTCCCAGGGGCTCGATCACGCACTTGCCTCTGTTTGCCTGCCTCCGGCTGACGAAGCTACAATCGAACCTCCCGGCATCCTGCCGGCAAAATTCACCGTCTCCCGCGCCCCGGTGCGGCAGGTTGCACGCTCCCCGCCCGTCTCCACGCTGCACGCGTAAGTTCATCCGCTAGTCAGATTCCACAACGCATGCCGTGGCACATGGCGTGCGTGCAGTGCATGGAGGTGCTTTATGAGTCCAGGCGTTAAAGCTTGTATCACGCTATTGGTGTTGTCCTTGCCCGTCTGCTGCAACGCAGCGACAGGCGACGAGCTGGCGGACATCCGTCAGCAAATGCATGCCTTGCAGAAGCAGTACGAGACCCGGCTGAAGGAACTCGAATCCCGGCTGGAGCAGGCCGAAGCCCTGGCCCGGCAGAACCAGAACGAACTGTCAGAGGCAAGGACCGCTCCGCCGATCGCTGCCGCGGAGACCCCTCCCGCCGCAATGCCGGTAACGCCGGGCGTCAGCAACGCGTTTAACCCGGCTATGTCGGTGATCCTGCAGGGCTCGGTAAACAGCTATTCCAGGAATCCCGACGAGTACGCCCTGCCGGGCTTCCAGCTGGGTGAGGAGGGCGGGCTCGCCGCCGAAGGGCTCACCCTGGATGAAACCGAAGTCACGCTCTCGGCCAATGTGGACCCGTATTTTTCCGGCCAGACAACCATCAGCCTGGCGGACCAGAGCACTGGCGGTACCGAGGTCGGTATCGAGGAGGCCTTCGTCGATCCCCTGATGCTACCGGCCGGCCTGGATATGCGTTTCGGAAAGTTTTATTCAGACGTTGGCTATCTCAACCGGTTTCATTCACATGCCTGGGATTTCCACGACGCACCGCTGGCCTACTCGGCCTTTCTAAACAGGCAATACGGCGACACCGGCCTGCGCCTCGACTGGGTGGCGCCGACCGACACCTATCTCATGATCGGCAGCGAAACCTTTGCCGGTGATAATTTCCCCGCGGGCAGTTCCAGCCGGGTACTCGGTGATGTGCAGAGTCTGTTTGTTAAACTCGGCGGCGACATGGGGGCGAGCAATGCCTGGCAGGCGGGCCTGTCCGGGTTGTGGGCGAATGCCCACGATCGCCAGACCGATGTTCCGGGTGATACCAGCGATACATTCAACGGCGACTCCAATCTGCTGGTCGGCGATTTCGTCTGGAAGTGGGCGCCTAATGGCAACGCCACGCAACGCAATTTCAAGTTGCAGAGCGAATATTTCTATCGCGATGAATCGGGCGATGTCGCGGTCGACAATGCCGGCAGCAGCGGTCTGATGGATTACGACGGCAGGCAGCGCGGCTGGTATGCGCAGGGCGTGTACCAGTTCATGCCGCGCTGGCGTGCCGGGCTGCGTTACGACCGCCTGAGCGCGGACAACGACTTCAATGTCACCAGCCTCGGCAGTTTTGCGGATAACCCGGCCATCATCGATGCCTCCGGCCTGGACAATGACGGCTATCACCCGCAGCGCTGGACGGCAATGCTGGACTGGTCGCCCAGCGAGTTCAGTCGCCTGCGGCTGCAATATGACCGCGACGAATCCCTGATCCACCAGGTCGACAATGCGTGGTCGTTGCAATACATCATGAGCCTCGGCGCCCATGGTGCCCACGAATTTTAATTTCAAGGTGAGACCATGAAACATCATGTACTTTCAGTTTTATTCGCTCTTCTACTGTTGCCGCTCAACGCAGCAGCCGCCATGCGCGTATTCAGCTGCGAACCCGAGTGGGCGTCGCTGGTGACGGAGCTGGCCGGCGATCACGCCGAGGTCTTTAACGCTACTACGGCGCAACAGGACCCGCACTATATCCAGGCCAGGCCCAGCCTGATTGCCCAGATGCGGCGTGCTGATCTGGTGGTTTGCACCGGGGCCGAACTGGAAGTCGGCTGGCTTCCGGTGCTGATGGCGCGCGGGGGAAATCCCAGGGTCAAGCCGGGGACCGATGGCTACTTCGAGGCGGCGAATTTCGTCCCGATGCTGGGGGTGCCGCAGCGACTGGACCGGGCCGAAGGAGACATCCACCCACGCGGAAATCCGCACATCCAGCTCGATCCGCACAATATCGAGCGTATCGCGCCGGCACTCGCTGAACGCCTGGCCAAACTCGACACCGAAAATGCCGCGGATTACCGCAAGCGGCTGGACGATTTCATGCAGCGCTGGCAGAACGCCCTGCAACGCTGGGAAACGCTGGCAGAATCCCTCCGGGGGATGCCGACCGTGGTGCATCACGAATCCTGGACCTATCTCAATCACTGGCTTGGTCTGAACCAGGTCGGCACGCTGGAGCCCAAACCGGGCGTCCCCCCCAGCAGCAGTCATCTGGCCGAACTGCTCGACACCCTGAAGACAACGCCCGCCAGGGCGGTCATCCGGGCGCCGTTCGAGGAGGCACGCGCCTCCGAATGGCTGAGCAAGCAGGCCGGTCTGGTCATGCTCGAGTTGCCCTACACCGTCGGCGGCAACGCGCAGGCCACGGATCTGTTTGGCCTGTTCGATTCAAGCATTGCATTACTGCAGGGGGCGCAGCCATGAATACGGACGGCCTGGATCTGATCATACTTGGCCCCGCCTTTCTTGCCGGACTGCTGGTGCTGTCGACCCATGTCCCCCTGGGGCAGCAGGTCCTGCGCCGGGGAATCATCTTCATCGATCTGGCAATCGCCCAGATCGCCGGCGTGGGCGTGCTGTGGGCGCATGCCATGGACTGGGAGGAAAACGCCCTGACGATACAGCTGACGGCGTTTTCCGCGGCGCTGCTCGGCGCACTGGCCCTGTATCTGTGCGAACGCCGCTGGCCCGAGATACTGGAAGCCGTCATCGGCACCTCCTTCGTCCTGGCAGCGAGCGCTGCCATCCTGATACTAGCCAACAACCCGCACGGCGGCGAGCACCTCAAGGACCTGCTGGTCGGACAGGTCCTGTGGGTGGACTTGCACCAACTACTGCCGGTCGCCCTGCTGTACGTGCTGATCCTGTTTGTATGGTTCGGCTTCGGGGCTTCGCATCGATCGGTGCTTTTCTATATCCTGTTTGCGCTGGCGATAACGGCCTCCGTACAGCTGGTCGGTGTCTACCTGGTGTTCGCCAGTCTGATCATCCCGGCCCTTGCGGTGCGCCGCTTCGGGAAATATGCCCTTTTCGCGGCCTATCTGCTGGGTACCGCGAGCTATGCCGCGGGGTTGATCCTGTCGGCGTTGCTGGACCTGCCTTCCGGTGCCGTAATCGTCTGGGTGCTGGCGCTGTTTGGCCTGGCCGGTTCACTGCTGATCGCGCGTTTCACCGCAGCGCCCGCAGGCGGCGTCCGTCACTCACGAGCAGGATAGGGGGTCATTATCCTCGAATGCGTTGCAGGGCATCCGGCGGTTTTTCTGCAGATGGCAGGTTACGGGTTGCAGCCCGTAACCGGGCTTGCACGAACCTGGTGAGACGCGGGAGAGCGGCTACCCCAGCAGCAGCGCGAGCAGCACCTGGCGGTCTTCTCCCAGCAGGATATTGAAAGTCCGGCAGGCGGCATCGTTGGCCATGATCTCGACGCCGATGCCGCGTGCCAGCAGCTCGACGGAGTAGTGCGGTGGTGGAAAGCGCAGTTGCCTGCCGGTCCCGACCAGCACGATCTCGGGATGCCATGCCTCGAATGCCGCGAAATGGGCCGGCTCCAGTTCTTCCAGGCTGCGCGGCGCCCATGACTGGATCGTGTCCGGCGTGATGATCACACTGTGCCGGATGCTTTTGTCATTGACGATGATTTCACCGTCACCGTAGGCGCGGATAGTGTGGGTCGCGGCGGAATCCTGGGAAAAGCGCATGCGGCAACGATACGCAGGCGATTTGCGGGTGACAAGATCGGGCGGGCATCCTGCCGCGCGCCAGCAGTCAGCAGAGACTGCATGACCACAGCAACCAGCCTTGCCGGCCGGTTATTCCCGGACCTGAGAACTTCTGCTAACCGCTTGTTTCTCCCTGCGCTTTTCAGTAACGTAGGCGACACATGGCTCGGCATCTTGTCGACTAGCCAGAAACTGTATGGTTGCCCCTGTGATTGAAGAATTTGCCCGCATCAAGCGGTTGCCTCCCTATGTTTTCAATATCGTCAATGAGTTGAAGGCGGCCGCACGTGCCCGAGGCGAGGACATCATTGATTTCGGCATGGGAAATCCGGACCAGCCGACGCCGCAGCACATTGTCGACAAGCTGACCGAGGCGGCCCAGCGCGGTGATACCCATCGTTACTCGCTGTCAAGGGGAATTCCACGCCTGCGCAAGGCGATCTGCGACTGGTACAAGCGCCGTTTCGACGTCGACCTCGATCCGGAGCGCAATGCCATCGTTACCATCGGTTCCAAGGAGGGCCTTGCCCACCTGGCGCTGGCAACGGTGGGTCCGGGTGATGCCGTGCTGGTACCCAACCCGGCCTATCCGATTCATCCCTACGGCTTCGCCATTGCCGGTGCGGATATCCGCCATGTGCCGTTGAATCCGGACGTGGATTTTTTCGCCGAACTGGAAAAAGCCATCAAGGACTCCTGGCCCGTGCCCAAGATGCTGGTGCTGAATTTTCCCGGCAACCCGACCACCCAGTGCGTCGAGCTGGATTTCTACGAAAAGGTGGTGGCGATTGCGCGCGAGCATGAGATCTGGGTGATCCAGGACCTGGCCTACGCCGATATCGTGTTCGACGGTTACACGGCGCCTTCCATCCTGCAGGTTAAAGGTGCAATTGACGTGGCAGTCGAGTTTTTCTCGCTTTCCAAGAGCTATAACATGCCGGGCTGGCGGGTCGGCTTCATGTGCGGCAACGAGAAGCTGGTCGCGGCGCTGGCGCGTATCAAGTCCTATCTCGACTATGGCATGTTCACTCCCATCCAGGTCGCCGCGATCGCAGCGCTGGAGGGGCCGCAGGACTGTGTCAAAAGGATTGCCGAGACCTACCGGGGACGGCGGGACGTGCTCTGCGAGGGACTCAATTCGATCGGCTGGCCGGTTGAGCCACCCATGGCCACCATGTTTGTCTGGGCGCCGATCCCCGAACCCTACCGTGAAATGGGCTCGCTGGAATTTTCCAAGAAACTGCTGGGCGATGCCAAGGTCGCCGTGTCGCCCGGCATAGGATTCGGCGAATACGGCAATGATTTTGTCAGGTTCGGCCTGATCGAGAATCCGCACCGGACCCGGCAGGCGATTCGCTGCATTCGCGACATGTTTCGCAGGGACCTCGATCAGGCACGCGCATCAGGAGGGTAATTACTTGAATCCGGTCAATGTAGGTCTGCTGGGTCTCGGCACAGTGGGCGGTGGCACCTTTAACGTTTTGAGTCGCAATGCGGTAGAGATCACACGTCGCGCCGGGCGTGGCATTCGCATCAGTCATGCGGCGGCGCGCGACTACGATCCGGCGCGCCTGCCGGGCATCGATGCCATCCGCGTCAGCGACGATGCCTTCGCGATTGTGGACGAGCCGGACGTCGATATCATCGTCGAGCTGATCGGCGGTTACGAACCCGCGCGCGAACTGGTGCTGAGGGCGATTGCGAACGGCAAGCATGTGGTGACCGCCAACAAGGCACTGATTGCAAGGCATGGCAACGAGATCTTCGCCGCGGCACAGGAGCGCGGGGTGATGGTCGCCTTCGAGGCGGCGGTTGCGGGCGGTATCCCGATCATCAAGGCGATCCGCGAGGGCCTGGCCGCCAACCAGATCAAGTGGCTCAGCGGCATTATCAACGGTACCGGCAACTTCATACTGACCGAGATGCGCGACAAGGGCCGCGACTTCGCAGATGTGCTGGCCGAGGCGCAGGCGCTGGGCTATGCCGAGGCGGACCCGACTTTCGACATCGAGGGCATCGACGCGGCGCACAAGCTGACCATCCTGGCCTCGATCGCCTTCGGCATACCGTTGCAGTTCGACAAGGTGTATACCGAGGGCATCGGCAACATCACACGCGAGGATGTCGAGTACGCGGAGGAATTCGGCTACCGCATCAAGCATCTCGGCTATACGCGCCGCACCGCCAAGGGCATCGAGATGCGCGTGCATCCGACCCTGATTCCGGAGCGGCGTCTGATTGCCAACGTCGACGGCGTCATGAATGCCGTACTGGTCATGGCCGATGCGGTGGGCCCGACACTCTACTACGGCGCAGGGGCGGGATCGGAGCCCACGGCCTCGGCGGTGGTCGCCGATATCATCGACGTGGCGCGCACCCTGACCTCCGACCCGGGAAACCGGGTACCGCACCTGGCATTCCAGCCCGACTCGATATCCGATATCCCGATCCTGGCGATGGCGGATGTCGAAACCGCCTACTACCTGCGCATGCAGGTATCCGACCGGCCCGGCGTCATGGCCGATGTGACGCGTATCATCGGCGATGCCGGTATCAGCATCGAGGCGATCCTGCAGAAGGAGCCGGCACCCGATGCCGACAAGGCGTCGATCATCCTGCTGACGCATGTGGTGCGCGAGAGCCAGATGAACGCATCCATCGAGAAGATCGAGGCGCTGGACAGCATTCACGGCCGCGTCACGCGCATTCGCCTGGAACACCTGAATACCCGCTGAGCGGCCTGCAGCCGGCGGCGCTTGCGCAGTACGCAACGCCGGCAGCCGGTTTCCTGCCGGCGCCGGGTATGCCGGCCGGGTGCAGTCAGGTAAAATCGCACCCCCGGCCGCAAACCCGCCTGATTTCACAGCCAAGGATTAACTGCATGTCTACTGCATCCCGATATACCGGCCTGATAGAGCATTTCCGCGAGCGCCTGCCGGTCTCCGCCAGCACCCGCATCGTCAGCCTCGGCGAGGGCAATACGCCGCTGATCAGGCTGGAGAACATCCCGCGCGAGCTTGGCAGGGAGGTGGAACTGTATGTCAAGTACGAGGGGCTGAACCCGACCGGTTCCTTCAAGGACCGTGGCATGACCATGGCCGTGACGCGCGCCGTCGAGGATGGCAGCCACGCGATTATCTGCGCCTCCACCGGCAATACCTCGGCCGCGGCCGCCGCCTACGCGGCGCGTGCCGGGATCACCGCCTTCGTGCTGATACCGGAAGGCAAGATCGCGCTGGGCAAACTGGCGCAGGCCATGATCCACGGTGCCGTCGTCATCCAGATCCGTGGCAACTTCGATGCCGGCATGGCGCTGGTGAAAGAGGTGGCGGAGCATGCCCCGGTCACCATCGTCAATTCCATCAATCCCTATCGCCTGCAGGGCCAGAAGACGGCGGCCTTCGAGATCGTCGATGAACTGGGGCATGCACCGGACTATCACTGCCTGCCGGTCGGCAATGCCGGCAACATCACGGCCCACTGGATCGGCTACAGCGAATATGCGAACCATGACAGTGCCTGCGTCACCGGGGCCTGTGCCTTCTGCGAGGGCGCCTGCAAGTTCGGCGGCAAGGCCATGACCGACAAGCGGCCGGTCATGGTGGGTTACCAGGCGGCCGGATCGGCGCCGTTCCTGCGCGGGCACATGGTCGATAATCCGGAAACCGTGGCGACCGCCATTCGCATCGGACATCCACAGTCCTGGGACCGGGCCTGGAAGGTCAACACGGAATCCGGCGGCTGGTTCGACGAGTGTACCGATGAGGAAATCCTCGCGGCCCAGAAGCTGTTGACCTCGCGTGAAGGCATCTTCTGCGAACCGGCATCGGCCACCTCCGTCGCCGGCGCCCTGCGCGATATCCGCTCGGGCAGGATTCCCGAGGGCAGCAGCGTTGTCTGCACCCTGACGGGCCATGGCCTGAAAGACCCCGATACTGCCATCAAGCAATGCGAAGGCGAAATGCTGACGGTGGATGCCCGGCTCGACGCGGTAAAGGCTGCCATCCTGAACAACATGTCCTGATGAGACATCCGGACTAGCGTGTCCGCCAGCGCTCTACACCTGGTTGTCCTTGTACCCGGGCTCTGCGGTCCCGAGTCCGATCCGCCGGTTTCCGAGTATCTGCGCGACAGCCGCCCGGTGGCGCTGGACTGTCTGCTGTCCCGCAGTCGGGTACAAAAGGATTCCGGCCACGGCCTGGATGCCACCCTGGGACGGTTCTTCGGCCTTGCGGTTGACCCGGACCGGGAGATACCCGCCGCCGCCCTCACCTGGCTGGCCGATACCGGGCAGCCGGCCGGGTCCTGGCTCATGCGCGCCGACCCCGTGCATCTGCGCGCCGACCAGAGCTGCCTGCGGCTGTTCGACAGCCACAGCTTCACGATTACCCGGGAGGAAGCCAACGCGCTGGTCGCTGCGTTCAATGGCTACTTCCGGGAGGCGGGATGGGAGCTTGCGGCGCCACTGCCACAGCGCTGGTACCTGTCGCTGCCGCAGCCCGCGTCACTGCAGACGCTGTCACCGGATCGGGTTGCCGGACAGGACATCGATCCCTGCCTGCCGCGCGGTGCGGATGCAGCACGCTGGCATGCGCTGCTGAACGAGATCCAGATGCTGTTCCACACCCATCCCGTCAACGCGGCGCGCGAGCAGCGTGGCGCACCGCCGATCAACAGCATCTGGCCCTGGGGCGGTGGCTGTCTGCCGGGACAGTTGCAGCCCCGCGTGACACGCTTGCTGGCGGATCATCCCCTGGCGGCGGGCCTGGCCAGTCACACGGCAATCCCCCGCAGTGACCTGCCGGCGACCGTCGGAGAACTGCTTGCCGGGCCGGGCGACGGGTGCACGCTGCTGCTCGATGACCGGCTCGAATGGTCAATGCATTACGGTGATATCGAAACCTGGCTGGATGGCCTGCAGGCACTGGAAGCGGACTGGTTTGTACCGCTGCTTGCAGCGCTGCGCGGCGGCACGCTGGCGTCGCTGGAAATTCATCCCTGCAACGGCTTCGGCTTTCATGTTACCCGGGGCGGCGTGCGGCGTTTCTGGAAGCGGGTGCGGGCGTTTGAAAGCGTCTGTGAAGGCCGATGAGCATCCGGATCGTGCGCCGTCCCCTGGTGGATAACGGCACCTCGCTGCCGCGTGACCTGCACCCGCTCCTGCGGCGCGTGTATGCCGCAAGATCAGTGGCATCAGCCGACGAACTGGACTACTCGCTGGCGAACCTGCTGCCGCTGCAGCAACTCGCCGGTCTGCCCGCCGCGGTGGAATTGCTGCACACAGCCCTGGTCGAGCGCTGGCGTATCCTGGTGGTCGGTGACTTCGACGCCGATGGCGCCACCAGCTGCGCCCTTTGCCTGCGGGCCCTGCGCGTGCTGGGCGCTGCCGAAGTCGACTATCTGGTACCCAACCGCTTTGAATACGGCTACGGACTCACGCCGGAGATCGTGGCGGTAGCCGCCGGCCGCCATCCGGATCTCATCCTGACTGTCGACAACGGCATCTCCAGTGTCGAGGGGGTGGCCGCGGCGAAGCAGCGCGGCATGCGGGTCCTGATCACGGACCATCACCTGCCGGGGGAGTGCCTGCCGGCTGCCGATGCCATCGTGAACCCGAATCTTCCGGACAATGGCTTCCCCAGCAAGCATCTGGCAGGTGTCGGGGTGGCGTTTTACGTCATGCTGGGTCTGCGCGTGCGCCTGCGCGAGAGCGGCTGGTTTGTGCAGCGGCAGGCTGCGGAGCCGAACCTGGCGCAGTTTCTCGACCTGGTGGCGCTGGGGACGGTCGCGGACGTGGTGCCGCTGGATCGCAACAACCGCATCCTGGTACAGCAGGGTATTCGGCGCATCCGTGCCGGCCAGTGTGTCCCGGGCCTGCGGGCATTGCTGGAGGTGGCCGGACGCGACTTGCCCCGGATCGTGGCGAGCGACCTGGGATTTGCCGCCGGACCACGCCTGAACGCGGCCGGCCGGCTGGATGACATGTCGCTGGGTATCGAGTGCCTGCTGGCGAATGATGAGCGCAGCGCACGCGCCATGGCGGCCGAGCTCGATGCGCTGAATCGCGACCGCCGGGAAATCGAGTCAGACATGCAGGCACAGGCGCTGGCAGCGCTTGGCGACCTGGATCTTGATGATGCCGGCCTGCCGCTGGGTCTTTGCCTGTTCGACCCCGGCTGGCACCAGGGGGTGATCGGCATACTCGCGGCGCGCATCAAGGAGCGCTACCATCGTCCGGTCATCGCTTTCGCCAGCAGTGGTGCAGGGGAACTGAAGGGTTCGGCGCGCTCGGTTTCCGGTCTGCACATCCGCGATGCCCTGGACGCGGTGGCGACGCGGCATCCGCGGCTGATTGCGCGTTTTGGCGGGCATGCGATGGCTGCCGGACTGACGCTGGCGGAGGAAAACTACCCGGCGTTTGCAACAGCCTTTGACGCGGAGATTTCGAGGCACCTGGCGCGCGAGGACCTGGGCGGCGTTGTCCACTCGGACGGCGAACTGGAAGAACAGGAGCTGTCGCTGGAAATCGCGCAGCTGTTACGGGATGCCAGTCCCTGGGGACAGGGCTTTCCTGCACCGCTGTTCGATGGCGATTTCGAGGTAATAGGCCAGCGGGTCGTCGGCGAGCGGCACCTGAAACTGACGCTGCAGCCGGCCGGTGGCAGGCGGCAGATCGACGCCATTGCCTTCAATACACCGGCGCTGTCCGCTGCCTGCAGCAGCGTACATGTGGCCTACCGGCTGGATGTCAATGCCTACCGCGGCATCGAGTCGGCCCAACTGGTGGTGGAGCAAATCGACCCGAACGTACCCGGTTGATCCCCCCCGTAAACCTGTCATGCCCGGTGTAGTCCAGCCACGGCTTAGGTAGTATGATAACGGGCTTTGCTTTTTCAGTGGAAATAGTACCTTAGCCATGGCTGACCTGACCTCGATCCGCAATCACATTAAAGACCTCGACGGGCGCACCATCGCCCTCAGGGGGTATCTTTGACCTCGATGCGCGCACTGAACGCCTGACCGAGGTCGGCCGGGAGCTGGAAGACCCCGCCATCTGGAATGATCCGGAACGCGCCCAGGAACTCGGGCGGGAACGCGCGCGGCTGGAAGAGGTGGTGCATACCCTGAACAAGCTGTCACAGGCGCTGCTTGATGCCGATGAACTGCTGGAGATGGCCGCCGCGGAGAACGACCAGGAGACGCTCGACGTGATCGAGGCGGACCTGGAGGCGCTGGATGCTGATATCAGTCGCGCTGGAATTCCGCCGCATGTTTTCCGGCGAAATGGATGAATCCAATGCCTTCCTGGATATCCAGGCCGGTTCCGGCGGCACCGAGGCGCAGGACTGGGCGGAGATGCTGCTGCGCATGTACCTGCGCTGGGCGGAGCGGCGCGGCTTCAAGACGGAGCTGATCGAGGTCTCGCCCGGCGAGGTCGCCGGCATCAAGAGCGCGACCGTCAAGGTTGAGGGCGACTATGCCTTCGGCTGGCTGCGCACCGAGATCGGGGTGCATCGGCTGGTGCGCAAGTCACCCTTCGATTCCGGCAACCGCCGCCATACCTCGTTTGCGGCGGTGTTCGTCTCGCCGGAGATCGATGACGATATCGATATCGACATCAATCCCGCGGATCTGCGCATCGATGTCTACCGCGCCAGCGGTGCCGGCGGCCAGCACGTGAACCGGACCGAGTCGGCCGTGCGTATCACCCACTGCCCAGCGGTGTCGTGGTGCAATGCCAGAATGACCGCTCCCAGCACAAGAACAAGGCCACGGCCATGAAGCAGCTGAAGTCCAAGCTCTATGAGCTGGAAGTCCAGAAGCGCAACGTCGACCAGCAGGCGCTGGAGGATACCAAGTCCGACATCGGCTGGGGCAGCCAGATCCGCTCCTACGTGCTGGACCAGTCGCGCATCAAGGACCTGCGCACCGGTATCGAGATCGGCAATACCCAGGCTGTGCTGGACGGGGACCTGGACCAGTTTATCGAGGCCAGCCTGAAGAGCGGGTTGTAGGCGGCAGCACTGCTGGTGTAGATAAAAACAGGTTACCATGCCGGTGCACGGGCCGCGCTGCGTCGGCACACCGGCCTTGCAAGAACCAGACTATGACAGACCAGGACGAAAATTCACTCATCGCGCAACGGCGCGCCAAGCTGCAGGCCCTGCGCGCCGGCGGCAATGCCTTCCCGAACGATTTTCGCCGCAATGCCATTGCCGGTGAACTGCATGCCGAATACGGCGACCATGACAACGACGGCGCTGGAAGCGGAGCCCGGCGGGTCAGGGTGGCCGGGCGCCTGATGGCCAAGCGCATCATGGGCAAGGCCAGCTTTGCACAGCTGCAGGACATGTCGGGGCGTATCCAGCTGTTCCTGCAGCGCGACACGCTGCCTGACGGCCTTTACCAGGAATTCAAGGGCTGGGACATCGGCGATATTATCGGTGCCGAAGGCGTGCTGTTCAGGACCAAAACCGGGGAACTGTCGGTGCGCGTCGAGGAGATCCGCATCCTGACGAAGTCGCTGCGTCCGCTGCCGGAAAAATTTCACGGCCTTGCGGACCAGGAGACCCGCTACCGGCAGCGCTATGTCGACCTGATCATGAACGAGGTCTCGCGCAATACCTTTCGCATGCGCAGCCGCATGGTGCAGTACATCCGCGAATACCTGAACACGCGGGGTTACCTCGAAGTGGAAACCCCCATGATGCAGGCCATTCCGGGTGGCGCGACGGCACGGCCGTTCTCGACCCACCACAATGCCCTGGACATGGACCTGTTCCTGCGCATCGCGCCGGAGCTGTATCTGAAGCGACTGGTCGTGGGCGGCTACGAGAAGGTCTACGAGATCAACCGCAACTTCCGCAACGAGGGTCTTCGACGCGGCACAACCCGGAATTCACCATGCTGGAGTTCTACCAGGCCTATGCGGATTACCATGACCTGATGGACCTGACCGAGGACCTGCTGCGACGTATGGCCGTCGAGCTGCTCGGTGACAGCCTCGATCGATTACCAGGGCAGTCAGTACGACTTCGGCAAGCCCTTCCGGCGCATGACCGTGCGTGATGCCATCCTGCATTTCAACCCGGACCTGCAGGCCGCCGACATCGATGACCTGCGACACGGCACGGGAAGTGGCGGCAAGCCTGGGAATCCCGGTGAAGGACAGCTACGGCCTGGGCAAGATCCAGATCGAGATCTTCGAGAAGACCGTCGAGGGCCGCCTGGAAGATCCGACCTTCATTACGGCCTATCCCACGGAGGTGTCACCGCTGGCGCGGCGCAATGACGACGATCCGTTCGTCACCGACCGTTTCGAGTTCTTCGTCGGCGGCCGGGAAATTGCCAACGGTTTTTCCGAGCTGAACGATGCCGAGGACCAGGCGGAGCGGTTTCGCCAGCAGGTCGCGGACAAGGATGCCGGTGATCTGGAGGCGATGCATTTCGATGCGGACTACATCCGCGCGCTGGAGCATGGCATGCCGCCGACGGCAGGTGAGGGCATCGGCATCGACCGGCTGGTGATGCTGTTTACCGACTCACCGTCCATCCGGGATGTGCTGCTGTTTCCGCATATGCGCCCGGAGGCCTGACAGCGAGCCCGGGTCAGACAAGATCATCCGGCATGTTCCGGGTTACTGCGACGGGTGTTATATGGTGCGATGCACTACGCCCATCCTGCATTGCCTCCTGCGCAGGACGCGGCTGCGGGGATTTAAGGTGCCGCTGATTTCTTCGCATTGGCGACTTAAATGCCGGTTTGCCAGGGGGCTTGTTAGCAACTTCCGCGAAGGACGCATGACATGGACAAGCTGAAAAGTTTTCTGAAGACCTCGTTGCTCGGCGGCGTGGTCGTTATCCTGCCGGTCGTCATTCTGGTTTCGCTTTCCGTGTGGGTCTTCGGGGTGATATCCGGGATGATCGAACCGCTCACACATCTGCTCGTCAAGGACTCCGAGTTAAACCAGTTCCTGGCGGAACTGGTGGTGATCGTACTGTTGCTGGCCGCCTGCTTCTTTGTCGGCGTCATGGTGAGGACCCGGCTGGGTGATTTTTTCTACCGCCTGATCGAGACACGGATTCTCAGGCTTGCGCCCGGCTATTCCATGATCAAGGAAACGGTGATCCAGCTGTTCGGCAACCGCAAGGATTCACCGTTCTCTTCCGTCGTGCTGGCGCAGGTGTTCGGCAACGAGACCCTGATGACGGGTTTCATTACCGATACCCACGAGGATGGCAGCTACACCCTGTTTATTCCCACCGGGCCGAATCCGACATCGGGACTGATCTTTCACCTGGAAGGCAGGTTTGTGCATCCGGTCAATGTCCCGGTGCAGGAAGCCATGCGTTCTATCATCAGTTGTGGTGCCGGCTCAGCTCGGCTGTTCGCCGAATACGCGGCCGGCGGGGGAAATCCGCGTCAACCCTGACTGTTGCCTGACAGCTGGGTGACATCCACGAACAGCTTGAGATTCTGTCCGGGTTGCAGCAGCTTGTTCCTGGGCAGGTTGTTCCAGTTCCGCAGGTCGGTGATGCTGACACTGAATTTCTGCGCGATTCCGTACAGGGAATCACCGCTGCGTACCTTGTAATGGACGGTGCGCACCGTCTTGTCCCTGCCGCCCCTGTCGTCTTCCCAGATCACCAGTTGTTGTCCCGGCCTGATCAGTGCGCCTGAATCCAGCCGGTTCCAGCGGGTTACCTGGTTGACCGAGACCTTGTGTGTGCGGGCAATGCCCCACAGGCTGTCGCCGTCGCGTACCTGGTAAGTCAGCTTGCTGGCCGACTTGTGATCGGGCTGCAGGTGTTTTGCCAGTGCGGCATAGCGTTCGGGTTGTTTCGCCGCAACGGGTACCAGCAGGTGCCTGCCGGCACGAATGCCGGTTCCATCCAGATTGTTGGTGCTCCGCAGGACCGCCGTGGTTGTGTCATAACGGTTGGCGATCTGCGACAGGGTATCTCCCGGCTGTATCTTGTGTCTTACCCACTTGACGCGATCCGCGTCAGGCAGTGCGGCGAGGTTGTCCCGGAACACCTCCGCCTTGTCGGCCGGTATCGCCAGCCGGTGGGGTCCGCCCGGGGGTGTGGCCCAGCGGTTGAAACCCGGGTTCAGGCGGTACAGTTCGTCCGTTTCCAGGCCGGCCAGTTCTGCCGCCACGGCGAGGTCGAGTTGCCCCCCGGTAGGGATGACTTCAAACGTGGCCTGCGCCGGCAGCGACTCCAGGCTGATGCCGTATTTCCCCGGGTTTGCAACCACGGCGCTGATGGCGAGCAGTTTCGGTACGTAGGCGGCGGTTTCCGGTGGCAGATCCAGGTGCCAGAAATCAGCGGGCTTGCCGGCCTTGCGGTTTTTACTGAGGGCCCTGGCGACAGTACCTTCGCCGGAATTGTAGGCAGCCAGTGCCAGCAGCCAGTCACCGTCAAACTGCTGCTGCAGTTTATCAAGATAGTCGAGTGCGGCCCGCGTTGATGCGATCACGTCGCGACGGCCGTCATACCACCAGTCCTGCTGCAGTCCGTACCGGCGCGCTGTCCCGGGTATGAATTGCCATAAACCGGCCGCTCTGCCGTGCGAGTAGGCGAAAGGGTCATAGCTGCTCTCGACGACTGGCAGCAGCGTGACCTCGGAGGGAAACCCGCGCTTGCTGACTTCGCCCTGGATGTAGCCGATATAGGGGCCGCCACGCTGGAAAATGGTTTCCACCTGGCGAGGGCTGCTGCGGAATCCGGAAAGCTGGCGCTGTACCTCCACATGCCTGGTTCCACCAAGCCGCAGGCCCGCTCGCAATTGCCGCCAGAAAGGGGAATCGTCTGCGTTGCTTGCAGCGGCTGCCGGCCTGCCGGCAGCCGGGGCAGCCAGTTCGGCGTAGGGATCGGTCGAGAAGACAGCGGAGGAGTCGGGTGATTCGGTGTGCGGAGGGGTGGTATTCAGGGTACTGCAGCCGGCAAGTAGCAGGCAGGTGAGTCCGGCGTATCTGGCAAGTGTACTTGTCATAACTAGGTCTATCGACGTGTATGCGTGGTGGCTTGACGTGAAGACTGTGAACGCGGTCACATAGCACGTCTTGCTGCCGGTAAAGCGCAGCAGGCGCGCATGCTGACAGGCTGCCCGGGGCAGGTCAACAAAATAGCAGCCGGCGCTATTACCGAGACCCGGGATATGAGAATGCGGTATGATTTCCCGGTGATGAGCAAGGATTCCTCGATGACTTCCCGTGCAGCGGCGCTGCGCGGCTGGTACCGTCGCCCCCTGGGCCGTCTGCTGGCCGAGGCGGAATTGTCCGCGCTGGGCAGGCAGTTGCCCAACCTGTTTGGCTACCATCTCATGGTCATTGATCCGCCCTGGGAGGAATGCCGCCTGAAAGACAGCCGCATTCCCCATCATGTCATACAGAGCGTCGAGCCTTTGACGCAGCCGGCGACGGGCCTGACAGGTTATACCGATGACTGGCCCATCCTGACGGACTCCGTGGATGCTATCGTGCTGCCGCATACCCTGGAACTGTCTCGTGACCCGCACCAGGTGCTGCGCGAGGCGGATCGCAGCCTGATTCCCGACGGGCATCTCGTTATTCTGGGATTCAATCCACGCAGCATCTGGGGCGTGCGCCGCATCCTGTCACACAAGCACAGCCGCATGCCCTGGGATGCGCGTTTCCTGAGCATGAATCGCATCAAGGACTGGCTGGGCTTGCTGGGTTTCGACACACTGCACAGCCATTACCTGTTTCAGCGCCCGCCACTGCAGAACCCGCGCCTGCTGGACAAGCTGAAAGTCATCGATCCGCCCAGCGGCTACGGCTACATGTTGTTTTCCGCAGCCTACATCCTGGTCGCGCGCAAGCGCACCGTAATCCTGACGCCACTGAAAAACGGCCTGAAACAACAGCGGCGGCAGGTGTTTCCCGTGGGCATACCGAGCTCCAGTCAGGGCAATGTCCGGCGCGTCGGCTGAAACCGAGATCTTTACCGATGGTGCCTGCCGCGGTAATCCGGGGCCGGGTGGCTGGGGTGCACTGCTGCGCCATAACGGACATGAAAAAACCCTTTACGGCGCAGAACCGCTGACCACCAACAACCGTATGGAACTGCTGGCTGCAATTCATGCGCTGGAAAGCCTGAAACGCCCCTGCCGCGTGCGACTGACGACGGATTCGCAGTACGTGCAGAAAGGTATCCAGGAGTGGTTGCCCAACTGGAAGCAGCGGGGCTGGAAAACGGCCGCCAGAAAGCCGGTGAAAAATGCCGATCTCTGGCAGCGGCTCGACAAGGCCGCTGCGCCGCACGAAATACACTGGAAATGGGTCAGGGGCCACAGTGGTCATCCTGAAAACGAACTGGCGGACGCCCTGGCGAACCAGGCGATCGACGAACTCCTTTGAACCAGCCGCGGCAGGTCGCGCCATGCGCCTGCCGTGAACCTGAACGACGGGCCGCACCGGTAGTTTGCGGCTAACGCAAGAGGACAGTAATGCGACAGATCGTGCTGGACACCGAAACCACTGGCCTGGAACCTGCCGACGGTCACCGCATCATCGAAATCGGCTGCGTGGAACTGCTGGAACGCCGGCTGACCGGCAATACCTATCACCAGTATATCCAGCCGGACCGGCAAATTGATGCCGGTGCCATCGAGGTGCACGGCATCACCAACGAGTCACTTGCGGACAAGCCCCGGTTCGCGGACATCGTCGACGAGTTTCTGGACTTCGTTCGCGGTGCGGAACTCATTATCCACAACGCACCGTTTGACGTCGGTTTCCTCGATCATGAATTCGGGTTGCTGGAAAACCCGCCCGGGACGGTGGCGGATCATTGTTCAGTGCTCGACACCCTGGCGCTGGCGCGGCGCCTGCACCCCGGCCAGCGCAACAACCTGGATGCCCTGTGCCGGCGCTACGAAATCGACAACTCGCAGCGTGACCTGCACGGTGCGCTGCTTGACGCCGAGATCCTGGCCGATGTCTTTCTGGCGATGACCGGCGGGCAGGTCAGCCTCTCGCTGGACAGCCATTCCGATGTTCCGGGTGAGGCCCGGGGCGCGATCCGGCGTGTGGCTGCCGGGCGCAAACCCCTGCGGGTCATTCGCGCCGACGCGGCCGAAAGTGCCGCGCACGCCGCGCGTCTGGATGCCATCGACAAGGCCTGCGAATCCGGCAGTGTGTGGCGGCATAGCGAGTCAGAAACGTCCCACTGAGACCGGTATCGCCGCTGCTGCCGGTCAGTTGACTGGAACCTTGAAGGTATCCGCGTTCACCCACAGGTGCACCATGATGCTGGCGGCATAGCCCAGCGCAATAGCCGGGGTCCATCTGAGGTGGCTGAAGAAGGTGTACTTGCCCCGGGCCTGGCCCATCAGGGCAACACCGGCTGCCGAGCCTATGGACAGCATGCTGCCACCTACGCCGGCTGTGAGCGTCACCAGCAGCCAGTGACCCAGCTCCATGTCAGGGTTCATGCTGAGTACGGCGAACATGACCGGGATGTTGTCGACGATAGCTGACAGCACACCCACGGTAATATTGGCAAAGGTCGGGCCGGCATTGATATACATGGCCTCGGATGCCATTGCCAGGTATCCGATAAAGCCGAGTCCGCCTACGCACAGCACCACACCATAGAAAAACAGCAGGGTATCCCACTCGGCCCGTGCCAGCCTGTTGAAGAAATCGAACATGTGCTCCTGGGCGCCGATGAAAGTTACGTCACCGATGTCACCCACGTACTTGCTGTCCACCGGGCCCGGTTTGTGTGTTTTCTTCAGGTAGTAGCCGAAGAATTGCAGGTAGGCCAGTCCGGTCATCATGCCAAGGAAGGGCGGCAGGTGCAGGAAATTATGGAAGCTGACGGCGGTCGCAATGGTGCAGGCGAACAGCAGCATGATGCGTTTAGCGCCACGGCGCATGATCACCTTTTCCGTTCCGGGTGCAGGTTTTCCTGAGGGAATGGCGAAGTGCATGAAGACCGCAGGGACCACGAAGTTGACCACGGCAGGGATGAACAGCAGGAAGAAGGTATAGAAATCGACCAGGCCTTTCTGCCAGACCATCAGCGTGGTGATGTCGCCGAAAGGCGAGAATGCGCCGCCGGCATTGGCCGCCACCACGATATTGATGCAGCCGATGCTGACGAAGCGGGCGTTGTCCTTGCCGACCGCCAGCAGTACCGCGCACATCACCAGCGCCGTGGTCAGATTGTCGAGGAGGGGTGACAGGAAAAAGGACAGCGTACCTGTCAGCCAGAACAGGCTGCGATAGCTGAAGCCCCTGCGCACCAGCAGGGTTCGCAGGGCCTCGAAGACCTGGCGCTCGTCCATGGCATTGACATAGGTCATGGCAGCCAGCAGGAACAGGAACAGCTCGGAAAATTCCAGCAGGTTGTGACGCAGGGCCGACTCGACGATGTGGTTGTCAGCGCTGCCGGAATACATCGTGGCGATAGCACCCCAGATAAGTCCCGCTGCAAGAATCACGGGCTTGGATTTTCTCAGGTGGGTGAATTCCTCTGACATCACGACGAGGTAGGCGATGATGAATATCACGAGTGCGCCGTAGCCGACCGCACTGCCGGTCAGGTCCAGCTTGCTGCCACCGACGGCTGACGCAGCAGCAAGACAGGGAAACAGCAGGCAGGCGATGGCTGTGCAATAGCGGGTCACTAACGGGTTCAATGGCGTCTCCTTTCCCGGACTCTTCTTGGTTTGTCGGTTGTTGTTTCCCGGAGAGGATGACGCGGCAGCTAGGCAGGGAGTCTGTGTCGACCTTGCCTGCCTGGTCCGGGGGGTTACCATCAGCCTGGTACCTTTGTCCAATGGACACTCCAGGGTCATATTTTAAACTGGACACAGAATAAATCCACAAGAGGACGCCAGATGCACAAACAAACCGGATTTACCCTGATTGAGCTGATGATTGTCGTGGCAATTATCGGGATTCTCGCTGCGATCGCTATTCCCGCCTACCAGGATTACTCGATCCGCAGCAAGGTGGCGGAGGGCCTGAGCCTGTCAATGGCGGCCAAGCAGGCCGTGGGTGAGACCTTCCAGAGTGCCGGTTACTATCCCAGCGTCGACAACAGGAGCTATGGTCTGCCGGTGGCCGCCAGTATCGCCGGGACCTATGTATCCAGTGTTACCGCCGCGGCCTCGACAGGGATCATCACCATTGAATTCAGGCAGGTCGCCCCGGGCAAGGTCGACAGCGGTGATACGGTAACCCTGAGTCCGGTTACTGTGGTCTCCGGAGCGATTGCATGGACATGCGCGACTACCACCATTGCCCCGAGATTCGTTCCGGCAAACTGCCGCTGATCGCAGAACATGCGCGCGCAGCCTGTCCGCACGGCTGCGACGCAGATGATCCCGGTGATGCTGTTGTCACACATAGCCGCACGGTAATACCTCGTGGCAGGCACATGCCGCTCCCGGGAATGTACTTGAGGATAAGGTATAAGGCGGACGTGCTTGCCTGATCTGGATGTGGTTACAGGACAGGCGACCATAACAGGACTCACCCGCCACGCCGCCATCGCGCCCCCTGCCTCCCCTCGGGGTGTGATTTTTACTGTCCGCAGGCAACATTTTCAAGCGGTTTGCTGCCGGAGTCTCTGTCCGTTTCAAACCCCGGCCCGGGGCGAATTCAATTAACAAGTTACATGCATGAGGAGTCGCTGAAGAAAGTCGGTGAAGTCGTGCGGGAGGCGTGCCCCCTCGTACCTGAGGACAATATACGGCAAGCCCGCTGGCCGGTACGCTGTTAACCAGTGGCAATGAACAGACCATAATAAGTGTTTCAGCATACGCCACTATCACGCCCCACCCCTCCCTCGCGGGGCGTGATTTTTTGAGGGCTGCAAAACCACATTCAGTTACCTGGCAGTCACTAGCGGTTGTGGTCCTGCAGGGTGCAGATGGCGATTTCCCGGCTGCGTCGGGATGTGCGACCGGGGTGTACACCGGATTGTTAATTTCCACCTGAAACCGGGATATCCCCAGTCGGGTAAATCCGGCTGCGATGTCAGGCGCAAACCTTCCGTGACATAATCCGCAAGCCGGGATGACATCGCAGGCATCAGGCAGATGCTCGCCGGCCGGGGTATACTCGTTAATTTTCGGAGGCACCACCATGCACAGAACCCTATCCCTGCTGATGACAGCGTTCGTCCTGGTGGCATCCTGTGCAGCCCGGGGCGAGTCGCCTGCTGCTGAACCCGCTTCGGATTTCGAAACAGAAGCGGCATCTACCGATCTGCGCAAGTTTGTGGAGATGCCCGAGCAGGCACGCCAGGTCCTGCGCGAGGACATGCTGGACCAGTTTGCGGTACTGAACGAGATTATCGAATACCTGGCGAAGAACGATCTCGCGGCCGCCGCCGAGGTGGCCGAAGACGGTATGGGGCAGAGCCTGCTGCGCAAGCACCAGGATCGGGACTTCGGTCCGGCCCGTTACATGCCGGAGGAAATGCGCAGGATGGGATGGAACCTGCACGAGGCGGCCAGCAACTTCTCGCAGGTTGCGAAGCGCGGCAACCTGCAGGCTACCTGTGGCGCATTGCAGAAGATCACCGAGGCCTGCATCGCCTGCCACTACAGCTACCGTACCCGCTGAATGCGCGGGCGACCTTCTCAGCGGCACACCGGTCTCGTTCCCCGGGCAGTCCGGGCGGCAACAGCCGCCAGTGCGTTATCTACCGGCATGTGTCGTATTAACGCGTTCAGTCCGGCCCACGACCCGGGGTACAGCAGTGCGCGGAAGTTGCTGGCGCAGGCTCACTGGACAGCACGGCATCCGTGACGGGGTTTGGCCGGAAGGTCGTGCAGCCCTTCAGACCCAGCCGGTAGGCATCGAGGTAGACAGCGCAGTAGTCGGCATAGCTGAACCCGGCCGGGATATTGATGGTTTTTGAAATTGCGTTGTCCACAAAAGGCTGCAGTGCCGCCTGCATCCGCAGATGTGCCAGTGGTGGCAGGGAAAGCGCATCCACGAAAGCAGCCGGCAGCGGCCCGGACGGGTGGCGTTTCCGGTAGTGACGCCAGGCATAGTCGGTCACGCTGTATTCCGCGAAGCTGCCATCGGGCAGGCGCAGCTTGCGCCGGTATTCGAAAGCGTAGGCAGGTTCAAGGCCGTTCGACACGTTGTTGGCGAGCAGGCTGATGCTTCCGGCAGGCGCGATCGCCAGCAGATGACTGTTGCGGATGCCATGGCGGGCGATGGCATCACGCAGCGCGGCCGGCAGGCGCTGCACGAACGCGCTTTCGAGATAAGGTGTCTTGTCGAGGAACGGGAAAGGGCCTTTTTCCTGCGCCAGGTCGATTGACGCCTGGTAGGCCGCATCGCGTATGCAGCGCAGGATTTCAGCGGAGAGTTCACGCGCGGCGTCACTGTCGTAGTGCAGCCCGAGCATGATCAGTGCATCGGCCAGTCCGGTGATCCCCAGGCCGATGCGGCGGCTGCCGCGGGCCTGGGCGGCCTGGGATTCCAGCGGGTAGGAGGACACGTCCAGGACATTGTCGAGCAGGCGTATGGCCACCGCCGTAGCCGCCTCCAGCCCGACCCAGTCAACAGCCGCTGCGTGCTCAAATGGCTGGCGTACGAAATTCACCAGGTTCAGCGAGCCCAGGTCACAGGCGCCGTAGGGTGGCAGGGGGATCTCGCCGCAGGGGTTGGTGGCATTGATCCGTTCGCGGTAGCCGAGGTTGTTTTCGGCGTTGATACGGTCGATGAAGAGCACGCCCGGTTCGGCACATTCGAAGCTTGCCCTGAGCAGGCGATCCCACAGGTCGCGTGCCTTCACACGGCGAAACACCCGGCAGGAGACCTCTGTTGTGTAGCCGGGCCAGCTGCGCTGCACAAGCGCGTCAGGATCCTCGCCTGTTTCTGCGGCAGGAAATACCAGCGGCCAGTCGGCGTCGGCATCCAGTGCCTGCATGAAGTCGTCCGTCACCAGCACCGAGAGGTTGAAATTACGCAGCTGCTGCGGGTCGCGCTTGGCGTCGATGAAACCCTCGATATCGGGATGGTCGCAGCGCAGTGTGCCCATCATGGCGCCGCGGCGGTCACCGGTGGAGAGCAGGGTGGCGCACATACTGTCCCAGATGCGCATGAAGGACACGGGTCCTGATGCCACAGCTCCGTGGCTGCGTGCGACGGCGCCGCGGGGACGCAGGGTCGAGAAATCGTAGCCGACCCCGCCGCCCTGCTGCATGGTCAGGGCGCCTTCCTTGAGCGCGTTGAAGATGCCATCGAGAGAATCTCCGACGGACCCCATGACGAAGCAGTTATGCAGCGTGACCTGCCGGGTGCTGCCTGCACCGGCAAGGATGCGGCCGCCGGGCAGGAAGCGGAAGTCCTCGAGCAGTACGGAAAAGCGTTCTTCCCAGCCGCTGGCGTCTGCTTCCACCGCGGCCAGCGCCCGGGCGACCCGGGTCCGGCTGGCGCCGATGTCAGCGTCAGTTTCCGCAGCACCGGGGCGGCGATACCGGGTTTCCCAGACAGTGCGGGACAGGGGCAGTTCGAAGGGGTCGGTCATGTCGGGGGCTCCGTGACGGGGCGGTAATCAGCCCTTGATGCAGATCAGCGGAACGAGGCGTGCCACCCGCCGGGCAAGCCCGGCACTGGCGGTGGCCGCCACCACCTCGCCGGCATCCTTGTAGGCATGGGGGGCTTCTTCCGCGATACCCCGGGCAGAGGGGCTGTGGATGAGGATGCCGCGCGCGGCGAGCTCGTCACGGATGCCGCTGCCGTTGAACTGGCGCAGGGCCTGGCGGCGGCTCATGCTGCGGCCGGCACCATGGCAGGCAGAGCTGAAGGCGGTTTCCATGCCGTCGCTGCCGCCGCAGAGGATGTAGGAGGCAGTGCCCATGGTGCCGCCGACCAGCACCGGCTGGCCGATGGCACGCAGGTCCCCGGGCAGGTCCGGGTGCCAAGGTCCGAAGGCGCGGGTTGCCCCCTTGCGGTGGACGTACAGCGTGCGCGCGATGCCGTCGATGTCGTGGATTTCCTTCTTGCAGGTGTTGTGTGAAACGTCGTACAGCAGTTCGAGCTGCACCTCCGGGAATAATTCCATGAACACCTTGCGCGTCAGGTGGGTCAGAATCTGGCGGTTGGCCAGGGCGCAGTTGATCGCGGCACGCATGGCGCCCAGATACTGTTGACCCAGGGCCGAGCGGATGGGCGCGCAGGCCAGTTCGCGGTCTGGCAGCCGAATGCCGTGGGAGATCGCTGTCACGACCATTTTCTTCAGGTACTCGGTACCGATCTGGTGCCCCAGGCCGCGCGAGCCGCAGTGGATGCTGACCTTGATGTCACCGGTGTGGATGTCGAGTGCAGCGGCGAGATCATGGTCGCAGGTCTCCACCACCTCCTGCACCTCCAGGTAATGGTTGCCCGAGCCCAGGGTACCCATTTCACCTTGCTGGCGCTGCTTTGCCTGCATCGATACCTGCGCAGGATCGGCACCCGCCATGCAGCCGTATTCCTCGGTCCGCGCCAGATCCGCCGCCGTCCCGTAGCCGTTGTCCACCGCCCAGACGGCGCCGCCGCGCAGCACTTCGTCCAGCCTGGCGATGGAGAGGCGGATGCTGCCGGTGCTGCCGAGACCCGCAGGGATTCTCTCGTACAGGCGATCGGCGAGTTTTTCCTGCACGGCCATGATGTCGCTGCGCTGCAGTCCGGTGTGCAGGGTGCGCACGCCGCAGGAGATATCAAAGCCGACACCGCCGCCCGAGACGACACCGGCATCGGGATCAAATGCCGCCACGCCGCCGATCGGGAAACCGTAGCCCCAGTGCGCATCGGGCATCGCGCAGGCCGCGGTGACAATGCCGGGGAGACTGGCGACATTGACCAGCTGCTCACGGACCTTGTCGTCCATGTCCCGTACCAGGCCCTCGCTGGCATAGATTATTCCCGGGACACGCATTTCCCCCTGGCGCTCTATGCGCCAGCAGTAGTCGGACTCCTTTTGCAGCAGATTCACGTCCATCCTGTATTAACTCTAGACGTCCACCACGCACTGGGCCACCCAGCTGCCGTCCGCCTGCTGCCGCACTGCGAGTTCGGTGAAGGTGGCACCCTTGATCTCCACCGCCGGGCTGTGGCGCGCGCGATCCACGGCTTCGCCCCGGATTTCCGCCTGCAGTTCACCGTTGCTGCCGATGTGAACGGCAAAGCGGCTGAACAGCATATTCCGGGTCGCCATCGCGAAGATCACCTGGTTGAGCCAGTCAACAAGCAGCAGCTCGGGATCGGCTTCATGGCATGCCAGGTGAACGCCTTGCACCGGGTGAACGCCGGCCGGGTCGGTGATGACGGCGGTCATGGCCAGCGCCGCCTGGGCAAAGGCTTCCGCCATGTCGCGTCCGATTCCCCGGACGCCCGTATCGGCCAGGTGCTCGAAGTGTTCCCATGCGGCTGTCGTCATGGTTCACGAGTGTAATTGACGTAAATTCAGCAGGGTAGGTGAATTGACATAGATCAAGGCCGGCGGCGGGGGGGCATGCAAGTATGGCCGTGCCAACCAGGGCCTTCCTGAAGGGGGGAGGCTCCAATTCCTGATTCCAGGACCATCCGGAGGAAATGATGAAAAAGATCACACAGAAGGCGCTGTCGATTCTGGCCGGTGCCGGGCTGACGCTTGCGTGTGTATCCAGCGCATGGTCGCAGGATGCACTGAAAGACGTCATGAAGGCGCGTGGCCTGACTGAAAAGGACATACTGGCAGCAGCGAAAACCTATACACCAACCGGCGGACGGGATGAATACCTGGTGTTCGCTTCAGGCGGGCAGAGCGGACAGCTGATTGTCTACGGCGTCCCGTCCATGCGCATCCTCAAGTATATCGCGGTGTTTACCCCTGAACCGTGGCAGGGCTACGGTTTTGACGACGAGTCCAAGGCCGTGCTGGCCCAGGGCCGTATTATGGGCAAGGACATCAACTACGGCGATACCCACCACCCGGCGATTTCCGAGACCGGGGGTGATTACGACGGGCGCTATGTGTTTATCAATGACAAGGCCAACCCGCGTATCGCTGTTATCGACCTGCATGATTTCGAGACCAAGCAGATTGTTGCCAATCCCCTGTTTAAATCCGCCCATGGCGGTGCCTTCGTCACCCCAAATACGGAATATGTCATGGAGGCCGTGCAGTACGCGGCACCCTACGGGGATTCCTTCGTGCCGCTGGAAGAGTTCAACGATAAATACCGGGGTGGCCTGACCTACTGGAAGTTTGACAACGACAAGGGCCGTCTTGATCCTGCCGCCTCATTTACCTTTGAATTGCCTCCCTACAGCCAGGATCTTTCCGATGCGGGCAAGGGACCTTCCGAAGGCTGGGGCTTTACCAACTCCTTCTGCTCGGAACGCTATGTCGGTGGCAACGAGCGCGGCCGCCCGCCTTTCGAGGCCGGGTGTTCCTCCAAGGACACGGACTTCCTGCATGTCACCAACTGGAAGAAGGCCGCCGAGCTGGTCGCGGCCGGCAAGGTGAAGAAAGAGAAGGGCATGTATGTCATTTCCATGGACCAGGCGGTGAAAGAGGGGCTGCTGTACCTCATTCCCGAGCCGAAAAGCCCGCATGGCGTGGATGTCACGCCGGATGGCGATCGCATTATTATCTCCGGGAAGCTGGACAGCCACGCCTGGGTGTACAGCTGGAAGAAGATCCAGGACGCCATCAAGAACAAGACCTTCGAGGGCAAGGACCCCTACGGGATTCCGATCATCGCCCTGAAGACCGCGCTTGACAAGTCTGTCAACGTGGGCCTGGGGCCACTGCACACGCAGTATGATTCGAAGCCCTGCGTGGCCTACACCTCCATCTATGTGGATTCCATGATTACCAAGTGGGACTACTGTGAAGGCAAGGTGCTGGACCAGTTGCCGATTCACTACAACGTCGGTCATCTCATGACCATGGAAGGCGATACCATCAAGCCGGACGGCAAATACCTGGTGGCCCTGAACAAGCTGGCAATCGACCGCTTCAACCCCGTGGGGCCGTTGCATCCGCAGAATCACCAGCTGATCGATATCAGCGGCGACAAGATGGAGCTGTTGTACGACATGCCGCTGCCGCTGGGCGAACCCCACTATGCGGTGGCCATCAAGGCCGACAAGCTGCAACCGGCCATCCGTTACAAGTCCGGCTGGAACAGCCGCACGGATGAACCTTCCGAATGGAAGACCCGTGCCGGTCGCGAGAAGACGGAGCGTAACTGCGATGCCGCAGGCAAATGCACGGTGAATGTCTATGGCACGACGATCCGTTCGCATATCACACCGGAGATCATCGAGGTCGAGGAAGGCGATACCGTATCGCTGCACTTCACCAATCTGGAGCGTGCCGAGGATGAGGTACACGGGTTCGCCATGTACGGCCAGAATGTCCAGCTCTCGATGGAGCCAGGCAAGACGGCATCGGCGACCTTCGTGGCCGACAAGGAGGGTGTCTACCCTTACTACTGCACCGAGTTCTGCTCGGCACTGCACCTGGAAATGCAGGGCTACCTGCTGGTCAAGCCGAAGGGCTACAAGGCCACGGCTGTGTCGATGCAGGAAGGCACCAGCTACACCCGGGCCGACTACGACAAGCAGGTCAAGACCAACCTGGATACCCAGGCTGTGATTGACCAGGTCGTGGGCTATATCACCAGCCACAACTACCAGGATTTCCCGACGGTGGTGGCACTGGTGGAGGATGCCACCGACCAGCTCGGCTTCGCCAAGGACGCAAAGGCCAAGTCCGAAGCCGCCGCCGCGAAGGAAGACTGGAGTACCGCCATGCTCTGGGCCAACCAGTGGTGGCAGTACCAGGTGAAGACGGCGGATCTCGGTCTGCGCGCCAAGACCTTCCTGGAAGAACACGGGGCGAAGAAGCTCAAGTAGTGCGCCGCGACATTCCGCAACTCACGGGGGGCGAGACATCGCCCCCCTTTACCCCGATCATTCCGAAGAGGAAATACCATGTTCCAAAAAGCAAGCAAGTCCGTAACCCTCGTGCTGATGTCCTGCATGGCCCTGGCGACGGGTGTCGCTGCAGCGCAGGACGGAGCGGCCCTCTACAAGAGCAAGACCTGTTTCACCTGCCACGGCAAGGATGGCAAGACGCCCATCATGCCCGGTTATCCGTTTATCGCCGGACAGAACAGGGAATACGTATTGCAGCAGCTAACCGACATCAAGAGCGGCGCACGCAGCAACGGGCAGAGCGCCGCCATGAAGGGTGTCATGGGGCTGGTCAGCCAGGAGGAAATGGAGGCGCTGGCTGACTACATCTCGACGATGACACCGTGAGTCCCCGGTAGTTTGTGCCGGTTGAAAACTGACGCGGGCCGGCGCGAATAAAACGCTGCATTGCTGTGCTGGCCGCAGCTGGCAGGACAGCACCGGTTGTCTGCGCCGGCGGGTGATGCATTTCCGTGCCGCCGGGCGGACGCATGACCAGCTGCGCGCTGCCGGTATCTTCAGGCAATTCGATGACACAGGGATTGACGCGATTCTGCCTGTCTGTCCGTACCGGATGCCGACTGAAACACCAGCGCGCGGCCTTGTTTAAAACAACCACACCGCTGCCTGCCCGGGCTATCTGTTTGCTGGATTGATATAAGTTAAGTCTAAATATTGGCTATAAATATATTATTGGGGCCGGTGAAAGGCCTCGTCTGTTACGTGATAGTCGAGTGAGATCAACAGGAGTAAGCATCATGAACAAGCGATTACCGGTTTACCTGTCTGCAGCCGTCATCGGGCTGGTTTATTCAACTGCCTCACAGGCCTGGCTGGAAGCCGGCGGGGAACGCGAAGAAGCACTGGAGCTTACCCCCGATCCGGAGAACGGTATCGAGGTCTATGAGGTGTGCGCCGGCTGCCATCGTACCGAAGGCTGGGGTGAAATCAGCGGCACCTTCCCGCAGCTGGCCGGGCAGCACAAGGAAGTCCTGATCAAGCAGCTGGCGGATATTCGCGAAGGCAACCGCGACAATCCCACCATGTATCCCTTTGCCCAGCCGAATGCTATCGGCGGTGCCCAGTCACTGGCGGATGTGGTGGCCTACATCCAGAAGCTGCCCATGAATCCCGCGAATGGCAAGGGTGAATGGGCGGAAGGTACCCCGGAATTCACACAGGGCAAGAAGCTTTACGATGACAACTGCGTGAAATGCCACGGTGAGACGGGTGAAGGCAAGGCTGAAAAGTACTTTCCGCGCATCCAGGGGCAGCATTATGCCTACATGATGCGCCAGTTCGAGTGGATCCGTGACGGCAAGCGCCGCAATGCCAACCCGGACATGGTCAAGCAGATCAAGGGTTTCAGCGACAAGGACATGCAGATGGTGATCAACTACGTGTCACGTATTCCGGTGCCGAAGGAAGACCTTGCACCATCCGCAGACTGGATCAATCCTGACTTCGAATGAACCGCGGCCGGCATTACAACGCTGACTCCTGAGGTATAACCGGATCTTCCATCGGCAAGCAAACCGCAATGGACACTAAACGTACAGTCATCGCCAATCTGCTGGTGCTGGCGGCCATCGGCCTGCTGGCAGCGATCTACTTTTCACCCATCTGGTGGGTGTCCTTGACAGCACCCAATTACCCGGAAGAGGCCTTTCCGGACGGTGTACGTATCCATTTCCACATGAACGGCGTTTTCAACGGCTGCAGGAAGGTCGATAAGGCGGAGATCGTGGAAGAGGAGGCGCTCGATTGCGTCCATGAAATGGATACCATCAATCACTATGTCGGCATGTATCCCATTGCCGCCGGCGGCGTGATCGAGCGCGCCTTCTCCCCCTTCCTGGTGTCCATGCTGGGTGTCATGCTGCTGGGCTTTGTCTTCACCCGGCCGCTTGTGCGTACAGCAGTCCTGGCAACGGGCTTCGCCCTGATTGCCGGGTGGATGACGCTCACCTTGTACACCGGGGGCGGCCTGCAATACCAGAATGCCGGCTATGTCTCGGCCCTGGTCACGGCGCTGGACCAGGATACCTCAAAGGAAGAGGAAGATCTGTCACCGGGGGCGGCGATCATCGAGCGGCTGAAGGCCTCGCTGGAAGAGAGCGAGGGCAAGCCGGAACAGGGGAAGGCGGAGGAGAGTGACAAGGCGGGGAACCTCGAGCACCTGCGCGTCACCTTCGAAAAGGACCAGGAACGCAAGGCGCCCGGAGAGGCACAGCCCTGGAAGGGCAGCGGCGCCCAGATGCTGGCCTGGCATTACGGCAAGACACTGGCGCGTTATTTCAATGTCCCGGAAGAAATCGGGCCCATGGTCGCCAAAATGACGCTGGCTGCCAACGTGGTGTTCTGGGGCATGATCGCCGCGATGGGCCTGCTGTTGATCGGCGCCCGCAGGACCGGGAGCCTGCTGTACTGGATGCTGCTGCTGCCCGCGCTGCTGCTGCCGCTGCTGTTTCTGGTCGACTTCTCGGCCTGGCTGTGGTGGTACGGCCATCGACTCAACGACATGGGCGCATTTACCGTGAAACCCTTCATGCCGACCGTCTTCGGTGACGGCAAGGTGGCGCAGTTCACGACGCATTCCTACCCCTACATCGGGTTCGGCCTGATGCTCCTGATGTCGCTGCTGCTGGGAATTGCGGCATTGATTCGGCGCAAGCAGCTCGCGGAACAGGAGTAGGCGTCATGGCCCGGTGGCCTGCAGGATTGCTTGCCGTGATCTGCTGCATGGCGGCCACCGCCATCCCGGCCGCGGATCATCCACCGCTGCAACCGCTCATCGACGCGACCCCGGAAGGAGAAACCCTGGTTCCCGCACCGGGTGTTTACCAGGGTCCGGTGCTGATCACCCGGCCGATCAAGCTCGATGGCCAGGGCAAGGTAACCATCGACAATGGCGGCAAGGGCACTGTCGTGTTAGTGAAAACGGACGGTGCCACCCTGCGCAACCTGCATCTGACGAACTCCGGAGAATCCCACAACGACATCGATGCCGGCGTCCAGGTGCGCGGGAATTTCAATGTCATCACTGACAATACCATCGACAACTGCCTGTTCGGTGTCGACCTGCAGCAGTCGGAAGACAATATCGTGCGGCGCAACCGGATCAGCTCCAAGCCGTTCGACCTGGGGCAGCGCGGCGATGCCATCCGCCTGTGGTACAGCTTCCACAACCGCGTGATAGACAACGAAATCAATAATGTCCGGGATACCGTGGTGTGGTACTCGGCGGACAATACCCTCAGCGGCAACCGTACCTCGAACAGTCGCTACTCCCTGCACTTCATGTATTCCCGCTACAACCTGGTGGAGGACAACCACTTCACCAACAACACGGTCGGGATTTTCCTGATGTACAGCGATGGCGTGGTGCTGCGCAACAACTACATCGCCTATGCCTCCGGTCCGACCGGGGTGGGCATCGGCCTGAAGGAGACCTCCGAGCTGACGGTGGAGGGCAACGAGATCCTGTACTGCGCCAGCGGCCTGTATATCGATGTCTCGCCGTTCCAACCCGATACGATCAACAGTTTTAGCAGCAACCTGCTGGCCTATAATGGAATCGGTATCCGCTTCCTGAACGACTGGACGGGCAATGTCTTCCGGCAGAACCAGTTCGTGGACAACCTGACCCAGGTGGTCGTTTCCGGCGGCAAGACCGCGAACCGCAACACCTGGGAAGGTAATTACTGGAGCGACTATGAGGGATTCGATCATGACGGGGACGGCAGCGGCGATACGCCGCATGAGTTGTATGCCTATGCCGACCGTCTCTGGCAGGATCAGCCCTATGCGCAGTTCTTCAAGGGTTCGCCGCTGCTGGAAGTACTGGATTTCCTCGAGCGGCTGGCGCCGTTCTCCGAACCTCACATGCTGGTGCGGGACGAGTCTCCGGCCATGACCCCGGTCATGCATCTGGCACAAGTCCCTGCAGGTAACAAGGACTCGCTGCAACTCCTGCGCGAGAGTCTGGGCCGGTAGATGGAACGGCGCAGCAAACGACCCGTGAAGCCGCAGGCGCGCCGCAAGTTCCTGCGCACCGTGGTCATGGGCGTCGGTCTGATCGGGGCCTCCCTGCTGGGTTTCATCCCGGTGCTGGGGCGCTGGGCAACGCGCCTGCGGCCACCCGGTGCGCAGCCGGAACAGAAGTTCCTGGCGTCCTGCATCAAGTGCGGGCAGTGCGTGCAGGTCTGCCCGGTCGAGGCGATCAGCCTGGCGGACCTTGACGAGGGCTTCGGGGTCGGTACGCCCTTCATCGATGCGCGGGCCCAGGCCTGCGACTTTTCCTGCGACGGCCTGCAATGCGTGCTGGCCTGTCCGACCGGCGCCCTGACACATAAGATCAATTATCCGCACGAAACCGACATGGGAATCGCACAAGTGGTGCGCCCGGACCTTTGCCTCGCCATGCAGGGCCGTGGTTTCAGCGGCCAGGCGCGCGGCGCGGCATTTAGCGGCAAGCTGCGCTACGATGCGGTGGACCGCTGGACCCCGATCCCCGTCAGGGATCATCCCTATGACCTGGAAATCTGCGACCTGTGCATGCGCCAGTGTCCGATCGAAATCCGGTTTGCGCAGTGTGAGGCGGGCACGCCGCCCTCCGGCGACGAGCGGCAATGTCCGCCGCAGCATGCCATCCGGCTGGAACCGCTGGACACAGGCGACGGGGTCACCCGCATGCGGCCCGTTATCCTGGAGGGTTGCGTCGGTTGCGGGGTGTGCGAAATGATCTGCCCGGTGGAACCCGCGGTGATCGTGATCGACGGCACGGAGAGCCGGGGGATAGGCGCATGAGCAGGCTGTATGATTCCGTGGCCGAACTGCTGGGGCGCGAGCCGCGCAAGCCGGCGGCGGACGAGATCGACCCGCAGATCCGCGAGCTGCACCTTGGCAAGCGCAATGACAAGACGCGTATCGAGAATATCAGGATCGAACTGGCGCACAAGGCTGCACAAAAGGCGCCGGAGAAACTGCGCAGGAAGCGCTGGGCGGTGCTGGTGCTGGTCAACCTGCTGTTCGTGGCCTCCTACCAGCTGGATATCCAGATGCTGGAGGGCTCGCTGACCGCTTCCCGCTTCGTCGGTTTTCACATGGCCGACCTGAATTCCGCGCTGCAGGTGATGCTGGCCTACAAGGAGGTCCTGGTCAACCTGCTAATCGGGACGGTTACGGTGTTCGTCGGCTGGTGGCTGCTGGGTGGACGCACCTTCTGTTCCTGGGTCTGCCCCTATCACCTGCTGGCCGAGTGGGCAGAGATCCTGCACGTGAAGCTGGCAGAGAGGAAACTTGTCAAGGATCACCCCTTCGACCGCCGTGCACGTGCCTGGTTCTGGCTGATCTTCGCGGCGCTGGCGGCAGCTACCGGCTATACCGTCTTCGAGACCATCTCACCCACCGGCATTCTCAGCCGGGCGCTGATCTACGGGCCGGGCCTGGCGCTGCTCTGGGTGGGGCTGCTGCTGCTGTTCGAAATCTTCTATTCCCGCCGTGCCTGGTGCCGCTACGCCTGTCCCATCGGGCTGACCTACGGCCTGGTCGGGGCGACCTCGCCCCTGCGGGTGCAGTACCATCTGGAGAGCTGTTTCCACGAGGGGGAGTGCCGCAAGGTGTGTCTGGTGCCGCATGTTTTGAATACCGTCATCAAGGGCCGGGCCACGGGCCTGAATGTGGACATCGGCGCCGACTGCACCCGCTGCGGGCGCTGCGTGGAGGCCTGTCCCACCAGTTCTTTGACCTTCAGGTTCAAGGGACTGGGCGACCTGATCTGATGATACGCTTCCGGCAGGTATCCAAGCGGTTCCAGCGCACGCTCGTGCTGGACGGCATCGACCTTGACATCGACCGCGGCGACCGGGTCGCCCTGGTGGGTTCCAACGGCGCCGGCAAGACCACGCTGATCCGCTGCCTGCTGGGCGAGTACCAGTGCCGCGGCGAGGTCTCAGTCAATGGCCTGGACCCGCGCCGGCAGCGCACCGCGGTGCTCGGGTCCGCGGGCTTCGTGCCGCAGATTTCACCGCCGCTGCGAATGCCCGTGGGGCAGCTGATCCGCTTTGCGGCCGGCGTCAGCGACAGCGACCCGGCGCGCATGTTCAGTATCGCGGAGCGGCTGGGTCTCGACGCCCGCACGATCCGTCACCGGCCTTTCAACAAGCTTTCCGGCGGGCAGAAACAGAAACTGCTCATCAGCGTGGCGCTGGGGCGTGACTGCAACCTGCTGGTGCTGGACGAGCCGGCTGCGAACCTCGATCCCGAGGCGCGCCATGCCTTTTTCGGGCTGCTGGCGGAACGCCAGGCGCACGTGGCCATGCTGATTTCCAGTCACCGGCTGGACGAGGTTGCTGCGCTGGTCAACCGCGTGGTGGAACTGGACCAGGGGCGGATCGTGCTCAACGATCACGTGGCTGACCAGATCGACATGAACAGCCTGCTGGATTGCCGCCTGACCCTGACCCGGGCCGACAGTGCCTTTGCCGGGACCGTGCGTGAATGGGGCTTCACGGATGCGGGGCAGGGGGTCGTCTGGCAGGGCCAGGTGGCGGGACCGGACCGGCTGCGGTTTCTCGGCGTATTGTCGCGCTATGCCGCCCTGCTGCAGGGCATTCAGTTGCAGGAGTCCACGGCTGCAGCGGAGGACAGGGCCCATGCGCGTCTTGGTTAGCCTGGTGCTACTGGCCTGCGCGCTCAGCGGCTGCTCCGGCGGGGACGCCACCGGGCCGGGTGAAGTCCGCTGGGACCGGGAGGTCTGCACGCGCTGCGGCATGGCAATCGGCGACCGGCATTCCGCCGCCCAGGTGCGTGGCGGGCCGGCCGGGCAGCACACCCGGCTGTACCTGTTCGATGACATCGGCTGCGCCGTGATCTGGCTGGACGGCCAGCCCTGGCAGGATGACCCCCGCACCGGGATCTGGGTGACGGATCAGCGTAACGGCCGCTGGATCGATGCCCGCCAGGCCAGCTACATCACCGGCATCCGGACCTCCATGGGGTATGGTCTGGGTGCGCAGCAGGAACCAGCCGAAGACGGCATGGATTTCATCAGTGCCCGGGAGTTCATCCACAAGGTCGAGCGACGTGAGCATATTCATGGCGGCAGGCACCCTGACCCGGTTGCCTTGGAGGGCGTGTTGCCGTGAAGCACCTCATGCTCACGGCCACGGCCGATATCAGTGAGTCGCTGCGCTCACGCTGGTTCCTGGTCTACACGCTGGTGTTCGGCGGCGTGGTCGTGGCCCTGTTCGTCTCCGGCCTGACCGAGTCCCGTATCATGGGTTTTACCGGCCTGTCGCGCATGCTCGTGACCTATCTGCAGATCACCATGGCCATCCTGCCGGTGTTCGTGCTGATCACCACGGTGCGCTCCGTGGCCGGGGACCGGGAGGCGGGGATCTTCGAATACATGCTGTCGCTGCCGGTCAGTCTTGCCGCCTGGTTCTGGGGCAAACTGCTCGGGCGCTTCCTGGTGGTGTTCCTGCCGGTGTTTCTCGCCATGCTCGCGGCGGTTGGCTGGGGACTCTTCAGGGGGGTGGAGATACCCTGGGTGCAGGTGGCGTACTACACCGGTTTCCTGCTGTCGCTGGCCTTGTGTTTCCTCGGCATCGGCATGCTGATCTCGACGCTGGCCCGTTCCTCCGACGTGGCGACGGGAACGGCCTTCATCGTCTGGCTGGCGCTGCTGCTGTTCATGGACCTGATCCTGCTGGGCCTGCTGATCCGGCAGGGGCTGCCCTCCGAGGGCATCATCGCCATTGCGCTGGTCAATCCCCTGCAGGTATTCCGCACCGCGGCCATGCTGCTGTTCGACCCGCAGCTGGTGCTGCTGGGACCTTCCGCCTACGTCATCCTGGATAACTTCGGTGCGCAGGGTTATATCGCCTGGGCCCTGTTTTATCCCGGCGCACTGGGCCTGTTCTGCGCCTGGCTGGGTTACCGGGTATTTTGCCGCGGCGATCTGCCCTGAGGCTGCTGGCCGCAATCCTTCGTGCCATCTGTGGCAGACCTGGTGGAGCAGGAGCGGTCACTTTATGTCCGTTCTTCGGGTACTGACCGCGATACGGTGATGAGGCAATCGCGCCGAAGGGCGGCGCTCCTACCGAACGTTCCCCTGCAGGGCTCCCGCTGCCCCGGCGTGAGGCTTTTGTGAACTTCGGGCGCTATGCTTGTGACATGAATGTGTCTCACACCGGGGGTTGCAGCATGCCGCGCCGCGTTTTGGTCATTGAGGACAATCACGATATCGCGGAACTTGTGAGGCTGCACCTGCGTGACTGCGAGGCCGAAGCCGATGTCGAATACAGCGGCACTTCCGGGCTTGCCCGCGCGCACAGCCGCGCCTATGACCTGGTCATCCTCGACCTGATGCTGCCCGGGCTGGACGGACTGGAAATCTGCCGCCGGCTGCGCGAGCGCCGTGCCTATGTCCCCATCCTGATGCTGACCGCCAAATCCAGCGAACTCGACCGGGTGCTGGGCCTGGAGCTGGGCGCTGACGACTATCTGACCAAGCCCTTTTCCATTCGCGAACTGGTCGCGCGGGTGCGCGCCATTTTCCGCCGCGTGGATGCGTTCGGCGGCGCCGTTGCCGAGGCCGGTCACCTGCTGGAACACGGTGAACTGCTGATGGACAGGGAGCGGCACAGCGCCTCGCTGCATGGCGAGCCCCTGGAGCTGACAGCCAGGGAGTTCGAGCTGCTGTGGCACTTCGCCAGTCATCCCGGGCGCGTCTATCGCCGCGAGCAATTGCTCGACCAGGTCTGGGGTGCCGGCTATGAGGGCTACGAACATACCGTCAACTCCCACATCAACCGCCTGCGCGTGAAAATCGAGACCGACCCGGCCAGGCCGCAATACATCCTCACCGTGTGGGGTGTCGGCTATAAATTCAGTGACGCGGCGCACCTCTAGCGCGGTGCGTTCCCTCTACACCAAGCTTGCCGTCATCCTCACCCTGCTGTTCGGTCTGGTGGCGCTGCTGTTCGTGTTGCTGCTGAGCCAGGCAACCGAGCGCTATCAGCAGGAAGTGGCACAGAAGCTCAATGCCACGCTGGCGGAAAACATGGTTGCCGAACGCCTGCTGTTCAGGGACGGGGAGATCGACCAGGTGGCGCTGGAGCAGCTCTTCCACGTGCTGATGGTGATCAATCCCAGGGTCGAACTCTACCTGCTCGATACCGGGGGTCGTATCCTGGCCTTTTCGGCGCCCCCGGGAAAGGTGCAGCGCAAGGCCGTGGACCTGAGGCCCGTGCGGCGTTTCCTGAGCGGAGATTACACGCCCCCGCTGAGCGGTGACGATCCGCGCAGCCCGGAGCGGCGCAAGGTGTTTTCCGTCGCACCGATCGACGTGGATGGCAGGCCCGTCGGCTACCTGTACGTGATTCTCGCCGGCGAGCAGTATGACAGTGTCGCGCAGATGCTGGCGGGAAGTTACGTGATCAAGCGCGACGTCCTGTTATCCCTGGTCGTGGTGGTCTTCGCCCTGTTCGCCGGGCTGCTGCTGTTCGCCTTGCTGACGCGGCGCTTGCGCCGGCTCACGCGCGCAGTGGAGAATTTCCAGCTTGCCGGATTCAGCGGTGCGCTGCCGCCTGGCAGGCGCAACGGCGATGAGATCGAGCGGCTCACCTGCAGTATCAACGCAATGGCCGAGCGTATCGCCGGGCAGGTGCAGCGCCTGCAGGAAACCGACAGCCAGCGCCGCGAGCTGGTGGCCAATGTTTCGCACGACCTGCGCACGCCGCTGGCCTCGCTGCAGGGCTACCTCGAAACCCTGCGTCTCAAGGGCGAGGATCTGGGCCGGGAGGAGCAGCTTCACTACCTCGAAATTGCGCACCGGCATTGCCGGCATCTCGGCCGTCTCGTTGAAGAACTGTTCGACCTGGCCAGGCTCGACGCCAACGAGGTGCAGCCGGTGCTGGAACCGTTTTCACTGCCGGAACTCGTGCAGGACGTCGTACACAAGTTCGAGCTGCGAGCCGGGCAGAGCGAGGTCACCCTGCTGGCGCGCTATGACGCAGACCTGCCGTTCGTGGTGGGAGACATCGCCCTGATCGAACGGGTCATGGACAACCTGATTGAGAACGCACTGCGCCACACCCCGGCGGGCGGCACGGTGACGGTGGCGGTTCAGCCTGTCGGCGGAGCCCTGGCGATACAGGTTATCGACACCGGTTCCGGCATCCCGGCCGAAGACATCCCCTATATTTTCGAGCGTTTCTACCAGTCCGACAGGATGCGCACACGGGGTGGGGCCGGGCTGGGCCTGGCCATTGCCAGGCGCATCGTGGAGCTGCATGGCCGGACGATCCGCGCCGCCAGCAGCAGCGGTCGCGGCACCACCTTCGCCTTCGATCTCCCCGTTGCAATGACACGCTGAATGCCGCAGACGTGACCAGTACCTGGTACTTTCGTGAGATCCCGTGAGGCGCACTCGGCATCATGCCAGCGTGACGCAGGCCGGGCCGGTTTATTTCAGTGCCAGGGTTGCGTAATCACCCAGGGCATCCTGCATTTCCTGCAACGTGGGGTAACGGGCCTTGAAGGCAAAGTTGTAGTCACCACCACAGGTCAGGGTCGCCGTCTCCACCTGCTGCTCGTCCAGCAGCTGCATCCGGTAGGTATACATGAACCATTCGTTCGAAGTGTCATCCGCAAGCAGGACTGCGTCGCCGACTGCTGCCAGCATGATTTCTCCGGTCGGGCGATTGACGAAGCGCTGCATGCCGCGAACCTTCCCGATCCGGTAACTGCCGGCGGGGACGGTCTGCGGTGTATCCAGAATGAGCCTCACCTCGAGTTCACAACGCGGGTTGAATTCACTGGCACCCAGACTCGCAGTACCCTCCTGAAAGATGACGCGCACCCGGCCGGGAGGGATGATGATGTCCCGGTGCAGTGTGAATTGCCCACCGGCAAGTTGCCTGAACAGGGTCTCGACCGGCCGTGGGGGCATGCCGGACTGGCATGCTGTCAGCAACAGCAGTACGACTGAAAGAAGCAGGGACGGGCGGATCATGGGCTGTGACATGCCGCTGCAGACAGGGCGGCAGGAGAGGTGGCTTGTTATCGGCTTGTCAGTCACAGCGGGTACGCCTGCACAGGGTCTATTATCACTGTAGTGCATGATGTGACATCAATAAAGAAATCCTGGCCGGGAAGTCACCACCCTGCGCAGGGAAGTGACCGGTCGAAGCCAACGCGGAATCAGCGACATTTACGGCGAAACCGGCAGGGAGCCCGGGTGCCTGGCCGGGCAGTCAGCGCCGCTGCAGCGCTGCGGCTCGTACCAAAGGCCAATATACATCTGCATAGCCTGGCGATAGCCTCATAGACAGTGACTCAGGCCAGCTAATAACAACTCCTCCGTATTGAGTCACTCGCACACCCCGACTCGCCTGTGGGGTGTGTGTTTTACCTGGTTACAGCTGGCTGGTAATTATGTTCGATGGTAACGACAGATGAATACCACGACGTGCCGGAGAAAAGTACAGGACAGACGCGCCAATGACCTGAAACGGGATCAGGCGTTCCCGTGCAACCGCCGCATTCGTCCTTGCCGGCGGCTGAATAATATCTCGGCAGAATGGATCCCCACGGAAACAATCTCCCGCCATCCGGTTATCCGGCAATTATTCGTCAAGCTGGGCCGCGTTCAAGAGGTTTAGGAACGGCCGCAACCGGTTTGTCATTGCAGCAGTCAGCGGCCTGGCTGTGACGCGAGCGGCTGCAGTCCGGCCCTTTCAGGCATTCATCCCGGTAACTGCCGCTTCCCGGGGGGTTGCGGCTTTGATGCGGGCATAGATCTCCTCTCGATACACACCCACCTCTTTCGGGGCAGATATACCGATTCTTACCTGATTTCCCTTGACCCCGAGTACGGTTACCGTAATTTCATCACCGATGTTCAGAGTCTCGCCCACCTTTCTTGTAAGTATCAGCATGCACAGGTTCCTCATAAATCAATCCGTGAGTCCTACACCCTAGCAAGAGACAAGCGGTGCAGAAAATAGGGAAAATCCCTATATTCAGCGACTGAGGGGGGAGCGGGGTTTGCTGCGGGAAGGTCAGCTTGTCTGCGTGGCGATGGGGGTTCTTGCGGGTACGCGCAAAACCTCCGGGTAAAATCCATCGCGCCGCGGCAATGGTGTGGCAGGAGATATGCCGTGAGAGCGCAACCGGTTAGCCTGAAGCTACGCATTGAAAAATGCTTGCAGTGTTTGTTTATAGGATCGTGAAGCAACGCTTGCGGTATGCGGCAGCTTGCAACAAGGATGACAGATTTGAGTCCTTCCGGGAAAAAGACTCCGGGTGACGCTACAGCCTGTGTTTTCCCAGCAAAAGACGTTCTTTTTGCACAATCTCCGCCAGTTGCTTCCGCTGCTGTACGGGCACCCGATCCAGGCCCATCACGCGCTCGCTACAGGATGCAGTGGCTTCGAGTGCAGCGTTAATACACTGGTTTACCCTGTCTGCCGCCAGACCGAACGACCTGCCCAGATCCACATAGTAGGCCCCGTGATCGGTATATCCAGCCGGGTCAAAAGGGATCGCGCTGACCAGATTATGTCTCGGCCAGGCTCGCATGGGTGCCGGGTCATAGACCGGCGTCAGCCGGCAGTCGGACAGCCCGCCCAGCAGCGAGATATTATCCAGGTGCAGGTCGCCATTCCCGGTTAGCAGTGCCAGCAGGAACCGGCGGTACAGCTGTTCACCGGTATCTTCTTTCAGTGCGGCTACCTGACCCAGGCGTGCAAAGACGTCGCCCAGTTCGTCCAGCAGAATATCGCCGGTCTCGCGAAAGCGGTGATTCCCGGTCGCAATCACGGAAAACAGGGATTCCATCGGTATCGGCTTGCCATCGATACGGTCAAAACGCTCTACCGCCAGGAAATGCAACCCTTCATCGTCGTAGCGATGGCAGGCCGGGACTTCGAAGCCGGCCTCGCGATGGATGTCGAGGCAAAGCGCCTCAAGATCCAGCAGGCCGGTATATTCCGGTGGCTCGATCTTCAGCACGACATCGCGCTTGTTCATGGTGCCCGGCGGAAAAAAACCGGGTTCCGCAGCGCCCGGGGTGATGGATACCAGCAGCTTCGGTATCATTCCGCCCACCGATGGCGTCGGCCCGAGTGTCTCCTCGATCAGCTGTGCGTCGAAATCGAGGTTTTCGTCCAGCACATCGTGTTTGAGCATGCGCCAGAGTTGCGATCGACTGCTGGATCGCCTGGCTGTGGCAACGGCATCGCGGGAGTCGGTATCGGGGCGATACCAGTGCTCGGCAACGATATCATCCGGGAACACATCGATGTGACCGATACCACCATGCCCGCCCAGTACCAGTAATTGCCATTCAGTTTCCATCCCGGGCGGTGGTTCCTTTCCCCACCTGGCGCGCAGGATGTCGAGGTAATGACGCCGCTGCAGGTTGCGCGGATTATTGCCGGGGAGCAGGCCAAGCAGGCGGGGAAACACCGGTATCCGTTCGCTGACGGGGTAGGTGACCGTGTCGGTTCCCCAGATGGCGCCGTCTCCCAGCAGACAGAACCCCGGGCGGCCGGAGGAGAGGTATTCCCTGGTGTAGGTAAAGGCGGCCTGGTCACCGGATAAAACCAGGTGTCCCATTTTTTCGGGTACCCCGGACAGCCGCGTCCAGATCACGGCATGCAGATCGCGCGCCATGCCTATTCCTCCCTGGCTTCCGGATCACCGGAGGTGCGGAAGAAGGCCCCGGATTTGATGGCTTCGGCGGCCTTTTCCCTGGAGCGACGCGGGACGAGTGCCAGTTCGAGGTCCAGTTGTGCGGCGAGTTCAGCCAGGGTGGAGGCGCGAATATCCCCGCGGCGCTTGGCCTTGCTGAGCCCCACGGCCGTCAGGCCGGCCATTTCCGCCAGCCTGGCCTGGGACAGACCACGCGCCCTGGCGGCAGCAACCAGCTGATTGATTAAATCCATAACAGGTTTGGACATTAAACTAATGTATATATATTCGGCTAATACTGCTCATAAGTGTAGCAGAATTATACGATAGTTTAATATCTATTGTGCTTTGCCGGGTCGAATTCCTGTGGCTACCGGGTGAGCCCGACATCGGCTCATGCCGGGAATGCGCAAAGGATTATCAGGAATGAAGTCAGCGAGAAGCCCCTGGACGACTTCCGGGCCGGGGCTGCGATCATGCCGTCATGGCGCGCTTGCGCACGTGGTGAGCCGGGATCGGATCAGTACGACGAGCCAACCGGTCTGCTCGATCCGTGCCGCCAGCACGTTCTGATCGTCCAGATCGAAGCGCACGATGTTCCCTCCGCTGCGTGCTTTTTCCAGCACCTGCTCCACCAGTGCGTTGACGCGGGTCGCCCTGGACGCGAGGGCGTCTTTGATCCCGAGCGCTTCGATGCTGCCGGTGGTGCGGTAATAGAGCACCGCGTCGCCCGCTCCGGAATTGACCCGGTCGATCTCCGCGGCCAGCTCCGGATCGGTCGCGTCGATGGCAAGTCCCTTGCTGTCGACGATCAGTGCGCTGCTGCTGTCGGCATTGCTCAGGTGCAACAACACCGAGCCTGCCAGTTCCTTCAGCGTGATATCACGCGACATGACCCCCAGCAGCGACTCGCCGTCGTAGACCGGATAGGACGCGGTGATCATCATGCCGGCACCGACCAGGTCCAGGTACGGCCGCGTCCAACCCACTGCGTGCAACCCGAAGTCCGCAGCACGGTAGTATGGCGTCTCGGTGGGCGTGTCGTTGTTGACCGCCTGATCCAATGGCAGATAGGGGTAGATCATCATCGCGTTGTCGGCCGTGGTCATGTAGACCCAGGAGAACGGGAAGCTCTCGTAGGCGGTGCGAAACGTGGGTGCGAGCCGTTCAAACAGGTCCAGCTGGCGCAGCACTGCATTGCTCAGCGCCTCGCCGTTGTAGCTGTAGAAGGCCGGATACGGTGCCTGGTAGGCGGGCGGCGTCTTCAGGTCGCCGGGCCAGGACTGCAAACCCGTGGTGTGCCCCTGAGTGGTACGCAGCGCCAGCCAGCGCCGGGCGTCCGGTGGCGCCTGCGAACCCTGCGCCGCCGCCAGCCGTGCATAGGTGTCACCAAGCGCCCGGGTGCTGGCGGCCACGGCGCCGAAGACGCCGTCGATGCGCTCTGCCGCGAGCAGCACCATGGCATCTTCGAGTGCAGCGATGCACCCGGTGCGGCCATCGTCCGCGGACGATGCCACCGATGACAGTGACAGGATCAGGACGGCGGTTGCCGCTGCGTGAAGAGTCAGGATGTTTCTTTTCAACATGTCTTTTCCTTCCGCGGGGGGAGACTGCAATCGATGCCGGCCGTCGAGCCCGAAGAACCCGGGCACTTGATAGTTGACGCGATCCGCGCATCTTCCTTCAAACGACCTGCGAATCGTGATCGACACGTTGCGTAAAAGCCGACCGGAAGCGGATCTTCGCCCGCCATCAGCAGCCCTGGATGAATGCCGGTGCGACAGCGCCGAACAATGTGATCGTCATGAAATGTGTCCGCAGTTGTGTTGCCATATCCCTGAAATCGGGGAGTAGTAACGGGAACCTGTCGCAGCGTCGCGATAGACATGCGGAAAAACATCCTGGTTCACGGCTTGAATATCAGCATGATATAAACCAGAAACAGCAGGATATGCACGGCACCCTGCAGTATATTTGTGCGATTGCCACTGAAGGTGGTCATGCTGACCAGAAAGGTTACAAACAGCAGTGTCACCTCCGACGAGGGCAGTCCCAGGACAACCGTTTTGCCTGTCAGCAGCCCGATGGCCAGAATGGCCGGAATGGTGAGCCCGATGGTCGATAACACCGACCCAAGAATAATGTTGACCGAACGCTGCAGGTGATTGTTCAGCGCCGCCCTGATACCGCCCATGGCTTCCGGGGCAAGAACCAGTATCGCGACCAGGAAACCACCCAGCGCGGGGGGCGCACCCAGGTCCTCAATACCATAATCAACAGGTCGCGCCAGCCATTCGGATAACAGCACCACCGGCAGCAGGCAGGCAGTCAATAACAGTACATGCGTCGGTGTCGAGCGGATATTCAGACCGGCTTCAGTCTTGCCGTGAAACGACTCATCGGGCTCGGGGTCTTCAAAATACCGCCGGTGACGAGTTGTCTGCACCAGCAGGAAGATACCGTACAGCCCGAAAGTTATCACCAGCAGGAACGCAGCCTGATAGGACGAGAACGTCGGTCCCTGTGTGCTGATGGTGAAGTTCGGCAATGCCATGCCCAGTGCAGCCAGCGGAATGATGACCACCAGATAGGCGCTTGCCCCCTGCAGATTATACAGTTGTTCCCTGAAGCGCAGCCCGCCCAGCAAAAGTGCGATTCCAATCATGCCGTTCAGCATGATCATGATCACCCCGAACATCGCATCGCGCGCAGAAGTGGGATTGTTTTCCCCGTGAAGCATCAGGCCCGAGATCATCACGATTTCGATACTGATCACGGACATGGTGAGTATCAGTGTGCCGTAAGGTTCGCCGAACTTGATGGCCAGACAGTCTGCGTGTCGCACCACGGACATTGCCGTAAAAAGAATCACGCCGAACAACCAGATAAAGATAAACCCCAGCCAGACCGGTCTGGACAGATCACTCAGGAGTTCTTGTTCGAACACCATGAACAGGATAACGCTGATCCAGCTCACAGGTACCATGACTTCCTGACGCAACATGCCGAACATGACAGCGGTGCCCGACTGTTCTGATCCGGGTATCACGGAAGTCTTGCCGGAAACGCCAGTCACAATCCGCTTCCCGCTGAACCTGTACCGCAGCCCGTCACTATCAGCTTCCCTGCACTGTATATCAGCATGGTTCATCCAGTCCGCCATGGGTCGTGCGCATCACCGGCAACCTCGATCCGTCTGGAGGCGGCATCCTCTCGGGCGCGGCGTTACCGACAAGGGGCATGGTTCCTTTCTCCATAGCTGCGTTTACCAGACCGCAGAATAAATCCGGAAACCACAAAAATCCATGCCATCGTGGCATCCTGGCTACAAGAGCCAGGGACAGGTGGCCATAAACCCGATGTTTCCCGATAACTGCAGTGCCAGTACCGTGAACTATTCCCGGAGCTGCCAACCACCGGGCATGTACCCATGACCAAAAAATTCGAACAAGAACGCGACAGAAAAACAGATCCAGCCCGGGATATTTACAGAGGCTCGGGTTTTGGCCGGGAGAAGCCCGGATCATGGCATGCCAACAACAGCGTGAGTCAACGTCTGGCGAGCATCACGGGCATTGGCGTATTAACGGCAACCGCCCTGGCCGACACGGACGGTGAGGGACTAACGTCTCCTGAAGGCCAGCCAGTCCGGTGGTAATCCCTGGATGGCGCAGTCGTTACAGTGCTGCCATCCCAATGCGGTGGCTTTGGTCGCGATCCTTTAGCCTTTCCTGATATTCAAATCAGAATTGTCTTGCAGACACCCGCCCATGTAACTTGATACAACACCCGCATCCGGGGCGAAAGCCGCGGCTGTGTACGAACGGCGCAGCTGCAGAGGGTGCGGATTTAACGCGCTTATATAAAAATATAATTATCAGTAATTGCGGCAGCTGCTAGAGTTGAAGCGAAAATACTTCGTTATGGTGGAAGCTAAAATGACTCTAGTCGGAGATAAAAGGTTCATACCTCACCGGCGCACCAAAAACCAGCTGTTGAATTACAATCGCCGTATACGGGTTGACCGTCGCCTGAATAATATCCTCGTTGAATGGGTTCCCAACAGCGAAATCGTGCTACAGCCGTCCTTGTTCAAGGCATATTATGAAGAGCAACACCAGGAAATAGTCCTATACTGGACTCTGGAAAATGGCGAGTTTGTTACAGTCAGGATACGTTAACCGGATACAGGATATGAGTATCTGGAATGCTTCTTTTTGAGCAGGCTCTGAATAATAATTATATGTGAGTTTCATATTATAAGTAATTTTACGTATAGACATGCCTTGATTCATTGCCTAAAAATATAGAGGTAAATTACGCTGTAACAAAGCAGCCGAGAGGTCTATGCCTGGTATCGTGATACCCATTACCGGGCAAAACAACAACAATCGTATTCACGGAGGACTTCACGAAGAATTTATTTCACGATCAACCCAGAATAGGGAAATACCCAGATTCGGGCGCGAGCGAAACCCGGTTTACCGTGCGGCCGCGTGCTTTATTGCCTGGCGGTGATACGGGGACCAACAAGGTGATGGCTGTATTGCCCGGGGCTGTGACCCTGGATGACGAGGTCACAATCCTGTTGGATACAGTACCATCATTAAGAAATGTCCAGGTGATACAGAGTACCGGTCTCGTGGCACACTGATCGGAATCGAAAAATCCGATACAGTAGTTAATGATGCCCTGCACTCGATCTGGATGAACGTCTATCGGTTTCTCATAATCGAGACGGCCAGGTTATTTAAACGGCGCTTCCCGTTCGGCGCCCTGACCTGGATATCAATTGGCATGGCATATAATAATACTGAAGGAATTCACGATGATGCGAGTCGGAGTTAAGGCAACAGGCAGAACAGGTCGTGTTGATCAGTCTCCGTACATTCTAATTGAACTGCAATCTGCCATGCACAGGCAGGCAGTGTCCTGTAACAATTCAAACGCGGCTCCGCATCAGCTTACTCGATTTCACAACTTTCCGAACAGCTATCAGGCTGTCACCTCACACCTCAACGATCCACTGCACCAACCAGGTACTTCATTAAGGAACCCACAATGAAAAAAAACATTTTCCGAGCATTCATGGCACTGGTTCTGATTATGCAGGCAGAAAGCCTGCTTGCGGCAGTTGACCTGAAGGTCACGGCGAACCCGGACCCGGTACTGGCAGGTGGCCGAGTCGAATATACACTGACGGTGACAAACACCAATAATGCGGCCATTAACAATGTCGTCGTTAAGGACCTGTTTTCGGATAATGTGTCAGTAAATTACAATCTGTTGCCGGATGGCGGTACTTGTCCGGAGAATAACAATACACCCTGTTATGCGGGGGAGCGGATCAACTGGACGCTCGGGACGCTGGCGGCGCACACGAGCCGGACGGTACGGTTTGAGGCAGATGTGGCTAACAATGCTGTGGCTGGCACAGTCATCAGTAATCTTGCGGAGCTGACCTATACCGGGGGTACCCTTCTTTCCACCACGACGGATGTGACGGTTGCAGCGGCGGCGGTGCTGGATCTGGGGATTACGGAGGACCGTGATCCGGTGGTACCGGGCGAGAACATGACCTACACGGTGACCTACGGGAACCGGTCGTCGAACGTGCTGGGCGTGACGCTGCGTGCGCCGTTGCCGGCGGGGACGACGTTTGTGTCGGCGACGGCGGGCGGCAGTGTGGTGAGCGGTGCGGTGGAGTGGGACCTGGGGACGGTGCTGGCGAACACATCGGGCGAGCGGCGCTTCACGGTGACGGTCTCGGGCGGTGCAGCCGTGGGTGATGCGGTGCTGGCGGAGGCGCAGCTGGTGGAGACGGCGACGTCGCTGACGCTGGTGCGGGCGCGGGAATTGACGGAGCTGGCATCGGCGACGCCGGTGGAGTTGTTTGTGCAGGCGAACCCGGACCCGGTGTTGAAGAATGGACGCCTGGAATACACGGTGACGGTGACGAACACGAGCAACTCGGCGTGTGACGGGTGTGGTGGTTGAGGACCTGTTTTCGGATGCTGTGGGTGTGAACAACATCCATTTACCGGACAGCGGGACGTGTCCGTATGGTAACAATACGCCCTGCTATGCGGGGGAGCGGATCCAGTGGACGCTCGGGACGCTGGCGGCGCACACGAGCCGGACGGTGCGGTTCGAGGCGGGTGTATCGAATGCGGGTGCGGTGCAGACCGGCAGTGTGTTGCGGAATCTGGCGACGGTGAGTTCGAGTAGCGGGCGTGCCTCGGCGCGGACCGACGTGCCGATCGCCAACGCGGCGGGTCTGGATCTGGGGATCACGGAGGACCGTGATCCGGTGGTACCGGGCGAGAACGTGACCTACACGGTGACCTACGGGAACCGGTCGTCGAACGTGCTGGGCGTGACGCTGCGTGCGCCGTTGCCGGCGGGGACGACGTTTGTGTCGGCGAGTGCGGGCGGCAGTGTGGTGAACGGTGCGGTGCAGTGGAATCTTGGGACGGTGCTGGCGAACACATCGGGCGAGCGGCGTTTCACGGTGACGGTATCGGGTGGTGCAGCCGTGGGTGATGCGGTGCTGGCGGAGGCGCAGCTGGTGGAGACGGCGACGTCGCTGACGCTGGTGCGGGCGCGGGAATTGACGGAGCTGGCATCGGCGACGCCGGTGGAGTTGTTTGTGCAGGCGAACCCGGACCCGGTGTTGAAGAATGGACGCCTGGAATACACGGTGACGGTGACGAACACGAGCAACGCGGCGTGTGACGGGTGTGGTGGTTGAGGACCTGTTTTCGGATGCTGTGGGTGTGAACAACATCCATTTACCGGACAGCGGGACGTGTCCGTATGGTAACAATACGCCCTGCTATGCGGGGGAGCGGATCCAGTGGACGCTCGGGACGCTGGCGGCGCACACGAGCCGGACGGTGCGGTTCGAGGCGGGTGTATCGAATGCGGGTGCGGTGCTGACCGGTACGTGTGATACGGAATCTGGCGACGGTGAGTTCGAGTAGCGGGCGTGCCTCGGCGCGGACCGACGTGCCGATCGCCAACGCGGCGGGTCTGGATCTGGGGATCACGGAGGACCGTGATCCGGTGGTACCGGGCGAGAACGTGACCTACACGGTGACCTACGGGAACCGGTCGTCGAACGTGCTGGGCGTGACGCTGCGTGCGCCGTTGCCGGCGGGGACGACGTTTGTGTCGGCGAGTGCGGGCGGCAGTGTGGTGAACGGTGCGGTGCAGTGGAACCTGGGGACGGTGCTGGCGAACACATCGGGCGAGCGGCGTTTCACGGTGACGGTATCGGGCGGTGCAGCCGTGGGTGATGCGGTGCTGGCGGAGGCGCAGCTGGTGGAGACGGCGACGTCGCTGACGCTGGTGCGGGCGCGGGAATTGACGGAGCTGGTATCGGCGACGCCGGTGGAGTTGTTTGTGCAGGCGAACCCGGACCCGGTGTTGAAGAATGGACGCCTGGAATACACGGTGACGGTGACGAACACGAGCAACGCGAGTGTGACGGGTGTGGTGGTTGAGGACCTGTTTTCGGATGCTGTGGGTGTGAACAACATCCATTTACCGGACAGCGGGACGTGTCCGTATGGTAACAATACGCCCTGCTATGCGGGGGAGCGGATCCAGTGGACGCTCGGGACGCTGGCGGCGCACACGAGCCGGACGGTGCGGTTCGAGGCGGGTGTATCGAATGCGGGTGCGGTGCAGACCGGCAGTGTGTTGCGGAATCTGGCGACGGTGAGTTCGAGTAGCGGGCGTGCCTCGGCGCGGACCGACGTGCCGATCGCCAACGCGGCGGGTCTGGATCTGGGGATCACGGAGGACCGTGATCCGGTGGTACCGGGCGAGAACGTGACCTACACGGTGACCTACGGGAACCGGTCGTCGAACGTGCTGGGCGTGACGCTGCGTGCGCCGTTGCCGGCGGGGACGACGTTTGTGTCGGCGAGTGCGGGCGGCAGTGTGGTGAGCGGTGCGGTGCAGTGGAACCTGGGGACGGTGCTGGCGAACACATCGGGCGAGCGGCGCTTCACGGTGACGGTATCGGGCGGTGCAGCCGTGGGCGATGCGGTACTGGCGGAGGCGCAGCTGGTGGAGACGGCGACGTCGCTGACGCTGGTGCGGGCGCGGGAATTGACGGAGCTGGTGGCGGCGACGCCGGTGGAGTTGTTTGTGCAGGCGAACCCGGACCCGGTGTTGAAGAATGGACGCCTGGAATACACGGTGACGGTGACGAACACGAGCAACGCGGCGGTGACGGGTGTGGTGGTTGAGGACCTGTTTTCGGATGCCGTGGGTGTGAATAACACAACGTTGCCGGATGGTGGCACGTGTCCGTATGGTAAGCAATACGCCCTGCTATGCGGGGGAGCGGATCCAGTGGACGATCGGGACGCTGGCGGCGCACACGAGCCGGACGGTGCGGTTCGAGGCGGCTGTATCGAATGCGGGTGGGGTGCTGACCGGTACGGTGATACGGAACCTGGCGACGGTGAGTTCGAGTGTCGGGCGTGCCTCGGTGCGGACCGATGTGCCGATTGCCAACGCGGCGGGTCTGGAACTGACCCTGTTTGATAATCTTGATCCGGTATTGAAGGGTCAGACGGTCACATATTCACTCGCAATGGGTAACAGGGGCACAACCGATCTGGACAAGCTGACCTTGCGCGCACCGTTGCCGGCGGGAACCACCTTCGTCTCTGCAACGGCAGGTGGTGTGCTGAACAGCGACGGAACAATAAGCTGGTACATCAAGGACCGCCTGCTGGCAGGCGCCGTAGACATCAGGCGGTTTACTGTTTCGGTTAACAATGCAGCAAAAACAGGCGATGTGATCCATGCACGGGCGGAGATCTATTTCGGGACCAGCACTGCACCGCTGGTGCAGGCAGACACCGTGACAGGGATAGCCACGGCAACACCGGTTCGCCTGGTGACATCCATGGTACCGAGTACCACGGTAACGAGAGGGCTCGACTACTCCATTACCGTCACCAACACAACCGGCGCGCAAGTGACCAGCGTGGTGATCGAGGACCTGTTCCCGCCGTTCACGACGGTGGCAAATGCCGCTATCGGTCAGGCTGGCACCTGCCCCGGTGGCAGCTGCACTGCCGGTGAACGGATCAGCTGGACAATCGGAAACCTGGCGGCACACTCGAGTCAAACAGTGAAATATCAGGCTGTTTATGCCTCGAATCTGCAAAATGGTACCGCGCTGAGAAATCACGCAACCGTAAGATACGATGTCGGCTTCGCTTCCTCCGATCATGAAATCACGATCGGTAACGTAATCGATGCTGACGGGGATGGCCTGCCGGATGCATGGGAACTCGCCATTTTCGGCAATACCAGCCCTGGCACAGGAGGGGATCCTGATCAGGACGGGCTCACTAACGTCAGGGAATACGACAATAATACCAACCCGTTGGACAGCGACTCGGACAATGATGGCATGCCGGATGGCTTCGAGGTCAAATACAACCTCGATCCGCTTAGTGCCGCCGACGCAATCATGGATGCCGATGGCGACGGCCTGAACAACATTAGCGAGTACGTGCAAAATACCAGCCCTGCGAATCCCGACACTGATAACGACGGCCTGCCGGATGGCTTCGAGGTGCTTAACAATCTCGATCCGCTGAATGCAGCTGATGCGAACCTGGATGCCGACGGTGACGGCTTCAGTAATATCGTAGAGTACAGGGCTGGCACTGATCCATTTGATCCGAACTCGAAGCCGAAGCCCAGGGCAATGCCCTGGTTGCCTCTCCTGTTGCAATAGGGCTATGTTATATAGACACGAAAACCGCGGAACCTCATCAGGTTATAACGTTATTAGTGAATTGATGTTGTTTCTGATGTTTTGTTTTAGTGGCTATGCATATAGCGCCACTACGAAATCAGTAACTATTCAGTTAAAAACTGAACAAGTGCTTGGCAAGGTTTTAGCGCAATCACTTCTGTTTCAGTGATGGTGAGATACTGACTGTTACAGCTACTCCACCGAGACGCAAGATCGAGCCAGCAGGGACAAAGGCAGCAGGGAACCGGGAGGACAGCAGGGGCGTAATGGAACACCACTGCAGACAGTGGCTGATCCGGATGCGATGAAATGCCAATGCCTCACAATGCTGCGGCCCTTTGCGACCTGTGCGTGTGACGTGAAGCAGTGAGGAAAACCCTGTGTGAGTTTCAACGACTGGGATTCCCGGGTTCGAGGGTATCTTGTGTTTCTTTTATTCAGCTGTTAAGCCCATCTCCTGCACCAGTCTGATAACAGGAGTTGAATTACAACAGTTGTCAACGTTCTGAAAGCGGACTTCGATTACCGGCCAAACATCTGACCTTGCCGTCATAACAGGAACCCCGCTAACGCGGGGTTCCTGTCGTGATTTTCCTATGGAAGGATATTAACCAGTTCGACCCGGACGGTTGGGCCTCCCATGAGTTCATTTACCAGGACCAGTCCCACATATGGGCAGTAGTACTTGTGTTCAACTGCGCCCCGCTCTAATGGCGACCATTCTTTGGTCTTCAGGCAGCCAGAGTAGCTGTCGTCAGCAAGCATGTTTTCCATCCCAAGAGTGACACTGGCATTCAGCTGCAACACTTTACCCATGTCCTCGGCTTCCTCCTCGTAGTATTCCTGCTGGTAGCTGAGGCCCGGAGATGCAAGCACTGAACCATCGGTGGAAACATCAGGGTGTGCCAGCATGATGATTCCCGGTTCGGCAATGCTGCCAACCCCTGCAACATCCTTGCCTGCCTCCCAGGAACCTTCTGTACTGCCGTCGTTGGTGATCGTATCCTCGCCGAAGTACCAGATGTGCCCGAACTTGTCCTGTGCATACCAGTCCCTGGTCGTCTCAAGTGGGTCGCCCTCTCCAATACCGTTGCAGTCCGCGTCAGCCCACGATACGTCATTAACGACTCTGGCGGTAATTTGCTCATACGGCGCAACGAAGTCGTTTTTTTCCATGTTAGTTACGGAAAATACATCGACAGTACACTCATCACCTTCAATAGCCTCGTAAATGAATGTCTTGCCCTGCTCCAGTGGCCAGTACGGGTTACTGATAGTGAGGGGGTCAGGAAAATCAGTCGCAAAGTCTATATCAACATCAACCATGCCACCGGCATTGACTACCCCAACCGTTGTGCCCATGAGTACTGCTGCTGATAGCGAGTGAATAATATTAGTTTGCTGTAATCGTTTCATGAAAACCTCCAGTCGTATTTATTCTTGTCCGGTAGCGCACTGACATGTTTTTGGTTTCAACATGCCAGCGGAATAACTGTAAGTAGGTATCAGGCTTTTGCTAACGTGAGCAGATTCTCCGGATCTGCTGTAACCCTCCGGGTGTGAGGATTGATTCTTTTCTGTCAAAAAGACTGCTCCTGGATAACAATGATGTCAATTATTATGGGCCATCCAGATTCCATAATCTCGCATGCTCGAGATGGCTGGTCTCTCCAGCCATTAAGCCTGTTTATTTGAGTGACCTCGATACTATCAACCTTTATTAGCTATTTATGAATGGCACATATGGGACAAGGATTTCCGACAGGTGCTAGTCGGGGAACGACCGCTTGCAGTACTTTGAAGACACACAAGGACTTCCGCCGAACGGCAACTTTGGTCGTCTACGGTCCGTCAATGAAATCTTATATTGGAAATAATGGTATCAACCGGTCAGTGCCATACCCTGTAACTCCAAGCCATTGATTGGACTACAGGTTGTTGCAATCACCGGTAGAATCCATTTTTCCTGATATTGAATCAGATTTGTCTGACAGCTACCCCGCCCTTGGTATCTGATGCTACGCCCGCAGCCGGGTCGTCCCGGGCGAGAACCGGGACTGTCGGTCAACGGCGCAGCCGGAGAGGATGCGGATTTAACGCCCACAGCAGAAATACACTATCCATAATTGCAGCAGCTGCTATAGTTGAAGCGAAAATACTTCGTTATGGTGGAAGCTAAAATGACGATAGTCGGAGATAGAAGGTTCATACCTGACCGGCGCATCAAGAACCAGCTGTTGAATTACAATCGCCGTGTGCGAAGTGACCGTCGCCTGAATAATATCCTCGTTGAATGGGTTCCCAATAGCGAGATCGTGCTACAACCGTCCTTGTTCAGGGCATATATGAAGAGCAACACCAAAAAATAAGCAAGTGGGGACTACTCTGGCGCCAAAGGCCAATATACAACTGCATGGTCTGTCGACAACCAGATATTCAGTGATTCGGGCCTGCTAACAATAACTTATCTTGTTTTGAGTTACTCGCACAGCCTCGATACTCCAGCATGGTGTGCGTCATTTTGTCTACAGCGAGAGGCTGGAACTGTCTGCGATCTGGCAATGCCGGGAGAGGGTGCACCTGCATTGTTCCAGGCAGATATTACGTTAAGTAAAGACGAGCTGACGCATACCTGTGCGGGCTCGTCTGGATTTCTTGTCAGGTTACCGGGTAGTAGCAGGTGTTGCCGGTTGTGCGGGTGCAGCCGCCTGGGGAGCGTAACCATTTGGCGCACCGTAGGCGCCTGGATAGCCACCACCATAGCCAGGACCACCATAGCCAGGGCCACCATAGCCAGGACCACCATAGCCACCATAACCGGGATAGCCACCATAGCCAGAGCCATAACTATGCCCACGCCCACGCCCGTAACCACTGCCACTGCCACTGCCATGGCTGCTACCGCTCATGCTGAAGTCCATATCACCGGAGCCATCACCTGAGCCATCACCCCAGCCCTCACCCGAGCTGTCATTACCCCAGCCATTGCTCCAGGGACCATCACCACCCCATGGACCCCAGGCCTGCGCTGCCGTGAAGGGTATCGCCATGGCGCAGGCAATCGCTGTGGCACCTAATGTTTTGGTCAATTTATTCATATCTGCTACCTCGAATTGGATTGTATCGAATGTATGCAGCAGACCTGGTTCCCAGGTTTCCTGCAAACAACAACTGCGGGACACCCCTGGCTGATTCAGGAATCAACCGATATCCGTTATGGTGATACTAATCGCATTGGCGGTGTATTATCTGTTCGGCAGCACGCATAGGTAATGATGCCGATGACTCGATGCCTGAATCCGTGGCGGCGTTATTTGACGCCGGGCTCCGGCGTGGACTGAATCAGAATGACAGGGTGGTGGCCTGCGGGGCATTGCCCTGTGCGCGGACAGGCCTGCATTTCTCAGTGCGCCGTGCACAGGTGTGTTCTCGCAGCGGGTGGAAGTCACACCCTGCAACCGCTGCGGTTATGGAGGTAACATGTCTGATCGATTCGGGGGAACGTGGAAGAGAGAGATGCCGGGGCTGGTTTCCAGTGATGCGGAGGTGCGAGATTTGAGATCTGTTAGCAAAAATCTTCTGCTGCTGGTGCTGCTGCTCTGGCTGAGCGGTGCCGGCGCACAGTCAGATGCAGGCATTCAACAACCGAAATCGCCGCTTTCATTCATTGATATACCGCTGCGGCTGCCGCTCGAACCCCTGATCAATGCGGCTGAGAAGTTGCTACCGCACCAGGCAGGCAACTGGCGCACATGGAAGGACTGGCACGGAATACCGTCACAATACCGTGGCTGGCGAGGCCCGCTCAGCATTACCGCCTCGGGTAATGTGCTATGGGTTCAGGCGCATGTCCGTTACTGGATCAGGGCGCAAAAAAAGCTGCTTGGCGTGGTTAACGCGACCGCCAGCTGCGGCATCGATGAAGCACCGCGACAGGCAGTGATTGGCATGCAGGTCCTGCTGGAGTGGGGACCGGACTGGACCTTGAGACCGAGGTTTCGTATTCTGCCGACCCGTTTTCTCGACCGTTGTGAAATGACTTTTGCGAATATCGACGTTACCTCAATCGTCGAGACGGAATTCCGCAAGCAAATGCAGGACAGCCTGCGTGCGGCGCTCAAGACACTGGCTCCCGGTATGAACGAAATACAGCATCAGGCACAGCAAACCTGGTCGTTATTGCAGGAACCGGTAGCACTCGGACAGGACAACTGGTTATTGCTCAGGCCGGCGAGTGTCGCACTGTCGCGCATCGCCGGCCGGGAGAAAACCCTCGATGCCCAGCTTGCCCTGACATTGCAGCCGGTGCTGGTGAACGGACCTGAACCCGTCGGCAAACCGGTTCCACTGCCACCACTGGGACAGTATTATCCCCGGTCCGCCGGGCTCAGCCTGCACCTGGGTGTGAACCTGGATTTCCCCACACTCAGCCAGCGGATCTCCGACACCCTGGCCGGCAAATCCCTTGTCATCAAAGGCCGGAAGACCGGCATCAAAAATCTCGAGCTGACGGGCAGCGGGCAGGAAATCAGGGCACGGATGGAACTCATCGACGAACTGGCCGGTACAGCGGAACTGCGGGCGAAGGTGGCCTATGAAGCGCAACAGCGGAAGTTTGAATTACAGGACCTGACGTTTGACTATAAGGCGGAAGATCCCACCCTGGGCATGTTAGCGGAGGCGTTCCATGAACCCATCCGCCAGGCCCTGGAAGAAGCGGCCAATCAGGCGTTGGCAGAGCAACTCGGGCTGCTGGGCGGGCACCTTGGCACGGTACTGAAGAAAATCACCCCGGCGGGACTGGTGCTCGACCTGTCCACCCTGCAGCTAGGCAGCGTGCAAATACAAATCGAACAACAGGGAATCCGGCTGGATGGAACAGCCACCGGGAGCACCCGACTGGTGTTGCGATGACCGCTACGGGCGTATTTTGAGGGAAAGTAATATCAGATGCGACGCAAAGCGCAGTGACATTCAGCGCTCACCCCCTGGATGCATGACCGCGATGGTCAATTGCCAGTTGGTTTCTCGTTAAATGATTGACTTATGCTTCTTGCACCCTGACGGATGATTCGGCTCATGTGGCTACGTACAAGCTGCGATTTTTTATTCGACATCACAGTACCCATTCCTTTTGTACTCATGTTACGGCCCCGCAGCGGTGCCCAGCAATGGGTCACACGCGAGGAATACAGGCTGGAGCCAAGTGTACCCGTGTTCGAATTCACGGATCATTACGGCAACCTCTGTCAACGCCTCATCGCTCCCGCAGGCACCTTCGGGGTGTACACCAGTGCCGAAGTGATGACTGCGGATTATGTTGACCAGGCGTTCGGAGCGCCGTTTGTCGAAATCCAGAATGTGCCCGATGACGTGCTTGGTTACCTGCTGCCCAGTCGTTACTGTGAGTCGGACCGCTTTCATCAAATGGCGACCGAAATCACGGCGGGTCAGCAGCCAGGCTACAGTCAGGTCGCGGCAATCGTAAGCTGGCTGCGCAATACCATCAGTTTTCGCCCTGGAAGCAGTGATATTCCCGTTTCAGCGGCGGAAGTCAATTCCAGACAATTCGGTGTCTGCCGGGATCTGGCTCATCTCGGAATCGCTCTTTGTCGTAGTCTCAGCATTCCCGCGCGGATGGTGGTGGGCTACCTCTACCGATTGGAGCCAATGGACCTGCACGCCTGGTTCGAGGCCTACGTGGGTGGTCGCTGGTATACCTTCGACGCGACGCAGGTCGAGCTAAAGGGCGGATATGTGGCAGTCGGCTATGGGCGCGATGCTGCGGATGTTGCCGTCTACAATCAGTTCGGACCCGCGGTCTATCCGACAGCACAGACCGTGCATGTGGAACGCATCCGCGGCTAGCCAATGCCACAGTGCGATCAGCAGCAACAAAGGCATCGTCTGCCAGGTTGCCTGAACATAAAGCCAGGAACAAATTACTGTTAAGGACTTTTATGCACTTCACAATCCGTCATCACACACACTATCGCTATTCGCATCCAGTGCGCTTAAGCCCGCAGCGGCTGCGTTTCAACCCGCGCGACGATGGGGCGCAGCGAGTCATCGACCATCAGCTCAACATCACTCCGATGCCACTGGGGCGCAATGAACATCTCGATCTCGAGGGAAACCGGGTGACCCAGGTCTGGTTCGAGGAGGGAACGGACTACTTCGATATCGAGGTGGCCATGCAGGTCGAAACCTTGCGACACAATGCCTTCGATTTTATCCTGGCGCCGGAAGCGGCGGTTTTGCCCATCGACCATGAGCATGACGCTGTCTGTGCGCGGGCCTATCTGGAGCGCATCGAACGCGACGATGCCGTTACCGCCTTCGCCGCCGAACTCAGCCTGGCAGTCAAGCGCGATACGCTGAGCTTTCTCGACCGATTGAACCGCCAGCTGTTCGCCGAGGTTACCCAGACACATCGTGATGCAGGCGCACCACAGAGCCCGTCTTTTACCCTGCAGAGCCGCCGCGGGGCATGTCGAGATCTGGCGGTGTTATTCGTCGACTGCTGTCGGGCTGAGGGGATTGCCGCACGCTTCGCCAGCGGTTACCAGAAGGGCTACCTCCGGAGCGAGCGACGTCATCTGCATGCCTGGCCTGAAGTGTATCTTCCCGGTGCTGGCTGGCGCGGATTCGATCCCACCCATGGGGAGGCAGTGGCCGACACGCATGTGACCATCGCGGCGGCGGCGCACTCGCGCGACACCATGCCGGTAAGCGGAAATTTTCGCGGAGCGGGTGCGAGCAGCACGCTCGATTACACAGTGGAAATTCAGGTGTCAGAAAACTAAACGGCTGCCTGTCCCTGCCGATCCAGGGGCCGTTGCTCGACGGCCGCAGCATCCATGGCCGCCTCAACAGTGCGTAGCCGCCATTCACGAGGGTTGCCTCGACCGGTCGTTCACTGCGAAATGCGGCAGACGGGAACAGCCCGTCGATTCCGCTGGCAGAGGACCGAAGCGCAGGCAGTGCGTACAAAGTTTGACTATGATGGGTTCGATGAGGCACTGACACTAAACGAAGCCCCGAGGATGCGCAACGCCTCGGCTTCGATCAGCCGACAGGACTCCGCCGGTCGCGCTGCCCAGGTGGCGGCGCCCGCTGCTGTTTAAATCCCGTCCTGGCGGATCTCGAGCATGACACCGGGCAATCCGCGACCCTCGCCGTGTACCGGGATGGTGTAGTCGGCATCAGCGTCGATCGGGTAGGGCGCATTGTCCCCGACGGTGAATTTCCCGCTGCGGGCGAGTGCTCCGAGCGTCAGCGCGGCGAGTCGCAGGTCGCGCCAATGGGAAACACCGATATGCCAGGGTCGAGGCCGGCCGTTCAGAACCGGCGTTAAGCTGTGAATGCTGAGCAGCAGACTCGGCCGCCGGGTACGGCCATCGAGCAGCCTGCCCCGTGCATCCAGAGGTGACGATAATCGAGCGCATAAAACACGATCCCCGGGGAATAGGGTATGCCACCGGTCAACAGCCAGATGAAACCGGCGTGCGTCAGCCCCGCGAGCAGTGGTTTGATTGCCGCACTATAAACCAGCACATTACGAAGTAAATGACCATCGGCAACTATGGAATCAGGATTCGTTCAGCGCCTCGAACCCGGAGATCACGTCGAACAGTTCCGCGTCGATACCACTCTGGCGCAAACGGTGATATGTGCCGTTGAGGTCGTCCAGCAGTTCACCGATATTCTTGTCGGCGCGTTGCATCGCCGCGAGACGGCTCGCGTTCTCGCTGGCCAGCGATTCGGCGCACGCGCGGAACAGCGAGACGAAAAGGTATTCGCGTATCAGCACCCGCAAGGCCGGGGCGCCCCCACCGATGACCTCCGGCAGGTTTTCCGTCGGCCATGGACGTTCGGCCAGCTTGCGTCGCCAGATTTCATCCAGCGGTAACAGCCGCTGACTGACGGGCGCATAAACCGCCCCAACCTCGGGGCGGTTGTAGAAGAGATGGAGTTCGGCGATGTCACCCTGGCTGCGTCGCGTCTCGCTTGCCATGAGTATCTGCCCGACCAGCGAGGTGATGGCCTTGACGGAATTCGGTACGCTGAAGCATCCCGTCGGCTCAAGGCCCGCGTCCGCCAGGCGCGCATGCACGCGCTCGCCGACCGCCCAGACCCGGGGTTCCCCGGGCAGCTCCGCCAGCGTCTTGAGTGCATAATCGGCCGCGACATCATTGAACTGGCCCACCAGCCCCTGGTCGGAACCAAACACCACCGCGCCAATCGCAGCCGCATCCGTTTTTCCTGTCTCTGCGGTTATCGATTGCGCCGCACCCAGGTCACGAAAACATACGCTCAAGCCCAGTTCCACGGTGCGATAGTAATCACCCAGGGCGCGCACCGACTGCTCGTATTGGCCGATACTCGACGCGGCCATGGCCTTCATGGTGCGGACCACGGATTGCAGATCGCCGGCGCTGTCGATCTTGCGCCGCAGGCTCGCTGCGGTGTCGCTCATGATGCCTCCCCGGGATTCGTCCCGGCCCCGGGTTGAGACAGGGAATCAGCTTTGGGCTGGAAACTTGCCAGTGCCTGGCGGGCAATGCCGATAATCGTTTCCCGATCCACATCGCTCAACGTGTCGGCGCTATCCAGACGCTCGTTCAGCTGCGCCGGGATCTCTGCCGCCGCCTTGTGCACGGCCTGCTCGGCGTCCGTCATCCGGTCCAGCGGAACGGCGTCGAAAAGTCCGGCGCTCAACGCCAGCAGGGTAGCGATTTGGGCGGGCACTCCCACCGGGGCGAATTGCGGCTGCTTCAGGCAGGCGCGGATGCGCCGCCCATGCTCGATGGTCTTGCGGGTGTCTTCATCCAGCCGGGCGCCGAACCGGGCGAAGGTTTCGAGTTCCTCGAACTGCGCATAGGC
>CAWGNW010000001.1:0-20668 GCA_963824045.1 uncultured Gammaproteobacteria bacterium | reverse complement strand
GTTGCGGCTGGTCGTAGTAGGACTCCTCTTCCGGGTTCAGCTCGCGGCCCTCCAGAAAATGGATCGGCTCCTCGAGTACGCCCGTATCGCCGGTTGCCTGCACATAACGACAAGCCGCATACGGTAGCCATAGATAGTCATCGGAGAAATGGGTGCGCACGCCCTGTCCGTTGGGCGGATGCCACCAGTGCTGCACGTCACCCTGCAGGAACTGGCGCCCGGCGCAACGGACCAGTTGTTCGCGGGCGAGCCACGGTGTGGCATGGACCAGCGCCATGCTGTCCTGCAATTGATCGCGGAAACCGTAGGCGCCACCGGACTGATAATAGCCACTGCGGCCCCAGAGCCTGCACGACAGTGTCTGGTAGAGCAGCCAGCCGTTGGTCAGCACGTCCAGCGCGGCATCCGGCGTCTCCACCTGCACCGCGCCCAGCGTGTGGTTCCAGAATTCCCACACCGCTTCCAGCGCCTGCCGGGCGCCGGCCGGGCCGCCGAATTGCCGGATGAAGTGTTGCGCTTCGTCGCTGTTGCGGGCCGCGCCGAATACGAACACGATCTCGCGTTCCTGCCCGTCGCCCAGTTCGATCCGGGTCTGGATCGCGGCGCACGGATCGAGGCCCGCACCTGACCTGCCCGACAAGCGCCCGCGACGCATGCGCCGCCGGACCGGCCAGCGAGCCATTGCGGCCAATGAACTCGGTACGGTTTCCGGTCAGCGTCCGCTCCGTTTCGCTGTGGCCTTCATTGCCAAGATGGGCGAAGACGACCCGATTGGCGTATTCGCGGCCGTAGGCATTGCGGGCGAACAGCGCCCCGCTGTGCGGGTCCGCCTCGGTAACAATGTGCATCAGATTGGCATGCCGCCATTCACCCAGTACCAGTTCCAAATACCCTGTCAATGACAACAGACGCGGGCGGCCCGAATGGTTGCGCAGCTTGACCACTGCGAACTTCACCGGCGCGTCCATGGCGACGTAGGTAAACAGTTCCGAGGAGATACCGGCTTCGTAATGTTCGAACACGCTGTAGCCGAACCCGTGCCGGCACACATAGCCGGACTCACCGCGTGCCGGCAACGGTGTCGGCGACCAGAACGCCCCCGTTTCCTCGTCGCGGATGTACAGGGCCTCGCCGCTGCTGTCGCCAAGCGGGTCATTGTGCCAGGGGGTCAGCCGGAACTCGTGCGCATTTTCCACCCAGGTATAGGCGCTGCCGCTCTCGCTGACGACCGTGCCGATGTGCGGGCTGGCGATGACATTGACCCATGGCGCCGGCGTACTCTGACCCGGCTCGAGGGTGACGACATACTCTCGCCCGTCGGGTGTAAAGCCTCCCAGGCCATTGCTGAATATGCGCTCCCGCACCGCCAGCGGCCTGGTCGGTTCAGCCGCCCGTTGCAACACTGGCTGCAGGCGCGCCGGCACCCGCTCTGCCGGCACGCGGCGCTCCACCTGCTCGACCAGCGTCTCTGCGCTGTCGGTGAGCACGACACGCGCGACAGACTGGAACAAAACCCGGTCTTCCTCGGAAAGTTCCTCGGCACGCCGCACGAAGACCCCACCCGGCCTGTCGATAACCTGTGCTTCGGGACCCGCGTTGATCAGCCCCATGATCAGGTCGTGCAGCACCGCACGGTAGCCCGAGAAATCCTCGTTCACGATCACCAGGTCCGCCGCCAGGCCCTTCTTGCGCCAGTAGGCATGGGCTTGCAGGACCTGTTTTACCAGGTCAATGCGCTGCAGGTCGCCGATGCGCATCAGCACGATCGGCAGGTCGCCGGAGACGGCAAAGCGCCAAAGCCCGGACTGTCCAAGCTGGTTGCGGCTTATGACGCTGGGCGCGACGCGCCGCGAGGCATTGGCGTAAATCACGGAACTGGCGAGGCGACTGTAGACCAGTGCATCGGCTTCGGTTGCGTTGAGGTGGTGCAGCACCTCCTGACTCTGGAACCATGCCATTTCAAAGGCACGCTCGACGAAGTGCCGGTCACAATATTTCTCAAGCATAGTCAGTGCCGCCGCGCGCGTGTCCGCGACACCGGAAATAATCTGCACCGTCGCCGATTCGTCGGCTGGCAAACTGATGGTGCGGCGGATCGCCACGACGGGATCGAGCACCGGACCCTGCGTGTTGGACAAGGACGCTGCGCTGTCATCCAGCACCAGCGGGTTGGCCGCCGTTCGGCCCCGACCGATGAACCGGGCGCGGTCAGTCTCGTAAGACGGCTCGGTGGCAACCGCGCCGGGGGCAGCCAGCAGGTGAAACATCCATGGCACCTGCTCTCCCGGTGTGCGGGGACGCCGCGTGCACAGTATCGCCTGCCGGTCAGACAGAATTTCGGTTTGCACGAACAGGTTGCTGAAACAGCGATGGGCCAGGTCGGCATTCAACGGCGCCAGCACCACCTCCGCATAACTCGTCACTTCGATATGGCGGGTACGCGCTGACAGGTTGGTCAGCGTGACACGGCGGATCTCGACATCGTCTTCGGGTGAAACACTGATCTCGGTGTGCGCCTCTATCGCGTGATCGCGCCGCCGGTATTCAGCGCGCGCCTGCACGAAGATAGCCTCGTAGTGATCGGCCTTGCGCAGCGTCGGTTGATACGCACTTGACCAGTAATCCCCCGTGTTGCGGTCGCGCAAATAAATGAATGTGCCCCAGCAATCGGCAGTGGCATCCTCGCGCCAGCGGGTGACGGCCAGCTCGCGCCAGCGGCTGTAACCGCCACCGGCATGGGTCGCCATGACGTGATAACTGCCATTGGACAACAGGTGAACCTCGGGCATCGGCGTGTTCGGGTCGGTAAATACGCGCATGATCGCGCCAGCTTCCACTGCCGGGTGCGCGGCGGCGCTCACCTCGGACGCGTGCGGATGCAAGGTGGTGCCCTGCTTGGGCACGCGCTCCTGCAACAACAGTTCCGTAGCCCGCACCAGGGGATCCAGCATGAAGCGGCGCTGCATCGGCTGGTTCAGCAAGACATGCGCAAAGGCCAGCAGGCTCATGCCCTGGTGATGCGCCATGAAGGTACGCACGATGGCGTGACTCTTCCCCCGCGGCACGCGTGAAGGCGTGTAATCGACTGCCTCGTAGAAGCCGTAATCGCCGAGGAAGCCCTCGCCGGCAAGCCGCTGCAAATTGCGACACGCCGGCAGCGGCATCACCGTCAGCGCCAGCGCGCTGGCGTAAGGCGCGATGACCAGGTCGTCTCCCAGCCCGCGCTTGAGCCCCAGTCCGGGCACGCCGAACGCACGGTATTGATAGACCTGGTGCATGTCGGTGGCGTTATAGCAGGACTCTGAAATTCCCCAGGGCACATTGCGCTGGCGGCCGTATTCGATCTGGCGCGACACCGCGGCCTTGCAGGTCTGCCCCAGCAAGGTGTTCTCGTAACCCGGCATGATCAGCTGCGGCATCAGGTATTCAAACATCGAGCCGCTCCACGAAATCAGGCTCACTTCGCCGCCATGGCTTGTCAGCAAACGGCCAAGCGCGAACCAGTGTTTCTGTGGCACCTGTCCCTGCGTGATGAGCAGAAAACTGGCCAGACGCGCTTCGGATGCCAGCAGGTCATAACATGACGGATCACGGCGCCGTTCACCCACGTCGTAACCGATGCTCAGCAGACCGCTTGCCGTATCGTAGAGAAATTCAAAATCCATCAACGCCAGTTCGCGGCAACGATTCACCAGATCATCGATAACCCTGAGCCGCTCCCGCGCCCCCTTGTAACCCGGCACTGCCGACCCGGCTGATGAGTGCGCTGCAGTACCGGCCGCGTGGGCACTGGCCAGTTCCGCCAGTGTCGAAACGTTGCTGAAGTGCCCCGGATCGGGCAGCAGGAATGCAAGATCATCCCGAATTGCGGCGGCTTGCCTGTCGAATTCCTGTGCCCAGTAATACAGTTCGCCATCGATATCGATGTCTGCCGGCAGACACGCAACCAGCGCCCCGTCAGTGCGATGAATCTCGTCCAGCAGACTTTCCGCGGCAGCCAGGGTCTGCGGCTTTGCTGTTGCTGTGGGTTCCGGCGCTGTGAGTGAGTACAGTACGTCCTGCAGAAACCCGATCTGCTTCGCAAACTCCGGGGATGGCGAGGCAGGCAGGTGTTCGACAAGCACCTGCAAGGTATCCTGCAAGCCCTGAAACGCATTTACTGACAGCACCGGCTGATCTTTCAGCTCAGCCAGTCCCGCTTGCAGGGTCAGGAGGCTGCCGGCCAGGTTGCCGCTATCCACCGAGGATACGTATTGCGGGCGCAGCGGTTGCAGCGTGCGGGTGTCGTACCAGTTGTAGAAATGGCCGCGATAGCGTTCCAGCTTTTCCATCGTGGCCAGCGTGTTGCCGGTAAGGCGCAGGAATTCTCCAGCACAAATGTATCCGAAGTCGTACGCCGCCAGGTTTGCCAGCAACGCCATGCCGATGTTCGTTGGCGAGGTCCGCGAAGCGATGATCGCAACCGGATATTCCTGAAAGTTATCGGGTGGCAACCAGTTGTCCTGCGGACTCACAAACTGCGTGAAGAAGCGCCATGTACGGCGTGCCGAGCCCCGCAGGAATGCCCGTTGATCCTGACTCAGGTTCGCTGCGCGGGACAGCAGCGGCCTGCTGATCCACCAGCCGACGCAAGGCGACACCACCCAGAGCAGCAGGAAGGTCGACCAGTAGAGCCATTCAGTCGGGCGGATCTGCCACAACGCAACGGCCATTGCCAGCGCCACAACAGGCGCAATCCACATCTCGCGGAAGTAATCGGCCAACGTACGGCGCGCGTTGCGACGGGCATAGGATCGCAGTTGCCAGAGCAGTAATCCGCGCCGCGTGAACAGCATGCGCACCCCCGAATGCAGGATCGCATCCAGGCAAATCAGGGTGTCGTAGGGCAACAGCACCAGCGTCAGCAAAGCAAGCACGAACGGGCGGCCCGCGGCTTTGGCAGTCAGGATGAGGTGCAGCAACCAGCCGCGGTCTGCAGGCTTGCGGATAATCTCGATCAGCATGGACAGTATTGTGGGCAGGAACACCACGCCTGCTACCAGCAGGGACCAGAACCACGCCGGCCCGGGACCAAACAGCCAGCCACCTGCCAGCAGGGCAAGCAGCGCAGGAGACACGAGGCTGCGCCGCAGGTTGTCGAAAATCTTCCACCTCGACAGGGCACTGAGCGGGTTCGGTTGCCGCTGCGCCTGTAAACCGCCCGAGTCATGTGGCCCCGGCACATGCGGCAATAACCAGCCGGCAAGCTGCCAGTCGCCGCGTATCCAGCGGTGTCGCCGGCTGGCCTCCATGGCGTAGCTGGACGGGTGCTCTTCAATGAGATCGACATCGGTCACCAGTGCCGAACGCGCATAGCCGCTTTCCAGCAAGTCGTGACTGAGAATGAGATTCTCCGGAAAGCGTCCATCGACGGCCTGGCGAAATGCATCCACATCGTAGATGCCCTTGCCGATGAATGAGCCCTCGCCGAAAACATCCTGGTAGACATCCGATACCTCGCGCGTGTAGGGATCGATGCCTGACTCACCCGCGAACAGTTTCGTAAAGCGTGACTGGCCGGCGCTGGTCATGCTGATCGAGGCGCGCGGCTGCAGGATCGCATAGCCCTCGACGATGCGTTTCTTCCCGGCGTCGTACACGGGCCGATTGAGAGGATGCGCGATACTGGCTATCAGTGTGCGCGCGGCGTCGCGGGGCAGTTGCGTGTCGGTATCCAGGGTAATGACATACCTGATCGAAGCAAGTATGGAGGTATCGCCGACAATCTCCGTGAATGCATCCTGCCCTTCCCCTCGCAGCAAGGCATTGAACTGCTCCAGTTTGCCGCGCTTGCGCTCATATCCCATCCACACCTGCTCAACCGGGTTCCACACCCGGGGGCGATGAAACAGATAGAAGATGCACGGGCGGTCCTCGCGATAGGTCTCGTTGAGCGCCTCGACAGCTGCGCGCGCGTAGACGAGCACTGCAGCATCGCCCGGCTGCGTGCGCTCAGATGCGTCACGGAAATCCGTCAGCAGGGCAAAGAACAGATTCGCATCACGATTACCGAGATAGCGAATCTCCAGGGTTTCGAGAAGATCATCGATCTCCTGCGGCCGGCTCAGCAAGGTGGGGACAACCACCATGGTGCGGTGCACCGCTGGAATGCCATTCGAAAAATCCAGGCGAGGCAGCGCGCGCGGTGGCAGAATAATCGGGACCAGCAGGTTCACCAGCGAGGCGGCCAGCGTCGAGGCACCGATGAGGCCGGTAATCACAAAAAACCAGTAACGCCAGTCACCCGGCGAGAACCCGCCAAAGGCATGCAGCACGGCCGCTGTCGCAACCAGCGTGAGCAACAGGATGGGGCCGAGGTAAAGGAACAGGCGGAATTTCCGGCTTGCCCGGACGCACCGCGATCTCCATGGCAAACGACAACCGACCACACGTTCCAGAGTCTGTCGTCCGCAATCGATCAGGTAATATCCGACATGCGCGCTGCGGTCGTCGGTACCCGGGCGCTCCGCGGCAGCCTGCGCCAGAATAATGGCTTCAGTCGCCACCGTGAACTCACTGGACGAACTGTTTGTACAACTCCGGGCCACCTCTTCGATGACATGCCGGTAGCGGTCACGGGTGGCAAAATCCTGGCTGGCGTACGTCCCTGTCGGGTCTTTGCGCAGTGTCTGTTCGACGACGCTGAGCGACTCGACGTAATCTCTCCAGTCCATTGCGCCGATGAAGCGCAGGCTGCCGATACTGTTGGCGATGGAAATCTGGTTGGTCGCGGCCGTGCGGGCGGCCGCCGCCGATAACTGCGTTGCGGTCACCCCCTGTTCGAACAGTTTATGTTCGACCCAGGTTTGAACGAATGCCATTGCGGGTCCCTGGGCCTGGAGTCTTGCATAAAACTCTTCTACAAACGGCGCGGTCAGCGGCACATCGGCATTGGCAAACTCGGCCAGCAACTGGATAAGCTGGTTCGGTTCACTTTCAGCCGTCACGAGCATGCGGTCCGCCCAGGTGATGGCCGCGTCGCGCTCCTCACGCCGGCGGGCGATACGTACCCCGACGCGGCGCAGGTTTTCCAGCAGCGCCAGTTGCAGCATGATCGGGAATGCCCACAATTCGCCGAGTTTTAACGGTTGAACGGTCTGATAGGCGGCAACGAATTGGGTGGCGTTGTCGCTATCGACGCGACCGTCCATGTGGGAGATCAACTCCAGCGCCAGATCGTAGATACGGGGGAAACCGGCTGTCGTGCCATCAGCCAGTCGCGGCAGTTGCCGGCTGTAACCACGCGGTAAATGCCGGCGCGCCAGCCCGATCTGCTGCTCGATCAGATAAAAATTGTCGAGCAACCATGACTCTGCCGGGACGACCCGTTGTCCGGGCGTGGCTGCGGCTGTCACCACGTCATACGCCGCCAGCAGCACGCGCGCATTGTCCGCCAGCCGCGGCAGCAATCTGTCCGGCCCCGGGTGCGGATCGATACTGTGCTGGCCAGCCAGCATTACCGCGTGACGCTTCAGTTGCTCGATGCTGAACAGCTCCGAACGCAGCAACTCGGTATCACGGCCGTTACGCAGCGCATTGCGCGGGCGTGACGAAAAGCCGAACTCTTTGGTGACTATGCCATTCTCCTCGCCCGAACCCGGGGTGGCCGGTGCAGTACCAGACTTATGAACCGCGTCCGCCTGAAACTTATACTACAGGTTTTCAGACCTTCGATCGTCTGCGCCAGGAGTTAATCATTCTGCAGGCCGGTTGGTGAGGTACTGTGTCACCCGGGCCCCGAGGGGAATACCACACCGGCGGGCAGATATGTTTTGTACGCCTCTTCCCGGATACCCGCCTCCATAGCGCGATACCCGCGCGCTGCCAGCCAACCGGAGGTCAGAACCCCGGCAGGCTTTCCGGCGGTAAATCCGACGAACACTGCCACCCTGGCGGAATTGCCGGGATACTCCTGCGTCAGTGGCGAGCCGGCGCTGGCGAACAATGGCATGGGACGAACGATGGCGATGCCAACAGCGCTGACAGGGCGATCATGCCACCCAGGGCAACTGCAGTGGACAGCGCGCCGCTATGCGCGGGTAATTAAACTCGCCCGGCACCAACGCTTGCTTGAGCCCAGGGTGACAAGGAAGAATACCGCGTCATCAAGCCGTCGTTAACCCACCCTCTCAACTAACGGGCGAACTCAAACGAACCGGGTTAAAGACTTGCCGATGCCTCCCCGGCACATCTCGTAAAGATGTACCCGCGGGGCATTGAATAGAACGAGGGCGGCGAGTTCAATGCTGAATATTCCTGCACTTGCATGCATTTTTTCAGCAACCTCTTATGTCATGAATACGCATTGCTGTGTAACGCGGGGGTTAGACTGGTCCCGGACCACTGGACACCGCGGGTTCTGAATATGTAGAAATACCGCCTGTGCCCACCACTCCACACGGTGTCGCTTGTCAGGCTGGCTTGCTGTCTGCCCAATCCAGTTTATTAAACCCCGTGTTCACCCAGTAAACCCCCGGATGCCTTTCTGGACTTCCTGGCGGCCTTCTTTTCTTTTGGTGTCATGACAGCTTTTTTCTTTTCTTCCCGGTTACTTTTTCGCTCTTTCGACATGATGTTTCTCCAGATAATTTATGGGGGATCTTCAGCCTTCTACTGTCAGGCCCGGCCGTCCATCAAGAGCCGTAGTGATATGATTATAGCTTCCAATTCTTTCAAGGCAGTGCACATTTCTCGCTACGCCTGCTGTAAGGACGGTTACATTGCCAGCCGGTTCCAGCAGTATTGAGGTAAGCGTTCTCCGGTATCATCACAGCCACGCAAGCCTCCTTGACAGCTCGATACCCGCGTTCACAGTCCCAGCCAGGCCCGTACGAAGAGTGCGTCAAATATCCGTTCGCCGGCACCACCACCGCAACGCAAGCCTCTTCGGCCGCCCGATACCCGCGCTCGCATGCCCAGCCTGACCCGGACGAGTCCTCCACGAAATATCCGTTGGCAGGTATCTGGATAGCAGCACAGCCCCCGTCAACCGCCTGATATTTCCGCACGCAATCCCAGCCGCGACCGAAGGACGTATTCGTGGGGTATGCATTGACAGGCACCTTGACAGCTGCGCAGGTCTCATTGATCTCCCGATAACCACGTCCGCACTGCCAGCCATTCCCGTAGGGTGAATAGGTGGGATATGCGTTTTCGGGCACCTTTACGGCCATGCATTTCCCGTCGATCTCCCGGTGGCCGTGACTGCATTCCCAGCCACTCCCGTAGGATGTATTTGTGGCGTATGCATTGGCAGGAATCTCGACGGCCGCACAGGAACCGTCAACTGCCCGGTAACCCTGATCACACGCCCATCCATTCCCGTATTCCATTGCACGTGCATGTTCGGGCACCCCGGCAGTACTGCTCCGGGCGAAGACGACGCCTGGAGCTGCCATTAGAAGTGCAAGGTAAACCAGTGTTTGAATGAAAATGGCAGGTACTAGTCGCATTCTACTCATGAGCCATGCCTTTTATGTTTTCACTTCAAGATAGATTACCAATGCGATGGAAAGAGTGGCTGACAGAATCATCAGCAACAGCCAGGTAATCCGGAAAGCTCTTTGTGTTATGACACTTGCCCCCTGTGGCTGGTTAATATTGCTAGCCGGAGAGGAGGAGCCACACGTGTGGCTGTTTTTCCTGATCGGTTAGTGGTGCTCTATAGCACTCACCGGATGGAATTTCCCTGGGAGATAATTGGGAAGGTAAGGAACCACATAGTACACCCGCAGGTATCTATGTGTCCAAGCCATAAATCTGTACGGGCTGAATTATCGCGCTGACAGTCCCTGAAAAGTCACGTTGATCAAGTTGGCCGGTGTCGCTGTCAGAGTAATCGTTCAAGGCAAGTGCCCTGGGTGAATATGTGGCGTGCAGCGTGGCCCCCCTGTAACTAAACTCGATAGTTGCATAAACTCGAGGTTGTAATCCGGTTTTGGCAGGTTATTTACAGAATGAATTGTATCCTGGCGTATTGATTCCGGAATTCACCGATAGTGAGGTCCTGTCTCTATCCCGCAGGAGTACCCCAGTGGGCACAAGTACCCCAGTGGGCACAAGTACCCCAGTGGGCACAAGTACCCCAGTGGGCACAAGCACCCCAATGGGCACAAGCACCGTCCTCCGGCGCGATAGCGGCCAGGCGGCGGCTTTGTGTCGTTCTTTGTCTTTAAGATACGGCTAACGGTCGTGTATCGAGCGTAAATCCGTCGTTCCCGGGATCGCGACGCGTGTCTTAGATGCCGCATAACTTGCTGCTCATGCCCGGCAAAATGTACTCACACCTTCGGCCAACAAACGACGACCACCTGATACTTGTAAAAGGCTGGTTCATTCTCATATACAGACATTCGGAGTACAGCCTGTGATCTGTAACCCGATATCCCGTCTCGGAATTAAGCTCCGGTTATGATTACGAGAGACGAGCCGGAATCCTGATGTCGACTCGAATCATTCATAGGCGTTAAGTAAATTCTAGTCGCTGAGAGACCGATTACTTCTTGCATCTCATGATGGTTCGGGGTGGATGTCCGTCTATCGCCTCATTTCGAGCAGGTTCTGTTGCTGGGTATTCCGATTGGCTCGGAGCAGAGTGACAAATGTCTCTGCGGTGACTGGACGGCTGCTCAGGAATCCCTGATAGGTGTTGCAGCTATTTCGCTTCAGGAAAGCAAGCTGTTCCTGTGTTTCCACGCCCTCAGCGAGGACTTGCATACGCAGGTTATGCGCCATGGAAATAATGGTGACCGCGATCTCCATGGCCCCGGTGTCGCGCGGAATGTCACGCATGAAGCTCTGGTCGATCTTCAGGGTGTCGATCGGAAAGCGCCGGAGATAGGCCAGGGAGGAGTAGCCGGTACCGAAGTCGTCGATGGCCAGTTTCAGACCAAGATCCTTCACCGCATGCAGGGTGGCGACGGCTTCTTGCCCTCGCTTCATGATGGCGCCCTCCGTAATTTCCAGCTCCAGAAGCCAGGGAGGCAGGCCTGTGGCGTCGAGAACTGCGCGCAGTTGTTTGATCAGGTCACAATGCTGGAACTGGCGCGGCGAGAGGTTTACCGCCAGGGTAAAGGGCGGCAGGCCGCTTGTCAGCCATGCCGAGAGCTGTTCGCAGGCGGCGCTCAACGCCCAGTCCCCCAGGTGCAGGATCAGGCCGGTCTCTTCCGCCAGGGGGATGAAACGCAGCGGCGGGATGATCCCAAACTGGGGATGCTGCCAGCGTATCAGGGCCTCGGCCCCGACAATGTCTCCGCTCGACACGTCCACCTGGGGCTGGAAGTACAGGATGAATTCCTGCTTCTCGATGGCGCGGCGCAGATCCGATTCCAGGTTCAGACGATCATGAGCCTTGCGGGTCAACTTGGTGCTGTAGAAGCGGAAAGTGTTGCGACCTTCTTCCTTGGCCAGATACATGGCCGCATCGGCATTCTTCAGCAGGGTCGTGCCATCCCGGCCGTCCTCTGGATAGGTGCTAATGCCGATGCTTGCGCTGACATACACGGCATGCCCGTCCAGATCATAGCGTTTATTCAGGGAAAGCAGGATCTTCTTCGCCATTTCAGAGGTAATACTGGCATCCCCAACCCCCTCCAGTACGATGACGAATTCATCACCCCCCAGGCGGGCCACCGTATCCTCGCCACGCACACAGGTGCCAAGCAGAGCCGCCACGGACTTGAGCAATTGATCTCCGATCGGATGACCCAGGCTGTCGTTGATCGTCTTGAAGCGGTCCAGGTCGAGGAACAGTACCGCCAGTGATGAGCCTTCGCGGTGGGCATGCTGGATAGCGTATTCCAGCCGGGCATCGAGGAGCAGCCGGTTAGCCAATCCGGTGAGGGGGTCGTGGTGTGCCAGGTAGTTCAGTTCCTGTTCTGAACGTTTCATCTGGCTGATGTCAGTAAATACCGCCACGTAGTTGACGATATTCCCCGACTCGTCCTTGACGGTGTTGATGGTCAGCCATTCGGGATAGGTTTCGCCGGTCTTGCGCCGGTTCCAGATCTCGCCGCGCCAGTTTCCATGCTCCTGGATGGAGGCCCACATCGCCTGATAGAAGCTCTTGTCATGGCGACCGGACTGGCGGATGCGCGGATTCTTGCCCAGGACCTCCGCCTCGGAATAGCCTGTTATGTCGCTGAACGCCGGATTGACGGCGACTATATCGCCTGCAGTATTGGTGATGACGACACCCTCCATGGTGCTCTCGAACACCTTGGCGGCCTGGCAGAGTTTCTCCTCCGAATGCACACGCTCGGTGATGTCCTGAAACACCCCCAACACGCCGATGATCTGACCCCGGGTGTCCCGCAGGGGTACCTTGCTGGTTTCCACCCAACCAGGGGCGCCGTCTTTCGTGCCCATGGGCTCGATGATGTTGAGCCTGGACTCGCCGGATGAGACTACCTGGGCATCGTCGCGCTGATACTGCTCGGCGAACTTGCTCCATACGAGTGCGTAGTCATCCTTGCCGATGATTTCCTCGGGATCTTGCAGGCCAGCCAGACGAGCGAAGGCCTCGTTACAACCCAGGAACCTGGAATCGCGGTCTTTCCAGAAAACAAAATTGGGCACGGTATCGATAATGTGCTGGAGCATCTGCCGGACGGACTGGAGTTTTACCTCCGCCTGACGACGATTGCTGATATTTTGAAAAGTCACCACCGAGCCGACGATCTCTCCGTTTCGCTGCAGTGGATGGGACCAGTATTCCACCGGGAACGAGGTGCCATCGCGGCGCCAGAACACCTCGTCGTCCGCGTGGCAGTCGTGGTTTTCTATATAGGCCCGATAGGCTTGGCACTCCGCTGAAGGATAGGGACTGCCATCGGGGTAGCTGTGGTGGATCAGTTCGTGGATATGGACGCCCAGCAGGTCTTCAGCCCGTTCGTAGCCCAGCAAGTTGAGGAAGGACTGATTCACGAAGGTGCAGAAACCACGCGTATCCACGCCATACATCCCCTCAGCCATGGTATCCAGCAGCATCTGGGTGTGCTCCTGGGAATCCTTGAGCGTCTGCAGGGATAGCTGGCGTTCGCTGCTGTCTCTGGCGATGGAGAGCACCATGGGGCGCCCCTGGAGTTCGATGAGGCTGGCGCTGATCTCCTCCGGGATCTTTCGACCGTCCCTGGCCACATGGACCCGCTCAAATACGACTCGTCCTTCCGTCATCAGGGACTGGATAACGTGGGATTTTTTGTTCTGGTCGCCGGCGTTTATATCTTGCGGCGTCAAGTTCAGCAGTTCCGCCTCGGTGTAACCCAGGCGACGACAGGCCGCCTCGTTCACCTCCGCGAAACGGTCGGGCTCGCCCGAGGGCAGGAAGCCGTACAGGTAGACGGCATCGCTGTTGCCATGGAACAAAGCCTTGTAACGGGCCACATTATCGCGCAGCGCCATCTCGGCCGTTACGCGCTCGGTAATATTGTCGAAAATCACGACGAAATGCTCGTGCGCCGGGCTGTAGACGGAGACGGAGAACCAGAAGCCCAGGGTCTCCACGTGGGTCTCGAATCGCTCCATCCCGCCGTTCATGGCTACCCGGTCGTAGATCTGGAAAATTTCCGGATTGTCCTCCCGGAATCCGGGAATGATCTCGCAGGCCCTTTTCCCGACCACATCCCTGAGACCCGTCAACGTCCCGAAGGCGGGGTTGATATCGAGAAAAACAAAATCCCGCGGGAATCCATCCTCGAACAGCATCCGGCAATAGGCATAGCCATGGAGCATGTTCTCGAACAGCGAGCGGTAGCGTTCCTGGCTCTCATGCAGCGCCTGTTTTGCCACTATACGCCCGGTCACATCCAGTCCGGAACTGAGCACACCGGTAAGGTTGCCATGGGAGTCACGCAACAGAGCGTTGTGCCATTCGATATATCGAATTTCTCCCGATGAAGTCATCACGGTGTTTTCGTAATGGCAAACGAGTTCCTCTTCCCCGTTCAACAACCGATGGAAGACGCACCGAGTCTCCTGCCGGAGATTATCGGGAAGAAAGTTGTCGAACCAGTCCTTGCCGAGGATATCCTTGACCTGGTGACCCAGGATTTCGCAACCTTTCGGGTTGATGCGTTCAACACGCCCGTTTGCATCAAGTACTAGCATGATGACCGCTGCCATATCGAACAGGTGCTCCGCGTAGTTGCGGGAGGCTAGTGGATGAGGGGAATTATCCAGCATGGCGAAGATACAGGGGTTGTCCAGTTGCAATCTGCATCAACCTGCGCATGATTTTTTCAATGCAGACAATATCTCATAAGATGTTTGTTCCCTGGAGACGAACATGCCAACCTCGATTTCCACTTCAGTGACTTACTAGCGGCATAGCGCCGCAGGCCTAGATAGGTAAATCCACGTACTTGCGAGTACTAACAGACTGGAAACTCTGTCTTTAATGTGACTTCCGTGCCTGCTGCCGTGGCAAGGTCCTCACTGGCGGGGTAAAACGCATGGCCCGGGAAAGGCCCGCAGGCTTTTAATGTCCTGTTTCCACCGCTATTCAGCCCTTCCGGAACTTAACGAGAAGGTCAGCAACAGGTCCAGACCGTGTGATACTCAGAATCACCAATGAATGTCGCCAGTTACGGCATCTACATGCATTCTCAATGACGTCTCGCCAATATTTCCCGGCACTTATTGTTCTGATGCGGTGGATGTATTCGAGTATTCACCCGGAGAGAACGCCTGTGAGGTGTTGGATACGCAATTTTTTACAGGGAAAGACAGGCGCCATGCCCGTATCGACTGTATTAACACCGGGGTACCCGGAGGTTCATCCCCCGTTTCAGATTACAGGCCAGTACATGCAAACTCATCTCGGTACTCACCCGTTTGAGTGCCATCAGGGACCTTTTTGAAGCGGAGTGACTCCAGATCCAGATCATCGGCAAAGATATCAAAGACTCGGGCCGGACTGTCTTCAGCAATATAACCATCCCATCGTTCCGGGAATAATGTGGCTTGTGCCCGGCTTTCTCCTTCAATAAAACCTGTCATCTCATGGCTTTCCTGATTGAAAACAGCATTAATACAAATTTCGGGGTCTTCACATAGTCCGGACCCTTTGTTTCCAGCAAGGGTGGCATGTACTCCATGTATGTACATACCTGTATCTTTCCTTCAGGGAAGGACTAGACTCGGGTTTACTTCCCCGTCTCTTTTGCTCCCGGGCAATACCGATTGGTTAGCACCGGAAGCACGACCACCCGGTTAAGCGGATCAACCAGTTCAAGTAAGTGGTTACTCCCTGCTCCCTGAATGTGGATTCAGGGCAGATAGCCTGATACCTGCAGCACGCCTTACCAGTGGCGCATAACTACCACGAAAGGAAAAAGTCATGATTAAGCTACCGCCTCTGCCGGTGAGGATTGACTCAGGCATGTATGCAACGGACTGGGACTGATGCCATGCGAGTTAACAGGAATGTTTATCTGGTGGATTCTGACGTAGCGCAATGCAACGCGCTTACAGTGTATCTTGAATCATCCGGGTATAAGGTCAGGATATTTACTTCTGCTGAAGCCTTTCTGGAGAATGCGGAAAGCATGGCGGAGGGAATCATACTGATGAATCAGTGCCTGGTGGGTATGTCCGGCCAAGAATTGCAGGACAGTCTCGCAAGGCGAGGCACTGATATGCCCATAGTATTTATTATTGAACACAGCGATGTGCGATCAGCCGTAAAGGCAATCAAGGCCGGTGCGATAAACGTTCTTGAAAAACCGATAAGCAATGAAGAGTTACTCGCGTGCGTCAAAGAGGTCTTTTTTCACGCCGGCGACAATAATAAAAACAGTCCCTGGATTGCCAGCGTAAGACAACGCTATGCCAGCATGACCGACCGTGAACAGAAGGTCATGCTGCATGTTGTTAACGGTACGTCTAGCAAGGAAATGGCGGAGCTGCTGGGTATCAGCCCCCGTACCGTTGAAGTCCACCGAGCCCGTATCACAAAGAAAATGGATGCGAAGTCTGTAGCTGACATGGTACGAAAACACGACATATGTCAGAACACCGGCGCGTATCGCCTCCGTGGTGACGGTACCAAACCCACACCTTAACCGGATTGCAGTTGCCATTTTCCAGTCGTCATGAGACTGAAAGAATACCGGCAGTTTCTGTAAAAGCATAAATACCCAATATGCTTTTTTCACCGATACTTTGAATGCGCGAACCTGAGCGAACTTTCCAATTCTCGGCAGTGCCAGGCAACGGTTCTTTATCGAGATAAACAGGGGTTGCGGTCTGAATTATCCTGTATACGTATTCATACGGATATTACATATATATACCAAGCCGATACCTTCTGCAGGTGCTTGCTCGCACGGAGAAGTGTCATGGTGGAAATATTGTTCAGGATGGTAAGGCTATGCACTATGTGGAAGCCTGACTGGTTATATGAATTGATGCCATACATTTACATGGTAGCAGGCATTTCTGCGATGCTTCATTTTGATAAACCAGTTGGATATTGGTCAGGTGCCATACTCATAGTCGCCGCAATACTAATCTTGTTGATGCGAATTGAAAATCGTGCGTTCAAGCATGTCGAGGCCATAAACAAACACAGCAAGAGCATCACCAGTTAGACGCAGTGCATCATGCCTTGCAAACGCTGAATGGTTAATATCCGGAGGCAACGGTTAAATCTACAATGTAGATGCGCTAACAACCGGTTCCGGCCGTTCCAGGTATTCCGATTGCATGATGGGGACCGTCCAGTGTTTCCGCATCTGAGACCTTCATACGATGGCAAGGGATGCCCTGTTTGTACATGGTTCCGGTCTTTTCTGAGAGAAGAAAACCCCGCCACAAGGGCGAGGTGACACCTTCGCCCGACAATTCCCGGTTACTGCCTCAGTCGGATCGCTAATATCTGCACCTCGGGTACCAGTACGGTATCGCCTGCTTTCTATTGGATTTTGTCGGAACTTTCTGGTGGTTAGAGTGGCAATTCCTCAATGCAGATATCATAGGTACCGTCTGCCAGTGCCTTGCTGATACCGACGGACTTGCCGGTATAGCCGTAGGTGTAATCGACCAGGCTGACGAGCGGGTAGGATTCATACGGGCGCTTGTCCGGGTCAAGCAGCAGCACCACATTCGGGCGCAGGCGCAGGCCCGGATTCTGGGAGATAATCACCCCTACTTCGCCGCTGGTAAGTTCGACCAGAGAGCCGGTCGGGTAGGTGTAAATGGCCTGGATGAAGTGCTCGACAAGCGTTTCCGAGAAATACTTCCCCTGCTGCTGGTACAGCATATAAATAGCATTGGCCGATGAGACGGCCTGTGCGTAGGGACGCGGGGTAGTCACCGATACATAGAAATCGACGATCCCGGCGATCTGCCCCAATAGAGGAATGCGATTCCCCGTGAGCACCGCGGGATAACCACTTCCATCCAGGCGCTCATGATGGGTGCGGACGATGTCGAGCACCTCCTGCGAAATATCCGGGGTCTCCGAGAGAATCCGTACACCGTGCTCGACGTGTGTCTTCATCATGGCCCATTCATCGTCTGTCAGCCGGTCCGTTTTGTGCAACAACTCCGAGGGCAGCGCTGTCTTGCCGATGTCCATGACCAGCGCACCGGTTGCCAGGGCATTTAGTTTGTCGCGCTCCAGCCCCAGTTCCCGACCCAGCGTGGTTGCCCATACCGAGGCATTCAGCGCATCCCGGTAGATGTAGGAGTCGAACTTCCTGATCCGGTTGAGCCAGATATAGGCATCGGGGTTGCGCTCGATACTCTCGATCATGACGTCGACGGACTTCTCGATCAGCGGGAACCGCAGCTCGTTTCCCTCGCGCAGTATGGTCTCGACCTCCATCACCATACCGACAAGTTCGTCGTGCGCCTCGCGCACGGTCCAGATCTCCTCCCGGGCCGGAGTTGTTACCTCATAGCGGATTTTTCCGATCATCTCCGGGGAGACCGGATCTACCTGCCGTCGCGCTGGCAGCACACTGATCTCGATCTCCTCATCCGGCGCCATGATATAGACATGGCGGCACAGCTTCTTGAGTTCCTCGATCTCTATCTGCTCCTTGATCGGGAAACCCTGGAATATGAATGGGGTTTCACTCCATGGTCTATCCAGGCTGGACACAAACATGCCTATCTCAACCTCTGCGGTGCTTATCTTTTTGACTGCCATACCTATCACCTGATTGATAATTCCAGATAGCCCTCGATTCTCCGGGTACTACCATCCATGTAGCAAAGGCAATAGCGGCAATGAATCACACTTATATATACGTAGTAATACGTACCAGAAGTGGTATTACTCGCTTCACACGGTTCTCGGATCTGTTATGCAGATCTCGTTGATGGGTTGCCTGAATCCCACTAACAGGCTTTTCGCCCAAAAGATCTCACCGTCGATATAAGTAGTTCCCACAATATGCACAACCTATTGATCTTGATATAAGATCTCACTCAAACTACCGGAATCAGACGAAGAGTTATGCTTCAACCACTGAGGAATGGATACCATGAGAGCAAAAAGGAATGTATTTCTGGTGGAGCCTGACATAGCACAGTGCTATGCGCTTTCAGCACTGCTTGCATCATCCAGGTATAAGGTTAAATCGTTTCCCTCTGCAGAATCCTTTCTGGAGGACGCTGAATTCATGACAGAGGGCATCATACTACTGGATCAGTGCCAGATGGGTATGTCCGGCCTAGAATTGCAGGATAGTCTCGCACGGCGAGGCACTGATATGCCCATCGTATTTATTTCAGAACACAGCGATGTGAAATCAGCCGTGAATGCAATCAGGGCCGGTGCGATAGACTTTCTTAATCAACCGTTCAGCAATGAAGAGTTGCTAGCGAGCGTCAAGGAGGCCTTTTTTCACGCCGACGACAATAAAGATAACAGTGTCTGGATTGCCAGTGTAAGACAATGCTATGACAAACTGACAGACCGTGAACGGGAAATCATGCAGCATAATGTTACCGGTATGTCTAGCAAGGAAATGGCGGAACTGCTGGGTATCAGCCACCGTACCGTTGAAGTCCACCGCGCCAGAATCATGAGAAAAATGGAGACGAAGTCACTTCCTGACCTAATCCGGAAATATGATATATGCCAGAATACCGGCGCGTATCGCCTTCGAAAAGGCAGCGTCAGGAGTTAGCAGTAACTGATTGATGTAGAAAACCTGTAGGCAGCAATTAACTCTTTAATGTTGATTGCACTGAGAATCTTTACAGGTCGGTTTAGGAAACTCAGATTGCATGGTTTGAACTACTGGTTTTGCAACCGAACCGGTCCTGCAGTCTGTTGTTAAGGGGGCAATTACATTCCTCTGCGAAACGACCGGAATACACTCGAAACCTGCCCTTCATACTCAGCACCAGGTTCGAAGTACCTGGCACTGAGTAACCCCACGCGCCGTCTGAAGTGTTCCGGATTTGTGTCCTTTTTTGATACCGATAAGAACTCCACCAACTAACGCCCTATGCCACCTTCCGGGCTTTGACTTCAAGGTGTGTCCCTTCCTGCTCCTGAAGATAACTGATCACTGCAAACAGATTACTCGCTTGTGGATTCCCTTTCGGCCCGAACATACGCATGAGAGTCTTACTCGATTTGTCGAAGGCTTGGGATAATTCCTCGAACCCGATCGTCGTATTGATATAGTTACGCAGCACTGCTTTGCAGGTATCGCTGTGACGTCCGCATCCTGGCGCATCCTGATACCACCCGCGAGCAATATCACAAACTGGTTCCCGTCCTTGCCGAAGTAAATCCGATAAACAGGACCAAAATCAATCCGGTGCTCAAAGACGCCGGCACCCACACCTTTTACATTAGAAGAATTACCTTACTCCATCCGATGAATCGCTGTGGCTACCTTAACCGCAGCGGTTACATTCAGGCGATTGAACCAATTGGCATAGGGACTACTTCCCTTTGCATCAAGGTATTCTCTAACCTCTGTCATATGATCTGCATGGCTGCATATTTGTTTCCTTTAGAAATACGCGAGTAAACGATATATATTTCGAAAAAAGTAGCGGCTTTTTGGTTGCGGCCACCAAAAACATCGTGCGTTCTGACTTCGTTGACTTTTTTTCCACAGCTGTCGTACGGTTCCGGCATGAGAACTATCGCCCTCCCCGTCCAGTCCGCGTCGCCTGGTCTACTCCGAAGCCACGCCCTTCCGCATCTCGAAATCCTGGCGCTTCGCCAGCAACTGGCCACGGTAAACCAAACACCACGTAAACGACTCCGATTTCACTGGCGTCAACGGCTGTTTTGGGTCTGGCTCTACCGCTTGTGGCCTGGTTGCCTGCGGACACCGCAGGTCTTCAAAACGGACACCCTGGTGCACTGGTACCCAAGAGCATCCGGCTCTACTGGACGTGGAAGGCTCGTTGCCGCCGGGGCGGACGTCCACCTATTCCACCCGAAGTGCGAACTTGTCGGAACGCTGTCGAGAGACAACGTCGGCTGGGGAACGCCACGGATTCACGGCGAGTTATATATGCCCGGCATCCACGTCACCCAAGCGACCTTTCGCCGGCACAGTTTGGATCGGGACGCTTGACGGTTTCTGTTACCGTGGCTCCGGCAGCTCGAAAGCCACCCCTGCCTGCCGACCGCCTGCACCCTGGATGTTCT